>CAWDZJ010000014.1:0-138750 GCA_963806815.1 uncultured Alphaproteobacteria bacterium | reverse complement strand
AGATCAGGCGGCGCGCGCGGTCGCGCAGTTTCTCCGCGGCCTCGCTGTCGTCATTCGCTCCGGGCACGAACAGCTGCACGCTGATCTGGACCCGCGCCATCTCCGTCGCTGTCGGCGCCTCGCGAGCGATTGCGCGATCGCCGGCGCGGATGCGGGCGCGAACGGCAGCAGGGCGAACAATGCGATGGCCAGAAGAATGCGTTTCATGAGGTCCTCCATGCGATGGCGGTCTCTAGCAAGGCGGTATTACAGCACTGTTAAACCGGAAGTGGAAATTGGTAACCATTGCTTAACGTTTTCAGAGTGGGCCAATGCGCGATTTGTTTGGTGCGCTTTTTACGCGCTCCCCTCCCCTCGCGCGCGTCACGCGTGGTGGGTTGAAGTCTTGTCGGCTCTGTCGGTGTTCGTAGCTCGTCGTTCGTAGGGTGAGTTAGCGCCCGAAACTCATGTTCACGCCAAGCCTCGCCGCACGATGGGCGCGTAACCCACCGGCTGAGTTGTCGGCGAGTCCCAATGGTGGGTTACGGCGCGGAGCCTGTGCCCGGGCGCGCATTGATCTCGGGCTTGCCCGAGATCAACATCAATTAGGACGCAAATCGACCAAGGCCGATTTGCGTGCGCCGATCCGGGTACGCCTAACCCACCCTACGCGCTGCGTCGTCATTGCCGGGCTTGACCCGGCAATCCATCACTTTGAAGTGATTTCAGTTTTTTTGATGGATGCGCGGGTCAAGCCCGCGCATGACGAGTTGGAAATTATGATTGCTGGTGCGCGACCTTTCGCCGTGTTGAGCGCCACGGCGGCGCGGATCAGCGCCTTGAACGCCTTCTCGTCGATCGCGTCGCCCTCGTGGATATCGATGGCGCGCCGGGTGTTGCCCTCGAGGCTGGCGTTGAAGAGCCCGGCCGGGTCGTCCAGCGAGGCGCCCTTGGCGAAGGTCAGCTTCACCTTGTCCTTGTAGGTCTCGCCGGTGCAGATGATCCCGTCGTGCGACCACACCGGCACGCCCAGCGGGTTCGACGGCTTGCGCCACTTCACCTCCTCGACCACGTCCGGATCGGCCTCCTGGATGAGCGCGCGGACCCGGGCCAGCATCTCGCCGCGCCAGTCGCCGAGCGCCCCGATCTTCGCGTCGATCAGGTGGGAGGGAGAGTCGGCTTCGCTTTCTTCTTCGCGCCGGCGTTCATTTTCACCACGGTTGTTTGTTGGTTTCTGAATGCTCATTGCCGCGCCGCGGTGGCTTGAGTGTGGCGGGCGCTCGCTCGGATCGTAGGGTGGGTTAGCGCCCTTGATTACGGCCACGCCCATCTTCGACGGGCTATGGGCGCGTAACCCACCGATGGAGCCTTCCGCGAACACAAATGGTGGGTTACGGCGCTACGCGCCTAACCTACCCTACGAGCCCATTTTGAAGCCCGGATTTAGCAAAGCAGAATCTAAGAGATCGGCAAAACGAGGCGCCCCGGATGTCGCGTATACCCCCCGGGCGCTCCAAATATACACCCCACTGGCGAGAGGCAACATAACGCCCTTTTATTCACATATTATCGTACTCTTGATAGTGCTCCGGCTCATAAAGGTCATGCAAACTCGTTGATTTACTCTTTTTGAAATGAGTAGGAAGCCCCGCATGGGCAATTTCTTCAATTGAGCCAAGTGACAATTCACAAACCTTGCATTGAAACGATGTCGCCAGATATTCAACCTCCATGGCCTGCACCCGGTTCCGAAGACACCGAGTTAGGTGTTTTAATGGTACCGGAGGTTTGTCATGGAGAGACGGAAGTTCACGCGAGAGTTCAAGCTTGAGGCTGTGCGCCTGATCAAGGATCGGGGCGTGTCTTATGTGCAGGCGTCGGAAGACCTCGGCGTTCACACATCGCAATTGCGCGATTGGGTGAAGAAGTTTGCTGACGACCCGCAGGATGCGTTTCCTGGCCGTGGCCAGATGAAGCCGGAGCAACTCGAGATCGCGCAGCTGAAGCGCGAGGTCATCAAGCTCAAGGCCGAACGAGATATTCTAAAAAAAGCCGCGGCCTACTTCGCGAAGGAATCACTGTGAAGTTCTCCTTCATTGCGAAGCACCGGGGAGTCTGGGCCGTGGACTGGTTGTGCGAGGCGCTCGGTGTCTCGCGGGGTGGCTTTTATGCATGGCTGAGACGGCCGCGCAGTGCGCGCAGCCACAGTGATGAAGAGCTTGGTGCGATGGTTCGCGCCAGCTTCCTGGCCAGCGATCGGACTTATGGCGCCAGGCGGGTGTGGCACGATCTGCTGGCGGATGGAGTGTCGTGCGGATTGCATCGGATCGAGAGGTTGATGCGGCTGCAGGCCCTCAAGGCACGCCCGCGACGGCGTCGTCTGCCGCCTGACTTGGGTGAGCGGCAGGCCGCCGCCGTCGCTTCCAATGTGCTCGACCGCGGCTTCGATGCTCCCGCTCCCAACCGCAAATGGATCGCTGACTTCACTTATATCTGGACTGCGGAAGGATGGCTTTATGTGGCTGCCGTCATCGATCTCTTCTCCCGCCGCGTCGTCGGCTGGTCGATGAGCGCAGCCATGACAGCACAGTTCGTTACCGACGCTCTGGTGATGGCAATCTGGCGACGGGGCAAGCCGGATGCGTTGTTGCATCACTCCGATCGAGGCAGCCAATATACCAGCGAGCAGTTCCAACGGCTGATGGCGGATCAAGGCGTCGTCTGCTCGATGAGCCGATCAGGAAATGTCTGGGACAACGCGGCGATGGAAAGCTTCTTCTCGTCGCTGAAGACCGAGCGAACAGCCCGCAAACTGTATCGAACGCGAGATGAAGCCAAGGCCGATGTGTTCGACTACGTCGAACGCTTCTACAATCGCGCATCACAACACCCATCTGTCTATGTGATTGAAGAGAAGAGACTTTGCTGATCGGGATGCGATTCCGTGGGGTGTCTTGGGTTCTGTCGTGCGCGCTCGGTGATGGCGCGCGACGATGATGTGGAGAGGGCTGCGCGGCTGAAGATCCAGGGACCGTCCGGCAAAGGATGCATCGCCTCAACCTCACCTGTTTGCGCCGCCAACCTGAGCGTTCGAGGCGCGACCTGGAGAAGCCGCGCGGCGTTGCTGAGATTCAACCACGGTTCGATGCCGTCGTCGGCCGGTTTGTAGACGGCGATGCGGTGATGCGAGCGCAGCGAGGTGACGCGCTCACGCGTCCAGCGGTTGCCGTGACCAGTCAGCAATCCGTTCCGGTTCAAGATACCGGCAATGAGGTCGTCATTGGCGATCAGCGCCAGTTGTCGCACCGCGGCGATGACATCGGCGGACGCGCTGTTGCGCTGTCCGCGCCGCCGTTTCGGTAGGCGTATCTCGCTATGAACACCACCGATCCAATGGACGACCAGAGCGATCTCGGCCGTCTCCTGGTCGATATCGGCGATCACTTCATGGATGAGGATGCGGACGATACGCTTCTTCAGCCGCGCATCGGTCGAAGGGGCGGTCCAGACGGTCTTAAGATCCGCCGCGAGTGTGACGAGCGATGTTGGATCGGCGACGGGCGCGACCTTGGCAACATCATGGGCGGCAATCCTGCCTTCAACCTCCGCCACGCGAGCGAGCGCCTTATTCCAGCTTGCTTCCAGTTCGCCGGCCACCAATCGATTGGCCGGGTCGGCGGCGTCATATTGCCGGAACGCGCGATCGGCTTCATACCGTGCCGCTTCGAGGTCGCGCTGGAGTGCCTCGCGGACTTGATCGCGCCGCTGATTGGCTTGTCTCTCGGCGGCAACGGCCGCGGCAATCGCACCAGGACCGACCAGGGTGAGAAGCGCCTCCTCAATGGCGTCATCGACCCGGAGACCGCCGAAGGCGATGCAACGCGGCTCGCCGTTGTCCATCCAACCACGGCTGCAGCTGTAGCGCGGGATGTGATGCTTGGCGCCAGTATAGCGCAGCGTCAGTTTGCGCCCGCAACGACGGCAGCGGATGAGACCGGCCAGCAAAGCGTCGCCGTGCTTGGGCGCACCATGATGGCGGCTGGTGGGAACGTTGCTGCTCACCATTTTGCGGATCGTCTCGGCCTTCTCCCAACTGACATAGCCCTCATGGGCATCCGGCATTAGCGCCAGCCAATCGCCGCGCGCCCTGCGGCGAATCTTCACGCTGACGCCGGCGCCGTCATAGCCCGCCGCGACGGCCGTCTTACCATAAGCGTAGGCGCCGCCGTAGATGGGGTTCTCGATTATCCGGTGGATCGTGGAATAGTTCGGGCGCCGCCAAGCCGTCTTGCCGTCTTTGCCCTTCGCCGGCAGATCAAGACCATGCTCGTGGAACCAAAGCAGAGCCTGCCGAGCGCTGCCAAGCTCCAGGACTTTGTCGAAGACCAGGCCGATGGCATCCTGCACGCGGCGATCCGGGTCCTTCTCATAGCGATCGCCAGCCTTTACGAAGCCCACCGGCGCGCTGACCACGAGTTCGCCGCGGCGCGCCTTCTCATAGCGAGCCGAGAGCGAGCGTTGCCGCAACAGATCAAGCTCGTACTCGTTGAGGCTGCCCTTGAGACCGAGCAGAAGCCGATCATTGCCGTGCCGGGGCGCATAGACTGTCTCCTGATCGATCAGCACGGTGTCGACCACACGGCACATCTCGATCAGCTGTTGCCAATCGCGGCTGTTGCGAGCGAAGCGCGAGACCTCGCGCGCCGCGACGGCGCCGACCTTGCCGAGGCACACCTGCGCCACCATCCGGTCAAAGCCGGCGCGTTGGACGGAGCCCGCAGCGGAACGGCCAAGGTCATCATCGATTACTTCGATCTCGGACCAGCCCAGCGCGGCCAGACGATCGCGCATGGCATATTGCAGCGCGCTGCTCTCGCGGTTGTGCAGAACCTGGTGGGCCGACGATTGCCGCACGTAGAGGAGCGCCTTGCGCTGCAAATGATGCGGGCGGATCTTGTCAGAGATCATGATCGGTCTCCGTCGTCGAGCCGATCCGATTGTTGCCGGCGTAATCCAGGATCAACCGTGTCATCAGTTCGGTCAGTGCCGCCTGTATCTCCGCCGGCAGCCCGGACCATACCGGCATGCTGCCGGTCGTCTTTTGCGATCCTCCTGCGAACAGGTCGATCTGCTGCAGCGCACAGCGGCGCGCTGGCGGCGACTGCGTTTGCCGTGGCATGGGCCTCTCCCCGATTCTGGTCGCGAGAGAGACTCGATAGGTCCGAAAGCGGGATATCTGATGATGCAACACGGCCGTTCAGCGTATGCCGTAGAAGCCCTGCAAGCGCCGTGAGCGCCGCCAGATCGGCATGTGCGTCAGTCACCGCACCCGCATGGGAGCAGGCCGAACGGTCAAACATCCAGGCCGGAACCTCCAGCCAACGATCTACATTGGAACCGGTCACGCTGCAGCGAAAAGCAACGCCGTCCGACTTCTCGACAACCGCGTGAACGCAGACCCGAAGACCAAACCACGGATGCCACGGGTACAGCAGCTCCCGAAACTCGGTCCCGTGGGTGTTCTCAAGCTTTGTTGTACAATCCCAGACGGCGGCATTCGACAATTGGATATCTGAGCCCTATGGAGTTCGAGCGGAAGGCCGGATTAGCTTAAGTGCGTGTCAACGAAACCGGGTGCAGGCCAGTGTGCAGGCAAAGATCGAGGCTTCGCAAAAGAGTAACCGCAAGCATAAAGAATATTTGCGTCTTCGCGAGGATCTGCATTCAGCACTGGATGCACTTTGGTCAGCGCACTTCGCCCCAAACACTCAAGGGCCAACGATGCAAAAAATGCGAACTCAGGTGAAGAGTGATCATGCTCGTTCGCGAGGTCCATAAACAACTTCGCTTTCTTCCAAAGGCCCTCTGAGTCCCAGGACTGCATTTTCAATCTCCCCCAATTAAGATTTGCTTTAGGACTGATTTTTGTCAATCTGATTGCTTTTTCCACGTGCATGAACCATCCGTTTGTTGTCGATGACAAGAAGGCATCCTGGCCTCCAATCGATCGAAATTTGAGATGTTTGGCAAATCCGGCTTTCAATAAGAGCTGCCAACTCTCGTGATTCTTTTGTCATGGGACGCATGCAGTCTTTGTCGTATCGCACCGCTAGTCCACCTGCTAATCGTTCTCCAAGCACGCCAAGACGTGGCCATACGTGGCCGATTTCCACAACGCGCGGCATGCCAACTCCTCTTCAGCATCGTCAAACCGCCATTCATGGGTATCTTGTAGTAACGTCGGCCGCTGACCTTCACCCGGATTGACGCAGTATAGAGCCAAATACTGCGCCGGCTGATCCCAATGTGCTGTATCGGTGTGGAACGGAAATGCATCAGTTCCATATCGGCTCGACAAGGTATTGTTTTTCGCCTCATTGATTAGTTGCGGTTGAATATCACGGACAGGCTCAGGGCTACGGCGATCGACCCTTATACGGCCTAGCCGCTGAACGACATCGATTAAATCTTTCTGGAATACGCCGTGCGTGAAAGAATAGCCGACATGGTCTAATTCGTTGAAATCATGAGCCATGCAAATGCCCACCATCCGATATCAAAAATATTAAACTAGATATATACAAGCAAGCCAGATTGTGCACATGCATACCTTCCGCGCGCCTAGGCCAACTACTCGAAACTCAACATCAAGTCGCCTAAGGAAGAGGAATAGAAGCTAACGTATCCTGTCTTTGGCGTTTTATCGGCGAGTATCCATCCGGCAACGCAATACGCAATTTCAGACTGGAGATACGGCGCTTCGCGCCTAACCCACCCTACGGGTTTCGTTGAAACAGGCACCAATTCAGTAAGCGATACCAACAACAACTCGTCGTGACCGTCATCCTGAGGTGGCCGCGAAGCGGCCCTCCGAAGGATGCACACTGTTCCAGGGCCGTCGCCCTTCGAGGCTCGCTTCGCTCGCACCTCAGGGTGACGGACAAGAATTTGTCTTGCTGATCTCGCCCTACCCCACCTCCGCAATCGCCCCCGCGATCTGATCCAGCGCCGCCGGCAGGTCGGCGGCGATATCGTGATGCGGCGAGTTCGATGATGCGGTAGCCGCGCTCGCGCAGCCAGGCGGCGCGGTCGGCGCGGGCCTTGATGACCGCCTCGCTTTCGTCGGCGGGCACCAACTCGATCACCGTGCGCAGCGGGAACGACACGAAGTCGACGATGTGCGCGCCGATCGGCACCTGACGCTTGAAGCCGCTGGCCGGCGAAGCGGCGATCATTGACCAGCGCGTTCCACAACACGCGCTCCTCGTCGGTCGGGTTGCGGCGGAGCAGCCGCGCCAGCCCGCGCACCGGGCCGCGCTCGCTCGGCACCCGGCCGCCCTGATGCTCGACCAGCACCGCGCGCAGCCTCGCCGCCTGCTCGCTGTCGAGCACGCCGCCGCGCGCGGGCCCTTGCGGCCTTCGGCGAGCGCGAGGATCACGCCATGCAGGGTCTGGATGTCCTGCCGGGTCGGCTCCATGCGGGTGAAGATGTTGCGCAGGTTGACCAGCATGGTCTGGTGCTTTTCCGGCGGCCGGAAAAACTCGACCCGCGTCGAGCTCGCGTTCCAGATCGGTGAAGAACGACGCCATCTGCTCCTTCGGCGCCGGCATCGATTTCCGCGGCATCGCGAACGGCAGCGCGCCGCCGCTGGTGTGCTTGAACCATTCGTAGGCCAGGATGATCACCGCCTGCGCCAGGTTGAGCGAGGCAAACGCCGGATTGACCGGCAAGGTGACGATGCGGTCGGCGAGCCCGACCTCGACATTCTCCAGCCCCCAGCGCTCGCGGCCGAACAGCAGCGCGACGTTCTCGCCGGCCGCGATGATCGGCGCGATCAGTTGCGCGGCCTCGTCGGCGGCGTGCACGGGCTTGGCCTGGTCGTGCGCGCGCGCGGTGGTCGCCAGCACCATGACGCAGTCGGCGATCGCGTCCTCCAGCGTGTCGTAAAGCTGCGCGTTGTCGAGCACGCGGTCGGCGCCGGAGGCCGCGCGGTGGGCGTGCGTGTTGGGCCAGCCGTCGCGCGGCCGCACCAGGCGCAGCCGCGACAGGCCGAAGTTCGCCATGGCGCGCGCGGCCGTGCCGATGTTCTCGCCAAGCTGCGGCTCGACCAGGACCACGATCGGTCCGGGCTGCGCGACCCAAGTCTTGGTCTTGTCGGTTCCCGGCTCCGGGCATTGACACCTCGTGGTCACAATCCGGGGGACCGGCTATCGCATCGCGGCAGGGCCTGTCGACGTGGCGTCATCACGGCTCGCGACAGTCCGGGCGGGCCGCATTATCCTCGATGGCCGCGCGCACCGAGGAATGCCCCCGAGATCGAGAAGATCAGTGAAGCGAGGTTCCTTGATGTTTGCCCTGCTCAAGCGAATTCTGACGTTGCACTGGCTGTTGACGTTGTTCCTCATGGGCGTTTTCGCCCTGCTGTTCGGGCTGTCGTCGCTCAATATCTTCGACGTGATCCAGGCCAATTTCGGCGTCATCCGCGAGCACGGGCTGATGGCGCTGATGGACGGCGCCGCGCTGCAACTCGTTGAAATCATCGTCTACGGCTACATCGCCATCATCTGCTACGTGCTGCTGAAGGCCTGCGAACATGCCCTCGTCGACCAGATCATGCGTTGAACTGGCGGTGCTCAGGGCTGAGGATGGGCCTGTTCCGCGCGCGCTTGATGGCCTCCGGCGTCAGCGCGGTGAACCAGTCCGGCGGCCGCCAGCAGTCCGGGATGTGGCTGTTGCCCCAATTCGACATCGCCTGCAGGACCGGAATGAGGTCGGCGCCTTTGTCAGTCAATTCATAGGCATAGCGGATTGGGCGCTGTTGATAAGGCGTCTTGTGCACGATGCCAAAGCGCTCCAGCAGCCGCAGCCGGTCGGCCAGGATGTTGGACGGAATATGCTCGGGCGAGACCAGAAACTCGCCATAACGGCGCTTTCCGGCCAGCACATCGCGGATCAGGACCAGGGTCCAGCGATCCCCGAACAGATCCAGCGAACTTGCCAGCGGACATTGCGAGCGGCGCGCCGGCCCCTCCCCGCCGGCCATAGCCGTTTTTGGCGGTTTTCGGCGCGATCGGCGGGTCGTTTCAGCATTCATGATTTGTGACTTGCAAAATGAAAGTGACTGACGCAAGCTTTTGTCACTTGCATGATGCAAGTAACAAGTTTCCAAATGTTTTCAATAGTTCGCGGAGGGGCATTGAATGTCGGAATCGACAAAGACGCTGACCGGCGGCTGCTTGTGCGGCGCGGTTCGCTATAAATCCAGCGAACCCGTCGTGATCGCCGGGTTCTGCCATTGCCTGTCCTGCCAGAAGCTAAGCGGCACCGGCCATACGCTCAACGTGCTGCTGCCTGAAGCCGGCTTCACCGCGCGCGGCGAGACCAAGGGCTACACGTGGCAGGCCGACAGCGGAAACATGGTGACAACCCGCTTCTGCCCGGAATGCGGCTCCCACCTGTTCGGGCACAATCCAGCATTCGCGGGAATGGTGGTCATCCGCGCGGCCAGCCTGGACGATCCGTCGCAAATCACACCCGCGATGTCGGTCTATGCCAAGCGCCTGCAGCCGTGGGACCATCTCGCCTCCGGCATTCCGAGCTTCCCCGCCATGCCGCCACGGCCGCCCGCTTAATGGGCATATCCACGCTAACACCAGCAATGATCCGGACAGCCAACAGCCCAGCCGGCTAACTTTGTCGGCGATGCAGCGGCGCAAGGCTGTTGCCAAAAAGGCCGGCTTTCTCCGCCGCGCCGGCGATGCTATAGCGGCGCCGCCGGAACGGCGGCCCGGCTCATTGAGCGCATGCCGCCCGTTGCCGTTCCGAGGCCCCAACACGCTCTTCCCGCGCGCTCCGAAAAGGCCGTTCTCTCATGGCGAAAATCAAAGTGAATAATCCCGTCGTCGAAATGGATGGCGACGAGATGACCCGGATTATTTGGCAATACATCAAAGACAAGCTGATCCACCCCCACCTTGATGTTGATCTCATCTATTTCGATCTCGGCATGGAAGCGCGCGATGCCACCGATGACCAGATCACCGTCGACGCGGCCGAAGCGATCAAGAAGGTCGGCGTCGGCATCAAATGTGCCACTATCACGCCAGACGAAGGCCGGGTGAAGGAATTCGGCCTCAAGCGCATGTACCGGTCGCCGAACGGCACGATCCGCAACATCCTCGGCGGCGTGATCTTCCGCGAGCCAATCATCTGCAAGAATGTGCCGCGGCTGGTGCCGGGCTGGACTAAGCCGATCATCATCGGCCGCCACGCCTATGGCGATCAGTACCGCGCGACCGACATCCGGGTGCCGGCCGGTGCCAAGCTGACCTTGAACTACGAACATCTCGGCAAGACCGAAACCCGCGAGGTTTTCCAGTTTCCTGGCGATGGGGTTGCGATGGCGATGTACAACCTCGATGATTCGATCCGCGATTTCGCCCGCGCCTCGATGAACTACGCGCTCAACCGCAACTACCCGCTCTACCTCTCGACCAAGAACACCATCGTCAAGGTGTATGACGGCCGCTTCAAGGACATCTTCCAGGAGATCTTCGACAAGGAGTTCAAGGCCGAATACGACAAGCGCGGGCTTACCTACGAGCACCGGCTGATCGACGATATGGTGGCCGCGGCGCTGAAATGGTCGGGCGGCTATGTCTGGGCCTGCAAGAACTACGACGGCGACGTGCAGTCCGATACCGTGGCGCAGGGTTACGGCTCGCTCGGCCTGATGACGTCGGTGCTGATGTCGCCGGACGGCAAGACCGTGGAGTCGGAAGCAGCGCACGGCACCGTGACCCGGCACTATCGCGAGCATCAGAAGGGCAACGAAACATCGACCAACTCGATCGCCTCGATCTATGCCTGGACGCGGGGTCTCGCGCATCGCGCCAAACTCGACAAAAATGCGGAACTGGCAAAATTCGCCGCGACGCTGGAGAAGGTGACGGTCGACACGGTCGAGGCCGGCGACATGACCAAGGACCTCGCTCTTCTGGTCGGCGCCGATCAGAAGTGGCTGTCCACAACCGGTTTCCTCGACAAGGTGTCGGACAATCTGAGCAAGGCGCTCGGGTAACCCATCAGGCGTCGTAGCAGAATGTTGCTGCCGCTCGACCTTTGAGAAACTGCTTTTTTCACGAAAAAAGGCCGGCGCACGAAGCGCCGGCCTTTCACTTTGATCGTACAGCCTTCAAGGCATTCGAATGATCAGCCCATCGCCTTCTTCATGAATTCGGGACGCATGGCCGTCTTCCAGTCCGGATCCTTCTTGATCTTCTTGGCCTTGATCAACGCCTCGGCATGCTTCTGCATGTAAGGCTGCATGTCGGGGAAGCCGGGACTGACGTCCACATTGCCGATGGCCTTCTTGAAAGTGTCTTTTGACATCGTATAGCCCTTCGACTTGTAGAAATCGAAGATCACATCGGCGACTTTGGCCGGGTTTTCCTTGAAATCCTTGCCGACCTGCAGCCAGGCTCTCAGATAAGCCACGACCGCGTCCGGATTCTTGTCAACGAATTCCGGAGTGGCGGCCATGAAAACCGGCATCTTGTCGACATCCCAATAGTTCATGATCGTCGTGGCGATGCCATCGGACTCGGCGATCGAATTGTAAGGTTCGACATTGACCATGGCATCGACGGTCTTGGCAGCCATGCCGGCGACCATGTCGTTGACGCTCATGCGGACTTCCTGATAGTCGCCCTTCTTCAAGCCATGCGCCGGCGCGATCTGATCGACGAAGATGTTACCGATCGAGGAGCCGGTCTGATTTGCGATCTTCTTGCCGCGCAGGTCCTCGATGGTCTTGAGGCCGAGTTCCTTGCGGCCCATCACCTGCACGGTCTTGCCGACCTGTTCGATCACGGCGATCGCAACCAAACCGCCGCGCGCATTGCCGATCAGGAAGGACGGTCCGGCATAGGTGCCCATATCGACTTGACGGGCCACCATTTGCTGCATGGTGAGGTTGCCAGACGCGACGGCGAATTCCTCGACCTTCATGCCGGCCTTTTCGAGCAGGCCCGAGCGCAGGAAGAAATAGGTGGGCATGCCCCACATATTTGTCTGGTAGCCTTGGCGGATGGTCGTCGCGGCCAACGCCGGATCGGTGCGTCCGAGCATTGCGGCAAGCGCACCGGCGCCGGACGCGGCCAGAACATGGCGGCGAGTCAATCCAGGGATCTTCAAAGACATGGCATTTCCTCCTTCAGGTTGTTGTCGTGCGAGCGATCTTTTCGTTTCTTTCAAGCTGCGACGGGTTGGCTGCTGAGATGACTGAGCAGTTCCTTCTGGAAATCCAGGAATTCAACACTCAACGGATCGCGCGGCCGGGGCAGACTGATCGGCACTTCCCGCTTCACCCGCCCCGGATGCGGGGTCATCACGATCACCCGGTCGGCGAGATAGACCGCTTCGGCGACGTTGTGGGTAACATAGATGATGGTCTTGCCGGTTTCGCGCCAGACATCCGCCAGCAACCGCTGCATTTCGTCGCGCGTCATGGCGTCTAGCGCCGCAAACGGCTCATCCATCAATAGAACCGAGGGATTATAGGCGAGCGCGCGGGCGATGGCGACGCGCTGTTGCATGCCGCCGGAGAGGTGGTGCGGAAAGGAATTGGCGAACTTTTCCAGTTTCACCAAGCGCAACTGCTCGAGCGCGATCTCCCTGCATTCCGCTTTCGGCATGCCCTTCATTTCGAGGCCAAAGCAAACATTGCCGAGCGCCGTACGCCAAGGAAACAACTGCGCGAAGTCCTGAAACACCACGCCGCGATCCATGCCGTAGCCGGTGACCGGGTCGCCGCCGATTAAAATCTCACCCGATGTCGGCTTCAGAAAGCCGGCGATGATATTGAGGAGTGTCGATTTTCCGCAGCCGCTTGGCCCCACCAGACAGAGAAACTGCGAGGCTTCCATGCTGAAGCTGGCATCCTCGACCGCGTTCACGGGACCGCTTGGCGTATCGTAGATCAGCGATACGTTACGAACTTCGATCTGATTCATGGCCGCGCTTTCCCTAACCCTTGGCCGCGCGGACCATGCCCCAACGCTGGACGGTTGACCGTTCCAGGGAGCCAAAAACCACACGCTCGAATGCGAAACTGATAATTCCGATTACAATCAGTGAGGCCATCATGATGTCCGTATTCAAGAACTCCTTGGCATCGAACACGACCCAGCCCAGCCCCCAGGCCGAAGCCGCAATCATTTCAGCGCCGACGACAGCGATCCAGGAGCGCAGGAAGGACTGACGTAACCCGATGATGATGAAGGGCGAAGCGCCCGGGATAATCACTTTCCAGAACATCGCGTGCTCATCAGCACCCATGGCGCCGGCAGCCCGCATCCACAGCGGATTGACCGAGCGCACACCCGACCAGACGTTGAGCAGCATCGGGAAAGTGGCGGCATAAAACACGATCAGGATCGTGGTGGTGTTGCCGATGCCGAACCACAAAATAAAGACCGGCACCCAGGCAAGCGACGGAATCGGCATCAATGCGCTCGCGAGCGGCAACACGAAATTCTCGACCGGCCGATAACGGCCCATCAGAATGCCGAGCGGCAGCGCCACCACCACCGCAAGGCCGAAGCCGAACAGCACCCGATAGAAGGTATAGAGCGCATGCCACAGCATGGTGCCGTCGAGGACCATGCCCCAGAGGGTTTGAAGGATGGTCGGGATGGTCGGCAACAATGCCGGCGCAAAGTAGCCGCTGCGGGCGGAGGTCTCGTAGATCGCCGCCACCAGCAGGATGGCGGTGATCCCGCGGCGGATGGAGCGGAGGAGTTCGGCCTTGTCTTTCATGTCGTCACCATGCCCCATCGCACGACGGTGTATTCCTCCAGCTTTCTGAACACGAGATTCTCCAGGAGCAGCCCGATGATGCCGATGGCCGCGATGCCGGCGAGCATGACATCGGTATTGAGGAACTCGCGAGCGCCAAAAATCAGCCAGCCCAGGCCCCATGGAACCGCCGCCAGCATTTCGACAACCACCAGAATGCGCCACGCTTGGGCAATGCCGAGCCTGAGGCCGGTGAATATGTAGGGCAGCGAGCCCGGCAGGATGACGTAACGGAACAGCCGTTGATTGTCCGCGCCCATCGCGTGCGCGGAGCGAACCCAGATTTCCTTGACCGCCTTCACGCCGGTCCAGGTGTTGATGATGATCGGAAACATCGACACGAATCCGACCAGCAGCACGGTCGAGAAATTGCCAAGGCCGAACCACAAAAGAAACAACGGCGCATAGGCAATGCCGGGGATCGGCGCGATGAAACTTACCAAGGGCGCGCAGTAATCCTCCGCGCGCCGCGAGCGGCCCATCAGGATGCCGACGACAACGCCGACAATGGCCGCCAGCGTAAAACCGGCGATCAGCCGGAGCACTGTCTCGACGGCATGATGCAGCAGGATGCCGTTGAGCGTGAGCTTCACGAAAGTGCCGAACACCTCTTCCAGAGGCGGAAACAGGCGGCGCGGAAAAATTCCGCTGAGCGCGACGATTTCCCAGATGCCGCCAACGACGATGAATGGAAAGATCGTACGCCAGACATCGCGCAGGCGGCGGTAGTCGAACCGCCCGGCAATTGTATCCGCGGGAATGCGGGCCGCCGCAGAGTTGTTGGTGACAACGTCAGGCATGGCAATCCAGTTTAATCATTCGACGGCACCGAGAATGTTGGATTCGGGATTGACGACATTGGGGCCGGGAACACATCAGAACTGAGCGAAATGAGCGATGAGATTAAACGAAGGGAGACGGCGCACGCCCCCGTCATCTCCGGCCGCAGGTTGGGCATTCGGCCAAGCTTGCTCGGATCGCAACTTCAACATCGCAATACAGGTCATGCAGCATCACTCGCGCGCCGGTGCGCGCGACTCCTCCCCTTTGATCATGCCGGTATCGGCATTATCGCCGTCCGACAATTATGTTCATTGCGGTAATTGGACACGCGCCAGCCGCCAAATGCAATGCCTCGGCGTGAAAATTGAGGGGCAGCGTGACTACGGCCGGGCAAACCGCGGATGTGCGTAAATTTGAGCATGATGAAAATTCCCGGCTAACCCGCACCGATGGGGCAGCCGGTCGCGAAATGAAAATGGCGCCGCAAATTGACCGTCCGGGGACGGTTGCGGTCGTGCTTGGGGGCAAAGCGGCGGTTACGCCGCGCCGTTCAAACGACTGTACCTGGATCGTTGTCGATCGCGGCCAACTCATGTTCCCGCACCTGCCCGATGCGGTAGGCGACCGCCGTGCCGGAGAGGCCGACGGCCTCGAGCACGCGCTCGGACAATTTCAGGCTCGACTCCACCGCCTCCGGGATGACCCCGATGGCACCGAGCCGCAACAGCCGGCCGGCATTGGCCGCATCGGTCGCGCGCGCGAAAATCGGCGCATCCGGCTTTACCTTATATGCGGCTGCAACCATCCGCTCGGCGGCATGCCCGGAATTGACCGTGACGACGAAGGCCCGCGCCTTGTGGGCGCCGACCAGTTCCAACAGTTCCACCCGGCCGGCATCCCCGAAATAGATCGGACCGTTGTCGGCCCGGTGGTGCATGACCAACTCGCCATTGGTATCGAGCGCGACGAAGGGAATGTTTTCGGCTTGCAGTGCGCGCCCGACGATCTGTCCAACACGGCCATAACCGCCGATCACAACATGGTCGTCGAAATCGTCACCGCCGGTCGGTAGATGTTGCTGGTGCTCGCGTTCGAGCAGACCGCGCGCGAGTTTGCGGCCGAGTACCGCCAGCAAGGGCGTTGCCATGATGCTCAAGCCGACCACGGCACTGACAAATTGCGCGTCGGCAGCCGCCAGCAGATCTGAATTTCGCGCCAAGGTGATGACGACGAAGGCGAACTCGCCGGCCTGCGACATCAGGATAGCAGCCTCCAATGACACGCCGGACGACACCTTGGAGATCCGGCAGACGGCGTAGATGATGAGCGTCTTGATCAACAACAGCGCGACAACGGCACCCAGGACGGTGAACAGGCTGTCCCAGACCTGCACAACATCGATCGTCATGCCGACGGTCATGAAGAATACGCCGAGCAGCAGGCCCTTGAAGGGCGCGATATCGATTTCGATCTGCGGGCGGTATTCGGTCTCGGACAGCAAAAGGCCCGCCAGGAAGGCACCAAGCGCCGTCGACATACCGAACAAGCCGGTCAAGGCCGCGGTCCCGACCACCATCAGAACCGTCACCGCGATGATGACCTCGCGGTTGCCGCTTTGGGCAACATAACGGAACACCGGCCGCAGCAGGTAGCGGCCGACGACCACGATGGCGACGACGACGGCAATGGCCTGGGCCAACGCCAAGATCAGCGACAAAATCGAAATCGTCGCCGGAGCCGAGCACCGACATGCCGAACAGGACCGGCGCCACCATCAGATCCTGAAACAACAAAATCGCCATGGCGATGCGCCCGAGCGGGGTGCTCAAGCGCCCCTGCTCTTCCAGCAGCTGAAGTGCAACGGCGGTCGAGGACATGGCGATCGCGACGCCGAGGATGAGTGACGAGCCCATGGCCGCGCCAAACAGACCGGCCATCGCGGCAATAACGGCGGAAGTGATGAAAAATTGCGCGCCGCCGGTTCCAAACACGAACCGGCGCAAGCCCCACAGCCGCGGCATCGACAGTTCAAGACCGATCAGGAACAGCAGGAAGATGACGCCGAGTTCGGCAAACGGCTGAACCCGTTCCTCCAACTCCACCGTGATGTAGATGATCCAGTGATAGTCGTATTGCAGCCGGCCCAGCCCAAACGGGCCGACGAGTACGCCGACCAGCAGGAATACCAGCACGCCGCCGATGCGAACGCGATTGAACAGCGGGACGATCAGTCCGGCAGCGACCAGAAACACGAAGAAGTCGGTGATCCAGGGTTCTTCAAGATGGCCGCTCAATGATGCATCCCATGTGTTGGAACGTCGCGCGCCGAGCCTCTGGGGCGAAAATTGCGATACGGGCGAATACAAATAGCGCCGGCTCGGCGGCAGAACCGCTCTGCGTGATCATGCCACCAATCCGACTACGATCCGCTCCTCGTTTTAAGACAACTTCAAATAACGCATCACTGCGCCGATAGCGCATCGGCGATCGCGGCGAGCGCAGCATCCGCATTGCCACCGTCCGGGCCGCCGGCCTGTGCCATGTCGGGCCGGCCGCCACCACCCTTGCCGCCCAGCGCTTCCGCGCCAAGACGGACCAGGTCGACCGCGCTATATCGTTCCGTCAAGTCCTTGGTGACGCCAACCACGATCCCGGCCTTGCCGTCAGCGGTGACGCCGACAATGGCCACCACGCCGGACCCGACCTGCTTCTTGCCTTCGTCCGCCAGGCTGCGCAGGTCCTTCAATTCGATGCCCTCGACCGCGCGTGCCATCAATTTGATGTCGCCGACCGCGCGGACGCCGTCGGCGCCATCCCTGGCGCTACCGCCCATGGCCAATTTCTTCTTGGCGTCGGCCAGTTCCCGCTCCAGGCGCTTGCGCTCATCGACGAGTTGGGTGACGCGGGTGTCGATCTCGCCGACCGGCACGCGCAGCAGCGACGCGATGTCATGCAGGCTGCGGCTGTCGGCGCTCAATTGCCGGCGTGCAGCGTGGCCCGTGATGGCTTCGATCCGGCGGACGCCCGCTGCCACCGCGCCCTCGGAGACGATCGACACCAGCCCGATATCACCGGTGCGTTTGACATGGGTGCCGCCGCACAGTTCGACCGACCAGCCGAGCGTGTTGCCGCCGGCCTCGCCCATCGCCACCACCCGGACCTCGTCACCGTACTTTTCGCCGAACAGCGCCCGCGCGCCGGAGGCAATTGCATCATCAACCGCCATCAGGCGGGTGGTGACCGGCGAATTCTGGATCACGTAGGTGTTGGCGAGTTCCGCCACCTTTTCGAGTTCGTCGTCCGCCATCGGCTTGGGATGGGAGAAATCGAAGCGCAGGCGATCGGGCGCGACCAGCGAGCCCTTCTGGGCGATGTGATCGCCGAGCACCTGGCGCAGCGCCTCGTGCAGCAGATGAGTGGCAGAATGATTAGCGCGGATCGCCGAGCGCCGGTCGTGGTCGACCACAAGCGAAAGCGCGGTGCCGACTTCGAGGGTGCCGGCTTCGACCATGCCGGTGTGGACGAACACGTCGCCGGCCTTTTTCTGGGTCCCGGTGACGCGAAAGCGTACGCCGTCGAGTTCCATCACGCCGGTATCGCCGACTTGGCCGCCGGATTCGCCATAGAACGGCGTCTGATTGAGGATGACCGCGCCGGTCTCGCCCTGTTTCAAGGCGGTCATCTCCTGACCGTCGCGCACCAGCGCGGCGACCACGCCCTCAGCGTTCTCGGTCTCGAAGCCGAGAAACTCGGTGGCGCCGACCTTGTCGCGCAGACCGAACCAGACCGTCTCGGTCGCCGCTTCACCGGACCCGGCCCAGGAGGCGCGGGCCTTGGTACGCTGCTCGTCCATGGCCCGCTCAAAGCTGGCCGTATCGACCCCGATGCCGCGCGGCCTGAGTGCGTCCTCCGTCAGATCGAGCGGAAATCCAAAGGTATCGTAGAGCGTGAACGCGGTCGTGCCATCGAACATGTCGCCCTTCTTGAGTGCCTTGCTCTGTTCGTCGAGAATCGCAAGGCCGCGTTCCAAGGTCTTGCGGAAGCGGGTTTCTTCCAGCTTCAGCGTCTCGGTGATCAGCGCTTCGGCGCGATGCAGTTCGGGATAGGCCAGGCCCATCTCGCGGATCAGGGTCGGCACCAGCTTCCACATCAGCGGCTCGCGCGCGCCGAGCAGTTCGGCATGGCGCATGGCGCGCCGCATGATGCGGCGGAGCACATAGCCGCGGCCCTCATTGGAGGGCAGCACGCCATCGGCGATCAGAAACGCGGTGGCGCGCAGATGATCGGCGATCACGCGGTGCGATACGCGCTGGGGACCGTCGGAATCAACACCGGTCAAATCCGCAACCGCGCGGATGATGGCGCCGAACAGGTCGATGGCATAATTGTCGTGGGTGCCCTGCAGCACCGCGGCAAAGCGCTCGATGCCCATGCCGGTGTCGATCGACGGCTTCGGCAGCGCGCGGCGATCGCCGCCTTCGTACTGCTCGAACTGCATGAATACGAGATTCCAGATCTCGACGAAACGGTCGCCTTCGGCATCCGGCGAACCGGGCGGACCGCCGCCGATGTGGTCGCCGTGGTCATAGAAGATTTCTGAGCACGGACCGCAGGGACCGGTTTCGCCCATCTGCCAAAAATTGTCGGATGTCGCGATCTTGATAATTTTATGCTCGGGCAGACCCGCAATTTTCTTCCACAGATCGAAGGCCTGGTGGTCGTCGGCATAGACCGTCACCAGAAGCCGTTCGGGCGCGAGGTCGAATTCCTTGGTGATCAGGTTCCAGGCCAACTCAATCGCGCGATCCTTGAAATAGTCGCCGAACGAGAAATTGCCGAGCATCTCGAAGAAGGTGTGGTGGCGCGCGGTGTAGCCGACATTGTCGAGGTCGTTATGCTTGCCGCCGGCGCGCACGCATTTCTGCGAACTGACCGCACGGGCATAAGGCCGCTTCTCGACACCGGTGAAGACGTTCTTGAATTGCACCATGCCGGCATTGGTAAACATCAAGGTTGGGTCATTGCGCGGCACTAGCGGCGACGACGCAACGATCTCGTGACCGTTGCGGGCAAAATAGTCGAGAAATGTCGACCGGATTTCGTTGACGCCGCTCATCGATTGTTACCGCATCCGCTTGATTGACCGCACCCTAAGCCGCCATCGTAACGGCATACCAAAACCTGCTTAAGCATTTCTGTCCGTTTCATTTTTTCGACGGAACCGAACCGCCCGGCGCGGCGCGCATGAGCGCGCCCCGCTTTTAGCGGCGGCGTCCCGAACTGTCCAGGAACGCCCGGAAATGCCGGGCCGTTTGACCCTTATCAGCCCTTGGCCGATCGGATATAAGCGCGCTCTTGCCGCACGGCGAGTGTCACCGGCCGCAATGGCCCGAACATCCACATCCGTCGAGCCCGCCATGACCCAACAGCCACCGTCACCCCGGTCCCACCTCGAGCAGCGCCTGCGGGACGGCTATTTCGCCTTTACCGCGGAGATCACGCCGCCGATCTCCTGTGATCCGCAGGACCTCATGCAAAAGGCCCTGCCGCTCAAGGGCATGGCGGACGCGGTCAATGTCACCGACGGCGCGGGCGCGCGCGCCCATATGAGCGCGGTGGTCGCCGCCGCACTGCTGCAACAGGCCGGCATCGAGCCGGTGCTGCAATTCGTCTGCCGCGACCGCAACCGGATCGCGTTGCAGGCCGACCTGATGGGCGCCGCCGCGATGGGCATCCACAATCTGCTGATCCTGACCGGGGACAATCCCAAGGCCGGCGACCAGCCGGACGCCAAGCCGGTGTTCGATCTCGACAGCGTCACGCTGACGCGGGTCGCCTGCGCGATTCGCGATCAGGGCGAGTTGATGAACGGCCGCAAGGTCGGCGGCAAGGCCGCGTTCTTCATTGGCGCGGCCGATGCGCCGTTCGACCCGCCGCCGGACTGGAAGCCGGAGAAGCTGCAAGCCAAGCTCGCGGCCGGGGCCAGCTTCGTGCAAACGCAATTCTGCATGGATGCGGGTATCGCGCGCCGCTATGCGGCCTGCCTTGCCGACTATGAGGACACGCGCGAAGCCCTGATGCTGATCGGCATTGCGCCATTGCGGTCGGCGAAATCGGCACGCTGGATGCGCGACAATCTCTACGGCACCATCATTCCGGATGCCATCGTCGCGCGGATGGAGGCGGCCGGCGACGACGGCGTCGCGGAAGGCGAACGCATCTGCGCCGACCTGATCGAGGAACTGGCGACCATTCCGGGCATCGCCGGGGTGCACATCATGGCGCCGGGCGGCAACGACGCCGCCGTGCCGCGGGTGATTGCGGAAGCGCGCCGCCGCCTCAAGGACGGAAGGCGCGCCCAGCACGCGGGATAGGGGCTGATCCCGGGCTGTAATTCAAAAAATGTGATGCCAAATCCGCGGCGGGCGATGAGCCGCCGCGCGCTCACCCGCTCAGTCTTCGGCCGCCTCGTCGGCGTCCTTCTCGTCCTCACCGATCAGGATCTTTTCCTCGATCAGGCCGGAATTGAGCCGGATCGCCGCTTCAATCTTGGCGGCGACGTCCGGGTTCGCCTTCAGGAAGGTCTTGGCGTTCTCCCGCCCCTGCCCGACGCGCTGGCTATCGTAGGAGAACCAGGCGCCGGACTTCTCAACCACCCCGGCCTTGACGCCGAGATCGATCAGTTCGCCCATCTTGGAGACGCCCTCGCCGTACATGATGTCGAACTCGACCTGCTTGAACGGCGGAGCGAGCTTGTTCTTGACCACCTTGACGCGGGTCTGGTTGCCGACGACCTCGTCGCGGTCCTTGATCGCGCCGATGCGGCGGATGTCGAGCCGGACCGAGGCATAGAATTTCAGCGCATTGCCGCCGGTCGTGGTCTCCGGCGAGCCGTACATCACGCCGATCTTCATGCGGATCTGGTTGATGAAGATCACCATGGTGTGGGAGCGGTTGATCGAGGCGGTGAGTTTGCGCAGCGCCTGGCTCATCAGCCGCGCCTGCAGACCTGGCATGCTGTCGCCCATCTCGCCTTCGAGCTCGGCGCGCGGCACCAGCGCGGCCACCGAAATCGATCACCAGTACGTCGACCGCGCCGGAGCGCACCAGCGTGTCGGCGATTTCGAGCGCCTGCTCGCCGGTGTCGGGCTGGGAAATCAGGAGATCGTCGACATTGACCCCGAGCTTGCGGGCATAGATCGGATCGAGCGCGTGCTCGGCGTCGATAAAGGCACAGGTGCCGCCCTTCTTCTGGGCCTCGGCCACGGTGTGCAGCGCCAGCGTGGTCTTGCCGGAGGATTCGGGCCCGTAAATCTCGACCACCCGCCCGCGCGGCAGCCCGCCGATGCCGAGCGCGATATCGAGGCCGATCGAGCCGGTCGAGACCGTCTCCACCTCCATTGACGCCTTGCTCTTGCCGAGCCGCATGATGGAGCCCTTGCCGAAGCTGCGCTCGATCTGCGAGAGCGCGGCATCAAGGGCTTTGTTTTATCCATGGAGGAACCTTCGACCAGACGCAGCGCAGCCGGGGCCATGTTCGACACTCCTTATGACCGGGATTCGGGGGGCCGACAACGCAGGACGCGGGGCCGGACGCCCGGAACCAGTGGTGAATTTTCTTGTACACTATTTGTTCTCCGTTCGCAATATGTTCCAGAATTTTTCAAGGTACTGTCCTAATCCCATCCCCACTGTCCTAAGTTGAAATTGGGATTGCCCGAATTCGGTCGGCGCGCACCCTAATGACACACTTGTCAGCTATGCGGATCTGCGCCCACCGGGCAAAAAGGGAAAAAGGGAGCGACTGGCATGTCAGACACGAGCCGAAATTCGCTGATTGCGGCCATTGTCGTCGTAATCGTCCTCGGAATTGGTTGGTACTGGTACAGCGCGCACGATGTAACCGCGCCGACACCGGCCCCAACCACAAGCGCGCCTGTGAAAACACCGGCACCGCCGGCGGGCCAATAGGCTCACACAGGTCCAATATTGGGTTCTCAATATTGGTTTGTTATCGAGGCCGCCTCAGTCGGCGGCCACTTTTAAGTTCTGACTTCTCGCCACTGGCAGGCGGAACCTGCATCAAATCGATACCTGGAGCGCTTTCAATTCAGGTAGAATTATGAAAGTGCTCTATCTTCCTGATCTGTCGCATTTCCGGACGGCGAACCGTTTTCCACTTCGCCTGGAAATGCGCTAGCGCCACAAGACCTGAGGTCGGACCGCACTACTGTGGTGGCGCGATGTCCGGATAAGTCTGGCTGGGGCCGGTCACCTTGTTGCGCGACGGCCAGGCAAGCCACGCCACCCAGGTTCGGCCGTCGCTGGTGCAATAGACCAGATATTCCGGCTGCCCGTCGTCATCGCCGCTGCGCTTGCGGTACCAGATCTCCCGGCAGCCGCCGACTTTGTTGGCCACCAGGGTCTTGACCAGCGCAAAGTTCGCATCGTCCTTCCAGGGACCGGGATAGAGCGCCGGAGACGGCTTTTCTTGGCTGCAGGCCGCCAGCACCAAGCAGACAAACGCCAACGCGATAATTCTCATGGCTGGAATTTAGGGCCCCGCCGTCTATGGTCTCAACTGAATTCAGCTCACCCGTCGTCCTCCGTCTACAGCAATCGGCCGCTCGAGGAGGCAAGGTGCATATCAGGTCGGGTTCCCGCTGGCCATTGCCGGTTCCGCGCGCCGGCTATCGTTGAATCGCGACAAGGGGTTGGCGGCAAAACCTGTCGTTCTGATTCCGAAGCGGACGCCACCGTTTGGCCGCTGGGTCCCTGCCCTTGACGGAACATGGCTTGACCGGACACCGCCTGCCCGATCAAAGTCGACATCCGCGCGGACCGGCGCGGGATGCCAATGCCCGGAGACCGGAATGCCGCGACAAGCCAACGCCATCGACTTCTGGCGGGGCTTTGCGCTGATCACGATCTTCGTCAACCACATCCCGGGGCTGATCTACAGCCACTACACCCACGGCAACATCTCGATCTTGGATTCTGCCGATCTGTTCGTGTTCCTGGCCGGCTGGTCGGTGCGGCTGGCGGTCGGCAGACCGGGCCGCGAGGCGCCGATGTCCCAGGTCGTGTTCCGGCTCGGCGGGCGCGCGATCGTGCTTTACCTCGCGCAGGTGACCATCACGCTGGTCGCCATCGCGGTGCTGGCGGCCACGGCGCTTTTGCTCAACAATCCGCTGATCCTGGAATGGCACAACGCGGCCGCCGTGTTCTACGATCCGGTGCCGACCCATATCGGACTGGCGACCCTCACCCACCAACTCGGCTATTTCGACATCCTGCCGCTCTATGTGGCGTTGATGGTGTTCGCGCCGCTGATAGCGGCGATCGACCGGTACACCCCGCACCTGCTGCTGCCACTTTCGTTCCTGCTTTATGTGCTGGTGCTGACGTTTCGGCTGATCCCGCCGACCTGGCCGGTGGCGGGGCACTGGTTCTTCAATCCGCTGGCTTGGCAGTTCATTTTCGTGCTCGGCTTTGTGCTGGCCAAGGACAGCGGGATTGGCGGCGTGGTGCGTCGCCACATTTTCTGGATCCGGATCGTGGCCGCGGTCCTGGTCGTCGGCGGCATCCTGATCGTATTGAAAGGCTGGTGGCCGGACCCGACCAAGGTGCCGCATCCGCGCCTGTTCTTCATTTCCGACAAGACCTTCCTGACGCCGATCCGGGTCATCCAGTTCCTGTCGCTTGTTGCGGTGTTCTCGGTCGTTTTCCCCTATCTGCGTACCCTGCCGTTCATCAAAAGCGTTTTCGCCCCCATCATCCCGTTCCTGAGCATGCTGGGGCGCAACTCGCTGCCGGTGTTCTGCATCGGGTCGCTGCTCAGCCTGTCGGGGCAGATCGTGCGTCTCATCTGGAAGGGCTCTGTCGGCGCCGACACCGTCGTGCTAATCCTAGGCGTCGCCATAATGGCACTGACCGCATGGCTCGCAGAATGGCGCGATCGCGCAAAGGACCGCTCGCCGGCACGGCCGCCGCCGCAATCTGCGCCGGCCTCCTCCTGACCAATCCAGTTTTGGCGCAGAACGCCGCGGCGCCGTCCGCGCCACCGGCCGCGCTGCCGGCTCCCGCCGCCACCGTCCCCTCGCCCTACTCGCGCGACTGCCAGGCCGGCGGCACGACCATCGTTCGGGATTCGCCTTTGCCAAACGTCACCGCCGCACTGAAAAAAGGCAAGACCCTGCGTATCCTGGCGATCGGTGCATCCGCCATGGGCCGGCGCGGCACCGTTTCTGGCGGCTTCACCGCGCTGATCGAGCAGTTGCTCGAACGCAGTGTGAAAGGCCTCGACGTGGAGATGATCGACCGGGGCTTTTCCGGTGAGCTTGCCGCCGACGCCGAACGCCGCATCATGAACGAAGTGGCGCTGACCGAACCGGAACTGGTGCTGTGGCAGGTCGGCACCAACGACGCGCTCGCCTACGTTCCGCTCAGCGATTTCGAAGCGACCGTCACCAACACCATCCGCTGGCTGAAGGCCCACAAGGTCGATGTGGTTCTGGCCGGCCTGCAATATGTCGACCGCCTCGCGCAGGACGCGCACTACAAGGCGGTGCGCGAAGCGCTGCGCAAGATTGCGGCGCAGGAAAACGTCATGATCGTGCGCCGCTACGAGGCCATGCAGTTCCTCGCCAAGGCCGGCAGCGACCGGCCGGGCTACTCGCCCGACGAGTTCGAGCGTACCGAGGCAGGATACGATTGCCTGGCACAATATGTCGCGCGCGCCATCACGCTCGGCGCATTTGGCAAGACCATGCCGCAACGCGAACTTCGGAGGCCGCCGCCAGCGGCGAAATAATACGCTCTGGGATTGATTGTCAGCCCGGCGCGCGGCCGATCATTTCCAGCGCCGCGCGGCCGAGAATGCCGTAGGGATTGGCCAGCGTCTCCAACAATTCGAAATGATTGTAGCCTTCGGCGACGATGAACGTCACCGGCTTGCCGGCCGTTTCCAGCGCGGCGGCAAAATCGCGGGTCTGACGCTGAAACTCCGGCGTCTCGTCGGTGCCGTGGACCAGGATCAGCGGACAATTGATGCGGTCGAGATGGCGGATCGTACTCAGGTCCTCGATGATCGCATCGGTGAAGCGGACATATTTCGAGCGCTTTGACAGGCGGACCGGCACGAGATCGTACATGCCGGACGACAGCAGCGCGCCCTTGATGATGGTCGCCGGCAGGCTGAAGTCACGCTGCCAGTCGGTGATCAGCACATTGCCGCAGAGCTGCGAGCCCGACGAGTGCGAGGTGAGATAGATCCGTTCCGGATCGCCACCAAAAATGGCCGCGTTGCGATAGACCCAGGCGGTCGCGCGGCGCACCTGATCGACCATCACAGTCAGGTCGCTACCGACGTCATCGATGCTCGCGAAGTCGTAGACGACGAGATGAATGCCGGCGCGCACGAACATTTCCGCCAGCACCGCGTAATCCCCGGCCTTGCCGGTGCGCCAGGCGCCGCCATGGATGAAGACGGCAACCGGGGCATTCGGCGCCCTGGTGCGGTAGACGTCGAGACCCTCGATCGGATCGCTGCCATAGGCATGACGCTCCGGCTCGCCGAGCCGCGCGCGGGTCGCCGCGTTCAGCACCCCGCGGCGCCTGGCGAGTTGCTGCTGGTTGGAGGCGTATTTGGTCTGGTCGTAGGCGTCGTCGAGCGCCTGCTGGTCCATGTCGAGAAAGACAATGGGCCCCTTCTCGCGGTTCGCTGCCGGAGCGTCTGCTGTCTGCTGCGCCATGCCTGATTGTCTCACCCCAGATTCAATTCCTTGAAGAAGTCGTTGCCCTTGTCGTCGATGACGATGAAGGCGGGGAAATCGTCGACCTCGATCCGCCGGATCGCCTCCATGCCCAGTTCCGGATATTCCAGCACCTCGACCTTCTTGATGCAGTCCTCGGCCAGTATGGCGGCCGCGCCGCCGATCGAGGCCAGGTAGAAGCCGCCATATTCCTTGCAGGCCTCGCGCACGGCGGGCGAGCGATTGCCCTTGGCAACCATCACCATCGAACCGCCGGCCTGGTAAATCGCGCACGAACTGTCCATGCGGCCGGCCGTGGTCGGCCCGAACGAGCCTGAGGCGTAACCTTCCGGGGTCTTCGCCGGCCCGGCATAGTAGATCGGATGGTTCATGAAGTAATCCGGCAGTCCCTCGCCGCGGTCGAGCCGCTCGCGCAGCTTGGAATGGGCCAGATCGCGCGCAACCACCATCGTGCCGGTCAGCGACAGCCGGGTCTTGATCGGATGCCTGGACAATTGCGCCAGGATCTCCGGCATCGGCTGGTTGAGATCGATTGCGACCACATTGCCGCCGAGCGCGCTTTCGTCGATCTCCGGCAGATATTGCGCCGGGTTACGTTCGAGCTGCTCCAGAAACACGCCGTCGCGGGTGATCTTGCCGACGGCCTGGCGGTCGGCTGAACAGGAGACGCCGAGCCCGATCGGCAATGAGGCGCCGTGACGCGGCAGGCGGATGACGCGGACGTCGTGGCAGAAATACTTGCCGCCGAACTGCGCGCCGACGCCGAGCGACTGCGTCATGCGGTGGACTTCCTGCTCCATCGCCAGATCGCGGAAGGCGCGGCCGTCCTCGGAGCCGCTGGTCGGCAGTTCGTCGAGGTAGTGGCAGGAGGCGAGCTTGAGGGTCTTCATGGTCATTTCGGCGCTGGTTCCGCCAATCACGATCGCGAGGTGATACGGCGGACAGGCCGAAGTGCCGAGTGTCAGCACCTTCTCCTTGAGGAAGGCGTGCAGCTTGTCGTGATTGAGAATCGACGGGGTCGCCTGAAACAAAAAGGTCTTGTTGGCGGACCCGCCGCCCTTGGCGACGAACAGGAACTTGTAGGCGTCCGTGCCGTCGGCATAGAGATCGACCTGCGCCGGCATGTTGCCGTGTGTCGGCTTCTCCTCGAACATGGAGAGCGGCGCGAGCTGCGAATAACGCAGATTGTTGTTCAGGTAGGCGTCGCGAGCGCCCTCCACCAAGGCGGCCTCGTCATCGCCATCGCGTCCAGATCAGGCGCGCCCTTCTTGCCCATGATGATGGCGGTGCCGGTGTCCTGGCACATCGGCAGCACGCCGCCGGCGGCGATATTGGCGTTCTTGAGAAAGTCGTAGGCCACGAAACGGTCGTTGTCGCTGGCTTCCGGGTCGTCGAGGATCATCCGCAATTGCGCCAGATGCGCAGGCCGCAGCAGATGAGAGATATCGGTGAAGGCGGATTCGGCCAGGCGGCGCAGCGCCTCGCGCTCAACTACCACGACCTCCTCGCCCAGGACCTTTTCCACCCGCACGCCCTCGCTGGTGATCTTGCGATAGGGCGTCGGATCCTTGTCGGCCTGGAACAGCGGGCTATGGCGAAAGGGCGGAACGACCTTGGCCGGAGCATTCATGACTCAGGACTCCCTCGATACCGTCGCGCGACGACCCGCACGTACGATGCGGCCGCTTATAGGCATTTTCGGCGCGATTGGGGAGTAGTCAAAGCGGGCGAAATGTCCCGCGTAAATCAAAATTGAAACCGCCGCAACAAACGAAAATCCAAGGCGGGCCGCCTGACCTCGGCCACCTTGCAACCTAGTTCTGGCGGCTCGCCAGCCTTTCAAGCAGGCGCGGCGCCTCGCCGGAGCCCATCTCGCGGGCCTTTTCGTACCAATATTTGGCCTGAGCCGGGTCCGCAGCCATCCCCTTCACGCCGAAGCGTTCCAGCACGGCCGGATCGTAGGTTCCGGCGAGTGCAAGCGCCGCGCCGGCGTGACCGGACTCCGCTGCCCTGCGCAGCACTATCCGGGCGCTGGCGAAATCGCCCGCCCCGATGAACTCCTCGCTGCGTTTCATCAGTATCGCGAGTTCGTCCGGATCAAGCCTTGCCGCAATCGGCTGCGGCGGAGCGGCTTTCTCAGCCACCGGGGGGATAGACACCCGCGCCGCGGTCACCGGCGGCGTGGACGGTGGCGGCTTGGCAACCGTCGGCGCAATCCGATTGCTGTTTCCTGACGTCGTCGCCTGCGGTTTGGGTGCTGAGCGCTCAGGCTGTGCGGCCGGGGGCTGCGCCGCAAGCTGCAATCGCGGAGTCGGCTGGACGTTCGGCTCCGCCGGCTGCGGCGGCAACGCCGCGGTTTCGGAGCGGGAAACGCTAGTGGGGGTCGAAGCCGGTGCCGCCACCGAACGGGGGCGTTCCTGCACCTTTGTCGGCGGCAGGGTCACCGTTTTCGCGTTCGTTGTGGCCGGCTCATCGACCGGGAGTGCTGCGACCGGTGCAGGCATTCGCGGCTCGGCCTCCGGAATGACCGGTGCGACGGGTCCGAGGGACGCAACTTGCTTGAAGGACGGCAGTTCGGGCGTGGCGCTGGCGGTCCGTTGCGAGGGAAACTTCCCGACCAACAAAAAGGCCGCGAGCGCAGCGACCGAGGTCGCGACCATGAATTTTCCCGCCACAATGGTGCTGCGCGAAATTCGACCGTGCGCCGGCCGGCGCGGCAAAGGATTGGGAACCGGACTTGGATCGAGCGATCGGGTCGGGTCAAGGGACGGCGGGACCCGGAAGTTGTCGATGTAGAAGCCGCCACGCTCGTTGGCCTCCGCCGCGGCCGGCGGCTCATCCTCGGCGCGCTCCCGCAGATGAACGTCACGAAGCGCATCGACGGCATCGTGAAATGCCACGATCGGCCGGTCATCATTGGCCGCCGGCTCAGATCGCCGGCGGGCCTCCTCGTTGGCCTTGCGTGCCCATTTTGGGGCGTAGGCCGTCAGATCGTTCGGATCAAACGGTTGCTCGGAAGGGGTACTCATAAAACGTCTCCCGCTTTCGATTTTTCACTATCGCTTTGTTGTTTTCAGATTCTCCGTGACGATCACCCACGATGACCGCCTCGCTCAACGCGACGCGCTGGCAGCCTCACGCTCGCGCCAACGCATAAACTCGCGAAACAAAGCCTCACGGCTGGCCTGGTCGGTCGGCGCCACGGCGCGGGTCCCCCCGCGTTGCAGGAAGGCCTGAAATTCGGTGTTGAGTTTTTCCGGACTGGCGACCTTGTTCTTGGTCACCTTCTCCAGCATCGTCTCGGCGACAGAGAAGCGCTTCCACCCTGGAACGGTTGCGGCCAGGTTCACGTCGCGCCATTTGGGATGAAACGGCGGCTTCTGAAACTTCTCGAAGTTTTCAAACAGTCGCTCGACAAACCGCTCGACACGGCGGTAGCGGTCGCCACCCTTTTGCCAATTGTAAACCGCGAGCACGGTCGGAACCGCAATCGCATCAACACGCTGTCCGGCCGGCACCAGGGTCGGATAGTCCTTGGCTGTGAATTCACCGAGCGTATAGAGGTCGGCAAATTTCTTGGAGAACGGAATTGGCACCAGATGCAAGCCGTCTTCGGGCTTGATGCGGTTAAAGAATCCGACCGGCTTGCCCACCACGCGCAGCATCGCGGCGATCTCGCCGGACTTGAGTTTCTGCAGCGAAGCCGGACTGTTCAGGAATAATTGCTGGACCTCGATCCCGAGCCGCTGAAAGACAATGGTCCCGGTCAGGCTGGAGCCGGAACCCTCCGGACCAAAGCTCACCTTCTTGCCGCGCAAATCTTCCAGACTGCGAATGTCCTTACGGGCCAGTACGTGCAACTCGGCAATCGGCAGGCGCAAGATGAAGTTGACGCGTTGGTCCAGATTGGAGGTCTTGCGCTGGTTCTTGAAGTACTCAAACACATCGGCCTGGGTCACCGCGACGTCGATCCCGCGAAGATAAAGCAGGTCGTCGAGGTTCGATGCCGCGCCATGAGACACAATCGGGAGTATGCGGAGATTGTCGCCGTCATCGAGGGCTTTGGCGAGTTCGTCGGCGAACCGCATATAGGTGCCCGACAGCAGGCCGCCGACCATGCCGACAGTCCAGGTGTTGCGGCGCTGCTTTAATTGATTCTCGCTGCCACCCTCCTGGATGGTCTGCGGCACTTCCTGGGCGACGGCCGGCGCGATGCCTATGCGCAAGCCGAACATCAGGACAGCTAGGGTAACGATTGCAATCCGGCGCATCTTTCACTCCCCCTATTGACATCGGCACGTGCGGAAAGGCGCAGCCGACCCGACCCCGGGACGACAGGCGCAATTTCGATTTCCAGATTAAAAAATTTGGGACGCCGTAGTCCGGCGTCTTTGTCGCCGAGGGAGGGACGAGACATGAAGCGAAGTACGCCCGGCTGGTGGCTGCGCCACCGTCGCGACTTCATCAGATTGGCCAGGTGTAGTTGAACACGCGCCCAGCAACCGTCGACACGGCGCCGGCGCGATGATCTGACAGACATCGCCCCTCTCAACTCGCCGGCTACTCACCCCCGCGCAAACTCACACCGCGCTGCCGGTCCGAGGTCCGAACTCCTTCTGTCCGCCATCTACGCCTGACCAACGCGACGGCTTTTACGGAAGACCATTCAGTCGTTAGAGAATTGACAAGTCATGAGGCAGATTTTCGGATTGATTGTGTCACGACCGGGGCATTTTGATTTCAGAGTTAATTTGCTGAGCTTTAGACGAACCAAAGGCGAACGCGCCAGCTAATGCTCAAAATTTGCGAGGAGACTCAGCATAACTTAGCCCGTAATCGTACTGATTGTCGTCTTGGGTGTGTTATTTAGAAGCATCACTCGTCCGGCGGGCGACCAAATATGGCGATAGCGTCAAAAAAACGGCCTCAACCGCGAAATCTGGGCCAAGCAAATGGCAACAATATTCTTGAACGGATTATTGAATGGCTGACGCTTGCCAATCGCCACCGGCGGGACGCTTGAACGTCCATACCTCAGCCGCCTCGACCCGGCGGGTCTCGGTCGCGACGCCGCCGTTGCCGCCTATGGGCTCGCGTACATGCTCGGCAAGTGAGAAGCGCATGCTCAACCGCGCATAGTCGGTCCTGTCCTCGCGCCATTGCCCGACCAGTGAACTATCGAGCAGCCTCACGTCCGATACGCCTTCCAGGTCGCCAGTCTCGTGATGGGACAGAGCCTTTGCCAGCACTTCAAACAGATCCGCCGTGACATGGGCTCGCAGTGATGAGAGATCCTTGGCGCCATAGGCGCGCTTGACCTCGCCCAGAAGGCGTTCGAACGTAGCCATATCAGCCGCCGTTAAAGGCGGCAGCGAAGCGTGCGCGGCAAGCCCATCGTAGGATTCCCAGGCGCGGCTTGGCAGCGGCCGGACATATTCATCGGCCAACTGGCGCGGCGTCAGCCCGGCGGTCTCCGGTGCAGTACGCCGCTGCCACCAAAGCCATGACAAACGGACAACAACGAAAATCAGCGCGAACTGCAGGAACAGTCCGACCAACGAGGCGATCCCGCCGAGCTCGTCAAAAAACCCGTAGCCGAGGACGAGGCCAATCAATCCGGCATTGAGGAAGCCGGATGCAATCCCATTGAGCAGGCCCGGCCGCCGGAACACCGTACTGACAGCAACCGGAATCGGCAGGCTGGCACGATCGACTGCGGCTTTCAGCGCCACAATTGGCAGCGCAACCGGAACCGGCGCGACCCCGGTCTCCGGTGACGCCTCGCTGATCGCGCTCACAATGCGCGGAAGACTGGCCGGATGAATCCAGGCACGCGCCGGCGCCGCCGTGAGCAACAGCACAGTGGCTGCGAATGCCAGAAGCAGCCGTTTCTGCAACATCCAAACTCCTGTCGGCACGCTCCACTCGCCCGTGCGATTATTAGTAAGTCGATATTGGTAGCGGCCCGACGTTGGCTTGGCGTGTCGCAAAGCGTCGCACCCGGCAAAACAGCGCAGCCCACCTGCGACATCGTCATACCGGAATGGCGGCCGATCTCGCCGACGGGGCAAGATTTTCAAAGCAAATCCGCGATGCAATGGCGCGAGTGAAGGTTTTCAGCACGGACGTTGCACGCGCGGGACAATTGGCAAACGGACGAATTTACCGCTACGTCGTCAGCCGACAGTCATCTGCGACCAAGTCGGCGCTTCTGCGGCCGATTGTTTCACCGGCCGCGGGAGGTTTAAGTCGATTTTTCACGAACTTCGGGCCGCAATTTGGCAGCGGCCGCTGGGAACAACAGACGGATATCAGTTCGTCATGGTCTGCTTCACGGCCGCAACAAGCTGTTTCAACGTGAACGGCTTCGGCAGGAAGGCGAATTGCCCGCGTTCCGGCAGATTCTTCTCGAAGGCGTCTTCGGCATAGCCCGATACAAATATGATTTTCAGCTCAGGCTTGCGCTGGCGCAACTCCTTCAGAAGAGTCGGACCGTCCATTTCCGGCATCACCACGTCCGATACCACCAAGTCGACCTGGCCGTCGTGCTCTTCAAGCACCTCGATGGCTTCAACGCCATTAGCCGCCTGCAGCACGGTATAGCCGCGCGAGGCGAGACCGCGCGCATTGAGCGCGCGCAAGCCATCTTCATCCTCGACCAGCAGGATGGTGCCATGGCCGGTCAGATCCGTTGCAGCCAAAGCAGCGCGATCGGTCGCAGCCGCCTCCACTGCGGCTGTTTCCAGTTCGGCCGTGCTTTCAGCGCCGGCACCGCGCATATCCTCGACCCGTGACACATGGCGCGGCAGGAAAATCCGGAATGTCGTCCCCTTGCCGAGCACGGAATCCACATAGATGAAGCCGCCGGTCTGCTTGATGATGCCGTAGACCGTCGACAGACCGAGCCCAGTGCCCTTGCCGACGTCCTTGGTCGAAAAGAACGGCTCAAAGATCTTGTCGAGAATGTCCGGCGCAATGCCGGTGCCGGAATCGGCGACCTCGATGAGAACGTAGTCGGCCGGTGGCATACCGTCATAGGAATAGCGCGCGCAATCGGCCGCCATGACATTGGCGGTGCGGACCGTCAATTTTCCGCCCTCCGGCATAGCATCGCGGGCATTGACAACCAAGTTTACGATCACCTGTTCGAATTGCGATATATCGACCTCGACCTGCCAGAGATCGCGGCCATGCACGACATCAAGCGCGACCTTTTCGCCCAGCAGCCGGCGCAACAACATGGTCAGATCGGACAGCGCCTCGCCGAGATCGAGCACTTCCGGCCGCAATGTCTGGCGGCGTGAGAAAGCGAGCAATTGCCGCACCAGGCTCGCGGCCCGGTTGGCATTCTGCTTAATCTGCATGATGTCCTGGAATGACGGATCGGTCGGACGATGCGCGTTCAACAGGAAATCGGTCGCCATCATGATGGCGCTGAGCACGTTGTTGAAGTCGTGCGCAATTCCGCCGGCGAATTTGCCGACTGTCTCCAACTTCTGCGACTGGGTGAACTGGTTCTGCAGGCTGCGCTGCTCGGTGGTCTCGAGCGCGTAGACGATGGCGGCCTCGTGGTCGCGTTCCTCTTCTTCGATCGGCGTGACGTAAAAGCGCATCCAGCGTTGATCGGCGCCGATCAGCGCGGCATCGACCGGCGGAATGTCGCCCTGCCCGTCGGCGGCCTTCTGAATGGCGGCCGCGAGCGCCGGCCGGTCATGCTCGGTCGCGACCGCCTGGATCAGGCGGTTCTCCGACCCACCGCCCTCACCGCGCAGTGCGGAATGAAATAGCCGCGCAAACACCGCATTGGTGCGTGCGATGCGGCCGGCCTTGTCGACCGTCGCGATTGCCATCGGGGTGTTGTGAAAGAAGCGCGTGAAACGGACTTCCGCCGCACGGGAGGGATCGTCGCCGGCGTCGAGCGCCCGGTTGAGGACCAGCGTGCGCGAGGGCGCCGGCATGCGGTCGGCCCCAAAGGTGACCTTGTGAAACAGCCGGACCGGCAAGCGGCGCCCATTCCGGGTCTTGAAATCAATATCGAAGACTTCGGTCTTGACCTCATCAGAGTCGGCCGTGAGCGAGGTAAACAAGGCCGCGCCATCGCCCGGCACGATATCGTCAAGCTTGAGCCCCCCGGAGCCGATCTGGGCGAGATCATAGCCGAGCCAGGTTGCGAGCGTGGCATTGACATAGATGACGCGGCCGGCGGCATCGACTGACAGGAAGCCCGCCGGCGCGTGATCGAGATAGTCGATGGCGTGCTGGAGCTCCTGGAAGACATTCTCCTGACGGTCGCGCTCCCGCGTCACATCGGCGACGGCCCAGGCCACCGTGCGGCGGTCGTGCTTGGCGACGCCCAAAGGCCGAATGCGCAGGCGCAGCCAGCGCGCGGCATCGCCTTTGTGGCCGGCGACCCGCACCTCTTCCTCCTGCTGGCGCCCCTCGCGGGCGGCCTTGAGCAGGCGATAGACCACCTCGGAGATCTGAGCATCGCCCATGAAGGCGCGCTCGATCGGACGGACCTCATTGGCATCCGCCGCACCGGTCAGTTCCAGATAGGACGCGTTCGCGTAGAGCACCCGCCCATCCGCATCGGTTACCAGAATACTTTCGGACGCCTCATCTACCAGCGCCTTGACTATAGGACTTGCGCCTCCCTTGGGGAGCACCCGCAGGATTCCCGCTGCGACCGCAAACAACAGACCGATCCCCGCCATCGCCAGAACCGCCAGCAGAATAAGGAGATAGGGTTCGCCATATTCGCGCCCGGACCACATCAGCACGACGCCGGCGCCGATGACCACCAGCACAACAATGAGAGCTATGCCGAAATAGCCACCATTGGCGGCGGTGCGGGTCCGATCGAGCGCCGTGGGGGCATACCCTTCGCTGGGAATTTGCGTTGTCATGGTTGATCTTAGGCCCGGATCTTGCGACCGCGGCGCAATTGCGCCCGTTACCTCAGTGCCCCGACGCCAGGGTTCGCGCAAGGAGTCTGTCCCAATTTGGGGCGGCCAACGACCAAGTTTTAGAATATCGCGAAATCGGAACCTTTAACGTCCCTCCGTCGGTGTGGACCCAGGCCGTCCTGAAACGCCGACAGCCGGTACTCGCGAAACCGCCGTTCTCGCAACAACCGCGAGCCACGACTCAGCGTCACCGCCAATGATGCCAAGGTATACTGATGATGAGCAAAGGGATTTCAAAAGCTTCCCCATGAGTTTGGCGAGATGAGTGGCCTAAAGGTCGCCGGCTGCCGTTCAATGGAACGGCGCCAGCCTTTGCCATCAATATGCCGTTTACCATAACGTATATTTTGTACTGCGCTCGCGCCGGACAAATTGCCAGGGGGCATTAATTGTCTTTTAGTGTTTGTGGCGGCAATTCCTGCCGAGCTCGTTAACTATTTCGACTATTTTAGTAAACGTCTTCTTAACGGGGCGCAGGAGCGGATTGATGTTTGAGAGCCTCTTTGGCCAGCACAGCGAAGCGATCAGGGGAATCATCGTATTTCTTGTTGTGCTGGCGTTGATCGGCGTCACGGCTTGGCTGGTGCGCCGCTTTGGTGCGAACCGCCTCGGTGGGGGGAACGCGCGTGGTCGCCAGCCGCGGCTTGCAGTCATCGATTCCGCAGCCGTCGACAGCCGCCGGAAACTGCTCCTGATCCGCCGCGACAATGTCGAGCATTTGCTGATGATCGGCGGACCGACCGACGTGGTCGTCGAACAAAGCATCGTTCGCGCCCAATCGCAGGCGCGCGAGGCGCCGCAGGTTCGCGGCGCCGCTGTGGCCGACGCATTGCCACGGCCGATCCCGCTCGACGACAGCGTGAACTGGCCGCTCCAGCCGCAGGCCGAACCGGCGCCATTGCGGGTCCAGGGAGAGCCGGCACCGTTGCGGCCGCAAAGACCCGCAGCCATTGATGAATCGGCTTTGTGGCAGGCCGCGCCGCAGGCTGAACCACTGCCGCGCGTGGTTCGTCCGCTACAGCCCCCGCCGCCGCCGGCCGAAGATGCCACGCGATGGCAGCATGCGCCCCAACCCGCGCCGGTCCAACAGGCCGATCCGCTTGTGCGCATGCCACGGCTCGCCGCTGGGGGCGCCATCGAACCGGTCTTGCGCGCGCAAGCGGCGCGGCCCGAGACCGGCGCCCGGTCGGAGCCGGTCGTGCAAATTCCGCGTCCAATACCCCCGGTCGAGCCGCCGGCCGCCAGACCGCCGCAGATGGACGCCGCGCCACAGCGGCAGCCTGTCCGGGCACTGGAGCCGGTCTTCGTCCCACCGTCTCAACCGGCTCCTGCACCGGTGCCGTCGGACCCGGCCTCCGACGAATTTGACGAAGTGCCGGAAGTTCATTCCCAAGTTACCGCCGAACGCACCGCTCTACACGAGACGGAACCTCCGGTCGCGGCGGCGCTGCATGAACCGCCGCCTGCTACGCCCCTATTTCCGGCAGCCACGGAACCGGTCGTTGAGATCGCCGCCGCCGAGCCTGCGCCTCCGCCTCCACCAAGAAAACAAGCGGCCGAACCGACCTTGTCGCCAGAGGCAGATGAAAATCTTGCCGAGATGGCGCAAAGGCTTGAAGCGGCACTTCGGGGCCCGGTCGCATCCACCACACCCGCCCGCAAGACGCCGCCGGCCCACGACCGCGCGGAGAGCGAAGTACCGGATCGCGCCACCTTCTCAGGCGCACCGGCGCCGGAACGCGACACCACGGCCGGCGAGCCCCCTGCCCCGGCCAAGCCAAAACCGGCCGGACGCACGCTCTACGCCAATCTCGAAGAGGAAATGGCCAGCCTGCTCGGACGGCCAGCTGCCGGTAACAAGGGCTAGTGTCCCGAATCCTAAGTTCGTCGTACCATTCAGGCTGCTCCGTACGAACTGCGGATTCGATGACGACACTAGCAAGTTTATGAAACTAGTGTGGTTTTGGATTTGAAATTCGTTTGTGGGCCTGCCGCAAATTTTGTAACGAATTTCAAATCCACCACATTATCCGGGGAGAATTGGCCAAATCGCAGGACGCGGCCCACCGAGCGCGCGGCAAGGTGGCCAAATGCGACGGCCGCGGACTGCGACTCAGTCGTCCCGATAAACGCGCTCGCGGCGCTCGTGGCGCTCCTGCGCCTCGACCGACAATGTCGCGATCGGGCGGGCTTCCAGCCGCCGCAGCGAAATCGGTTCGCCGGTCTCCTCGCAATAGCCGTAGGTGCCATCTTCGATCCGCTGCAGGGCGGCTTCGATCTTGGCGATCAGCTTTCGTTGCCGATCACGGGCCCGCAACTCGATGGCTCGATCGGTTTCCGAGGACGCCCGGTCCGCCAGATCGGGATGGTTCTGGTTCTCATCCTGGAGATGCTGCAGCGTATCGCGCGCTTCCCGCAGGATATCCTCCCTCCAGGTCAAGAGCTTGTCGCGGAAATATTCCCGCTGACGCTCATTCATGAACGGCTCTTTGTCAGTCGGCCGGTAGTTCTTAAGCTTCTCCGTGGGCATGCACCGCAACTCCGCGCATTTCGACCGGCTTGGCTGACCGGGGGCCGATCTCGGGGCGCTTATATAATTCGGTATCGTCCGCGACAACTGCGGATTTAGCGGCCGTATGGCGCACGTCGATTACGGCAATATGTCCCCCACGCTCCGGTGGCCAGGGCGTCCGGACAACGGTGGTTCAGGAATGCCGCAAATGCAGCCCCGAAGGCCGTAAACGGCAAGGAATTCTCCCCCAAGGCCGCACTTCTCCCGAATAAGGCGGGGGAACAGCCACAAATTCACATGTTGCGATTGCCACAATGGCCCGTTGCGAACATCGGAACAAGGCCGAGCCGAAGACCAGAATCGCCGGAACACGGCGGCAAATCACCGCGACGAACCCGCCGCGGTGATTCGATTTTGCGTGGCCGGTGTTCTCCTGTGGTCTAGGCCGGCTGGTCGACGGCTGGCACGAACTTCATGGCAACGCCGTTCATGCAGTAGCGCAGCCCGGTCGGCTTCGGCCCATCGTTGAACACGTGACCGAGATGGCCGCCGCAGCGGCGGCAATGCACTTCGGTACGCTTCATCAGCAAGGCATAGTCCTCCGATGTTCCGACCGCATCCGGCAGCGGCCGATAGAAACTCGGCCAGCCGGTACCGCTGTCGAACTTGGTTTCGGACGAATACAGCGGCAGGTCACAGCCGGCGCAGGTGAAAGTTCCCTTGCGCTTCTCGTCATTGAGCGGGCTGGTGAAAGAACGCTCGGTACCGTGTTCGCGCAGCACGCGATACTGGGCCGGTGTCAGAAACTTCCGCCATTCCGCGGCGCTCTTTTCGACCTCGAATTTCGCTTCTGCATGCTTTTGCGCCTGAGCACCGGATCCGCCGAGCCATTTGACCCCGGCGAGCGCGGCCACGCCACCGGCCCCGGCAAGAATCGAACGACGATTGATCATGGCTTTCTCCTTTCGTTGTTGTTGTTGTTGTTGTTGTTTCCCTTAGCCCTGTTTCGCACCCCAGATCTCCTCAAGGCGCTGATCGCGACCACAATTCCAGCGGTAGAATTTGTAGCGGATGGGATTTTTCTTGTAGTAATCTTGGTGATAGCCCTCCGCCTTGTAGAACGTGCCGGCCGGCACAATCTCGGTGTAGACCGGCTTGCCGAAATGGGCCTGGACCTTGGTCTTGGTGTCCTCCGCCAGGCGCTTCTGTTCCGGGTCGGTATAGAAGATCGCCGTGCGGTACTGCCGGCCGTGATCGCAGAACTGGGCATCCTTGGTCAGCGGATCGACGCTGTGCCAATAGACATCGAGCAGCTTCTGATAGGTCACCTTGGCGGGGTCGTAGACGATCTCGACCGCTTCGGCGTGGCCGGTTCCACCGGCCGAAACCTGATGGTAGGTCGGGTTCTTGACCGTGCCGCCGGTATAGCCGGAGGTCGTACTCAAGACTCCGTCGACCTTGTCGAAGTCGGATTCGACACACCAGAAGCAGCCGCCGGCGAAGATCGCGACTGCCTGTTTCGATGCTGCGGGCGATGCCTTGGCCGCCGGTTGCGCAGTCTGCGCCATCGCGCCCGCCGCGACGATCACCGCCAGAGCTGCTCCGAGAACGAGTTTTTTCATGGCTCGACCTTTCAAATTGCGCCGATTGCGGTTGTTCTGACTGGTATTACGTATGGAAACGTCGCTTTATTACGCGGGCCCATTGAATTAATGCTCACGTTCCCGCGAGCCCTGCCCGAGAGCCCCAACCCCTGCCCCAAACACGAGAACCGGAATGCGTTTTGAAGGAACCAGTGCCTACGTGGCGACCGACGATCTCAAGGTCGCCGTCAATGCAGCAATCACGCTGGAGCGGCCGCTCCTAGTGAAAGGCGAGCCGGGAACCGGCAAGACAGTGCTGGCGATGGAGGTGGCAAAAAGCCTGTCCGCACCGCTGATCGAATGGCACGTCAAGTCGACCACCAAGGCGCTGCAAGGGCTTTATGAATACGACGCGGTGTCACGGCTGCGCGACAGCCAGCTCGGCGATGAACGGGTCAAGGACATTCGCAACTACATCAAGCGCGGCAAGCTGTGGGACGCCTTCGCCGCCGACGAGCGGCCGGTGCTACTGATCGACGAGATCGACAAGGCCGACATCGAGTTTCCCAACGATCTGCTGCTGGAACTCGATAGGATGGAGTTCTTCGTCTATGAGACCGGCGAGACCATTAAGGCCCGGCGGCGACCGATCGTAATGATCACGTCCAACAACGAGAAGGAACTGCCGGACGCTTTTTTGCGGCGCTGCTTTTTCCACTACATCCGGTTTCCCGATCCCGACACGATGCGCGCGATCATCGACGTGCATTTTCCCGGCATCAAGCAGCGGCTGGTCGCCGAGGCGCTGAAGCTGTTCTACGAAATCCGCGATGTGCCGGGTCTGAAAAAGAAGCCGTCGACGTCGGAACTGCTGGACTGGCTGAAACTGCTGATGGTCGAGGATATCGGCCCGGAAACCTTGCGCGAACGCGACCCCAAGAAATTGATTCCGCCGTTGCATGGCGCGCTCGTAAAAAACGAGCAGGACGTGCATTTGTTTGAGCGGCTGGCGTTCATGGCCCGGCGCGAGGGGCGCTGATCAACATTGATTTTCGCAGAACGCCGCAATTCAAAGTACCAGTTTGTCACCATGATTCAATCCGAAGTGACTGTGATTCAGACCACGGTCACCTCGGATTGAATCACTGTGACGACCGCGCGTTCTGACGATCCGCGCCATATTTTCGGGAAATTCGGCGACGTTTCCGGATCTTGTTTTCCTGCGGCGCGCGCCCATCTTCGGCTGGCTCCATGACAGCGACTTCGCCGTCAGCAGTTGCCTCGACCAATGGCACTTCCCTTACCGGTTCTTCCGTCACCGGTTCTTCGGTCACCGGTTCTTCCGTCACCGGTTCTTCCGTCATAGGCGCTTCCGGCGCGGGCTGTCCCGATGGGATCTCCTCGCTCTGGTCAGACGATTCCAACGCGGCCTCGCGCTGCTCGTCCAGACGATGCTGCGCCTCATGGCGCTGCGCCCGGCGCGCCCCGAACCATTCATTGGTGCGCAGCCACCAATAGCCCACCTGCCCAGCCGCACGACCCGCGATGCCGCCAGCCCAAACCAATTCATAGGGTGCAAACAGCCGGCAAGTCGTATCGCCTTCCGCGATCGCCCGCGCGATCAATTCGCCCGCCATGGCCGTGGTGTTTATGCCATGAGTGCCGAAGCCGCTCGCCAGCCACACCCCCGGCGCCAATTCCCCGAGTTGCGGCATGCGGTGCACGGTGCGTCCGAGCGTACCGGACCAAACCTCGTCGACCGCCACCGCACCCAGTTGCGGGAAGGTCTGTTTGATATCGGCTTGCAGGGCCTTCTCGAACTTGTGTGGATCGGCCGGCCAGGTCGTCACCCTGCCCGACCACAGCAACCGGTCGCCGCCGATTATGCGGTAGTGGTTGTCAGCACCCTGGGTGTCGCTGACACCGCCGCGATATCGGATCGCTTCAGCCAACCGATCGCCAAGCGGCTGGGTGACGATCATGTAGCTCGACACCGGCAACAAGGTGCCCGCGACCTTGGGCATCAACGTGCCCAGTTCAAGGTTTCCGCACAGAACGATCTGGCTGGCGCGCAGCCGCGCGGACGGCGTGGTGATCCGTTTGCGGACACCGGCGGGATCAATCTCGATCGCCGGGGTTTGTTCAAAGATGCGCGCGCCTTCGGCCTCCGCGGCGCGGGCAAGACCGAGCGCATAATTGAGCGGATGGATATGAAAGGCGCCCGGGAAATGGATGGCGTGGAAATAACTTGAACTCGCCAATTCATCGCGCACCCGTTCGGTCGGCCAGCCCTCGACCTCCGCCTCCATCTCCTGCCCCAACAGGCTGAGCAGCCGGAGGAACTCATCGCCATTGTCGATCTTGGAAACATTGAGCCAGCCATCGACGGGATCGACACCGGCCATGCCGGAATCCGCGATCGCGGACCGCACATATTCAACGCCGGCGCTGGAAAGCGCCCACAATTCGCGGGCATGATTGAGCCCGACGCGCTCGACAATGGCGTCGATACGCTCGGAGAAACCGGGCGCCACAAACCCGCAATTGCGCCCGGAGGCGCTGTGTCCGATCCGGTTCGCTTCCAGAAGAGCAACCGACCAGCCACGCCGGGCCACTTCGCGCGCCGTGGTCAGGCCGGCAAGCCCGCCGCCGATCACGCAGACATCGACATCGAGATCAAGGCTCAGCGGCGCACGCGGCGGATCGCCGACAGCGGTGCGCGCATACCAGGTCGACCCGTAAGGTTTCGGATTTGGCGCGTCCATAGTGTCCTGCCGTGCCTCGTCCCAAGCTCGTGTCCCAAATCCGAAGTTCGTCGCACTCTTCAGCCTGCCCAGTACGAACTTCGGATTCGATAAGACAACAAGATGCAATTCTAATGTGTTTCCGGTTCGAAAGTTCCCTGCTGAAGGCGAGGTAATATTGGTGGGATCATTTGAACCATCACACTAGTCACATAGTCATGTTAGACTGAGTTGGATAAGAAAGCGAAACGCCATCAACCGCGAACCACATAGCCAATATTGCCCATGCGCCGTCTGATACTCCTGCGCCACGCCAAATCAGAGCATCCGCTCGGCACCGCCGATCGCGAACGCGGCCTCAATCTGCGCGGCCGCAAGGATGCCGCGAAAATGGGGCATTATCTGGCTCACCACGACCTCATTCCGGATTTAACGATCGTTTCGGACTCCATTCGCACCCGGGAGACATGGGACCTGTTGACCGCGGAATTACCCAAAATGCCGGTCAAGTTCGACGAACGCATTTACGAAGCGAGCGCGGATGCCATTCTGGCCGTAGCCGGCGAGATCGAGGCGCGGGTCCGGACCCTCATGATCGTCGGTCACAATCCCGGTCTGCAGGACCTGTCCCAGGTGCTGATCGCGTCCGGGGATGTCGAATTGCGTGAGCAGCTCAATGAACAATTGCCGACGACCGGCCTGGTGGTGATCGATTTTCCGGTCGAGAGCTGGAACGAACTCCATCCACGCAGTGGACGTCTCGACCGTTTCGTCATTCCGCGAGCATTGATCACTCCGACCGACTAATTCAAACGGTCGCACCGGTGTCGCTCTCAGCGGATCACGCGGCAAAACAGACCAAAATCACAACGCAAGACTGGCTCGCGATTGTGACCGCAGGTTGAGCGGTCAACGCTGCACTGCGACACAGGCGCATCGTTTAAGACTTCAAATTATTGGCCGGACCGTGACATCATGGCGACTGATCCAGCCAAGGGGGGCGCATCATGTACAAGCGGATTCTGGTTCCGGTCGATATCACCGATGCGGAATTGACCAAGCCGGCGATTGCCGCGGCGTTGACGATGGCAAAGGCCTCGGGCGCGGAAATCCGGCTCGTCAATGTCCTGCCGCTCACGCCCGTGATGCTGGCCGAATATGTGCCTCCGGATTTTGAAGTGCAGCAGCGGAAGTCGACCGAGGAAGCGCTCGAGGTCATGATCACGGAACTCGGGCTGGAGCCCGGTCGCGTGACCGCGATCGTCCGCCAGGGTGGCGTATCGCACGAGGTGCTGGAAGAAGCGGTCGCGAACGAGGCCGACCTGATCTGCATGTCATCGCACCGGCCGGCGATGCGCAACATTCTGCTCGGCAGCAATGCGAGCCATGTGGTGCGCTACGCCAAATGTTCGGTCCTGGTGGTGCGCAGTCCTCACCAGCCGTAGCAGCCGCGGCGGCGTTAAGCAGGTTCGACGATCGGCAGCAGCGCATCGGGAACTGCCTTCGGGTCGAACGGCCGCGGGCGGTTCTTGCGGAAATAGCTGATGGCGAACGGCAGCATCACGACAAAGAACGTGAGCTTCGCGATCACGATCCACGAGAGCGGCATACCGGCGGTCAGCCCGAGCACCCAGAACAACACGACCAGAACCGCGATCAAAAAAATGATCGTGGCCACATAGCCGCGCATTCCCTTGCCGACGCGGAAACGGCAGTCAGGGTTGGCGTCGTGGACCGCCGCCGCCAAGGCGCGAACAAACGGACCATAGGTCGCGTTTCGACTCTCAAACACCGCGAAGCTCACGAAGGATTTGTTGAGCAGTGTCAGCTTGCGCCCATCGGCCAGGAGAAGGTCACACCGGTAGCGATCGAGCGCGACCCTGGTCGGATCGTACGCCACGCGGAATTCGGCGACCTGTGCCAACGGCAGCCGCGTGGTCTCCCGGTCCGATTGGATTACGAGGCCATTGCCGTTCAGCCGCCAGATGGTTTCGCGTGCAAAGGCGTGATGGCGGAAAGCGTGAGCGGCCGCATCGGTCATGGCCGGGGCATGACCTGGTCCGGCAACGCATCCGGACGATAAGTGCTCGGCCGGTTGCGCCAGAAAAACGCGCCGACCTGCCAGACGAAGAAGCCAAGGAAGCCGACGATGATCGCCGCTGTCGCCCAAGCGCGTTCGAACAGGGTTCCGATCGCCATTCCGGCGATCATGACGGTCGCCGGGATCATCACCGCCAGCCCCGGCCAATACAGCAGCGGCGGCGAGCCGGTGGTGAAAACCGTCGCGCCACCCGACACCGCCAGGCGCCGGTGCAGTTCCGTGATGAACGCGCAATAGGGTCCGTCCTGACGATCCATTTCGATCATGCTGCGCCAGGAGGCCGAGGCAATTGTCAACTTCGGCCCGTCCTGTGGCCAAATCTCGGTCACGAACCTGCGTCACTGCATGGTCGTCGGCCGAAACGACAAGCGGACGCGCCGCACGCGACTATAGAGAACGCGGCCGGAATGGCTGCCGACATGCCAGACGATGCCGTCCGGCGCCAGTTGAAAGGTCCATCCGGTCCCCATCAAGGTTGGCCGGTAGGAATAGGTCGGCAAAAGGTCCTGAGCGCTGTCCGGGCTGACCGGTTCGCTGTCGTCTGCGGTGTCGGTCATGGCGAAGCCGGCCTCTCTCACGGGTCCGGCGCGAGCTTATCGATCCGGGCGATTTCAGGAAATGCCCGCCACCAGACCGCCGCGACCACGATGGCGCCGACACCGCCGATCAGCGCGGACGGCACCGCGCCGAGCCAGGCCGCGACGGCGCCGGATTCGAACTCGCCCAGCGTCGATGTCGTCCCAGTGAACATCGAGTTCACGGCCATCACCCGGCCCAACATTTCGTCCGGCGTGCGCAATTGCACCATGGAATGGCGAATGACGACGCTGACCGCATCCATGGCGCCATAGATGGTGAGCGCGCCGAGTGACAGCACGAGCGATGTCGAAAGCGCAAACACAAGAATCGAAACACCGAAAATTCCGGTTGCGACATAGAGGATCACACCAGCCTTGCGGTCGAAGGCAAAGCGCGTCAATGCGATCGACATGACCAGCGCACCAACCGCCGGCGCCGAGCGCAGCAAGCCAAGGCCCCATGGCCCGGTGCCGAGAATGTCGCGCGCGAAGATCGGCAGCAGCGCGGTGACGCCGCCGAGCAGCATGGCAAACAGATCGAGTGAAATGATGCCCAGCAGAATACGATTGCTGCGCAGGTAGGAGATGCCGCCGAACAGCGATTCCAAGGTGACCGGCTTCTTGTTCAGGACGCGCGGCGTCGCCTGAACGAGCGTAAGCAGGATGGCGGCCGTGGTGAAAGCAACCGCGCAGGTCGCATAGACCGCAGCCGGACCGAGCAGGTACATGAAACCGCCGATCGCCGGGCCGCCAATGATCGCGGTCTGGAACGCGGTCGTTGAAGCGGCAACCGCGCGCGACAGGACCGCGGCCGGCACCACCGCCGGAAATCATGGCGTGCATGGTCGGCGTCTCGAAGGCGCGCGCCGTGCCCGTGACGAACAGGATGGCGAAGATCGCCTCCCGGCCGAGCCATCCCTGAAAACTGCCGACCGCCAGAACGATTGCCGCAATCGCCTTCACCGCCTGGCAGGTACTGGCGATACGACGGCGGTCGTAGCGGTCGGCGATCTGGCCGATCACCAACGCCATCGCCACAACGGGAACAAACTGCACCAGCCCGACCAGGCCGAGATCAAACGCGCTGCCGGTCAGTTCATAGATCTGCCAACCGATCGCAACCGCCTGCATTTGATAGGCGACGGTTGTGGCGGTCCGCGCGCACCAGAACAGCACAAAGGGCCGATGGCGGGTGAGTTGAAAGGCTGGCGCGCTCAAGGCATTGCCCGGGAGGTTGGCACGTTTGTGGTTTCCGTTTTTCTGAAGTGGAGCAATAATTGCGGAAAGGAGAGCCGCGAGCCGCGATGGGTACAGCGGTTCGCGAAGGCGTGGATGTTGCCGTCCTTGTCGGGCGCCGCAACCGTCCGGATATCACCCAGGCTGGAACATTCGTCAATGTCCGGCCGGGACAGTTCCGTATTCTGGCAAATCGTCTCCGTGACCGGTCCGCAGGACCGCGCGACCTCGAAAAAGCGCGAAAATCCGCCATTTCGACCCCGCTCAAACCTTGCCCTTACCGTGGCGAGGGGAACAATCGCGGGCGCATGGCGTTGTGATTCCCATGCCGTTCTTATCACGCCAAACCACATTTGCTCGGCCTGGAACTCGCGGATCAAACCCGCGCGTATCGGCGCGCGTCTTGGCGCTTGCCGTTGTATTGGCCGGCGCAATGTCGGCGCCTTGCGCCGCGCAAACGGCGCCTGCGCAACGACCGTCCGCCTGCCCGCCCGGAATTTCCAAAGACGCTCCAGTGATTGGCCGCGACGATCCCAACCAGACACTGAGCGAGGAACTGGCACAGTCAAAGGGCATCATCTGTCCGCCGGCCGGCGTCGATCCGGAGATCCGGCAAAAACCGCCGGAAGGCGGCGCGCTTAAGATCATCCCGCCGCCTGGCACCCCCGGCGGCGACCCGACCGTGCAGCCGAAATAGGCCGTCGTTCCATTTGATTTTGATGTCTACCAAACGCGACTATTTCTCATCCCGGGCAATCCGTTCCTTGGTACGAACATGGATTTCGGAATGCAGCGTGCGGTGCACCGGACATTTGTCCGCGATCCGCAGAAGAGCTGCACGCTGCTGATTGTCGAGATCGCCGGTCATGGTGATCACACGCTCGATGCGGTCGATCTTGCCTTCAACGGTCTCACACTCTTCGCAATCTGCGGCGTGGATCTTGGCGTGACCGAGCTTTACCGAAACACGTTCAAGCGGCAGCGACTTGTGATCGGCATAGAGCCGCATCGTCATCGCCGTACAGGCGCCAAGCGCAGCGAGCAGCAAATCATAGGGCGACGGACCGCTGTCGAGACCGCCAACCTTGAGCGGTTCGTCGGCGAGAAAACGATGTGAGCCGACTGTGACTTCCTGCTGAAACTTTCCCGCCCCGGTTTCGGTGACGACCACAGCACCAACCTCGCCGGCTGCTCGTTTTGGCGGCGCCATGTCGAGATAGCGCTCGGCCCAGGCGGCAATGACGTTGGCGACATAAGACGCATCGCCCGGCTTCGACAGCAGATGATCTGCGCCGTCGAGCGAAATGAAACTTTTCGGATGTTTGGCCGCCAGGAAGATGTGGCTGGCATTCTCAATGCCGACGACCGCGTCGGTCGGCGAATGGAAGATCAGCAGTGCCTTACGCAACTTGGCAATGCGCTGATCGAGTTGCTGTTCGGCCACGTCTTCGAGGAACTCGCGCCGGATACGGAATGCGCGGCCGCCAAGCTCCACCGCCACTTCGCCGTGTTCGTTGATTTCCGGGATACGATGATGAAAAAGGCCCGTGACGTGGGACGGGTCACTGGGTGCGGCGATGGTCACCACCGCGCGGACGTCCGCGATCTCGCCGGCCGCCGCCAGCACCGCGGCCCCCCCAGGCTGTGACCGATCAGGAGCGCCGGCGCACGTCCGGTGGCGCGCAGGTGCTCGGCAGCGGCGATCAGATCGGCGACGTTGGAGGAAAAAGTGGTGTTGGCGAATTCGCCTTCGCTGGCGCCAAGTCCCGTGAAGTCGAACCGCACGACCGCAATGCCGAGCGCGGTCAGCGCCTCGGCGATGCGCCGGGCGGCACGGATATCCTTGCCGCAGGTGAAGCAATGCGCAAACAGCGCGTAGGCACGCGGCAGCGCTGCCGGACGGTCAAGCAGTGCCGAGAGGCTGTGGCCCTGTGCGTTGCGAAACTCAAAGCGTTCAGCCGGCATCGTCACCTCCCTCCGACCGGAGAGAGGCGCCGGTCGTCCCCCACCGTATCATGCAGGACGTGACGAGGCGGACGCTCGGACGACGGCGTTCAAGGTGGCGTGACGATCGCGCGCGGCAAGGATTACGCGGCAGTGCTATCCGCTGACCGTGGTTCGGTGATCCGCACCGAAATGACCCAGGCGAGCCAGAATCCAATCGCAAACAGCGGGAAGAACACCAGAATGCCGGTTCCCGGCGAATATTGGTCGACCAGTGCGCCGATGCTGAAAGCAATCGCCTGGCCAATAATTGCGACAATGACATAGGTAATCAGCAAAACCATGGTTGCGCCTCCATCCGATGATCGTCATCCACGCCCTTCGGGCGGTCGGTAATCCAGTACGCGAATGTTTATGCTTTGGATATTCCCGGACGGAGGCTGTCAGTTCAACCCATCCAGGCGGGTGATCGATGGGAATACACGCGTCGGGATGTCGCAGTGCGGTGCAATATCCCTACGGGCTCTCAGGTAAATCCATGGATGTGGCTTCACTTGACCCGGATCAAGGCGGAGCCCGACCGCCGGAGGCGAGATTGACGCCATGGACCCCAGACTGGCGCTCGCCGAACGCAACGTCCCTCGCTACACGTCTTATCCGACCGCTCCGCATTTCACGCCGGACGTCGGGGCTGAATGCTATGCGAATTGGCTGGCAGCGCTGCCACCGACCGGGTTGCTGTCGCTCTATATTCACGTGCCCTATTGCACCCGGCTTTGCCTCTATTGCGGCTGCCATACCAAGGCGACCCGCCGGCGCGATCCGATCGCTGCCTATGCGGCACGACTGATCGAGGAGATCGGCCTTGTTGCCGCACGCGCGCGCGGCCGAGTCACGCATCTGCATTGGGGTGGCGGAACGCCTTCGATCCTGGGCGACGATCTGTTGCGGGCCATCACGGACACGCTGAAGGCGCTGTTCGATTTCTCCGCGCTGCGCGAGCAAGCGATCGAGCTTGATCCGCGGCTGGTGACGCCCTCGCTCGCTGGTACGTTGGCGGCAATCGGTGTCAACCGGGCAAGTCTCGGCGTCCAGGATTTCTCGGACCATGTCCAGGAGGCGATCGGACGCAAACAGCCGTTCGAGACTGTGGCGCGGGCGGTCGCACAATTGCGGGAAGCCGGCATCGATCGCATCAATCTCGATCTGATGTACGGGCTGCCGCGGCAGAGCATCGACGATGTCCGCCGCAGCGCTGAACTTGCCGCTTCGCTCGGGCCACAACGGCTGGCGCTGTTCGGCTACGCCCACGTACCGTGGTTCAAGACGCAGCAGCGCCTGATCAGCGAGGCCGATCTCGCAGGTCCCGCCGAACGGCTCGAACAGGCCATTGCCGCCTCGGCCGTGCTCACCGCCAATGGCTATGTCGCCGTCGGCCTCGATCACTTCGCCAGCGCCGAGGATGGCCTCGCGCGCGCCGCGCGCAGCGGCAGGCTCCATCGCAACTTCCAAGGCTATACGACCGACGCCGCCGATGCGCTGATCGGCCTTGGCGCCTCCGCGATCGGCCGGCTGCCGCAGGGCTTCGTGCAGAATGCCGTCGACATCGGCGGCTATGGCCGTGCGGTCCAGGGCGGCCAATTCGCGACCGTCAAGGGCGTGGCGCTTAGCGACGACGACCGCCTGCGGGCCCATGTCATCGAGCGGCTGATGTGCGATCTCGCCGTCGACCTCGATGCGATCAGGCATATGATGGGGGTCGACACGCCATTCGTTGAGGAACTTGCGGAACTCGCGCCGCTCGCCCGCGAAGGCTTGGTGCGTCTGGACCGCAACCGCGTCACCGTCACCGACGCGGGCCGACCATTCGTCAGGCTTGCCGCTGCCGCCTTCGACACCTACCTGCGCGCCAACCGCAGCCGGCATTCAATCGCGGTTTAGAGTGCAAATCAGGCTGATTGAATCGCAGTGATCCTCTAATATCTTAGTCTGTCGTATGATCTTATCGGAAAAGTCTGCAACTTTTCCGAATCATACTCTAGCAGGCCCGGACCGGAACTTCGGCGCCGGAACGGCAGCGGCGCCGATGGTGAAGGCCACTCGCCGATAGACCCCGCCAATGATATTGCGATACCCGCTGGCCTTTCGACGCCGGAAACGCGTTCATATCTGGACGCCTACGGTTCACTTTGCGTGCGGGCATACTGAGGCTAAAAAGACCCTATGACCCTTGAATCACCCCCCCGAACGGACACCAAACCGGCGCAGCGCGAAAAGGGCACCCGTCCCAAGCTCGTCATCCGCAACGCCGTCGCCAGCGACATTCCCGGCATCCGGGCGCTGCTTGCCAAGGTCTATGCCACATTCGGCCCGGCCGGCGTCTACAGCGAAGCGCAACTGCTCGGCCATCAGCACCAGTTCCGCGAAGGTCAATTCGTCGCGATCTACGAGAACCGGATTGTCGGCTATTGCGCCACGTTCCGGATTTCCGGCGCGGTCGCGCTCGAACCGCACGACTGGGTCGTGATCACCGGCCGGGGCTTTGCCTCCCGCCACGACGAGAAAGGCGACTGGCTCTACGGCATGGACGTTTGCGTCGACCCGGATTTTCAGGGGCTGCGCATCGGCCAGCGGCTCTACAACGAGCGCAAAAAACTCTGCCAGCATTTGCAACTGAAAGGCATCGTGTTCGCCGGCCGCATGCCCAATCTCAACCGCCGCTGGAATGCGGTCGGCTCCGCCGAAAAATATCTGGAAATGGTCCTCGCCGGAAAACTGCGCGATCCGGTCATCGGCTTTCAGATGCGCAACGGCTTCCAGCCGATCGGCGTGCTGCAGAACTATCTTCCCCTCGACCACGAGTCGCGCGGCTACGCGACCCACATGATCTGGCGCAACCCGCAGGTGGCCGACGACTCGATCAATGTCGGCGGCAAGGCGGAGCGCGGCCTGCAGAACGTGCGGGTCGCCGCCGTGCAGTACCAGCAGCGTGCACTGAAGTCGTTCGAGGAATTCGCTCAGCAGGTCGAGTATTTCGTCGACGTGGTGGCCGACTACAAAGCGGATTTCGTGCTGTTTCCCGAATTGTTCACACTGCAATTGTTGTCGATTGACAACAACCGCGTCCGCGCGTCCGAAGCGATCGCCGCTCTCACCAAATACACCGAGCGCTTCAAGGAACTGATGAGCCGGCTCGCCGTCAGCTACAACGTCAACATCATCGCCGGCTCACACCCGACCCGCGAGGCCGACGGCGAAGTATACAACGTCTGCTTCGTCTGCCTGCGCGACGGCAGCGTGCATCCGCGACGCAAGGTCCACCCGACTCCGAGCGAACGCTATTGGTGGAACATCAAGGGCGGCAGCGACGTCAATATCGTACAAACCGACTGCGGCCCGATCGGCGTCCAGATCTGCTACGATTGCCAGTTTCCCGAAATGACGCGCTATCTGATCGACCAGGGGGCGATGCTGCTGTTCATCCCCTTCTGCACCGACTCACGGCAGGGCTATTGCCGCGTTCGCTATTGCGCGCAGGCCCGCACCATTGAGAACCAGTGCTACGTCGTGATGGCGGGCAATGTCGGCAATCTGCCCAACGTCGAGAACATGGACATTCAGTACGCGCAAAGCTGCGTGCTGACGCCGTGCGATTTTCCGTTCGCACGCGACGGCGTCGCCGCAGACACGACACCGAACGTGGAAATGGTCGCGATCGCGGACCTTCAGCTCGACTCGCTGCGGGCGGCAAGGCAGGACGGCACCGTGATGAACCTGAAAGACCGGCGCTTCGACCTCTATTCCTTGACCTGGGGCAAGTCTTAGTGCCGGCCCTACGGCTGATGATCAGGTATTCCGGTGGGCCGCACCATCAGTACATGCAGGTGGTGCTCAGTTTGAGTGCCAAGGCATCGATTTCAAATTCCTTCGCCAGGCTCGTCCCGAACAGCCCGAGCCATTTGGCTTGCGCCGCATAAGCCAGTTTTTCACGTTCGGCAGCGCAAGCGTATTTCAACTGCGAGCGGTTCTGGAGATGGTGGACCAATTCATGAACCAGGATTGACAGTTCCGCCGGAGACTGGCCGGTCCAGCCGACCGGTAGATGGATGGTCGTGTTTTCGTCGACGTAAACTGCAACAACCTGCCGTCCCTTGGTCGAGGCCATTTCCTGTGCGTATTCGACGCGCACCGCGCGCTTCATTTCGGCATCATGCGCACCATGACGCAGATAGGCGATTTCCAATGCCGGCGTGAATTTCACAACCGGGTGATCGAACGTCGCCGGCAAACCGAAATTGGCCGCCAGCCATATCACGACTGCAGTCATCAGCGCATTCATAACCGCCTCAAACAATTGATCCAACGAGCTTCGACGCGCAACCGGTCGGTAGGCACCGCCGTCGCCACCAATCTAGGCGTTGCGCGCCGCCGCGCGTGTGAGCGCGGCCACACAGAAGTGTTATTGCAAGAAAAATGCCGGATCGGCCGGCGCGCTCAACCCGCCAGATTGGCGTCCTGCTTCCGTGGCCAGACTTCTGTTGCTATGTCTGCTGGCGTCGCGGATTGCGAGGCGGCGCCTCGCGGCGAAATGAAGGACAAAACATGCGGCTGCTCGGAAGCCTTCTGAAAAAATTCGTCAGGAACGGCCAGTTCCGTCTTACCGATGCCGGCGGCGTCACCCACGTCTTCGGCAGCGGCGAGAACGGGCCGACGGTGCACGCCCGGCTCACCGAACTCCAGCCTGGAATGGAAGCTGTTCTTCAATCCCGAGCTTTACGCCGCCGAGGCCTATATGGATGGCGGCCTGGTGTTCGAGAACGGCTCGACCATCCACGACTTCCTGCTGCTGTTCTCGGTCAACCGCGAACCGCTCGGCAGCCATCCGATTCAGGGCCTGCTGCGGCGCGGCTGGAAGGCGTTCCGCCGGCGCCAGCAATCGAATGACGTTGAGGCCGCCAAGCGCAACGCGCGCCACCACTACGACATTTCAACCGAACTCTACCGGATGTTCCTCGACCAGGGGCTCAACTATTCCTGCGCCTATTTCCGCGATCCGAATATGACGCTGGAGCAGGCGCAGGACGCCAAGCTCACCCATGCCGTCGCCAAGCTGCGTCTCAAACCCGGCATGACGGTCCTGGAAATCGGCGGCGGCTGGGGAGCCTTTGCGGTCAAGCTGGCGCAGGCCGGGGCGCAGGTCACTTCGCTGAATGTCTCGCCGGAGCAGATCAAGATCGCCGAACAGGTCGCAGATGAAGCCGGTGTCCGGGACCGCGTCACCTTTGTCCAGAAGGACTATCGCGAATTCACCGGCCAGTTCGACCGCGTGGTCTCGGTCGGCATGATGGAACATGTCGGCGTCGGCCATCTCGACGCCTATTTTTCGGTCGTGAAACAATTACTGGCGCCGGACGGCTATGCCTTCGTGCATTCCATCGGCCGGATGACACCGCCGGGGACGACCGGGCCGTTCTACCGCAAATACATTTTCCCCGGCGGCTATGTGCCGGCGCTGTCCGAGGTCTTCGCCGTCACCGAACGCCACGGCATCTGGGTGGACGATGTGGAGGTGCTGCGTCTGCACTATGCCTACACCATTCGCCATTGGCGCGAGCGGTTCGCGGCGCGGCGGCCGGATGCGGCCGCGCTGATGGGCGAACGGTTCTGCCGGATGTGGGAATTCTATCTGTCCGCCGCCGAACTCGGATTCGTGCACGGGTCGAACATGGTGTTTCAACTGCTGCTGTCGAAGCAACGCGATGCCGTGCCGATCACCCGCGATTTCATCTGCGACGACGAGCGCGCGCTGCTGGCGGCAAGACCGGCCGGATAAGGTTCGAAGGGCGCGGCGCAACCCGCATCGCGCGCCGAACCGATCCCGGATGCGCGCGGGCTATTTCCGGACCCGTTCCAGCCTGCCCTGCCCGTTTTCCGCGAAATTCGCGATCATCACCACGCCCGCCTTCTGATCAGGGCCGACCGTAAAGACGACCGGCACGACCCATTCCGGCGTCTCGCTGAATGGCGTGTAGAGAAACAGATCGCGGTCAAAGTGCGTCAACCTGTAGGTCTGTTTGGCGGGACCGATCAGTAACTGCAAGGCGCCGTCCTTTTCAGAAACGCTCACGGTGCCGACATAGTCGTTGCGATAGTCGCCGATATAGGCCGCCGCCGCCATCGCCGGTGACGGTTTGGCCGGCCGCTTGGCAAACGGCGCGATCGCCGCCGCTATCGCCGGGGCGCCAAAGGCCTTTGTGTAGAGTTCGGTCCAGGCCTTGGTCCAATCGCGCGAGACCTTGCCTTTGAAGACGAGATCAAAAAATGTCTCAGCAACGCCTTCCGGTGCACCGGTCGGAAAGGCATTGGCCAGGACGACAATCCCAAGATCTTCGCCGGGCACGAGGCTCGCCACCGTGCGCGCGCCCTTGCTGAACGCTCCGGCGTGGGTCCAGACAATGCCATAGTCCCGGAATTCGTAGCCCCAGCCGCGACCGTAAAATCGTGGCCTGCCGGTAAACGGGTCCCGGCCGCTCATGATCAGTGGCACATGGGTCTCGGCAAGCGCCGCTTCTGTGATCAACTGCTTGCCATTTAATTTGCCGTTGGCGAGTTCGAGACGAACCCACTGAGCGAGGTCGCGAACGTTGGAACTCGCGCCGCCGGCCGGCGATTGCGGGTCGGGATCGCGTTTGACCAATGCCGTCCACTTGTCCTGGACGCGGACATGCAGCGCGGCGCGATTGGCCTGCTTGAGAAAATCGGCGTGGCGCGAACTGGTCGCAGTCATGCCGAGCGGCTTATAGAGTTTCTGTTCGGCAACCTCCTCCCAGGTCTTGCCGGTTGGCCGCGCGGCCGCGACCGCGCCTTCGGTCAGGCCGAAATTGCTGTAGGCATAGGTCGAACGAAAGCTGCTGGCGGGCGATACATAGCGCAAGCGATGCAGGATGGTGGCGCGGTCGAAGCCGAAGTTCTCAAGATCGTTGCCGGCATCGCCCGGCAGCCCGCTGCGATGGGAAAACAGATCGGTAAGGGTGACCTGTTCCGTCGGATACGGGCCGTGCAGCTTGAACGCCGGATCGAGATCGCTGACGCGCGAATCCCACGACACCTTGCCGTCACTGACCAGTGCGGCCACCACGGTCGCGGAGAGCGGCTTGGAAAGCGAAGCCAGCTGGAAGACCGTGTCCGCATCGACCCCTCCGGGTTTGCCGGCCTCCCGAACACCGAAACCTTTCAGATAGATCGTCTCGTCCTTGTAGACGATGGCGATGGCCAGACCCGGAACGCCGCCGTTGGAAACGATGCTCTGGGCGAGCTTTTCGATCTGCGGGATCGCGACACGGACCTTGTCCTTGATGGCTATTCCCGCCGATGCCGTGGTCGGCAACGTCATGAGTGCAGCGGCCAATGCCACCACGGCAGGTGCCCGCATTGTCATCGCAATAGACATGATCAACCGCTCCCTGGCATGTGACGGTCCTTGGACCCGGCATATTTTATCAGATGTTTGCAATCAATCGAACCACGGGGCGGCAACGATCGCGCCCCAATGCCTGCGGACACTGACACTTACCGCACCAGTTCCCGCATCGCGGCGTCCAGGCCTTCAAGCGTCAGCGGATACATCCGTCCGCCGAGCAACTGGCGCATCACGCGGATCGACTGGGTGTAGCCCCACTCGCTTTCCGGCACCGGATTGAGCCACACGCAGGCCGGATAGGTGCGGGTCACGCGCTCCATCCAGGTCTGGCCCGGCTCCTCGTTCATGTGCTCGACCGAACCGCCGGGCATGATGATCTCATAGGGGCTCATCGAGGCGTCGCCGACAAAGATCACCTTGTAGTCGTGCGGATAAGTATGCAGCACGTCCCATGTCGGCTTGGTGTCGTCGAAGCGGCGGCGGTTCTCCTTCCACACTTTCTCATAGAGGCAATTGTGAAAGTAGAAGTGCTCGAGGTGCTTGAACTCGGTGCGGGCGGCGGAAAACAGTTCCTCGACCTGCTGGATGTGCCAATCCATCGAGCCGCCGATATCCAGCAGCAGCAGCACCTTGACCGCATTGTGCCGCTCGGGCCGGAGCTTGATGTCGAGGTAGCCCTTGTGGGCGGTGTCGCGGATGGTGCCGTCGAGATCGAGTTCATCCGGCGCGCCGGTACGGGCGAACTTGCGCAGCCGGCGCAGCGCCACCTTGATGTTGCGGGTGCCGAGTTCGACGTCGCCGTCGAGATCCTTGAACTCGCGCTTGTCCCAGACCTTGACCGCGCGGAAATTGCGGTTGGTGTCCTGGCCGATGCGGATGCCTTCCGGATTGTAGCCGTAGGCGCCGAACGGTGACGTGCCGCCGGTGCCGATCCATTTCGAGCCGCCCTGGTGGCGGCCCTTTTGCTCCTTTAGCCGTTCGCGCAAGGTCTCCAGCAGCTTGTCGAGGCCGCCGAGGGCTTCGATCTGCGCCTTCTCTTCTTCGGTCAGATATTTTTCGGTGAGCTTCTTCAGCCACTCGGCCGGGATTTCGGCTTCGAGCGCCTCGCTGACGAGATCAAGGCCCTTGAAAACATGGCCGAAAATCCGGTCGAACTTGTCGAGATTGCGCTCGTCCTTCACCAGCGTCGCGCGCGAGAGATAGTAGAAGTCCTCGACCCGGCGGCCGGCGAGGTTCTTCTCCATCGCCTCCATCAAGGTGAGGTATTCGCGCAGGGTCACCGGCAGGCCGGCGGCCTTCAATTCCTGGAAAAAGCTGACGAACATTCCTCAAGAACGCATCAACTGCACGAAAACTGCAAGCCCCATATGGCAATCGTCGAGCGCGCGATGGCTCTGGTCCGCGGCGACGCCGAGATGAGCGGCGACGGTCTTGAGTTTATGGTTGGGAAGGTGCGGCAACCGGCGTCTCGCCTCGCGCAAGGCGCATACGCCGACGTTGCTCACCGCCAGTTGCAGGCGACCGGCCTCGGCCTGGAGAAACCCCATGTCGAACGGCACATTATAAGAGACAAGCGGCAGCCCATCGGCAAAGTCCATGAAGCGCGGCAGGACGGCCTCGATCGTCTCCTGCTGTTCCAGCATGGCTGTGGTAATGCCGGTGATTGACGTGATGAACGGCGGCACCGAACGATTGACGCGGACGAGTGCATGGAATTCGCCGGATACGCGGCCGCCTGGAGCGACCCGCAATCCGGCGATTTCAATGATGCGATCGCCGCGCGGGCTCAGCCCGGTTGTCTCCAGATCGAAGAAAACGAACGTCCCCTTGATGCGCGCGTGCGCAGGAACTGGTGAAGGATCCCGCGGTACGACCCGCAACGACCTGACGTTTCTGACATTGGCCATGTGCCCCCACTGGCCCCATTGCAAGCGCGCCATGCGACTCACTTTGTCAGTATAGCCCATGAGCGGAACCCTGCCGTCCGCGTTTGGGGCAACGTCATCTTTTGTTATGATTGTGTGTTAGGTGCGATAGTGGCCATTGATTGATAACGCAGGACGCTGATGCAGGACCAGACACCACGCGACACATCGTCGGATACGCAGGCTTCAACGGAACGCCCCGCGACGTCCGACCTGCCGCCACCGCAGCCCGCGTCCAAAGCACCGGCCGGCCCGGAAATCCCGGCTGACCCCATCGCGCCAGAAACGCCGGCGGCAGCGGCGGTGCCAACTGCACTTCCGGTGGCGCCCGAAGCGCCTAAGCCGCCGTTGCGCGAGCGGCTGGCCGCCTGGCGTCGGCACCGGCTGTCACGTCCGCTGATGGGCTGGGCGCGCCGCTCCCTGCCGGCGCTGTCGGAAACCGAGCGCGAGGCGCTCGAAACCGGCGACGCCTGGTGGGACGCGGAATTGTTCTCCGGAAAGCCGGACTGGGAACGTCTGCTCGCGACCCCGATCTCGACGTTGACCCCGCCCGAGGCCGCATTCCTCGCCGGTCCGGTCGAGCAATTGTGCGCCATGATTGATGATTGGCGCCTCTCCTGGAACAATGCCGATCTTTCGCCCGAGGTCTGGGCGTTTCTGAAAGAACTCAAGTTCTTCGGCATGATCATCCCGGCGGATCAGGGCGGGCTCGGATTTTCCGCCTACGCGCATTCGGAAGTGATCCGCAAGATCGCTGCCCACTCGGTCACGGCCGCGGTGACCGTTCTGGTGCCGAATTCGCTCGGTCCCGCCGAATTGCTGCTGCAGTTCGGCACCGGGGATGAGCGCGACTACTGGCTGCCGCGCCTTGCCGATGGCCGCGAAATCCCCTGCTTCGCGCTCACCAGCGCCGACGCCGGCTCCGATGCAGCCGCCATGACCGATACGGGCACTGTCTTCCGCGGCGATGACGGCGCGCTCTACATCCGGCTCAACTGGAACAAGCGCTACATCACCCTCGCCCCGGTCGCAACCGTTCTCGGACTGGCTTTCAAGCTCGCCGACCCTGATCATCTGATAGGCGATCAGGACGACATCGGCATCACGCTGGCGCTGGTGCCGACAAATCTGCCCGGCATCGAGATCGGCCGCCGTCATGTTCCAGCGTATCAATTCTTTCAGAACGGACCGACGCGCGGCCACGACGTGGTGGTTCCGCTCGACAATATCATCGGCGGCCGCGAAAACGCCGGCAAGGGCTGGCGCATGCTGATGAGCGCGCTGGCGGCCGGACGCGGCATTTCGCTGCCGTCACAATCGGCCGCCGGCATTGCGCTTTGCGCGCGGACATCCGGAGCCTATGCGCGGATCCGGCGGCAGTTCAACATTCCGATCGGCAAGTTCGAGGGCATTCAGGAACCGCTCGGGCGGCTCGCGGCCAACGCCTATCTGGTCGACGCCGCGCGGCGGCTGACCTGCGCCGGGCTCGACGAAGGCCGCAAGCTTACGGTGATCTCGGCCATCATGAAGCTGCACGCCACCGAGCGCGCGCGCCAGGCGTTCAACGACGCCATGGACATTCATGGCGGCAAGGCGGTGATCGACGGCCCGCACAATTATCTCGGCAACCTCTATCGCGGGACGCCAATCGGCATCACGGTCGAAGGCGCCAATATGCTGACCCGCAATCTTATCATCTTCGGCCAGGGCGCGATCCGTTGTCATCCGTATCTGCTCAAGGAAATGGCGGCTTTGCGTGAGGCCGACGAGGATCGCGCGCTCGATGACTTCGATCGCGAGTTCTGGGACCATGCCGGCCATACCGGCAAACTGTTCGCACGCGCCTGGTGGCACAACTGGACCGGTGGGCTGTTTGCGGCGGCACCGACGGCCGGCCGCGCGCGGGCCAGCTACCGGCAGCTTTCGCGCTATGCGGCGAGCTTCGCGCTGACCGCCGACATCGCGCTCGCCACCCTCGGCGGCACGCTCAAGCGCCGGGAAATGCTGTCCGCGCGGCTCGGCGACATACTCTCGGAACTCTATCTGCTCTCGGCGACGCTCAAGCGATGGCAGGATGAGGGGCGGCGCAACGATGACTGGCCGCTCGTGGCCTGGAACATGGCGCAGGGCCTCGCGACCATCGAGACCCGCCTTGATCAGACGCTCGCCAATCTGCCGAACCGGCCGGCGGCCTGGCTGTTGCGCTTCATCATGCTGCCGCTCGGCCGGCGCCGGCGCGGTCCGCGCGATGGGCTCACGCAACAATGCGCCGAGATTCTGCTCGAGCCGTCGGAAACGCGCGACCGGCTGACCACTGGCCTGTTCCTCGGCCGCGCCGACGACGGGCTGGCGCGGCTCGAAAACGCGTTTGCGCTGGTCACGGCGACCCAGTCGATCCGGCGGCGCATTCACGACGCCAAGATCACCAACTGGCACGCCGCCGCGGAAGCCGGCATCATCACCGCAGCCGAAGCCGAGCAGATGGCCGCGGCGCAGGAAGCGGTCGACAAGGTGATCGCGGTGGATGATTTCGCGGCCGATGAATTGGCCCGACGAGGCTCCTGAGCGCCGGCCGCTTATCCCGCGATGTTCGCTGCGCTCGCGCCGAGGGGTGACGGCGCCGGCGCCTTCTGCGCCAGCACGTCCGGGGTCGCGATATTCTCAGGCCTGACGCCGAGGCCGATCAACCGCCCGGCCTGACGCTGTACGAAGGTAAAATGGCTGGCGAGCCGCACCAGCAACGGCGCCTTGAATTCACCGGCGCTTCCCAGAGCCTGCTTGATGATGTTGTTCTGGGCGAGAACCTGCAGTCGCTGCGTAACCTTGACCGGAAATTCGCGGCGCTTCTGCACGGCCTCAAGATGATCGAGCGTCAGTGTGCCGGCGCGCAACGGCGCGGCCAGAATGTTGGCGGCAGCGACCGCGTCCTGGACCGCAAGATTCACCCCGACGCCGCCGATCGGCGACATCGCATGCGCGGCATCGCCAATGCAGATCAGGCCTTGACGCGACCATTGCGACAGACGGTCGACCCGAACCGACAACAGCTTGATCTGATCCCAGTCCTGAAGGGTATCGATGTTTTTGCGGGGCAACGGCGCGATCTTGGCAAGGGCGTCGCGGAAGGCCGGCAGCCCGGCGGCGCGCAATGCATCGAAGGCGCCTTTCGGAATGATATAGGCGCACTGCCAGTATTCGCCGCGATTGATCAGCACCACGACCCGGCCGTCCTTGGCGATTAGTTCCGGCTCGTCGCGATCGTCGGCTTTGCGTGGAACGCGCATCCACAACACGTCCATCGGCGCGCCGATGTCCGCGACAGCAAATCCGGCGCAGGCGCGCACGGTCGAATGCCGCCCGTCCGTTCCGGCGACAAGATCGGCGCGCACCTCAACCGGACCATCAGGCCCCGTCGCGCGGGCACCGACGACGCGGCCGTCCTCCTCAATTAGGCCGGTCACGTCCGTGTTCATCATCAGCGTAAAGGCCGGATACCGCCGTCCCTGCTCCGCCAGAAAATTCAAAAAGTCCCATTGCGGCATCATGGCGATGTATTTGCACACCGTCGGCAGGTGCGAGAAATCCGCCACCACATTGGTTTCACCCAAATGCAGGCGAAACTGATGGGCCTCCTGATGCGGCAATTTCAGAAACGAATCCAGCAAGCCCAACTCATGCATCAACTGCAACGTTGAGGGATGAATGGTGTCGCCGCGAAAATCGCGGAAGAAGTCGGCATGCTTTTCCATCACGACGACATCGACGCCGGCGCGCGCCAGCAGAAATCCGAGCATGATGCCAGCCGGGCCACCGCCGACAACGCAGCAACGGGTCTTGATCTGTTCGATCGCCATGGTGCGATCCTCCGCAAAGCCTCAAATTAAGTGATGACGGCTGCGGCGCCGGACCGCCTTCTGCCGCGGCCTCCCGTGGCAACCGTCCGCACCGCATGAATTTCCATTTCAATTGCGCGTTTTACAGGACAGATGGTTGCGGAACCTTTACGCGCCATGCTGCCTGACAAGGGACCTAAGGGAGGGTCACCCGGCCCTTCAGAAAATGAATTGCTGTTTCTCGTTAAAACTCTGATTCGGAGCGTGAATTGCGGATAGCGGGGACCTTTTGCCCGGCTCGGCTTCAGTTTAACGTGACCGGGAATGATCCGCGTCCTCGCCCCTTATTTCCGCCGCATCACTGCGCTCAACCTCAAGCGGTATCCGCCCTCACAAATCCAATCCGAGTAATGCTCCGATGCGACGCCTCCTCAACCTCGCATTCCTTGCCCTTGCCGCTGCTGTGGCGAGCGGGATGGCCCATGCGCAGGCGCCCTTGCAGCCTCAGGCTCCGCAGGCCGAGCCGCTGCGGATCGAATGGGAGGTCAAAAACCGGTTCCGGCTGTTCCGCAACGAGGCGGATTTCCAGCGCCACGTCGCGGCATATCGCGGCGATGGCGTGCTGGCGGCCGAGGGACGGCTGGCCCGCGCCAGCGACGGCCGCGGCTGGGCGCGCGACGTCGTCGGCAATCTTTGCGTCGATGCAACAGGCAAACTGCTGCTCCGATGCCGGCGCGACGGCGAACAGGAAAACTACCTGACGCCACAGGACCACCGCATTGGCGTCATTCTGACCGGATTGAGCGAACCGCAGGCGACGTGCGCCTGGGTCTTTGACGACGGCGACGCCGCGCCACGGCAGGCGAGTTTCAGTTGCGAGGAAGACATCAATATTCGCCTGCGGTATGGCCGCACGACCGCGGCGCGGGTCACCGCGACCTTGCCCGATGGCACGACGCGCACCGCCGCCACCGAAATCCGCGTGCGCGATGTCCTGATCGCCGGCCTCGGCGATTCCATCGCCGCGGGAGAAGGCAATCCGGAGCGGCCGGTCAGGCTCGCCGATGACGGATTTTGTTTCCGGCGCTTTCTCGGCGGCTCGCTCAGCGAATATTACCGGCCGAGCCGCGCCGGATTCCGCGGCAGCAAAGCCTGCGAGGGCACCGCCACCGACCCTGCCACCAGTGCCGATTGGGCACACCAGGGCGCGCGCTGGATGAGCGCGGCATGCCATCGCTCGCTCTATTCCTATCAGGTGCGCACGGCGCTGGCGCTGGCGGTGGAAAATCCGCATCTCGCCGTCACCTTCCTTCCGCTCGCCTGCTCGGGAGCGACCATCACCGATGGTTTTCTGGATGATCAGCGCGCGCGCGAATGCGCCACCGCGCCACGAACCGGACCATGCCCCGGCACCGTGCCATCGCAGATTTCGGTGCTGCACCAATTGCTCAAACAGGCGGCCAGCGTCTCGCCTGCGCGCAAGCTCGACATCATTTTGCTGACGATTGGCGCAAACGACGTGGAGTTCGCCGGCCTGGTCGCCAACGTCATCTTGGAGCCGGGTACCGAACGGACGCTGCTCAACCAGTCCGGCTTGATCGCGACCGCCGATCAGGCAAACGCCGTTCTGACCAAGAAGCTGCCCGGCAATTTCACCCGTCTGCGGGAGGCGTTGAAGCCGCTGGTCGGCGGCGATCTCGCGCGCGTCGTCTACGTCTCCTACGGCAATCCGATGCTGGCCGCACCGGGCCAGCCCTGCCCCGGCGGACGCGACGGCTTTGATGTGCATCCAGCCTTCAATGCGGACAAGACCCGGCTGCGCGAAGGCGCCGATTTCGTCGCCAAGGATTTTCTCCCTGCCATTCGCGCGCTGGTCCGCTGCGAGGCCGGCGTCATCTGCCGCGATCCGATGCGCGACGCCATGACCCTGGTCGAGGCCCATCAATTCGCCTTCGCATCACATGGCATCTGCGCGCGCGGCGCGGACGACCCGGAATTCGACCGCGCCTGCTTTTCAGCGAAGGGCAAGAGCTTTCGTGACGATGCGGCGGAAGCCGCGACCGATCCGCTGACATGCGGGCAGCCGGCGAATGAATATCGCGCCTATGCACCGCGCCAGCGCTGGATCCGAACCGCGAACGACAGCTACTTCACCGCCATGACCTACGCGATCGGGCTCTCGAGCGCGGCGCAACCGAGCGACATTCATGACGCAACCTGGGGCGCGACCAGCGCCGTCTATGGCGGCGCCATCCATCCGACCGCGCAGGGCCATGCAGCAATGGCCGATGCCGCACTGGTTGCGGTCCGTGCGCTGCTGAATGTTTCGGCCCCCACGATCATCAGCGCGCCGCTGCCGGCGCCAGTGCCGCCGGATGCGTCACCGATCGTGACGGGGACCATTCCGGCGCCAAAGCAGCAATAGAGACAATTGCCGCCGACCGGAGCCGCCGGCGCTGAACGCGTTCAGGCCACGCCGAGCTTCTTCTTCAGGCTGCTTGACGAGGTCGTGTACTGAAACACCAGCCGTTTGTCGGGATAGACATAGCGATGGGCCTTCTGCGCCATCAGCGCCGCTTCATGGAAGCCTGACAGGATCAGCTTCAACTTTCCCGGATACCAGTTGATATCGCCGATGGCGAAGATGCCGGGTTCGCTGGTCTCGAACGCCTCGGTATCGACCGGGATCAATTCGCCGTCCTTCAGTTCGAAACCCCAATCGGCAACCGGCCCGAGTTTCATGGTCAGGCCAAAGAACGGCAGGATCGCATCGCAACCGATGTGAAATTCCGATCCGTCATTGCGCTTGACGATGACGGTCTCGATCTGGCCATCCGTCCCCTGCAATGAGGTCGCCTGGCCGAGTACGAAATCTATCTTGCCCTCGGCGACAAGCGCCATCGCCTTGTTGACGCTATCGGGCGCAGCGCGAAAAGCATCGCGCCGATGCAGCAGGGTGAGATGGCTTGCGACCGGCGCGAGATTGAGCGTCCAGTCGAGCGCGGAATCGCCACCGCCGGCGATCAGGATGCGCTTGCCGCGAAACGCCTCCATCTGGCGCACCGCATAGAACACCGACTTTTCTTCGAATTCCTCGATGCCGGGGATCGGCGGGCGCTTGGGCTGGAATGAACCGCCGCCGGCCGCGACGACGATGATCTTGACCTCGAATTCCTTGCCCAATTCGGTGCGAACGCGGAACATCGGGTCGCCGATGCGCTCGATCGACTGCACCATGTCACCAAGATGAATGGTCGGCCCGAACGGCTTGATCTGTTCCATCAGCGCTTCGACCAGCCCTTGGCCGGTCACGGTCGGAATGCCCGGAATGTCGTAGATCGGCTTTTCCGGATAGAGTTCGGCGCATTGGCCGCCGACTTTGTCGAGAATGTCGACAAGGTGTGCCTTCATATCGAGCAGGCCCAGTTCGAAGACGGCAAAGAGCCCGCAGGGCCCAGCGCCAATAATCAACACATCCGTTTTAATCGTTTCTGTCATTTGTCTCTGTCTCGCACGCTGCAGGCCACGGTTCGGCCCGCCTCTTAGCCTGCAATGCCAAGCAGGAAAAGCCGGACCGTCTGCACCAAAGATAGACTGCTGTATCGCATCGGCGTCGGTTTACCGCCGAATTCGTTTGGTTTAGAGCGCCTACAATTCAAGTCGAAGCATGAAAGTGCGCTATCTCGTTTTTTTATCGCTTTTCCGGACGGCGAACCGGTTTCCACTTCGCCTGGAAATGCTCAACTTGCCTTGTCGCATTTCCGGACGGCGAACCGGTTTCCACTTCGCCTGGAAATGCTCTATGGCTCGCGCGAAGGAGCGCGCCCTTGAACGACACGACAACGAAGCCGGTTCGCAGCCCCCCGCCCCGGCTCGAAGACTATCCGCACCGGGTCAACGACATCATCCGCTATGGCGATCTCGACCCGCAGGGGCACGTCAACAATGCAGTGTTCGCGACCTATTTCGAAGCCGGGCGGGTGGCGATGTTCCGCCAGCCCGATCTCGGCATCGGGGTGCCGGGTGTGACTTTCGTGCTGGCGCGGACCGAAATCGACTTTCTGCGCGAATTGAACTGGCCTGGTACGGTGGAGGTCGGCACCGCGGTCGCCGCGTTCGGGCGGGCTTCCTTTACAGTCGATCAAGCCATCTTTCGCGATGGCGTCTGCGCCGCCACCGGACGGGCCACGCTGGTGCTGATCGATCAGGCCACGCGCCGTTCGCGCCCGCTGCCGGACGAACTGATTGCGCGGCTGTCGCGGTGGCAGCCAAAGAGCGGCAGATTATAGTGACGCTGAAATGTTTCGCTTACGCCTGCTTCTCGGGCGTATGGACGGTGAGGCCGTCGAGCTCGTCGGTCACCTTGATCTGGCAGGACAACCGCGAATTCGGCCGCACGTCATAGCCGAAATCCAGCATGTCCTCTTCCATCGGCGACGGCGCGCCGGTCTTCTCGCGCCAGGCTTCGTCGACATAAACATGGCAAGTCGCGCAGGCGCAAGCACCACCGCATTCCGCTTCGATGCCGGGAACACCATTCTTGATGGCCGTTTCCATCACGGTCGCGCCGACGACAGCGTCAACGGTCCGCTCGTTCCCTTCGAAATCGACAAACGTAATCTTAGGCATGCTTTTTGGCTTGATCTTGAATCTTCTGGAGGGTGCGCAAGGGCGGCGCGCTCTCTATACCGGTTCAATGTTGCGCTGACCAGAGCGCACGCCGCTTGCGTGCTCCAAAACAAGCCAGCCATGCCAATGATGGATGAGAGTTGCTATCCTGCCGCGCGGTCAGTCCGCGCACAGGCGCTCGGAGATCAGTGATCGCGCCTCACAGATGGCCGCAAGCAACGCGGCAACCGACTGAGCGAGTTCCATCTGGTCCGGCCGTGCGGCGGTCGCCTCGACTTCATCCGCAAGTCGCGCGATGCGCCAGGCACCGATGCCCTGGGCTGTGCTTTTCAGAGTATGCGCGGACGCCGCCGTGAGCCGCGGTGCGGCGACATCCATTCGCGCAGCCAGCATCTCGGCCTGCCAATCGAACAGGCGCAGTATGTCGTGCTCAAGAGTTGGCGCGCCCAGCGTCATGCGCGCCAGGTGCGTAAAGTCGATGGCCTCCGCACTCGGAACCAGCGGCGGCGACTTCACTCTGTCGAGGGCGTCCCACGCCTGCTCGAACATGACGGACCTCCCGTGAACTCTATGGTTCACCTAATTAGTGAGTATGTCCGACGAACGGCTGAAAACGGGTAAATACATGGCAAAGAATTGACCCGCCGTCTTTAGAGAAACTTAACTATAGTTAATCTTCGAAATCCGCTGATTTTGGGGGTTTGGGCGGCATTTGCCGTAATGCTTGAATTCCCCGTGCGGTAAGGCGGCAAACCAGCCAATTGGGCATGATTGGATTGTCTGCCCAGCGTTCCGCCCACCCCTGGGCGAGGCAGGCCTCGACGGTCTTGCGGGGGATTTCGCGGCCTGTCCGGTCAAACAGCGGCAATTTGCCGCCCGGCTGGGAGAGCCCGCGCTCCAGATAGCGACGCTGGGCCTCGGTCGGCCGCCCGGTCGTGACCCTTGAACGATCGGGAACTCCCGACTTATCCCCTGGCCTTCCAGAAGTATCCCCAGGGTCAAATGCCGATAAATCCGGATTTTTAGCCATAGTCGCTCAACTGTTAACGATGATTAAAAAGTCCTTACCAAATCCAGTTTCTTTCGTTCAGACAAGCCGATAAGATATTCTAGCGGCACAGGAATGTCTCGGTGGCACGGTTGCGTGCCCAGCCGCTGCGAGGGGCCTTCACGATCGTATCATGAGACCGTCTGGCGGGCGGTTGCGGGTGCGAACGCGGGTTCCAGCGGTTGTCCTGGTCCAGCGTAACGCGAGGCAACGACGGTTATGGCGAACTATCCGAAGAAGCTTAAGGACCCGACGGAAGCAGCCTTGTCGGCGATCCAGGAAGCGCTCAACGTCCGCGACACCGAGGCAACGGCATCAGAACCGGCCGTTTCCGAGTCAAAAGCCGCGACGTCAAAGAGACCTGCGGACAGCCAATCTGAGAAACGCTCGGAAATCCAAGGTGATCGGCGGAATGAACGGCGCCGCAATGCCCGCTCTGCTCCAACACCGGCGCCAGCCACGGCGGCAGCCGTCGAGGAAGATTTTGCTTTTCGCGATGAGCCACCGGTTACAGTCCAATTGTCGGGCGACGACGCGGTTACTCATCGCGCCGCCAATGACGACCGGGAGTTGATCGGCCAGATTCTGAATGCCATTCAGCGTCGCCCTGCCCGCACGTCCTACATCGTTGCGACAATCTTCGCGTTGTTGTGGGCGGTCGGCGGACTTGTTCTCGGCCTGAGCTTCCTCCCCGATATTCAACAATCACTGGGCGTTGGCGGCTCGATCGCCGGACTGATCGTCCTCGCCTGTATCTATCTGGCCCCGATCGCGTTCTTCTACGTGCTGGCGCACATGGCATTCCGCTCGCAGGAGCTGCGCCTGATCGCGGAATCCATGGCGGAAGTGGCGATGCGCCTCGCCGAACCGGAAAGCGTGGCGCGGGAATCCTTCGTCACCGTCGGTCAGGCGATCCGCCGCGAGGTCGCGGCGATGGGCGATGGCGTCGAACGGGCGCTGGCACGGGCCGCGGAACTCGAAGCGCTGGTCGCAAACGAAGTCTCGGCTCTCGAGCGCGCCTACAACGACAACGAAGTGCGCATCCGCGCGCTGCTGCAGGATCTGTCCGATCAGCGCGATACCATGGTCGGGCAAGCCGAGAATGTGCGCGATGCGCTCAACAGCGTTCATCTCGACCTGACGCAGGACATCACATCCATCAGCGATCTGGTTGCCGAACGCGTCAACGAGGCAACCCAGAAGATCACGCTCGCGCTGTCGGAAAAGGGCGAACACATCACACGCGCGCTCAGCGACGCCGGCGACTCGATGATCGAAGCGCTTGGCGAGCGCGGCGGCGATCTTCTGGAACGGCTGGAAGAGACCAGTGATCATACCGGCCGAGCATTGGGCGCCGCGAGCGACCGCCTGACCGCCAGCCTGAACTTCAAGACCGATCACCTGACGGAAGAATTTGCGGATATCGCCGCCAATCTTCAGCAGATCATGTCGGCGCGGCTCGACAACGTCACCGAGACTTTCGCGCAGAAGTCGACTTCGTTGGTCGAAATGATGGCGAGCCAAAGCCAGCAAATGACCAATTCTGTGATCGAGGCCGGCGGCCAGATCGCCGAGACCATTGCGCTGCGGGTTGATGAAGCCAACAGCACTTTGAAGGCAACCGGCGACTCGCTGGTGCTCGATCTCAGCCTTCGCGGCGGTGACGTCGTCTCCAAACTCGAACAGACAGGAACCCAGATCACCGACACGCTGATCTCGCGCAGCACGCAGATCACGGAGACCTTCCGCGACAATGCCACCATGCTGGCGGAAGCCGTGGGAACCCGGGCGGATTCGGTCCGCGACATGCTGGCGACCAGGCTCCAAGCGTTCGAGGACATGTTCACACATGGCGGGTCGGAACTGGCCGAACGGATTTCGCGCGACTCCACTACGCTCGGCGGCCTGATCACCCGTCATCTCGGCGAATTCGACCGCACAGTGAAAACCTATGGCGGCGAGTTGGTCGAGCGCTTGAGCCAGCGCACGCACGACATGACCGGGGCGCTGCGCGAATACGTCGACACCTTCGACGAACGCGTCACCGCAAAGACCACCGAAGCGACCGAGAATCTCGATCAGCGCCTGACGCGCTTTGAGGAAACCGTCGACAATCGCACCGGATTGCTGTCGGAGACGTTCACCTCCCGGCTGTCGGACATTGCCCGCAGCTTGGATGACGGCGGCAAGAGCGTGACAGCAGTTCTCGACAGTTTCGAGGACCGCGTCGCCGCAAAGACGACCGATGTCACGGGCGCGATCGAGCAGCGGCTGTTCGGCTTCCAGGCCGCGATCGATACCCGTGTCCAGGCGATCAACGAGACCTTCGCCGCGCGCGTGACCGACATCACGAACACGCTCAGTGACGGCGGCAAGGACGTCGGCGTGGCGATGGATAGTTTCGACGCCCGTGTCACCGCCAAGGCGTCCGAGGTCAGCGACACGCTCGACGAGCGCCTGGGACGGTTCCAGGAGGCCCTCGACAACCGGACGCAAACGCTCAACGACGCGCTGTCGTCACGCGTCATGGACATCGCGCGGACGCTCGCCGAAGGCGGCAAGGATGTGGTGAGCGCACTCGATCAGCGCATTACTGAAGTCACCGGCACGATTGATTCACGCGGCGAAAAACTGGCGCAGACCATCGACGCCAAGATCGAAGGCATCGACACGGCACTCGGCGCCCGCGCCATGGAGGTGGCCGACAACCTCGACACCCGGATTGGGCGGTTCGAAGAGTTGCTGATCGGCCGGGCCGAGAACGTCACCCTTGAAATCGAGACCCGCACCAAGGCGGCCGCCGACGCACTCAATGCACGGATGGAGGAACTCTCCACCGCCATCACAAGCAATTCCGAAGCAGCGCAGAACTCGCTCGGCCTGCTGACAACATCGACCACCGAAGCCATTCGCGACAGCGCCGGCGACGCCGAGCGTGTCCTCACCAGCATGTCGACCAATGTCACCTCGGTGCTCAAGCAGAACGCGGGCGAAATCGAACGCACATTGCTCGGCGTCAGCGCGGAAGTGGCCCGCGACTTCGTGGGCAAGGCCGATGCCATCACCACCGCGGTCACGCAGCGCGCGACCGACATGGCGAGCCTGCTTGACGACAAGAGCAGTATTTTCCTGACCGCGCTTTCCGATCGCAGTGAGGCTTTGGCAATCGAAGTCGACGACAGAACCGCCGCGCTCGGACGGCTCATCGACGACAAGAGCCAAGGTCTGCTCAATGTTCTGGCGAACCGAAGTGAAGCGTTCCACCTCGCGGTTGACTCACGTTCCGACGAGATGGCGCGCCTGATCGATGAACGGAGCTCCTCGCTCGCGTCGCTGATCGCCGATCGAACTCAGAATTTCAACAATGACGTATTGACCCGCTCGGCCGAAATGGCCCGCATGATTGAAGACAAGGGCGGCACCCTGCTGACCGTGCTTGCCAATCGCAGTGAGGAGTTCAACAGCGAAATCAGCTCGCGCTCAGCCGAAATGTCGCAACTGATCGAGAACAAAGGCTCCAGCCTGCTGACCGTATTGGCCGAGCGCAGCCGCGACTTCAATCGCGACCTGACGGCCGGGGCCGCCGAAATTGCACGAACTATAGACGACAAGAGCACAAACCTGCTGGCGGTTCTTTCGGATCGCAGCCAGGAATTCGACAACGTCATCGCGGCGCGATCGGACGAGTTGGGCGGCCTGCTCAACACACGGTCGGAGAAATTCAGCGGCCTCATCACCACGCGGGCCGAGGAATTGGGCAGCTTGATCGAGGAAAAAGGTGGCTCCCTGATCGATCAACTCGCCGACCGCAGCCAGGAGTTCAACAGTCAAGTCAGTATCCGTTCCGACGAGATGGCGCGGGCGATCGAGGAGAAAGGCGGTGCGCTGATCGACCAGCTCGCCGACCGCAGCCAGGAATTCAACAACCAGGTCAGTCTGCGATCCGGCGAAATGGCGCGCGTGATCGAAGAAAAGAGTTCCGGCCTGTTGTCTCTCCTCATCAGCAAGAGCCAGGACCTCAACACCGACCTGACCAACAAGTCGGCTGATCTCGGGAGGATGTTTGACGAGAAGTCGCGGACCCTGCTTATCGATCTGACCGGCAAGGGAGCGGATCTCAATAGCCAGTTGGTCGATCGCTCGGAGGAACTTGCCCGCATATTCGATGAAAAGAGCCAGGGCGTCCTGACCAAGTTCGATGGTTACAATCAGGCGTTCTCGGCCGAGTTCACGCAGATGGCCGACGGAGCCGTGAACGCCATCGAGACGCGCGGTTTCAGTTTCACCCGAACGATGGTCGAGAACAGCGCGGAAATCGCCCGCCAGATCAACGAGGCGAGTCAAAAGGCGACCGGTGCGGTCACGCATTCGCTGGCCAATCTGACGCAGACCGTCGCGCAATCGGCGGACACCGCTTCAGAATCGCTCACCTCCAAGATGTTCGAATTGCGGCAGGTCGCCAAGGCGGCGATCGACGAGTTGAGACAAACGACGACGGTTGCCGTGACCGAAATGATGGAAACGCACAGCATGCTGCGTGCGGACACGACCACCCTGTTCGAGCGGCTGCGCGAGGCCAACGTCCTGCTGCAGGAAGTGCTAAGCGGCGCGCACGACAATATGAGCACGCTGGAACAAACGCTTGTCAGCCGCGTGTCCGACTTCGTCTCGACCATGAACAAGGTCATGGAAAGCAGCGGCCAGGCCAGCAACGAAGTCGAGCAGCACGTGACCGCATTCCACCGTGTCACCAGCAAGGTGCTCGGCGAACTGTCGCAACTGTCCGGGCAATTCGAGTCGCAGGGCCAGGCGCTAGCGGCTGCCGCCGACCTGATCGAGCGCAGCAACCGGCACACCGAGGAGACCGTCAGCCAACGCCGCGAATCCATCAATGCGCTGGTCGCCAACCTCGACACACGTTCGAACGATCTCGATCAACGGCTCAAGCGCTTTTCGTCCCTACTTGAGGAGTCGCTGGAGGCCTCGGTCGAGCGGGCGCGGGAAATCGCGCGCATCGTCGCGGAGACCAGTACCGAGGGTGCCCGTTCCGTCCACGAGCAATTCGATCGCATCAGGGCGACCACCGAAGAGGAACGCCGCCGCACCAGTGAAATGCTGACGGCGCTGTTCCACCAGAGCACCACCGAGTCGCATTCGATGTTTACGGAGTTGGCGGACCGCTTTGCCGAAGTCGTCCAAGGTTTGAAGCAGATGACCTCGGAGATGCAGCAGGAGATGGATGCGACCCGCAACGAGTTGCGCCGCGGCATCTTCGAACTGCCGCAAGAGACGGCCGATAATGCCGCCCAGATGCGAAGGGTCATTATCGACCAGATCGAGGCGTTGGCCGAACTCAACCGGATCGTTGCCCGCCATGGGCGCGGCGTCGATGCCGCCGACCCAATGCAACGCGGACGTGGTGAGCCGGTCGGAGCCGGAGCCCTCGGTCGCACCGAACCGCCGCCACCGCGGGAGATGGCCAGTCACGCGCCGCCTCCCCCTGCCCCGCAGCGGCACACGGAGGCTCCAGCACTCAGCCCCAATGGCCAGGGGTCGGCGCGCGGCGGCTGGCTGTCCGACCTTTTGAGCCGGGCCTCGCAAGACCTCCCGGCGCCTCAGTCGGAGGCATCCTACGAACCGGCGCGGAATGACGAGCGGCCGGCACGGCACACCATCGAGTCGCTCGATTCGCTCGCGGTCGATATCGCGCGCATGATCGATCACGACGCGGCGGCCGAATTGTGGGATCGCTACAATCGCGGCGAACGCAATGTGTTCACACGGAAGCTCTACACATTGCAGGGCCAGCGGGCGTTCGACGAGATCCGCAAGAAGTACCGCTCCGATCGCGAGTTCAAGCAGACGGTCGACCGGTATGTCATGGAGTTCGAACGGCTCCTGGAAGAGGTCTCGCAAGACGACCGCGGTCAGGTCGTGGCGCGCACGTACCTGACGTCAGAAACCGGCAAGGTCTACACCATGCTTGCGCATGCGGCCGGCCGGTTCGACTAAGGTTATTGTCGCGGATACGATGAAAATTTGATGCATGTGGCCTCCCGATCCTGACGGAGCGGGAGGTACATATTTTTTCAGGACCGCCCGCAACGGCCCGGCGCGTGCATGGCAAGTGCATGATGAGAAAAAGCCGCAGATTTTTTCCTAGAATTGGTGCGGCATGACCCAATCCAGGCCGCTCCGTTTTGCCGCGCGCAGCGAGCGCTGGCCGATTGCCGGCACCTTCACAATCAGCCGCGGCGCGAAGACCGAAGCGACAGTCGTCACTGCTGAACTTTCCGATGACCGCTTCCACGGACGGGGAGAATGCGTCCCCTACCCTCGCTACGGCGAGAGCGTCGAAAGCGTTATCGCGGCGATCGAAGCCTTGGGCGGGCCGCTGCAATCAGGATTGACACGCGCGGACCTCCAGTGCGCCATGCCAGCCGGCGCGGCGCGCAACGCACTCGATTGCGCGTTCTGGGACCTCGAAGCCAAGCGGACCGGCCAGCGTGTCCATGAGCTTGCCGGAATGCCGGCGCCGCGGCCGCTCGTTACGGCCTATACGATTTCACTGGGATCACCGCAGGTCATGGCAGAAGCCGCGGCCGCAGCGTCACACCGCCCGCTGCTCAAGATCAAACTGGGCGGCGATGACGATCCCGCACGCCTCGCGGCCGTCCGGCGCGCGGCGCCGAATTCGCAGTTGATTGTCGACGCCAACGAGGGCTGGAACGCGGGCAACCTCGCGACAAACCTCGCGGCATGCGCGACGGCCGGCGTCACGCTGGTGGAACAACCGCTCCCTGCCAACGACGATGCCGCGCTGGGCCGGATCGCACACCCGATCGCCGTCTGCGCCGACGAAAGCGTCCATGCCCGAAATTCGTTAGCCGCACTACGAGGCCGTTATGATGCCGTCAACATCAAGCTCGACAAGACCGGCGGTCTGACCGAAGCGATGGCGATGATGGCCGAGGCCAAACGGCTCGGATTTGACGTGATGGTCGGCTGCATGGTCGCAACATCGCTAGCGATGGCGCCTGCCACACTGCTCGCCCAGGGCGCCCGTGTGGTCGACCTCGACGGAGCATTGTTGCTGGCGAAAGACCGAGAATTCGGATTACGGTATGATTCTAGTTACGTCTATCCGCCATCGCCAGACCTCTGGGGATAGCAAGCACGGTCTGGATGCCATCGGAGCGTGCACAATCGTGCCGACCGGCAAGTTTCAACACTTTCACCGGCTTGGCTATGTGCCTGTAATTGCGAATGAACTTTGAAATTGCGCAAACCTGCAAAAATCATTCACCGGCCGCGACAGTTTAGCGTTGTCGCGGGGGCAGATTCTTGTTTACGATTTGTTGATCAACGCGGGGCGGGAACATTCCGATAGCGTTACGGGGGCCGGACATGCGGAACCGGAAGCTTGGTTGGCGGGCCTGTTTATGGGTCAGTTTCGCGATGATTGCCCTTGGGATCGCATCGGAAACCGGCCCAGCAGACGCTGCCGTGCGTATTTCCGAAGATCCCGGTGGCCGTATCGGAACGTATCTTGATGCCTTCGCGGCGCTTCGTGCCTCGGGCGAGCGGGTCATCATCGACGGTTCATGCCTCTCCGCCTGTACCATGGTGCTCGGCATGATTCCGCGCGATCGAATCTGCGTAACCAGCAGGGCGCGGCTCGGTTTTCACGCTGCCTGGATGCCTGGCCAACATGGCCGCCCGGTTGTTCACCGCACCGCCACGAAGCTTCTCATGGACACCTATCCGCCGGGCATCCGCAAGTGGATTTCCAAGCGCGGCGGGCTGAGGAAACGGATGATCTTTCTGCGCGGCCGGGAGCTGGCGCGGATGTATCCGCGCTGCCATTAGATCGGCATCAGACTAATACCGCGGTTCAGACGTCATCGAATGCGGTGACGCTGCGGCTCGCGAGGCGGTGTGCCGCGATGGCAAAGCCAAGACCGCAGACAGCGCCGAGGGCCATTGCGCCATAGGCGGCCGTGCCATAGTGGGCATAAAGTTCCCCTGACAGGGCAATCGCGCCCGCCATCACCAAGCCGAGCGCGACGGCAAGATAGCCCTGTGCGGTCGCTGCCAGATGAGGCGGTGCCGCGCGCGATACAAAGCCGATCGCGCCCAGATGGGTCGCACCGAATGAGAACGCGTGCAGGCCCTGCAGGAACGGCAGGCTCCAGAATGGGGGATCGAAGGCCATCGCGGCCCAGCGCGTAGCGCCGCCTGCCCCGCCGACAATCAGCAGCACTGTAGGTGTGATCGCAGGCGGAAACCGGCCGGAGAACGCAAACAGGATGATCTCCGCGATGATGCCGAGCGCCCAGAGCAATCCAATTGTGGTGCCGTCGTATCCATCAGCACGCCATGCAAGGGCGGAAAACCCGTAATAGACGGCGTGGCTTGCCTGCAGCAGGCTCGCTGCGGCCAGCACCAGCAGAAAGGTCGGCGTAAGCCAAAGCGAGCCTTCCGCGCCGGACGCGGTCTGCCGTCGCGGACCGGCAGACGACGGCTCCAGAGCAAAGGCAAAAATCACGGCCACCGCGAAGCCCGCCGCGATCAGCCAGACCAGATCCTTCGGCGGCAGAAGATCAAGGAACAATCCGGCACCGAGACTGCCGACGATGAAAGCGGCCGATCCCCACAGCCGGACCGAACCATAGGAACGGCCGCGCTCGGTCAAGCCGCGCACGGCATAGGCCTCGACCATCGGGATCACTGGCGCAAACGTGGCCGACAGCAGAAGGAAGACCACGACGATGGCGATTTCGCCATCGAGTAGACCAATAATTGCAAAGCCGACGAAGGTCGCGGAGGTCGTGGCAATGATCGCGCCGCGCAAGGCCTGACGGCGGTCGGCGGTGCGCGCCGCGGATGGTATCGCCAGTACGCGCACGACCGTCGCAACGGCGAGCAGAAGCCCGATGCCGTCGGCATTAAAGCCCTTGGCCGCCAGCCAGACCGGGATGAACGGCAGATAGACGCCGAAAACCGCGAAGCTTACGGCGTAAAACAGCGCAAGCCGAACGGCAAAACCACGTCCGGCCGCATGGTGGGAATCAGGCGACATTCGGCAGAATGCACTCATGGATTGCTCGCCCCGGTCAAGCGGTACGACCGCGGCCGCATCGGCTGCGGCCGGAAGAGATCCTCAGCCGAAGCGGCAATTACGATTTTGCTCGCTTGCCGTTCAGCGCCGTTATCGCCGCAATCGAAAACCGGCAAATGTGGTCGGCGTAGCGGTCCAGAAACGCCTCATCGAGCGATATTCCTTCCAGCGCCTCATAGGACTCCCGCGCCAGCGGCGCCACCGCACGCGTTTGCGCGAGGATGCTGAGTTCGCACATCACGAGTTGGTCCTGCGGCATTCCGGGCGCCAATTCACTAAGGACATTCAGCAGATGCTCGCGCATCGGCGCCCGAATGCGGCGCTGCAGCTTGGACAAAAGCCCGGTGGGTAATCGCCGCTCGGTCTGGCGAAGCAGCTGGAGCCGGCCGGCCGGGCCAATTCCTGCTGTCCGCAAGATCAGGGAGCGCACATGCTGCCGCAGCCGTTCGGCTGGCGGGCGCACTTCATCATCCTCGGCCGCGATCGGCTCGGCATTCAGCGCATCCTGGTAGGCGGCGTTCCAGGCTTCCTGATAGAGGGACGCTTTGTCGCCGAAATAATAGTTGACCGAGGCGATATTGGCGCCGGCCGCCGCACAGATGTCGGCGACCGCGGTGCCCTGATACCCCTTGATACCGAACAACGTGATCGCCGCCTCGAGAATCCGGCCCCGCGTCGCCTCCCCGTCCCGCCGCTTGACCACACCAACCTTCACCAAATCCGGCTCCAATTATTATTTCAAATATTTAATTTGGATAATGGGGCTGCCGGTCGCATGTTGCAACTTCGCTGACGGTAGACATTGGACGCGCGGATGCAATGTCCAATTTTGAGGAGTGAATAACATGGCACGGGCCTCCGAATTGTTGCTGACAGGTGCAATCGTGCTGGCGGGCTTGCAAGGTGGCTCGGTCGCCTTTGCGCATTCGCTTCCGCTCGGTGATGGCAAAGTTTCGTCGAGCCCGCGTTCGGGATACGTGTATTCCTGCCAGACGAACTTCCGTGGCGGCGGCGCTCATCGCGCCGGTGATTGGATCGGCACATCGACGTGGGATCCGACGCGCAAGCCAATTGTCGAAGGAAGGGTCACATGGCCCGGCTCGGCGATTGCGATTACGCTCGAAGGTGATCGTCGGATCGTCCGGGCCAACAATCTGCCCAAGCACGCCACTGGAGAATTTCCGATCCGATCCGGGAGCACGGCCTCCAACTACGATCGCAATCCCAACAGCATTCGAACACAGACCATTCTATTGCGGCTACCGGCGGTGCCGCAAGTCACACAAACGCCGGGTTGTGTTCCGATGGGCATGATCGGCTTCGCGCTTTCGGGCGTTGCGATCTACAACGGTCTCGATGCCATGGGCCGCGATGCGCCGGCCTATGAAATCCAGGACGCCTGCAACGGACATCCGCAGCGGCAAGGCCAATACCACTACCACAACTTCAGTATCTGTATGGGCGACACCCGCTCGGAAGCCGGTGGACACAGCAGCTTGGTCGGTTATGCCCTTGACGGCTTTGGCCTCTACGGCCCGTACGGAGCTGATGGCCGGGTGGTGACGAATGCCGGCCTCGATGCCTGCCATGGCCACACCCACACGGTGATGTGGAACGGCAAACCGACCGACATTTACCACTATCATCTGACGTACGAATATCCTTACACCATCGGCTGTTTCCGCGGCTCGACCACGCACGTCACCGCCGGCCGCGGCCCGAACGGGCCGCCCCCCGGGCTCGGGACGGCGGGCCCCGGGAATCCCGGTCCGCGTGGCGCGGCAGTGATCGAAGACGCCGCGCGCGAACTCGGCGTTTCGGCGCAAGCCTTGCGTGACGCAATCGGGCCGCCGCCGCCGGATTTCGCCCGCGCCGCACGCGTTCTCAGAATCAGCGCGGCGAAAATCCGCCGCGCATTGCAGCGTGCGAGACGGGCGGCGATGCAGTGAGCGGTGAGGTGGACAGGCGGGCGCAGCAGGCATCGTCTGTGTCGCGTCAACGTGGCGCCCACCTGGTTCATCCAGGTGATGCATGATTTCGATGTCAGTGTTTGAAGTTCGGAATCGCGATTGGCGGGGCAATCACGAATCGGATGGGGACGACGTCGGCGGGTTTGCATCGGTATCACATCTTGAGCCGGCGTCGCGGTTGTCGCCTGATGGACAACCAGCAAGATGTGAACGCGCTTAACAATCCGTGTGTCACGGCCGCCGAACCAAAATCGAATTTTCAGCAAATCAAGTGTTACGCTACAAGGCGTGCAAATAAGTCCGAATCGATATTGCCGCCGGATAGAACGGCCGCGACAACCTTGCCGTTAACATCGAGCTGACCGGACAAAAGCGCGGCCAGCGCGACCGCCCCTCCCGGCTCAACGACAAGTTTCAATTCCCGAAATGCAAAAGCCACGGCGGCCGCAACCTCGTCATCACTGACGGCAACACCTTGGCCAACTAACGTTCGATTGATCTCGAACGTGATCCTGCCCGGCCGCAACGCCATTAACGCGTCGCAGATGGTGCCGCTTGCCGCAGCATTTTCCTCGCGCTTGCCGGAACGGAACGAACGGGCGTGATCGTCAAACCCGGCCGGCTCCGCGGTGTAGAGTTGCGCGTCCGGCGCACGCGCCTTCACCGCCAACGATATCCCGGCCGCCAAGCCACCGCCCGAGGCATTGATGATGACCACGTCCGGATGCAAACCGAGTGCGGCCAGGTCCTCGACGATCTCACGCCCAACAGTGCCCTGTCCGGCAATGATCAGCGGATCGTCGTAGGGCGGCACAAGCACCGCGCCGCGCTCGGCGGCAATTGTATTGGCGATTGCCTCGCGATCGTCGCGGACGCGGTCATAAAGAACGATCTCGGCGCCAAGCGCCGCCGTACGTTCCCGCTTCGCGCGTGGTGCATCGTGCGGCATCACGATCACGGCCGGCATTCCGAGCAGGCGCGCGGCAGCCGCAACGCCCTGAGCATGATTGCCAGAGGAATAGGCCACCACGCCGGCCGCCCGCTGCGACAACGGCAGCGACGAGAGCTTGTTGTAGGCGCCGCGAAACTTGAAGGAGCCGGTCCGCTGCAGCGTCTCCGCCTTCAAGTAGACGCGGCCGCCGGTGACGGCGTCGAGCGCGGGACAGGGCAGCAAAGGCGTCCGCACGGCGACCGGCCGAAGGCGGTCAGCGGCGGCATCGACATCCGCTGCTGTCGGGAGCGGCGGCAATGATTGTGTAAAAGCAATCATGATCCCGCAACCGTAGCGCTGCCGCGCCGGTGCGAGCAAGAGGACTTCGGATACCGCTCAGGCGGCGATCTCTTCCCCGATCCCCACCGGATCCTGATCGCGGTCAGGCGTCACAAGGCGGCCGCTGAGGTCATGGGTCCAGGTGATGATTTCAAAACGGCCGTCAAAGTGCTCAACCACCGCCGTGCAGCTTTCGACCCAGTCGCCGCAATTGATGTAGCGTACGCCGAAATCGTCGTGGATGGCGGCATGATGAATATGGCCGCACACAACACCATCGGCCTTGTGGCGGTGCGCCTCATCAACCAAGGTCTTCTCGAAATTGCCGATATAGTTGACGGCATTCTTGACCTTGTATTTCGCCCATTGTGACAGCGACCAATAGGGAAAGCCGAGGCGCCGTCGCACCGCGTTGAAAATCCGATTGACGTTGATGGCGAAGTCATAGGCCCTGTCACCTAATAGCGCGAGCCAACGCGCCTGGGTGACGACCAGGTCGAAATGATCGCCATGCACGATGAGATAGTTCCGGCCGTCGGCGCCTTCGTGCATCGCGGTTTCGACCACTTCGATGCCGCCAAAATGCGTGCCGTAATAGTCGCGCAAGAACTCATCATGGTTGCCGGGAATGTAGATCAGACGGGCACCTTTTCTGGCCTTGCGGAGCAGCTTCTGTACCACGTCATTGTGCGCCTGCGGCCAGTACCAGGTGCTTCTAAGTTGCCATCCGTCAACGATGTCACCGACCAGATAAATCACGTCGGCTTCGTGATATCGCAGGAAATCGAGTACGCGATCGGCTTGGCAGCCTCTCGTTCCAAGATGCAAATCGGATAAAAATAAAGTGCGGTACTGACGTGCTACCTCACCCTTCATCACAACCCCATCGCCTATTTTGCGCCCGCCATGCAGGTCAAGTGCCAGATTCCTATTGCGTTTTGATGACGAAGCCGGTTTCGCGCAATCGCCCGTCACACGGGCGTCACGGTCTCGCGGACATACAAGTCAAATGACACTCGCGATTCTATTGGCGGCGTCGATTTGCGGCTTTACATTGTTTGTGCATCTGGTCGGCGTGCTTGTCGCGATCATCCGATGCCAGCCGCAGAACGCCGACCATCGCCGCGCGATCGGCACGCCCCCTGTTTCATTGATCCGGCCGGTCTGCGGCGTCGAAAACTATGTTGTCGAAACCCTGCGATCGGCGTTCGGGCTTGACTACCCAAACTATGAGATCATCTTCTGCGTCGCGAGCGGCAGCGACCCCATCATACCGATTGTTCGCCGCCTGATCGCCGATTTTCCGCATGTTCCGGCGCGCCTTATCATTGGCGACGTCGCCGTCAGCGCGAATCCGAAACTGAACAATTGCATCAAGGGCTGGGCGGCCGCGCGGCACGATTGGATCATCATCGCCGACAGCAATGTGCTGATGCCGCGTGATTACATTCAACGCTTGCTGTCCAGTTGGGACGGCGAAACCGGCCTGGTCTGCAGTCCGCCGATCGGCTGCATGCCGCATGGATTTCTGGGCGGAACTCGAATGCGCTTTTCTGAACGGCTATCAAGCCCCCTGGCAGTATGTTGCCGATACGCTCGGCTTTGGTTTCGCCCAGGGTAAGACGATGCTCTGGCGCCGCGCGGACGTGGAACGCGGCGGCGGAATTCAAGCCCTGGGTCGTGAAATCGCGGAGGATGCCGCAGCAACCAAACTGGTTCGAGCGCAAGGGTTGCGGGTTCGGTTGGTCGATGCGCCGTTCGGGCAACCGCTCGGATCGCGTACCGCGACGGAAGTCTGGCGCCGGCAGGTTCGATGGGCGCAACTGCGCCGCGCATCATTTCCGCTCTGCTTTTTCCCTGAGATATTTTCCGGCGGGTTGGTCCCGGTATTGACGGCCGGAATCGCAGCCATTTTGCTCGGCTTGCCGGCGGTAGCAACAATGATTGCGACCGCTACGATTTGGTACGGTGCAGAGACCCTGCTTTGCTACCTGGCGGGATGGCATCTGTCGTTATGGTCACCCCTGGTTGCAATAATTCGAGACCTTTTACTGCCGGCCATTTGGATCGAAGGTTGGCGCGGTAATGGATTTGTTTGGCGAGGGACTCCGATGCGCGTGACGATCAATGACGCGGCATCGGACATGGCGGCATCGACACGAATCGTTGTCGACTGAGACTGTATTTCTTAGATCAATATTATCGAATGTCGAAATGCGCCGCAGCCATGCGCCGCCATCGTCGCGTTCACCTTGAATCTCTATATCTTTCCTGAAACCTTGACGTTTCGACCTCTCAACAAGAGGATGAGCATAATACCATCGCGCATTTCGCTGCGATTTAACTGAAACGGGGCGCAAATATGGATCTTGGAATTGCCGGACGCAAAGCCATTGTATGTGCTTCGAGCCGCGGGCTCGGACGTGCATGCGCGCAGGCACTTGCGCAGGCGGGTTGTGAAGTTGTGATCAATGGACGTGATGCCAAGCGCGTCGAAGCAACCGCCACCGAAATCGCAAATGCGACCGGAGCCAAGACCCACGCCGTTACCGCCGACGTTGCAACCGCGGAGGGCCAGAAAGCATTGTTTGATGCTTGCCCGGAGCCGGACATTCTCATTAACAACAATGCGGGGCCACCGCCGCGCGATTTCCGCGCGTTAACACGCGAACAAATGATCGAAGGCGTGATTGCTAATATGGTGGTCGCAATTGAACTAACCCAAAAAGCCGTCGAGCCGATGATCCGGCGCCGCTTCGGGCGAATTATCAACATCACATCCGGCGGGGTTAAGATGCCACTGCCGGGCCTCGATTTGTCTTCAGGAGCGCGCGCGGGACTGACTGCATTCATGGCGGGGGTCGCGCGCAGCGTTGCCGACGCCAATGTTACCGTAAACAACATGCTGCCCGGTGCTTTTGACACCGATCGATTGCGCTCAACGCTGCAGCATGTCGCCACCCAAAAAGGTCAGACCATGACCGCCGCGGCGGCTGCCCGGGTCGCCACCGTGCCGGCCCGGCGTTTCGGAGAGCCGGCCGAGTTCGGCGCCATTTGCGCCTTTCTGTGCTCGACCCATGCCGGCTACATCACCGGGCAAAATCTTCTGATCGATGGTGGCGCATTCCAGGGCACCTTCTAGGCGCGAAGGCATCGCGCAGGGCGTGACCCGACCGGGTTCACGCCCTCCCTTGCCTGCCGCGTCTGGCCGACGCATATTCCGGCCCCGCTTTCATTCAAGCGTCACAGTCGAACGAAGAAGGGGGTAATGCCCATGAAGCTCGTCCGCTACGGCCCGTCAGGCCGCGAGAAGCCCGGAATTATCGACTCGAAGGGACGCATCCGCGACCTGTCGAAGGTCGTGCCGGATATCGCGGGCGACGTGCTCGGCCCGAAGGGCCTGAACAAGATCCGCAAGACCGCGATCGACAAGCTGCCGCTGGTCAAGAGCGGGGTCCGGATCGGCGCATGCGTCGGCAATGTCCGGCATTTCATCGCCATCGGACTGAATTATTCGGACCATGCCGCTGAGTCCGGCATGCCAGTACCGAAGGAGCCGATCATCTTCAGCAAGGCGCCGTCCTCGATCTGCGGTCCTGACGACGACACCATGATTCCGAAGGGCGCCAAGAAGCTCGACTACGAAGTCGAACTCGGCATCGTCATCGGCAGCCGTGCACGCTACCTCGCCAAGAAGGACGCCCTCGACGTGGTCGCAGGCTATTGCCTGGCCAATGACGTGTCCGAACGAGAATTCCAGATCGAACGTCACGGCCAATGGATCAAGGGCAAGAGCGCCGAGACGTTCGGTCCGCTCGGCCCCTGGCTCGTCACCAAGGACGAGATCAAGGATCCGCAGAAACTCGAAATGTGGCTGGACGTCAACGGCAAGCGGCGCCAGACCGGCAACACCAAGACCATGATCTTCGGCGCCGCTCATCTGGTCTGGTATTGCTCGCAGTTCTTCGTGCTGGAGCCTGGCGACGTCATCGTCACCGGCACACCGCCGGGTGTCGGCCTCGGCATCAAGCCGAACCCGATCTATCTGAAGGCCGGCGACGTCGTCCATGCCGGCATTGACGGCCTCGGCGAGCAGACCCAGAAGATCGTCAAATTCAAGATGTAATTGGCGAAACCGGCGCCCGCCGCTTGCGTTTCATCGCGGCGGCGGGCGTTTTTTGTCACGCGGTGCGCGCGTCGAGGACCGCCTTGATCGAGATCTGCGACCATTGGCTGACGCGGTCGCGGAAGCCGAGATAGGAATTGTGGACCTTGCGGCCGACCGGGTTACTCTGCGCCACATCGGCCAGCACGGCGACGGATTCGCGTCGCGCGGCATCGATCAAGTCCTTGGAAAACATCGCGATCTTGACGTTGTATTGGCCAGTCAGCGCGGCCAGCGCCGCGATATTGCGCTGCTCCATTTCGGCCAATGCAAACGTCGCCTCGCTGGCACAGGCATGAGCGACGATCGCCTTGAGCTCGGAATTGAGGCTTTCCCAGGCCTTCTGCGAGACGATGCACTCGCCGGTGCCGTTCGGCTTGTTAAATCCCGGCGCGTAATAGAGTTTTGCGACCCGATAGAGGCCGAGCGCGATATCGGTGCCGGGGCCGACGAACTCGACCGCGTCGATGACGCCGGACTGCAGGCTGGTCAGAATCTCGCCGGGCGAGGTCGTCTGCGGCAGCGCGCCGAGCCGCCGGTAGATTTCGCCGCCGAGGCCAAGTGACCGTATTTTCAGGCCTTTCAGGTCGTCGCGGGTGGCGATTTCGCGCTTGAACCAGCCGCCCATGCAGACGCCGGTGTTGCCGCCCATGAACGGCTTGACGCCGAACGGCGCATAGAGCGCGTCCCACAGCGTCTGACCGCCGCCGGCATCGATCCAGGCGACATGCTCATTCGGCGTAAGTCCAAATGGCACCGTGGTAAAAAAGGCTGCGGCGGGCATTTTGCCCTGCCAGTAGAAGGCGGCGGTGTGGCCCATCTGGGCAACGCCGGTGCCGACGGCGTCGAGCACCTCGAACGCCGGCACGATCTCACCTGCCGCATGAACGGTGATCTGCAAGCGGTTGCCGGACAAGGTGGCGATGCGTTCGGCGATGCGTTCCGCCGACATTCCCGGCCCGGGCAGCCGTTTCGGCCAGGAGGTGACCATGCTCCAGCGTCTGGTCTCGGCGCGCGCCACCGCCGGGGCGGAAACCGCGCCGAGCACGCCCAATGATCCACCGTAGATAAGCTTTCGTCTGTTGATCCGGGTCATCCTCGTCTCCGAACTTTGCGTTGATCTCGATTGCGATCGGCGGTTCCTCGGTGCGGGCGCGACCGAGGTTTGAATCCTCACCACCAGGCCTGAAAGTGGTGAACCGGCCCGCTGCCCTGTCCGTCCTCCCGGCCGATTTTGAGCCGGTCGGCGGCGGCGAGCGCGGCGGTCAGATAGGCCTTGGCCGCGCGCACCGCCTCAGCCAGTTCCAACCCCTTGGCGAGGCCGGCGGCGATCGCCGACGACAGGGTGCAGCCGGTGCCGTGGGTGTTGCGGGTGGCGATGCGCTCGGCGGCGAGCCGCGCGAACGAATTTTCCGTCACCAACAGGTCGACGCTCTCGGCGCCGTCCATGTGGCCGCCCTTGATCAGCACCGCCTTGGGGCCGAGCGCGAGCAGCCGTTCGGCCTGGGCGCGCATGTCGCTTTCGCTGCGCGCGGGCGGCGCATCGAGCAGTGCGGCGGCTTCCGGCAGATTGGGTGTAACGATGAGCGCGCGCGGAAGCAGCACCCGGGTCAGGACATCGACCGCTTCCGGCGCCAGCAGCCGGTCGCCGGAGGACGCGACCATCACCGGATCGAGCACGACGTTTGTTTGTTTGAAGCGGGCAAGCCCGGCGGCGACCGCCTCGATCACGTCGGGTCGCGACAACATGCCGATCTTCACGGCGCCGACATTAAGATCGGAGAACACCGCCGCGATCTGTTCCTCGACGAAATGCGCCGGCACATCGAAGATGGCGCTGACGCCGCGCGTGTTTTGCGCGGTCAGCGCCGCGATCACCGAGGCGCCATAGACGCCGAGCGCGGAAAAGGTTTTCAGATCGGCCTGAATGCCGGCGCCGCCGCTGGAATCCGAGCCCGCGATGGTGACGGCGATGGGTGTTGGTGTTGGCGTTGTCGTCATCGCAGCGCCCTTCCCTCAAGTCCGATGCGCGGCGCGCGCGGCATCGACAACGGCACGCAGTTCGCGTGCGGCGGTCTCCGGGTCCGGCGCGAGCGACAGCGCGGAGATGACTGAAACGCCGTCGGCACCGGCGGCGATCACCGAGGCGGCATTGGCCTTGTTGATGCCGGCGATGCCGCAGGTCGGGAATTCGCCGTTGCGGTCGCGGAACACCTGCACGATCCGGGCAAGGCCCTCGACACCGATCGGCGGATTGGGATTGCTTTTCGATGTGGTGCCGAACACCCCGCCGATGCCGACATAGTCGATGATGCGCAGATCAGCGGCACGCGCCTGGGCTTCGGTCTGGATCGACAGCCCGATCACGGCGCCATCGCCGAGCGTCTCACGCGCCTGCGGCACCGGCATGTCGGTCTGACCGAGATGCACGCCGTCGGCTTGCGCCGCGATCGCAACATCGACGCGGTCGTTGATCAGCAGCGGCACATGCGCCGGCAGTGCCGCCTTGATCGCGCGCGCGGAGGCTATCATGGCATCAGTGTCGCTCACCTTGTCACGCAACTGAATCAAGGTCGCACCACCCGCCGCGACCAGCCGCGCGAGTTCCGGCAGGGTGCGCCCGCCGGCATGTTCCGGATCGAGAATGGCGTAGAGGCGGAGATCGATTTTCTGGTTTGGCATGGTTCTCAGTTTAAGTTCTGACTTCGTTTTCGAATGTGCTTATAACAAATAAACCATTTTTTGATTCGATTGTTTCGCTCAAGCATCAAGCTCCCACGGCTCCCCTCCCCCCGCGCGCACTGCGCGTGGTGGGGGGGCGGGGGTGGGGGGCTAAGACAGGCGAAACCGCAATACCCCCCACCCCGACGACCGTCGCGTTCGCGATGTTCGTCGACCCTCCCCGCCGCTTCGCGGGGGAGGGCAACGTTTGAAAGCCGCCCCATTCCGGAGACAGCAAGATCGGCTCTGCCAATCTCGTTTTTCTGACTTCATGCCCCTCACCTCACGCCAGCTTGGCACGCGCGACCAAGGTTTCGCGGTCGAGCAAATAAAGCGCATCGACGAACTCGGTAGCGAAACTGCCCGGCCCGCGGGAGCGTTCCGCCGCGACCTCGCCGGCAACGCCGAACATGGTGAGCGCGGCGATAGCCGCGAGCCAGGGATCGGGCTCGACCGCGAGGCAGGCGGCGGTGAGCGCGGAGGCGGCGCAGCCCATAGCGGTGACGCGCTCCATTAACGGATCACCGTTTTCGATCGTGGCAAGGCGCGTCGCATCGGCGACCCGATCGATCTTGCCGGTCAGCGCGCAGACGGTTTGGTGTTCGCGGGAAAAAGCAGCAAGCCCCTCGCCCTCCGGTTCGGTTCCGGCCAGCGTGCGGAATTCCGCGGCGTTGAGGCGAACGACATTCGGGGCATCGGCCAGCAGCGACCTGGCAAAATCCGCGCGCGGCGGCGAGCGGTCGACAAAGACCGGATCGAGCACCCAGGGAACCCGGCCCGCCTTCGCCGTGGCGATCGCAATATCGGCCGCCTCGCACCGGCCGGCATCGAGCGTGCCGAGATTGATCAGCAGCGCATCGGCGCGGCCGACGAATTCGGCGATTTCCTCGGGCGCGATGGTCATGGCGGGGATCGCGCCGACAGCCAGCATGACATTGGCGGTGAAGCGCTGCGCCACCGCATTGGTGATGCAATGCACAACGGGGCGGCGCTCGCGCAGGCGCGCGATGATGTCGGAAACGGTATCAGGCAGGGCTGGTCGTGGCGCGTGCATCTCAGCTCCCTCCGCCGGCATGACCCGGATCAGGTTCGATGGGTTGGCCCAAGAGCCTCTCAGCCCGGCAGCTCATCCACCGGGCACCCCATGAGATTGCGGGGATGAACCTAGTGGCGATTTTCGGGAGGATCAAGGGGGGAGTAGCCGGCCTGCATGGTTCGAGATGGCCGCCTTCGGCGGGCTCTTCACAATGAGGAACAAGCGAAAACGCGACGAAACGTGTCAAATGTATCTCACCTCATCCTGAGGAGCGCACCGCAGGTGCGCGTCTCGAAGGACGAGGGAATTTGCGCAGCGCCTTGGCCTCATGGTTCGAGACGCCTTGCTACGCAACGCTCCTCACCATGAAGGTTAAGGCGGATCATTCATCGAACCAAAAACTTCTCTTCTCCTCGTCTCGAGGAGCGCGCCGCAGGCGCGCGTCTCGAAGGATGAGGCCGCAATTCCTCACCCCAGCTTCATCGGCGCGGAGTCCGGCAGGAAGTGGTGGTAGGAGTTGATGTAGAGCGCGATCTTCAGATCGCCGGACGGCAGGCGCTGCACGATCCAGTCTTCGCCGACGACGCATTTGATGATGGCGTCCGGCGCCCCGTCGACCAGCCGGCCCTGCCAATAGACAGCGCCGACGGCGCGAACGCGCTCCGGCTCACTGCAAAGCGGCGTGATGTTCCAGTCGGCAAACGGTGCATGCTTCTCGTCAACGAGACGCTGGTGGATCTCGTAGTTCATCTGCATGGAGATGTCTTCGCCATGCGGAACAAATATGCGCGGCTCCGGATGCAGAAAGAACGCGGCCTGGGCGGCCGCATCGCCCTTGTCGATCATGACGATGCGATGGAAGCGGTTCATCAGGCCGATGACGTCGTCCTTGGTGATGGCCATCAGTCGCCTCGCTGCCGGCGCGTCGCGCCCTACCCCGCCATCGCCTCGGCCTTCCACACCTCCCAGGCATCGTCGAGACGCTTGGGGTCCTGCGCCTCGTCCGGCGCGATGTAGGTGATCGGGCGCTTGAACGACAGCGCGGTGACGAGCTGCTGGGCGTTGACCTCGGTATAGAGCGCGCGGTGCACCACCTTCTTGAGGTCCGGCGCGACCACGAGATTGCCGTGTCCGCGCAGCAGTGCGACGGGATTGTCGGCGAGCTTTTTGGCCAGCGACTCGCCCTGCTCGTTGTTGGCGACCAACAGACCGTTGACGATGCCGACGTCGCGGATCTCCCACACCGGCGGCTGCTTCACCAGAAACGAGGCGATATGCGAGACTGCTTTGAGCGGTTCGTCAGTGATGGTGAACGGGATGACCGTCGGTGAATGGCTGTGCACCACCGCATTGACGTCCGGCCGCGCCTTGAAGGCTGGGCCATGGATGAAGCGCTCGACGAAAATGCGGCGGTCGCTGCTGGTCGATCGGATTGGAGTTGAGGTCGAACTCCATGATGTCCTCGGCCGACACCAGCGCGGGCGCGCGGGCGCGCGACAACAGATAGCGCTCCGGATTGGCGGGATGGCGGATACTGACATGGCCCCAGGCGTCGAGCACGCCGTAATGCGCCAGGATGCGGTTGGCGACGACCAGATCGTCGATGAGCGCGGGGTCGACCGGACCGGCGGAAGAGAGCTGGGCGTCAGCCAAGGGCGTATCCTTTCTTGTGATCTTTTTGGCACCGGGATGTTTGCGGCAGGCGCCGGCGGATTTTTCCGCACATCGTCAAGCCGCTCCACCATATTGTTTTGCGCATGATCCTTTCCGAAAACCGGTATCCGCCTTTCGGGATCGCGCGCTAGAGCAATACATCCCGCCCCCGTGCGGGCAAAGCATTTTCCGCCCGACAAACCCCCGGCAAGGGTCAATGACGGCGGCGCCTCACTCTGCGTGGATCAGGCGGCGTTGGAACGGGCCGGCTCGCGCGGCTTGAAGGTGTCCGCCAGGTTCGGCGACGGCAGCGCGACCTTGGTCGCAAGCCCGAGCAACATCAGCACGCGGATCACCCGCCATGCCAGATCGAGCTCCCACCATTTGTGGCCGTGCTGGGCCGAGGTGGGGTCGGCATGGTGATTGTTGTGCCAGCCCTCGCCGCCGGCCAGGATGCCGATGATGACGTTGTTGCGGCTGTCGTCGGGGGTTTCGTAGTTGCGGTAGCCCCACAAATGGGTCACCGAATTCACCGACCAGGTGGTGTGCCAGACCACGACCGTGCGCAGCGGGCCGCCCCAGACAAAACAGCTCAAGCCGAATTGGACCGCGTCCGCGGTCGCCGCCCCCATCGCCAGGTCAGCGAGAAAGCCGCCAACAAAAAACGCCACCCACGACAGGAACGTCAGCGTGATCCAGTTCTTGCGCCGCTCAAGCCACGCATAGAGCGGATCGCGCAGCACGTCGCGCGCGTAGCGGTCGGTCATCGGCGCCGGCTTCATGTCCTCGGCGCGCACCAGCAGCCAGCCGAAATGTCCCCAGAAGAAACTCTTCAGCGGTGAGTGCGGGTCCTGCTCGCCATCGGCGAAGTGATGGTGGCGGCGATGGATCGCGGCCCAATAGGCCGGCGAGAATTGCAGGCAGCAGGTTCCTAGGATGGCGAAGATGTGCTCGAGCCAGAGCGGACACGAAAATCCGCGGTGGGTGATCAGCCGGTGGAACCCGACATTGATGCCCAGCACACCGAAAATGTACATTCCGGCAATCAGCAGCCCGACGCCGGTCCAGCTGAAGAACCATGGAATGAAGGCCAGCGCCGCCAGCGCATGACAGAGCACAAATCCGAAAAGCGAGTCCGCCTTCAACCTTAGGCCGCACTGCGGCACGGGCGCCTGGGCACCCGGCGGCCATTCTCGCTGGCGACGCCGGCCACGGCTCTCAGCGCGGTCTGTATCCGGAGCTAGTTCCCGGTTTGTCAGGGCGACCCCCAGTGCACTTGTTTGAATATAGGCGATTCCCGGGGCAAATTGGCATCCTGGTGCCTATTATGAGCCGTCAAACAGCGTGTAAAGCATGTCCCGACCGGCCGATTCTGTCCCCAGACCGGTATGGCGACCATGTCGCACGATTGCACGCCCAAGTGCCAGTTCTAATTCGCCGCAGCGGCGAATTATTCGCTACTGTCCCGGCGGGCTAGGCTGGCGGCCACGGGCCAAACTCAACGCTTTGCGGTGACCAGATGCGAATTGATGCCATTCCAATCGGACGCGATCCGCCGAAAGACATCAATGTCATTGTCGAAGTTCCGGTCGGCGGCGAGCCGATCAAATACGAGATGGACAAGGCGGCCGGCACGCTGTTTGTCGACCGGTTCCTGTACACGCCGCTGCGCTATCCCGGGAACTACGGCTTCGTGCCCCACACGCTGTCGAGCGATGGCGATCCGATCGACGTTCTGGTGTGCAACACGCGCGAGATCTTTCCCGGCGCGGTGATCAATTGCCGGCCGATCGGCGTGCTGGTGATGGAGGACGACGGCGGCGGCGACGAGAAGGTGATCGCGGTGCCGAGTTCCAAGCTGACCTTGCGCTATGAAAAAGTGCTGACCCACACCGACCTGCCGGAGATCACGCTCAAACAGATCGAGCACTTCTTTGCCCATTACAAGGATCTGGAACCGGGCAAATGGGTCAAGATCCATCATTGGGGCGACAACCGCGAAGCGGAGCGTTTGATCGTTGAGGCGATCGAACGGGCACAGAAGGCCGGCGGCGGTTCAGGCTAGTGCGCCCTCTTAAATTCTTCTGATATCTGTCTGATGTCCGGCTGCAGCGTCGGCGTAGAAGCGTCACGAATTCATCGCAGTAGCCGCAACGACCTCGTCGGTGATGACCTTGAATCCAGCCAGCGTGCACGGACCAAACGAGGTCACGATCGCCACATCGGTGGCGTCGCGCCCGCGCGCCATCAGGATGCGGCCGATGCGCCGCACATTGTTCCGTGGATCGAAGGTGTACCAGCGCCCGCCGAGATAGGCCTCGAACCAGGCGGCGAAGTCCCCCGGCGGATAAGGCGGCATGGTTCCGACGTCGCCGAGGTAGCCGGTGCAGTAGCGCGCTGGAATGTTCATGCAGCGGCAAAACGCAATGGCGAGGTGCGCATAGTCCCGGCACACCCCTCGGCCCTCGTTATAGGCGTCCCAGGCTGATTTGGTCGGGCTGGCGTGCTGATAACCGAACGTAATGTGATTGTGGACGTAGTCGCAGATGGCCTGCACCAATGGCCAACCTTTCGGCAGATGACCGAACAGCGACCATGCCGTATTGGACAGGCGATCGGTCTCGCAATAGCGGCTGCCGAGCAGATAGAGCAAGGTCTCCACCGGCAACTCTTGTAGTGGATGCTGCTCCGCCTGCGGGGCGATCACGTCCAGTTCGCCACTATCATGGACGAGGAAATCGGTCGATATCGTCAGCCGCCCCGCGGGCGCCTGGATCACATGACAGAAATTTCCGAAACTGTCGTGATACGTATTGACGGGAATGTCCGGAACGAACTGCATGCGATCCCAGCTCATGAGGTCGGCAATGCGGGACGGATGAACACTCAACAAGAGAATCATGGGTGTCGGCTGCGGACACTCATAGGAAATTTCATAGCCCGCACGAATCTTCATTAAGAACCTTATCGGGCCGATGCAGAAAGAGTTCCGCCGAACGCCTAACAAGAATCAGACAGCAATTAAGTTCCATATATTCGTCATGCCGCGACCGATCATGCGGCGGTCGCGCGGACTTTGACGGCAACTTTCATGGCAAGATGGTCCGACGCGGCACCCATCCAGATGCCCTGTAGTGGTATCGCGTCGCGCGGGTCGCGCGCGACCGCAACCCTCACGAGATTCTCATTTCCCACCTGTCCACGCGATGGGTCGGCATCGACCCAGCCGGGACCAGGAAGGTAGGCCTGAACCCAGGCATGGGTGTTGCCGCCGGTGAGGCCAGAATCGTCGTCATCAGGAAGATGCAGATATCCGGACACGAACCGCGCAGCGATTCCGAGTGAGCGCAACGCCGCAATCATCAGCATCGCGACGTCGCGGCAACTTCCGCTCTTGATCGTGAGGGTCTGGTGCGGCTCCTGTACGCCTTGCTCGTGCCGGGCCACATGCTTGAATGTGCGCTTTATGGCTTGCGTCATGCCGACGATGAGATCGCCAGTGCCGGTCGATCCATCCTCGCGCAGAAAGCCGGCGGCCCAGCGCGCGACGTCGGGGTGCGTGGGATAGGCCTCAATGTAACGCTCAAGACAGGACCGCTCGTGCACCGGATAGGCAAAGGGATAGGTGCGGGCCACGTCATCGATATCGTCCGCGCAAAAGTTCCCCGGGGCATGGTCGAGGCGTATTTTGCTGTCCATGCGCAGGATCGAGGCTCTAGCTGCGAAATTGGCCGTCGCGACATGATTGCCGAAGATGTCCCGCGACCATGAAAGTTGGCTCGGCACGGGCGCGATATCCAGGCCACAGTCAATCAGTTTCTGGTCATTGTCGTCGCGAGGACGCAGCATCATCCGGTGCTCGCCGAATGCCACCGGCCGATGATAGTGGTACGTCGTCACATGCCTGATGGTCAGAATCGGCATTGCGGTCCCATATTGATAGCGCCTCAATAGCATGCATTTTCCGCGCCAAATATAAAATCACGATCTTTTTGCCAATGACTTTAGATCAAAAGGCCAAACGTCGATGATGGATATGTCGGACAACCTACTGGAGGCCGACGAACCTTCGCCGGTCACGGTCCACAACGAAAACGGCGCATCGCCATTCCTGATCGTCGCCGATCACGCCGGCAATACCATGCCGCGTGCGCTCGGCCGGCTCGGTGTTCCGGAATCCGAATGCGAGCGCCACATCGCCTGGGATATCGGTATCGCGGCGGTTTCCCGCCTCCTGGCGGATGCACTCGACGCCACTCTGATAGCGCAGAACTATTCCCGCCTCGTCATCGATTGCAACCGCCCGCCAGGTTCGCAGACCTCGATCCCGGATATCAGCGAACTCACGCCAATACCGGGAAATGTCGGCCTGACCGAAGCCCAGAAGGCAACGCGTGCGCGGGAGATATTCCGGCCTTACCACGATCGGATCGCAGCCGAACTCGATCAAAGGCGGCATAGCGGCCGGCCGGTCGTTCTGATTGCGATGCACAGCTTCACGCCAATCTTCAAGACCATGGCGCGGCCTTGGCAGGCTGCTGTTCTCTACCACCACAACCCGCGCTTTTCCCGGCAGGTACGGGCGTTATTGCAACAGGAAGGTTTCGCGGTCGGCGACAATGAACCTTACAGCGTGAGCGATGCGACCGACTACACCATTCCGGTGCACGGCGAGCGGCGTGGCCTGCACCATGTCCTGCTCGAGATTCGACAGGACCTGATCGCTGAAGAAAGCGGTCAGAGGGAATGGGCACAGATTCTCGCGCGCGTCCTGCCGCACGCCTATCGCGATCTCAGGACAGCCGAGACACAGATCCCAAAATGAAGGCCAAGCACGGTGCGCGGCACTTGACGACTTAGCAGGCTGCTGAAGCCGATCGGCTTCTTAACAAGTGTTGTCGGTGGCAAGCCAGTCGGCTACCGCCAATGCGCTATTTACCGGGCGCTTTATAAGCGGCTCGAAGTTGACGCGCCTTTTGCTGAACGCTCTTTAATTCATCCTGTTTCAGCAGACGCGTAAGCTTTACATTTTGGAGAGCGCCGCCCGCTACTGCGACGCCAGTAATCGCCGCGCCCATCTCAGGGTCAGGCACATCGAAGATCACCATCACGCCAGGACCTTCGGCAGGATAGTTATACAGCGACACCAATTTTCCGCCGGCGGCATCAAGCAGTTTCTTGATCGCTTCGGAGCGGTTGGTCGTGGGATCGTCCATCATCGTGTTGATGGCTTGTGATGTGTACTGTGCCGTGAGACAGAAGTGCATGGCGATTGTTCCTCCCGTTGCCGTGTCGTTCAATCCATCAAGTTACACACCCCCTTCCCGAGGGCAGGGCGGCAAGACTGAGTTAATGCTTGGATTGACGTGAATGATAGAGACTTTCTGAATGCTTGATGGGCCATATTGTCACGTTTTAGTTCGATTTTGTTTCTGAGGCATTTCGAACGGTGCTTGAGTAGGTTGTCTGTCCATTTTCCTGCTTTGCATTGGTCGGACCATTCGCAGCCGAGTGACGGTTTGCGAGACAAGAGTCTTTATCCCTGGAGCGTTGCGGCAAAGTTGTAATTGCTCACGCTGGCATGACGACCAACGCACACCTGAGCGGACGTCCGCCGACCCGTCTGAATTTATGGGTTCACGCCCTCGTCCCGATCATGAATTTTCACAACGCATGATCTGATCGGACAGGTCTGTATGTTTTACAAATCAGGATTTTTCAGATTTCTTGGCCTGCCGAGCGGTCAGTTCGCCGAGCACCCGCACGCCCTGCTCGATGCGCGGCCCCCACAAATCGCCGCAACTCAAGCGAATGCAATTTTCATAGCGCTGCGCCGCGGTGAAAATATCGCCCGGCGCGATGGTGATGCCACGCTTGAGAGCGTCACGAAACAGCACGCGGCTGTCGCAACCCGGCGGCAGTTCGAGCCACAGCACGAAACCTCCGGCGGGACAGGTCACCCGCGTGCCGGCCGGAAACGCATCGTCGATCACCCTGGTCATGCGATCGATATTGTCGGCGAACACCCGGCGGATGCGGCGCAGATGGCTGTCGTAGCCACCGGAGGCGAGAAAGTCCGCCAGCGCGACCTGCGGCAGCGCCGGGCCACTGATCGTGAGCGCGAACTTGTCCTTCAGGATCGCTTCGGTGTGATTGGCGGATGCGACCCAGCCGAGGCGATAGCCCGGCGCGATGGTCTTGGAAAACGAACTGCAATAGATCACATCCGCATCCGGCCGCAGCACCATGAAGGGCCGCGGCCGCTGCGCGCCGAAGTAGATGTCGCCGTAGACGTCGTCCTCGATCAGCGGAACGCCGTGCCGGTCGAGCAGATCGAGAATGTCGTGGCGCTTGCCGTCGGTCATCGCAAATCCAAGTGGATTGTTGAAGCTCGATGCGAACAGACAGGCCCGTACTGATTTGGTCTTGAGCGCGGTCGCGAGGGCATCAAGTGCGATGCCGCTGGTGGCATCGGTCGGCAGTTCGAGCGCCTTCAAACCGAGGGCCTCGAACACCTGCAGCACGCCGAAATAGGTCGGGGACTCGATGGCGACCGTGTCGCCCGGTTTTGCCACCGCACGCAACGCCAACGACAGCGCCTCGGTGCAGCCATTGGTGACGACGATATCGTCCGGCGGCAGCGCCTGGCCGCAGCGCGCCGCCCGCCGGCTGATCTCGATGCGCAGATCGGGCAATCCGCGCGGTTCCATGTAATCGTTGAAGACGCTGCCCTTCTGGCGCGCGGCGCGCGCCAGAAACCGGTCGAGCCGGCCGGCGGCCAGCAGCTTGGAATTCGGGATCGCGCACCCCAGCGGCACCAGGTCCTTGTTGCCGGCGTGCTTGAGCAGTTCGCGGACGCTGCCGGAAATCACCACCCGGGACGGCCGCCGTGGCGGCTGCGAGATCGCGGGGGTCTCGCCGGCGAACCGCCGAGGTGCCGCGATGTAGAAGCCGGACTTCGGCCGCGCCTCGATCAGGCCGCGGTCCTCCAGCACCTGATAGGCGTGAATGGCGGTGGAGAGGCCGGCCTTGTGCCGGGCCGCGAGGTCACGCAGCGACGGCGCGCGCATGCCGGGCCGAAGCGTGCCGTTGTCGACCAGATCGGCGACAAAGCGGGCGAGCGCCTCATAGCGGTGCGGTTCGTCGGTCCCGTCGGCTGGTTTCACCGGCATCGCATTCCCCGCCTCTGGCGCGTCAAGGCGCCTTGGATACAGCTCACTTTTCTTAGTCTGTACTCATAACAATTTCAATAATCTGTGTCTGTTATCATCCAGGGATTCCCCGCATTTTCGCGCCGACATCGCGGCACGTCCGGCCCCGGCGGGGTCGCGGCGGTCGACGCAACATCGAGACTGTCAATTGAGCGCATCATGGTTCACTTCGAGACCAGCAGCCGGCGCACGGCCGGAGCCGCCCTGGCGCATGTCCACAGCCGCGTCAGTGTCTATGTCCGTAAACAGATCAGCCGCCTCCAGGCGCTGCCGGTCTGGATTGGCCTGGCGGCCCGCACCTATCGTGAGCGCCGCGCGCTGCGACACGTCGATGCTGCCATGCTCAAGGATATCGGCCTGTCACAGGCGGACGTGGAGCGCGAAGCCGGACGGCCGTTCTGGGACCTGCCGGACCGGAAATGAGTGGGGCGGCAGGTTGCCCGGAGGCCATTTTTTCGGATCGCGACCGGGTTTCCACTGCGCATGAAAATAATCTAAGGTCGCCGCGGCTAGTGGAGCGTCCCATATTGCGTATTGTCCTGACGATGTTCATCGCCGTGGTATTCGCGGCCGCGATCGCGATGCCCGGAATGGCGCAAAAGCCGTGCAACCCGGCCATCGACGGCACCTATTGCGCCACCCAAGGCAAGCTCGACCTGTCGTTGCCGCCGCAACCCAACTTTCAGCCGATCCAGAGTCTGGGGGGCGATCTAAGCACCCCGCAGAGTCAGCCCGGGACCTTCGGCGCCATTACATTTCAGTCCGACGGCACACGGTGCATTGGACTATTGCGCCGCAGCGAATGCAGATGAGGGATCAAACGATGAAAACGTCGCGCAAGCGCGCCATACTCGCCTCCGCAATTCTTGCCGCCGGTCTTGCTGCCGGGCTTGGCCCGGCCATGGCGCAGGATTCCGGGGACCGCACCACTGGACAATACACCTGCAAGGACCTAATGCGCGAGAGCGGCCCCAACCGCGATGTCGCGCTGGCCTTTCTGCACGGCTATCTGCTCGGCAAGGCGGGCGCCACCACGTTCAACCTCAAGGTTCTTCACCAGCAGAGCAGCGAATTCATCGAATATTGCCTCGATCATCCGGCCGAAAAGGCCGGCGACGCGATGGCCAAAATCAAGGCCAAGGGATAGAGGGGCCAGCCGGCTCCATCGTTCGCCATCCCGGCCGGGCGCGGCGGGCGCCCGACAAACACATCGCAACGTTCAGCGAATATAGGCCTCGGTGGCGTAGCGACGCATGACGCGCTGCGTGTTGAAGTATGAGCCGATCTTGCCGATCGCCTGCTTCATCATCCAGATCCAGTGCGCGCGGTCGTCGGAATACATCGGCAGAACAATCTGATCGAGCTTGCGGTAGAGGTCCTCGGCATCGGCCCTGCGGTCGCCGGGGTCGCCATTGCCGATCGCCCAGCCGGTCACGCCCTCGATATGTCCCTCCACCCACCAGCCATCCAGAATGCTAAGATTCAGAACGCCGTTGAGCGCCGCCTTCATGCCGCTCGTTCCTGAAGCCTCCAGCGGCGGCAGCGGCGTGTTGAGCCAGACGTCCACGCCCGAGACCAGCTTGGCGGCAATTGTCATGTCGTAGTTCGGCAGATAGGCCATCGGAACGGTGCCGGCGAGCTGCCGGATCGCGCGGTGAAGTTCGGCGATCAAGTCCTGGCCCCAGCCGTCGCGTGGATGGGCAATTCCGGCAAAAATGACCTGGAATGGGTGCGCCCGCGCAATGGCGGCGAGCCGTTCCAGGTCGGCAAACAGGATGTCCGGCCGCTTGTACGGCGTCATCCGGCGGGCAAAGCCGATCAGCGGAATATCCTCGCGGAACACATTGCCGCAATGGGTCTTCACATGATCCAGCAATTCACATTTGGCGTCCATGTGGGCATGCCAGATCGCGTCGTCTTTTATCTGGTCGGCGCGCACCAGGACTTCCGGCTCGTGGGCCCAGTGGGGAAAGTTGTCGTTGAAGAGGCGCGCGAAGCTGGCATGGGTCCAGGTCGGCGCGTGCACGCCATTGGTGATGGCGTGCACGCGGTAGCCGTGAAACATCCGGTTGGTGGTTTCGGCATGGCGTTGCGACACGCCGTTGACGTAGCCGCTCAGGCTCAAGGCGAGTTGAGTCATGTTCAGCCGCTCGGCGCCGGCCAGCCGCTTGAGCTCGTCGAGCTCGATGTAGTCGCCCAGGACGCGAGTGACGTCCGGGTAGGAGAATTTGTCGAATGCCGCATCCACCGGCGTATGCGTGGTGAACGCGCAGCGCTGACGCACGGGCATGCGATCGTAGATCGGTTCGCCGGGACGCAGTTCCTCCGGCGCCCGGCGGTGGCGGCGCAGCAGGTGAAGGGTCAGCAGCGCGGCATGGCCCTCGTTGAGGTGATGGGTGGCGATCTCGAATCCGAGCGCCTGGAGAACCAGCATGCCACCGATCCCCAGCACGACCTCCTGCTTGAGGCGATAGAGGTCGTCGCCGCCATAGAGGCGATCGGTAATCGCGCGGTCGGCGGGGCTGTTCGGCTCCAGATCGGTGTCGAGCAGCAGCACCGGTATCGCGTTGCCGAGCGGACAGGTCAGCAAATACAGCCAAGGCCGGATCCAGACTTCGCGATCCTCGATCCGCGCCGCGACCATGGCGCTGAGCGGCTGGGTCCAATCCTCCGGCCGCCAGGGATTAGGACCGGCGACCTGCCGGCCGGCCTCATCGATGGTCTGATGGACATAGCCGTTGCGGCTAACCAGGCTGACAAACACCACCGGGAGTTCGAGATCGGAACAGGAGCGCGCCATGTCGCCGGCGAGAATTCCCAGGCCGCCACTATAGGTGTGCATTTCGGGCCGCAGGGCAATCTCCATTGAAAAATACGCAATGCGGGTACGCTCGAGGAACGGCTCAAGGCGGGTCATGGTTGCGGATTCGTGTTGGCCGGAGGACATCAAGGCAGGCTCGGTGGCGGGAATTTCACCGGATCAACAGTATCCCACAAAAGCGACACGGGGATGTATTGTACCGCGCCCAAGGACTTCGGCCGGTCGCGGCCTGCGGCATTACAAGGCCGCCTCGCGGGAACTTCGGGGTTCCACCGTTGTTTGGGGATCATGAAAATCTTCGCCTGCCAGCATTGCGGCGCTCCGCTGTCGTTCGAAAATTCCCAGTGCCTCAGTTGCGGCCGCAGACTGGGCTACCTGCTGTCGCACGAGACCATCTCGGCGCTGGAGCCGGACGGGCAGGACACTTTCGGTGATCGTAAAAATCAGCTTCGTGCACGCTCAGATTTACCGCGCGGGGTCGATGCGCGCGGCCGATGACGATGACAGCCAAGCGCTCTGCGCCGTCGTTTCCGGCCTGCGCCATGGACATCAGCCGCGCTGATCAGCGGACGGCCGGACGCGGGGGCACGCCACATCAGATCGACAAGACCCGCCGGGTTTTTGTTTGATCGCGCAGACTGCCACCGGTATTTGACAGAGAAACGGCCTATGACGATGTACCATCACGGCGACTGCCGGCTTCACTATCCAAACCGCGCCACCTCCAGCACCGCGCGGCCCATCACCAGGCCCTGCTCCAGGCGGTCGTGGACCATTTCAGCCTGTTCCAATGTATAGGTCTCGCCGACATAAGGTTTGACTTCGCCGCTTGCGACCAGATCGAGCGACTCCATCACCTCGGCACGGGTACAATAGCGGCTGCCGATCAGTTCCAACTCGCGTGACAGAAATTCGCCGGTGCGGCCGGAGAAGGTATCGCCGCCGCCGCCGAGAATGACGACGCGGCCGCCCTTGGCGACACCGGCCAAAGAATCCTCTACCGTCGCGCGCGAGGACACGAAATCGATCGACACGTCCGGTCCGCGTCCGCCGGTGACAGCGCGCATCTGTTCCGGCACGGGCCCGGCCAGCGCATCGACCACCTCATCAACTCCGAGTTGTTTGCAGAGGTCGAGCTTGTCCGTGCCGCGGTCGACGGCGATGACGCGCGCCTTCGCCCATTTCGCCACCCGGATCATGTTGCTACCGAGGCCGCCGCCCGCGCCCATGATCGCGACCGTCTCGCCTTCGCGGATGCGAGCACGGCGGATGACCTTGTAGGGCGTGGCGATGGCGTCGGTGACGATGCCGACCTCGCCGGGCATGCTCTTGTAGTCAAGCCCGGCGGGCAGTTTCAGAAAATTCTCAGCCGGCAGCTTGATGTATTCGGCATAGGCGCCGTCGACGTGGCGGCCGACATAACCGCCGAAATTGTCGCACAGGCTTTCGCGGTCGTCGCGGCAGTACGGACATTTGCCGCAGGTCAGATAGAAATAGGTGGTGACGCCGTCGCCTTCCTTCAGGCCCCTGACGCCGGGACCGACTGCGGAAATCTCAGCCGTGATCTCGTGGCCCATGATCAGCGGAAATTTGCCTGGGCTTCGGCCGGCCTTGACGTGCTGCAACGTCAGCCCGGCGCCGCAGGTATAGACCTTCGCCACCGCCTCGCCCGGTCCCGGCACCGGATCAGGCACCTCTCGCAGCTCGAACGCGGAGCCCGGCTTCTCCAGCACCATGGCTTTCATCGATACCTCCCCATCACCACTTGTTGGGCGGCACGATAGCAAGCCGTTTTCAGCGGGCGAAGTGATTTACGGGAACGCGCGGACGGTCCAGGCCTCGAGCCCGGACCGTACCACCTGCGTTTGCGAGATGGGGAAACGTTCAGCCGGCGAGATCGCGCTTCTTCTGCAAATATTCTTCGCGATCGATTTCGCCACGCGCGTAGCGTTCCTCCAGCATGTTGAGCGCGGGAGAGCGTTGATCGGAGAGCGGCAGGACGTTACCCCGGCGCGAACCGGAACGCGCGAACCACGCCACGCCCGCGATGACGAGAACGATGATCAACAGCCAAATAAACATGTGGCCCGCTCCATACCAGCCCCAGTTCCATCCATTCATCATGCCCCAATCCGGTCCGTAACCCCACATGGCTTAGCTCCCGCCCGGACGGTAGGCGCCGGTGTTGCGATCGACTTCGAACCGTTGAACCAGGGCGTTCTCTTTCTTGGTCACAACATCGGCGACGATGGTGTTGGTGTCTTTCTCGGTCACCGCGCCAACCTTGATGTTGGGGTTGGCTTGAGCAACGATCCAGCGATCGAGTTCGTTTCGCACGCCATCCACCGACAGATTTTCATTGGTCCGTTCGCCGCTGCCGTATCCCCTGGGGCCGGAACCGGGTCCCATCATGCCGGGGCCATAGGACCGGCCCTCACCAGGACCAAATTGCCGGCCGTAACCAGGTCCCATGCCATAGCCGTGACCATTGCCCTGGCCCATCATGCCGTAGCCGGGACCATGTTGCCTGCCGTAGCCGGGTCCCATGCCATAGCCGTGACCATTGCCCTGGCCCATCATGCCGTAGCCGGGACCATGTTGCCTGCCGTAGCCGGCTCCCATGCCATAGCCGTGGCCATTGCCCTGGCCCATCATGCCGTAGCCGGGACCATGTTGCCTGCCGTAGCCGGCTCCCATGCCATAGCCGTGGCCATTGCCCTGGCCCATCATGCCGTAGTCGGGACCATGTTGCCTGCCGTAGCCGGCTCCCATGCCATAGCCGTGACCATTGCCCATCATGCCGGGTCCATAGTGCTGGCCGGTGCGCGGCCCCATCGCGCCTTGACCCGGACCGATGTCGCCCGGATGCATGTTGCCGGGACGCACGTAGCCCTGGCCGGGCGTCATGTTGCCTTGGCCGGGACCCATGTTGCCCGGACCCGTGTTGCCCGGACCCATATTGCCCGGTCCCATTCTGCCCTGGCCGGGCCCCATCGTGCCAGCACCCTGCCCGGTCATGCCGGGACCATGCGGACCGGAACCCGGCCCCATGGTGCCCTGCCCCGGTGTCGTCGTATCCGGACCGGGCGTCTGGGCCTTGACCATGGTGCCGAAGCCGGCGGCGCCGGCGGCCACCAGGGCGACCAATGCAACACCCATCAGGAGCGATTTGCGTTTCATGATTTTCTCCAAACCGTCTCGCAAAAGCGATGACGTTCATTTATCGCAGGCGAGGATGGAGACGGGCTGTCACCCAAGTTTTTCAGCAGTCGACGAAATTTGTGACAAAGTGTGACAAGGCGCGGCGCGGCGACATTTGGTTACAAAGTTGCGCGGAAGTGCTTTGTGGCATTGGACTATAGTTCAACCATGCAGTCGGCCGCGCACATCCTTATTGTCGACGATCACCGCGAGATGCGCGAACTGGTATCGCGCGCGCTGATCAAGGACGGCTTCCGCGTCAGCACGGCGGCCGATGGCCGCGCCATGCGCAATGCGCTCGCCGACAGCCGGGTCGATCTCATCCTGCTCGATCTCATGCTGCCGGGTGAAGATGGGTTGTCCCTGTGCAAGGGCTGCGCGCGGAGTCCGATATTCCAATCATCATGCTCACAGCCAAAGGTGACGAGATCGATCGCGTGGTCGGCCTTGAGCTCGGCGCCGACGACTATCTGCCAAAGCCGTTCGGCAGCCGTGAACTGATCGCCCGCATCAAAGCGGTGCTGCGGCGCGGCCGACGCGACCTCCGGCGTGGCGCAAAGCGCACATCGCCGCCGAAGCGCTATCATTTCGACTGCTGGATTCTCGATACCGGCGCGCGCGAACTGGTCCGCGACGATGGCGTAACGCTGGCGCTGAGCACCGGCGAATACGATCTCCTGTTCGCCCTCGTGGAACGGCCGCAACGCGTGCTCAGCCGCGAGCAACTGCTCGACCTCGCGCGCGGCCGTTCGGCAGACGCATTCGACCGCAGCATCGACACGCAAGTCAGCCGCCTCGCAAAAAGATCGAGCTGATCCAGGCGATCCGAAGATCATCAAGACGGTCTGGGGCGGCGGCTACTGCTGACACCGTCGGTCACGGCCGAATGACGCGCGTTTTCGCCCGCTGCTGCCGCAAAGCCTGTTCGGCCAGATGCTGCTCATCCTGCTGGTCGGGCTGTCGTCTCGCATGTCATCGGCGCTTGGATTTATGCGCAGGATCGCGAAGCGGCGGTGCGCGAAGTCGGCGGGCTCGCGACCGCGCAACGCATCGTCAATCTGACACGGCTGGTCGCAGATGCGCCGGACGACTGGCGCCATCGTATCGTCGCCGCATCGAGCGATCAGAATTTTCATGTCGTCGTGCTCGCATGAACCGCCGCAACTTAGCGGCATTGACGATCGCGGCCCGGTCGCCGATGCGGTGCGGGCCTATCTTGTCGCGCAGTTGCAGCCAGACACCCGTCGGCACCCCGATTGTCGTCGCATCGAATCCAACCTCGCCACTCTTCGAAGGCCCGCGTTTCATGCGCCATGGTCCGATGATGATGCGGGACCAGATGCGCCGGGCTGGTCGATCTGCAGGTGGTGATGCCGGTGTCAGCGGGCGAATGGCTGTCGTTCGCGACCGCGCTGCCGCAACCGGAGAACATCTTCTCCCACCAATTCATCATCTCCATGCTGATCATGGCGGCGGTTCTGCTGGGCGTTTCGATCTGGGTGGCGCGGCGGGTGACAACTCCCCTCGCGGTGCTGGCGCACGCCGCGCAGCGGCTCGGCAACGACGTCAATGCACCGCCGATTCCGGAAGCCGGCACGATCGAGACGCGGCGCGCCTCGCGCGCCTTCAACGACATGCAAACACGGCTGCGCCAATTCATCGACAACCGCACCCGCCTGTTGGCGGCGGTCTCCCACGACCTTCGAACGCCGTTGACCCTGCTGCGCCTCAGGACCGAGAACGTCGCTGACGGCGAGGAAAAGGACAAGATGCTCGCGACCTTGACCGACATGGAGGCGATGATCGGCGCCACCCTGCAATATGCCCGCGACGAGATGGCCAACGAGCCGATCCGCAGGACCGATCTGGCCGCCTTGGTGCAAAGCGTGGTCGACGACATGGCCGATGCCGGCCACGATGTCACGATGACGACGACCGCACCGATACTGTTCGATTGCCAATTGTCGACGCTCAAACGCGCGATCACCAACCTGGTCGACAACGCGGTGAAATATGGCGCGCACGCCCGCGTGGCGCTACAGGATAATCGGCAAGACCATTGAGATCACGATCGATGATGACGGGCCAGGCATTTCGCCCGACGAACTCGCGCATGTGCTCCAACCGTTCTATCGCGTCGAAGGCTCGCGCAGCCGCGACACCGGGGGCGTCGGCCTTGGCCTCGCCATCGCGCAATCCCTCATCGAACGCCACGGCGGCACCTTGACGTTGAGCAATCGCGTGTCCGGCGGATTGCAGGCGCGAGTCACCCTGCCGAAATAAGCCGAACATTTCCGCCTGGTCGCGAAGGTCGCGCCGCTGCCCCTCACCCGCAGATCCGCCTGCGGCCTTGGCAGCCTTTGCGAAATGGCGCAGTATTTTCGATCAGGGAGCGATCGTCCGCGCCATGCCGTTTCATGGCGTGCACCAGAAAGGAAGCGCTTCACGGGCCGGGGTCGCGCGAACGCGTCACCGTCAATCGGCTGACAGATTGCGAATTTTTCGATGGGACAATAAATCGATGACGCGATCCGGGATCATCCGCACCACGTTGGGTTTCATGTGTCTGTTCGCGTTTGGCGCGTCCGCACACGGGCAGCAGCCGACCCAAGCCGTCACATTCAGCGAACTCGCGAGTTCGACGATCACAGCACACATGTTGCGAAATCAGGCAAACCAGAGAAACGGCCGCAAGTACACCATCAAGATGGAGACCGACTGGACGATCGACATCGAAGCCGGCGATGCGCTTGAGGTCAAATCCGTCCAGACCGCGCATACCGCCCGGGGAAAGCGGAAAGACAAGCCGATCGGCGGCCGCTATCTGGTCAATACGGCGCGCAACATCAAGAGCCGCGGCTCCGGCGAGGCGGTTTGGAAATACGCCGACGGCAGGCTCGAATTTCTGCGGACCTTCCCGCAGGGGCCTTCCGAGCAAGCTTCGTGATCACCCGAACCGGCGATGGCTACACCTGCACCGCCAGCCAATCGTTCCTCCGCGAAAACGGAACCGGCGCCATCGTTCTGGATGCTTCGGTCGGCCGGCTGACCATCCTCAGCGCCCGCGAAGTGTCCGCCGAATGCAAGATCAGCAAAACCAAACGAGCCGAGAACACCGCGCCGCAGCGGAAATGAGGGCGCAATGACGGGCCGTGTCAAGGAAGTGCGACGCTCGCGATGAACGGTGCACCAATTGCACCGATGGCGGTCGCGAACATCACGGACCGGGAGGACGAAAGTCATGTCGATCCGCATTTTCGTTGATGGAAAGTTCGCGAAGCGTGTGCGTGGCCGCGCGGCCATCCTCGCGGCCGGCACCATGTGCGTCTGGGCGACGCCGTCATATTCCCAGGCGGTGACATGGGCGGAACTGCAAGGCGCCGTGATCCAGTCGGCGAGCAACTTCATCATTCTCTCGCGCCACAATGGCGTTGACCGTCGCGGCCCGGTGCGCGGCTCGTGGACGATCACGGTCGGGCCAGGCCAGTCGATCACGGGCACGCTGACGCGCGAGAACAGCGCCGGCATCAAGACCAATTCCGCCACCTTCGCGCTCGGACGGCCGCAGGCGTTCGCCGATGGCACCACGGTCTGGTTTTTCGAGAATGGCGTGCTGACCAACTTGCGAACCTTTCAGGCCGGCGGCATCAAGGTCATCTACGCTTTCTCGCGAAGTGCGCGCGGCCTCACATGTTCCGTCCGCGCACCGTTCGTGCGCGAAGACGGAATTGCAACCATCAAACGGGACGCGATCGGCGGGACCGGCAATGCGGAAATCCTCGACATCAAGACCGTGTCGTCGACCTGCCGGATCGCGCGACGCTGACAGCCCTGAACCTGTGATGACGGCTTTTCCCGGCTACCACCGCAGCAGATTTAGCGTATCATCAAAAGAGCCGACACGCCGGCATCAGATCGGCGGCAAACCAACATGATCGGGACACGCTGCAATCGGAGGATATTTCATCATGACGACAACGGAAGCGAAGGCGCGGACACCGGGCGCCGTGCGGGCGGCCGCAGGCCAGTATCTGTTCGAAATGACCAAGGGCGACAAGATGCTCGGCGGCCCGGACTATTCGACCGCGGAAGGAACCTGCGTCGAAGGCGACCGCATGATCGTCGCGCTGATGCGCATGGAGGCCGGCACCGGTGCGGAAGCGCATTCGCATCCGAACGAGCAATGGATCTACATCCTCCAAGGCACGTTCAAGGCCAAGATCGGCGATCAGGAGATCGAAGCCACGCCCGGTTCGGTGGTCTACGTGCCATCAAATACCATCCATTCCGGCGGCGCGACGGCGGACGCCGATGTCGTGTTTTTCACGGTCAAGGACGCATCGCATTCCTTGCACGGCTTCAAGGCATGATCGCGTCGCACGAACATTTGCGCGTGTGAGATCAAACAACAAGGCCGTTCGCTGGACATCGGATATTGTACCGGATGACGGTACTTGATTTGGTCGCGCGGCGCGCTTTCAACGAAAACAAAAAGCCGCTACCATTCCAGCAAGATCGGCAGGCGCCCGGTTCTCCCGGACATCACATGCCGACGCAAGATCTGGGAGGATAGCGGGCCTTGGCCGACGACAGCCAAAGCAATTCGATGATGCGCGCCGACGCGGACGATTCCGCGGCTGGCGGCGCGCTGTTGCTTGACGGCGATATCGCGCCGCCGCTGAGCCCGCTGATGGCGCGGCTCGACGTTGCCGTCGCCGCGTTGCTGGCGCTCGGCGCGGGCGCAATCGCGGCCGCCATGCCGCAACTGGTCGCCTCCGGCGGAATCGACACGCAACGCGACTTCGCCACCCTGCCCGGCTATCTGGTGCCGCAACTGGCATTCGCCGCGCTCGCGCTGGTCGCGCTGATTTCGCTGGTTCCAGCGGTCCGCCGCCTCAAACTATCCGCCGGCGCCGACCCCCTGGACGAAGGCGACCGGCTGCAACGCGCGGGCGTCATGATCGTGATCACGGCGGCCTATGCCGCTGGCATGAACACGCTCGGCTACGTTCTGGCCACCATGCTGATGACGGCGGCGATGGCTTACTATCTCGGCCTGCGCAATCCGCTCGCGTTCATTCCCGGCGTGATCGTCTCCCTATCCTGATCCGCTTCGTGTTCGAGCGGCTGCTGCTGATCTCGCTGCCGCGCAGCCGATCGAGAGCATCGGCCACATCGAGGACGCGGTGCTGCGCTTCCTCGTCCATATCTTCATGTCCATAGGCCGGTCGGCATGCTCGAAACCATTGGGCCAAAGCGTCGATCTGCTGCTGCGCTGGGACGTCTATTTCTACATCTCCATCGGCCTGATCGTCGGCATGTTCGTCGGCGCCATGCCCGGGCTTACCACCATCCTGGCGATGGCGGTGCTGCTGCCGATCTCGTTCAAGCTCGAGCCGATGCTCGGAATCCCGTTCCTGATCGGCGTCTACAAGGGCGGCATCTACGGCGGCAGCATTCCGGCGATCCTGGTCGGCATTCCCGGGCACCGGCGCCTCGATCGCAACGACCTTCGACGGTCCGCCGCTGACGCGCCAGGGCAAGGGCCGCAAGGCGCTGGAAATGGCGCTGTATGCTTCGGTCATCGGCGACGCGATTTCGGACATCCTGACGCTGCTGCTGATCGGACTGATCGCGCGCATCATCCTGCTGATCGGTCCGCCGGAAGTCTTCGCCATCATCGTCTTTTCGCTGATCCTGATCGCCAGCGTGTCGGGGGATCCGGGATCAAGGGCGGGATCGCCGCCTGCATCGGTGTCGGTTTGGGATTTGTCGGCACCGAGTCGATCGACGGCGAAGCGCGCATGACCTTCGGGCTCGATGCCCTGGTCGGCGGCATTCCGCTGATCCCGCTGGTGATCGGCATTTTCGCGCTGCCGGAAATGCTGGAGGCGGTGGAAATCGCGCGCACGCAGCTTTATCAACGAACATCGTCGATGCCAGCAAGACCGGCGAAGCGTCTGCGCTGGCACGAATTCAAGGCACTCGATCCGCACCATCCTGCGCTCGACCGTGATCGGCACCGGCATCGGCATGGTGCCCGGCGTCGGCCAGGTGGTGGCGGCCTTCGTCGGCTACAGCGCGGCAAAGCGCGCCTCCAAGCATCCGGAGACCTTCGGCAAGGGCGAACTCGACGGCATCGCCGGCCCCGAAGCCGCCAACAATGCCGTCAACGGACCGACCCTGGTGCCGCTGCTCACGCTCGGCATTCCCGGCGACAACATCACCGCGATCCTGCTCGGCGCCTTCGTTGCCCACGGCCTGCGGCCGGGACCGCAGATCTTCAATGAGCAGGGCGCCGCTGCTCTACGCCATCCTGATCGCAGCGGTGCTCGCCAACATCGCTCTTCGTGGTCCTGGGCTATGTGCTGCTTAAGCCGTTCGCCAAGGCGATCCAGTTGACGAAGGCCTATCTGGTTCCGGTCATTCTCGCGCTCGCCTTCGTCGGCACGTTGTCGACCGGCTCGGCATCCGATCTCGGGATCATGTTGGTCGCCGGCATCTGCGCCTATATCCTCAAGAAGCTGCGGTTACGACCTGGCGCCGCTGATCATCGGCTTCATTCTGGCCCGAGCCGATCGAATTGCGGCTGAGCCAAAGCATCCTCTATGCTCGTGGGAATTTTTTGGATTTCTTGTTTATTCAGCGGCCGATCGCCTCATTCTTTCTGCTCGCCGCGATCGCCTGGATTGCTGTGGATGATCTACGTCCGGCTGTTCCGGCGGAAACGCGCAGGTCGTGCATACCTGATGGACGTTGCATGAATATGAAGTGAAGACATGAAACAACGATGGGAGGAAGCGACAATGAGAACTCTGCCAAATATCTAGGCAGCAGTCGCTTTGGCAGCCGCGCTTGCTGGCGCCGTTTGCCGCGCGCGCGGAATATCCGGAACGGCCGATCACGGTGGTCATCCCGCTCGGCGCCGGCGGCAGTCACGACCTGCATGCCCGCGGCATCACCAGCATCCTGAGCGACATCCTCGGCCAGCCGATGGTGGTCAAGCTGGTGCCGGGCGGCGCCGGCATGAAGGGCACCACGATGGTCGCCAACGGCCCTGCCGACGGCTACACCATCATCTTCACCCACAACGCCTTCGACCAACTGACGCCGCAGACCCGCAAGGTTGAGTTCGATCCGGCGAAGGCGTTCAAGTCGATCGCGCGCATCAACCAGGCCGAACCGCTGCTCGTCATCCGCGCCGACGCGCCCTACAAGACGTTCGACGAGTTTATCGCCTACGCCAAGAAAAATCCCGGCAAGATCAATTTCGGGCATTCCGGCGTCTGGGGCGTCGGCTTCATGCCGACCATGCAATTCATCAAGGATACCGGGATCAAGGTCAATCTGATCCCGCATCAGGGCGGCGGGCCGACCCTGCGCGCGCTGCTGGCCGGCGAGGACGATGCGCATTTCGGCTTCGCCACCCAGACCCGGCCGCACCAAAAGGCCGGCAAGGTAATCGCGATCGCGATTGCCGGCGACAAGCGGCTCAAGGACGATCCCGACTTCAAGGACGTCAAGAGCATGGCCGAGCTCGGTCATCCGAAGGTCGGCTTCACCATGGAGCGCATCTTCATGGTGCCGGCCGGCGTGCCAGATGATCGCGTGGCCAAGCTGCGCAAGGCTTTCGATGAACTGGTCAAGAACAAATCATTCAATGCCTTCATCAAGAGCATCGGCGAAAAGGTCGACTATATGAACGGCGCCGATTACGACAAAAAGCGCCAAGCGCAAATCACCGAGTACAAGGACCTGATCAAGGAAGTCGGCAGCAAGTAATAACCGCGCTGCTGATGCTATCTTGCAACGTCCCGAGGGGTCTTCGCAGCAGCGAAGGCCCCTTTTTTCCGTTCGGCCTGACCTGCCGACTATTTTATTCAGACCATCCGGGCTGGACCATGCATCAGCGTTCTTGGTATCGTTCTGGCAAGGGTTGGGACAGGTGCGCAAAAAGCACTGCTGGCCGACCAAAAAACTTACGGAGGAACCCCATGAAACGCCGCGCAATTCTGGCCGCCGGCGCCGCGATGGTCGCCGTTGCCGCCGCCGCGCTGATCTCACCCGCGCAAGCTCAGATCGGCGAGCAGCCGATCAAGATCGTCTTTCCATTCAGCGCCGGGGCCTCAGGCGATTTGCTGTCGCGCCTGATCGCGGAAAAAATGCGGATCGCCCTCAAGCGGCCCGTGATCGTTGAGGACCGCACCGGCGCAGCCGGGCGGATCGGGACCGAATTGGTTGCGACCGCCGCGCCTGACGGCAACACCTTGCTAATCGTGCCGATCGCGCCGATCTCGATCTATCCGCTGGTCTACAAGAACCTGAAATACAATCCGCTAACCGAGCTCACGCCAGTCGCACAGCTCGGCACCTTCGAGTTCGGACTGGCGGTCACCGAGAAGCTGCCAGCGAAGACGGTGAAGGAGCTGGTGGCTTGGGCCAAGGCCAATCCGAACAAGGCCAATTACGGCATCCCGGCCGCCGGTTCATTGCCGCATTTCCTCGGCGCCCGGTTCGGTCAGGCGACCGGCACCGATTTGCGCCCGGTGTCCTATCGCGGCTCGGCAGCGGCGCTCGCCGACGTGGTCGCCGGTCATCTGCCGATGATCTTCACGACCGTGTCCGACATCGTACCGATGGCGAAGGCCGGCAAGATCCGCGTTCTGGCGACATCGGGCAAGCAACGATCGGAATACCTGCCCGACGTGCCGACCTTCACCGAGGCTGGCTACAATCTGGTCGCGAGCGGCTGGTACGGCATGTTGGCCCCGGCCAAGACGCCACCTGAGATCATCGCGCGGTACAATAGCATCGTGGTCGACGCCATCCACTCGCCCGAGATCAAGACCAAGCTGAACGCCTTCGGCCTGCATCCGACCGGCACTACGGCCGCCGAGCTTGGCGCCATCATCAAGGAGGACATGGCCGCGTGGGCCCCGGCGGTGAAGGCCTCCGGCTTCACGCCGCAGAAATAGCCCCGCGCCGGGACCGGCCGGAGAATTGGCGCGCCGCGCTTGTCAACGCGGCGTGTTTTTGCTGGATTGCGCCCCATGGCCGGCTTAGATCACACTCCGCTCACGTGGAATCGCCGTGACGACCTAACATTTTGATTTTTCGCATGATCCTGTCGGAGAAGTCTGCGACTTTTCCGGTTCATGCTCCAGCCGGCACGGAGACCCGCATGGTTCCCTTTTTCGTCCAGATCAAGTGCCACCTCGGCAAGTCCTATGACGTCGCCAACGCGCTCGCCGACGCCGAGATCGCGTCCGAGGTCTATTCGACCGCCGGCGATTTCGACCTCCTGGTGAAGTTCTATGTCGAGGACAGCACCGATATCGGCCATTTCGTCAACGAGAAGGTGCAGGTCATTCCCGGCATCCAGGACACCCGAACCATCATCACGTTCAAGGCATTTTAGCGCGGCCGACCAACCGAACGATGCGCGGGGTTGCTGCGATGACAAACGAAGATCTGGTCGGCGTCTGGCGTGAACAAGGCCGTGAGATCATCCAGGCCGACGGCGGTGTGAAGGCCGATGTGGCGCGCGATTCCCAGATCATGTACAGCCCCGAGGGCTACATGTGCGTGATCAACACGCCGCGCGGCCGCAAGCCGATCAGCGAGACCATCGCGCGCATGGATCTCGACGCCGCAAGCGCGGAGGCCCGCGCGCAGGCGGCCGCCGGTGTCACCGCCTATGCCGGCGAATATCAGGTCGTCGGCGAGGAGGTGCACCACACGCTGTTCGCCGCCCTCAATCCCAACCGGGTCGGCGATACGCAGCGGCGGCGCATCACGCTTGCCGGCGACGACCTTACGTTGACCTCACCGCCCGACCCGCAGGGCTGCTACTTTCGCATCCATTGGCGGCGGGTGCGCAAGCGCGCGGCGTCCTGATTTTCAGGTTCCGAATTCAGACTCCAACGCGCGGGCCTTCGATTTCGCGGCGGCGCTGCAGGCCGAGTTGCCGCTCGCGCCAGATCACGTAGATGCCCGCGCCGGCGACAATCACCGAACCGATATAGACCGACACGGTCGGCAATTCGCCGAACATTACAAAGCCGAGCACGAAGGCCCAGACCATCGCGGTGTAGTCGAACGGCGCGATCACCGAGGCGGGCGCGAAACGATAGCTCTCGGTGAGGAAGATGTGGGCCAAGCCGCCGCACAGGCCGAGCCCGATCAGTGCGGCGAGTTCGATCGTGTCCGGCGTGCGCCAGCCGAACGGCAAAGTGGCGAGACCGGCGAGCGCGCAGATGATCGAAAAATAGAACACGATCGCGGAGGTGGTCTCGGTCGAGGTCAGGCGCCGGGTTTGAATCACGGCGGCGGAATTGCCGAACGCGGCGACCAGCGCGCAGATCGAGCCGATCGCGCCGGCGGCATTGGCGCCGGTGAAATGGCGGTAGTCGAGATACGGCCACAGCATCACGATGACGCCGACAAAGCCGACCACCACCGCACTCCAGCGGTAGATGCGCACATGTTCGCCCAGGAAGATCGCCGCGAAGGCGACCGTGATCAGCGGCGCTGCGAACGAGATCGCGGTGGCGTCGACCAGCGGCAGCCGCGCGAAGGCGGCGAAGTTCAGAAACATCGCAAACACGGCAATGCTGCCGCGGCCGAGATGGCCGAGCGGACGGCCGGTGCGCACTGCCGAGATCAGTTCGTTGCGCACCGCCAGCATCGCCACCACCGGCACGATCGCAAAGGCCGAGCGGAAGAACACCACCTGCCCCACCGGATAGCGGGTGCCGAGATAGCGCACGAGCGCGGCCATCATGGCGAAAAACAGCGCCGAGGTTAGCTTGAGCAGGATGGCCTTAAGGATGTTCATTGGCGCTGTGAGGGGCGCGTGTCGGGAGGCGCGCGTGATGGGCGGGTCGGATGGCGGAAGGCGCTATTGAGCACGTTAGGCCCGCAGCGGGAACCTCTCACAGCGCATGGTCACCGCTGACACGATCATGCCGGGATGATTTGGCAATCGACAATTCGCTTTCCCCTCTCCCCTCGCGGGAGAGGGACAATTGCGGAGGCCCTGCATGGGCCAATAGCTGCCTCAACGGCAAGCAGCCTCGTCCCGGAATCGGACAGCCGATCAGCCCTTCTTCGCCGGCCGCGGCGGGCCGTCGACCGGGGCCAGGGACTTCAGATAGACCGCCATCGCCTTGCGGTCGGCCGCGCTGAGCTTTGACGTGTTCTTGATCACCTTGGTCATGTCGCCGCCGGCGGAATTGCCGTCAGGCAGATCGCCGGTCTCGAGGAAATAGGCGATGTCGTCGACCGACCAGCTCTTCAAATGCTTCTGCGTGATATTGGGCACCCAGCCCTCGCCTTCCGGATTGGGCCCGCCGGCAAAGCGCTGGCCGGCGACGATGCCACCCAGGAAATTGCGCGGCGAGTGGCATTCGGCGCAATGGCCGGGACCGTTGACCAGATACATGCCGCGGTTCCACTCCTCCGACTTGCTCGGGTCGGGCGTGATCGCCTTGTTGTCGAGGAACAGCAGCTTCCAGCCGCCTACCGTGCGGCGGATGTTGAACGGAAACGGCAGGTCGTGGTCTCGCACCGTGCCGGTGACCGGCGGCAAAGTCTTGAGATAGGCGAACAGGTCGCGCAGATCCTTCGGCTTCATGCCGTGATAGGAGCCGTAGGGAAACGCCGGATAATAGTGCTCGCCCTCCGGCGAGGTGCCCTTGGTCATGGCGGTGACGAACTGCGCCTCGGTCCAGTCGCCGATGCCGTCCTTCTTGTCGGGCGAAATATTGGGGACGTAGAAGGTGCCGAACGGCGACTTCAATGCTTCTCCGCCGCCGAGCTTGGTGCGGTCTTTCTGCTTGGGCACCGCATGACAGGAGGCGCAGCCGCCGATGTTGAACATCGTCTCGCCGTTGGCGAGGTCGATCTTGTGCGGCCCGAGCGCGCTGGCGGGAACGGTTGCCGGGATCGTCAGGAACCAGAAGGCGCCGAGCCCAATCACCAGGGCAATGACCGCCAGGACCACCAGCTTGCGCAACATTTCGGGCCTCCTTCGATTTCGGACGAATCAACCGACGCGACGGAGCGCCGATCTGTTCAAAGTCTAGAATCCTGAACCGCCGCCGGCAAAGCCAAAGGGGCGGCGCGCGTTGCAACCGCCCCTTGTCAGGAATTCAGACTGAACGAACGCAGACAGTCAGTTGCGCAAGGCGTTACTTCGACAGCCGGAACTTCTCATGGCAGCCGCCGCAATTCTTGCTCACCGCAACAAACGCAACCTTGAAACTGTCGGCGTCTTTGACCGAACCCTGTGCAGCCTTGACGTCGGCGGCGAACTTGGCGATGGCCGCGCTGAATCCCTTCGGATCTTCCCAGATCGCCGGAGCCGCACGAGTATCGCCGCCGGTCTTGGATGTCGGGGGAAAAAGATTGGGCAATTTCGAAGCCTTGTCGGCATAGACAACGAAGATCGCCTGTGCCTTTGCAAGATCGAACGGAGCCTTGCCCCTGACCATAGCTGCCCCCAATTTTGACTGGGCGCCGCTTCGCTTCATCAGCTTTTGACGCTCAGCAATGATGTCCTGAGCCAAGGCAGAAGTCACGCAAACCGCGACAGTCACGACGGCAAGCACAGTACGAATCATATCTTAGTCTCCCTCTCTGGATTGTCGGGCTGAAACCCTGGACACCGGTATCCCGATCGCCGCCCTTCCGGCGCGCCGAGACAACTCCGCATAGCAGCAAACACCAACGATACTTTGATATTCCTATAAACAGCGATCGTCGGCAGAGATCACGATTTCGTGATGGGCTGTGCCGCGCTGTCCCGGATCAATCGCCAGATGTGCTGCGGCGTTGCCGGCATGTCGACATGATCGATGCCGCAGCCGCGCCAGAGCGCGTCGGCGACGGCGTTCATGACCGCCGGACAGGAGCCGATCGATCCTGCCTCGCCGGCTCCCTTCACGCCGAGCGGGTTGGTCCGGCATGGCACATTGCGAGTCTCGAATGTGATGGTGGGAATATCGCGCGCCCGCGGCAGCGCGTAGTCCATCAGGCTGGCGGTGAGCAATTGCCCCGATTGCGGGTCATAGATCGCATGCTCCATCAAGGCTTGGCCGATGCCCTGCACAGTACCGCCATGAACCTGGCCGGCGAGCAACAGCGGATTGAGCGTCACGCCGAAATCGTCGATCACCACATAGTTGACGAGATGAATCATGCCGGTGTCGCGATCGATTTCGATTTCGGCGATGTGCGAGCCGTTCGGAAATGTCGGCTGTTCCGGCGTGAAGGCATCGCTCGCGGTCAAGAGATCGGCCCGCGCGCCGGCGCGGTCCGCCAGTTCAGCAAAGCCAATCGCGCGATCGGTGCCGGCAATGCGCACCGCGCCGTCGATGATTTCAAGATCACCGGGACCGGCCTCTAGCGCGTCGGCGGCAAGTTCCTTCAGATTATCGGCGAGCTTGCGCGCGGCGCCCGCGACCGAGGCGCCGCCGCACGGAATTGACGACGAGCCGCCAGTGCCGGTGCCGGTCGCAATCAGATCGGTGTCGCCCTGGATCATCCGTACCTTCTCCGGGGGCAGAGACAGATGATCGGCGATCAGTTGGGCATAGGCGGTGGCGTGGCCCTGCCCGCCCGATTGCGAGCCGACCAGAACGGTCACGGTGCCATCGTTGTCGAGCCGCACAATTGCGGTGTCCGGACCATTGTTGCCGCAAGCCTCGATGTAGGTCGCAAGGCCGATACCGCGCAGGCGGCCTGACTTTTTTGCCGTCCTGAGGCGCGCGCCAAACCCCTTCCAGTCGGCGACATCCTGGGCGCGCGCCATGTGCTGCGCGAATTCACCGGAATCGTAGATCTTGCCGGTCACGGTGCGGTACGGCATCGCCGACGGCTTGATGAAGTTGCGCCGGCGCAAGGTATCGGGCGCCATGTCGAGTTGGCGCGCGGCGGTATCGACCAGGCGTTCGATAACATAGGCCGCCTCGGGACGACCGGCGCCACGAAACGCATCGACCGGCACGGTGTTGGTGTACGCGCCGCGAAAGCGGATGTGACACACCGGAAAATCATAGACGCCAGGCAGCATGCCGGCGCCGACATAAGGGATATAAGGCGCGAATTGCGACAGGTAGGCGCCCATGTCGGCGATGAAATCGACCTCCAGCGCCAGGAAACGGCCGTTGTCATCGAGTGCCAGCCTCGCCGTCGTGATGTTGTCGCGACCATGCGTATCGGAGAGAAAATGCTCGCTACGCTCACCGATCCAACTCACGGCGCGGTTCAATGTGCGCGCCGCGACAGCCGCCAAGGCATATTCCCGATAGGCAAAAAATTTGGTGCCGAAGGCGCCGCCGACATCGGGCGTCACCACCCGCAATTGCTCGGGCGGAATTCCCAGCACGTCCCCACACAGGACATCGTGGATGCCGTGCGCGCCCTGGCTCGACAAAGTCAGGGTCAGGCGGCCGCTCGGCTTGTCGTACTCGGCGACGACGCCACGGGTGTCGATGAAGTTGGCGACGACACGCTGATTGCGCAGTTGCAGGGAGACGATATGCGCAGCCCGCGCAAACGCCTGTTCGGTTGCGGCGCGATCGCCGAAGCCGGATTTAAAAGCGATGTTGTTTGGATGGTCGGGCCAAACACGCGCGGCGCCGGGCTGCAACGCAATGTCGCCGCCGACGACGGCCGCCAACGGTTCCCATTCAATGCCGATGGCCTCGGCGGCATCGCGGGCCTGATCGAGCGTATCGGCAACGACGAACGCAACCGCATCGCCGACATAGCGGACAATGTCGCGCGCCAGCACCGGATGGGGCGGCACGACCAGCTTGATCCCGGGGAACGCGCCCAGGCAGGGCAGATTTCCAAGATCGGCTGTATCAGCGCCGGTCAGCACCAGACGCACGCCGGGAAGCGCGCGCGCCGCGGCCACATCGACGGCCTGAAACCGCGCATGGGCGTGCGGCGACCGCAGCACAAATCCATGCAGCGTATCGGCCGGCACGGTGTCGGCGACATAACGCCCCTGTCCGCGCAACAGCGCGTCGTCTTCCTTGCGCCGGACGGCCTGCCCGATTCCGAATTTCATCAGAGACCTGCTCTTGTCTTTGTTGTTTGAATGCTCACACGCCGTCACAGTCCGGCGCGGAATCGCGTCATGACGATGATGATCAGCACCTGCATGGTGCCCTGGGTGGCGACCATGAAGAAATAGCGCCGCATCCACAGCGCAATCCACGACATGTCCGGTTGCGGCTTCTGCAATTCGAGGCAAACCATCACGTTGATCGGCGTCAGCATGGTGAGGCCCTGGATGGTCATCAAGGTGATCAGCACCAGCGCGGCGGCGACCCAGGCAAATTGCGGCCAGGGCAGCGCCAGATAGCCAAGCTGGACGGCGAGGAACCAGCCGGTGGTGCCGGTAATGATGGAAATCGTCGGCATCATGAACAGCGTGCGCGGCACCAGCCGCACCGCGATCTCGCGGCGGACGCCGATGTCGGTCTGGCGCAGCACCGGGCCGAGCACGAAGCCCATGAACAGGTCGATGCCGGTCCACAACAGGCCGGTAAAGACGTGCACGAAATTCAAGAACCAGAAATTCTCAGCAACGATGGCGGCGGTCATCACCGCAAACGCGACGGCGACGTACCAGAGATAGTGCCAGCGGAACAGGCCCGCCGGTTTGCCGACTGCGATTTCCGTCACGTCATCTCCGCTGCCGCCGTCCCGGCCGTCATCATGTCATGGCGAATGATACGTCGCGGATTGATCAAAGGCGATCATTCCGCCGGCGCGGGACTCTGAGGTGCTGTAGTGGGCCGGCCGCCGGCCTTGATCGCGATCCAGCGGCAGATCACGTAGAAGGCCGGCGTGAAAATCAGGCCGAAGGTGGTCACGCCGATCATGCCGGCGAACACGGTCAGACCGAGCGCCTGGCGCAATTCGGCGCCCGCCCCGATCGCCCAGACCAGCGGCATGACGCCGAAGATGAAGGCAAGCGAAGTCATCACGATCGGCCGGAAGCGCAGATGCGCGGCCTCGACCGCGGCGGCAAGGCGATCGCGGCCTTGGTCCTCAAGCTGCTTAGCAAACTCGACAATCAGGATCGCGTTCTTGGCGGCGAGCCCGATCAGCACGATGTAGCCGACCTGGGTCAAGATGTTGTTGTCCTTCCCGCCGAGCAGAATGCCGGTGATCGCCGCCACAAGACACATCGGCACGATCAGGATGATGGCCAGCGGCAGGGTCAGGCTTTCGAACTGTGCGGCCAGAACCAGGAACACGAACACCACGCCGAGAATAAAGGCGAAGATCGCGGTGTTGCCGGCGCGCAATTGCTCGAAGGCAAGCGTCGTCCATTCATAGCTGAAGCCGCTGGGGAGCACCCGGGCGGCGAGTTGCTCCATCGCCTGGATCGCCTGGCCTTGCGAGAATCCGGGCGCCGGCACGCCGTCGAGTTCGGCGGCGGGATAGAGATTGTAGCGCGGCACGCGATATGGCCCCGCGATGTCGCGCAAAGTGGTGAAGGAGCCGAGTGGTACGGTCTCGCCCTTGTCGTTGCGCACGCGGATCTTCAGCACGTCATTGGGATCGAGCCGTGCGCCGGCCTCGGCCTGCGCGGTGACGCGGAAGGTGCGGCCGAACAGGTTGAAGTCGTTGACGTAGCTGGAGCCGATATAGGTCTGTAGCGCGCTGAAGACGTCGCTCATGCTGAGACCGAGCAGTTGCACCTTGGTACGGTCGATATCCAGAAAAAGCTGGGGCGTCGCGGTCTCGAACAGCGAGAACACATTGGCGACGCCGGTCGTCTGGCGTGCCGCGCCCATCATCGCCAGCACCGCGCCCTGTAGCGCCTGCGGCCCGCGGCCGGCGCGGTCCTGCACCATCATGCGGAAGCCGCTGCCGGTGCCGATGCCGGAAACCGAGGGCGGCTGAATGACAACGATGAAGGCCTCGCGCAACGAGGCCAACTTGCCGAACAGCGCGCCCTGAATGGCGGCGACCGATTTCTTCGGATCCTTGGCCCGCTCGGAGAAGGGTTCGAGCACCGCGAAGATCGCGCCGGAATTGGGCGCATTGGTAAAGGTCGCACCGGAGAAGCCGACGATGTTGACGGCATGGGCGACGCCGGGCGTCGATAACGCAAGGTCGACCGCGCGCTGCATGACCGCGTCGGTGCGCGCGAGCGCAGAACCCGGCGGCAATTGCGCGGCGATGATCAGATAGCCGCGATCAACCTGCGGAATGAAACCCTGCGGCGCCTTGCGGAATTCGTTGAGGCCGTAGGCGATGACACCGACATAGAGCACCAGCATGATCACGGCCATGCGCACCACGTGACCGACCAGCCAGCCATAGCCGTTGGTCAACCTGGTAAAGCCCCAGTTGAAACCGCGGAACACGGCATGGGCCGGCCGGGCCCAGAGCGGCACCGTGCGGTCATGGCGCGGACGCAGCAGCAGCGCGCACAGCGCCGGCGACAAGGTGAGCGAGACGATCAGCGAGATGATTGTCGCCCCCGCGATGGTGAGCGCGAACTGGCGATAGAACTGGCCCGAGATCCCGGTGATGAAGGCCGAGGGAATGAACACGGCGGAGAGCACCAGCGCGATCGCGACCAGCGCGGCACCCACCTCGTCCATGCTTTTGTGGGCGGCTTCGCGCGGCGACAACCCGTTCTCGATGTTGCGCTCGACGTTCTCGACCACCACGATGGCGTCGTCGACCACGATGCCGACCGCCAGCACCAGTCCAAACAAAGTGAGATTGTTGATGGTGAATCCGAACATCGCCATCACGAAACAGGTGCCGATCAGCGAAATCGGGATCGCAACCAGCGGAATGATGGCGGCGCGCCAAGTCTGCAGGAACAGGATGACCACCAGCACCACCAGGACGATGGCCTCAAGGATGGTATCCTGCACCGCGTCGACCGACTGGCGGATGAATTCCGTCGGATTATAGATGATGGTGTGCTTGACGCCGGGCGGAAAGTTCTTCGCAAGGCGGTTCATGGTCTCGATAATGTGATCGGCGGTCGCCAACGCATTGGAGCCCGGGCGCTGGAACACCGCGAGCGCCACAGCGGGGTCCTTGTCGAGGTAGGAATTGGACGAATAGTCCTGCGCGGCGATCTGGATCCGCGCGACGTCCTTCAATCGCACCACCGCGTCGCCGCTTTGTTTCACGACGATGTTGGAGAATTCCTCGGTGGAATCCAGGCGGCCAAGCGTCTGCACCGCGATCTGAAAAGCGCGTTGCTTTTCCACCGGCGGCTGGTTGAGCACGCCGGAGGCGACCTGCACGTTCTGCCGTTGCAGCGCCTGCACGACGTCGGCCGGCGTCAGGTTGAGCGATTGCAGCCGGTCGGGATCGAGCCAGATCCGCATCGCATAGTCGCGGCTGCCGAAGATGGTGATCGAGCCGACTCCGTCGATGCGGGTCAGCACGTCCTTGATTTCGAGCGAGGCGTAGTTGGAGAGAAACAGCGGGTCGCGCGACTTGTCGGGCGAATAAAGGTGCACGACCATCATCAGGTCGGGCGAGCGCTTGTCGACCGTGACGCCGATCTGGCGCACATCGACCGGCAGGCGCGGCTGCGCGATCGCGACCCTGTTCTGCACCTGGACCTGGGCGATGTCGAGATTGGTGCCGATCTCGAACGTGATTGAGATCGAGAATCGGCCATCAGCGGTGGAGTTCGAGGACATGTAGAGCATGTTCTCGACGCCGTTGATCTGCTCCTCGATCGGCGCCACCACGGTGGCGGCCACGATCGAGGCATTGGCGCCGGGATATTGTCCCGACACCGAGATAATCGGCGGCGCGATCTCCGGATATTGCGCGATCGGCAGGTTCACGAACGCGACGCCGCCCAGAATGATGAACACGATCGACACCACGGAGGCGAAGATCGGCCGGTCGATGAAAAAGTGCGTCAGACGCATCAGGCGGCTCGCGTGACCATTCGTGCGGTCGTGTTGTTCGGTTTTGCTATTCGGTCTTGGTTTTCGCCGGCACCGCGGCGGCGGCGGACGGCTTTTCCGGCTTGGCCCCCTTCTCCTGCGGGACCACCTTCATGCCGGGCCGTGCGCGCATCAGTCCTTCGGTGATGATGCGATCGCCGGGCTTGAGCCCGCTCTTGACGATCCGCAGGCCGTCGGAAAGCGCACCGAGCGTGACGAAGGTCTGCTTGGCGACATTGTCCGGTCCGACCGTCATGACATATTTGCGAACCTGCTCGGAGCCGACCGCGATGTCCGGAATCAGCAGCGCCTCGTACGGCGCGGAGCCGGCAACCCGGATGCGGGCAAACAGGCCGGGAATTAACGTGCCGTCCGGATTTGAAAACTGTGCCCGGCCGCGGATCGTCCCGGTCGACGGATCGATCACATTGTTCAGGAAGTCCATCTGACCCTTGCGGGAGAATTCCTTCTCGTTGATCAGTTTCAGATCAACCGGCGCGCCGATGTTACGGCTGGCGCCATCCGGACCCTTCCGGGCAAGCCGCTCGAAGCGCAGGAACGACTGCTCGTCGAAGGTGAATTCGAAACGGATCGGGTCGATCGAAACAATCGTGGCAAGCAGCGTGGTATTGCCGGTCGTCCCGCCGGTAACGAGATTGCCGGTCGAGACCCGCCGGTCGCCGATGCGTCCGGTAATCGGTGCGCGCAATTCGGTGAATTCGAGATTGAGTTCGGCCTGACGCACCATGGCCTCGTTGGTGGTGATCGAGGCCTCGGCGATGCGCTGGGCCTGCTTGCGCTGGTCGTAGACCTGCTGCGAGATGGTCTTGTCGCGCACCAAGGTGGCGGCGCGATCCAGGTCGCCCTTGGCAAAGGCCAGCACCGCGCGCGCGCGTTCCAGTTCGCCGCGCGCCTGTTCGAGCGCGTGCTGGAATGGCCGGCGGTCGATGGTGAACAGGAGATCGCCTTCCTTGACGATCTGGCCGTCGGTGAAATGGACCTTGTCCAGATAACCCGACACCCGCGCACGGATTTCGACCGAGGCGACCGCGACGAAGCGGCCGACATATTCGTCATGATCGACGACGGTGCGCATGACCGGCTTCACAACCGTCACCTGCGGCGGCGGCGGCGGCGCGGCAGCCTTCTTCGGCGCCTCGCTGCAGGCAGCCAGCAGCAGCACGAATGCGGAGAGCCATGCGATCGAACGCAAAAACTTAGGCGGGGGCATTATCCATCCGTCGGCATTGATTACGAGGACCGGCGCAAACGTCCTATATAAAGAGCCCGCGCGCACTTCGGCATATGTTGCACGCGGACGTGATCGCCCCCGACGCCGTTCCTCCCCGACCGGCATCCCATATCGGGGAACGGACGCGAAGTCCACCGGCGCTGGGCGCAGCCCGGCCTTGCGGGGCGCGTTTGAATTGTCGTCAATCGTGGTCGATTGGTGACGATGGCGGAGCCGCCGTCCTGGCGGGGCGGCCGAAAGCGCCGAACCAGGCCCGGCCGAACAGCAGCAGAATGACCGTTCCGTAGACCAGCGCGCCGATAACCGCCAACAGCAGGAGGCGGGCTTCGTCGTGCAGGGCGGGCAACAGGGCGACGAGAGCCTGTGCCGGCCCAAGCGCGAGCCACAGCACGATCGCCAGCGCCAGCGCGGCCAGTACGAACTTGCCGAGCGATTGCCTGAGCCCGGAGTCGAACGGCATGTGGCCGGCCCGCGCGGCGAACCAGGCGACCAGCACAAGATTGATCCAGGCACCGATCGAGGTCGCAAGCGCCAGACCGACCTGCGCCAGCGGCCCCATTAAGAGAATCTTGAAGACAATATTGACGGCCGCCGCCGTCAGCGCCGCCTTGACCGGCGTCGTGGTATCGCCGCGCGCCAGGAATGTCGCGATCACGGTGCGGATCAGAACGAACGGAAACAAGCCGAGCGCATAGGCCGCAAGCGTGCGGCCGGCTTCCGCCGCATTGGCATTGGTGAAGGCGCCGCGCGCGAACAATGCGCGCATGATCAGATCGGGGATCAGCAGGAACGCGACAAAACACGGGATCGACAGCAGCAGGGTCAATTCGATGGCGCGGCGCTGGGCGTGACGCGCGCCGGCTTCGTCGCCGCTGGCGATGCGCTGGGCCATTTCCGGCAGAATGACGATGCCGGCGGCGATGCCGATGACCCCGATCGGCAATTGGTTGAGGCGGTCGGCGTAATACAACGCCGAAATCGCGCCGGCCGACAGGAAGCTCGCGATGATGGTATCGGCAAACAACGCCATCTGGACCCCGGCCGAGCCGACCACCGCCGGCCCGAGCGCCTTGAAGAAGCGCTTGATGTCCTCATCCCACACCGGGCGGCGGAAGGTCGCGAGCACGCCGTTGCGCAACGCGTCGCCGCCGACCAGCAATACTTCCAGGACACCGGCGATCAGCACGCCCCAGGCGGCGGCATGGCCGGCGGTCGGAAAAAAAGCTGCGAGCGCAAGCGCCGTCATCATCGACAGGTTGAGCAGGATCGGTGCAGCCGCCGGCGCGGCAAAGCGCTGCAACGCATTGAGGATGCCGCCATAGAGCGTGACCATGGTCACCAGCAGCAGATAGGGAAAGGTGATGCGGGTCAGCTCGACCGCGAGCGTGAAGCGTTGCGGTTCATCGGCGAAGCCGGGGGCGAGCACCCGGATCACCGCCGGCGTAAAGAGCAACGCGACGGCAAGCAGGATCACCTGGCTGGCGAACAGCAAGGTGAACACGCGGTCGGCGAACAGCTTGGCCGGATCCGCCCCGGCCTGGGTGCGGATGCGGGCGTAGGCCGGCACGAAGGCCGCGTTGAAGGCACCCTCGGCAAAGATCGCGCGGAAATGATTGGGCAGCCGCAACGCCACGAAGAAGGCATCGGCGATCGGCCCGGCGCCGAGGAACGCGGCCAGCATGATGTCGCGCGCAAAGCCGGTGATGCGCGAGAGCAGCGTGAAACCGCCGACGGTAAAAATGCGTCCGATCATGGATGGTTTATCGGCTCGTTGCTGGGCCTGGGCAAGGATGCGAGCCTATCACGGCGGATGGCGTGGTGGTTCAGAAGTTCGCCGGCATCACGCGCCGCGACGGTCACGCAACCGTCTGAACGATCAGTCCCGTTGGTCCCCGCGGACGCCGGGACCCGGACGCCGGCCAGTGAACATGGCCGGTTCTTGGCGCTTACTGCGGGAGTGAACTGAGGCTGGTCCGGGCGCGTGGAACGATCGCGCCGCGCGAGGCTATTTCTTCTCTGGGGCGAGCCGCAACGTCCCGGTGAAATAGGTGTCGCCGCCCTGCTTGAAGTAGTCGACGCGCTGTCCGGCAAACGTCCCCTCGCCGCGCAAATTGGCAAAGCGGCCCGCGCCGGTCACGTTGGTGTACTGGGCCGTGAAGGTAATGCCGCCGCCGGCCACCGCCTTGGCCGTGCCGCTATAGGCGGCGCTGATCTTGGCACCGTCCTTGAACACCCACAGCGCATAGCCGCGTATCTCGCCAGATCCCTTGATGAAATCGAATGAGCCGGAATACCAATGGTTGGCAATCTGGCCGTCGGGAAAGATCGCCAGGCCGCGAAACGCCGCGATACCGACCTGATGCTCCGGTTGTCCCGGAACAAACATATCGTGGGTCTCGGTGGTGTGAGCGACGACCTGGAACGTCAAGGTCTGTTCCTGCGCCATGGCGGGCGGGCCTGCCAGAACGGCGCCTGCTAAGAAAAATGACGTTAACATCGATTGAGCAATATTCTTCATGAAGCGAATCCTCGACGAAACCTTTGTCAATGTACCATACCCGAATTGTGCGGGGATCACGTGACCGAAAGAACCGGCCCGGCGTGATCCCGACGGTGTTTGCAATGCAAGGCCGGATCGCGCGGCTGCAATATCAACGCGCCATGCGCTGATGACCATTCGGGATACGACACAATGTCCAGGCGATCCGTCATCTTCCTGTTCGCTCTCATGGCGATGGTGATCCAGATGCCCACATCCAGTCAAAACGTTCTCGCGCAGCCGGCCGGCGACGAGCGCGCGGTCCGGCAGGCCGTCGATCAGTGGTTCGTCGTCCTCAACGCCATGCTCAATGGCGATCCCAAACCATTCGCCGAACTTTATTCCCATGCCGACGACGTGACCTATATGGGCGCGGAAGGCACCTACCGGATCGGCTGGAAGGCAACCTATGCCGACTGGACGGCGCAGGCCAAGAAGAGCTCCGGAGGCAAGCTATCCGGCCGCAATATCCATGTCGTGGTGTCGGGAAACATGGCGGCGGCCCAGCATTACACCACGGGCGATGTCCGCATGCCGGACGGCAAGACGGTCAATTCGGTGGTCCGCGAAACCAGCGTTTTCCGCAAGGAGAACGGCGCGTGGAAGATGATCTCTCATCACGCCGACGGACTGCCGGACTGGGAAAAGGCGTTCGGGAAGAAGTAGGCTCGCGGAAAATTTCATATGCCGAAGCAAGTCGTCCGCACGAGCGGAGCGACATGCGGGTCGCCTCACCGACCGGCTTTAGCCGAGCGCGCGCCGCACGGCATCGATGACGCGATCCTGCGTCGGCGCATCGAGATAGGGATGCATCGGCAGCGCGATCACCTCTTCGGCAAGACGCTCACTGACCGGCAATCCGCCGTCGGCGACCGGGAAATGCTGATAGGCGGTCTGGCGGTGCACCGGCTTGGGATAATAGACCGCGGTCGGAATGCCTTCAGCCTTCAGTGACGCGGCGAGTTGATCGCGGACACCCGGCGCCAGCCGAATGGTGTATTGCGCCCAGACCGACGTGAAACCTTTCGGCACTTGCGGCACGGCCGCCACATCGGAAAGACCGTCATTGTAGCGCTGTGCGATGCGATCGCGCGCTTCGATCTCCTCGGGGAAGATCTTCAGCTTCTCGATCAGCACCGCGGCCTGGACGGTGTCGAGCCGTCCGGTGATGCCGATACGGGCGTTGTCGTAGCGGTCCTTGCCTTGGCCGTGCAGCCGCAGGCTGCGGACGAGATCGGCGAGCGCATCGTCGTCGGTCATCACCGCGCCGCCGTCGCCGTAACAGCCGAGCGGTTTCGCCGGAAAGAAGCTGGTGGCGCAGGCGTCGCCGAAGGGTGCCGAGCCGGGTGCCGTGATAGGTCGCGCCAAACGACTGCGCCGCATCGTCGAGCACGAACAGGTTTTCCGCTTCCGCGATGGACGGCGATGGAGCCGTGATCGGCCGGCAGTCCGAACAGGTCGACCGGGATGATGCCGCGCGGCTTGAGCCCATTGCGTTCGGCCGTCGTGATGGCGCGCGCGAGGCTGGCCATGTCGATATTGAAGGTCTCGGCGTCGACATCGACGAAGACCGGCGTCGCGCCGAGCAGCGCCACGACTTCGGCGGTGGCGCAGAAGGTGAAGGACGGACAAAACACGGCATCGCCGGGGCCGACACCCTTCGCCATCAACACCAGCAGCAACGCGTCGGTGCCGCTGGCGCAACTCACCGCATGGCGGGTCCCGGCGAACGCCGCAAGGTCGGCTTCGAACTGCCGCACTTCCGGGCCCATGACGAACTGGCAGTGATCGAGCACGCGCGCGACCGCCGCGTCGACTGCGGGACCGAGCCGGCGGCGCTGCGCGGCGATGTCGATGAACGGGATCGGCGCGGGATCGAGGCGAGTGGCTGGTTCATTGTCCAACCAATTCGAGGAAACAAGGAAGCGTCTTGATCAGCCGGCGACGCGGAACGGCCCCTTGCGCAGCGGTGCGGTCTGCGCGCGGTCTTCCAGACAGCGGATGGCGACTTCCAGACTGGCGACGCCTTCCTCGCCCGAGACCGCCGGCGGCAGGCCCTTGCGGACCGCCGTCACGAAGGCGAGCAGTTCGGAACGCAGCGGCTCGGAGTGACCGACCGAAAGATGCCGCATCGAATAGGACCCGTCCGGCTGGAAGCCGAAGCATTCCGTCACCTGGCGGGTCAGCAGATCGCCCATGACGTATTTGCGCCGGGTGGCGATGGTGACGTTGCGCGCCTTGAAGGGCGTCAGCCAGTTGGTGTTGATGTGGGCGAGCACACCGGAGGCGGTGCGGAATTGCAGCAGCGCGATGTCCTCGCGCTCGGCCACCGCGTTCGACAATTGCGGCTGCACCTCGACGATGTTGGAATCGGTGAACCAGCAGATCAGGTCGATGTCATGCACGGCGAGGTCGATGACGACGCCGACATTCGACATGCGCGGCGGGAACGGGCCGACGCGGGTGATCGCGATCGAGAGAATGTCCTCGCCCTGAATGGCGCTCTTGAGCGACTTCAACCGCCGGATTGAAGCGCTCGACATGGCCGACCATCAGCACCACGCCGGCATGACGGGCGGCGGCGATGATGCTGCGGCCCTCCTCCACGCTGGACGCGATCGGCTTTTCCACCAGCACGTGGACGCCGCGCTTAATGCATTGAATGGCGATCGTCGTGATGCAGATGGGTGGGCGCCGCGATCGAGACCGCATCGACGCCCATGTCGAGCAAGGTCTCAGCGTCGGGAACGACGGTGCAGCCAAGCATACTGGCAATGACGTCGCTGTGGGCGCTATCCGGATCGGCGATGCCGATCAGTTCGACGTGGGGCAGATGCGAATAGACCCGGGCGTGATTCTGAACCCATCACGCCGGCGCCGATCACCCCAACACGCAGCGGACGCTCCGCGCCCGTATCCGCGGTCTCAACCATGCTCACGTGGCTGCCCCTCGTCCCTACCGTTGGTCCCAAATCCCGGATTTTCACCTAGCATGGCCCGGCGCGGCTGGCGACGGCATCCGGGGAAATCCACCGAACACGTTTTGATTCAGAGAGTTACAACGGGACCTGGGCGTGGATCACGGCAATTTCGAGGCCACGCGAAATGATCCGGCTGCGGGCTGCAATTGCGGTCGCCCTATTCGCGACTCCGCGCTAATCCCGCCGGTAATCGTCCTCGTAGCGGACGATATCGTCCTCGCCGAGATATGACCCGCTCTGGACCTCGATCAGTTCCAGCTCGATCTTGCCGGGGTTTTCCAGCCGGTGGCGCACGCCGATCGGGATGTAGATCGAATTCGTTTTCGTGCAGCATGCGCACGTCATCGCCAATGGTGACCCGCGCGGTGCCGCGCACCACCACCCAATGCTCGGCACGGTGATGATGAAGCTGCAATGACAATCGCCCGCCCGGCTTCACGATGATTCGCTTGACCTGATAGCGGTCGCCGGCGCCCAGCCCATGATAGCTGCCCCAGGGCCGATGCACCCGCAGATGCTCCTCGGTGACCTTGGGCGCGACCTGCTTGAGGCGCTCCACCAGATGCTTCATGCCGTTGGCCTGGTCGCGGCGGGCGACCAGAACGGCGTCCTCGTCCGCCACCACCACGAGGTTGTCGACACCGAGCAGCGCCACCAGCGCCTTGTCGGAGACGACGAACGAACCGCGCGATTCGTGAAACACCGCGGTCGCGGGACCGGCATTGTCGGCTCGCATCCTTGTCCGCCAGCGACCAGACCTGATGCCAGGAGCCGACATCGGACCAGCCGAACGCGACCGGCAGCACGGCGGCGCGCGCGGTCTTTTCCATCACCGCGTAATCGATGGAATTGGCCTCGGCCCGCGCGAACGCCTCCGGCGCAAGCGTAATGAAGCCGAGATCGCTGCCGGCGCTATCAACAGCTTCGGCGATCGCGGCGGCGCTCTGCGGCGCGAACGTTGCGGTATTCCTCCAGCAAGGTCGAGGCGCGGAACAGGAAGTTGCCGGAATTCCACAGATAGCCTTGTTCGATATAGCGCCGGGCGGTGGCCTCATCGGGCTTCTCGACGAATTCGGCGACCGCGCGCACCTCGCCGTCACAGGGCTCGCCGGGGCGGATGTAGCCGTATTCCGGCGCCGGGCGGTCGGGCCGCACGCCGAAGGTCACGATCAGCCCGGCCTCGGCCGCGCCCTGCGCGGTGCGGCAGGCGGCGACGAAGCCGTCCGGGTCGGTGACCACGTGGTCGGAGGCGAGCGCCACGATCACCGGATCGCCGCCACGGCTCACCGCAAAGGCGGCACCGGCGACGATCGCCGGGCCGGAATCCCGGCGCATCGGCTCAAGCAGGATATCGGCTTCGATGCCGATTTCGTCGAGCTGTTCGGCGATCAGGAAGCGGTATTGCCGGTTGGTGACGATGACCGGGCGGCCGAAGATCGCCGGGTCGGACACCCGCCGCAAGGTGTCCTGGAAGGTCGAATACGGTCCGAGCAGGCGCAGGAACTGCTTCGGCCGGCCCTCGCGCGAGGACGGCCAGAGGCGGGTTCCCGCTCCGCCGCACATGATCAGCGGAATGATGGGCTCGGGCATATCGACGTCCGTTTCGTCGGTCCGGCACGGGATGGCGCGGTAACTCTATCCTAACCGCCCGGACTTGCTGGAAACTTTAAGCGCGCCCCGGGCACGGAACGGCGGATCATCGACGTGGTCGAATGGCCGGGTATCAGGTCGATCAGAATGACTTCGCCGCCCTGCGCCTCGACCAGTTCGCGGCCGACCACCTGCTCCATGCGATAATCGCCGCCCTTCACAAGCACTTGCGGGCGGATGCGCTCAATCAGATTCAACGGCGTGTCTTCCGCGAAGATCACCACCAGATCGACCGCCTCGAGCGCGGCGAGCACCTCGGCGCGGGCATGCTCGTCCTGAATTGGGCGGCCCTCGCCCTTTAGCCTTTGACCGAGGCGTCGCTGTTGAGGCCGACCACCAGCCGGTCGCAGGTCGCGCGCGCGCCCGCCAACACCTTGACGTGGCCGGGATGCAGCAGGTCGAAGCAGCCATTGGTGAAGCCGACCCGCAGGCCCAGGCGACGCCATTCGCGCAGGCGCCGGTCGAGGATCTCCCAGTCGAAGACGATCTTCTCTTCCGGCGCGAGCGAGGCGGCCGGGAGAATGCGGCCGCGCAGTTCGGCAGCCGACAAAGTCGCGGTGCCCGGCTTGCCGACCACCACCGAGCCGGCGGCATTGGCGGCGCGGATGGCGAATTCCTGTCGGCATCGACCGCGAACATCGCCGCCAACACCGCGACCACGGTGTCGCCGGCTCCGGAAGCATCGACCACCTTGACCGGATAGGCCGGCACGTGGATCGGCGCACCGTCCGCCGGCACATAGGCGATGCCTTCATCGCTCAGCGAGACCAGCACGCCCGTCGTGCCGATCAGGCGATTGAGTTCGGCCGCCGCCGCGACGATCTCGTCCTGCGTGCCGGCGCGCAGGCGGGTCGCGTCGGCCAGTTCCTTGCGGTTCGGCTTGATCAGGGTCGCGCCGCGATAGATCGCATAGTCGCTCGCCTTGGGATCGACGATTACCGGCTTGCCGGCTTGCCTGGCGGCATCGATCACGGCGCGGATGACCCGCGGCGTCAGCACGCCCTTGGCGTAATCGGACAGCACCACCGCGCCGGCGCGCGGCAGGATCGCCAGGGCGCGGGCGATCAGGTCGTCCTCGCGCTCGGGATCGGCGGCTTTCGCCTCCTCCCAGTCGGCACGCAGCAGATGGGTGGAGAAATGCTCGGAGACGAAGCGCACCTTGCGGGTGGTCGGCCGGGCGGGGTCGATCACCAGCGCGGGCTCGATGCGCGGATCGGCCTGCAGCGCGGAGATCAAGATGCGGCCGGCCTCGTCGTCGCCGATCAGACCGACGAAGATCGCGCGCGCGCCGAGCGAGGCGATATTGCGCGCGACGTTGCCGGCGCCGCCGACATCCTGCTCGGTGCGGCGGACCGCGATCACCGGCGCGGGCGCTTCCGGCGAAATGCGCGAGACATCGCCATAGACGAAGTCATCCAGCATCAGGTCGCCGACGACCAGCACCACGGCCTCGCCGAGTTTCGCCAGTTCGCGGTCGTAGTTGAACGTGCTCATCAGCGATAGCGATCCGGCCGGTCGAGGAAGTCGCGCACATAGCGCTCGACCGCCTGTTCGAGCGGCGTGAAGCCGGCATTGTAGCCGGCCTTGCGCAGATTGGTGACCTCGCTCTGGGTGAAATATTGATAGGCGTTGCGCAGCTGCGGCGGCGTGTCGATGTAGTCGATATGCGGCGGGCGGCCCATGGCGGCAAACATCGCCTCGATCATGGCGCGGAACGACGCGCCTCACCGGTGCCGACATTGTAGATGCCGGAGACCCGCGGCGTGCCGAGCAGCCAGCGGATCACGGCAACCGCGTCATCGACATAGATGAAATCGCGTTTCTGCTCGCCATCGGCGATGCCGGCGCGATGCGACTTGAACAGCTTGACCGGCGCGCCGGCCTTGGCGCCGTCGAACACTTTTGACAGCACGCTTGCCATCGCGCCCTTGTGGTACTCGTTGGGGCCGAACACGTTGAAGAACTTCAGGCCGACCCATTGCGGCGGCAGCGGCCGGCGCTTGACGAAGCGGTCCGCGACCACGCGGTCGAACAGGTGCTTGCTCCAGCCGTAGAGGTTCATCGGCCGCAGCCTGCGCAGCGCCTCGCGGCGACCAGTCGTCGGCAAAGCCGGCATCGCGGTCGCCATAGGTCGCAGCCGACGAGGCATAGATGAATGGCGTGCGCGCCTCCGTGCACCAGTCGAGCAGCCGCAGCGAAAGGCGGAAATTGTTCTCCATCACCGCATCGCCGTCGGTCACGGTGGTGTCGGAGATCGCGCCCATATGAATGACGGCATCGAGCTTGCGGCCCTTGAGCCAGGCCATCAACTCGGACGGCTGGACGAAGTCGGCGAGTTGGCGCTTGGCAAGGTTGCTGCCACTTGCCGTCCGAACCGAGCAGATCGTTGACGACCACGTCGCTGCGGCCGGCCTCGTTGAGGCTCGCGACCACGTTCGATCCAATAAATCCGGCCCCACCGGTCACCAGCAGCATCGTCTTGTTCTCACCCCGCGAAATTTCGCGCCACCTTTGCCCCAGACCGGCGGCAGGCGCAATCGATCGATGAGGGGCGCCAATTCCGGCAAAACGATGCGGATTTTCGCACCGGAACGGCTGGACAGGCCGAAAGCCGGCGGGTAACCGAAAGCATGCCTGCCGGCCCATGCGCGATGTCCGGCCGGCTTATGGAATTTCCTCCTGCCGTCAATGGGATATGACCAGCGCCTCAGCATCTGAATCCGGCCGGGAGACCACGGCAGCGGCGAGCGGCACTGGTGCTGAAAGCCCGATCCTGCTGATCCCGTGGACCTGGATCGGGGACTTCGTGCGCTGCCATTCGGTGGTTCGCGTGCTCAAGGAGCGCTTCCCGGAGCGGCCGGTCGACGTGCAGGCGTCGAGCCTGTGCGCGCCGCTTGCCGACTACATGCCCGGCGTCCGCAAGGCGGTGGTGGTCGACCTGCCCCGCCGGCAGATCGCCTTCGGCCACCACAAGGCGCTGGCCGATCGGCTGCGCGCCGGAACAGTACCGCACGGCGCTGGTCATGCTCGGGACCTGGAAATCGGCGCTGGCGCCATTTCTCGCCGGCATTCCGGAACGGGTCGGCTTCGTCGGCGAATTCCGCTACGGCCTGCTCAATGACGTACGACGCGGCGAAATGCAGCTCGAACGCATGATCGACCGATGCGGGGCGCTGGCGCTGCCGCGCGGGACCACGCCGCCGCCGGAATGGCCGCTGCCGCTGCTCGTCGTGCCGACGGAGGACATCGCCGCCTGGCGCGACCGCAACGGCTCTCAACGAGACCGACGGGCCGGTGGTGGCCTTGGCGCCGGGCGCGGTCGGCAAGGGCAAGGCCTGGCCGGTCGCGCATTATTCCGATTTGGCCCGCCAACTGGCCGCCAAGGGTGCGCGGGTCTGGGTGCTCGGCGGACCGAACGAAACGCCGCTCGCGGCGGATATCGTGGCGGCCGGCGGCGAGCGGGTCCGCGACCTGACCGGCAACGACCTGCGAAACGCCATACTGGCGCTGGCAGCCGCCGATCTCGCGGTCTCCAACGATTCCGGTTTGATGCATATCGCGGCCGCGATCGGTACGCCGACGATCGGCCTGTTCGGGCCGACCTCGCCGCGGCTGTGGGCGCCGCTCAATCCGCTCGCCGCCATCATCGAGCCGCCCGCAGGCCCCTGCCCGACCTGCGGCCGCAGCGATTGCACGGATGTCACCCACCGTCGCACCGCCGACATCGCACCGGCCACCGTGATGGCGGAGGTAGGACGCGCCCTGCCCCAATTGGCCGGCTGACGTCGTCTGCGACCAGCTTGCACCGCCAACCGGCGGCCGTTACCAGAGGGCGCGGTGTGGAGTATGCCGCCCGGAGTAAGTCATGGCCGATACCCGCGCCGACAGCGTCAAGAGTTACTTCCAAAGGTCCTGTGAAGCGCTCAACCGCGCCGCGGACGACCGTGCGCTGTCCGACGCCATCATCGCGATTTCTGCGCGTGTCACCCAGGCGTTCCGGCTCGGCGGAAAGCTGATGCTCGCCGGCAATGGCGGCAGCGCGGCTGACGCCCAGCACATCGCGGCGGAATTCCTCTCGCGCTTTCAGTTCGACCGTTCGCCGCTGCCGGCGATCGCACTTACCACCGACAGTTCGGTGCTGACCGCCGTCGGCAACGATTACGGCTATGAACAGGTATTCGAGCGCCAGGTGCGCGGGCTCGGCCGGGCCGGCGATGTCTTCATTGGCATTTCGACCTCGGGCCGCTCGCCCAATGTGCTCGCCGCGCTCAAGGCCGCGCGCGAAGCCCACGTCACCACAATCGGTTTCACCGGCGCCGGCGCCAATGAAATGACAGCGCTGTGCGATTATCTGCTTGCCGCGCCGTCGAACGAGACCGCGCTGATCCAGCAGATCCACATTACCGCCGCCCATGCCATCTGCGGGATGGTCGAGCGCGACCTGTTCGGCGCGCCGGCCAAACCATGACGGCGGCGCGACCTGCGCAGACAGCCTTGCGGCCGGCCGCGTTTCTCGACCGCGACGGCGTCATCAATCACGACGACGGCTATATCGGCAGCATCGAACGCGTGCGCTTCATCGACGGCATCGTGGCCGCGATCCGCCGGCTCAATGCCGCGAACTATTTCGTCTTCGTGGTGTCAAACCAGTCGGGCGTCGCGCGCGGAATGTTCGGCGCCGACGACGTGGAAACCGTCAATGCGTTTGTGCGGCAACGGCTGGCCGACGAAGGCGCGCGCATCGACGACGTGCGTTATTGCCCCGATCATCCGGAGGGATCAGTCGCAGCCTATCACCGGCATTCGGATTGGCGAAAGCCCGCGCCCGGCATGATCCTCGATCTGATGGCGAAGTGGCCGGTCGACCGCAGCGGCAGTTTTCTCATCGGTGACAAGGCGAGCGATCTTGAAGCCGCGCAGGCCGCCGGTATTGCCGGCTATCTGTTCGACGGCAACGATCTCACCGGCCTGGTTGCACGCTGTCTCGCGGCCCATGCGCCGGCGCGCTGAGATGATTGGCGCCGCTCACGGGTCACGACGGCACCGTACGCTCGAAGGCGTCGAGCACCTCGGCGACACTGGGCGGACTGCCATTGGCGCCGACCACCGAGATCGGCCCGGCACCGGCCGGCCCGGTCAGACCCGGCTCGCTGGCGCCGAAGATCGCAACCAGCGGAATGCCGAGCGCGGCGGACAGATGCAGCAGTCCGGTGTCGACACCGACCACGAACGAGGCGCCGGCAATCAGCTTCGCCATCTCATCAAGCGGCAATTGATCGCCGACGCGGGCGTTCGGCAGCGCCATGGCGATCTGGCCGGCGCGCTTGCGCTCGGCTTCGCTGCCCCAGGGCAGCACCAATTCGTGGCCCTGCCGGGCGATCATGGTGCCGAACGCGATCCAGTTTTCCACCGACCATTGCTTGCGCGCCTGCGCTGTCCCGTGCAGCAGGACACCATAGGGCGGCGCGGCGGCGCCTGCCAATTGCCGGCGGTTGAGGCCATAATCCGGCGCGCCGAATGGCGCATAACCAAGCGCGAGCCCGGTCAGCAGCCGGTTGCGCTCGACCGCGTGCAGGTCGCGGGAGACTTGATGGCGCACGTCATAGAACAGCGCGGCCGCCGGTTCGCGGATGCTGCGGGAGTCATAGCCGTGGCGCTTGCCGCGCGCGGCCTTGCTGATCAGCGCCGAGCGGACCAGCCCCTGGGTATCGATGATCTGGTCATAGTCGCGTCCACGGACGGTGCGTATGAGTTCGCCCATTTCCCGCCAGGTCGCCGCCTGCGCCGGCCGTTTGCGCCAGCGCCGGGAGGCGACAGGGATCACCGCGTCGGCCGCTGGATGAAGCTTTACCAGCGGGGCATAGGTCTCCTCGACCACCCAGGTAAAGCGCGCGTGCGGGCATTCCCGCCGCGCATCGGTGAGCGCCGGCATATGGTGAATGACGTCGCCGAGCGACGACGTCTTGATGAACAGGATCTCCGACATCGCCATCCGCTCGATCAACGTGCGATTAAGTATGCCCGGTACCGCGGTAATCGCAAATCGTGCGTCCTAACCAATGATTCAAGGCCATGGGATAAATCAAACCCTGGACACGATTTTTCGGATCGGGCGTCATGACCATCCTGGTGACCGGCGGGGCCGGCTATATCGGCAGCCACATGGTGCACGCACTCGTCGATGCGGGCGAAAGCGTGATCGTGCTCGACAATCTGTCGACCGGATTCCGCGCGGCGCTGCCGGCCTCAGTACCGCTCTATATCGGCGAGACCGGGGACGAGAGCCTGCTCGACGCCATCCTGGGCGCGCACCGTGTGACCGCCATCATCCACTTCGCCGCCTCGATCGTGGTGCCGGAATCGGTCAGCCGTCCGCTCGCCTATTACCGCAACAACACCGCCAACAGCCGTACCCTGATTGAAGCGGCGGTGAAGGCCGGGGTTGCGCACTTCGTATTCTCCTCGACCGCGGCGGTCTACGGCGATCCCGTTCAGGTGCCGATCGCGGAGGACGCGGCGACCCAGCCGCTCTCGCCCTACGGCACCTCGAAGCTGATGACGGAATGGATGCTGCGCGACGCCGCCGCCGCGCATGGCCTGCGCTACGTCGTCCTGCGCTATTTCAACGTCGCCGGCGCCGATCCGGCGCTGCGCACCGGGCAGCGCACCAAGGGCGCGACCCATCTGATCAAGGTGGCGGTGGAAACCGCACTCGGCGAGCGCCCGCAAATCGAGGTCTACGGCACCGACTACCCGACGCCGGACGGCACCTGCGTGCGCGACTACATCCATGTCAGCGACCTGATCGCGGCGCATGTCGCGGCGCTCGCGCATCTGCGCGGCGGCGCGCCGAGCGCCACGCTCAATTGCGGCTATGGCCGCGGTTATTCGGTACTGGACGTGATCGGCGCGGTGAAGCGCGCCTGCAACCACGATTTCACCGTCGTGAACGCCGCGCGCCGGCCGGGCGATTCGATCTCCGTGGTCGCCGACGCCACCCGCATCCGCGGGCAACTCGGCTGGCAGCCGCGCTACGACGATCTCAACACCATCGTGGAGACCGCGCTCGCCTGGGAGCGGCGCCTGATTGCCGATAGAACACGCTAAGGCCGCCCTATTCGCCCCGCGGGAATTCCGGGCCTCCATAGTCAATGTGCCGGTGGTCCGAGCACCCGGTTCAAGCGTATTGTGCAGTGCGCATAATCGTGACCACAGGATGACCTCCGCAACATCCATGACACGATCTAGATAATTAATTTTGCTTGAATATCCGGGCCGGGACGGGCAAGGGACACCGATCCGGATGGTGGGATGAGCGCATGCTCGATTGGGTCTTCCAGAAGTTGGTGACTGACCAGCAGGGCCTGGTGGTCCTGGTGCGGCGGCTCATTCTGGAACAGGGCAAGGCGCATCGCGGCCGCTATGCCTTCGCCTTTCTGCTGATGGGCATTTCGGCGGCCTGCACCGCCCTGTCAGCCTATCTGTTCCGTGACGTCATCAACGCCGCCTACGTCCAGCGCAATTTCGGACTCATTATCGGATTCTCCGGCGTGGTGCTGGTGCTGTTCACCATCCGGGGCGTCACCGGCTATGGGCAGGCGGTGATGATGTCGCGGATCGCAAACCGCATCGTCGCCGACAACCAGCGCAACGTGTTCCGCAAGCTGCTGCAGGAAAATCTCGGCTTCTACGCCAATCGCCATTCCTCGGAATTCATCGCGCGCCTGAACATGGCGACCGGCTCCGCCGCGCAAATCCTCAACATGATGATCACCGCGGTCGGCCGCGACATCCTGACCTTGTTCGGCCTGCTGATCGTCATGGTGGTGCAGGATCCGGTGATGTCGCTCGCGGCGCTGGTGGTCGGACCGCCGGCCATTCTGGTTCTGCGCAAGATGACACGGCGAGTGCGCAACATCGCCAGGGACCGGTTCACCGGCGGCACCCGCACCCTGGAAACGATGCAGGAAACCTTGCAGGGCATCCGGATCGTCAAAGCCTTCACCCTCGAAGACACGATGCGCCGGCGGTTCGACAGGAACGTCGCAGATGTCGAGCACGAGTCGAACAAGATGGCGCGCGTCGCCAACCGCTCCAACCCGCTGATGGAGACGCTCGGCGGCGCCGCGGTCGCGCTGGCGATGGTCTATGGCGGCTATCGCGTGGTGCTGACCAACGCGACGCCGGGCGAGTTCTTCTCTTTCATCATGGCGTTTCTGTTGGCCTATGAGCCGGCCAAGCGGCTCGCCCGCTTTCACATGGATCTCAATTCCAAGCTGATCGGATTGCAGATCCTGTATGAAATCCTCGACAGCCCGACCACCGAACCCGACGATGCCGACCTGCCCGCGCTCGCCATCAGCGCGGCGCGCGTCGAACTGGCGGACGTGCGCTTCGGCTACCGTCCGAACGAGCCGGTGATCCGCAACCTGTCATTCGTGGCCGAACCCGGACAATCGACCGCTCTGGTCGGTCATTCCGGCGGCGGCAAGTCGACCATCCTCAATCTGATCCTGCGCTTCTATGACGTCGAGGCCGGAACGATCACGATCGACGGCCAGGACATCACGAAAGTCGCGCGCCATTCCTTGCGTCATCAGGTCGCCTATGTCGGCCAGGACGTGTTCCTGTTCCGCGGCACGGTCCGCGACAACATCGCGTTCGGCAAGCAAGACGCCACCGAGGATCAGATCATCGCGGCGGCCAAGGCCGCCTATGCGCACGACTTCATCATGTCGTTTCCCGAGAGTTACGACACGCCGGTCGGGGAACGCGGCCTGCAATTGTCCGGCGGGCAGCGCCAGCGCATCGCGATCGCGCGCGCGCTGGTCAAGGATTCCCAAATCATCCTGCTCGACGAAGCGACCGCCTCGCTCAATTCCGAATCCGAGCGGCAGGTGCAGAAGGCGATCGAGGAATTGTGCAAGGGACGCACGACCATCGTGATCGCGCACCGGCTGTCGACCGTGATGCATGCCGACCGCATCCTGGTGATCGAAAATGGCATGGTGGTCGAAGCCGGCCGCCATGACGAGTTGATGCGCAAGAACGGGCGCTATGCCGCGTTCTACCGGCTCCAGCTCAAGGAGCAGGAAGACCACGAGCCGGTGCCGCTGGCCTCGCACGGCTGAGGCGCGGCCATCTGGTTCCGCGTCCGTCGGCGACCGGCGCCCTAGAGTTCAATTCAGGCAAATTGAATCGCCGTAACCATCCAATATCTTGGTTTGTCGTATGATCTTATCGGAAAAGTCTGCAACTTTTCCGGATCATACTCTAGGTCACCGACT
>CAWDZJ010000013.1:0-38722 GCA_963806815.1 uncultured Alphaproteobacteria bacterium | reverse complement strand
AGGCCTGGATTAGAGCACTCATAATTATGCAGCCAGGCTCAAGTTCAGCGTTACTTGTTCCCGCATTACTGATCCATCTGTGGTTGCCACTGTTTGCCTGTGGAGTTCTTCTTACTCAATTTATGAATTATTTTTTCAGGCATCGAGTTGGATGCAGTGGTTTATCAAGCAAGGCAGGCATCATCGTCTTTTCGATGCTGTGGGATATGTCTCCGCTGCCATTGTGTTCTGTCTAACAACTTTATTTCAATGGCTTTAGGCAAATGCTCAGCGTTCTGGTCGCGGTAAGTGGACGCGAGGGGGTCTGGAACGATGGGTCGTCGGGGTCGGAATTTTAAATCGGGGGTGTCGATCTTGTACCAGGGCGCCTTTTCCACACGAGAAGCCAAAGTTCAGCATCGAGTGGCCCAGGTTCAGGGCGCCATTTTTTTTTACGTGCACCCACTCATTCACATCGAAATTTTCGCCAGCCCAACTCCTCCTGGGCGCCAAGATAACGCGAACACTCAATTGTCACGGGATGTTCTGTCCCATCGACTTCTACAGAATAGGCGACGACGGTTGGTTGCCAACTGCAATAAGACCTTAGCCACTTGCGTTCGCGCTCAACCAATACATTTCGACGTTTCGGACGATGTACTTTCCATTCCACTACTGCAAGCGGGTGGAAAGTTGGAAGCCATTTTTCATTCCAACATGTCATACCGGCGGAAGGCCAAATTACAATATCCCGGCGCACCGCAAGCTTCGTACCCCGGCGGCTGCGCTACAGCAACTTCGATCCCAATTTGGGCTGCCTGAGTAATCGTTCGACCTGCTTGCAATTTTTGTAATAAATGCTGGTGGGCAAAATAATTTACCCAATCGTTTTCCTTCGCATTCCATTGCCGAACATGCGAATCATTCGCCAAAGAAGAAGAAATTCCTCGATTAAAACGTCGATCTCTTACTGAGTTCATCGCGGGGGCCACTTCATATTAAACAAGCCCGTCGAATTCATGCGCTCGTTCTCGTTGTCTATCTCGGCCTCGGTTTTGGACTTATGTTTTTTCATGGCTCGGGTCAGGCCTTCGAGGGGATGCGGGTTAGCGAGGTAAATTCGATTTCTTGTATTGTAGCTATTCGTCCCGCCTTCGGTTCTGTAGGTCAGGTCTAGTCGGTTTCGGTTTGTAGTTCGCGGTTTCCTACTTTCGGGTACTTCGTTCGTTCGGCTTTGTTTAGCTTTCGACTTCACTGTGGATGGTATTGGTATTCGCTAGGGGTCGGCTAGGTGCGAGTTTAGGATTTGTGCTGGTATACTACAGAAGAGAAGTGCCCGCCCCGGCACCGAGGCAATATGTCGGACAAGTCGATCCGATGGAGCGCGTGGTCGATAGGAGGAGCTGCGCAAGTCGTCGAACACAACCTGGACCCAGCAGCTGTTCCTCTCGCGGAACGCTGGCAACAAGGATCGCTCCGTATCGGCGGTCCAGATTTACATCGCCGATCTTGGCGTAGCTAACGAATAGCGGGGTGCGAGCCCTAGTACCGTTTGACTTGTTTCTGATACAGCCTGCCGACTTCTCGATATCGAGCGCTAGCAGCAAGAGCCGCTTCTGCCAGAACGTTTCGTGGTCGAAGGCTACAAGATCGGCGGCGGTATAGATACCGACCGACCGACACGCGGCGGCGCCGGAGCAACGCCATTGATCCGAACGCAAGCCACCTCGCCGGTTATTTTCGATGTCGAGCGGTAGAACTTTGTCGAATTTGGACTGCCGTAGGAGCCGTCGTATCGGGAATTTTTGTACTGGATCACTCGTTGCCGGCGGCCATGCCAACGCCGAGCAAGATGGGCGTCGAGAAATTCCACCATTCGACGGGCGTCTCGGTCGCGCTCGAAAATTAGTTCGAGCGAAATCTCAACGGCATTCAATAGCAAGTCATTGCGCGCGGCGAGCCATTCCAGCATGTCGAGGCTGGGCTGTTTCACGTCGAGCCGCTGGCGAAGGTGGCGTCGAATCGCGCGGGTCGATTTCCGACATGTAGATGGCCGCACTTTCGGCGCAGCATGGCTTGGGTGGCACGATCGATTGGTGTGCGGGTCCAGACCGCAACGCGGTCGAAAAACTTGTATTGCGCGGTCGGCTTTACCGGCGCGACGGCGGGGCGTAGGATAAGCATGAACCTCGATCCGCAATTGGGCGTTCAAATCGGGCCGTCCTGGACTATCGATCCGGGACGGCCCTTCGCTTTTCGGCCTTGTCCGCCTCGTCTTCGTCTTCGTCTTCGTCTTCGTCTTCGTCTTCGTCTTCGTCTTCGTCTTCGTCTTCGTCTTCGTCTTCGTCTTCGTCTTCGTCTTCGTCTTCGTCTTCGTCTTCGTCTTCGTCTTCGTCTTCGGCTTCGTCTTCGGCGCCTCCGTCGGGCTGTCCGCCCGCCCTCAGCGTGCATCCGTCCTGAAGTTCGTTAAGCACGGCCGCGAGCACATCGTCGAGGTTCTCGGGCGGGTCCGCCAGCACGTCGCTGGCGACATTCGAGAGCGACTTCGACGGCGACCACCACGTCCTCAGGGCGGGCGCACCACCGGTACCGTCAAGGTAACCGTCAGCCATTTCCTCGATGTAGCCGCCAAACGACCGCAACGCCTCGATGCGATTGCGGGTTGGTTCGTCATGATCGTCCGCTCCTTTTCAACGACCTCGTCATCATCGGTGGGATGCTCGTCAGTCGTCGGTCGGCCGCAAGAACGAGTTGCCTGAGGCAAAGCCTTGACGGTGAGCCGTTCGGCTTCTTGCACGCCCCCATCCTTGGGCTGGCTACGGCCGGGGCGATCACGCGGACGATGATCGATCAGGTATGCGCCCGATTCGGGTCGCTCATCGCTGTCAGAAATCTCGACAACGAGCGTGCCGACGCAATCATGGTCGACCATCGTTTGTTCCATCGAGGTTAAGCGCGGGCCGGTCGCCGTCGAGACAGTTTGCTGTCCATAGACGCCGTTACCGTGCGTTTCGTTGGGATCGCCGTGATATCCACATACTCTTTCTCCATTTAATTTGCACGCGCATCATGACGACGGCCGCGCCGCGTGCGAAACACTGGCCGCCGTTCCGATTTTCGATGTGATGTTAGGTGCTGCCGCGTGCAGCCGATCGGCTCCGCTCAAAATCGAGGATGACAGAGCCCCGCCAACGCGAAGTGCCTGGCCCAAGCTTTGTCGGTCGCGGCAGATGGCCTAGCCTCGCCCAACGCCAAACTGAAATTTTATGGATCGACCATCTCCGCGCCAGGTCGCGGTCGGTGTAATACCCTTCGCCTCGCTCCGGCAATTGGATTCGGAATTTGTCGTCATCAGCGCGGCCCTCTTCTTGGCGATAGCTTTTAATTAATAAGGCGCGCGATGGGCCGCGAAGGTTTTAAGTTCCAGAGTAATTTCCGGAACTGGGATTAACTGTCGGGGTTTTTTCCAGACAATGCGGGAGGTCTATAAATAAGTTCCTCGATGGCTTTGAGGGACAACGTCGGACCTGTCTCCGACTTAATCCCTTCGGCGGCTTTTTGATTCGCTCGTGTGCGGAAATGCTTTTTTCTTTGGATTGTAGTTCCGCCTTCCTTGTCACGACCTTTTGCCAGATTTCGAGGCGATGGTCGTGGTCGTCAATGCTGAGGGAGGGACGCCCCCTTTTTGGCCCCGCCCGCTTGGCCCTTTTTGCCATCTCCAAAATTCCATTGGCGAAGAAGATATCGATTGTAACCGCGCCGTCTCCGCTGGCCTTCGCTTCCGCGATGTCGCGCTCGACGCGTTTGATAATATCCGCCTGCGTAATTCTAACGCGACCGCGCGCCATCACCTGCCCCCCGAAACGCGACCACGTTGTCGGACCCGACGGGCTGTGGCGGTGTGGCAGGTGCAGGCTGTGTAATCGTCCGCAGCCGAGCGGCCCAAGCCTCCAAGGCGGCCCTGGTTTGCATTTCATATTTATGCTGGTCGTAAATTCGCTGTAGGCCTCGACGAGCATGGCCGAGGATCAACTCCCCGACGTGGTCGGGCACGTCAAGCGCGGCAAGATGCGAGCGGACGACGCGCCGAAGATCGTGATTTTTCCAGTCTGCCAACCTTACCGGGTCGGATCGTCGCCACGCTGCGCGCTAGCGCCCGAAGGGTCAACGTCATCCTTCGTATCGATCCGAGCTTTGAACTTGTCGCCAACCCATACCGCGCCACGGCCGGTAACCGTAAACAGGTAGTCGCATTTCGCAAATCGAGGAGAGATATTCGATGAACAGTGCATGCGGCGTTCGAGAGCTGGACAATGTGCTCGGCGTCGGACTTGAACCGCTCGCGGGGAATGGCCCAGGTCTTCGAACCATCCGGTACCGCTGCCCAATCGACCGCCCTACCCGCCCGCGCGGCATCCCTGATAACCTGTCGAAGCTCGGGGTGCAGCTCGCTCCACGTGGCCTCGGACATTCGCTAAGCCGCACGCCGGTTAGGAGCAGCAACTGGTAGAACGGCCCGGCTGGATAGGGCATACGATCGGCCGCGCGCCAGAAGGCAAAAATTTCGTCCTCTGAGTACTTGCGCTGGCGTGGAGCGATTTTGACACCCTTAAACAGGAATTTCTTGATCGAAGCGGTGCGCTGGGTCGATACCGGAGATTGGTCTGGTCATGGACGGCCTATTTGAAAATTTCGACCGCGTGTGACCAGGCGTGCGAGGCTTCGTAGTCGCCCGCGTCCCTATTTTCTCGATTCTCGCAGACATCATTCGGGGTAATTTCGTGGATCGGCCGGTCACCCCAGGCGCGGACAAGGATCCGCCGGATTTCCTGGGCATCGGCTTTCGCGCGCCGGTTGTCGTTGCGCGGTCTATATACCTTTCAGCGACCGCCGCGAACGTTTCCCGCGCGCAATTCCTCGGCTCCGTGCCGCCTCTGCCTTGGCCCGTGCATCGGCTTCGACGCGCTCGGGGTCTATCCCCGTTTAGCGAGGCCATACCACTCGGCGGCCTTTGCTCTGGCCGTCGCGCGGTCCCAGCATGGCGGGATAGTAGCCGAAGGTACGCCGGGACTGCGATTTCGGCCGGGATAGACCGTCTGTAAAATCCAGATGCGACGGCCTGCTGGCGAAACCTTGAGGCCCAGCCCTGTCGCTTTGTTGTCGTAGGTAATCCCCGGTGTCCGATCGCCTTAACCTTCGTCCGTCAATTTGTCGGCTTTTTTGACTTTCCTCGCCTGCCCCATTCTCCGCCATGCCGTCCCCCATTTGTTCGATTAGGCCTTAATTAGACCTTAAATAAGCGGCTCTGGGAGGCTTTTAAAGGCTAAGGCCAGCTAACCGGTAAAATTTATTTACATCGATAAAACAATTGATTATAGTGTTTTTCGCTATTAGCCGCTAAGCCACGCTAATTGGCTAGGAGCGCCTGTTAACCGGTTGGTCGCTGGTTCGAATCCGGCCCGGGGAGCCACTCTTTCGTGTCTTGTCGCGCATCCTGCCAATCATACCCTCCGCCCTTGGACCGGCCCTACCCGGCCGGCACTCGGCCGTGAGTGCGATTCCCATCCGGTTCGGCGGCTATCAGCCCGCGCGCTCGGTCCACACCCGGGCCGCCCGCCGGCTTGGCGATGAGCTGAAGCACCGCCTTGGCGACCGGGTCGACTTCGCGCTCACGGAGAACGTGCCCGCCAACGGCCGCAAGGCTGCCGACCTCCTGACCATGACCGAGGGCGACGAACTCGACCTCTGCTACTTCTCCTCAAGCTACCTGGTTGCGCGCGTGCCAACGCTCGGCATTTTCGACCTGCCGTTTCAGTTTGCCTATCGCGAACAGGTGTACCGGCTGTGTGACGGCGAACCGGGGACACGCATCGCTGAAGACGTCGCCGCCGCGACCGGCTTTACCCTGCTCGGCTTCTGGGACAACGGCATCCGCCACATCTCCAACGGCCACCATTCGATCCGGACGCCACAGGACTGCCGCGGCCTCAAGATCCGGACCCTAGACAGCACGTTGCATCAACGACTTTTCCGCGCCCTCGGGTTTGAGCCCATGACGATCGACGTCAAGGATCTTGCCGCCGCCGTTGCCACGCACCAGGTCGACGCCCAGGAAAATCCGCTCACCAATCTGATCAACTTCCGGCTTCACGACACTCATCGTCACGTGACCTTGACCGGCCATTTCATCGGGACAGCGCTCGTCCTGTGCAATCGTCGGCGCTTGGCGCAATGGCCGCCCGACGTGCGGCAGGCTGTCACCGAAGCCGTTGCCGCGGTAACGCCGCTGCAGCGCCAGGAAGCCATGGGGGAAGATGGAACCTGTCTGGCACAGTTGCTCGCCGACGATGTCACCGTCATCCGTGATGGCGAATTCGACCGCGCGGCGTTCGTCGATGCAACCGCCGCGATCCGCGCCGAGGCAATCAGCTCAGCGGGTATTGATACACGCTGGCTGACCTGAATTTCCGGCGACCCGTATTTTCAGGACGTGTGGCCGCCACCCTGCAATTCAATCGCTGCGATCTTGCGGTTGCGCCGCCCGCGCAAAATGCCTTCGACAAAGACCGCGACCATCGCCAGCACCAGGACGTGGCCGACATATTGTTTGGCGAAGAACTCAAAGCCGTTGTTGTCGAACAGCAACAGCGAGCGGCGCAAATTCTCGTCCGCGAGTGGCGCCAGAATGACGCCGAGGACAACGGGCGCGGCGGGAAAATGAAACATGTGGAAAGCGTAGCCAACGAAGGCTGCGCCCAGCATCATCCACACATCCGACATCTCGTTGCGGACCGCATAGGCGCCGATGATGCAGATCGGAATGACCAGCGCCAACAGCACTTCGTGCGGCAGCTGGAACAATTTCACGCAAGGCTTGATCAACAACAGCGCCGCGCCCCAGGTGATCATGTTGGCAACGATCAGCAGCGCGTAGATGAATGTGATCAGGCCGGGTTGATCGACTTCGATCGTGGGGCCGAGAACGACGTTTTTCAGTTGCAGCGCCGCCAGCAAGGCGGCCGCCGGCGCGTTGCCGGGAATACCGAGCGCCAGGGTCGGCAGCATGCCGCCGCCCATATTGGCGTTGTTGGCGACCTCAGCACAGACGATGCCCTCGTAGCTGCCCTTGCCCCACTTCGCCCGCTCCTCGGGTTTTGCCCGCCGCCGGCCGATGTCATAGGACAGGAACGCCGCAATGTTGGCGCCCGCACCGGGTATCGCCCCGGTAATCATGCCGATCAGGCCGGAACGGAACGCCGCCGGCATGTAGCGCGCGAGAATACCCAGCGACGGCGTCGTGCGGCCGATCTTTTCCGGAATGCCGCCGCCCTCGCGCTGCGGCAGGCTGCGCATCACCTCCGTCATCCCGAACATCCCGATTAGGATTGCGACATAGCTGATACCGTCCTGCAGCGCCGGGATGCCGTAGGTGAAGCGCGCCACGCCGTGGATGGCGTCAAAGCCGACAAAGGCGGCGATCATTCCAAGCCAACCGGTGATCCAGCCTTTCAGCGGAATGGTGCCCGATGACATGGTCCCGCAGATCGAAATGCCGATCATGGCCAGCAGGAACATTTCCCAGGACCGGAAATTCAACGCGATCGCCAGGATCAGCGGCATGCACAGGACCAGGAGCACGATGCCGACCCAATTGCCGAGGCAGGACGCCGTGATCGCGAGCCCGAGCGCTTCCCCGCCCTTGCCCTGCTTAGCGAGCGGATAGCCTTCCATCATGGTCGGGATCGAAGTCTGGCGTTCCGGGAATATTGATCAGTACGGCGGAGACCGCGCCGCCGAACGTGCTGCCGTTGTAGACACCCAGCATGAATGCGAGCGCCACATCGAGCGGCAATCCGGCCGACAATCCGATCAGCAGCATCATCGCCATCGTCGTCGACAGGCCGGGCAAGGAGCCCCAGATGATGCCGAGCACGACGCCGCCGAGACTGATCAGCAACAAGGTCGGGGATAGCGCATGCAGTAGCGCGTCGATCATGCCGCGAATGTCCTATGGCAACTGAATTTTGAACACGAGGCGAAACACCAGCGACAGGAAAGCGATCCAGCCGAACGTGATCGCAAGGCACACCCACAGCGGACCGCGCCAGAAGATCCACAGCACCGCGGTCAGAACGATGATCGAAACCACCTCGAAACTGCCGATCACCAGGCGCAACGCGCCGATCGTGATCGCCGTCGCGACCGGCAGAAACTGCAGGCCCGCGACATAGATGACGAGCAAGCCGCCGAGCAGCATCGAGCGTGCGAAGTCGGACGGAAATTCGATGCGGTCTGTTCCGGGCGCCATCGTCCGCCGCCGCAACAGCGCGCCGAACGCCAGCAAGCCACTCATCACCAGAAGGCTTCCCGCGGTCAGAAACGGCAACAGCCCCGGCGCGGTGATGAGATCGCCCGGAACCGGCAGACGCAATGATTCAACGAGAACCCAGATGGCGATGGCGGCTACTATGCACGCCGCCAGCAGATCCATGCTCGGCGTCGCAACACCGGCATTCGGATCCTCCGACAGGACGCCCTTGTCTTCATCCGCCATGGCGTTCGGATCTCAGTTTCTTGTCGATGGATCGTGAGCGATATCGCCACCCGCGCATGTAACGTCAGGACCGGCGCGCCACTGTGCCAATTCGTCGGACACGACGGGCGGCTTGCGAGACGGCGATGCCGCCCCGCAATACCAGCCGAGATGCAGGCTTCAGGTGACCGGCTTGTAGCCCTGCGGCGGCCACCATTTGTCGAAGTCCTTCGGGTCGGGCAGCCCGAGTTCCTTGGCGGATTTCACCTTGGCGCCGATCTGATCATTGTAGCGGTTGAACAGATAGGCAGTCTGCGCTTCGAGCTGCGCGGCGCGCTTGTCGGCGGCCTCGCCCGTCAACACCTGCTGTTCGAAGAACTTGCTCGCGGCGACTTTCTTGAAGGCGTCCGAATTGGCGGCCGCGACAAAGGCCTCGGTGATCTGCTTCTGGATCGGCGCCGGCACACTGCGGCGCATCATCAAATTGTACTGGCCACCGACCGGCAGCAGCGACTTCGCGTCCGGGAACAGCGTGCCGAGCGAACTCAACACCTTGCCGTCCTTCAGCTTGATGTCGGACGAGCCGCATTGGAACAGGTTACGCAGCTTGCCGGCCCGGATCAGGTCAATGTGCTCATGAACGCCACCACCGGCGATCATGGTCTCTCCTTGAAGCCCGGCGAGCGTCGCCGGCTTGCCGCCTTTGTAGGGCACGAACTTTACGGCGATATCGAGCTTGTCGGCCACCTGCATGGCGACCTCGTGCCAGATGCCGCCGGTGCCGGAGGTGGAGATCGTCAGCCGCCCCGGATTGGCCTTGGCGAACTTGACCATGTCATCGAACGACTTCAACGGCGACCCGTCACGCACCGACCAACTCGCGAGCGAAGCCGCCGCCTGCATGATCGTCCAGTCTTCCCAAACCTTGCTCTTGGTGTGGCCCATCACGCGCACGAACTTGTTGAAGTTCGCCGCGCCGAGCAAGGTGTAGCCGTCGGCATCCTGGCCGAGCACATAGTTGGTGGCGATGCCACCGACCGCCCCTGACTTGTTGAGTGGTTCGATGGTCCAGCCCTTGGCGTTGCCCATCTCCTGCGCCAGCAGGCGCATGATAACGTCGGTGCCGCCGCCGGCCGCATACATGATGACGAGCGTCACCGGCTTCTCTGGCCAGCCTGCGGCGCGGCCCTCGCCCGGCCGGATCAGCAGGACAGTGCCTGCGGCCGCGCCCGCTAGAAAGTCACGCCGGCGAATGCCGCCGGCCTGCGGAATCCGTGAAGTCATGGTTCCCTCCCAGGAATGGTGGTCTTGATGCATTTTGCCCGGCCCGTTTTTACGGTGCCTTTATACGAACTTTGTTCTGTTCTGACGGGATAGGCAAGCGGTTGCCCACCTATGACGGTGAGGCATTTTCGACCATGCCGGCTGCGCCGGCCACGAATGACCGCGTAGAGCAAATTTATTGCATATCGCGAAATTTACGCGCGGACGCCGTGCGCCAAGCCGTGCAATGTCGTGAGGTCCGCCCGTAATGCGGGCCGGCTCAGCGCGCCTATGTCGGTATCACGTCAGCGGGCCGGCGACATTGCAGATCTCCAGCGCGCAAACAGAATTACGCCGCCCGCCGTTTCCACAGCTCTTCAGTCGCGAGTCGCGCGCCGGCGGCCAGCGCTTCGAGCTTGGCCCACATCAGGCTCGGATGAACGCGGCGGTAGAACGGGCTTTGCGCAAAGCCGCAGTCGGTTCCCGCGATGACATTCTCGCGGCCAACCAGTTCAGCCAGACGCACGATGCGTTCGCACACCAGTTCAGGATGCTCGACGACATTGGTGGCGTGCGAGATGACACCGGGGACCAGAACCTTGCCTTCAGGAAGTTTGACGTCCCGCCACACCTTCCACTCGTGTTCGTGGCGCGGATTGGCCCCCTCGATCACATAGGCCCCGGCGCGAACCTTGAGGATGAGATCAACGATGTCCTTGAAAGGTACGTCGGTGGTGTGCGGACCGTTCCAGCTTCCCCAGCAGACGTGATAGCGGATGCGGTCAGCGGGAATGCCTTCGATGGCGTGATTGAGCACCTCGACTTGAAGTTCGAGCCATTTGCGGTAGTCGTGGAAGCTTGCCGGCGGCACCATCCGGTCGTAGGTCACCGCCGAACGCGCATCGTCGAGTTGCACCAACAGGCCGGCATCGACGATCATGCGGTACTCGGTCCGCATCGCCTCGCCGATGGCCTGCAGGCAGGCTTCGTCGGTCTTGTAAAATTCGTTCCTGCGATCCGGAATGACGCTCGCCGGCGCCGCGACCGGCATGAACGCCTCTTCGACCTCACGTGCTTCAACGCGGCCTTGAAGTTGTCGATGTCGCGCTGCAACTCGGCTTGGCCGGTATAGGCGATCGGCGCCGACGCAAACCGCCTCGGTTTGGGTCGCCGGCGTCTCGCGCGAATCCATCTCGGCATAGAACTCGGCAAAGCGCGTCCGGTCCGCGCCCCGGGCCCACGGATTGGCGCCCGGCTTCATCGGCCGGCGTTCGAAACCGCTCAGCCGTTCCAGCACATATTGCGACCAGGAGATCGACTTGCCGAACTCGCCGTCGCTGACGACGTCAACACCCGCCGTTGCCTGCTGCCGCACCACCTCGGCAACCGAATCCGTCAGGCACTTCCGGTAGCCGGCCTCATCGAAATTCTTGCCTGACTGCTTCGCGCGCAGGAAGTCCTGCAGCGGCTGCGGTCGGATCAGACTGCCAACATGCGTGGTGAGAATCCGGTCGGTGCTGTGTTTCATGATTCCTGCAAATCGTCCGTGGTTGCGGGTGGGGCTGCCATCGTCGCTGGCCGGAGCCGTCGTCGACGCCGGCTTCTACCAAATGCCAGCCGCCTGGCACAACCGCGGACCGCCAAGGACGTCGCCGGCAGCACGGGACACTATTTCGGCCCCATAACGCTGCCCACGCCGCAACTCAGAAAACATGAAGGGCGCGCGGCCTACGTGTCGGCAACGAGAAGCTGTCGAAGCTGCAGCCCACTCACGGGCGACGACACACGGCGCCGGACATTCAGACGATGAAATAGCCCGCTTTCGATGAAGCCGCGAGACAATCACGCCACGGATTTAGCCGCAACGGCACCAAGATCCGAAGACCGAGCATCGTCCCAGCGACGGCGCCCACCATCCCAGGTCAGGACCTCGATACAATTCCGGCCGTTTTCCTTGGCGTTGTACAGCGCCCGGTCGGCGAGACCAAGAAGTTCGGAAACGTCCAGCGGCGCGTCCAGATTCAATGCAACGCCAATGCTCAATGTTGCACCGACAGCGCAACCATCGACCGCCATAGTCGCCTCGGCAAATCGCGAGCGGATCCGCTCCGCGATACTGACCAGCATGTCGCGCTGGACATTGTAGAGCACAGCAGCGAATTCCTCCCCGCCAACGCGGCCGACAAGATCGGTCGTGCGCAGTGACTTGTTGGCGACATCGGCAAAGATTTGCAGAACACGATCACCGATTGCGTGACCAAACCGGTCATTGATCGTTTTAAAGTGATCAAGGTCGATTACTAGCGCGGCGACCGGACATGGCGCAGTGAGATGCTTTTTCGCGAGCATTTCGCCATCGAGCAGAAAAGCCCGGCGGTTCGCCATTCCGGTCAGCGGATCAACCATCGCTGCCACTTTGTGCCGGAGTTCTGCACGCTCCTTCGCCATGGCGAGCAGAATGAATGCAATCGAGATCGTGAATAACAGCGCTTCGAAGCTCATGGTCGTCAACCAGACGCTTCCGATTATATTCGACGACGACAAATTTTTCCACGGCAGCATTGCCGCAAGCGGCGTACGCAGCAGATACAATGCGCCATCCGCAAACAGCAGAAAGATGACCGGCAGACGCGACACCAACGGCTCCCCACGTCCACGCCAGAACTCAAAGGCGGCAAGCCATGTATAGGCTGCCACGATTCCGGAACCGAGCAAGAAACGGAACTCAGGAATCGTATCAAGTCCTGGCAGGCGGATTACAATCAGCCATAGCGCCGAGCCTGCAACCAGCAGTAGCGGCTCTACCGGCCGGCCATCGAACACTCGCGCGCCCATCCAGATCATCGCGAAGGATGTAAACAGAACGGCGTTGGCGAAGTCGATGGAGATGGCGTCTGGGATCCCGCCATACATGCCGAACAGTCCGATCGAACCGGCGCGCAAGATGTGAGCGCTACCCCACCAGGCCACGGCACGGATATTTGGATTCTGCACCCATGCAAACAGCAGTAACAGTCCGAGGATCGCTTCAACGTAAACCGTCACGAGAAACAATGTGTTGACATCGAGGCTCATGGAAATCCCGCAATAATTTAATAAAGTCGGCGGCGTGCATCTTGCAAGGGCGGTTCACATACAGAACCTATTGCGATGGTCTTATCCCGCCCCTGGAAAACAATCGGTGAATTGGATTGCGGAAAGGCCGAGGCCACCGCCAAAATGGTTACAAAATTCTATACATTTTACGCTCAATGCAACCGGCTGGGAGACAAGCATCTGAGCTTTTTGAAAAATTACGTTTCAGATCGGTCAGGCCTGAGATGCCCAACGCTTCAATTTCCCCGCGGCGATGTCGTCCTCCGGGTCGCGACAGATGAATGCGATCGCAAGGTAGCCGGCACTTGCGATCGATCGGCTGGCCGCGGCGTGCCATTGCGTTTCGAGACATCCCCACGGGGTGAATCCGCGACCAATCCAATCCATGGGAGACCCCAGTCCGGATGGCGACTGATGATAACAAAGCTGCGCCCGACCCAATGGCGGCAAGCCTGTCCACATCCTGTGTTTCCATCTTCGGCCATGAAGGACAGGCCGACCGTCCTCAGAGGCAGATCGGCCATTCCGCCGGACTATTCCGGCGACGCCCACAATCTTGTAACAGTGTCGGCCGTCATCTACGGTCCGCTCCCCGAAATCCGGTCTGGTTCTCATGTCTTGGCATCGCGGCATCATCGAAGCGATTGGAAACACGCCGTTAATCCAGCTGCGGCACGCCTCTGAGGCGACCGGTTGCACGATTCTCGGCAAGGCCGAGTTCATGAATCCCGGCCAGTCCGTCAAGGACCGTGCCGCGCTGTTCATTATCGAAGACGCCATCCGCAAGGGCACGTTGCGGCCGGGCGGCGTGATCGTGGAAGGAACCGCCGGCAACACCGGCATCGGGCTGGCCCTGGTGGGCAATTCGCTCGGGTTTCGCACCGTCATTGTGATACCTGAAACGCAAAGTCAGGAAAAAAAGGACATGCTGCGGCTCTGCGGCGCCGAGTTGGTCGAGGTGCCGGCCGTGCCCTATGCCAATCCGAACAACTATGTGAAGATTTCCGGACGTATCGCCGAGCAACTGGCGAAGACGGAACCGAATGGCGCAATCTGGGCCAACCAGTTCGACAACGTCGCCAACCGGCAGGGCCATATCGAGACGACCGGCCCGGAAATCTGGAAACAGACTGACGGCCAAGTCGACGGTTTCATCTGCGCTGTCGGCACCGGCGGAACTCTGGCAGGCGTTGCAATGGCGCTGAAGGAGCGCAACCCCGATATCCGAATTGGGCTGGCAGACCCGATGGGCGCGGCGCTCTACAGCTACTACACCACCGGCGTGCTCAAATCGCAGGGCTCCTCGATAACCGAGGGCATCGGACAGGGCCGGATCACGGCCAATCTGCAAGACGCACCGATCGACGTCGCCTATCAGATCCCCGACGAGGAAGCGCTGCCGATCATTTTCGATCTGCTCGATCACGAAGGCCTCTGCCTTGGCGGATCATCCGGCATCAATGTCGCGGGCGCGATCCGGCTAGCCCGTGACCTCGGTCCCGATCATGTGATCGTCACCGTGCTCTGTGACTTCGGTACCCGCTACCAATCCAAGATGTTCAATCCGGAGTTTCTGCACGAGAAGGGTCTGCCCGTGCCGGAATGGCTGGAGCAGCCGTCGACAGTAACAGTCCCGTACGAGACTGTTTGAACTCCTTTAGCTACGGAGGCCATCATGACCCCTGCCCCGGCTTCATCCTCACCCAGCCGCTGGCTGGTCGATCCAGCATGGCTCGCTCAGCGCCTCGGCGCGCCTGACATCGTCGCGGTGGACGGTTCCTATTATCTGCCGGGCATGAACCGCGACGCGGAAACGGAATACCGCACGTCCCATATTCCTGGCGCGGTTCGCTTCGATGTCGATGCGATCTCCGACACGTCCTCGCCGTTGCCGCACATGCTGCCGACGGCAGCCGCGTTTGCCACCGCCGTCGGCGCGCTCGGGATCAGTGAACGCGACACCATCGTTGTCTATGACGGCGTCGGATTGTTCTCGTCGCCGCGAGTATGGTGGAGTTTTCGTCTGTTCGGCGCCGAAAACGTCTTCATTCTCGACGGCGGCCTGCCGCACTGGAAGGCCGAAGGTCATCCGACCGAGCCCGGCGTGACGAAACGCGCCCCACGGACATTCTCGGCGTCGGCCCCTTCCGACATCGTCGCCACCGCCGCCTCGATTCAGGCCGCGTTGGCAACCGGCCGCGCACAGGTCGTCGACGCCCGGTCCGCCGAGCGCTTCCGCGGCGAAGCGCCGGAACCCAGGCCGGGCCTGCGTGCCGGCCGTATTCCCGGCTCGCTCAACGTGCCCTCATCCGCGGTCACCAAGAACGGCCGGCTGCGCCCGCTCGACCAGCTTGCCGCGGCATTCGCCGCCGGCGGTGTCGACATCGAGCAACCGGTCATCACCACCTGCGGCTCCGGCGTCTCGGCCGCGACGTTATGGCTCGCGCTGGAAGCACTCGGCAAGGCTCCGGTCGGCCTCTATGACGGCTCCTGGTCGGAATGGGGGGCGCGCGAAGACCTGCCGGTCGCGACCGGAGCAGCCTCCCGTTGAAATCGAGCGCTCGATATCGGCTGCGGCGCGACACAACACCTGTTGCGACGGCCTTGGCGGAGCAATTAAACTGACGAGAGGTTGATGTAGACGTCAGGCCGGAGGCGACTATCATGATCTTCCGTCAGCTTTTCGACAGTGTCTCGGGAACCTATACCTATCTGCTCGCAAGCCGTCGTGGCGGTGAAGCGCTGATCGTCGATCCCGTGCTTGAAAAGGTGGATCGCTATCTGAACCTGGTGCGCGAACTCGATCTCAAACTCGTCAAGGCCGTCGACACCCACCTGCATGCCGACCACATCACCGGGCTTGGCGCACTGCGTGACCAGACCCATTGCGTCACCGTCATGGGTGAACAAAGCAATGTTGATGTCGTGTCGATGCGGGTCGCGGACGGCGACAAGGTGCAGATCGAAGGTATCAACCTCGACGTGATTTATACCCCTGGGCACACCGACGATTCCTACAGCTTCCTGATGGGCGACCGGGTCTTTACCGGCGACACGCTCCTGATCCGCGGCACCGGGCGGACCGACTTCCAAAATGGCGACCCGCGCGCCCAGTATGACTCGATCTTCGGCCGGCTGATGAAGCTGCCGGACGAAACCATGGTGTTTCCCGCCCATGACTATAAGGGCGACACGGTTTCCACCATCGGCGAGGAGCGCGCGTTTAATCCGCGCTTGCAAGTCAAATCGGTCGATCAATATGTCGACCTGATGAACAATCTCAATCTTCCCAATCCAAAAATGATGGACGTCGCTGTACCCGCCAATATGCGGGTCGGGATGCTTCAGGATGAGATCGCCCAGCACGGCTGGGCGCTCGACGTCGCCGCGACAAAGGCGCTGCTTGGCCAAAACACCGCTGCGATCATCGACCTGCGCGAGCGTGCCGAACGCGATCGCCACGGCATCATTCCCGGTTCCCTGCACGCGCCCTATTCCAGTCTGCAGGACAACATCAGCCCAGGTGGCATGTTGTACGAACTGGCGCGCTCCACCGACAAGCGGATCGTTTTCTATTGCGCCTTTGGCGAGCGGTCAGCGATGGCTGTCCGCGCCGCGCAAGACGCCGGCATCGATACCGCCTGTCACCTGACGGGCGGTATCGACGCCTGGCGAAAGGCCGACGCGCCGCTGCAGCAGATCAAGGCGAACTGACGTCGCACGGCCGTTGATCCGGCCGACGCACCGTTGCCAGTCAATATCAACGTAAAATTTGGCCGAGAAAGGTCTTGGTGCGTTCGTGTTGCGGATGGTTGAAGAACGCCTCCGGTTCGTTCACTTCCACGATTTGTCCCGCGTCCATGAACACGACGCGGTTGGCGACCTGTCGTGCAAAACCCATTTCATGACTGACGACCAACATCGTCATGCCTGCCATGGCCAGTTCGACCAGGGCATCAAGCACTTCCTTGACCATTTCCGGGTCAAGCGACGACGTCGGCTCGTCAAACAGCATGATCTTCGGCTGCATACACAGCGCGCGCGCGATTGCGGCCCGCTGCTGCTGGCCGCCTGACAATTGTCCGGGATACTTGTTGGCCTGCTCGGGGATCTGCACCCGCTCCAGGTAATGCATCGCCAGATCCACGGCCTTCTTCTTCGGAAATTTCCGCACCCAGATCGGCGCCAGCGTGCAGTTTTCCAGAATGGTTAGGTGGGGGAACAGATTGAAGTGCTGAAAGACCATGCCGACTTCGCGGCGAACCTCGTCGATGGTTTTCAAATCATTTGTCAGTTCAACGCCGTCGACGATCACGCGGCCCTGCTGCCAATCTTCGAGGCGGTTGACGCAGCGCAGAAGAGTCGACTTGCCGCTGCCGGACGGCCCACAAATCACGATGCGTTCGCCGCGCGCGACCGTGAGATTGACGTCGCGCAGGACATGAAAAGTGCCGAACCATTTGTGGAGATGCATGACATCGACGGCAACCTCATTGCGCGTCGTCTGCATGGTGCTGTCGATAGCCGACGGCCGACCTGCATCCGATGAGTGGCTGGTCAATCCGTCATTCATGCTCGCCCGTAAAACCCCTGGCCCGTTTGTCAATGTTGCCGCCCAGTCCGCAGCCGTCGCTCGACGAACAAGGAATACCGCGACATTCCGTAACAGAACACGAAGTAGATCATTCCGACAAACGCAAACCCGGTGAACAGTGTCGACGGCGTCGCCCAATGGGGATCCGCGAAAGCCGCCCGCAATTGTCCGAGCAGATCGAAGATCGAAACTGTCAGCACAAGCGTCGTATCCTTGAACAACCCGATGAAGTTATTGACAATCCCGGGTATTACGTGGCGCAACGCCTGCGGCAGAACAATCAGGCCCATCGTCCGCCAATACCCCAGGCCAAGCGCCATGGCGCCCTCGTATTGCCCTTTCGGGATGGCCTGCAGACCACCGCGAATGACTTCCGCCATATAGGCGGCCGAGAACACCGCGACCCCGATCAGCGCCCGAAGCAACGCATCAATGGTCCAGTCGCCGGGCAGAAACAGCGGCAACATATAGGCAGCGAAAAACAGCACCGTGATCAGCGGCACGCCGCGCCAGAACTCAATGAAGGCGACCGAGAAAGCGCGTACGATTGGCAGGTTCGACCGCCGCCCAAGCGCCAACAGAATACCGAGCGGCAGCGAGGCGACGATGCCGGTGATTGCCACCACCAGGGTGACCAGAAGCCCGCCCCAAAGCCGCGTCTCGACAAACGGCAGCTCGAACACGTCACCCAGCAGCAGTAGCATTGCGACGATCGGATAGACGAGAAAGAACAGAATGGCGTTCAGCAGCTTGTAGGGCACGCGCGGTATCAGCAAAGGCGCCAGAAGAACAGCCCCCAGCGCGAAGGTAAGATTGACCCGCCACTGCTCACCTTCCGGATAGAAGCCGTAAATCAGCTGACGCAGTTTGGCGGCGATGAACGGCCAACACGCCCCGACCTCCCGCCCGACCGTCTGCGCCAGACACGCATCCCGATTGGTGCCGGTCCACACCGCATCGATCAGCAGAAATTTCACCAACGGCGGCACGATCAGCCAGATGAAGCCGATCGACACCAGCGTCATCGCGATATTGAAAGGCGTTCCGAACAGGCCGTACCACAGCCTACCAAAAAAGGTTGTTGTTGCCGCAGGCCGCGGCAGATCCGCGATCATGTCGTCGCGGAGAAAGGAGGCGGAGGCGGGCAATTCCGTCATGGCCTCCTCACCTTTCCGCCAACTTGATGCGCGCATTGTACCAGTTCATCAGCATGCTGGTGAAAAGTGAAATCGCGAGATAGACCGCCATTGTAATGGCGATGATCTCAATCGCCTGCCCGGTCTGATTGAGCGTCGTCCCGGCGAACACGGCAAAGAAATCGGGATAACCGATCGCCACCGCCAGCGACGAATTCTTGATCAGATTGAGATACTGGCTGGTCAGCGGCGGAATTACGAGCCGCAGCGCCTGCGGCAGCACGACCAGCCGCATGGTGCGCCAGCGATGCAGCCCGAGCGCGGAAGCCGCTTCGATCTGGCCGCGCGGCACGGACTGAATGCCGGCCCGCACGATCTCCGCGATGAAGCTCGCCGTATAGGTCGACAGTGCAATCAGCAACGCGACCAGTTCCGGAATCAGCCGAATGCCGCCGACGAAGTTGAATCCGCGCAGTTCCGGAGCGCTGAGGGTTATCGGCCAGCCCGTCACCGTCATCGCGATCAACGGCAACGCCACCACCAGCCCGACAACCAACCAGAACACCGGGAACTGGGCGCCCGTTGCCCATTGCCGGCGCCTAGCCCAGATCCAAAGTCCGATCGAGATCGCAACGGCCAACAGCAAAGCACCGAGTACAGCAAGACTGCCCTCCCCGAACACCGGCCGCGGCAAAAAAATCCCGCGATTGTTGAAGAACAACTCACCGAAGAACGAGACGCTCTGGCGCGGGCTTGGCATCGCCTGGAGAACCGCGAGATACCAGAAAAGGATCTGCAGCAGCAAAGGCAGATTGCGGATCACTTCGACATAGGTGCCGGCGAGCCGTGCCAGCAGCCAGTTCGACGATAGCCGCGCGATCCCGACCAGAAACCCGATGATTGTGGCTAGCACGACCCCGAGCAGGGCCACCAGCAATGTATTGAGGAGGCCGACGAAAAAGATGCGGCCGTAAGAGTTGCTTTCGTTGTAAGGAATAAGCGATTGGCTGACGGAAAATCCAGCCGTCTGATAGAGAAATCCGAAGCCAGTCGCGATGCGCTGGGCTTGCAGGTTTTCCACGACGTTAGCGGCCAGCTCATAGCCGATCGCCAGCACCGCAATGACAAGCAGCACTTGATAGAAGGCCCCGCGGACCGTCGGATTGTTATAAAACGCGGACCGTGGGGCCTGGCTCGGCCCTGCGCTGTCAGTTTGAATGTCGCCCATCGTCATGGCGTGCCCCCGGCCGCGCACCAAACGGCACGCAACGGCCAGGGCCGGCATCCGCGGCATGCAGCCATTGCCCGCATGGCGGCGAACGATCTAGGCGTGGCTCTAGACAGCCCGGCCTACCGGATCGGCGGCGCGAACTGAATGCCGCCCTTGGTCCACAGCTTATTAAGACCACGCGAAATGCCGAGCGCGGAATTCACGCCCACATTGCGCTCGAAGATCTCGCCGTAATTTCCGACATGCTTGATGATGCGGGCAACCCAATCCTTGGTCAGGCCGATCTGCTCGCCGAAGTTGCCTTCGGCGCCGATCAGGCGCTTGACCTCCGGCTGTGTGGATTTCATCGCCTCATCGAGCGTCTTCGACGAGACCCCCAACTCCTCGGCGTTCATCATAGAAAACAATGTCCACTTGACCAGATCGAACCATTGGTCGTCACCATGGCGCACCACCGGTCCGAGCGGCTCCTTGGAAATCACTTCCGGCAGGATCACGTGATCATTCGGATCGGTCAACTTGCGCTTGAGCGAATAGAGCTGCGAGACGTCACTGGTGAAGACGTCGCACCGTCCGCCGTCATAGGCCTTGACGGCTTCATCAACGGTCCCAAACGCAACGACCTCGTATTTCATTTTGTTGGAACGGAAGAAATCGGCGAGGTTCAATTCCGTCGTGGTACCGGTCTGGGTGCAGATCGAGGCGCCGTTGAGTTCCAGCGCTGACTTCACCTTGAGGCCCTTGCGGACCATGAAGCCCTGGCCGTCGTAATAGGTGACGCCAACAAAATTCAATCCGAGCGAAGTATCGCGTGACATCGTCCAGGTCGAGTTACGCGACAGCACATCGATTTCACCGGATTGCAGCGCGGTAAACCGGTCCTTGGCGGACAGCGGCAGGAACTTGACCTTCGTCGGATCATTGAAAATCGCCGCCGCGATCGCGCGGCAGAAATCGACATCGAGCCCTGTCCAGTTGCCCTTGTCGTCCGGCGCGGAGAAGCCCGGCAATCCCTGGCTCACTCCGCAGGCCAGTACCCCACGATCCTTGACGGTCTTGAGTGTCTGTGCGGACGCCGCATCGGCAACAAAACCAAGCGCGAGCACACCGGCAATCATCGTGAGGGCACGTTTCATGATTCGACCTTTTCCCATCAATGGTTAGCGTCCCACCGGAGCCGCATTCGCCTGGATAAGCCATTGGCAGTCCCACGGCGCCTGCGACCCGAAATCCCAAGTCCCGGCCATTAAAACACGCCTGGCTCAAGCGCAATCCCGCTCAGGCAATAGATAGCATCCCCAGCAGATCGAAGGCCAGCGGTTAGGCTCTTGACGGTCCATCCCCATGATCGCGTAAATGCATGCCGATGTGGCCGTGCCGTGACGGCATCATCGACCTGCAGGTGCCTCTGCGGGTCCGATCCTCGCCCATGGATGCCGATCATCATGACCAAGAAGCCCGAATCCGACCCGTCGCAGCCGGCGCTGAACCCGATGACGCGCCTGATCGTCGCAGGCCGCGACCCGGCCGCGCAGCATGGCTTCGTCAACCCGCCTGTTTATCACGCTTCCACAGTACTTTACCCCAATGCTGCGGACATGATCGCGCACCGCGCGCGCTATCAGTACGGCCGCCGCGGCACCCCGACATCGGAGGCGCTGACCGATGCGTTGCAGGACCTCGAAGGGCCTGGCTGCGCCGGCGTCTCACTGATGCCGTCGGGACTGGCGGCGATCTCAACCGCGTTGCTTTCCGTTGTCTCCGCCGGCGATCACATTCTGGTCAGCGACAATGTCTATCGTCCGACCCGCAACTTCTGCGACAAGATCCTGAGCCGCTTTGGCGTTGAAACCACCTATTACGATCCGCAGGCGCATCCGAACATGGCTGACCTATTCAGGCCCAACACCCGCGCGGTGTTTGTCGAGGTGCCCGGGTCACAGACGTTCGAGATGCAGGACATCCCGGCAATCGCCGCGGTCGCCCACGCGCGCAATGCGCTGGTGGTGATCGACAACACCTGGGCGACGCCGCTCTATTTCCGCGCCTTCGAAAAGGGCGTCGACCTCTCGATACAAGCCGCGACCAAATACATCGGCGGCCATTCCGACATCATGTTCGGCACGGTCTCCGCGAGCCCGGCAGCCTGGCCGAAGCTTGCCGACACCGTGCGCACGCTCGGGGTCTGGGTCGGCCCGGACGATATCTTCCTGGCCCTGCGCGGCCTGCGAACGCTCGGCATCCGCATGGCGCGGCATTATGAATCGGCGCTTGCGGTCGCGCGCTGGCTCGCCGACCGTCCCGAAGTGCAGCGCGTGCTGCATCCCGCGCTTGAAACCGATCCTGGTCATGCGCTCTGGAAGCGCGATTTTTCCGGTGCCTCCGGATTGTTCAGTGTCATTCTAAAGCCCGTATCGGAGGAAGGCCTGCACGCGTTTCTCAATACCTTGCGGCTGTTCGGCATGGGCTTTTCCTGGGGCGGCTATGAAAGTCTGGTGATCTATTTCGATTGCACGGAATATCGCACGGCCACGCAGTGGATGCCGGGAGGTCACGGCCTACGGTTCCATATTGGGCTTGAGGATGTCGGCGATCTGACCGGCGATCTTGAACGCGGCCTCGCCGCCATGGCGGCGGCGAAATAGGCCCGCAGGGCCGCACAGTCCTCAATCCGGATCCGTAGTCTTGTGCCGCCGCGGTCCCGGGTGCCTCTCCGCCGGCCGGCGCGTGACAATCCCTTTGCCGTAGGGCCAGGGATAGGCCTTCTTGAAATTCCGGGCGACGAACAGATTGAGCTTCAAGGTCGGCAAGCCGTGCTGGCCGATCACGACCGGCTCAAGCGGCTCGATGCTGTCGAAATATTCCCCCAGCACCCGCCGGACATAGGCGATCGGCCAGTTGCGGCTGATCAGCACCGCGTCGCGGCCGAGCATCGGGGATTGCTGCTCGAAGAACGACAATTGCAGCGGCTCCTTGGTCATGCAGACGATCGGCATCCGTTCCCGCAAGGCATAGTCGACCTTGATGCAATCCTGCCAGCGATGCCCAACGATGAAATATTTCGCGGCATCGGACAAACCACGTTCGCGCAGCGCTGTCTGAAGGTCGGTCCAGTCGAACTGATCGGTGATGAGCGGGTCGCGTTCGGCAAAGCGCGGATGCACCCACCGCATCCAACCGGTGTAGCTGTGGCTCACGATCGCGAGCAGAGCGACGGCCATGGTGACGTAGCTCGCGATCACCAGCCGCCGCATATGGCCGGGCCATCGCTCACGCCATTGCAGGAACGCGGCTCCCAGCAACGGGAACAGCATCACATAGCCGGGCACTGCCCAGTGATAGCCCTTGTCGGCGCGGTTGGCGAAGATCCGCACCACGGTGAAGAAGATGATTGGAGCAGCCGACAGGCAGAACAAAAACCAGCGTGGCGCGTCCTTTGGACCGGCGCGCATGGCGGCGAAAAAAACGACAATCAGCCCGAACCAGATCCACGGCAGCATGTAGACCGCGGTGATCCCGAGATAAGCCAGCAGCCTTATCGGCTTAACGCCGCCCTCCGGCAGCGCGCGGCTGCCCTGGAACGCGAGCGAAATCCAATCATGCTGGGCATTCCAGATCAGCACCGGCGATAACACCAAAAAGGCCAGCAGCGCAGCCAGATAAGGCGCCGGCCGCAGCAGCCAATGCCGATAGGCCGGATGCGTCACCACGAACAGCACCGCACCGACGCCGAAAAATGCGGCGTTGTATTTTGACAGCATCGCCGCGCCTGTCGCGATGCCGGTCGCCAGCCAATACCCCCACGCCCCTCGTGCATCGGCCTCGAACAGCGCGCGCTGCAACAGCCAAGCCGACAGCACCAGAAAGAACAGCATCGGCCCATCGGTGACCGCGAACACGCCCATGAACAGCGTGAACATCGGCGACAGGTTCAGCGCCAGCGCAGCATAGAAACCTGCCATCGCGCCAAACAGCGACCGACCGAGGTCATAGATCAGCCAGGTCGTTCCGGAGAACAGCAGGATGAACGGCAGCCGGACGACGAGATCATTCTCGCTCCCGGTGAGGAAGCGAATGGCGGCCACCAACCACATCGCCAGCGGCGGATGATCGACATAGCTCAGCGACAGATGGCGCGACAGCACCACGACGTAGGTTTCGTTGTAGGTGAGCCCGTACACCGGCGCGAGTGCGATGCGCAATACAAAGCCGATCGCGATGACCAGAAGCACCCACCGGTTGGCCGTGTCGTCGGATGGCCGCCCGGCCACCGCCCCCTCCGCCACGGTCCCTGCCCTGTTTGCTGTTGATGACACCGCCACGTCTGTCCCCGGGATCGATTGAAATTCAGCCGCCCTCTTCAGCCCGGATTGCGCCGCCAAAAAGGCCGCGCGCGCCAGACGAGTTCGGTGGAGACCACGTAGTTCCAGACGGCGCCGACGGCCGCGCCGGCGAGCCCCGCAAGCCACCAGATCGGCTGATGGGCAAAGATCCAGTTAGCGACGCCGAGATTGCTCACCGCCCCGACCGCGCAGATCAGATAGAACAGGAGAAGCCCCTGCAATGCCGGTAGTCCCTTCAGGCGCCGGTCGCGAAAGGTCAGATAGTTGTTGAGGAAGAAGTTGCTGGTCATCGCCACGATGGTCGCCGCGACCTGTCCCGCGGCAAAGGAGAGCGCGAGCCAACTCAGCGCGAGCTTGAGAATGATCATGTGAACGACCAGCCCGCTCGCTCCGACCAGCAGAAAGTTGACGAAGCGCGTCGGCACGAGATCATGGGTCGCCTTCGCGATCAGCAGTTCGAGGTAGTCAAGCACCACGCGCTCATCGAGCTTGCTCTCGCCGTGGATGCGGGACTGGAAGGTGTAGGGCAGTTCGCGGACCCGCAGCCTGCCCTCCGAGGACGCCAGGATATCGACCAGGATCTTGAAACCGTGGCTGGAAAGCCGCGGCGCGACTTCTTCGACCGCCTGCCGCCGGACCATGAAAAAGCCGCTCATCGGATCGGTGACGGTCAGGCCGAGCAATCGGCGCGCCAGCCAGCCGGCGACGTCGCTGCCCATCGCTCTTGTGCGCGCGAATTCGCCGATACTGCCGTCGCCGATGTGCCGGCTGCCGATCACGACATCGGCTTCACCGGCGTCCAGCACAGCAAACATTTTCGGCAACAGCTTCTCATCGTGCTGCAGGTCGGCGTCGATGACGGCGACGTAGTCGCCCTGCGCCGCCAGCATTCCCTCGATGCACGCGCCCGCCAGCCCGCGACGGCCAACGCGGCGGATGCAGCGCACGCGGGGGTCGCGATGCGCGAGTTCGCGGGCAACGTTTGCGGTTCCGTCGGGGGAATCGTCGTCGACGACAATCGCTTCCCAGGGGATCGGGCCGAGCGCCTCGGCAATGCGGTCGATCAGGATCGGAACGTTCGCCCGCTCGTTGAAGGTCGGAATGATCACCGACAGCTTCGGACAGAGTGCGGCGCCGTCTGCCGGGGCAGCGAGCGATGCGGCTTTCGCCAAGGCCATGGAAAATCCTGAAACGCGACGAAATCACCTCAGCGATTCCGGCCAACGGCTCGCATTTTCGAGAGTTTTCTCGCTGGCGCGCCACCATAGCAACAGTTCCGGTCCGATACAATTCGGCCGGTTGACACCCTCCCACAGCAATAGCGCAGGCCGCACAGCCGCCCGCGCCCGCTCCTGCAACCCGTGTCGGCGCGCTGACTAAGCCGGAGTTTCCGATACCGGCAACCCGATCCGCCGCTCGCGCATGACGAAATGCAGGTTGCGCAGGTAAATGAAGAACCCGAGGCCCTGCCCGGCAATGAACACCGGATCCTTGCGATAGAGCGCATAGATCAGCAGCAGGACCCCGCCGCCGATGGAAAACAGCCAGAACGCCAGCGGGATCACGCTGCGCCCCGCGCGCTCCGAGGCAATCCACTGCACCAGGAAGCGCATGGTGAACAGCAGTTGCGCGGCAAAGCCGAGCACCACCCATCCGTCCAGGCGCAGAATCAAGACCTCATGCAGATAACTGCCGACTTCACGCGTCAACTCAACCAGCATCAGGGGGCACCTCAGCAAATTCCGGAATCTGTCTGCTGCGTCGAACCAGCCACGCCACGCCGACGAGGTCGCAAAGCCCGACCCACAGCCGGTCCCACAATCCATATTTCGTGGTGCCGGCCAGCCGCGGCCGATCGACCACATCGACGTAGCCGACATCGAAGCCCTCGCGCCGCACCAGAACGGGCAGGAACCGATGCAGACCATCGAAAAACGGCAATAACAGAAAGACGTCGCGTCGGATCGCCTGCATGCCGCAGCCGGCATCGCGCGTGCCGTCACGCAGGATCGCGCGCCGCACACGGTTGGCTATCCGCGATTGCAGCTTCTTGAAATCCGGTATCCTTGCGTCCGAGCCGCTGGCCGGAGACCAACCCCCGGCGCGGCCCGCCCGCTTCCAGCTCCGCCAACATGGCCGGCACATAGCTCGGATCATTCTGGCAATCGCCGTCGAGCGTGACGATGACCGCCGCGCGCGCGGTGCGGGCTCCGGTCCGCAATGCAGCCGATTTTCCGCACGAACAGGCATGCCGGATTTCACGCACCCAGGGCCGGCGCCGCATCAATGCATCGATCTCCGCGGCAGTCATATCGGTCGAGCCGTCGTTGACGAAGATCAGTTCGAAATCGCAGTGGCCGTCCATCGCCCGCTCAATTTCTGCGGCAAGTACCAAGACGTTGCCGGCCTCATTGCGCACCGGCACCACCAACGATACGGCCGGCGCGTTCGCGAGGCTGTCATATCGTGTCGGGACTGGTGTTGGACGCGTGAGCACGGGTGCGGCCTATTGTTCCATCGCGGGCGCTAGCGCGCGAACGCAGCGCGCGCAAGCGCCTGCACGCGCCGGCGCGACGGCAATGGAAAGGCTGCGACCGTACCGTCCGGCCGCACTGTGAAACCGAGACGCCGCGCCGCAAACCAGTTGCGGATCAGGAGCGCGCTCCAGGCGCCAACCGCGGCGCCCACGATAACGTCGCTGGGATGATGCGCGGTCAAAACGATGCGGCTGAAGGCCACCAGAATCGCATAGGTCCAGAACGCGAACCGCGCGCGTGGAAACAACGCGCCGAAGGCGACCGCGGCGGCAAAAGCCGTGGTGGCATGTCCGGAGGGAAGGCTTGCGAACTTCGCCTGCCACGCCACGGGTGCATAGGCCAGCGGATCAACCGTGCCAGTGGCATAAGGCCTTGCCCGTCCGATCACGCGTTTGACAATCGACACTGCCAGGCCGGGAATCGCGATTGCTGCGAACAGAAAGCCGCAACGGATGAACAGCGCCTCGACCATCCGAGATTGAAACCGGTCGGTCAGCGGAATAGTCGCCAGCCCAATCAGCATCAGGCCGATCGGCCACAAAAGCCAGCCTGATCGGCCGAATTCGGTGATGTCCGCGAATAGCCGCACGAACCAACGCGGCAGATGGCGGGCCTCGATCACCGCCCAGGCGTCAAAGAGGATCATGGTGACGCAGAACGCGGCGACCAGCACCGCGCCGGCGAGCGCCAGCCGACCGGCCAGCGGCCATGGCGTCCGCGGCGTCAACGGCCGCGGCGGTCGCAGGAGCAAGGCACCGCGCTCGCGGAGATTCAGGACGCACCGTGCCGCGAATTCTCGCCCCCAAACCGGAAAACGTTCAACGATGGATTCCGATTGCATTGCAAGCCCACGTCACATGTGTTCCCACACGCGCGCAGGCCACTGCGCGCGTCGACGAAAACGCACCACGAAACTTCGATTGACGGCTAAGACCGCAGCGCCACGAAGGCCGCAGAACCCGCGCCATGCAATACAAACGCTAAGGGCGCTTCGTGAAACCGGGCTGACGAAAAGATGACGAAATGACTAATCCAACAACAAACAAAAGCCGCACCCGCAAAGCGACGCGATAGAGGCCTCGCGTCGATTTCGGAAAAGGCGGACGCAAACTCAATCCGGGATGCCGGATCGGTAGACCGTCATGGACAGCGGCCGGCCGTTGGTAAAGTTGATGGCCTCGATTTCGTCGGTCCGCGAATAGCGCAGGCCGATCAATTCCGCACGTCGCACAAATCCGCGCTCGTGGCGCTTTTCAACGAAAGCAAAGCGGCATGGGCCCTGTTTCAGAAAATCGGCCGCTTGCGGTCCGTGCGTGAACCGGGTCGGCGTTCCGGCCAGGAACAGCAAACTCGCTTCGTTGTAGCCGGCTGACGCAACCTTCGGATCCGCGCAGCCGCTGTTGCGCACGATCTGCGCCAGTGTAACGCTTGGGAACATTTGCACCAGCGAGGGAATGATCACGCCGTAGATCGCGATTGAGATCAGCACCGAAGATGCAACCGCCCGCAACAGCGAGTGTTCCGCGCCGTCGTCATGGTAAAGCCGCCAAGCCACGAGGCCATAGACCACCGCGCCGCCGACAAACGGCCACGCCAGAAGCCCGAGTTCGCGTTCCAGCACGATCAGGCCGATGATTCCGGCAAGCCCCACGATAACCGGGAACACAAACCACCAGACCGTTCCGCGCACCATATAGCGGTTTTTTGACAGCATCCCGGCATGCATCACGCCTGCGATCAGGATTGCCACCGCTGGATAAAGCGGCAGGACATAGTGCGGCAGCTTGGTGACGACCAGTTCCAGGACCAGCCAGGATGGCAACAGCCACGCCAGCAGGAACTTCGCCCCGGGCTCGCGACGCGCCGCCCAGACCGACGGCGTCGCTATCCCGGCGAGCGTCGCGCCCGGCCAGAACGTCACCCAGAACAGCGCGAAATAGGTGCCAGGCGGAGCGCCATGCAATTCCTGCCCGATCACCACCTTGCTCAGGAGGTCTCGACCAATCAATTCCACGAAGAAATTCTGTCCCGAGCGGCTCGCGATGAAGATGAACCAGGGCAGCACCAAAATCGCGAACCAAATCACGCCGAAAATCGGCTTGATGGCGACAAGCCAGCCCACCGAACGGTCGACGACAGCCAGCGATATCACCGCCAGACCGACGAACATCAGGATCAGCGGGCCTTTGATCAGGACGCCCGCAGCGAGCGCGGTCCAGAAGATCAGCGGCAGCCCCCACCCCGCCCACAGTTTCGGCTTGTCGCGGTGTTCCGGCAGATAGCTGTAGGCGAGCGCCCCCATCGCCGCGATAACCGTCAACAGCAGTACGGCATCGGTCTTGGCGAGCCGCGCCTCGACCCCGAGCAGGATTGAGCTTGCCAACATCAGTCCGGCAAGCACCGCCGCCCGGCGCGGCACGAAGGCCAGCGCCGTCCAGAAGGTGAGCAGCACCGCGCCGATGGCGCCGACGAGCGATGGTATCCGATAAAGCCAGATCGTGGTCAGCGCGTGCGGGATGCCGAGCGCGGCGCCGGTTTTGACCACCGCGACCTGTAGCCAATAAATCCCGATCGGCTTTTTGTAGCGAAACCCGTCATGGAAGCGGATGTCGAAATATTCGTTGCTCTCGATCATCTGCTTTGCGGCCTGCGCGAAGCGGGCCTCGTCGCGGTCCACCGGCGCGATCTGGAAGAACCCCGGGAGGAACGCGAGCAGACAAACGACGACCAGCACCGCGACCGCGCGACCGTTCGTCCGGCTCGCGGTTCCGAGCAGGTTGATCAGCGCGTTGGTCGGCCACGTTGCCTTGGCCGATTTGTCCGAAGTCGTGGTCATAGTAAGCCCCGATGCCGCGTCGCACGATATTGAAAGAGCGGGCCGGGGAAAAGCTGACTTTGACTGAAATGCGGTCCCAATCCCAGAATCTTCCAGCCGTTCATGAATTGGTTTTGTGACGCGGCTGTGTGGGCACGCGCGATCCGCCCAAAAGAATGCTAGTTTTGCCGCTAATCGATCCGGACCAGCACGCTGTCGGCCGCACCCTTGGCATCGGTCACCGTAAGGCGGACGAAACCCGGACCATCCGGGGCGAAAAAGACGGTACTCTGGCCCCGCCGCGCGCGTAGCGGAACGCCGTTGACCAGCACTGTCACCGGCGCAACGCCGCCGGCAATCTTGATCGCAACCGGATCACGGCCGCCTCCCGCCGCATGTGGTGCCTCGAGCCGCGCCCCGTTCGGCGGAAACATGATACGCACCGGAGGCCCGGCATCGGCACGCATCAATCCATCAGGATGGAAATGGCGCAATGGCGGCGGCAGCTTGGCGCTCGAGGCGACAATTGCGCCTTTCGGCGCGGGCGCCAGCTTTTGCGGCGGCTCGCCGATGCGGGCGAAGGCATCGAACAGGATGGGTGCTGCCGCCGTGCGTCCGACCATACCCGGCATCGGCGCGCCATCCGGGCGGCCCACCCAAACCCCGACCGTTCGTTTGCCGTCATAACCGATGGCCCAGGCATCCCGGTAGCCGTAGCTGGTGCCCGTCTTGAAAGCGATACGGCCACCGGCTGCGTTTTCCGGCGGCGGCGTGCCGAGCAGCACGCGGCCGATGTACCAGGCGGCGACCGGATCGATCAGCCGGCGCGCTGGCGTTTCTGTTTTACTTGCGACGACGCGCTCGGTGAGCGGCACGGTGCTCCCCTGCCGCGCGAGCCCGGCATAGAGCATCACCAGATCGCTGAGGTCGATGCCGACACCACCGAGACCGATGGCAAGCCCCGGCACCGCCCCCTTTGGCAGCGCGAGCACCGCGCCGGCCTGACTGAGCCGCGCGGTCAACCGGCTCGCGCCGACCCTGTCGAGTACCGCCACCGCCGGCACGTTGAGCGACAATTGCAACGCGCGCCGCACAGTCACCGTGCCATGAAACGAGGTATCGAAATTTTCCGGCGCATAGGCGCCATAGCGGGTCGGCCGGTCGTCGATCAGCGTTTCCGGATGGATCAAGCCATCCTCGAAGCCAAGGCCGTAGATGAACGGCTTGAGCGCGGAGCCCGGTGAGCGAAGTGCCTTGGTCATGTCGACCTGCCCTGCCCGACGCGTATCGAAATAGCCGGCGGACCCGACGCGCGCGACGACCGCACCGCTGTCGTTATCCACGGCCACGATCGCGACCGAAATGTCTCGGCCGAGCGCGAGTGCGCGCTCGCGCGCCAGCGTTTCGAGGCTTGCCTGGAGGACGCCATCGATCGTCAGCCGAAGCTTTCGTAGCATTGGAGCCGCGGCGATGGCGTCATCGGCGGCATGCGGCGCTAAGATCGGCATCGGCCGGCGGCCCTTGGGGACCGGTTCGGCCTTGGCGCGCGCGATCTCGTCGCGGGGAACGATACCGGCCAACGCCATCCGGTCGAGCACGCGGTTGCGCGCCGCACGCGCCGTAGCGGCCGAGCGGTCGGGGCGTCGCGCCTCCGGCGATTGCGGCAGCGCGACCAGCAGCGCCGCCTCACCCAGCGTCAGCCGTCGCGGCTCCTTGCCGAAATAGGCAAGCGTCGCGGCACGAACGCCTTCCAGATTGCCGCCATAGGGGGCGCGGTTCAGGTAAAGGCTGAGGATCTCCGGCTTGCTCAGCACCTGTTCGATTTGCACCGCGCGCACGACCTGGCGCAACTTGGCCGCGAACGTGCGCTCCTCGCGCGGCTCGAGCAGCCTTGCCACCTGCATGGTCAATGTCGAGCCGCCCGAGACGATCCGCCCACTGCTTGCGAACTGAATGGCTGCGCGCGCCAGCGCCAGCGGATCGACGCCCCGATGCCACGCGAACCGGGCGTCTTCATAACCGAGAAGCATCTTGACATAGCGTGGATCGACATCCGCGACCTTCACCGGCAACCGCCAGCGTCCTTCCGGTGTCGTGTAGGGCCGCAACAACCGGCCGTCGCGATCAAGCACAACAGTCGAGTAGACCGTGTCATCGCCGCGCTGCGCCGGACCGAGCGTCTTCAGGTATTCGTAGCCAGCAGAGAGTGCGATTAGCACACCCACCGGCGCCAGCACCGCGCCGGTCACCAAGCCGCGCCACAGCCAACGGCGCGGCGCGCCGTCTGGAGCCTTCGTTGTCGCCTGGTTCGCGGCCATCGCGTTGACAATCTCTAACGGGCCGGCGTCACTTCAATCGTGCTCGTACCGGTCCGGCCAAACCGATCCGGCTGGTACATGTCCTCGACAAACGCTTGCGGCAGCGTGTAACGCCCCGGCGAGACCGCGCGCACGACATAGGCGACGGTGAACACCGCCTGATCACGGCTGGTCCGATCGAACGCCGCCGTGAACCGGTCATCGCGGAACTCCGAATGCACCGGCGCCTTGGCGTCGCGGATCCAGGACAGCGTGCCGGTATCGCCCGACGACACCAAGCGCGGATTGTCGATCTCAAATCCTGCCGGCAGATAATCGGCAACGATAACGCGCCCGAACTGGGGCCGCGGCTCGGTCATGCGCAGCACGACCGCGAGACGCTGGTTCTGCTTGACCTTGGCCGGATCGACCGGCTCGCCACCGAGCGTGAAGTAGAGCCGCTCGATCTTGAACCCCTTCTCCGCCGCCGGTTCCGGCACCAGCGGCGCGCCGCTGACCGAGACAACAGCCTGCACAGTGGCCTCTCCGCGGTTCGTTACCGCCAGTGGCGACGCCTGCAAGACCTCTGCTGCGAGCGTGCGATAGAGCGGTCCGCGATGCGTCGTCGCCGCCACGTCAAGCGTGACGTTGTCCGCCTCTTTGGCGATCGCGCGTGCGGCAAGCACCATCCAGGCGTTCTCTTGCGTGGACGTGTAGGGCGAGAGTTCGCGGGCCGCCTCGATGCGCTGCACCGCCTGCGAGATTGTCGGCTGCGGTGCGTTGCTTTCCGAGGCGAGCGTCACCAGCGCGGCCGCATCGCGCAGCGCCGACCCGAAGTCGGCGCGGCTCGGCTCCAGCACCGGTTTCGGCGCGATCGCGGCGAGCGCCGCGGCATAAACTCGGTCGGCCCGCGCCTTGTCGCCAAGCATGCCGAGCGCGGCGGCGATCTGCGCCTTGGCGATCGGGGTCGCGACGTCGTCAAGCTTGGTATCGGCGATGTAGCGCAGGTCGCCGACCGGGGCGACGCCGTTGCGCGCCAGCACGTAGAGCGCATAGGCAAGATCGCGCCCGCCGCTCTTTGACACGTCTGGCGCCGAAGATACGAAATTGCGCAATCGGTCGAGCGCAAGCCTGAACGCGATGTCCGGAACGGCAAAACCGCGTTCGCGCGCCCGTGTCAGGAAGTCCGTGACGTAGGCGTCAAGCCAATCGTCGCCGCCGCCGACCGCCCACAGTCCGAAAGAGCCGTTGGCGGATTGCCGCGCCAGCACGCGCTCGATCGAATCCTTCACCCGCTGTTGAAGAGTGTCATCGACAGCAAGATGCGCCGCCTTGGCGAGATCGTTGGCATAGAGCAACGGCAGCGCGCGGCTGACGATCTGCTCAGAACAGCCGAACGGATAGCGGTCGAGCGCCCGCAGCAAGGTCGCCGCATCGAGCGCGGTCGAGGGACCGATCGAGAGCGCGACGCTGCCGGTACCTGGCACCAGATCGGCAAACAGATCAGCCGACAGGGTGAGGCTTTCTCCACGCGCGATCGGCTTGCACCGTGCGGCGCGTCAGGATCTGCGTCGCCGGCTTCACCGACGAGCGCGTAGCGGCGTTCCAGCGCAAATCCATTGGGGCCGCTGACCGCAATGCTGATGTTGCTCGGCCCCGCCGATGAAGCTGTGACCGGCACCGTCATTGCGCTGCGCTGCTTGGCGGCCAGTGAGATGCCCTTCACGGCATCGCCGCCGATATTCGCCGGCCCTCGCTCTTGACCGTCACGCGTGTAGTCGCCAGGCGCGCCGTCGACGTTGTCGAGATCGATGTGGATGCCGGTGTGATCTCCCGTCAGCAGGAAGCGCGGCAAGGTCGCCGTCACGACCACAGGATCGCGGATCACGACATCGCCGTCGGCGCTGCCAAGTTTGTCCTTGCTCCACGCGATCGCCATCACGCGGGCGGTGCCGGCGAAATCGGGAATGTCGAACGAAACCTCCGCCTTGCCGTCCAGGCCGACCGTCACCAGTCCGGAATAGAGCGCAAGCGGCGCCTGCGCCGGCGGGCTGCCCTGCAGTTCCGCGCCGGCCGCGTCGCCGCCGGTACGGATCTGACCGCGCACGCCCTGCATTCCGTCGATCAACTGGCCATAGAGGTCGCGAAGCTCGGCTGAGAGTTGGCGCTGGCCAAAGTAGTACTCATCCGGCTCCGGCGGCTTGTAGTTGGTGAGATTGAGGATGCCGACATCGACCGCCGCTACCACGATACGCGCCTGTTCTCCGGAGGCGAGACCGGTGACCTTGACCGGAATGCGCAAGGTACTGTTCGGCCGGATCAGCTTCGGCAGTTCGAGATCGACGCCAAGCGTCCGAGCCTTGCGATTGATGCGAACCAACTGCACGCCGATCGCGCGGCCCGGCATGCGCCGCGCCGCTTCATCGAGCGGGCGGCGGAGCGTCGCGACCACATAGGCGCCACTGCCCCAATCGCTTCCGACGGGTACGGCGACCCGCGCGGTACCGGCGGTCACCTCCTGCGATACCGTCGCGACCAGCCGATCGCTGATGACATTGAGCGTGAGACTGCCGGCCGTGCGCGCAGTCACCGCGACATTCATGGTACCGCCCGGCGCGTATTCCGGACTTGTCCAGCGCGACCTCCAGAAGGTCCGGCGTGTCGGCGCTGGCGTCCGCATAGAAGCCGGCATCGAACGCCGACCGAAGTCACCGGACCGTCCGGATCGCCGCGTCGAGACTTCCAGCCGATAGCGGCCCCAGGACACCGGCACCGAAATCCGCCCCGGCTTGCCGGCGGCGATGTCGATGTGGCCATCGGCGACGCGGCTGGTCGACTTGACCGGCTCGTAGTTCCAGCGGCCGTCGTGGCGATACCACTGATAGCGCGACTCGATCTTCAGGAGTTCATAGCGCAGGCCGCGTCCGGCGATCGCTTTGCCGTCGGGTGCCACCAGGACCACGTCGAAGGTGGCGTTCTGGCCATCACCAAGCGAGCTTGCCGGAGAACAACGGCTTGATGCCGATCATCGTTGTTGACCGGCGTCACCGGCAGCGTCAGCCGTGCGCTCGACCGCGCGGCCGCCAGCCTCCGCCATGCGCACCACGACCTGCGCCTGCAGCGGACGGGTCGTCGCCGGCACCTTGTCGAGTTCGACGGTGAATGCCGCCTTGCCCCGGTTATCGGCCGCCGGCAGGTCGGCGATCGGCTCGCGCGTTGGCTCCGCCTGTTCGTCGGCGAGCCCGAACTCATAGCCTTTCCATTGCGGCCGCTCGCGGGTCGGCAGCACCACCACCTCGCCTTCGAGCCCGAGGCCGGCGGCCGGCGCGCCGTAGAGATAGCGGCCATCGACCGTCACCTTTGCGCCCTGCGACTTCGAAATCGTCCCTGTCGGCGAGGCCAAAGTGAATTCCAGCCTGTCCGGCACATAGTCCTCGACCATGAAGGTCGCTTCCCCGACCGGCGGACGCTTGGGATCGGTATAGGCGCGCACCCGCCAGGTTCCGGTCGGCGCCGAGCCAACCAATCCAACGTCGAGCGAACGCCCGCCGATGCCCTGATCCGGGACCACCGCACGGCGGTACTCGACGCCATCGGGGCGCGAAACGATCAATGTCAGCGGAATACCGGTCGCGGCCACGCCATTGCCGTCGCACCCGCATCCGCGTCAATACCGGGATCTGGTCACAGATGTGGCAATAACTCCTTGTATATTGCTGGATTAATATGTGTTTATTACCTATGATTGGGCGACTGGGAGGTTGCACACGAGCGTAGCGGCAAGAACGGCGATTTTCCGCATCCCTACCAGGTTCCGCAACTGTGTGCTTCGGGAATCACTGACAGAGAGAGGTTAGTACTATGCGCAGAATGAACAGGAAACTGATGTCCTACTTCGTAGCCATTATGCTCGCTGCATCCAATGCCGCCTTCGCAACTTCCATGTCTTCGACAGATGCGACGACGTATTCGGATTATGCGGAAGCGCCTACTGCAGGCACCATGCTGGCGGATACCGTGCTGGTGCGACCGCTCACGCTGGTTGGCACCGCGGTTGGCGCGATCACTTTCGTCGTCACGCTGCCATTCAGCGCTCTCGGCGGCAATATGGGTGAGGCCGGACGTATCCTGGTGGTTGACCCGGCGAAATATACCTTCATCCGGCCGCTCGGCGTATTCTAGCTTACGCCTGTTCTGCGCAGCACTGCCTCGCCATGCCTGGAGCCCGGCGAGGCAGTCGTTCATTTCACCCGTATCCCCTTGTCACACCTCAGCCATCCTGCGTGGCGGCGGCCTTCCTCGCCGTTGCCGCACGGGCGCTAAACGGCTAATCTTTTCCGGCATCGCCACGAATATCCCGCGATGGAGCGTCACTCAAAGCGGAGTACGCCGCGTTATACGACCGGCATACCTTCGTCCCTGAACTCACGGGACGCCGCACACCTGCCTATGGTTGCGGATTCGGCATGACGGCAATGGCGCAGCCCTGACAGAGGAGCAACGAGGGACATGATACGCAGCATGACGGCCTTTGCCAGGCAGGAGGCCGACACCACCCTGGGGTCTCTGTCCTGGGAAATCCGCTCCGTGAATCACCGCTATCTTGAGTTGGCCATCCGTCTGCCGGACGAGTTACGCGCGGCGGAGCACGCGGTGCGCGAGCGGCTCAACGCCCGTCTGGGACGCGGCAAGGTGGATTGTTCCTGCCGCTACCGGCCGGCGACCGGCGCGCTGTCTCCGGTCACTGTCGACCGGGACCGCCTTACCCGTGTTCTGGTCGCCTGTCGGGAAGTGGCTGACCAGCTGGAGCAGTCGGTGCCCCTGAACCCCATCGAGCTCCTGCGCTGGCCCGGGGTGGTGCGTGAGGTGGAGCCGGATACCCGGCCATTGCAGGAACAGGCGCTGGTGCTGCTCGACCGGGCGCTGGAGGAGCTGATCGCATCCCGTGAACGGGAGGGGGACATGATACGGGAACTGCTGCAGCAGCGCTGTACGCTAATGGCCGGGCTCGTGGAGGATGCACGCCGCCGGCTGCCGGAGATTCGCCTCGCCACCCGGGACAAACTTCTGGCGCGACTGGCAGAGCTGCAGGCGCCGGCCGATCCGGGCCGGCTGGAGCAGGAACTGGTGTTTCTCGCCCAGAAGATGGACGTGGACGAGGAAATGGACCGGCTGAGCGGGCATATCGAGGAAGTGCGCCACACGCTGGGGCGGGACGAGCCGGTTGGGCGACGGCTGGATTTCCTGATGCAGGAGCTGAATCGCGAAGCCAACACGCTGGGATCCAAATCCGCCGCCCCCGAGACGACGCGAATTTCCGTCGAACTCAAGGTGCTGATTGAACAGATGCGCGAGCAGGTGCAGAACGCGGAATAGTCGCCGCGATCGTGACCGGCGGCGGGAGGACATCACATGACGGAAAATTCAACGTCCGCCGGGCACGCGGATGGCGCGGGTACGCTGTATGTCGTTTCGGCGCCGTCCGGGGCCGGCAAGACCAGCCTGGTGCGGGCCCTGCTGGACTCCACGGGCGATGATCTTGTGCTCTCGGTGTCGCATACCACGCGCGCGCCGCGTCCCGGCGAGGTGGACGGCAGGGATTATCACTTCGTCGCCGCGGAGGCCTTCCGGCGCATGATCGACGACGGGGCCTTTCTCGAGCATGCACGGGTATTCGATAATTACTACGGCACTGCGCGGCAGGGTATCGAGGCGCAGCTCGCGCAAGGCCGGGATGTCATTCTCGAAATCGACTGGCAGGGCGCCCGACAGGTACGCCAGGCGTTGCCGGAGAGCGTCGGCATCTTCATCCTGCCGCCGTCCCTGGAGGCCCTGCGGGAACGCCTGCGTGGCCGCGGCCAGGACGACGAGGCGGTGATTGCGCGGCGCATGCAGGATGCCGTGAATGAAATGTCCCATTATCGACGAGTACGACTACCTGGTCATCAATGAGGTGTTCCACACGGCCCGTGATGAACTGGCCGCCATCATTCGCTGCCGGCGGCTGCGTCTGGCCGGCCAGACGCAGCGCCACGCCGATCTGCTCGCATCCCTGCGGCTGGCGTCAACCGGCTGATTCAGTTAAACTCATGCGCCCCTGGCGGGGTTTATCGTCGGTATTATTGCGGAGAGTTTCATGGCGCGCGTCACAGTTGAAGATTGTCTGGATAATGTGGATAACCGTTTCCAGCTGGTGCTGGTCGCCACCAAACGCGCTCGCCAGCTGGCGAATGGCGTAACACCCTTCCTCGACTGGGAAAACGACAAACCCACGATCGTCGCCCTGCGGGAAATCGCGGCGGGCCTGATCGGCCCCTCCATCCTGGAAGAACAGGTCAGACCGGAAATCGAACTGGACGAGGAAATGCCGGAGGAGGAGAAAGAAGCCCCGGTTGTGGTCGCCGCGGAGCAGATCCTGGAGAACTCTCCTCGGGAGCCTGATTCCCAGGATGATATCGACAGGCGACAATACGCCCCGGGAAAAGGCCGACTGACCCCTCGCACCCGGCCGTGCCCATGCGGTCGGGTCCCCCGGGCGCTTTCCCGCCCATCACATCCCCATCGAGTTTCCTGCACACCGCGACCAGGCAGCCCGACTCGTCTTTCAAGACCCTGACACCGGCCGTGCCGCTATCTGCGCCGGCAACGGGCTGGATTTAAGCGGGTGCATGCAAGGGGATACTTGTCCTATGATGGGCATTACCGGGCATGACGCGCACAGCTTCGCTGTCATAACAACAGCGCATGCCGGAAACAGGCGAGTGCCATGGCTACCAGACAGGAAACCGTTGCTGAACCCGCGTCGCGCTTTCTGATCAGCGATCTGTGCCATATGCTGGAAACCTACCTGGAACCGGAGCAGGTCCAGGAGGTCTATCGCGCCTACCTGTTCAGCGCC
>CAWDZJ010000012.1:0-142950 GCA_963806815.1 uncultured Alphaproteobacteria bacterium | reverse complement strand
GGACAGACGATGCTTTTCGTGAACATCGTCGGCCTGTGGCCGGAATGTTTGTGGATGTGTTTTCGAACCTGCTTATTCTGGTGCCGATCCTGCTGCCGATGGTCACCGCAGCCGGGATTTCCAGTACCCACTTCGGCATCGTGATGTCCGTCAATGCGGACATCGGCAATGTTACGCCGCCATTCGGGCTCAACCTGTTCGTCGCAAGCGGGACGTTCGACAAGCCGTATTTAACGGTTGTAATCGCAGTACTGCCGTGGCTGGGGCTTGCGCTATTGAGCTTGGCGATCATCAGCTACGTGCCTGAAATCAGCCTTTGGCTACCTCGGCAGCTTTATCCTCAAGTCAACTGATGGGCGCCAAAAAAGAATTTCGCGCAGGCATCCGAGAGCAACGCCTATGAAAAGCGTGATCTTGATGGTTGCCCGAATTCGAATGCCGCGCTTGGCGTGGTGATTTAAATGCAGGTGAAATTGCTTTCCCGGAAGGGATTTCGGTTTAAACACGGCTTCTTCATGCTGCGCAACACGAATTCGGCGAAGACACGCTCGTTCGGCACATGCAGGAGGATGCGATCGGAATATCTGCAAGCTCAATGGCCGCAGCTAGCTTTCGCTCAAGCTCTGGAAGCTCGCTCCGCTCGCCCCGCTTTCGCAGACATTCGACAAGGCCATGCAGCGCCCAAACGTTATCGGGATGTTGAGCGCATCGTTGGATCCTGTTACTCAACCCAAGATCATCACGATAAACTTCCTCTGCATTCTCGTAATGGCCTTGTTCCAAAAGCAAAGCTCCCAATGCATGGCGAGGCGGATGCATCCACGCCCATGGCTCGTGATAGGACAACCCATCATCCTGCAAGACGGCACCCCTGAGGTGATCAAAAGCGTCAACATAATTGCCTTTGTGGTACTCGACTTCACCATCCATCATTTTATGACCAACAGCCAACACATCTCTGGCGTCATTGTTGGCGAAGCGACGGCCGTCGGGAATTCTGCTAACGCTTTCGTGGAATTTCCGACGATGCTCCTCCGCTTCCGGTATTTGTTTTAATGTCGCATGAGCGATCGCTTTTGCGTAATGATGCATCGCTGTAGTGACAAAATAAATGTTTGATTCATCCGGTAGAGGATCATGGATGATGTCCTGCCATCGCCCGAACCGCACCATCACGTGCAATCGCATGGAATGGTACGCTTCCAATATCATAACAAATTTTGGTCGGTCGGTGACAGTGAGGAGATCCTTGGTAATGGTGGTCGCCAGCTTGTTTGCCGCTTCTAGGGCAGGGCGGTATTGCCCGAGAAACATGCACGTGAAGACCATCGCGTGCAGGTCGTGGCACCGGGCCGCCGTGTAAAAATTGAGAGACCCAGCATAGTCGGCGTAGAGGTCGTCGGCACGGATCGAAAGTTCGCTGGCGACTTTTGCCTTATGATAATCTCCGCAAAGGAGATAAATATGTGCTGGCATATGGTTCATGTGACCGGCATCTGGGCAAAGCGGCATTAAATTATCTGCAGAATCCATGGCCCGCTCAGGCGTTTTCGACATTTCCAGGATATGAATGTGAAAGTGGGCGATTGCCGGATGTTGAGGCTTGCCTGTGCGATCTGCCATGGAGATCGCGCGTTCACAGACTTGGAGCGCCTCGACTGAATTGGCATTTTTCTCCGGCGCGCCCGTCTTGAGATTCCAAAGCCGCCGTGGCGTTCTGGTGATCAGGGCTTCGGCGAACAACGCTGCGACGTCAAGATCATCCGGATAATTGTAATAGACTCGGCGCATCTGCGTCGCATAATCATCGTCCCAGCGATCAAATTCTTCGGGAGCAACAGGGTGCGGCTTCTGAAACCGGTGAGAGGTTGCCTCGACCAAGTCATTTTCTAGCGCGGTGGCGCGGCTCGAAAAATTCCGAGCCTTCGCCAAATGATGACGTGCCCGTTCAATGGTGCGAAGCGCCTCCTGCTGACCATGTTCGCGCCAAGTCAGGTTGTAGAAGGGACCGGAACCATATGCGATCCCCCAGTGGGCCATGACGCATTCCGGGTCGTACTCAAGCGACGCGAGAAAGCATTTAATGCCTTCCTCCTTGTTGAAGGCAAAGCACCAATTCAAACCGACGTTAAACCACTGCTGGGCCAACATCGATCCAGTGCTGATCGTCTTGGTATGTGCGCCCAAATCAAAGCGGTTTAATTTCAATTCTGTCACAGCGAGTACTCCAGTATCGAGAAGCAGACCAGGATCGTCGCTGAGATGCAAAAATGTCTCGGCGACTTAGGTGTTCATGACTAAGTCTGCCGTGTTTATGGTAATAGGAGAGGCGTCATGAAACAATGCTCCTTCGCAACTTGCGATTGTGTGCTGATAGCATAATACCCATGACACGGACTGTCCGCGAACCGACAAGCTGGCTTGCTTGTGGCGTGGAACACCGTATTAGCGATAGCTGTGTTTCGGCGCGGGGTCCCGACGCCGATCGGCGCGGCAAGTATCTGGTTTTTTTGAATTCGGTGCGGGTCCCGAGATCGCGTCTATTCGCAATCATAACAATGGTCATGTGGTCGAGAAGGCCACGCAAGGCAGAAACGATCGCGTACTCATCCACGAATGAGGATGGGGCCGGCGATAGTACCTCGGTGATTGAGGCGCCAGACTTCAGCCCAATTGAGAAACTGCGACACGCTGTCGGTTTGGTCGTCGTAACGTGAATTCGGAAACGCCAAAAGCTCGTGCAAGAAATCACTGAGCCATGGCGCCTCCCGGGGCAGAAAAACCTGTCCCGCTTCAAAACGCGCTGACTGTGCCGCCATTCTCGTGACCTTGTCACCCACCGGTGAATCCCGATTGGCGTGCGTACGCCGGCGACGGGATTTGCGCGAAGCTCTTGAATCATGTGCAGGCCGGGGCCGGCCTGCTCAATCAGGATGCGGTTCGCTCTAAAGTCTTGCGCGAGTGCGATCACCTTGCGTCGCAGGTCCGGGAACTCCAAACGCCCGCGCCAGACATTGATCAGGTAGTACTTGCGGGAGCGTTTCATCCAAGTGGTGCAGACGGAAAAGTCGCCGGCGGTGGTGGAGGCAATATCCCAACTTTGGACAATTTCTGCACCCGGGATTGGATCAGGGACCCCATCGAACCACCCGATCCACTTGTGCCGGATCAGATTGCCTTCCAGCGGCACCGGCCGTTGGAGATATTGGGATGCGAATGCCAGCGAACCCATCTCGTTTTTGATGAGCTCAAGCGTGGCGAGGGATTCACGCTCAGGATGCAGCGCTGCTCCGGCCCGCCGGTGATAGACCTTGCCGGGGCCGATGGCGATCTCCTGGTCTTCTACCGCGATAGCCGGCAGATCAAGATGGTGCCAATTGCCTTCGCGTAACAGTTTGCCGGCGAGGTCATCTTGATGCAATCTCTGCATCACGAGGATGATGGCGCCGGTTTTTTTGTCATCGAGACGGGACAACAATGTCGTGCCGTACCATTCGTTGACGGAGCGCCGCCGCGTTTCGGACTGGGCATCATCGGCCTTGAGAGGATCATCGATGATGATGATATCGGCATCCGCGACCGGTGAAGGAGCCACCAACTGGAACGGCAAATCGTCTGCCGCCCAAACTGGTCGCGCATTCAGTCTCGGTGTCCTTGACAATCTTTAGCTTTGGAAACAGTGCCCGATACCAGTCGCTCTGCACCACCATGCGAAACTGACGCGCGAAGACGGCGGCAATTTCAGAAGAATACGAGGTGCAGGCAACCCGCAGGCTTGGGTCGTGTCCAAGCGCCCAGGCCACGAACGCCACCGAGATGCAGATCGATTTTCATCGAGCGCGGCGGCATATTGATAATAAGTCGTCGGTTCTCTCCCCGGTGCACCTGGCAAAGCGCGTAGGCGATGGCGTCAATGCGCCAGTTGTGAAGATACGTATCCCCCGGTGAAACGGTCTGAAAGACCTTGACAATGAAAGCGCCGAGATCGCTACGGAGGATGGCGCGCAGCAACATTTGGTCGTCGGGTTGAGGATGATGTATCAGCATTTCTGTGGATCTTGGTTCTCGGCTCTAGTATCGAGCCGTATCCGCGGGGCGGTCTTTGCGACTTTGTCGCGAGGCGCCTTGGTCGTCTTGCGAGCTGTGGCGGTCTTGGTTCTGGCGGAGGCCACGGCGCCGCTGCGAACGCGAGCGTTGTAAACGGTAAGTACTGTCTGGTCGTCTGCGGAGGTCTCTGCAACGGGGATCTGCACTTCGTCGTTGTGGAATTGTGCGAGACGAAGCAGGCGATCGAGAGCGCGAGGATCGCCAGCGAGGGCCATTTCCTTAAGGTGCATAACAGCGCCTCTTGGGTCGTTATCTTGCCCGTCTTGCCGTAAACCGTGACCAGCTCCTGTAAAAGCTGCCGGACATTGGTCTTGAAGTTTTTCGCCCCCTTGGGCCGGCCCTGCGGATTGCCGCTCTGGCCAGGTTTGAATCGTGTGTCGACGGGCGGCTGGCCATAGCCAACCCGCGGCTCGGCTTTTTCCGCCGGCGCTTTTCCGAGATTCTTCATGACGCAATCCCATCCGTTGGTCATCGTTATGCCGCTCGATGTCTTCCGCAGCCCCGGCGAGAAGAATGGCGCGAGGCCAGCCACATCGCAGACGCATCAGCGGCGCTGCAACAAGTCACCAGCGAACATAGTCCACGAATTGAAGGAGAGAATGATTCACCGGGCAGCAACGACGGCATTGCCGTTGTTGCGCCAGTTGCGCCTGGCAACAGGATGACGCATCGGAAGGCCTTGAGCCCGGATACTGGCTTGATCCCGCCGCCGACCAGCCGCGGCCGCTTAACAGGTCAGCGGGGAGCGCGCTTCTTGCGTTACTTGCGCCGGCCGGCGGCTCGCAAGATGCTGTCGTCGGACAGAGCGGCCAGGCGCAATTCAGCCAGTTTCCGCTTAACGCGATGGCAAAGCTGAAAATTCGGCAGCTCAGCCTGGCTCGGCACACCTTCGGGATAGAGCTCCTCGATAATACTTTTCGCCCGTTCGAAGGCGGGCCGTGCCCTCGCAGGGCGCGCCGACTGCAATGTCGTGGCGGGAGCCGCATCCACGGTCGAGGCGCACAACACTGTTTGCACATCTGCCCTGGAGAGCTCGATCCAGGACAAGTCCCAGTACCCGGGAACGCGGGATCGTTCGCGTCGAAGAAACCAGGCCCCGATGGGGCGTGACTGCTCCCAGTCGAAATCGGACGGACCAAGCTGAGATGGCAACTGAAAGTCGCCTCCGACCAGGGCGGTGTCCGACGTGCGAAACCCTTTGGTGGTATGTCGATCCAATTTCGCTCGCAATTTGATTGCCCCATCTGCGATGGCGCGGCAAATGTCAATTTTTGCTTCCTCATTGGTCTGGCCGGTTGCGGTCACAACCTGCGCCAGAGCGTCGGGCAGGCGCTGCCAAACTGGATCATATGCCATCGATGTGATTCCGATCAAAATACGAGACTTCGGCTTCCAAAAAAATTTGCGACTGAGTATGATATATGGAGATCGGAGTGAGAAGTGGTAGCGCATAAGAGTGCAATCCCAAACAGGGGCCGACCGCACATTTTTGTCAAACGCATCTTGAAGATGCTATCGATCTATCAATCCCAGATGTGGTAGATTGAACGATGGTCGGGATCTTCTGTTTGAGCACGGCTCGCTGTTTGACAATTGAATCAAGATGAGGGGCCGGTGACATTGAACTCACCGGTCCCTTCAGGTCGCCCTTGACGATGCGCGGTTTGGCCAATTCCCTGTTGTTGGCGAAAAATTCCCTGTTCTTGCCATCGCGAAAAGCAGGTGTTGGTCACCGTTTTTGGTGAAGCCCCTGACATCGCACTCGAATGCGGATACTCAGGACCGAGGCGCAACGACGCGACGAGAAAATTCCCTGTTATTTTCCCTGTTAGCAGGGGAATTGGGGGAGTCCTGGGCTTCGATGGATATGTTCAGTTGTTGCTTCTGGTATTCGGCGTCACCCCAAAAAATGGTGGCTTTGAATGCGTGCGTGGATCAACGCGATGACGCTGGCGGCGCGAGTACTGGACAAGGGTGCAGTCGTCAGGACCTGCTCAGTCTCCGCTGCTGCGCCCGGGGCCTTCTGGGCTGGAAGCAGGTGGACCTCGCCAGGGCCGCCGGGGTGGGCTTGGCAACCATCCAGCGCATCGAGCAGCAGCCGGGCCCAGCCAAGGGCCAGTTCATCACGGTGATGAAGATCCAGCAGGCGCTGGAGGCATCCGGTTCCTGGAAGACGACGAGACCGACGGGGGGTGCGCTTGATCAAGCGATAACGTACAGCTGCTACTTGGGCGCCCGAGGCTCGAAATCGAAAATGCCATTAAAGCGGTAAGATGACAGCAAACCTGCGCGCAGAAGATCAACAGGTGATGGAAATGGACTCAGTCGCCGCGGGAGGTATCGGTCAGCCGGTGCAACGCAAGGAAGACCAACGCCTGCTCACCGGCGCCGGCCACTATACCAGCGACGTGTTCCTGCCGGGGCAGCTCCATGCGGTCATCGTGCGCTCGCCCCACGCACACGCCCGGATCGCGGGCATCGACACGCAGGAGGCGAAGGCGACGCCGGGGGTGGTCGAAGTACTCACCGGCGCGGAGCTCAAGGCCGACGGTATCGGCAATATTCCAAGCAACGCCCACATTGCCGGCCTCGTCGACGTGCCGCTCACCAACCGCGACGGCTCCGACCGCCGCGTCACGCCGATCCCGCTACTCGCCACCGACAAGGCGCGCTTTGTCGGGGATGCCGTGGCAGCAGTCATCGCGGAGACATTGAACGCGGCGCTCGACGGTGCCGAACGGGTGGCGGTCGACTACGAGGAACTGACGGCGGTGACCGCAACGCGCGATGCCGCGAAGACGGGCGCGCCCGTCGTCTGGGAGGACCGGCCGACCAATATCTGCATCGATGCCGAGTTCGGCGACCGTGCCGCAACCGACGCGGCCTTTGCCAAGGCCGATCACGTCGTCACGTTCTCGACCACTGTCAACCGGGTCACCGGCGTCATGATGGAGACCCGCAGCGCCAACTGCGACTACGATGCTGCAAATGGGACCTGCACCCTCTACTGCGGGGGCGACAATTCGGTGCGCGTGAAACGCGACGTCGCCGCGGTGCTGGGCATCGACCAAGCCCGCGTGCGGGTGATCGCCCGCGATGTCGGCGGCAATTTCGGCACCCGCAACTGGTTCTACCCGGAATACGGTCTCGTCGCTTGGGCATCGCGCCGGCTGGCCGCCCGGTGCGATGGCAGGCGACGCGCAGCGAGGGGCTGCTCGCCGACTATCAGGCACGCGACCTGGTGGCGGAAGCCGAATTGGCCCTCGACAAAAATGGTAACTTTCTGGGATTGCGCAGCAAACTGATCAGCAATGTCGGCGCCTATGTTGTCACCTATGTGCCGCTCAACAAGACATCGGAACTCTTAAACAGCGTCTATCGGATTCCCGTTGTCCACGTTGAGAGTCTCGCTGTCATGAGTAACACCCCGCCGACGGCACCCTATCGCAGCGCCGGGCGGCCCGAGGCGATGTTTGTCATCGAGCGCCTGATCGATCGGGCAGCGCAAGAGTACAATTTTGACCGGCTCAAACTGCGCCGGCGCAACCTCATTCCGAAGCGCGCGATGCCGTTCAAGACGCCGCTCGGCCTGACCTACGACAGCGGGGACTTTGCACAAGCAATGGACAAGGCGCTGGCGCTCGCTGACTGGCGCGGCTTTCCCAAACGTCGCCGGGAGGCCAAGAAGCGCGGACGCCTGCGCGGTTTTGGCTTCGCCAATTATATCGAAGTGACCAGCGGCTTTCCGAATGAACGCGCGGAAATCACTGTATCCGGCAAAGGAATCATTGACGTCGTGATCGGTACGACGCCGAGCGGACAGGGCCACGAGACCAGCTTCGCGCAATGTGTTGCCGACTGGCTCGGCGTGCCGTTCGAGCAGATCAGGCTCATCCATGGCGACACCAATGTCGTGAAGGAAGGCGGCGGCTCGCACTCGGCCCGCTCCATGCGCATGGCCGGCATCGTCATGGGCAAGGCGACCGACATCATCATCGAGCGCGGACGCCGCATCGCGAGTCATCTGCTGGAAGCGGCGGCCGACGACATCACATTCGCGTCGGGACGGTTCACCATCAAAGGCACCGACCGCAGCGCGGGCATCTTCGAGGTCGCGCGCGCAGGGGAGGAAAACGACGATCTGCCGGACGATCTGCGCGGTCCCCTGTACGGCGACTGCACTGAGAAGATGCAAGTGCCCGGCTATCCCTACGGTGCGCAGGCCTGCGAGGTCGAGGTCGATCCCGACACCGGCCGCGTGGACGTTGTTGCGGTTGCCGCCGTCGATGACGTCGGCCGGGCGATCAATCCGTTGATCCTGCACGGACAGACCCATGGCGGCGTCGTCCAGGGTCAGGGACAGGCGCTGATGGAGCAGGCCTATTACGACCCCAAGAGTGGACAGATGCTGGCGGGCTCGCTGATGGACTATGCATTGCCACGTGCTCGCGACTTCCCCTCTATTCGGTCCGAGATCATGGAAGTCCCGACACCGACGAACAAGCTCGGCGTGCGTGGTGGCGGAGAGGGTGGCACAACCCCCGCACTCGCGGTCGTCATCAGCGCCATCACGGATGCCCTATCGGACTATGGGGTCACACATGTGGAAATGCCCGCGACGTCTGAACGGGTGTGGCGCCTAAGTCCAAAAATCAATCACTCGGTATGCGCTGGGGCAGCTAGATTAGCCTGTGAATTAGCGTGGGGTCCTGATGCCGATCGGCGGGCTAGGCGATTGTTACTTCTGGCTATGATGGGGTTAACTCTGGAAGCCTATTCACATTTTGTGCGGCGCGCTTTTGAATGGGCGCGCATCGGAGTTCGAGTGCTGAGCCGATGGACTCGAGGCGAAAATTTAAAACGAAGCCAATTTGTCGTTTATTTCATGACTGAGAAAGCCGACGGGTCGCAATGGGATTTGAGCACCTCGTGGCGCGAAGGTGAGGCACTGTTCGAGCTAGGACTGTTGCAATCTTTGTATTGACCAGGGGCATTATGATTTCATTTTATCGAGAATTGTCGATGGCCGGAATTTGATCGCCATTTGCGTTTTTTTGTCCCACCACCGCGCAACACGAAAAGTTCAAAGAGGTCTATCCGCACCAGCGGGTGGCCATGGTCGAGGCGATCCGGTTGTATGGCAGCGACGTTCGAATTCCTGTGGCCGGCACTTTTTAGTTGGTAGGAGAAGGAGATAGCAATCTCGGATTTTCGAGATTCTGGCGAATCAAGTAAACTGCGTCTGGAGGAAAGTCCGTTCCGGCGGCTGGGTAAGATGTGGCAACTTCACAGCGGCAATGGGGGCATTTGCGCCAATCCTAACTGTCGCTCAGGCCGGGATCGCACTCGTCGAATTCTTGAACGATGTGCGTTCCGAATGACCTATCAGGCAGTCGAAGAATTCTATTGTTCCGAGTATTGTGCGGAATCATACCTTCAATTGAAGAAAGTAGGATAGGCGTCGAGGTCGGTTGATAAACCTGCCGAACACCCACTTGTCGTGGCGATCGAACGACGCCTCGTGTTTCGTGCGCTGCAGTCGCTACCATCCTCTGCATTTTTTCATATGTCACCGCCCGGAGGACAGTTCGCGGGACCGCGTCTAATTCAGGCCGAGGAAATTCGGCGTCCTCAATGAGCGGTCAGCGTGAGCGCCTTCAGATGATAGCGAAGCGCTGGTCGCCATGATGAGCGAGTCTTAGCGGTTTTGAGAATCCGATTTTGGTTGGTCGGATTTTGGTTGGTCGTCTCGGTTCTCGTTTTCTGTTCCAAATCCGCCGCCAAGGAAGTCTTCCCGCCAACCGCCTCCGGGGTTTTGATCTGTCGTCGAAAATGACAGACCGTTGCGCTTTGTTGATTGGCTGCCGCTGAGATTGCCCTCCATGCGATTGGTGTAGCCAATTGAATTATTTGAGCAAGGAACCGTAGCAACGGCGCAATCCGCCTGAGCAACAGTACACATGGCAAACAAAGCCAAACCGACGCTTGAAGTCCGAAGCATGGCATTTCCTCCGGTAAGAGTAGAAATGCAGAGCAGTCTTGATTTTGTTGGCCGACATTCCCCAGATGACCCCCGAACTGGCACGCATTTTGTCGCTTTTCCGGCCTTCCCGCAAGACCTTTGCGTGCAGCGTTCCGGATCGCCGAATTTTTGTTCCGAATGGCTACGAGGCGGGGGGAGGCGTTCTGGCCAAGGTCACCCTCGGTGATTATGACGACCGGGCGCCGGATTCCCGTGAGGTCATTGAGCGACTGTGTAGCAGTTCATTTCCGTCGAACGTCGTGGTCCTCAAGGGCAATCACGAAGACATTTTCCTGCGGTTTATCGAGGATCCCGCGATGGCCGAACAGATAGCCCAGCGCGTCTTCTCTGAGTAGCTGAAGGCCTCGTGGTAGACAGTGTAAATAGTCCGCGACGGGTTCAGCTGCGATACGAGCGGGTTATCGCAATCCGATCGACAGTCCAGCGGCTCCTCATCCGAAGGGCCCCACGGCACAATGTGCTGCGTCACGGGGGCTACCCGAGGGTCACTACTGCGCGCTGCTCGGACATCCGCTGAACGACCTGGACTTGTTTGATCGGGGCGCGGCAGTCCTCATGCAGAGCGTTGTGGGCTGTCGCTCTTCGGCGTAGATCACTTGGCGTTTGCAACGGACTTGCCATTTGGTCCGATCCCGCCGACCACTACCGCCGTGAAATGTCTGGAGCTTGTGATGGAAGCTTTGCGCACGCGGCCGAGCAGTTGCGGATGGACTTAAGCTAAGACTTGACAATTCGCGAAGGCGATCCGAGCACGCCAACAAGCGACACTATCGTACTAAAAAAGCAAGAGGCCGGCTGTTGGGCTTTTGCGGAGCATCGCAATCGGCAATTCAAGGTGTGGTACGCGCGTCCGCCCGCGCCGGCCGATAGCCTAGCGCCGCGGCGCGTGCGGTTGGGATGACGCCACCGCATCGTTGGCGGCATCATGTTCCGGCAAATGGACCGCGGCGGTGGTAGCCGGCGGATTGCCCGGCAACACCACGACACGGGTTCCGACATTGATGCGCTGATAGAGGTCTTCAATATCCTTGTTCAAAAGTCGGATGCAGCCCGACGACACGAACGAGCCGATGGTCGAGGGCTGATTGGTGCCGTGGATGCGGTAAAGCGTCTTGCCGAGATAGAGCGCGCGCGCGCCGAGCGGGTTACCGGGACCACCTGCCATGAAGCGCGGCAGATAGGGCTGGCGCTCAATCATCTCCTGCGGCGGATGCCAATCCGGCCATTCCTTCATCCTGGAGATGCGCTCCGTGCCCGCCCAGGTGAAACCTTCGCGGCCGACGCCGATGCCGTAACGCATCGCCTTGCCCTTGCCGAGCACCAGGTAAAGGTAGGTGTTGGCGGTGTCGATGACCAAGGTTCCGGTCGGCTCCTTGGTCTGATAGTCGACCAGTTGGCGGCGAAACCGTTCCGGCAATTTTTTCGGCTGCCCCACCTCCGGCTGATCGTCAGCCGGCAGGGTCATGACCGAATTTGATGTGTTCGTACCGGCGGAAAAGCCCGGCTGCGCTTCCGGCGCCAAGCCAACTGGCCCCGGCGGGCGCACCGCAACAGATCCGCCGCGCACGCCGTCATATGGCGGTGTCATGCCTGAGCCGTATGTGTGATTACCACGGTTGCCATCGGAGGGTGCACCGGTGTTATCATAGCGGCGCGCATCATCGCTGCCCGGTACCGGGTCGGCCTGCCACCGCACCCAGCGCCTTCCGTCCCAATACCACCCCGGATCTGGTGGTTCGCCCGCATGTCCAAAGCGTGGATCATAATTGGCGGCCGGAGGAGCTCCATCATTTTGAGCCCAGGCGGTTCCGAGGCTGCCGGCCAAGCCGGCAATGACAAATGCCAGAGCGGACGGTGTACGAAGGCGCATTTCATATCCTTCGGCAAAGATCTGAAATTCTTCGGAAGACTCAATAAACATCGCCCACGATCCGGGCGCATTCAAGACAATATTGCAAAAATTTTAATAATTCGTGAGGGATAGCCAATTTTCATGAATTGCCGGCATTTTAGTGACGTGCACCAGAACAACATGGATTCGTTTCATCGCCGCGCTGCCCGTATGATGACTCAGGGGCTGAACCGAGACATCAAAGTATATGCACGACGAACGAAAAAGAAGTCAGGTCGTCAGGAAAGTCCGATCGGGTAGGACTAAACAGGTCAAGCGCCCACTGGCGTAAGCCCCGGTGTCGATATCAATTCTGTTAGGCAGGACTTCTGGGGCCTCACAGGGTGTATGACCATGAACGACTAGCTTGCCGAAATCGGCTGTACTGGACAGGAACTCGTCACAAATCCAGAGCAAATCATAGGGATCTTGCTGGTCAAGCGGGACCCCAGGGCGAATGCCGGCGTGACAGAAGAAATAGTCAGCTTCAATGTGCGAGGTCTTCAGCGAACGCAAGAACGCGAGATGGTCTGGTGGCATCGACGCGGTAAGGGCCTGGGATGCCTTATCGTAGTCCCGTCCGCGCATTATCGCGGTCACTGAAACACCATACGAAAACAATGTTTCGAGGCCGCCAAGACGCCGCCAATGTTCGGCCACCGAAGGATCCTCCAAAAACCGCAGGAGGATATCCTCGTGATTACCCTTGAGGGCCACAAATTCCGTCGGAAACGGATTGCTACATAGCCGTTCAATCACCCTGCGGGAATCGGGACCTCGATCGATGTAATCACCGAGGGTAACGGTCAAGCCGTCGATGGGCGCATGTTTAGCAAAATCGGTTTGGATGAGAGCGATGATTTGATCAAGCAAATCCAGGCGCCCATGAATGTCACCAATGGCATATATTCGTCGCACTTTTTCTCCTGATACAGGCCTGCGGGATCTGTTGGCCAATTTGGTTTAACACCTCTGATTGGCTCCTTGTTCCACGTGGAATGTAATTGGCTGTTGCGTTCATGTGGTCGCCGGTTGATGTGACGCAGCCGGCCATGGGCGCACCAACACCGCAGGCTCGTCTTGGATCATGGCGTTGGATCGAATTTGGTTCAATAATCCCTTCTCAACCTGGAGCGCGAGAATAGGGGAGCGCGCTGACCGCAAGATCTGTTCGGTTGTGCTACCACGCAGGGCGTCGAGGAAACCTTGTCGACCGGCTGTTGGTGAAGCGCTTGGTGTGTTTCGGCGCGGGGGCCCGACGCCGATCGGCGCGGCAAGCACTTGATATGCTTGACTTCGGCGGGGTCCCAAGATCGGGCATATTCACATCCAGGCTGTTCAATCCTTTGGGATCAACCCGTCAAAGTGGGCGCTATGATAGTGCGCTGAACCGATGAATTCTCGCCTGATTGCGCCTGCCTCGCCCGTGGATGGCCCGGCCTGCTCAGTGACATTACAGAATACCAACAAATGGACGATTACCCTGTTTGACATCGCAAGTTCCCTGATATGGCGGGAGAATTCCCTGTTGTTTTCCCTGTTAGCAGGGAATTATATGCAGCCGCAAATCGGGATGGCGTTGGGGCGATAGCAAGGTCGTGCGGCCCTCGTCACCCTGGCGCGGTGGTGACCGCTTCCTCCGCAATGACCTGCTCCTCATCAGTCGGGATGACCAGAACTGCTGCCGCGCTCGTCTCGGAATGGATCAGAGTGCGGCTGGCGTCGTTGGCTCGGCTGTCGAGCGAGAGGCCCATCCAAGCCAGCTGAGCGCAAATCATGGCCCGGGTCCGGGCCTGATGCTCGCCGATGCCGCCGGTGAAAACCAGCGTGTCGAGCCCGCCGAGGGTGGTGGTTAACGCGGCGACAAATTGGGCAATGCGGTGGGTGAAGATCGCCATGGCCTCGCGGGCAGCTTCGTCGCCGCTTGCGAGCAACACCCTGGTATCGGCGCTGATGCCGGAGAGGCCGAGCAGGCCCGAGCGGTGATAGAGCAGGTCCTCGACAGTCTCCACATTCGCTCCATGGGCGCGCATGAGATGGAGGACGACACCAGGATCGAGGGTGCCGGGCCGGGTGCCCATCGGGATGCCGTCGAGCGGCGAGAACCCCATACTGGTCTCGAGGCTGCGGCCGTTCTGGATGGCGCACAGGCTGGCGCCGTTGCCGAGATGGGCGATAATCACGCGGCCGTCGGCATGTTCCGGAAAGCGCGCGGCGAGGGCGCCTGCGATATATTTGTAGGACAGGCCGTGAAAACCGTAACGCTTGATGCCTTGGTCGAACATTTGCCGCGGCAGGGCAAAACGCCGGATTGCATCCGCCTGCCCGGCATGAAAGGCGGTATCGAACGAAGCGGTCTGGGTGACCTCCGGCCGCAGTTTTTGAACCGCCTTGATGATGCGCAGGTTCTGCGGCTGATGCAGCGGCGCCAGCGGCACCAGGTCCGCGATGGCAGCGAGCACGTCGTCGTTGACCACCACAGGCCCGGTGAACCGGTCCCCACCATGAACGACGCGGTGGCCAACCAGCGCCAGTTGATCTAAACGGTGTCGCGCCTTCAGGATGGCGAGCATCTCCTCCAGCACGCCATGAAAATCGTCAGTGCGCGGAGCGGTCAGCGCGACGTCCTGCGATTTGCCGTCGGCTTCCAATTGCAGCGTCAGCGGCGAGCGCTGCAGGTCCAGCAGCGCATTGGCGAGGCGATACGGTCTGCCGTCCGCGAGCGAAAAAATGCCGACCTTGATCGACGACGAGCCGGCATTGAAGGTCAGGATATGGTCCTGTGACATCGGTCTCAATCGCCGGCATGCGCCGCGGTCTCGTAGGGCCAGTTCCAGTCCTCGATCTCCGGCATATCCTTGCCGTGTTCGTTGACATAGGCCCGATGTGCATCAAGCTTGATCTCGAATTCGCGCTTGGCGCGCTGGCCGACCTCGCCGAGATGCGGAAGATTGTCGATGGCCGCGATCGCCAGGTGGTAGCGGTCGAGCCGGTTCAGCACCACCATGTCGAAAGGCGTCGTTGTGGTGCCTTCGGAACGATAGCCGTGAACGTGGAAATTGTCGTGGTTCGGCTGCTTGTAGGTCAGGCGGTGGATGAGTTGCGGATAGCCGTGAAAGGCGAAGATCACCGGTCGGCTGGCGGTGAAGAGGTCGGTAAAGGCATCTGGCGTCAGCCCGTGCGGGTGCTCGGTGTTGATCTGCAGGGTCATCAGGTCAACCACGTTGATAACCCGGATGCGCAGTTCCGGCAGCCATTGCCGCAGCAGTCCGACAGCGGCAATCGCCTCGATGGTCGGAACGTCACCGGCGCAGGCGATCACCACGTCCGGATCGTAGCGGTCGTCATCGTGGCTCGCCCAGTCCCAGCGGCCGATGCCGGCCTCGCAATGCTTGATCGCTTCGTCCATCGTGAGCCATTGGCGCTGCGGCTGCTTGCCGGCGACGATCAGATTGACCCGGTTGTAGGTCTTCAGACAGTGATCCGTGACCCAGAGCAGGGTGTTTGCGTCCGGCGGCAGATAGACGCGGACGATGTCGGCCTTCTTGTTGACCAGGTGGTCGATGAAGCCGGGATCCTGATGGCTGAAGCCGTTGTGGTCCTGGCGCCAGACATGGGAGGTCAGCAGGTAGTTCAGCGACGAGATCGGCTTGCGCCAGGGCAATTGGCGGCTGACCTTGAGCCACTTGGCATGCTGATTGAACATCGAGTCGATGATGTGGGCGAAGGCTTCGTAGCAGGAGAAGAAGCCATGCCGGCCGGTCAGCAGATAACCCTCCAGCCAGCCCTGGCAAAGATGCTCGCTGAGCACCTCCATGACGCGGCCTTCGTGCGCGAGATGAACGTCGTCGGGAATGATGTCTTCCATCCAGACCCGCTCGGTCACGTCGAACACGGCGTCCAGCCGGTTTGACGCCGTCTCGTCCGGGCCCATCAGGCGGAAATTGCACGCCTCGGCATTGAGTTTCATGACATCGCGCAACAGCCGGCCCATAGCACGGGTGGCTTCGCCGGTTGCGCCGCCGGGCTTCGGGACATCGATTGCGTAACTGCGGAAATCGGGCAGCAACAGATCCTTGCGCAGCATGCCGCCATTGGCATGCGGATTGGCGCCCATGCGTCGCTCACCTTGCGGGGCCAAAGCCTGAAGCGTGTCGATCAACCGCCCCGATGCGTCGAACAGTTCCTCGGCGCGATAGCTGCGCATCCAGGATTCGAGCATGGCCAAATGGGCGGGATTTTGCGCCAGCCCGGACAGCGGCACCTGATGCGCCCGCCAGAAGCCTTCGACCTTGAGGCCGTCGACCTCCTTCGGACCGGTCCAGCCCTTGAGGCTGCGCAGGATGATCATCGGCCAGCGCGGTCGATCGTTGCAGCCGCCATCGCGCGCGGACTTCTGGATCGCGCGCAGCCGTAGAAGGATTTCGTCCAGCGTGGCCGCCATCTGCCGATGCATCGGCATCGGGTCGGTGCCTTCGACAAAGAACGGCTCGTAGCCATAGCCGATGAACAGGGACTTGAGTTCCTCATCCGAGAGCCGGCCGAGGATGGTCGGATTGGCGATCTTGTAGCCGTTGAGATGCAGGATCGGCAGCACCGCGCCGTCGGTCCTGGGATTGAGGAATTTGTTGGAGTGCCAGGAGGTCGCCAGCGGACCGGTCTCGGCTTCACCGTCACCCACCACACAGGCGACGATCAAATCCGGGTTGTCGAAGGCCGCGCCATAGGCGTGCGCCAGCGCGTAACCAAGTTCACCGCCTTCGTGGATCGAACCGGGGGTCTCGGGTGCGGCGTGGCTCGGAATGCCGCCGGGAAACGAGAACTGCTTGAACAGACGGCGGATGCCGTCTTCGTCACGGCTGACATTCGGGTAGATATCGGAATAGGTGCCTTCGAGATAGGTGTTGGCGACAACGGCCGGCCCGCCGTGTCCGGGACCGCACATGAAGATGACATTCAAATCGTCGCGGCGGATGACGCGGTTGAGGTGCGCGTAAAGAAAATTGAGGCCCGGCGTGGTGCCCCAATGGCCGAGCAATCGCGGCTTGATATGCTCAAGTGTCAACGGCTCCTTCAGAAGCGGATTGTCCATCAGATAGATCTGCCCGACCGACAGATAATTCGCGGCGCGCCAATAGGCGTCGACCAGCTGTAAATAAGCGTCGTTTGCGGTGAAATCTTGCGGCTTGGAATTGCGTTGAACCGTGTCTTGCGGCATGGTGCTGGCCTTTGCGCGCGGGTGTGGCGGACGCTGCGACAACGACCCGGTTTGTCACGGGCTTACGTCGCGGCCGCGGGAGTTACGGTGTCTGGCGGCGCGGGTTTGAGCCGGTCGGTCGAGCTGACTTCCGTCTCATACGCCGGAAAACCGACACTGATATAATGACGTGAGCCGGGGAATCGATCCTTGATGGTGATCAAGTCGCAGCACTATTGCGGGATTGTTACATTGGCGCGACAGAGCCGCCGAGCCGGACACGGGGCGGTTCCGGTCTCGCAGGATGCTCAATGAAGCGTAACCGCGCCGGTCGCCAGAGTATGATCCGGAAAAGTTGCGGACTTTTCCGAAAAGATCATACGGCAAATCAAGATGTTATGGTGCCACTCCGATTCCAACTGGCTGAATTGGTCGCTAGGCCTTGCTGTGGCGGGCCAGCACGCGGTCCACCATTTCGCCACACAGGCCAAGGTAGTTGGCGGGGTCCACCAACGGCGCAAGCTGTTCGCGGCTTATGTGAGCAGCGATTTCGGGATGTCTCCGCCAGCAGGTCGAGGAACGGCCGGCCGGTCGCGATAACGGCGCGGCAGACATCGTAAACCACGTCATGAGCGCGCTGACGGCCGAGGCTTGGGCCAAGTCCCATCATCACCGCTTCGGAGACGATCAGGCCACCGGTGAGATCGAGATTGCGCGCGCATGTTCTCCGGGCTGACGTGAAGGCCTTCGACGACAAAGCGGGTATGCGCGAGCGCACCGGCGGACAGGCAGAAGATTTCCGGCAGGATGATCCATTCGATCTCCCACGGGCCGGTCGCGCGTTCGTGGTCTTCCACCATGGCGTCGAGCAGGGCCGCCACGTGCTGGCGCACGATCGAGACGGCGGCAGTGATGTAGACCGACGAGATCGGGTTGCGCTTCTGCGGCATGGTGCTCGATGAGCCGCGACCTTCCGCGAACGGCTCGAACACTTCCTCGACCTCGGTCTGCATCATCAGCTTCACATCCAACGCGATCTTGCCGAGCGTGCCGGTGACCAGCCCGAGGAAACAGCCAACCTCGGCGATGCGGTCGCGCATGGTGTGCCAGGCAATCTCGGGTTCGACCGAGCTTGAGTTCCTGCATCAGGCCGTCTGGACATCAAGCCGGCGATCGCCCAGCGACGACAGGTTTCCGGCCGCGCCACCGAACTCGCCGACCAGGACGCGCGGCTTCATGTCCCGCAGACGCTCCAGATGACGCTGAATGCCGGCAAGCCAGACCGCGGCCTTGTAGCCGAAGGTGATCGGTACCGCCTGTTGCAGATTGCTGCGCGCGGCCATCGGCGTGTCGCGGTACTTGCGGGCGAGTTCAGTGAGGGCGTCGGCGATGGCAATCAGGTCCTGTTCGACCAGGTCGAGCGCAGCGCGGATCTGCATCACGGTTGATGTGTCGGTGATGTCCTGGGTGGTTGCGCCCCAATGGCACCATTCGCCGAGCCCGCCATCGCATAGCGCGACCAGTTGCTGGACGACGCCGAGCACCGGATAGCCGATACGCTCGGTCTGGGTTTTCAGTCTTGCCATGTCGATCTGGTCGGCGAAGCAGTGCTTGCAGATTTCATCGGCGGCCTCCGGTGGAATGATGCCAAGCCGCGATTGCACGCGGGCGAGTGCCGCTTCGATGTCGAGATAGTTCTGAACCCGCTGCTCGTCGGAGAATACGGCGCGCATGGCCGCCGTTGAGAAAATGTCGCGAAAAATAGCGGAGTCGATAAGCGTTGCGGGCATGGGTTTGCCTTGGCGGAATGAGTGGAAGATCAGCGGCGCGGCCGTTGACCGATCCGGGAGCGATTTACGGCGACGCTTCCGGATCGCTGGTGTCTGGCCGCCGTTCTATTCGGTTTCCAGTGGACGGCAACTGTTACCTTTTCTGTCCGGTCGCCGCCTTGACGCGGGCGACCAGCTCAGGCGAGGCCGAGATGATCTTGTTGACGAGGGCTTGGGTCTGCGCGGCGTCGCGCGGGTTGATGTCGAGTTTGCGCTTCTTGGCTTCGGCCAAAAATTCCTTGTCCCTCATCAGATCATCGAAGGCCTTGCGCAGAGCCGCGACCCGATCGGCCGGAACGCCTGGGCCGACGGCAAGCGCCCGTGCGATCGGCGTGCCCGAAGTGATGAACTCCACAATGTCCTTCTTGTTCGGCGGGGTCAGTTCCAGCAGGGTCGGAACATTCGGCAATTGGGGAATCCGCTCGACGGCAAATTGTACGAGCAATGTCACCTTCTTGTCGCGCAGCCAGTCGGCCTTGGTGCCTGCGAGGTTTTCCCAGGCGGCGGTCCAGCCACCGACCTCACCGCGTTCCATCGCAAGATTTAAGTCGTTGCCGCTGCGGTAGCCGGTAATGACCTTGTATTTGGCGCCCAGGATGTCCTTCAACAGCATCGGCCATTGATAGGTGATGTGGGTGTTGTTGAACGAGCCGATGACGACATTATCCTTGGTCTTGAGATCATCAAGGGATTTGACGGGCGAGGTGTGCCAGACCGTCATCACTTGGACGATGGCGTCATAGGCGCCAAGCCATTGGAACTTGTCCGACTTGAAACGGATGCCCTGGCCGCCACGCAACTTCTCGACCAGCGGCAGGGCATGGGACAGCAGGATCTTGCTGCCGTCCTGCGGTGCCTGGCCGAATATGAAATTGCCGGCGTTGGCGCCGCCGGCCCCCGGCATGTGCTCGACGATGATGGTCGGATTGCCGGGAATATGCTTGCCAAGATGGGCAGCGATGGTGCGGCCGTAAAGATCGTAACTGCCGCCCGGTCCGGTTCCCATCACGATCGCGATGGTCTTGCCTTTGTAGAAGTCGCTGACGCCCTCGGCGACGGACGGAGTTGCGATGAATGTCGCGGCTGCCAGCGCCAAAAAGGCGGGCCCGCTGGCCCGCTTGCAGAACCACATGATGAACCCTCCCTGAAACATTGCGGTCGTTGGCGCCGCATTTGTCAGGAGAGTTCCACGGTCCTGCTTTGTATTCAAGGGGATTGGCGGCGCCGGGACCGTTCAATCGGCCGGTTCGACCGCGATCGTGTCGACGCGGCTGGCATAGAAGGCCAGATGGTCCTTGATGGCCGCGACCGCTGGAAACGGGTCCTCGTAAGTCCAGACCGCGTTTTCCGAAACGTTGTCGCCGACCGCGATCGAAAAATAGCTGGCATCGCCCTTGTAGGGACAATGGGTGGAATGGCGGGTGCGTTGCAGCACCGCCATGTCGGCGTCCTCGCGCGGGATGTAGTACCGCAACGGATAGGTGGTTTCGGTCATCACAAGGGCGCGCCTCGAATCCGCGATCACCCTTCCGCAATGACTCACGCGGACGCGGCCGGGATGACGGCCGATGGTGATCGGGTGATCGGGGCTGGGGATCTTCATCGTGATATTTCCATATCGGTGAGGCGCCAAGCATTGACGCGTCTCATATTGGCCTTCGAGCGGCCCGCGTGAGGGTACTCAATCAACGGCTCAATTGTTTATAAACATTGATATGCACAATCCGTATCGGTCGCGTCCAGCCAAGCGGCGCTCAAAGTTTGTTTACTTCCATGTATTCAAGCCGTTGAAAAGGGATTGTCATGACATTGGAGGAATGGGGATCGCTGGCGATCCGGCTGGCGGTGGCGTGGTTGTTCCTGAGCGGGGCCTACTACAGCATCCGTGATCTTAAATTCACCGAGAACGAGGCGTCGCGCATTTTCAATTGGCAGACCAATCTGTTTGCCATCGGCGGCATTGCGATCATGCTTGGCGGCGGCCTGTCTGTCCTGTTTGGGATATTCCCGCGCCTCGGCGCCCTGGCGCTGACGATTTTTCTCGTGCCGGCTGCCTTCATCCATTTCGCGGACGGCAATCTCGCCATGGCCATCAAGACCAGGCTTCTCGGCACCACGACCGTCCAGTCCGACCCGGCGTTGAGGGCGGATGTCGACGAACTGGGCATGCTCGGTTTCATGGGGCATCAGGGCGCGGGATTGAAAACGCTGAGCCAGATCGGTTCGACGCTTTATCTCGTTCTGGCCGGCGCGAGCACGCCGATGCTGATCGGGATCGGTCAGGACGGTTCGCTGCGGGGCTTGCTGACGAAATTCTGGTAGCTTATTTCGTCGTGTTTGGCCCACGCGCGGCACGTTTGGCGTTCTGGATCAAGGTCCAAATATTGTAAGGCGTCGCCGGCATGGTGACATCGTCAATGCCATAGTCGTGCAGAGCGTCGATCACCGCGCTGACGATGGCGGCGGGCGCGCCGGTGGTGCCGCCTTCACCGCCGGCCTTGATGCCGAGCGGATTGGTCGGCGACAGCACTTCCATGATTTCGGTGGTGAAGGACGGCAGCGCGTCGGCGCGCGGCATGCCGTAATCCATGAACGAGCCGCACAGCGGCTGGCCGGAATCGGGATCGACCACGAACTGCTCCCACATCGCCTGGCCGATGCCCTGGACGATGGCGCCGTGGGTCTGGCCGTCGACGATCAGCGGGTTGATGCAACGGCCGACATCGTCGGCGGAGGCGTAGCGGCAGATGTCGATGGCGCCGGTATCGGGATCGATCTCGATCTCGCAGATCGCGCAACCGTTCGGGAAGACCGGATCGTGCATCTCGTTGTCGGTGATGATTGCGAGACCGCCCTGCAACGCTGGCGGAAGCTCCGCACGCGCGGCTTCGCTTGCCAGTTCGAATGGATCGAAATTGCGGTTGGTCTCGCGCGAGATGAAACGGCCATCGACAAATGAGATGCTGTCCGGCGCGACATCGAGCAGGGCGGCGGCAATCGCCTTGCCTTTGTCGATCAGATCCACTGCGGCCTTGGAGAACACGGTGGCTGCGTGGCGCATCGAGCGGCCGGAATGCGAGCCGCCACCGGCGCGCACGATATCGGTGTCGCCGATGATGATGTTGACGGTTTCGACCGGGACCGCGATCAGGTCGGAGACGACCTGCGCGAAGCTGGTCTCGTGGCCCTGGCCGCTCGGCTGGGTGCCGATGACGACGTCAACACGGCCCTCGGGCAAGACCTTGATTTGTGTCTGTTCGCGCGGCGAGCCGATCGAGGATTCGACATAATGCGCAAGCCCGAGTCCGCGCAGCTTGCCGTTTTTCTTGGCGGCCTGCCGGCGCGCCGGAAAACCCTTCCAGTCGGCGAGCCGCATGGCCAACTCCATGCCGTCTTCGTAGCGGCCGCTGTCGTAGAGCATGCCGACCGCGTTGCGATAGGGCATGGCCTCGGGCCGGACCAGATTCTTGCGCCGCAATTCCACGCGGTCGAAGCCGAGCGTCGCGGCGGCATGATCGACCAGCCGCTCGATGGCGAACGTCACTTCCGGCCGGCCGGAACTGCGATAGGCCTGGGTCGGCATGGTGTTGGTGTAGACCGCCATCGCGCGCAGGGTCGCCGCCGGGATGTCGTAGGAGCCGGGAATAAGGCCCGAGCCCTTGCTCAGCGGGGAAAGCGAGACGCAGCGCGCGCCGACATTGCTGATATTGGTGGCGCGCATGGCGAGAAATTTGCCGTCCTTGCGCAGCGCCAGTTCGACCTTGGTGACAAGATCGCGGCCCTGATAGTCGCTGAGGAAGGCTTCCGACCGGGTGGCGGTGAACTTCACCGGCCGGCCGAGCTTGTGCGAGGCCCACAGCACCAGGGGAAACTCGACAAAGACCCGGTTGCGGGTGCCGAAATTGCCGCCGACATCGAACGACAAGACCCGGACGTCATCTTCGGCCACGCCGAGGATGGTGGCGATTTCGCGCTTCTGGCGCACCGCGCCGCCGCTGCCGGCATAGAGCGTGTAGCGGCCGGTCGCGCGGTCATAGGAACCGAGGGCGGCGCGCGGCTCCATCGGCACGCCGGTCACCCGGCCGATATGCAGGTCCAGTGCGACGACGTGATCGGCTTGTGCGAATGCGTTGTTGGTCGCGGCGGCATCGCCGAAATAGGTATCGACCAGGATGTTGTCGGCAACCTCGTTCCAGACCGCGGGCGCGCCGGGACGCATTGCGTCTTGCGGAATGAACGATCGCCGGCAGTTCCTCATATGTCGATCGCAACCGCCTCGGCCGCATCCATGGCCTGCAGACGTGTTTCGGCGACGACCATCGCGACCGCCTCGCCGACATGGCGGGCCTTGTCGGCCGGCAGCGGCATCTGTGGGCCGATGAACACCGTACTGCCGCCGGGGCCACTCAGCTTCATGTCGTATTTGGTCTTCGGCAGCGGATCGTGCGGGATCGGCTTGAGGCCGTCGGCAAGGCAATCCGCCCCGGTGAAAACCCCGAGCACGCCGGGCATCGCACGCGCATCCGTTGCATCGATCGCAACAATTCGCGCATGCGGGTAGGGCGAACGCACCATCACCGCATAGGCTTCGCCCGGCAGGCTGAAATCGTCGCTGAACTGGCCGCGGCCGGTCAGGAGCCGCTCGTCTTCCTTGCGCGGCAGGGGCTTGCCAATAAAGCGAAAAGCGGCGGCGATCGGACTTTCAGTCATTGAGGGGTCAATTCACGATTTAAGTCTGCGGGAAACCGGGTGCGGGGTCTTCATACGATTTCCTATAAGGATTGTGGGCCATAATATAGTCCTTCACCGGTGACGCCGCCGGTCCTCTGCCATATGGAAAGTGTATGAACGCTCCAACACGTCTCGAAGCCCCTGTCGATTTCCAGGATCATCTCGCGCGACTGGAGGCCCGTGGCCTGCTGGTGCGTATCGACCGGCCCATCAACAAGGATACTGAGCTTCATCCGCTGGTGCGATGGCAGTTCGTCGGCGGGCTGCCGGAATCGGCGCGGCGGGCGTTCCTGTTCACCAATGTCGTGGGCTCCCATGGCGAACGCTATGATTTGCCGGTGGTGGTGGGGGCGCTCGCGGCCTCGACCGACATCTATGCCATCGGCATGGGCGTGGCGCCGGAGGATCTCGGCGAGATCTGGATGCGTGGCATCGCCAATCCGATCCCGCCGGTGCGGGTTGACGACCCGGTTTGCCAGGAGGTGGTGCTGACCGGGGGCGACCTGACCCGGACGGGCGGGGGGATGACCAGTCTGCCGGTGCCGATTTCGACACCGGGCTTCGACGCAGCGCCCTATCTCACGGCGACGGTGTGCATCACCAAGGACCCCGAGACCGGGGTGCAGAACATGGGCACCTACCGAGCCGGTCTGAAAAAGATCGACCGGCTCGGCGTGCGCATGGCCTCGCGGCAGGGCGGCGCCGGTGGTTATCTGCACTGGCTCAAATATCAGAAGCTTGGACAGAAGATGCCGTGCGCGATCATCATCGGGTGTCCGCCGGTGGTCGCGTATACCGGGCCGCAGAAGATTGCGGTCGATCAGGACGAGATGGCGATCGCAGGCGGGCTCGCGGGGCGGCCGATGCGGATCGCCCGCGCCAAGACGATCGACCTCGACATCCCGGCGGATTCCGAGATCGTCATCGAGGGATTGATCGACACGGAACTGGTGGAGCCGGAAGGCCCGTTCGGCGAAAGCCACGGCTATGTGGCGCTCGAAGACTTCAACATGTCTATGGAAGTCACCGCGATCACGCGGCGCAAGAACGCCGTGTTTGCCTCGATCATCAGCGAAGTGACGCCCAGTGAATCCAGTGTCTTGAAGAAGTCTGCCTATGAGGCGCTGTTTCTCGACCATTTGAAGAACCATCTCGCGATCAACGGCATCACCAAGGTGGTCATGCACGAACCGCTGACCAATCTGCGCAAGGTGCTGTTCCTGCAATTTGCCCATGGCGCACCGCAGACAGAGATCTGGCGCGGCCTGCATGGCGCCGCGACCTTGCAGGCGCAATGCGGCAAGATCGTCATCGCGGTCTCGCAGGATATCGACCCATCCAATTCCGATGCGGTCTTCTGGTCGCTCGCCTACCGGTCCAATCCGGTGGACGATGCACAGATCGTACCTTATCGCTCGGCGGGGCATGGACCGAAATCGGGCGTCGAAGGACCGGATTCGAGCCTGCTGATCGACGCGACACTCAAGCACCCGCTGCCCCCGCTGGCGTTGCCGGCCGAGACCTTCATGCGACAGGCGAAAGAAATCTGGGAGGAGCTTGGGCTGCCTCAGCTTTCGCCGCAGCCGCCGTGGCATGGCTACAGTCTCGGCGATTGGACCGAGACTTGGCAGCATTTCGCCGACAACGCGGTCAAGGGCGATTGGGCCGCCAATGGCGAACAGACCTTCGCACGCCGGCGTGGCGGCCTGAAGCCGGAGACACCGGTGCGCAATATTGAAGAGGATTAGGAGCGCAAAGCGAAATTAACGTACGGACATTCGATAACGAAGGCATTCGATAAAAAAGAGGAGAGGAAACAATGACATTATCTTGTCGGTCGACGGGCATTTTTTGCATTGCTGCCTTTGCGGCGGCATTGCTCGCGGCAACAGCCGCGAAGGCCGACACGGTGGAAGACTTCTACAAGGGCAATACGCTGACCATCATGCTCGGCCACCCGCCCGGCGGCTCTTATGATCTTTATGCGCGGCTCGCGGCCAACCACATTAAGAAATACATTCCGGGCAATCCGAACGTCATCGTCGAGCACCGACCAGGCGGCGGCGGCGTGCGGGCGGTGCTGTATTTCTATTCGCAGGCGCCGCGCGACGGCTCGGTGATCGGGCTGTTTCCGGAGACCATTGCAGCACACCCAGTTGTTGCAGCCCGACATCGGCAAATGGAACGTCGCCGAGATGGCCTATGTCGGATCGTTTACCGGCGTGAATGCGGCGTTCGCGATGCGCAAGGGCGCGCCGGCCAAATCGGTCGCCGATCTGAAGAAGGTCGAGACCACTGTCGGCTGCACCGGCCGCAATTCGCAGAGCTACCAATCACCGGCCATACTGAACAATCTCGGCGGCTTTAAGTTCAAGATCATCTGCGGCTATCGCGGTTCGGCGGCCTCGATTCTCGCCCTGACCAAAGGCGAGGTCGATATCGTGTCCAGCGCCTGGAATACCTGGCACGCGAAACACAGCGGCGAAATCAAGAACGGCGATCTCATCCCGATGATCCAGGTCGGCCTCAAGCGCAACAAAGAGATCGCCAACGTACCGTTGATGCAGGAGTGTGGTGGATGATCCGACCGCCAAGAAAGTGATCGAATTTTTTTCCGCCGGTTCCTCGATCGGCCGCGCACTCATCGCTCCGCCAAAAGTTCCCGCCGAACGTCTGGCCGCATTGCGCACAGCGTTCGATGAACTGGTCAAGGACCCGGAGTTCCTGGCCTCGGCCAAAAAAGCGCGGGCCGAAGTCGACCCGACCCCGGGCGCCGAAGTGCAAAAGGATGCGCTGCTTATTCTTGACGCGCCGAAGTACATCATCCAGAAGGCAACCAATGCGATGAAGTAGCTCCAAGCCGGTGCAGGTCTGGCGACTTCAGGCCGGCACATTTCGTTTTTGTATGCCGCACGCGGCCTTCAAGCTTCGCCCACCCGACAACAACAAGGATCCGCCATGGCCGCAGCGTCTTCGCGCCGTCCGAACTTCATTCTGTTCATCAATGATCAGCATCGCGTCGACTACCTCGGCTGCTATGGGCATCCGGTGGTCAAGACGCCGAATATCGATTCCATTGCCGCGCGCGGCACGGCGTTCGATCAGTTCTATGTCGCGAGCCCGGTCTGCATGCCGAACCGCGTCGAGCCTGATGACCGGGCGGATGCCGTCGGTGCATGGCGTGCGCTCAAACGGCATTCCGCTGTCGCGAGATGCCGTGACCTTCGTCGACCTGCTGCGCGAGGGCGGTTACGACACGGCGCTGGTTGGCAAGAGCCATCTGCAGAACTTCACCGGCCGTCCGCCGTCCTGCCAAGCCGCAAGGCGCCGGAAGGCTGCACCACGCCGCCTCCGGAACTGGCGCAGGCGTTCCGCACCATCTTGGTCGAGCCCGCATATCAGAAGGAGGTGCCGCCATATTGGGAGGCGCCGGACGCCGCAGTCGTCAGACGCCGTTCTACGGCTTCGATCATGTCGAACTGGTCACCGGCCATGGCGATGACGTTGGCGGCGACTATCAAGCGCTGGCTGCGCGCAAAGGCGCCCGGATGCGGTAAAGCTGCTCGGTCCGAAGAACGCCTGCCGCACGACTACGCCTGTCCGCAGGCTTACCGCACCGCGATCCCGGAGGAACTTTACTCCACCGCATACATCGGCGAGCGCGCCGTGCGCGTATCTCGGCAGTGGAGCGCTCAGAGCGACAGCCGTTCTTCGTGACGGTGTCGTTTCCCGATCCGCATCATCCGTTCAATCCGCCCGGCAAGTACTGGGACATGTACAAGCCGGATCCACTTCCCGGTGCCGGAGGCGTTCACGCGCAACGATTGGGACGCCGCCGCCGCATGTGCAGGCGGTGATCGAGGCGCGTGAGGAGGGCTCGGCAAATCTCAAAGGCATGCGCACCATCGGCTGCACCGCGCAGGAGGCGCAGGAAGCGCAGGCGCTGACCGGCGGCATGATCACCTGCATCGACGATGCGATCGGCCGGTGTTGCAGGCCCTTCGGGAGTGCGGCTTGCAGGACGACACGGTGTTGATGTTCACCACCGACCACGGCGATCATCTCGGCGATCACCAGCTGCTGTTCAAAGGCGCCGAGCAGTATCAGGCATCATCCACGTGCCGTTCATCTGGTCGGACCCGCGCGCGGCCGATCAGCGGCGCGCACCGATGCCATCGGCCTCCACCATGGACATCCCGGCGACGGTGCTGGATCGCGCGAAGATCGCGCCCTATGTCGGGATGCAGGGCCTCAGCGTACTGCCTGCCGTATTGAAAGCGGCGCGCCGGTGCAGGACGCGGCTGCTCATCCAGTACGAGCATCAGGCGGCCAATGCGAAGACCGGCCGGCCGCCGCGCGTCCACAGTCTGGTTGACGGCCGCTGGCGGCTGAGCATTTTCGAGGGCGAGGATTGGGGCGAACTCTACGACCTGGAAAAGGATCCCGGCGAGTTCGATAATCTCTGGGATTCGGCCGACCATGCCGCGGTGCGCGCCCAGTTGATGGAACGGATACGCAGGCCGAAATCGCCCATGTCGACGTGGTGCCGATGCCGACACGACGGGCGTAAGCGCTTTTTATAGGTTCGGAAGCCGGCGGCGCGCGAACCGCGCCGCCGTTGCCGTTAGACGATCAGTTCGCCTTGAAGCCGGTCGCTTTCACGATCTTGGCCCAACGCTCGATCTGTTGCTTGATCCCGGCCATCAAGGCCGGGCCGGTCAGACCCGACACATTGAATCCGGAAGCTTCCAACTTGGCCTGCACGGCCGGGATCGGCATGTGCGGCTTTGGCGGCGTCGAGCAGCTTGGCAATCGTCTCCGGTGGCGTGCCGCTGCGCACCAGCAGGCCGAACCAGATCGTCGCATTGAAATCCGGATAGCCAAGCTCGGCAAAGGTCGGCGTATCCGGCAGGAAGCGTGAGCGCTTCTCGCCGGTCGTGGCGATGGCGTTGAGCTTGCCGGCCTTGACCTGCGGCATAGCGGTCTGGATCTGGGTGAAGCCGATGAGGGCATGGCCGGCGACCAGATCCTTCACCTGCGGGCCAGAGCCGCGATAAGGCACGTGGGTGAGGTCGGTGCCGAATCGGGTATTGAGCTGCGAGCCAAGGAAGGCCGATGGCGTGCCCGGGCTAAAGGAGGCAAAGCTGAGCTTGCCGGGGTTCTTTTTGATCCAGGCGATCAGTTCATCGAGCGTCTTGGCCGGTACGCTCGGGTGGGTCACCAGCACCAGCGGCGCCTCGATGCCCTTGATCAAGGGTACGAAGTCGTCAATCGACCACTTCATGTTTTTGAAGGCACTCGGGTTGATTTCGGTCATGGCCTGCGTGCCGACCCACAGAGTGCGGCCGTCGGCGGGCGCGTCGTGCACGACAACGGCAGAAATGTTGCCGTTGGCACCCGGTTTGTTCTCGATGATAACGTTCTGATGGAGCGTCTTGGCCATGTGATCGCCGACAATGCGCGCATAGGCGTCGACCGCGCCGCCGGGCGGCGTGCCGACCACCATTCGCATGGTCTTCGATCCGACACCCTGGGCGATTGCGGCGGGTGCCGTTAACAGGCCGCACAGTCCGACGACGGCGAGCGCGAGGCCATGGCGCCGCGTCGGCTTCGCGACGCAGATTTGGGGTTTCATCTGATTCTCCCTGATGCTTTTGTTCTCATGATCGCGTCCTGCGCCGCTGGCGCCGTCGCGTCGTGGGTTATTTATTTATAGGCCAACTGCGTCGCGGGCGCCATGCGCCCGCAATCGGTCCCTCAGGCCGGGGCGCGCTGCATCGATCCGATCAAGACTAGGATCGCGGAAAGGACTCCACAAACGCCAACGGCGATAAAAATGCCGAGCGGATAGTTGTGGTCCATCATCATTCCAAAGATCAACGGTGTGACCACCAGGCTGATATTCAAACCCATGGTCACAAAGCCGAACACCCGGCCGAATGCGCCCGGTGGCGTTACCGATCGGACGATCATGTCACGGGATGGCATGATCAGGCCGCCGAAGAACCCGCCAACCGCCATGATGACAACGAGAAGGACGTTGCCGGTATCAAGCACGCCGATCAAAAGTGACGCGGCCGCCATGACGAGCAATCCGAAAATCGTTATCAGTACGAAATGCGACGTGCGGCTCACCAGCAGTCCGCCGGCCAGAACTCCGAAGGCGCTGAAGAACAGCATGGCCGAAAGCGTGACATTGGCAATGAAGGCCGGCGTCTGATGCAGGACGCCGAGGGCGACGACCAGAAAATTGTTCAGGCCGCCAAACATCGCTGACAGCAGGAAGAAAAAGACGAGATTGATCAGAATGGCCGGGGACAGCAGGAGCTGCCATCCGACTTTCGCCGCCGGCTTGGCATCGGTCTGCCGTACCGTCGTGGAACTCGATCCGGCCGCTGGGGCTCGCAACTCGTCGTCTGCGCCCACCAGAAACAACAAGGCGGCAACCGCAAATCCCAACAAGGATGCGCCGACAAAGGCGCCCTGCCAGCCGATTTGGCTTTGCATGAACAGAACGGACGCGGGAGCCACGGCCGAACCGAGAATTCCCGCGAACGTGTGGATCGAATAAGCCTGCCCGATGCGCTCGCTTGAGACGTGCTGTGCCAGCATCGCGTAGTCCGCCGGATGATAGACGGCGTTGCCGAGACCGGCGATCGCGAACATCACGAGCATGACCCAGTAGGAATTGATGAGCCCGACGATGGCAAACGCACCAGCGCCGAGGACAAGCCCCGCGATCAGCACAATGCGCGGGCCGACCCGATCGACCAGAAAGCCGGCCGGGGTCTGGACCAGGGTCGTGGCGACGTTAAAGACGGTGATCGCGAGACCGAGCTCGATATAGCTGACGCCGAAATCGTCGCGAACGAACGCAAACAGCGGAGGCAGCAACAGCATATAATAATGGCTGACGAAATGCGCCGCGCTGATACCGGCGATGATGCGGTATTCGCTGTGTCGGGTGCCTGGAAGCGGGAAGCGGGCGGCGTCTGCCATGGTGCGAGGTCCGCGCTCCGCTTAGTCTGTAATCTTGTTGGTGTCGGACATCGGCTTCCTCGGATTTCCTCGCGCCGTCTTGCCGGAAAGTTCTTAAGAGTTCTCCGGCGCCGCCTGTTAGCTGCGTGCTGGCAGTCCGCTCTTGCCGCCATTGGCCTCTCGGATCGCCTGCCAGACGCGCTCGGGCGTTGCCGGCATGTCGATGTGGCGGATGCCGTATTCCTTCAGTGCGTCGACAACAGCGTTCATCACCGAGGTCAGCGCGCCGGAGCAGCCGGCTTCGCCGCAGCCCTTGACGCCGAGCGGATTGGTCTTGGTCGGCACCGGATGATCTTCCAGGACGAATGCGGGAATGTCGCGCGCGCGCGGCATCGCATAATCCATGAACGAACCGGTCAGGAGCTGGCCTTCATCATCATAGGCGGTGAGTTCCATCAGTGCCTGGCCGATCCCCTGCGCGACACCGCCTTGGACTTGGCCGGCGACAATGACCGGATTGACCACGGTGCCGAAGTCGTTGACGCTGACATAGCTCGCGATGTCGATCACACCGGTATCGGGGTCGATCTCCACCTCCGCGACGTGGCAGCCGTTGGGAAAGGTCCAGGGCACGCCGTCGCTGACAAGACTGACGTTGAGCGTCTTGGGAACATCGTCGGGCAATGCGATGCCGGAGCAAATCTTTTCGGCCAATTCCATGATGCCGATCGTGCGATCGGTGCCGGCGATGGTGAAGCGGCCGTCGGCGAATTCAATGTCCTCGGCCGAGGCCTCCAACACGTGGGCGGCGATCTGGCTGCCTTGCTCCACGACCTTGGCGGAGGCTTCGACAATCGCCGTGCCGCTTGCCTGGATCGACTTGGAGCCGCCGGTGCCACCGCCGGCAATCAATCGATCGCTGTCGCCCTGCACCAGACGGATGCGGTCGAACGGAATTCCCAGTTTGCTGGTCAGCACCTGCGCGAATGGCGCGGCGTGGCCCTGGCCGAAATCCAAGGTGCCGGTGACGATGCTGACGGTCCCGTCGTCCTGGAAATGGATGCCGCCCATTTCCTTTGACGCCGGCGCGGTGACCTCGAGAAAGCTGCCGATGCCGAGGCCGCGCAGTTTGCCGCGCTTGCGGCTCTCGCGCTTGCGGCGCGCGAAACCCTTTACGTCGGTGGCATCGAGCGCGTGCTTGAGCACGGCCGGGAAATCGCCGCTGTCATATTTGGTCCCACCGGCTGAGGCGAAAGGCAGTTCGCGCGGGCGGATCTGATTGCGGCGGCGCAATTCGATCCGGTCGATGCCCATTTCCGCGGCGGCGGTGTCGACCAGCCGCTCCATATAGTAGTTGCCTTCCGGCCGGCCGGCGCCGCGATAGGGATTGACGAAGGTGGTGTTGGTGAAAACGCACTTGGTCGAAACTTCCAGCAGCGGCGTCTTGTAGACGCTGACCACGTTCTTTACCGTGTTGAGCGTCGACATTTGCGGCGCGAAGTTCCCGAGATAGCCGCCCATATTGGCAACCACGTTCAGTCGAACGGCGAGAAAACCCCCCGTCGCCATCGAGCGCCAGTTCGGCGTGCACGATATGGTCGCGGCCGTGATTGTCGGACAGGAAGCTCCCGGAACGTTCGTCGGTCCATTTGACCGGCCGGCCAAGCGTGCGCGCGGCGTGCAGCGCGCAGACATATTCCGGATAGGCGCCGCCTTTCATGCCGAAGGAGCCGCCGACATTGCCGGCCACAACGCGAACCTTCTCGGTCGGAACGTCGAGCAGCGTGGCGATTGTCGCGCGCAGGCCGAACACACCTTGGCAGCCGACATGCAGGGTGAAGCGCCTGGTTGCCGGATCGTATTCGGCGACCGCCGAACGCGGCTCCATGGCATTGACCACGACGCGGCTGTTGATGATGTCGAGGCTGGTGACGTGGGCGGCGCGCGCGAAGGCTTCGGCGACCTTTTCGCTGTCGCCATAATGAAAATCGAGTGGAACGTTGTTCGGGACATCGTCATAGATGCGCGGCGTGTCGTTTGCGGCGGCCGCATCCAGCCGCACTACCGCCGGCAGATGATCGATGTCGACCGTGACGGCTTCGGCGGCGTCCTTGGCCTGCATCGCGGTCTCCGCGATGACGCAGGCCACCGGATCGCCGACGAAGCGCACCTTGTCGGTGGCGAGCGCCGGGCGCGCCGGCTTGAGCATCGGCGAACCGTCACGGTTGTTGAGCGGCACCACGCATTTCAAGGTGCCGTAGCCGGCGGCCGCGAGATCGGCGCCGGTGAAAATTGCAAGCACGCCGGGCATGGCGCGGGCGGCGGCGGTATCGATCGCCCGAATGATGCCGTGGGCATGGTGGCTGCGAACGATGACGGCATGGGCCTGACCGGGCAATGCGATGTCGTCGGTATAGCGTCCGGCGCCGCGCACCAATACCGGATCCTCGGTGCGCAACACGGGCTGGCCGATGCCGAACTTGGCGATCGCGAAGGCGTCAGGATCGTTCTGCAGATTCATCGAATCACTTCTTTGGGTTGGCAATTCAGGCTCGGAATCAGGTGACGGTGCCAATTGCGGGGCCGGTCATGGCCGGCGGTCTTGCGGACCACATTAACACCGCCAATACCGCCACCGGGCAACTCCGCATCCCATGCCGGCGGATATGAGGCCGCGGATCGCGCCGAGACAGCGCTCCAAGTAACGGAATAGGTTAGTTCGGACAAGGACATCCTGGCGCAGGCGTGACCTGCAGCCGGTGCATCGGTTGCGCCAAGTCACATCGCTGTTACACTTTGCCGGATTTGGTTTGAACAGGCCGCGCGGGGCGCAACGTACTTGCCCGCGCAGGCGGGACGGCAAAAATGGACGATGAGGCCCGGGTCACCGGCGGCCTCGATCACGCCCAGCATCGGGGTCCGCTACGGCGGCCGCGGTGGGGGCGGCGGTCGCGTTATGGATCGCAACACGATTCCGCCCCTTCGCGTGGGCGGCAGCGGTCGATCTATGCGGCGCTCGATCTCGGCACCAATAATTGTCGGCTCCTGGTGGCGCGGCCAAGCAGCAATTCCTTTCAAGTGGTCGACGCCTTCTCCCGCATCATCCGGCTGGGCGAGGGGGTCAGCGCGTCCGGCCGAATCAGCGAGGCAGCGATCGTGCGCGCGGTCGATGCACTCTCGATCTGCCGTGACAAGATGAAAAACCGCGGGGTCGACCGGGCGCGGCTGATCGCGACCGAGGCCTGCCGGGCGGCCGAAAACGGCGCGGAATTTCAGAGGCGGATCGCCGAGCAAGTCGGGCTCAACCTCGAGGTGGTCGACCGGGAAACCGAAGCGGAACTGGCAGCGACCGGATGTACGCCGCTGATCGATCCGGACGCAAAGGGCGTCATTCTGTTCGACATCGGCGGTGGATCTTCCGAACTCGTCCGGCTGGGGCGTGGGCCGGCCGTTGGCGGCGGACCGCCGCCGCCGGTCATCCAGGCCTGGGCATCGCTGCCGGTCGGGGTGGTGACCTTGGCGGAGCGTCATGGCGGCGTCGCGGTCACGCCCACGATCTATGAGGACATGGTCGAGGAAGTCTCCTTCTATGTCCGGGATTTCGTCACCCGCCACGGCAATGATGGGCTCGACAGCATTCACATGCTGGGGACGTCCGGCACGGTCACGACCATCGCCGGCATTCACCTGGCGCTCAAGCGCTACGATCGCCGGCGCGTCGACGGCTGCTGGATGAGCGGCGTGCAGGCAACGGCCGTCGTCGATCGGTTGTTGGACATGAGTTACGAGGATCGGGTCGCCAATCCCTGCATCGGTGCGGAACGCGCCGATCTGGTCCTGGCCGGCTGCGCAATTTTCGAGGCCATCCGGCGGGCCTTTCCGTGCCAGCGCCTGCGGGTTGCTGATCGCGGTCTGCGAGAGGGCATGCTGGTGCAGATGATGCGCGAGGATGGTGTCTGGGATGCCGCGAAGGTGGAATCATGAGTTCGTCCCCCCGGCGGCAAGGGCGGCGAGCGTGAACTGAAAGTCAGGGTCAAGGCGGGCCGGGGACGCACCTTGTCGTCGCGGCTCTGGCTCGAGCGCCAGCTCAACGATCCCTACGTCGCACGCGCCAAACGCGAGGGCTATCGCTCGCGCGCGGCGTTCAAGCTTGCGGAAATCGACGACAAGTATCATTTTCTGACGCCGGGCGCGTTGGTAGTGGATTTGGGCGCGGCGCCGGGCGGCTGGAGCCAGGTCGCCTCCAAGCGGGTCGGCACGGCCGCCGGCAAAGGCCGCGTGTTTGCGTTGGATGTGCTCGAAATGGCTCCCATTTCCGGCGTGGAATGTTTGCAGCTCGATTTTCTGGATCTGGACGCGCCGGACCGCATCAAGGCCCTGTTCGGCAACTCGGCCGATGTCGTGATGTCGGACATGGCGCCGAATACGACCGGCCACCGCAAGACCGATCATCTACGCATCGTTGCGCTGGTGGAGGCGGCGGCCGATTTTGCACACGAAATTCTCAAGCCCGGCGGCGCATTCCTGGCCAAGGTGTTGCAGGGCGGCACGGAGCCGCAACTGCTGGCAACGCTCAAACGTGACTTCAAGACCGTGCGTCATGTCAAACCAGGGGCGAGCCGGGCCGATTCGGCCGAACTCTATCTCCTGGCGACCGGGTTTCGGGGGGTAACGGCGCTGGAGTGATGGCCCGGACCCCGCGCGGAGTGGATTTCGGGTTTCACAATGTCATGATATCCTGCTGTCGCTCGGCCGCGTAACGCGCATTGACATTCATGCGCAATAAGGTTGCCCTGTGGCCGAGAGGGTCGATCGACACACGGGAGGCCATAATGTTGCGCTGGCGCCTTGCGGTCGCAGCCGTGGGATTGGTGAGCCTGCTATCTGGAACGCAATCAGCGTTCGCGTTCGGGTCGCTGGCGATCAGCGACGAACGAAACACGGGTTACGGCATTTCTACCGACGAATCGTCGGTTGCAGCCGCCCGCTTGCAGGCAGTGACGAGATGCGGGGCCAGGTGCCGCGCCGTTGTTGATTTCCGCAATGCCTGCGCCGCCTATGCTTCCGATCAGAGCCGTGACAACGGGCCAATCGGATGGGCCCATGCACCCACTTCGCAAGGTGCACAAGACTTGGCGATGCGGTTTTGCCGGCAGCGTGGCGGACGATCATGCCGGGTTCGAGTCTGGGCCTGCGAGCAATTCCGCGCGCACGACAACCGGGCGACCGCAAGCTATGTCGGAACGTCGCATACGGCATTCGTGCCGAGCGATCCGCCGCCGGGGCGGTCCGCGTCGGCGGCAACTGGCGTGGATGCCGTCAAGCGATTGACCGATCTGCTCAATGGCGTGGTGTCCGCGACGCCAGGCGCGGATCGCCGCGGGCCGCCGAAATCATCCGAGCCGCCATCATCCGATCCGCCGTTGTTCGGCCCTGATGCGCCCGGACCATCGACCGCGCGGTCAACCAATCTGTTCGAAGATTCGTCACCGCCGCCGCCGGATCGCGCGCGGTCAACCAATCTGTTTGATGATGGCCCACCAAAGGCATCCGATCCGCCGTTGTTCGGCAATAATGCGCCGCGATCATCGACAACCGCGCGGTCAAACAATCTGTTTGACGACGGACCGCCGAAGCCGTCCGATCCGCCGTTGTTTGGTGCTGACGCATCGCGGCCACCGCAGGAACGCGTGCCGTCGAATAATTTGTTTGATAGTGGGCCGGCGAAGCCCGTGGTCCACAACCCACCGCAAACGGTCGCTAAAATCGCGCCACCGCCAACGGTGTCGAAAGTCGGACCACCGCAAAACGTCGCGCACATCACGCCACCGCAAACTGTAAATCCTGCTCCGGCTCCGATCGCCATTCCGAACGTTGCGATGCCGAACAACGGCATCCGCAAGATCGCGCTGGTGGTAGGTAACGACCGTTACGAATCGCTGCCGGTCCTGCAGAAGGCGGCCAATGACGCGCGTGCGATCGGCGACAAGCTTGTTACACTCGGATTTGAAGTCATCCGGATTGAGAATGCATCACGCCGCCGGATGAACCAGAAGCTGGTGGAATTCGCCGGCAAGGTCGGACGCGGCGATACCGCATTCTTCTTCTTCGCGGGCCATGGTGTGGAAATCCGCGGCATAAACTACCTGCTGCCGACCGATACCCCGGCAGCGCGCGACAACGAGGAGGCGCTAATCGCCGCCGAAGGCATTCCGGCTGCCGGAATCGTCGATCAATTGCAGGAGCGCGGCGCCAAGGTGACGATGCTGGTGCTCGACGCCTGCCGGGACAATCCTTTCAAAAAGCCGGGGACCCGCGGCATAGGCGGGACGCGCGGGCTCGGGCAGATGACGGCGCCGGAAGGCGTTTTCGTGCTCTATTCGGCAGGCGTTGGCCAGACCGCGCTCGACCGTCTGTCGGACAAGGATGCCAATCCGAATTCGGTCTTCACGCGCACGCTCGTCCGCATGCTCGGGCAGCCCGGTCTGACCGTCCAGACGATGGCGAAACAGACCCAGGCGGAAGTTCACCGCCTGGCACGGACCGTGCGCCACACCCAGATGCCGGCCTATTACGATCAGATCCTTGGAGTATACGCGCTGGTGCCAGGGCGATAGCACCCTGGGTTAGATGCTGGCGTCGTTCCGGGTCGGTCCGCCGGCCGGCGTATGATTGGCGATGTCGGCACCGGCATCGGGGGCGAGGCGGCGGAACACCAGGGCCGCGGACGCCGCGATCAATCCGATCAGGATAAAGGCCGGCGCGAAGTCGGACGCCACGATGGCACCGCCGGGCGTGAAGCGGACGGTCAGTTCGACCGCCAGCGCGCCGACTGCGACGCCGGTCGAGATTGACAATTGCTGCGCCACCGAGACCAACGGCGTCGCCCGGCTCATGGTGCTGGCGTCCAGCTCGGCATAGGCGATCAGATTGAGGCTGGTGAATTCCAGCGAGCGGAAGAAGCCGCCGACCATCAGCACTGCGATCATCACCGCGAACGGCGTGGTTTCGGTAAAGCCGGCACAGGCGGCGACGAATACCGAACTGAACAGCGCATTGGCGATCAGCACCCGGCGGAAGCCCCATCGCCGCAGGATGCCTGGTGTCACGGTCTTCATCGTCATTGCGCCAACCGCGGTCGATAATGTGATCAATCCGGATTGAAACGCCGTCAGCTTGAAGCCGAGCTGCAAAAGCAGCGGCAGCAGAAAAGGCATCGCGCCAATGCCGACGCGAAACAGCGAGCCGCCCATGATCGAGACACGGAAGGTCGGCAGTCTCAAGAGCGATAGGTCGAGGATCGGCGATGGCGCGTGGCAGGCGTGGAAGACATAAGCGGTCACGGCAATCGTGCCGACTATCAGCAGTCCGGCAACAATCCAGGCCGGCACGAAGTGCAGGCCCAGCACCGAAAAGCCGAATGCAAGCCCGGCAATGCCGGTGCCGGCCAGGACAAAGCCTTTCAGGTCGAATGGCGTCCGGCGTTCCGCCCGCAGGTTCTCGACGTAGCGGGTCGCCAGCGCGATGCCGATCAGGCCGATCGGTATGTTGATTATGAAAATCCAATGCCAGGAAAAATAGGTGGTGATGAAACCGCCGAGCGGCGGGCCCATCATCGGTCCGATCAGCGCCGGCACCGTGACCCAGACCATGGCGCGCACAAGTTGCGTTCGCTCGACAGTGCGTACCAGGATGAGCCGGCCGACCGGCGTCATCATCGCCCCGCCCATACCCTCGACGATGCGCGCGGCGACGAAGTGTGCGAACGAGGTCGAGAGCGCACAGCCGAGCGACCCGGCCATGAACACGACGATCGCCGTGCGAAACACCGTGCGGGTGCCGAAGCGGTCGGCGCACCAGCCACTAACCGGAATGAAGACCGCCAGTGACAGCAGATAGCAGGTGACAGCCAGTTTCAGCGTCAGCGGATTGGTCTGGAGATCGGCAGCGATCGCCGGCAGTGATGTCGCGATCACGGTAGAGTCCATGTTCTCCATGAACAAGGCGACCGCGACGATCAGCGGGACGATGCGGTTGTAAGACATGGGTCCCGTGGACACTGTCGACTTCGGCCGTTCTCAACCTGGTGAAATCGTGTTGGATAAACGCCCTGAGGCCAGGCGGGTGGGGATGACGCATGACCGGTTGCGGCAGACCAGTTGCAGCGCGCCGCGCGATCACCACATCCAGGGCGCAACCGCAGGAAAGATCCCTGTCCGGTGGGGGCCTGGGGTTTTCTTGAAGTGCGCGTATCGCCTCGGGAGCGCAATCGATGGTTTATATTCTCGCCGCACTGTTGCCGCCGATCGGGCTCCTCGTCAACGGTCAGCCGATTTCGGCCGTTCTCAATCTGGTGATCATCGTTCCTTGCGTGTTGTTCGGCCTGATCTTTCCGGTGCTGTTCCTGCTGCCCTCGAACTCATGCCGTGGTGGCGGTCCATATGAAGCGGGAAGACCGCAAGCACCGCGAAATCGTCGAGGCAATCCGGCGGCACGGCCCCCCGGCCTGACCGTATCGACCAGTTGCCGGTTCGGCGCGATCGAGCTGGCCCCGGCGCCACAATGCCATTTCCGCCGCCGCTTCAACCTGCCCCGATAGGTTTGACGGGGTGCGGGCAACCGCACCTTGAACCTGATCGCCTTCTCCGGCGACCTACCAATCAGATTGGGGTGCTATTCGCGCACTTTGCAGGACGGAGATCACGCTTGGGAGGCGACCATGCTGCGTGTTCGTCAAGTTTCGGGGATTGCCGCGTTTGGAATTGCGATGGCATTTTCGCTGCCGGCCTTTGGCTTCGGCGCGCTCGCGATCGATCACGTTCAGGGGCCGCGCTCCGGCTCTGCCATCGACAAGGGGTCGATCGAAGCCGCCCGGGCCATGGCGCTGAGCACCTGTGGCGCGAATTGCCGGGTCGCGGTTGTCTTCAACAACACGTGCGTGGCCTTTGCCGGCGATCAGGCGCCAGGCAGCAGGCGTTATGCCTGGGCCAGCCGGCCGACCGGAGCAAGTGCGCGTGCCGCGGCCGTGCGGGTGTGCGCGAAGGCAGGCGGTCGGAAATGCCAGATCCAGGTCTGGGCGTGCGAAAGTCATATCCTCACAGGGCGCGGCGCCTCGGCCCGCGATGTGCTGAAAGAATCCCGCGTCGCGGCGAGTTCGTCGCTGTTTCCGTCCGACAAGGATCGTTCGCCGCCGAGAAGCAACGATCTGTTCCGCTCCGGCAGTCCGGTTGCCCAGCCGCAAAGCGACGATCTGTTCGCGTCACCGCCACCGCCGCAGCCACCGCTGCTGACGGCGCTCGACAATGATTTCCTCCCCAAGACCGACTTCCTAACAAAGACCGAAGCTTTGCCGGTACCGAAAGCCACGTCGGTTCTGCCGAAGCTGACACTGCTGTCGGGAGTCGGTAAAAAGACGACGGTCGAACCGCCGGCCCACACAGTCACAATTGCGCCGTCCTTCCCGATCCCCGTCGTCCATGGGGCGGGCCGTCGGGTTGCGCTGGTCATCGGCAACGATGCCTATCGCGCGGTCGATCCGCTCAAGAAGGCCGTCAACGATGCGCGCTCGATCGGCGATGCGTTGACGCGATTTGGTTTCGAGGTGGTCCGTGTGGAAAACGGGTCCCGCCGCGAGATGAATCGCAAGATTGTTGAGTTCAGCGGCAAGGTCGGTCGTGGCGATACAGCCTTGTTTTTCTTCGCCGGTCATGGGGTCGAAATCCGCGGCGTCAACTATCTCCTGCCGGTCGATGTACCGGCGGTGCGCGAAGGCGAGGAGGCGCTGATCACGGGAGAGGGCATTCCCGCCGAGACCGTGATCGAGCAGTTGCAGCAGCGCGGCGCCAAGGTCAGCGTGCTGGTGCTCGACGCCTGCCGCGACAATCCGTTCAAGCGGCGTGGTTCGCGCGGTGTCGGTTCGACGCGGGGATTGGCGCAGATGACCGCGCCGGAGGGGGTGTTCGTGCTCTATTCGGCTGGCGTCGGACAGACTGCACTCGACCGCCTGTCGAACGCCGACAGCAACCCGAATTCGGTCTTTACCCGGACGTTCCTGCGCCTGCTCGGGCAGCCAAACCTGACGCTGCAGCAATTGGCAAAGCGGACGCAGTTCGAAGTCCGGCAATTGGCCGCGTCGGTCAACCACGCGCAAATGCCGGCCTATTACGACCAGATCCTCGGCCAGTTCGCGCTCGCTGCGCGGTGATCGCCACTTGGCGCGGCGGCACTAGGAAATTCCTCGCCGCCATGCTAACGACCACCGCCAACCCCGCAGGGCTTTTCCGATTCGCGGAGCCTGGCCGAACTGGCCGGGAACCGGTGATGTCACCCCCAGGTCGGCCCGCGGTCCAGGAGTGTTGGCAATGGCCGTGGTTTCCAATCGAAATCCCCCTGAGGCGCTCACCTTCGACGATGTCCTGCTCAAGCCGGGCCTGTCGGACGTGCTGCCGTCCGAGGTCGATATCCGCACGCGGCTGACGCGCGAAATTTCGCTCAATATTCCCATCATCGCTTCGGCGATGGATACGGTGACCGAGGCGCATATGGCGATCGCCATGGCGCAGGCGGGCGGCCTCGGGGTGCTGCACCGCAATTTCGAGCCGGCCGAACAGGCCGCCCAGGTGCGTCAGGTGAAAAAGTTCGAGTCGGGCATGGTGGTGAACCCGGTCACTATCGCGCCGACCGCCAAGCTTGCCGATGCGCTGGCGCTGATGAAGGACTTCGGCATTTCGGGAATTCCTGTGGTGGAAAACGGCAGTGGCCCGGCGCCAGGCAAACTGGTTGGCATTCTCACCAACCGCGACGTGCGTTTTGCCACCGACCTGCGCCAAGTGGTCTCCGAACTGATGACCAAGGACCGGCTAATCACGGTGCGCGAAGGCGTCAACCAGGTCGAGGCCAAGCGGCTGCTGCATCACCATCGGATCGAGAAACTGCTGGTGGTCGACGACCAGTATCGCTGCGTCGGTCTCATCACCGTCAAGGACATGGAAAAGGCGGTGGCCAATCCGAATGCTTGCAAGGACGACCAGGGCCGTCTGCGGGTGGCTGCGGCGACCAGTGTCGGCGAGGCCGGCTTCAAGCGCAGCGAGGTGTTGATCGAGGCCGGCGTCGACATCATCGTGGTCGACACCGCGCACGGCCATTCCAAGCATGTGCTCGCCGCGGTTGAGCGCATCAAGCGGCTATCGAATGCTGTTCAGGTCATTGCCGGAAATGTCGCGACCGGCGACGGCGCCAAGGCGCTGATTGATGCCGGCGCCGATTCGATCAAGGTCGGCATCGGGCCGGGCTCGATCTGCACGACGCGGATCGTCGCAGGTGTCGGCGTTCCGCAACTCACGGCCATCATGGATTCGGTCGAGGCGGCCCACGGCCAGGGCATTCCGGTGATCGCCGACGGCGGCATCAAATATTCCGGCGATCTTGCCAAGGCGCTGGCCGCCGGCGCCGATTGCGCCATGGTCGGCTCGCTGCTCGCCGGCACCGATGAGACGCCGGGCGAAGTGTTTCTCTATCAGGGCCGTTCCTACAAATCCTATCGCGGCATGGGGTCGGTCGGCGCAATGGCGCGCGGCTCGGCGGACCGCTATTTCCAGCAGGACATCAAAGACTCATTAAAGCTGGTGCCGGAAGGCATCGAAGGCCAGGTGCCGTACAAGGGCGCGGTGTCCACCGTGCTGCATCAGTTGAGCGGCGGCTTGCGCGCGGCGATGGGCTATGTCGGCGCGGCGACCCTGGCCGACTTCCACGCCAAGGCGGAGTTTGTGCGCATTTCAGGCGCTGGCTTGCGCGAAAGTCACGTCCACGACGTCACCATCACGCGCGAAAGCCCGAATTATCCGACCCGGGCGTGAGCGCGGCGGCTTGCAGATCAGGGGCTTGCCCGCCGTTTCCTTCATCGTCGCCACCGCGATTAGCGCCGGCACGGCTGCCGATATGAAATACCAGACCGGCCCATATTCGCTGCCGGTCCGCAAAACCAGATAAGTCGACACCAGTGGCGTGGTGCCGCCAAGAAAGCCCATTGTCAGATTGTAGCCGATGGCCGTGCCGCTGACCCGAACCTCGGCAGGGAGCATTTCGGGCGCGGCAGACGATATTTGTGACGCGTATGCGCCGTAGAACAGCGAAAACGTCACAAGCCCGGCGGCAATCACAAGCGACGCTGAATGATGCATCAGCCACCAGGCCGGCAAGGCAACCAGTGTCAGGCCGATTCCCGTCACCAGCAGCACCGGTTTCCGTCCGACCCGGTCCGACAAAATCGCCGCCGGTGGCATTACCATCAGCATGGCCAACAGGCCGAGGGTGCTGATGCCGAGCGCGCGCGCGGCGGGGACATGCATCGCAGTCGTGAGATCCGATGCCGCGAACACATAGAACATGTTGAAGCCGATGGCCGTGAGCAGCGCTAGCGCGGCAATTCGAATGACGGTGCGCCAGTGGCCGCGAAATACCGCCAACGGTGCCGGTTCGGTCGATGCCTTCATTCGACGCATGGCGGGCGTTTCGTCGATCTTGCGGCGTAAGACGATGCCGGTGACTGCGATTGCCGCGCTCAGCAGAAACGGAACACGCCAACCCCAATCATGCATCGCTGCGGCGCCCAGCACACCGTTCGCCAGCGCCGCGACGCCGGAGCCGAGCAGAATGCCTGAAAACGAGCCGAACGGTACCCAGGATGCGTAGAGGCCGCGTCTTTCGGGTGGGGCGTGTTCGAGTAGGAACACCATGGCGCCAGGAAACTCTCCGCCCATGCTCAGGCCCTGAGCAACCCGCAGCACGATCATCATGATCGGTGCCGCAATGCCGATGTCGCCATAGGACGGCAAGAAACCAATGGCGCAGGTCGAGGCGCCCATCGCGATGATGGAGTAGCTAAGGACCGCCTTGCGTCCGAGCTTGTCTCCAATCCAGCCGAACAAAAAGCCGCCAATCGGGCGCGCCGCATAGCCAGCCGCGAAAACGCCGAAGGCCGACAGCAGCGAAACCAAGGGGTCGCCGGCGGGAAAGAACGCCTGGCCGATGGCAGGCGCCAGAAAACCGTAGACGGCGAAGTCGTACCATTCCAGGACGCTGCCGATCGATCCGCCTACGATATTGTGGGAACTTGTTCCCGATGTTTGCAATTCCATCGTGCGAACTCATTTCTCGCGCGCGCATGGGCGGCGCATCGTTGGTTCGCCTGCTACAGATTGCACGAGGACCCTAACCGCGAGGTTACGCTATCCGCATGAGATCGCCGGCCGCTTTCGGGTCGTGCGCCGGCCAGCGGTGATGCTCGACCTGATCAAAAAACTCAGCGACAATCTGATTGAACAGCGCCGGTTGTTCCAGGTTGAGCGCATGTCCCGTGCGGGCCAAAATGTACAGGCCGCATGTTCGCATAATCCGTTTTAGAAAAAGGCTCGGCAAAACGCAGTGCACATCCTCATCGCCAGCAATCAGAAGTGTTGGCACATTCAATGTGGAAAAATCTGCCTCGAAATCGTAGATTGAAGGGCGGCTTGCCAACCTTCCTCGCAATGTATTGATAGAACCTTTGGCTGAATGTTCGGCGAGCCGGTCGACGAATTCCTGAAAGCATTTTGGGTCTTTCGCATTTAGCGTCTGACGCACCGCCGTTGCGCTGTGGCTCGCGGCAAAGGCTGCCATGCCCTTCGTTTCGATCAGGTCCGCAAGGGCGAGCGCGTCTCGATTGTACTGGGCGTGATAGTCCGGTTCGGAGCCGGTTCCAGCACTGGCGGCGACCAGCGACAGCGCGCGCTCCGGATAGGCGAGGCCGAAGAACAGGGTCGTGAAACCACCCATCGAAAGCCCGACGATGTGGGCGCGTTCGATCCCCAAACCGTCCATCACGTCACGCACGTCGTCAGTGGCGCGCGATTGCGTATACGTGGCGGCGGCGTCCGGCACGTCGGAGGGCAGGAAACCGCGCGCGGCGAACGTGATGCAACGATAGCGACGCGAAAAGTAGTGAACCTGCGGTTCCCAACTGCGATGATCGCCGGCGAATTCGTGGACAAAGACGATCGGGTCGCCTGAGCCGGCCTCTTCAACATATAGCCGCACGCCGTCGGTGGTCGTGATATGTGCCATTTCGAATGCGTTGCATAGAAATGCAAAAGGCCAAACGGCCGAGAAATTATCGCCGCAGCACCGCCCGACGCTGGTCGGCATGACATCAGTATCGCCATGCCTTCGTCAAGGCGCCAGTCAATTTACGCGTGTGGAAGAAGGCACGGAGTTGCGCCTGCGGATATTGGCAACGGTGAGGCCGACATTGTAAAGGTCTGCGCGCAATTCACGCCTTCGAATTTGAGGGGCGTTTTGCGCTGTGTCGCCCAGGCCGGCGGCGAACCCTATGATCAAACCCCCGCCGCTGGGGAGGAGTAGCCATGCGCATTGTTGATCTCAGCCGTGAACTTTACCATCGCACGCCGAGCTATCCCGGACAGCCGCCGATCATTCATGGCGTATGGAAATCACACGAGGAGGCATTCGCCGATTCCGGCAATGTGCAGGGCAACAGTGTGATGTATTTCTCCATGCCGGACCATGGCGGCACCCACATCGATGCGCCGCGCCATTTCGGCAAGGAGGGGACACCGATCAACGAATACCCGCTGGAAAACTGCATCGTCCAGGGCATCTGCCTCGACCTTCGCCACATCGCCCCGAAGGCCGAGATCACGCCGGAGGACCTGCAGGCGGCAGTCGCCAAAGCCGAAGTCGCGATCCCGAAAGGCGGCACGGTTCTGCTTTGTACCGGCCATCACGAGCGCACGTTTCCCAAACCTGCCTATGCCACAGACAATTCCGGCGTGAATGTCGCGGCGACGGAGTGGCTGGCGCAGCAGGGCATCGTGCATTTCGGCATCGATTCGATGCGGCCGGGCCCGGAAGGCAAGGTGAACGCGCTGGTGCACAAGGCCTGTCTTGAACTCGGCATCACGCATATCGAGAGCCTGTGCAATCTCGAAGAACTGATCGGTAAAGGCGAGTTTCAGTTCATCGGTCTGCCGCTGAAATGGCGCGGCGGTACCGGCTCGCCGATCCGTGCGGTGGCGGTGTTCGACGCCTGATCGCCGAGGCTTCGCCGTCTCGGCTACTTGCGTGCCGGCACGAAGGTCGGCCGCTCGGGATCGCGGACCCGGTAGCGAACGTCGTAGGCGTCGCCGATGCCGGCGGGTCGTGGATCGCTGTTCGGCTGGGCGATAAAATCCGCGTGCTGCCAGGAACTGAATTCATCTGAGTAGCGCGGCTGGCTTGCCAGTTTGAGTCTGAATAGAACATCGGGCTGGCCGGGCACCTTGAGCACCAACAGGCGCTGGCTGGTGTGGTAGTAAAGTTGCACCAGACCGCTGATCACGGGGCGGTCTCCGTCATGCTGGAGCCAGCCGTCGCGCAGGAGCGCTGGCATGGTGTTCTTGTCGGTTTGCAGGTCGATGCGGATCACGGACTTGTTCTGTGGCACCTTGGCGGCAGCCGGCAGCCGGATTTCAAAGTCGGCAATCGGTGTAGGCCCGTTGCGGTTGAGGACGTCATCCGACAACGAGTAGGCGAATAGCCCGAGCGCGGTCAGGGCGACAATCGCGACGACAGCGATCGCGCCGCGGCCGAGCAGGGCGCCGATCCCTTGGCCACGGCGGCGCAGCCGCAGCACCAGCCAGATTCCGAAGAACAGACCGAACAAGGCGCCAATCGGGCCGAAGCCGAAGACCGCGGCCATGCCGGCGGCACCTTCGAAGTTCGACCAGCCCAGCATGCGGCCGATCACCATGGCGGCGGCCGCGAAAACGATTCCACCGATCGCGGCGCCCGCGGCACCGGCGAGAATGGCATAAAGGTAAGTCATGGTTCCACCGGCCCTGACAGCAGCCTGCACGCGGCTGTGAGAGCCGAGCGATCCTGCCGCTGGTTCTTGGTGTGCTCTTGCCGGCGGAAGGTTCAAAGTCTTGGCGTCACGGCCATTGCTTTCGGTGCGTTCGATCGCCAAGGTGCTGCGGTGTTTTCAATGTTTTCGCGAGTCCCCCCGATGTCGCTGCAAGCCGTCCTTCTGCCGCTGTTCGTTCAAGTCGCGCTGTCACTGTTCCTGATGGCCTGGTTTGGGGTTTTGCGCGTTCGGGATGTGCGCAGCGGCCAGGTGCATCCGCGCGACGTCGCGTTGCGCGAGCCGAATTGGACCCAGAAGACCACCCAAATCGGCAATTGCGCTCAGAACCAGCTCGAATTGCCGATGCTGTTCTATGTGCTGACGATCCTGGCCTGGATCTCCCGGCAGGCGGACCTGGTCTTTGTCATTATGGCTTGGGTGTTCGTGATCCTGCGGCTCATCCACGCCTTTATCCACGTCACCGACAACAACCTTTCGCGGCGCGGCCTGGTGTTCATCACCGGCGCGATCGTCCTGACGGTGATGTGGATCATCTATATGTTGCACATCCTGTTTGCGATCTAGAGCGCTTTCGATTTATATGGAATCACGAAAGCGCTCTATCTTCTTGCTTTGTCGCATTTCCGGACGGCGAACCGGTTTCCACTTCGCCTGGAAATGCTCTAGCCGCTTTCATTTTCTGAAAATCATGAAAGCGCTCCAATTTCTTGGTCGGTCGTATTTCCGGACGGCGTACCGGTTTCCACTTCGCCTGGAAATACTCCAATGACTCCTGGCGCACGACTGTCCGCGGCCATCGAGGTGCTGGCCGATATTGAAACGCGGCGGCGACCGGCGGCCGACGCGCTTAAGGACTGGGGCCTTGCGCATCGTTTTGCGGGCTCTGGTGACCGCGCGGCGATCGCCGGCTTGGTCTATGACGCATTGCGCTTTCGCGCATCCGCCGCTCATGTCATGGCCGAAGAGACACCACGCGCGGTGATGCTCGGCGCCTTGGCATTCGCGCGCGGATTTGATGCCGAGGCCATCGCGCGGCTATGCGACGGTTCGCGCTTTGCGCCGGCGCCGCTCACGGACGACGAGCGTGCGCGTCTCATTGCGTTATCATTCGACAATGCCACAGCCTGGATCATGGGCGATTTTCCAGAATGGCTGGACCCGCACCTGGCGCGCGTCTTCGGCGAAGACCGGGTGGCGGAGGGGGCCGCACTGGCCGGCCGGGCGCCGCTCGATCTGCGTGTCAACACGTTGAAGGCGACGCGGGACGAGGTGGCGGCGGAGCTGGCGGCGCTCGAACCGCAGCCGACCCGCTGGTCGCCTGTCGGCCTGCGCATTGTCCGTGCGCCCGACGCCAAGGCCCCGGCGATCCATGCGGAGCCGGCTTATCTCAAGGGCCACATCGAGGTTCAGGATGAGGGGTCGCAGCTTGCCGCTCTGCTGGCGGGCGCGCAAAGCGGCGAACAAGTGGTCGATCTCTGCGCGGGTGGCGGCGGCAAGACGCTGGCGCTGGCCGCCGCGATGGACAATCACGGGCAGATCTACGCGACCGACAGCGACAAGCGGCGGCTGGCGCCGATTCACGCACGGCTTGAGCGCGCCGGTGTCCGCAACGCTCAGGTTCGTACGCCGCAGGCCGGCAAGGACGTGCTGGCTGATATCGCCGGCACGATCGATCTGGTTGTCATCGACGCACCCTGTACCGGCACCGGCACCTGGCGCCGCAACCCGGACGCCAAATGGCGCATCCGGCCGGGCGCGCTGGAACAGCGCTGTCGCGAACAGGCCGAGATTTTCAGTCGCGCGGCGACGCTGACGAAGCCTGGCGGGCGGATCGCCTACATCACCTGTTCGCTGCTGGATGAGGAAAACGGCGCGCAGGTGCGGGGGTTTCTGGCGCGGCATCCGGATTTTGCGATCATCCCGCCGGCCGATGTGACGCCTGCGCTCGGTGAGCGTGACTTTCTGTTCCGTCACGCGGTGCTGATGTCGGAGCAGGGGCTGTTGATGACGCCGCGGCGAACCGAGACCGACGGGTTCTTTGTTTCCGTTGTAAGGCGGCTCACCTGACGTTCCGCGACTGTCATGTTGTGGCACGAAGGTGGTGTTGATTTCCCCGGCGCCGCCTTAATCGCGGCTCAAAAACATCACGATTTTTTCGTCCCTGGTGGTCAGCAATCGTTCGCGAAACGCAACGAAACGGAATGCCATGCCCGCACCGACCGGCCGCCTCCTTGATCACGCATCGCACGATACGCCCGGCGCAGCGTCAACCGGGATCGGTGGTCACCTGATCCATTTCTCGTCGCTGCTGCAATCCCTGGGCGCCATCCTCGCGGTGCCCGTCAGCATCATTGGTGCCTATTCGGTCTATCACAGCAATTTTTCCGCCGACGTCTTCTGCCAGAATTTGCGGGCGTCGATCATCACCACCCTCGACAAGAATCTGGACGTCGACACGCGTCGCGTGCTGGTGCGCCGGGACGTCGAGGAATTCGGCAGCAAGTGCGGGCGTTACGATCCGGACGCCAAGGCAGCCTTCCAGGTGCTGCTCGACCGGCCGACCGAAGCGGCCCATGCCGCATCGGCCTTGCCACCGGAGGCATCGGGGCACGTTGACGTTGCCGCGCAACCGGGCAGGGCCGTGGCACCGCCATTGGCACGTAAAGTCGCCCGGCAGCACGTGGCACCGGCGAAGATCGCCGCGGTGAACGAAACGCCGAAGCAACCGGCGATCGAGCCCGAACCGCAAATCGCCGCCGCATCCCCGGTGACGTTGGCGCGGCGCGAGACCAATGCGGACGGAACGATCAACGCACCGCCATCGATTGCCGCGGCGCCGCTGCCGCCGATCCAGGCTCCGAGCACAGTCAACGTTGAATATGGCTCGGGCCCCGAGCCGGCGGCGACCGGAAGCCGGCTTTCGCGGCCAGTGCCCCCGGCGACCATTCCCCTGTTGGAAGGTTTTCCAGGGCGGCCCATCGCGCCACTGACACAGGCGAGCGCCCCGGACCTGCCCTATCCCGGTCCGTCTGTCGTCGACGAGCCGCCGAGAGGCTCCCTGCTGGAGCGGGTGCCGGTGCTGGGACCGGTGCTCGGCGCGCTGCGTGTTCCCGCCTGGCTCCGGTAACCGGACGCTAGAGCGCTTTCGATTTGTATCGAATCACGAAAGCGCTCTATCTTCTTGATTTATCGCATTTCCGGACGGCGAACCGGTTTCCACTTCGCCTGGAAATGCTCTAGGCGCGCGTCCGGGTCAATTCAGCTGGTTTCGTTGCTTCGAATTCCGGATGGCCCGGTTGCCAAGCGGCGACAGTGGCGAGGTCTGTTTCCAAGTTCCAACGCCCGCGCTTGCCGCGTCGCTCAGCCGCTATCGCAAGTTGATCTGAAAACTCCGCGCGCGGAATGTTGCGGAAGCCCATGTCGAGAATGGTCGGCGTTGGCCATTTGCCGTCGTTGAGCACAAAGCCCCAGCGTGCGAGGTGCCAGTTCAACACGGTAAAGCCGATCTTCGAGGTGTTGGGCTCACGCGAGAATTGCAACTCGGTGAAGAACGCGCCGCCGACCGCGACGCCGTAACCGCCGCCGGCCAACTCGCCCGCGGGATTCCACACTTCAAAGGAGTGCACAAAGCCGGCGTCGAACATCTCGGCATAGGCATGCATGATGCGCGGTGTCGTCCAGGTCAGATGCCAGCGGCCCTGGCGCGCGGCGGCACAGGCGGCAATGACGCCCTCGAAATCGCGGTCGAAGGTGACGGTGTAGTGCCCCTGGCGGATTTGTCGGCGCAGGCGCTTGGCGATGTGCAGTTCATCGAAAAACAATACGCAGCGTTCCGGCAACGCCCACCACTTGAGCGGACGGATGTGGGCGAATGGGAAGAGGCCGCGAGCATAGGCCCGGGTCAGAGTCGGTACCGAGAGATCGTGCACGATTCCGCAGAGGCCGGGAGGCTGATGGAGTGCCGCGTCCGGATCTGGGAGTTCGCGAGCCGGTTTGATGAGGTCGCCGAGCCAAAGGCGGGTGAGGTTCGGCAACCCGCCGATGCGTTCCGGCTTCAGCGCCCAGGCAATTCCGAGTGCATGCCGCGATGCGAATTCCGCCGGTGTCTCCCGGAACAGCCGTGCGCGGCGCCTAGCTGTCGGCTCGCTGTCATGGCGTTCGGGATGACAATCATTCTCCGAGGTCATTTTGAAATCCGTCGTCGCGGGGCAGGCTCTTGGTGTTTAATTACCAGAGGCTAATAGCACGTTACGGCTGGTGACGAATCAAATTACAACCTTCGGAAACGGGTCCCCTGAACCGCGATATCGCAAATATTTCAACGGGTTTGCGTTGGTTTTGCGTCTCCGGACAGGGGCGCTGGCGTCGGCTATTCGAACCGTTTGTCGGGTGTTCTGCGCTGCGAGGACAAGGCTTGGCACCCGCCGTCCACATCTAGTGGAGGTGAACTTGACCCGGCGCTTTTCGCACCGCAAATAGCGGTTCCGAACGGCCGTAGGGTCGATTTTCCAGATCGTGCACCGCGAGCCCCTCGGAGGACGAGTGCCGCCGATTTGAAGTTCCTGCGGCATTTGCAGCAAACGCGTTCAGGAATTTCAAATCGAAAAGCGGCACTAGAACCATGGATTTGCTAGTGCCCCTTTGCTTCCGAAGTTCGTGTCGGATGTTACTGCAATGTATAACGAACTTCGGAAGCGGGACACTGGCGGATCATGCACGACAAAATTCTCATCGTTGATTTCGGCTCCCAGGTGACCCAGCTCATCGCGCGGCGGGTGCGCGAGGAGAAGGTCTATTCCGAGATCGTCCCGTTCATGAAAGCCGAGCAGGCCTTCCAGGAGATGAAGCCGAAAGGCGTCATCCTCTCCGGCGGTCCGACCTCGGTGCTGGAAAAGAACGCGCCCTTCGCGCCGCCCGCTTTGTTCGAGGCCGGCGTGCCGATCCTCGGCATCTGCTATGGCGAGCAGACCATGGCGCACCAGCTCGGCGGCACGGTCGAGGGCGGGCACCATCGTGAATTCGGCCGCGCCGAGGTCGAGCTCACCAGGCCGTCAGCGCTCACCGACGGGGTCTGGGAGGTCGGCCAGCGCTATCCGGTGTGGATGAGCCACGGCGACCGGGTGACCAGGCTGCCGGAGGGCTTTGCGGTCATCGGCACCTCGCCGAACGCGCCGATCGCCATGATCGCCGACGAGGCGCGCAAGTTTTACGCCACACAATTCCATCTCGAAGTGATGCATACGCCGCATGGTGCCGCGCTGCTCCGCAATTTCGTCCGCAAGATCGCCGGCTGCACCGGCGACTGGACCATGCGCACCTTCAAGGAGGAGGCGATCGAGAAGATCCGCGCCCAGGTCAATAAAGATGGCGGGAAGGGCCGGGTGATCTGCGGGCTCTCGGGCGGCGTCGACTCGGCGGTCGCGGCGGTGCTGATCCACGAGGCGATCGGCGAGCAACTCACCTGCGTATTCGTCGACCACGGTCTGCTGCGGCTCGGCGAGGGGCAGAAGGTGGTGACCCTGTTCCGCGACAGCTACAACATTCCGCTGCTGCATGTGGAAGCCGAACGGCTGTTCCTGAAGACGCTCGACGGCGTCGACGATCCGGAACAGAAGCGCAAGATCATCGGCAAGCTGTTCATCGACGTGTTCGAGATCGAGGCGCAGAAGGTCGGCGGCGCGGAATTCCTGGCGCAGGGCACGCTCTACCCCGACGTGATCGAGAGCGTGTCGTTCACCGGCGGGCCATCCGTGACCATCAAGTCGCACCACAATGTTGGCGGTCTGCCCGAACGCATGAACATGAAACTGATCGAGCCGCTGCGCGAACTCTTCAAGGATGAGGTGCGCGCGCTCGGCCGCGAACTCGGGCTGCCGGACGCCTTTGTCGGCCGCCATCCGTTCCCCGGGCCGGGCCTTGCGATCCGCTGCCCCGGCGAAATCACGCACGAGAAGCTCGATATCCTGCGCTATGCCGACGAAATCTTCATCGAGGAAATCCGCCGCGCCGGTCTCTATGACGACATCTGGCAGGCGTTCGCGGTGATCCTGCCGGTGAAAACCGTCGGCGTGATGGGCGATGCGCGCACCTACGAATACGTGGTCGGCCTGCGCGCGGTGACCTCGACCGACGGCATGACCGCCGACTTCTATCCGTTCGATATGAGTTTCCTCGGCCTCGTCGCCACCCGCATCATCAACGAGGTCAAGGGCGTCAACCGCGTGGTCTACGACGTGACCTCGAAGCCGCCGGGGACGATTGAGTGGGAGTAGACTTCGGGTCCGTATAGTTCCGGTCATTCCACGTCATCATGGGGCCCGCTGCCGATCTGGAATGCGCAACGTCGCGGGCGTGACCATTTGTGATTTTTTGCAGAATGCCGCTGACGTTGCGTGCGTCCGGCATTGCGCCACGTCTTCGACTTTCACGTCACTGCAGGGGTCAGCATGACCAGCTTATAGTCCGGGCGTTCCGACAGGTTGAACGTGTGTTGCTCAAAGATGAGCCGACCGCGGCGCGGATGATGAAAAAGCCGCAACCCGCCCTGGCGAAGTTGGACGTTCTGGTCCTCCCAAATTCGCGCGAAGAGCGCGCTTTCGCCTTTCAGCGCGTCGATGAATTGCTTGACTTGCGGATCGCGAGATGTGTGGCCGAAATCAGCGCGAAATTCTGCGAGCAGCCTGCGAGCCCTGTCCTGCCATTGTGGAATGATCGTCCGGGCACTTTTTTCCAGAAAGATGTAGCGCAACAGATTGCGCTGATTGTCGCCATCCAGCCAACCGCAGAACAGCCGCGCCGCAGCCGCGTTCCAGCAGCAAGCATTCCAGAGCTTGTCGAGCCCATAAGCCGGATGCCTGATCGCGTTCACCGCCGCAATCAGGGACGGCGGTGCATCGCTTTGCTCGTCGGCGGGTAGCTCCGGATCCAGCCGCCCAGCCAGTTCGAAGAGGTAGGCACGTTCCGCGCGGGTCAACGAAAGCGCCTTTGCCAGACGACCGAGCGCCTCGGGCGACGCCTGCACGGCGCGTCCTTGTTCAAGCCAGGCGCACCATGTCGAACTGATGCCGGCCAGCGCCGCCAACTCTTCGCGCCGGAGGCCGGGCGTCCGACGTCGTCCGGCGGCGGCCGCTGGGCGCGCCTGTTCGCGTCGGGCACGCAGGAACCGGCCGAGCAGGCGCCGTTGGTCGTCGATCAGGCTATCAACAGTCATAATAGGATAACTTCTACATTGTAACAGGTTAAAAATCGGCCATTCTGCATCCCGGATCAAGGAGCAGATCATGACAACGCCACATGAAAAGAACGTCGAGGCCCAGTTCGGCCCGCGCGCCAAAGCCTATGTCGAGAGCGCCGTGCATGCACAGGGAGCGGATCTGGACGCATTGGAGGCCAGAGTGAGCGAGCGTTGCCCTCGGCATGCGCTCGATCTCGGCGCCGGCGGGGGACACGTTTCGTACCTGCTGGCATTGCATGCCACGCAAGTGACGGCGGTCGACCTTTCACGGGAAATGCTGGCTGCGGTCGCTGCCGCGGCGCGGGAGAAGGGTTTGGACAATATCCGCACTGTCGAGGCGCAGGCGGAGCGCTTGCCGTTCGACAATGGCCATTTTGATTTTCTTGGCTGCCGCTACTCTGCGCATCATTGGAGCGATTTTGGTGGCGGATTGCGGGAGGCGCGACGCGTCCTCCAGCCCGGCGCGTCCGCGATATTCATTGACGCTTGTTCGCCGGGGACGGCGCTGTTCGACACGCATCTGCAGGCCGTTGAGTTGTTGCGTGACACCTCCCACGTTCGCAACTACAGCGTCTGCCAATGGATTGCAGCCCTGACCGGCTCCGGCTTTACATTGACGGGATGCAAAACTTGGCGTTTGCGGATGGATTTCCCGGTGTGGACTGCGCGCATGCAAACCCCCAGCGATAACATCCGGGCAATTCGTGTGCTGCAAGAGGCGGCGTCGAGCGGAACGAGAGCTCATTACGCGATCGAGGAAGATGGCTCGTTTTTGCTTGATGTCCTCATGGCTGAAACAACTGCCGAGTGAGGCGAATCGTTGTCATCCGGCTCACTTACCTTAGCGCCACATGGAACCTTAGCGCCATCGCCAGCAGTCCCTGCCGGTAGTAGAAGCGGTGGCCGAGCGTGTTGTCGAGCGCGGTGTCGAGCACCAGCTTGGAGCAGCCGAGAGAACGCGCTTCGTTCTTGAGATGCGCGAGCAGCCGCGCGCCATGGCCGCGGCTTCGCGCGTCCGTGTCGACAACGAGGTCGTCGACATAGAGGAAGCGGCCATGCACCAGGTTCTCGGTGAGCCGGTAGCCCGCCAGCGCGTGCGGGCCCCGGTCTGACCAGAGCGCGACCAGCCGATAGCCGTCTTGCGATTGCCGGCGCCAGCGCTCGGCGAAGTCGTCGGCACCGGCCAGATGGGGCCGCAACTGCCGCATCAGCGGATAGCAGGCCGCGATCTCCGCTTCGCCGATGTCGCGCAACACGGCTTCCGTGGCCGGCTCGGCGTTCGTTCCCGGCATTCACGCCACCTTCGTCTGGATGGACGGCGCAAAGCGCAGGGCGACCGCGATCCGGTTCCATTGGTTGATGGTGCCGATGGCGACGGTCAGGTTCGTCACCTCGGTGTCGCTGAACTGCGCGCGAACGGCATCATAGGCCGTGTCGGATGCGGCCTCCTGAGGCCTGGCTGTCAGCGTTTCGGTCCAGGCCAGGGCCGCCATCTCACGCGCATTGAAAACCCCGGCCTCGCGCCAGGCGGTGACGAGATCGAGCTTTTCCGATGCGACCCCGTGCCGTCGGGCCAGGTTGAGATGGTACTGGATGCAGAAGGCGTAGCCGTTCATCTGCGAGGCCCGGAGTTTCACAAGCTCGGTCAGCGGCTTCTCGAGGCCTGATTTGTCGACGCTCTCGCTCAGCGCGCCCAGAGCCGCGTAGGCCGGTGTCTTGGCGAATTCCTGGAACGGGATGTGGGGGCGGTCGGACATGCTGGCTCTCCGGGGCGGGCTTCGCTAATATCAGAGTACGAATAACATATAAGAGTTCGAACATTATGCGCAAGCCAGCATTTGCCGTTGCCGTTCCGTCACCCGGGGAGGGCAAACGCGGCGAGGAAGGTCATCTCGGCTATCTGCTGCGGCAGGCGTCAGGCGCGTTCCGCACGCGCCTGGAGCGTGCGCTCGCCGACCTCGGCGTGACGCAGCCGCAATTCGCGGTGCTCACCATGGTGGCGGCCTATCCGGGCCTGTCCAATGCCGACCTTGCGCGGCTGTCGCTGCTGACGCCGCAGACCGTCAGCGTCATCGTCGCCAATCTGAAGCGGTCCGGCGCGCTGGCGAGCAAGCCCCACGCCGTCCACGGCCGCATCCGCCATCTGACCCTGACGGCGCGTGGCGAGAAGATCCTGGCGCATTGCAAGGCGCGGGTTCAGGTGCTGGAACAGGAACTGGGGGCCGCGCTGTCAAAAAGGACGAGCAGATCGTGCGACGATGGCTGGTCGGCGTGGCGGTCACGGGTGAGCCGATAAAGCGATCGGCGCAGTAATCGAAACCGATTGCTTTCGCTCGAGTGCCTTGCCGACCTTTAAACATGATTTCATCCAGCGTCGCCTGGAGGCGATTGATTTGCGATAGTTTGTTGAACTGATCCGTGCCGTAACGGCTGACCACATATTCCCTGTCCGGTTTTCATCGCGATCAGGTGCGCCATCTGTGCGGCTGCGCAAACTGAAGTCCGGAGCCGAGTGCGTGATCTGCCCGCGCGGCAAAGTCATGCTGCAATCCGCGTATGCGTCCTGGGTCGAGCCCATCGAACAGCATCAGTGCGTTCAAATAGAGTTCGATGGCGTGCATCGCGGTCAGACGATAGGGCGCGCGGGAAATCGCCTTGCCGCGGCGGCCGAGGTCAAGAAGGACAATCGCGGCGTTGCGGTATTCTTCAGCCAGGAGGAATGCATCCTCGGCGCTCGACAGGTCGCCTGGATAAGAGATTGATTCAGAAAGTCATCTTGATTGCCGGAATTCATGTTTTGCCTCGTGGCTTGATGCAACTGGAAGGTGCATCCTGCGCACGGCCCCACATAACTTCCAATTAAATCGAAAAAGTCGAATTTTACCGAACCGTCTGATAGCGGCGGTGAAATGAATCAATTAAGCCGGCTGCACATGCGGGCTATGCCAGTGCAACTGGACGGCGCGGATACGCCGTCCACTCTTGATTACAGATAAGGTCGCGCGCCGCGTTCACTTCGCAAAATTCGCCGCGATGCGCTGCTGCAGATAATCGTGCGCGGTGATCGGCGCGTATTTCTTGCCCGGCCCCTGGATGACCGCGTCCTTGTTGGCCTGGCAGAAGAACGGGATCGAATAGCGCGAGCCGAGATATTCATCCGGCTGCGGCATGCGCACGCGATGCAGGGTCGAGAGCAGCTTGTCGTCGCTCCAGCGCATCAGCATGTCGCCGATGTTGCAGGTGATGACACCGGGCGCCGGCTCGACATCGGTCCATTCCAGTTCGGCCGATTCCTTGCCGGGGCAGAGCTGCAGGCCGCCCTGGCCGGTGCGCTGATGCAGCAGGGTCAGGCAGTCGAAGTCGGTATGCGCGCCGGCGCGCCAAGCCTGATAATCCTCCGGCTTGGCGTCGATCATCTGCATGTAGTGCAACAGCCGCAACGTGCTCTGGTATTCCGGCGACAGCGGGTCGTGGCAGTCGGTGAAGAAGTCCGGCGCGAAGCCGAGCTTGATGGCAAAGCACGACAGCACCTTCATGCCGAGCGCCCAGTTCGCGCGCTCGAAGGCCAGCATCGCGGCCTTGAAGCCCGGCAGTTCGTCGCCCTTGCGGCCAGAGCTCGGCCATGCGGGGCAGGGTGATCTGATACGATTCCTTGCGGTCGGCGGTGCCGGTCGAAGGACGCACCTGGCTCTGATATTCCCAGCCGGCATTGGTGCCCTTGATGAGCGGGTACTGCGCCTTGGTCTCCTGGGGCAACGCGAAGAATCGTTCGGTCATGGTGAAGGCTTCGTCGATCTGCTCCTGCGGGATGCCGTGATTGACGAGCTGAAAGAAGCCGATGTCGGTCGCCGCGTTCCAAAGCTGGTCGGCGATCTCGGCTTTGCGGGCCTCGTAATGGCTCATGTCGATGCGCGGGACTTCGCGCGCCTTGGTGCCACCGAGGCCGCCGATGGTCTTTTCCAGATTGAGTTCGGCGAGGCCGTAGCTGCCGTTGGTGTTGGTCGTCATGGTCGTCTCCATTGCAGATGGCAGCATGAACTGCCGGTGAGTGGAGCAATGACCCACGCGAGTTGGCGTTGACTGCTTCTACTCCGGAGGAATGGCCCGGCAGGTCGCTGCCGGGCAGGCTGGACGCAGGCGTTGGTGGCTCCCGTCACGCAAAATGACGCGGGCGCGGACCAGCGCCGCGCTTTACCGTTGAGATTGATGAACATCGAAAGAAGATGTCGCATGCCGGGCTCCAGAACGAACGGATCGATCCTTGCCGAGCAATGCCCCGGGCTGAATTTACCCTGGCCGCTTCTACTCGACAACGAATCACGCAAACAACGTGCCAGCCGCGGCGCTCTGCTAAAGGATTAAAATTGCGCGATATTCTCGGCGGCTTGCGCCGGACCGCGGCGTCCTTGCCTAGCTTTGCAGCGCAGATGCTTATGCTTTGAGCAAGGAATGGGGAGCGCACAAGCCGATCGGGATGCTGTCGCTGCGCCCTCCATGGCTTCTCTTGCTCACGGGGCTGAGGCAATCTGCTCACATCCGAGGGACGCGAACCGGGGACCGGCGCACGTGAGCATTACCATCTACGGCATCAAGAACTGCGACACCATGAAGAAGGCGCGCGCCTGGCTCGACAAGAACGGCGTGACGTACGACTTCCACGACTACAAGACCGCCGGCATCGAGCGCACGCGGCTGGAAGCGCTGGGAGAAGAAGGTCGGCTGGGAGACTTTGCTCAATCGCGCCGGCACGACGTTCCGCAAGCTGCCGGACAAGGACAAGGCCGGGATCGATGCCAACAAGGCCATCGCGCTGATGCTGGCGCAGCCGTCGATGATCAAGCGGCCGGTGCTCGATCTCGGCCGCGGCAAGGTCGTCGTCGGCTTTAAGCAGGAGAGTTATCAAGAGGCGATGGGATAGCGGAAACGCAAATCTCGACGGATGTTTGGAGGCAGACGCTTCAATTCTGATTCAGAAATACCCCACCAGCCGGCCGAGCAGGATCGCGGTCAACCACAGCACCAGTGAAATTATCGCGGCGATGCGGATTCCGGTGCCGATCGCGCCGGAGCCGGCATTGCCGTTGCGGTCCAGCGCGCGCCAGCCGGGCGACAGCGTCAAAGCGGCGGCATTGATCAGCGCCAATGTCACCACCACCATCTTGATCTGAAAGATCGGCGCGGCGGAATAGTCGCCAGCCTTGGCCATGAACAACAAGACGCCGGCGCACACCGTCAGGACCATGCCGAAGACCGCGACCGGCACCAGCACGCGCCGGAGCGGCGCGAGCGGCTGGCGCGGCCACAAGCCGGCGAGCCGCAGGTCGAGCGGGGCGATCGCGCCGAACAACAGCGCGATGCCGATGATATGCGCGGTATTGACCAGCGGATAAGCCCAGGTCGAGCCGCGCAAGGCCGTCGACAGCGGCCAATGCTCAACCGCGGTGAAGAACGCGTGCAGCACCGGCCGCCGCCTTGATCAATCAGTCACGCCGTCACACGCCACGATCAGGATAGAGGTTGTAGCTCTTGCCGTTGATGATGACGCGCTCGGCCTTGACCACCTTGACCTTGGGGTCCTTGGCGCGGTGGCCGGAGATTGTCACCTCGACGCCGATCTTCAGCAGGTTGTCGGTCAGGCCGGCGCGCTTGTTGCGCCAGGGCTGGCCGATCTCGGCTTCCCAGGCGACACCCTTGGCGTCGAGCATCAACTCGCCGTGCGGATTGCCGAGTTTCACCTTGGTGATCTTGCCGGTGATCTCGAACTGCTCGTCGGTGGCCCAGGCCCAGCCGTGATGGGCAAAGGCCGTGTTGGTGTCGAGCGCGGCCACGACGCCGATGCCGAGGGTCGCGGCGGTGGCCTTGAGGACGTCACGTCGGTTCATGGTGATTGCCCTTTCAAAATCTATTCGTGCGCCTGCCGCCTCATCGCTGAGCGATGGCTTGGCGAAATCCGGCAGCGCGTCATGACGCCTGGCTGTCATTCGTCAATGCGATCGGACGAGGCCCGATCCGTGCTTGTTCATGTCGGAAATCGTGCCAGCGATCCAATTGGGCCGGGGCTCACATTCGCGTCATTCCGGTTCGATGTTTTCCGGGCCGGTCCCCGCGCCGTGATGGTCCGCAAACGGCGTGGGTCACCGGGTCTTTTCAAAATAATTGGAAAATCTATCCCCGGTCCCGGGTTCTGGACTATAATCCTAGCCAACACGGCTTGGTTCCTGCATCACCGCGTGATGGAGGCGATGCGCCGTGGTGGTCTTGACCTTCCTCCCATGGGAGGCTCGGGCCAAGTTGTGGAAGTCGATGAGGCGTACCACGGCAAGATCGACGACACCACGCCCGCGAAACAAATATGTGCCGCCGCCGACTAAGGGCGGGAAGAGTGGCCCCTCTCAGAAGCGAGCTATTGTCTCGCTGGTAGATCGTGGCGCGGCGAGGTTCGCTCATTCCACGTCCCAAGCGCAGATGCCGAAACCGTTGCCGCAATCGTTCGCGAGAACGTCCACAAGGAAAGCCGCCTACACACCGATGAAAGCCGGCTTATATCACCAAATCGGTACCGAATTCGCCGCGCACGAAACCGTCAACCATGCAGCCCGCGAATACGCCAGAGGCGATGTAACGACAAACACCGTCGAAGGCTATTTCGGCATATTCAAACGCGGCATGCGCGGCAACTACCAGCATTGCGCCGAAAAGAACCTTCACCGCTATCTGGCCGAATTCGACTTCCGCTATACCACCCGCCATCTAACCGATGGGGAACGCGCAGCCCTTGCAATTCAGTCCGGCGTTGGCAAGCGGCTGACGTACCGGCAACCTCATTAGAGCCAGACTTATCAGCAAGGCCGCTGCCCGATTTATCAGGTGGCGCGTCAAAACTGCCGAACTCGTTCCTGAATTTGGCTATCAACTTCTCAACACGCGCAAGGTCGCCTGGGCGCGCCACTCTCACAGCCCACGCGCGCAGCGAAGCGTTGTGGCTTTGCAAAAAAGAAATGCCACCGCCAGTAATTCGGATGATAGTTCCGCGTTCAGCGGTCGTTGCAAATCCATCCTCGAACAGCCACTCGATAGCCGCGTGATTTACAGTGTGCGGCTTTGGAAAGGCGTCCCCGAGATACCACCATCCAGAAGTTATAGGAGCAACAAAGTTCCAGTTAAAATCCTCCATTAAGCGCAGTTCGCCACCAAATAATAGGGCGCGCAAAATGGTCACACCTTCAGGAACGCTAGGAGACGATATATCCAATTCGTCTCCTATGGGCGCGCCATCCCCTCCCGCTTTCGCGGGCGGGGCAGCTTTATCTAGGCCTAGCCCCATGTGGTGTCAACTACGTATTTGGGACTATAGTCCTAGAGCCTTGCTCGCGAGGGGCGCTTTCATGAGGCGTCCTGAGAGTGGAGCCAAGGTGCGGCTCCTGCTGGCGCGGCTCGCAACCGCGCTACCGGGCGTCCCGGGGCTCCACCCGGGGGCTACTAGGAACCCCCCGCCAGGAGCTGGCTGATCGAGGCCTCCGCAAGGAGCGCTTCGGAAAGCGTGGCCCGGAGACGCAATAAAATAGCCGCTGATGGAGCCCGGGAGGCGCGCGCGTCATCGCCAGACGCGCGCCATGCCTCCCAAGGCGTGGTGATCTGTTGGATGCGTCTCCCGGCGCTCCACCCCTCGGCTTGGCCGAGGGACGAAAGAAGGGACGGGCGGCCCCGGCGCCCCAAGCCACCGGGCGGCGCAGCGTTGGCTAAGAGGCAAGTCGGTGAAGACATTTGCCGTACAAGATTGGTCCGCGCGTCCCTATATGAGGACGACTGAATCGCATAGAACCCTGCGGCAAGGCCCGTCCCCTTGATCGCCCCGACATTTGCTGCCACACGCACGGACACATGAACGCACCTCTGCGCCTCGAAGAAACCGGCCTGAACGCGCTCGAAAGCGAGATCGCGCGCCGGCGCACCTTCGCCATCATCTCGCACCCGGATGCCGGCAAGACCACGCTGACCGAAAAGCTGCTGCTGTTCGGCGGCGCGATCAATCTCGCCGGCCAGGTCAAGGCCAAGCGCGACCGCCGCTCGACCCGCTCGGACTGGATGTCGATCGAGCGCGAGCGCGGCATTTCGGTGGTCACCTCGGTGATGACCTTCGTGTTCGACGAGCGGGTGTTCAACCTGCTCGACACGCCGGGCCATGAGGACTTTTCCGAGGACACCTATCGCACGCTGACGGCGGTCGATTCCGCGGTCATGGTGATCGACGCCGCCAAGGGCATCGAGGCGCGCACCCGCAAGCTGTTTGAGGTCTGCCGGCTGCGCGACATCCCGATCCTGACCTTCATCAACAAAATGGACCGCGAGAGCCGCGACCCGTTCGATCTCCTGGACGAGATCGAAAAGACGCTGGCGCTCGATACCGCACCGATGACCTGGCCGATCGGGCGCGGGCAGGACTTCCTCGGCACCTATGATCTGATCAATGGCGGCGTGCGTCTGATCGAGGGCGACGCCGCGCGCACCGGCGTCGCCGCGACCATGAGCGCCGCCGAACTTGCCGCGCGCAATCCCAATCTCGATGCGGTCGCGCTGGACGACGAACTCACGCTGGTCCGGGAAGCTTGCAATCCGTTCGATCTCGAAGCCTTTCGCGAGGGTCATCTGACACCTGTGTTCTTCGGCAGCGCCTTGAAGAATTTCGGCGTCGGCGATCTGCTTGATGCGCTCGCTGCCTATGCCCCGGCGCCGCGCGCGCAGGAGGCCAGCCGCCGGCGGATCGAGGCGAGCGAACCGTCGATGACGGCGTTCGTGTTCAAGATCCAGGCCAACATGGACCGCAACCATCGCGACCGCATCGCGTTCGCGCGGCTGTGTTCCGGCAAGCTGACGCGCGGCATGAAGGCGAAACTGGTGCGCACTGGCAAGTCGATGAGCCTTGCCACGCCGCAATTCTTCTTCGCCAAGGATCGCGCGCTGGCCGACGAGGCTTTTGCCGGCGACGTGGTCGGCATTCCCAATCACGGCACCTTGCGCATCGGGGACACCTTGACCGAGGGCGAGGACATTTCCTTCGTCGGCGTTCCGAGCTTCGCGCCGGAAATCCTGCGCCGGGTGCGGCTGCCGGACGCGATGAAGGCCAAGAAGCTGAAACAGGCGCTGCAGGAACTGGCGGAAGAGGGCGTGGTGCAGGCATTCCGCCCGGTCGACGGCGCGCCGGCCCTGATCGGCGTCGTCGGTCCGCTGCAGCTCGACGTGCTGAAGGTTCGGCTGCGCGACGAGTACGGCCTGGAAATCGATTTCGATGTCAGCGAATTTCAGCTCGCGCGCTGGATTTCGGCGGCCGACCGCAAGGCGCTCGACAGCTTCATATCGGCCAATCATTCCAGCATCGCCGAGGACCTCGACGGCGATCCGGTTTATCTCGCGCGCAACCAGTTCTATCTTGACTACACCCGCGAGCGCGCGAACGGCATCGCCTTCACAGACATCAAGGATGTGAAGGCGCGGGAATCCGGGGCGGCGGCTTCCGCGTGATGTTCGAGTTCGAGACCAGAGCGCATTCGATTTATTCAAAATCGTGAAAGCGCTCTATTTCTTTGTTTTTCGCATTTCCGGACGGCGAACCGGTTTCCACTTCGCCTGGAAATGCTCTAGTTGATCTTGATGTTTGCCGCCTTGATCACCGGCTGCCAGCGCACGATCTCGTTGGCGATGGCGGCGCGGAACTGGTCGGGGCTGTTGCCGATCGGTACCATCAGCAGCCCGGCAAGCTTTTGCTGAACATCCTTTTCCTGCAGCACTTCGACCACCGCCTTGTTGATCTTGGCGATGACCGCCGGCGGCGTGCCGGCCGGCGCGATCAGGCCCATCCAGGCATCGGCTTCGACATCGATGCCGGATTCCTTCAAGGTCGGAACATCGCTCATATAGGGCGAGCGCTCGGCGGTGGAGACCGCGAGAATTTTCACCTTGCCGGTGTCGGCTTGCGGTTTGACCGAGATCGCCGGCATCATCGCCATCTGCACGTCGTTGCGGATCACGGCCGTGATCGCCTGCGGCGAACTCTTGTACGGCAGATGCGCGATCTTGGTGCCGCTCTTCTGCGCGATCGCCTCCATGGCGAGATGGGACAGCGAGCCGTTGCCGATCGAGCCGAAATTGTATTTGCCGGGGTCTTTTTTCAGGAGTGCGATCAGTTCGCCGACAGTGTTGACCTTGAGCCCGGGATTGACGGCAAGCGCGCTCGGTTGCGTAACGAGCTGGGTGATCGGGGCGATGTCCTTGGCTGGATTGTACGGCAGCTTGGACATCAGCAAGGTGTTGATGGCGAGCGGGCCGCCGATCGAGACGCCGATGGTGTAGCCGTCAGGCGCGGCCTTGGCGACCGCATCAGTTCCGATGATGCCGCCGGCCCCGGACTTGTTCTCGACCACGAAGGTCTTGCCGAGCTTCTGCTGCAATCGATCCGCGATCAGTCGCGCGACCAGATCCGGCGTCGAGCCGGCGCCAAACGGCGCAATGATTTTCACGGTCTTGGTCGGCCAGTCCTGCGCCACGGCGGGCGCAAGCGCGGCCAGCATGGCGACCAGCGCCAATGCGAGGCTCTTCTTCATGGGGTTCCTCTCCGCGTGTTGTGCAACAGGTTCGCCGATTTAGATCGCCGCGCGACCAAGATCAACGCCGTTGGTTTCGAGCGCCGCCTGCAGCGCGCCAATATCAATGTCGGCCGGATCGCGGCCGCTCGCAAGGGCGAGTTGTGCGGCAGTGCCGGCGGCTTCGCCCATCACGAAACAGGCGCCCGACACGCGCGCCGCCGACTGGCCGTCGTGGGTCATGGATGCGCAGCGGCCGGCGACCAGCAGGTTGTCGACCTTCAGCGGCGGCAGCATTCGATAGGGCATGTGATTAAAGCCGCGCGAGCCCGGAATGTCCGGCCATTCCCATTGAACGTCGCCGGCGACATGCTTTTCGAGCGGCCAGCCATTGACGCCGATTGTGTCATCGAAGCTGGCGCAGGACACGACATCCGGACCGGTGAGCTGATAGCGGCCGGTGATGCGCCTGGTTTCGCGGATACCGATCTGCGGCGGCATGTCGACGATATAGGCGTTGGAAAATCCCGGCGCTTCGCGTTTGAGGAAATCAAAGAAGGCAAATGCCTGCCTGCGGCCTTCGATCTCGCCGGCGCTGAGCTCGTCGGCGTTGGTGCCATCGAGGGCACGGCCGTTGGCGGTTTTCAGTTGTGTGACGTTGACGCGCCATTCGATCGGATTTCGTTGCGGCCGCACGATCGCGCCCTTGCGCGGGAACTGCGCGCGGCCGGCGCGGTTCGCCGCGTCCATCAATTGCGGGATGATCTGCGCCGCGTCCCTGGCGGCTTCCGGATCGACGCCGTTCACGCGGAACATCAGCGTCGGATAAAGCAATTGTCCGTCATGGTCGCCGAGTTCAAACGGCGCGCCGGCCCAGGCGGCCAAATCGCCGTCGCCGGAGCAGTCAATGAAGACCTTCGCGATAAACGCGGCGCGGCCGGACTTCGTCTCGACGATGAGAGCATGGATGCGGTTGTCATCATTCATCACGATGCTGGTGGCAAGCGCGTGGAACAGAATGTCGACCCTGTTGGTAAGCATCAGGTCGTCGGCTGCGCGCTTGAAGGCGGCGGTGTCGTAGGCCTGCGCTTTGGTCTTGCCGAACACCAGATGCGGCGTGTTGAGACCGCCGTAGTGATCGATACGCGCCAGCAATTCGTCGGCAACGCCATGCACCACCTGCCGGATGTCGCCATGGACATTGGCGAACAGGCCGCAGAAATTGGTGACGCCGGCCGCCGTTCCCATGCCGCCCAGAAAGCCATAACGCTCTATCAGCAAAGTCCGGGCGCCGCGCCTGCCGGCTGCGGCAGCGGCGGCAATTCCGGCTGGGCCGCCGCCAAGCACGACGACATCGTATTCGCCGCGCACCGGAATGCGCCGCTCGGGCTCGACGATGAAGACGCGGTCATTGGGCATTACGGTACCGTTCAAGCCGTGGCCAATGTTGCCAGAATTGGCGAAGGCTTTGCCAGATTGCACTCAGCACCATCAAAAAGCCAACACACCAGCCTGGGCGTCATTTTAACCAAGGCGCCGGCGCGTCAACGTTTCACACGGCGCCGATCAAGTGGAAATGCAGCACCTGCGTTGAACTTGCGTCCGGCGCGGCCATCGCCTCTACTGCCGCGCGTTCGGCGCGGGCAGCCGGTCCTGGCCGGCGAGGGTATCCAATGGGCCTTGCTATTCTGATCCTTGGTCTGTGTCTGTTCATCGGTGGTCATGTGTTCGTGACCTGCCGGGATGCGCGCGCAGGTCTTATCGCGCGCATTGGCGAGGTTCCCTATAAAATAGGTTTTTCGGTGGTCGCTGCTGTCGGTCTTGTTCTGATCGGCTATGGCTATGCACTTTATCGCGATACCGGCTGGATCAATGTCTGGTATCCGCCGGCCTGGACGCGGCATGTCACGGTGCTGTTGATGTGGCCCGCGAGCATCTGCCTGGTGGCCGCGTATTTTCCCGGCGCGATCAAGCGAACGCTCAAACATCCGATGCTGGTGGCGGTGAAACTGTGGGCGGTCGGGCACCTTATTGCGAACGGCGATCTCGGTTCGATCATTCTGTTTGGATCGATCCTGGCCTGGGCGGTCTATGACCGGATCACGCTCAAACGCCGGTCCGATCCCGGCGCGCCGCCGATCCCGATGGGCGGCGGCCGTAATGACCTGATCGCGATTGTCGGTGGAACCGTGCTTTATCTTGCGCTCGGCCTGCTTTTCCATCCATTGGTGATCGGAATTGCGGCGTTTGGGACGCCGGCCCTGGGACAATAGAAATTCAACGACACGAGTACTGACCATGTCTGCGCAGCAAGAGATCAGGCGGCTGACCGCTCCGGATATCCGAGCCCGCAAGGGCGGCGACCCCATGGTGTGCCTGACGTCGTATCATGCCCACACCGCACGCATGGTCGACCGTTATTGCGACATCATTCTTGTTGGCGATTCCCTCGGCATGGTCATGCACGGATTCGAGACCACCGTGCCGGTGTCGCTCGATATGATGATTTTGCAGGGGCATGCTGTAATGCGCGGGTCGCAGCGCGCTCTGGTCGTCATCGATATGCCGTTCGGGTCCTATGAGGCATCGAAAGAGCAGGCGTTCGCATCGGCCGCGCGCGTCATGAAGGAAACCGGCTGCGGTGCCATCAAGCTCGAGGGCGGGCGCTATATGGCGGAAACGATCGCGTTTCTGGTGGAGCGCGGCATTCCTGTCATGGGCCATATCGGCCTGACGCCGCAGGCGATCAATGTGTTGGGATCTTTCCGGGCACAGGGCCGCGACGAAGCCGAATGGGGGCCGTTCGAGGACGACGCCAAGGCGGTATCGGATGCGGGAGCGTTTTCGGTGGTGGTCGAGGCTGTCGCCGAGCCGCTCGGCAAGCGGATCACCGAGATGATCCCCATTCCGACCATCGGAATCGGTGCCAGTGCGGCCTGCGACGGCCAGGTGCTGGTGCTGGAAGACATGCTGGGGCTGTCGCCACGGGTGCCGCGATTCGTGAAACGCTATTCCGACCTCGGCCCCTCAATCGAGGCGGCGGTGAAAACGTTCGCCGAGGAGGTCCGATCGCGGGCTTTTCCGGCCACGGAGCATGTCTATCCGATGCGGGCCAAGCGGCCGTAGTGGAATCAGCGCTTTGCTCTAAGTCTATGGATTGCATAGGCTTTGCCTTGCGGGCGCCACAACGCTACGGTATCGGAGCGGTCACAGGGCCGAAAGCATAGTCCACCCATCCACAATGAAGACGCGGCCGAACGGCGGGCGGAGACTTTAAGTGTCTGATTTTTTTCAAGAAGTCGATGAAGAGGTCCGCAAGGATCAGCTCAAGCAGCTGTGGGAAAAGTACAGCCTTGTCATCATCGGCGCTGCCGTCCTGGTCGTACTGGGGATTGGCGCATGGCGCGGCTATCAGTGGTGGGAATTGCGGAAGGCGACCGAGACCGGCATGGCATTCGAGGCCGCCGCCATGCTGAGCGGCGAGAACAAGCATGCCGAAGCGGCCGCGGCCTTTGCGAAGGTGGCGACCGAGGGAACTGCGGGCTATCGCGGATTGGCGCGGCTGCGCGAGGCTGCCGAACTGGCGGCAACCGATCGGCCCGCGGCGGTCAAGATCTATGATGCCATCGCCGCGGACTCCGTTGCGTCGAAATTGCAGACGGCGCTCGCATCCTTGCGTGCCGGCATTTTGCTGGTCGATACCGTGCCCTATGATGAAATTCAGCGGCGGCTGGAGCCTTTGGCCGAACCGTCCGGCATCTATCGCCATTCCGCGCGCGAAATGCTCGCGCTTAGTGCCTGGCGAAATAACAACACGACGGAGACCCGCCGCTGGGTCAACGCGATCTTGTCGGACGGCGCCACGCCGGCCACATTGCGCAGCCGGATCGAACGGCTATCCGCAATGATCGAGCCCGCGAGCCAAGGCTGATTGGGGGACTGAAACGATGCGCTACGGCCTCAACGTGATGCGCGCAGGACTGCTGATGGGTCTTTGCTTGGCCGCGGCCGGTTGCAGCAGTAGTGGCGGCTTTGACCCTGGAGAGTTTGATCCCTCCGCCATTACCGACAAGCTGGGAATCACATCAGAGAAAAAGCTGAAGGGCGTGCGCAGGCCGGTGTTCCCGGAAGGCGTGCCGGGTGTGTCACAGGGCGTGCCGCAGGAACTGTACAAGGGCCGGCAGCCGACCAATGTCGCGGCGGTGCCAACGACGCCGGATGCGACCACGACTGGAACAACCGGCGCGCCGCCAAGCGTTCCGTCGCCGGCCGCCGCGACGCCGACCGTGCGTCGCCAGGCCTCTGCTGCGCCGCTCAATACCTCTCCGCAGGCGGTTGCGCAGCCCAAGGCCAAATCCAAGCCGAAACCCAAGCCGAAACGGACCGCGAAGCGGACACCGCCGAAGGCGAGCCCGCGACCGCAACCGGTTGCCGGGCCGTCGGCTCGACCGGCCAATCCGCAGTCAGCCTCGCCCTGGCCGGCGGCCCAGCCGGTCAAGCAATCGCAGGGACAGACGGCATGGCCCGAGCCGCCGCCGCCGCAAAAACAGGCGGCACCGCAGACGGCTTGGCCCGAGCCGCCGCCGCCGCAACAACAGTCGGCGCCACAGACCGCATGGCCAGATCCACCGCCGGCCGGCACCTTCTCGCGCTGACAGATTGCGCCGGACGGCGCGGACAGGCATAGACGGCTGTCCGCAACACCAACCGGCAGCAATGACCGCGTCATGAGTTTCACGGTCGCAATCGTTGGCCGGCCCAATGTCGGCAAATCCACGTTGTTCAATCGGCTGGTCGGCAAACGGCTGGCACTGGTTGATGATCGCCCCGGTGTGACCCGCGACCGGCGCGAGGGCGAAGCGCATCTCGGAGACCTCGCCTTTACGGTGATCGACACTGCGGGGCTGGAGGAGGCAGCGCCGGAGACGTTGTCGGGCCGAATGCAGGCCCAGACCGAAGCTGCGATCGCGGCCGCCGACGCAATATTCTTCATGATCGATTCCCGCGCGGGAATGGTCCCCGGCGATCAAATGTTTGCGGATGTCGCGCGCAAGGCCGGCAAGCCGGTGATCCTGATCGCCAACAAAAGCGAAGGCCGAGCTGCGGCAGCCGGCGCCTACGAAGCCTACGCACTGGGCCTTGGCGAACCGGTTACGCTTTCCGCCGAACACGGCGAGGGCCTCGCCGATCTCTACGATGCCTTGCGCGAAGCGCTGCCTGAAGCAACGGCGCTGAGTGAGATGGTTGAGGAAGTGGAAGGGCCGCGGCCGATTCGGATCGCGGTCGTGGGGCGTCCGAACTCCGGCAAGTCGACATTGATCAATCGACTGCTCGGTGAAGAACGGCTGCTGACCGGGCCGGAGGCCGGCATCACGCGTGATTCCATCGCGGTTGCCTTGCACTGGGGCGACCACGATTTTCAGGTCCACGACACCGCCGGAATGCGGCGACGCGCACGGATCGAGGAAAAACTTGAAAAGCTTTCGGTCGCCGACGCGCTTCTGGCGATCCGGTTTGCCGACGTGGTGATCTTGTTGATGGATGCCGAAAAGCCGTTCGAGGAGCAGGACCTGCGCATCGCCGATCTGGTCGAGCGGGAAGGGCGTGCGCTGGTCATCGGCATGAACAAATGGGACCTGGTGGAAACCAAGTCCGGCGCAATCGGAAAATTGCAGGAGGAGGTTGATCATTGGCTGCCGCAAGTCAAAGGTTTACCGATCGTGGCTGTCTCCGGGCTGACAGGCAACGGGCTCGATCGGCTGATGCAGGCGGTGGTCGATATTCATGAGATCTGGTGCCGCCGGCTGCCGACCGCCGCGCTGAATCGCTGGCTCGATGATGCACTGTCGGCGCATCCGCCGCCGGCGGTGTCGGGCCGGCGTATCCGCCTCAATTACATCACGCAGCCGAAGGGGCGGCCGCCGACCTTCGCATTGTTTTGTACGCGCGCCGACGCGGTGCCGGAATCCTATCGCCGCTATCTGGTCAACAGCCTGCGCGAAACCTTCGAGCTCCCGGGAACGCCGATCCGGCTGATGCTGCGCGAGAAAGCCAATCCCTATGCCAAGCGGAAGTCATAAAGTCGCCGGCGCGCAGGCGGTCTGATGAGCGCGGCTTCGAATGGCGCCGCGCCGGAACGCAAAGAGCCGGCTGGGTGGCGGCGCGCCAGCTTCGCTTTCATTTTCGTCACCATCCTGCTCGACATGTTGGCGCTCGGCACGATCATTCCGGTGCTGCCGAAACTCATCGTCGATTTCGAGGGCGGCAATACCGCGAGCGCGGCGGTGATCTATGGCGTATTCGGAACCGCGTGGGCGGCGATGCAGTTCATCTTTTCGCCGGTGCTCGGATCGCTGTCGGACCGGTTTGGCCGGCGCCCCGTCATTCTGATTTCGAATTTTGGCCTGGGGCTTGACTATGTGTTGATGGCGGTCGCGCCGTCGCTGTGGTGGCTGTTTGTCGGCCGCGTCATTTCCGGCATCACGGCGGCGAGCATCTCGACCGCTTTCGCCTATGTCGCCGACATCACCCCGGCGGAGCAGCGCGCGCAACGGTTCGGTCTGCTCGGCGTGGCATTCGGGGCCGGATTCATTCTGGGGCCAGCGCTCGGCGGTCTGGCCGGCGGCATCGATCCACGTTTGCCGTTTTGGATCGCCGCTGGGCTCAGTCTTGCCAATGCGACCTATGGATTGTTCATTCTTCCGGAATCATTGCCGCATGACCAGCGCTCAGCCTTTTCATGGCGGCGCGCCAATCCGCTCGGTGCCTTAACGCTGTTGCGGTCCCAGCAGCCATTGCTGGGGCTCGCCAGCGTTCATTTTCTCAACAGTCTCGCCCATGCGGTCATGCCGAGCGTCGGCGTGCTCTACATGGGCTATCGCTATGGTTGGGACGAACGGACGGTCGGGCTGGTCCTGGCGGTTGTCGGATTGATGGCGATGGTGGTGCAGGGCGGCCTGATCGGACCGGTGGTCAGGCGGTTCGGCGAGCGGCGTATGCTTGTCGCCGGGCTGCTGTTCGGCGTCGCTGGATTTTGGATGTGGGGGCTGGCGTCCAACAGCGTTTTGTTTTTTATCGGTCTGCCGCTGATTTCATTGTGGGGTTTTGCCAATCCCGCTACTCAAGGCCTGATGACCCGGCTGATAAGCGAGCGCGAGCAGGGGCAGCTGCAGGGCGCGAACAACAGTGTCTCCGGGATCGCTAATTTGATCGGGCCGGGGCTGTTCACGCAGACCTTCGCGATTTGCATCGCCGCGCTGGGAACTTGGCACCTTCCGGGCGCACCTTTTTTTCTGGCCGGCTTCATGTTGCTGGTGGCGCTCGTGGTCGCGATTCGCAGCGCACGCGCGGTGTGAGATTGCCGATCGCGACCGGCCGGATGGCCGTTACGCCGGCGCGCGAAAATGCAGCAGTTTGCGGGTGGGATAGTCGTAGATCCGGCCGGTTTCCTGAAAGTCCGGCAGGCAGAGTTCGACAATGGCGGCAGCTGGATTTTCAGGCGGCTCAAGGGACATTGGGTCCTCGCCCGGCATGATGGTCGCGCGCATGCGGGTACGGATCGGGCCGGGATTGAACAGATTGACGCGAACGGCCGTATTGGCGGTTTCGGCCGCGTAGGTGCGGGCAAGCGCATCGAGAGCCGCCTTCGAGGCCGAGTAGGGACCGCGATAGGCGCGGGCATTGCTCGCAGAGCCGGACGTGACAAATACCGCGCGGCCGGCATCGGATTTCTGCAGCAGCGGATCCATCGTACAGATCAGCTGCCAGTTGCCGGTGACGGTGACCGCCATCACCTCGTTCCAGGCCTTCATGTCAACATGGCAAAGCGGTGACGACATGAAAGTCGTCGCGGCATTGCTGACAAGAACATCAAGGCGCTGATAGCGCTCGTCCAGGGCCGCGGCGAGGCGGGCGAGGCCGTCAAGATCGCGCATGTCGAGCGGAACAAGTGTGGCGTTGCCGCCTTCGGCGCGGATGGCGTCGTCAAGTTCTTCCAGCCCGCCTTGCGTACGCGCGGTCGCGACCACATGCGCGCCTGCATTGGCAAGCGCCAGCGCAGTCGCGTAGCCGATTCCGCGGGAGGCGCCGGTGACGAGCGCGATGCGCTCGGCAAGTGGTTTGGATGAACTCATGAAAGAAACTCCAGAATGGCAGGCTTCTGAGCACGACGCCCCGTGGTCGTCAAGACAACCGCGACCCGGCAATATTATCTGCCTGCGGTCGATCCGGTTCTTGGTGGGATCACCTGGAGACGGCCCTGCTGTTCGCGGTTCCTTTCAGCGAACCACGACACGGCTTGATCTGCCGCGGCGATGGCATCCTGGAGTGACGGATAGATTGCCGCTGAAAAATAGTGAATGCCGGTCCAGCGACCAGCATCCTCGGGATCACGCCGAAACTCCTCGAAACCGAAACTGCCGTCCGGCCGCGAAAACAAATCAACGCAGCGATCACCCTCGCGGGTTTCAATGCTGCCCACAACAATCCACGATTTATCAATCCGCATCGACATGCGGCGTTACTCTTTTTGGTTCGCGCACTTATTTGAAGTCCGATCAACTCGCTTCGGCGAGCAGCGACAATTGCCGAGGCGCGGGGGACTGCTCGTTGTGGTCGGTCAACGCGGTTGGATAGTCGCCGGTAAAGCAATGATCGGTGAATTGCGGGCGTATGGCGTCGCGTCCCTCGAATCCCATGGCACGGTAGATGCCGTCGATGGACAAAAAAGCCAGCGAGTCAGCGCCGATGAAAGTCCGCATGCTCTCGATGTCATGGGTTGCCGCGAGCAGCTTGTCGCGTTCCGGGGTATCGATGCCGTAATAGTCGGGATGGGTGATCGGCGGAGATGCGATACGGAAATGAACCTCGAGCGCGCCGGCGTCGCGCATCATCTTCACGATCTTGACCGATGTCGTGCCACGAACAAGCGAATCGTCGATCAGCACAATGCGCTTACCCTTGACCACCGCGCGATTGGCAGAATGTTTCAGGCGTACGCCAAGCTCACGAATGTGCTGGGTCGGCTGAATGAAGGTGCGTCCGACATAGTGGTTGCGGATGATGCCGAGCTCGTAGGGCACGCCGGATTCCTGCGCGAAGCCAATCGCCGCCGGCACTCCGGAATCGGGAACCGGAATGATGACGTCGGCGCCGGCCGGGGCTTCGCGCGCAAGTACCGCACCCATGTTCTTGCGCACGTCATAGACGTTGCGGCCGCCGACAACAGAGTCCGGACGGGCGAAGTAAATGTACTCGAAGATGCAGGGCCGAGGCGCGACCGGCGGGAACGGCTTGTGGGTGTGCAGACCCTCCTCGTCGAAGACCACGACTTCGCCGTTCTCGATGTCGCGGACATAGTGCGCGCCGATGATGTCGAGTGCGCAGGTCTCGGAGGCGAGGATCGGGCAATTGTCCAGCATGCCCAGCACCAGCGGACGGATGCCGAGCGGGTCGCGTGCGCCGACCAGTTTCTTGTTAGTCAGTCCGACGAAGGCGTAGGCGCCTTCCAGCGACCGAAGTCCGTCAATGAAGCGATCGACAAAGCGCGGCTTGGAGGAGCGCGCCACCAGATGCAGGATGACTTCGGTATCCGTGGTCGATTGCATCATGGCCCCTTCGCGCACCAATTGACGGCGCAAGGTCAGCCCGTTGGTCAGATTGCCGTTGTGGCCGATCGCGAAGCCGCCAGCGTCGAGTTCGGCAAACAGCGGCTGGACGTTGCGGATAATGGTTTCGCCGGTGGTTGAGTAGCGCACATGCCCAATCGCCGACATGCCAGGCAGGCGGTCAATTACTTCGCGGCGGGAGAAGGTGTCGCCAACCAGGCCGAGCCGGCGCTCGGAATGGAAGCGCTGGCCGTCGAAGGACACGATGCCGGCAGCTTCCTGGCCGCGATGCTGGAGCGCATGCAGGCCGAGCGCGGTAATTGCTGCGGCGTCTGGGTGGCCGAAAATTCCGAAGACGCCGCACTCTTCACGAAGCCGGTCGCCATCAAGATCGGCGAGCCCGGCTTGGTCTGGCGCATCGCTCGGTTCGCTCATGGCGGCTCCTCGTCCGTGAAGGCGTTAGATCAATCACCGTTGCGCACTGACACGCTGACTTGTCGCATGATCATTTTCTGAAAAGTCTTAAGCTTTTCAGTATCATGCTAACTGCGACGATCAACGCGCCGTCGTCGCCTTCTTCTCGATCAAGTTCCGCATCCCGACGCGCTCGGAGCGGCCATATCCGATCTTTTCAGTCGTCGCTGCGTGGTCTGCGCCGACTCCGGCTTTGTCCGGATCAAGCCCGGAACGCTGTTCAGGCGGCGTCTCCGCCGGCTCTTTGCCTTGTTCGCGGCGCTTCTTGTAGCGCTGATATAGGCCTTCCGGGTCATCCGGCAACAGGGACAGCAGCCATTCTCCGGTGCTCTGCAGGACGACCCGCGATTTGGCATCGCGGACCCATTCGGGTTGGCTGCGGTCGGGAACCAGCCAAGCAAAGAACAGAAACGCCACGACAACGATAATCAGGCCGCGCCCGAGGCCAAAGAGGAAGCCGAGCGTGCGATCGAGCGCGCCGATTCGGCTGTCCAGGATCATATCGGAAATCTTGACCGTGATGATCGACACGATGATCAGCGTCAGCAAGAAAACGCCACCGACAACCGCGATCGTGGCGATCAAATCGCTACCATTCAGGTAGGTTTTCGCCATCGGCACGAGCTGCGGGTAGGAATACAGCGTCACCAGGGCGGCGATGATCCAGGCCGCGATCGACAGGATCTCGCGCATGAATCCGCGGATCATCGCGAGCAGCCCGGAGATCAGCATGACCACAAGAAGAATGATGTCGAGAAGCGTTATCGGCATCTTTTCGATCAGGTCCGTCGCTTCGTCTCAATCCAGATCCGCGCACGCGCCGAATCGGCGGTCCGCACTGTCGTACCTCAGCCTGCCGCGCCCGCGACGGCAAGCGTTTCGGCAGATTGAGCACATTTGATTACGGTTCCGATTTTCGTTCCGGGCGGCGTGCGCACCGTATAGCCGGATGCGGATGGTCCGTCACGCATCATCTGGCGCCGATCGAGGACCGGAGCCGCGTTTTGGCGTGCCGGTGGCGGCGATGTCCGCGACCAGGGTCGCCAGTCCGCCGACTGCGGTCAGGGCCAGTCCCGGATCGGCGCCCGCCTCAGCGCGAGCGGCCTCTGGGATGACCGCGCGGGCAAAGCCGAGCTTGGCGGCCTCCTTGAGGCGGGCCGCGGCCTGCGCCACCGGCCGGATCGCGCCGGATAGTGAGACTTCACCAAAATAGACCGCATCGGCGGGCAGCGGCGCATTGGCGAGCGAGGAGACGAGGGCGGCGGCAGCGGCCAGGTCAGCCGCCGGTTCCTGGATACGCAATCCACCGGCGACATTGAGATAGACGTCGTGGCCGGAAAGCCTGACCCCGCAATGGGCTTCCAACACCGCCAGCACCATCGAGAGCCGGCTCGGGTCCCAGCCAACGACCGCGCGCCGCGGAGTTCCGAGCGAACTCGGCGCGACCAGCGCCTGAATTTCCACCAATAGTGGCCGCGTGCCTTCGATGCCAGCAAAAACCGCGGTTCCCGGACTGCCGAGGTCGCGTTCGGACAGGAACAACTCCGAAGGGTTGGTGACTTCGCGCAGGCCGAGGCCGGTCATCTCGAAGACGCCGATCTCGTCGGTCGGTCCGAAGCGGTTCTTGACCGCGCGCAGGATGCGGAAGTGATGGGAGCCTTCGCCCTCGAACGACAAAACGGCATCGACCATGTGCTCGACCACCCGCGGGCCGGCGATCTGGCCGTCCTTGGTGACGTGACCAACCAGGATGACAGCCGCGCCGGAACGCTTGGCGAAGCGGATCAGGGCCTGGGCGGCACTGCGCACCTGGGTCACGGTGCCGGGCGCGGAATTCGACGGTGTCGGTCCACATGGTCTGGATCGAATCGATGATGATCAGCCGTGGCGTGGCGCCCTGCGAGAGTGTCGCGATGATGTCTTCAACCGCGGTCTCAGCGGCGAGTTCGACCGCGGCGTCGGCGAGCGCGAGCCGCTCGGCACGCAGGCGGACCTGGGCGACCGCCTCCTCGCCGGACACATAGACGACGCGGTGGCCGGCTCGGGCGAGTGCGGCGGTCGCCTGAATCAAGAGTGTTGATTTGCCGATGCCGGGATCGCCGCCGAGCAACAGCACCGAGCCGCGTACAAAACCGCCGCCGGTTACACGGTCGAATTCAGCCAGGCCGGTCGGCAGACGGGGCGCCGGGTCGGTCGTGCCTGCGAGCGGCTCAAGCGCGAATGTCCGACCCTTGCGCGGCGCGCGACCGGGCATCGCCGGCTGGAGGGTCGCGCCACCTTCCTCGGAAATGGTGTTCCACTCGCCGCAGGCGTCACACTTGCCCTGCCAGCGGCCATAGGCGGCACCGCAGGTCTGGCAGATGAAAGTGAGTTCGCGACGGGCCATTGGGACGAGCGGCAATAAATGATTCGTTGCCGAAGCTATCACGTTGGCCGGCTGAGTGGTGGGTACTCGAATTCCACAGAAAATCTCATAGTACAGCGGCACTATCTATCGTTTTCAACACGTAGAATTAGACTTATAACAATTTTATTGCTGTAAAATATCGGCACTTCGGGTCTTTTTATTGTTGAATATTGTATTCGCTGACAATGATAGGCTTGCGCGTAATTTCAAAAATAGGCTATTTGGATAACAGTTGAGATTCTTGGTAAAAAAATACCGTTTTTTGAATGCGATTTCTTAAGGTTGGCTGATGTCGCAAAAAACGCAGGGTTTTGCAGGGCCACTGCCGCCGGAGGCTATCGCCATCCAACTTTCTGCCGGCTATCGCCTTTGGATGTGGGTGCTGTTGCCACTAACGCTTGGCGTCGGGACGCTCGTTCTCTGGGTCATGTCGCTGGGGTGGCCGCGTTCGCTGGACAGGACGGCATTGACGCTCAGGTCCGGGAAAAAAATCTCGTGGTGTTCGATCGTTCGGATCGGTGTTTTGAAGGCCGAGGGCCTCTCATCGTCACGGACCGTCAGGCTCAAAATCTATCATACGGGCGGGGTTTGCTGGGTGCCGGTACAATTTCTTGACGACGGCGAAAGCGTTGCAAGCGAGGTTCGTCGGCTCCACAGCCAAGCAAATAACTAGCACTACTTTGGCAGATTAACTTGGCGTTAAGATTTACGTTCGGAGCTTTGATCCTTGGGGATCGGAGCGATGGCTATGGCGGGGACCGAGGATTGGAATTCGGAATTACGGGCTTGGCTTGCACCATCTTTAGAGAAGCTGGGTCATAAGGCGCGTCGACGCATGTGTCCGCTTTACTTGGCGGGCCTTATCGGCCCCGGCGATCGCAAGAGCATTCAGCCGATGGCTGAGCGGCTTGCCCCAGGCGACTACAATCAACCGCACTATTTTGTTGCTGCTGGTGTGTGGGATGCGGCGCCATTAGAAACAGAGCTCCTGGTTCAAGCGGACCGGCTCGTTGGTGGCAGTGGTGCAGTCCTGGTGATCGACGATACTGCGTTGCCGAAGAAGGCAGTCATTCGGTTGGCGTCGCGGCGCAATATGCGTCGGCCCTGGGCAAGATCGCCAACTGCCAGACGCTGGTCTCGGTGACGCTTGCGCGGCGAAGTTCCGGTGATGGTGGCTCTGCGGCTTTTCCTTCCCGAGAGTTGGACGAACGATCGGGCGCGTTTGCAACGGGCCGATGTTTCGACTGAGTATCGTATGGCCCGAACGAAGCCGGAGATCGCCCTGGCTGAAATCGATCGCATGATCAGCGCCGGTGTTCGGTTTGGCTGTATCGTTGCGGATGCCGGGTACGGCCTCAGCGCACCGTTTCGCCAGGGGCTTACGGCGCGCAAACTCGCCTGGGCCGTCGGCATTCCTCGTGACCTCAAGGTCTATCCTGTCGACGTACAGCTTCTCTGGCCAACAGCCGTCCGTGGCCGTCCTCGTCGACGATCCATCTCGGATGTCCTGTCCATGCCGGCGGAAACAATGCTCGCCGATGCCAACTGGCGAACTATCAGTTGGCGCAACGGCACAAAAGGAAAGCTCAAGGCCCGCTTTGCTGCACTTCGTGTGCGCATCGCCGACGGGCCGCCGCAGGGGATCAGGGACGAAGGTCAGCAGCATCTTCCAGGCGAGGAGGCATGGCTCATCGGTGAGCACCGCTCGTCAGGGGAGCGGAAATACTATCTCGCCAATCTTCCGGCGCGGGCGGACCTGCGTACATTGGCGGCCACCATCAAGGCACGATGGATCTGTGAGCAGGCGCATCAGCAATTGAAAGAAGAACTCGGTCTTGACCACTTCGAAGGACGATCCTGGCAGGGACTGCATCGCCATGCACTCATGACAATGATCGCTTATGCGTTCCTCCAGACCCGCCGCCTGACAGCGGCGCGGAAAAAAAGAATCAGCGGCCCACCGCCTCAACCAAGTTTGCCCGCTGTGCGACACGCCATCGTCAATCTCATCCTTCGACCGCCACCTCAGCGATGCCTGCACTGTCGAAAGAAAAACAGCACACAGCCGCACCATGATAATCTGCCAAGTAGTGCTAGGTTGAAAAGATATGTGAAGCGAGACATTCGATCACCAAATTCGTCTCTACAGATACTCTTGCAAATCTATCTAATCCGCCTCGATTTGCTTTATTGAAGCGTTTGCCAGACGTTGTGGATTATTAATGGGGGAAGGCGGGTCTGCAAGCGGCTCTTCGGTACCATTCCGCGCAGTCCGTTTTTGCGGCGCTATTGGGGGCCAAGCGGACATTGCAAATTAATGAGTACACGCCCTAGCGGCCAACTACCTTGCCTTCATCAAGCTCCCATCGATTCGAATTTGGTTGCGCGCTCATGAGTCCGCGCCCTAGTGTCCCGAATCCGAAGTTCGTACGGAGCAGGCCGAATAGTACGACGAAGTTCGGATTCGGGACACTAGCAAGTTTAGGAATCGAGTGTGGTATTGGATTTGAAATTCGTTTCAGGGCCTGCCGCAAATCATGTAACGAATTTCAAATCCACTACACTAGGTCATGCACTCATAAAGGGGATTCCGTTTTGATTCGATGCGTGATTCAACCTTCTGACTGAAGGAGGTTCGAATGGCACGCTTTGATCTGACGGATTTCGAATGGCAGGTGATCCGGCCGCTGCTACCTACAAAGGTTCGTGGCGTGCCGCGGGTTGATGATCGTCGCGTTCTCAATGGCATCTTGTGGCGGCTTCGGACCGGCGCGCCGTGGGCCGATATCCCCGAGCGCTACGGGCCGACGACGACCTGCTATAACCGGTTTGTCCGGTGGCGCAAGGCGGGTGTGTGGAGCCGGATATTGGAAGCGGTCTCAGCGGCTTACGACGGCGACATCCAGATGATCAACTCCTCTTCCATCCGCGTTCACCAGCAGGGGGCGAACGGAAAAAAGGGGGCGATCCGGTTGCATGGGACGCTCGCGCGGCGGGCTGACGACCAAGATCCACGTCCTCGTCGATGCCTGCGGTCTGCCGACGCGGCTCAAGCTCACCGAAGGCCAGGCGCATGACGGGCGTTCGGCCGAGGACATGCTCGATGCCTTGGAGCCAGCGAGTATCTTTCTGGCCGACCGCGCCTACGATTCCAATGCCCTGCGCCTGAAGCTGGAGAAGCGAGGCATCTTCGACAACATCCGCCCAATGCCCAATCGTGTCTACGTGCCGGCCTTCAGCAAGCGACTTTACCGCAAACGAAACCTCGTCGAGCGCTTCTTCAACAAGCTCAAACACTTCCGCGCCGTCGCCACCCGATACGACAAAGACCCAGACAATTACCTTGCCGGCATCAAACTCGCTGCAATCCGCATCTGGTTGCGATTTAATGAGTCGGTGACCTAGAGCGCTTTCGATTTTAATTGAATCACGAAAGCGCCCTATCTCTTTGTTTTGTCGCAAATCCGGACGGCGAACCGGTCTCCACTTCACCTGGAAATGCTCTAGCGGCAGACTACGAACTCCAGACTTGGGAGTGCGTTGACGAAGCGGACCGGCGTGGACGACCCGCGCGCTAATCGGTCTCGTCACGATAGATGCGGTTGCCGCGGCGGCCGACGCTGGTGAGGATTTCGTAGCTGATCGTGCCGGCATATTTTGCCAGTTCATCGACGCCGATTGCGCCGCCGATCAGGGTGACGACGTCGCCGCGCCGCGCGGTTCCCGCGAGGTCGGTAATATCGACCGCGATCAGATCCATGGAGATGCGGCCGGCGAGGGGACAGAGCAGGCCCGAGACGACAACTTCACCGCCGCGCAATTCATTGGCGGCACTGGCGGCATGCAGATAGCCGTCGGCATAGCCGACCGAGATGATGGCGAGCCGGGTGCTGCGCTTTGCAGTCCAGGTCGCGCCGTAGCCGACGGTGTCGCCGCGCTTGACGTCGCGAACCTGAAGGATGCGGCCCTTGAGATCGATGACCGGACGCATGGGGTTCGGCTGTCCGGGAGTCGGATTGCCGCCATAGAGCGCGACGCCCGGCCGGACCACGTCGGCGTAGGCCGCCGGCCCGAGAAAGACTCCGGAGGAATTCGCGAGAGAGGCGGGGATACCGCGAAACAACATGCGGATTTCCCGAAAAGCCCGGATTTGCTGGTCATTGAGCGGATGCTCAGGGACTTCCGCCGATGCCAGGTGGCTCATCAGCAGTGTGATACCGTGGTTTTCGGTCTGCGTCCGCGGTGACAGAGCGGCCGCTTCCTCCATGCCGATGCCAAGCCGGTTCATGCCGGTATCAACATGAAGGGCCGCGCCACCACACCATTTGTTGGCGCGAACGAAGGCGTCCCATTCGGCGAATTCGACCAGGCTGTTGATCACCGGCTGCGCGCGCACCTCGGCGTAAGCGGGCGCGGTCTCCGGCATCAATCCCTTGAGCACATAGATCACGGCTTCCGGGGCCACCGCGCGTACGTGACGGGCCTCTGCGAGGTCGGCGACGAAGAACGTCTTGCAGCCGGCGCGCGCCAGCGCCTTGGTCACCGGCTCGATGCCGCAGCCATAGGCATCCGATTTGACGACGGCGGCACATTCGGCCGGAGAAATGCGGCCATTCAGGAGCCGCCAATTGGATGCAATCGCGCCGAGGTCAATGGTGAGCCAAGCCCCGGATTCGGCCTCCGAGGGGTCCCGCAACGGGACCGTCGGTTCCTGCAGTTTTGGATTGCCAATGTTCACTGGCCGCGCCCCCTGCGCACCACCGGTTGCCGGGCCTAAAGCGCTTTCAATTTACGTAGAATCATGAAAGCGCTCTATCTCCATGCTTCGTTGCATTTCCGGACGGCGAACCGGATTCCACTTTGCCTGGAAATGCTCCAGGTTGCCCGCCGCAACCCGCGTGGTCGCATCGATTTACTCGTCTGCCTGACCGCCGTCCCAGTCCGGACCGGTCCCGGGCATTGTGGCCGACATCATGGTGATCTCGGGGCATTGGGGCAAGCCCGTGTGCCCCGGGAAAACCTGCGATATAGAGTCAAAGCTGGTCCGGAAGCTGTTCATCTGGCGCGAGATTTCCGAACCGCGTGACCGTCGACTCAAATTGCAGCTGGACGGCGCCTGTTGGGCCGTGGCGCTGCTTGCCAATAATGATTTCGGCTTTGCCGTGGACGGCGGCCATTTCGGTCTGCCATTTCAGGTGTTCCTCGGTGCCGGGCCGCGGCTCCTTGTTGCTCAGATAGTATTCCTCGCGGAACACGAACATCACAACGTCGGCGTCCTGTTCGATCGAACCCGATTCACGAAGGTCCGACAATTGTGGGCGCTTGTCGTCGCGACTTTCGACCTGACGCGACAATTGCGACAGCGCGACAATCGGAACGTTAAGTTCCTTGGCCAATGCCTTGAGATTGGTGGTGATCTCGGTCACTTCCTGTACGCGGCTTTCACTGGAGCGGCGCAAAGAGCCCTGCAGCAGCTGGATATAGTCGACAACCAGCAGATCGAGGCCGCGCTGACGCTTGAGCCGCCGGGCGCGCGCGGCCAGTTGGGCAATCGTCAGGCCGCCGGTTTCGTCGATGAACAGGGGCAGGTGCTGCAATTCAACTGCCATGTCCTTGATTTTTTCAAAGTCGCGCTCGTTGATGCCGCCACGTCGGATGGTGCTGGAGGGAATGGCGGTCTGTTCGGCGATAATACGGGTGGCGAGCTGTTCGGCCGACATTTCGAGCGAGAAGAAGCCGACGATGCCGCCATTGGCGGTTTCGATATGGCCGTCGGGCCGCACCTCGCCGCGCCAAGCCTTGGCAATGTTGTAGGCGATATTGGTTGCGAACGCGGTCTTGCCCATGCCGGGGCGGCCGGCGACGATGATCAGGTCGGAAGCCTGCAGTCCGCCCATCTTGCTGTCGAGGTCCTTCAGTCCGGTGGCTAGTCCCGACAGCCTGCCGTCGCGCTGATAGGCACGCGCCGCCATGTCGACGGCGGTGGTGAGGGCGGTTTCGAAACGTTGGAAGCCACCGCCGTAGCGGCCGGTCTCTGCGATCTCATAGAGCCGGCGTTCGGCGTCCTCGATCTGGTCGCGCGGAGCGAAGTCGACCGGCGCGTCGAAGGCGACATTGACCATGTCCTCGCCGATACGGATCAGCTCGCGCCGGGTCGAAAGATCATAGACGGTGCGGCCATAATCCTCAGCGTTGATGATGGTGGTCGCTTCGGCCGCGAGGCGCGCGAGATATTGCGCAACCGTGATGCCGCCAATATCGACATCGGCGGCCAGAAAGGTTTTGAGTGTCACCGGTGTCGCGGTTTTGCCGGCACGGATTAGGCTGCGCGCCGTCTCGTAGATCTTCTGGTGAACGGGTTCGAAGAAATGCGGCGGTTCGAGAAAATCCGAGACGCGATAAAATGCTTCGTTGTTGACCAGAATCGCTCCGATCAGCGCCTGTTCCGCCTCAATATTATGAGGCGCGACGCGATAGGCGTCGGCGATGTCATCATCGTGTCGGCGTCGGGGCGACTCAGCTAGGCTCATAATGCTCGATGATTGAAGCGGGTTTCGGACCAAAGCGTGGCGTACCCCAAAATACCAATTCGATGGGAGCGACGTGCTGGCTGTCCCCGTTACCCACTGTGGGTCAATCGTTGCTGAAAAACCGGCGATGATGACCTTGACGACGTGGCATTATCTGGCAGCAGGAGCGGCCGACATTGGCCGCGCGGTTGTGCTTGATCGGTTCGCCGCGGACAATAACGCGCGCCGGTCTTGTGCCTGAGCCGAAAACGGCGTGTGCGGTGCACTCAAACCGCTCGCAAGGATGTGGCTGCGCGAGCGACGGTCTGGCCTGTCTTGGTTGCATACATGTAGTCGCGGCTCAGCGGCAACACGTCGAGCGACTTGGTCATTTGAATCTGCAGTACCATCAGTCCGTAATAACGAAAACACGGCTCGAAGCCGGCAAGGTAGAACTCCCACATCCGAATGAAGCGCTCGTCGAATATCTTGAGCACTTCCTCGCGCTGCTCCAGGAAACGCTCGCGCCAGCAGCGCAGGGTTTCGGCATAGTGTATACGCAACACCTCGATATCGTTGATGATCAGGCCGGAACGCTCGATCGCCGGGGCGAGCTCGGACAAGGACGGCGCATAGCCGCCAGGAAAGATATAACGCCAGACCCAGGCATTGGTATCGGAGGGCCCGTCCCAGCGTGCAATGGTATGCAGCAGCATCACGCCGTCGTCGGCAAGAACCTCATGGGACTTGCGCATAAAGGCATCGTAATAGCGCTTGCCGACATGTTCGAACATGCCGACGGAAACGATGCGATCGAATTTCTCCGAGACGTCGCGATAGTCCTGGATGCGGAAATCGCAAGGCAGTTTTTCTTTTTCGGCGCGCTCACGGGCGATCTTGATCTGCTCACTGGACAGATTGATACCGACAACTGAAGCCTTGGCCTTGCGCGCAATCTCAAGCCCCATTCCACCCCAGCCGCAGCCAATGTCGAGGACCCGCAGGCCCTCGCGGTTCATGAACAGTTTGTTGATGATGTGACGCTTCTTGGCCTGTTGCGCGACTTCGATCGTGTCGTTCATGTTCTCGAAATAAGCGCAGGAATATTGCATGTCCGGATCGAGGAACAGGCGGTAAATCCGCGAGTCGATATTGTAATGATGTTCAGCGTTACGCTTGGCGCGGAACATGTTGTTGAATTGAAAAACGGCGCGGACCACAGACCGGGACTGCTGGATAAGCCGGCCCCAAAGGGTCGGGCGCTGTTTCGCAATATGATAAATGACGATGTCGAGAAAATCGGCAATCGAGCCCTGATCGACGATCAGGCCGCCGTCCATGTAGGCTTCGCCAAGCTTGAGTTCGGGATCGAGTACGACGGCGGTCTGCCACCGTGGGGACGTGAATCGCACCTTACAAGGGGGCCCGGAACCATCGCCGTAGGAAAGGGTGCGACCCTTCGCTGTGACCACGGTCAAATTGCGTGTCTTGACCAGCCGCTTGAGAACGGCATCCAGTAGCCAATCCATCGCCCGCCTCCGATTGCGCTTGCGGGGTCAAACCGTTGACTGTACTGAGCAGGTTGATCGCGCCGGGTTGCCGGGGCGCGATGCGGCCGTTCCTCATGGCCCGCAAACCGAGTCGAGCACAGACGGGTACAATTTAACCAAAGTTGGATCGCTGCATCAACTTGTTGCGTGCGGAGGCGGACCAACCGTCGCGCGAACTTGTGAAAAAAGCGATCCGAACCGGTTTGAAATTCACGCGATCATGTGGATATTGGCGGCGGACGCATCGATCGGGCGTCATATGGAGGCGGCATTGTCTTTGGGTCGGCGTCTTGCGCCACTGGTTGTCATGTTTGCCATCGGGATATCGGCGCCGGGATGGGCGCAGAATCTGGATGCGGGAAAGACCCCTTCGCAGCTTTTTGCCTTAAATTGCCAGGATTGCCACCGCAGTCCGCGCGGTTTGGCCAAAAGCACGAATTCCTGGTCGCTCTCAGGCTTCCTGCGGGTTCACTACACAACGAGTAGCCGCGAAGCTTCGGCATTGGCAGCCTATGTCTTGTCGCTTGCCCGGGAGCCGTCGCCGCGGAATTCGCGGCGTGCCACGACCAGCCGGCCCAAGGTGAAATCTGCAACCACGCCGGCCGACGAAAAGATTTCGCGCCCGCCGGCTGCGATCGATATCGGCCCGGCTGGAACGGCCAAGCCCGCCGGAGAGGCGCCGGCGACTGCGGCCAAACCCGCAGGCAATGGCAGTTCAGCAAAGCCCGCCGGTGGCGATAACGCGGCCAAGACCGCGCCGAAGGCAGACGCACCGCCCGCTGCAAAGCCGGCGGCAAGCGTCGCAGCGAAGCCTGCGGCCGCAGAAAAGCCCAAGGAATTCAACCGCAACGCCTGCCAGCAAGACCACGCCAGCCGAGGGCTCAAGCGCTCAATAAGCCGTCGTTTCGGTTGCAGGCGGCAGTGGAGGCCCCATGGCGCCCGGCACGGTGGAAATTGCCACCGCGCCGAGGGCGCGGGTCGAATTCGCGTCGGGTGGTCGGCGTCAATCCTTCGATGACGCCTCGGTGGCCTCAGCCTCGCGGGTTTCAGCGGCCTCCGGCTCGAAGAACTCGTCCGCGGCCTCGAGTGCCTCGGTGTCCTCGTCGTCTTCCTCTTCGACACGGATGTTGACGTCTTCGCCACGCTGCAGCCGTTCGGCTTCGTCGGCGCTGCGGGCGACCGTCACGGTAATCGTCGATTCGACTTCCGGGTGCAGAGCGACGGAAACCTGATGCATGCCGATCAACTTGATCGGCGCGTTAAGGGCGATCTGGCCGCGATTGACGGCGAAGCCTGCATCGCAGACTAAGGTCGCAATGTCGCGGCTCGAAACCGAGCCATAGAGCTGGCCGGTGTCGGCGGCTTGGCGCAGAACAATGAAGGACTTGCCGTTCAGCTTGCCGGCGACGCCTTCGGCCTCGCCCTTGCGCTCGAGGTTTCTGGCCTCGAGCTCGACTTTCATCGTCTCGAAGCGGGTGCGGTTGTCCTTGGTCGCACGCAGGGCCTTGCCCTTCGGCAGCAGAAAATTGCGCGCATAGCCGTCTTTGACACGTACGACTTCGCCCATCTGGCCAAGCTTGGCGACGCGCTCAAGCAGGATCACTTCCATTGCAGTCTCTCCATCGTTTCGATTGTTTGGATTGGATTGTCACACCCTGGGTGTCGGCAGATTCGGTGGTCCCGGGCGTGCGGGCGCGCGGGCGCGGAAATTGAAGACGGCGTCGGCGAGACCGAGCAGGCTCATCAGCAGCACGGGCCAAACAAGGATAAAGACAGCCACATAGGCGCCCATGAGCATGAAGGTGCGAATGCCGGCGCCGCGCGTGATCGCGTGCAGTACGGCGAAGCCGACGATGGTAAAGGCAATCAGCAGGCAGGTGCCGAGCACGGTTCCGAGCAGTCCGATTGTGCCGGGAAAAAACGATGCTGCGACGGACGCTGCCAGCACGAGGCCGAGCGATTTCGGCAGCACGATTGAGGGCAGGTCCGGCCAGGGTCGCTTGAGCCGGCCAGACATTCGAGCGATGTGGCCGGCGAGCCAGAGATTGATCAGATGGCAGAGCATCGTTGTCATTGCCACGAGCGACGGTATGATAATGACAAAAAAATCGATGACCTGATTGACCGTGACACTTGTCGGCACGGTGACCTTCGACGGAACGCCGATTGCCGGCGCGCCTGATGATTTAGGCGTCGTTGCCTCGCCGGGAGCGTTGCCGCCCGTTGTGCTGAATACTTTTTCGAAGTTTGTACGCAATTCAGCGCGGAAATTCTGCTCATTGCCGCCGGTACCCGCGACCCAAACAACAACGATCAACGTGCCAATCAACGCCGCCCAGGCAACGATGCGGCCAATCGGATACCATTCCAGATCATCCGGAGCGGGATTCCCGGTCGGCCGGGCCAGTAACGCCAGATAGCCGATCCACCAGGCTGGCAGTCCGACGCTGACGATAAAAACGACGAGCAATATCGCCCCGAAATAGGAAGCGATGGCTATGCACGCAACAAATACCGCGATAAGGCCGGACCAATGGGTCCAGCCGATGGCAGCGATCAGGATGGGCAGGGGAGCCAGATAATACAGCAGGACGGCGAAGATCAGGCCGGACGTAAACGCAGCGAACAGCAATGCTGACGCCACGCCCGCCCCGGTCCCAATCAATAGGATCGCCACCATCGTCAGCTGTCCCGCTTTGTCAGCGGTTAGAGACGGATCGATGTCCGTCCCAACCATCGGCACCCGGATCGTCCGGTTGCCTTTTGTGATTTCGGTTCCCGGCCCGTCATTCGGCCGGTGGTATCGCGCAAAGGCCCGCGCGTCAGCGGATCAGATAAGGCAGCAGACCGAGGAACCGTGCGCGCTTGATCGCCTGGGCCAATTCGCGCTGCTTCTTGGCTGACACCGCCGTGATGCGGCTCGGCACGATCTTGCCGCGCTCGGAGACGTAGCGCTGCAGCAGCCGGACATCCTTGTAGTCGATCTTGGGGGCATTGGCGCCGGAGAACGGACACGTCTTGCGACGGCGGAAGAACGGCCGGCGGGTCTGGGTCGGGGAAAATGCCATTGCAGTCACTCCTCACTCGCCGTGGCGGCGTCACTGTCGTCACGGGGCGGCCGGTCATCGCGGTCACGGCGGCGATCGCCACGATCACCCCGATCACCCCGATCGCCGCGGTCACCACGATCCCCGCGATCCCCGCGATCAAAACGGTCACCGCGTTCGCCACGCCGCTCGTCACGGTCGGACTTGCGCATCATGGCCGAAGGGCCTTCTTCATGTTCATCGACCCGCACGGTCAGATATCGCAGGACGTCTTCGCTCAATCGCTGCTGACGTTCGACCTCGGCCACGGCCGCGGGCGGCGCGTCCATGTTCAACAGGGTGAAATGAGCCTTGCGGTTTTTCCGCAGCCGATAGGACAGCGACTTGACGCCCCAATATTCCGCCTTGGAGACCGATCCGCCGAGTTGCTCGATGATTCCTTTGAACTGCGCTGTGAGTTCTTCCACCTGCTGCGGGCCAAGGTCTTGGCGCGCCAGATAGACGTGTTCGTACAATGGCATGGAAGGATGCCTTTCCCTAGTTTGCCAAGCTCGTACCGACGCAAAGCCCCTCGAGCCCTTTCGGGAAAGGCTCGAACGCTCCGAAGGCGGGAACACGGGACGCCGGGCCTTTCGGCCCTATTGCAGGTCTTTCGTATCTGAAGTCACCTGCAACCATCCGTTCAGCTCCCGGCCGGAAACGAGCGGAAGACGCGGGTTATACGAGCTTTCCGGCAAAAGGCAAGGACTCCGCGGCAGGTCAAAGGGCCCTCGGGCGGCCGGCCCGCGCCGCTCCGGCCTTGACAGGCTGGAAGCCACCGTGTCTTAGAGCGCCGGCGAAAAAGGCCGTCCGCGACCTTGCAAATGACTTCAGCTCTCCGGCCCGGCAGCCGCGCCGCATCTGATTCAGTTCTCATCCGGCCTGGCAATGCACCCGGGCGCAGCATTTCGAAGGGGCGGGAGAATGGCAATCGCCTATATTTTCCCCGGACAGGGCAGTCAGGCCGTCGGTATGGGCAAGGCGCTGGCGGAAACCTATGCGCCGGCCCGAGCGGTTTTCGATGAGGTCGATGCGGCGTTGGGGCAAGATCTCTCCCGTTTGATCTGGGAAGGTCCGGCCGAAATATTGACCCTGACGGAAAATGCGCAGCCGGCTTTGATGGCCGTATCGCTGGCGACCATGCGCGTGCTGGAGGCGGAAGCCGGCCTCGATCTCAAGAGTAGCGCCATGTTCGTCGCCGGTCATTCGCTTGGCGAATATTCCGCGCTGGCGGCGGCGGGTGCGTTGTCGATCGCCGATACGGCGCACTGCCTGCGCATTCGCGGCCAGGCGATGCAGAAAGCGGTGCCGGTGGGGACGGGGGCGATGGCCGCCCTGGTCGGCACCGAATTCGATCAAGCGGTGGAGATCGCGGCGGAGGCGGCCCAGGGTGAAGTCTGTCAGGCCGCCAACGACAATGGCGGGGGGCAGGTTGTGGTGTCCGGGCATCGGGCGGCGGTCGAACGCGCGGTCGAAATTGCCAAGGCCAAGGGAATTCGGCGCGCCATGCTGCTGCCAGTGTCCGCGCCCTTCCATTGTTCCTTGATGCAGCCGGCCGCCGATGCCATGGCCGAGGCGCTCGCTGCCGTTGCCGTCAAGTCGCCGGTCGTGCCGGTCGTCTCCAATGTTCTGGCCAGCCCCATCAGCGAACCGGCTGATATCGTCCAGGCGCTGGTGGCGCAGGTGACAGGAACGGTACGCTGGCGTGAATCGGTCGCCTTCATGGCCGGGCAAGGCGTGGACACATTCTATGAGGTCGGAGCAGGAAAAGTCCTGAGCGGCCTCGTCAAGCGGATCGCGACAGAGGCAAAAGGCATTGCCATCGGCACGCCCGACGACGTCGCGATTTTCGTGTCGGCACGTGCATAGTGCGCGGCGCAATACCGATCCCGGAGCGCAGGAGAGGATAGCCTCATGTTCGATCTGACCGGAAAGACCGCGCTGGTGACCGGCGCGACCGGCGGTCTGGGTGGCGACATCGCGCGGGCGCTGCATGCACAAGGCGCCACCGTTGCACTCACCGGAACGCGCCGGGAGGCGCTTGATCAACTCGCCGGTGAATTTGGTTCGCGCGTGCACGTATTGCCGTGCAATCTCGCGGACGTAGTGGACGTCGAGAGCCTCGTTCCGCGTGCGGAAGAGGCGATGGCGCAGCTCGACATCCTGGTCGCCAATGCCGGCATCACGCGCGACAATCTCTTTGTCATGCTGCGTGATGAAGACTGGGACGAGGTCATCAACGTCAATTTGACGGCAACCTTCCGGCTTGCACGTGCGGCGGTACGCGCCATGATGCGGCGGCGCTACGGTCGCATCATCGGCATCAGTTCGGTGGTCGGCATCACCGGCAATCCGGGGCAGGTCAATTATTCCGCCGCCAAGGCCGGCCTGGTCGGAATGATGAAATCGATCGCGCAGGAATATGCCAAACGGGGCATCACCGCGAATTGCATTGCTCCCGGCTTCATCGCAACACCGATGACGGACCGGCTCAACGACAAGCAGCGCGAGACCATCCTGACGCGGGTTCCGGCCGGGCGCCTCGGTGCTCCCAGTGACGTCGCGGCGGCCGTGGTTTATCTGGCGTCGAAAGAGGCCGGCTATGTCACGGGACAGACCTTGCACGTGAACGGCGGGATGGCGATGATTTAACCGCCATTTCAAAGCTTTAAGGTGGGGGTGTGGAGCGCGGCCGGCCTGCTAGTCAAGGCAATCGAAGTATGATAACCGAACGAAACTTGGCTGGGGCAGCCCGCAGGGGAGGGGATGGCGACTCGCGGTCCACCCGCGACCGGAGTGAAACCAGTTGCCATCTGTTGTGACGAGGCTGAACAATTTCGGCATGGATCGCACGCGCGTTTCATGCCTAATCTGAAACCATGAGGTTGGAACGATGAGTGACATTGGCGAGCGGGTAAAAAAGATCGTCGTGGAGCACTTAGGCGTCGAAGCAGACAAAGTCACCGAGAACGCCAGCTTCATTGACGATCTTGGTGCCGACAGCCTCGACACCGTCGAACTCGTCATGGCATTCGAGGAAGAATTCGGCTGCGAAATTCCTGACGACGCGGCCGAGACGATCCTGACCGTTGGCGACGCGGTCAAGTTCCTTGAGAAAAACGCCAAAAGCTGACATTCGCCGGTGTGGCTCTTAGACTGGTGGTTCGCGCACGTTGCCGCGATCCGATATCGTGTCGGGTCGATGGTCTGCGTGCCGAGTCGCTTGCTGGGGTAAGACAATGAGGCAAGTCGTCATCACGGGTCTCGGCATGGTGACGCCGCTTGCATGCGGCGTCGAGCCGACATGGCAGCGCTTGATTGCCGGTCAAAGCGGCGCATCGCGCATCGAGAAATTCGATGTCTCCGACATGCCCTGTCGGATTGCTTGCAGCATTCCGCTCGGCGATGGCAGCGACGGGACATTCAATCCCGATATTTGGATGGAGCCGAAGGAACAGCGCAAGGTCGATCCGTTCATCCTCTACGCGATGTGTGCGGCGCGTCAGGCGCTTGATGATGCAGGATGGCGGCCGGAGGCTTATCAGGATCAGATCGCAACCGGCGTAATGATCGGTTCCGGTATCGGCGGGATCGAAGGTATCGCAGAGACGGCAATCGTCCTGAAAGAGCGCGGTCCCCGCCGGGTTTCGCCGTTCTTTATTCCGGGCCGCATCATCAATCTGGCGGCCGGCTATGTATCGATTGAATTCGGTTTGAAAGGACCAAACCACGCGGTCGTGACAGCGTGTTCGACCGGCTCGCATGCGATCGGCGATGCCAGCCGATTGATCGCGCTCGGTGATGCCGACGTCATGGTGGCCGGTGGCACGGAGTCTCCAGTCAACCGGATTTCGCTCGCGGGTTTTGCTGCGGTTCGCGCGCTCTCAACCGATTTCAATGATGAGCCGACGCGTGCCTCGCGCCCCTACGATCGTGATCGCGACGGCTTTGTCATGGGCGAGGGTGCCGGGGTCGTGGTGCTGGAGGAATACGAGCACGCCATGAATCGCGGCGCGCGGATTTATGCCGAGGTCATTGGCTACGGCATGTCGGGCGATGCCTATCACATTACCGCGCCGGCTCCCGACGGGGATGGTGCATTGCGATGCATGAAGGCCGCAATGCGGCGTGCGGAAATTTCGGCAAGCGATCTCGACTATATCAACGCCCATGGCACCTCGACGCCGCTGGGCGATGAAATCGAGTTGGAAGCGGTGCACCGGTTGGCCGGTAACGCCGCGGACCGAATCAGCATGTCGTCGACCAAGTCGGCGACCGGTCATCTACTGGGCGCTGCCGGTGCCGTTGAAGCGATTTTCTCCGTGCTCGCGATCCGCGATAACATTGTGCCGCCCACCATTAATCTCGACAATCCGTCGGTGGAGACCCGGATCAACCTTGTGCCGCATAGGGCGCAGGAGCGGACGGTTGATGTCGCGTTGTCGAATTCGTTCGGTTTCGGCGGCACCAATGCATCCCTGGTGCTGCGCCGTGTTTAAAGTTAGGTGCGGCGCAATGTCCGCCTTCCAAGTTTCCGCCATATTTTCGCGCAGCGTGGCATATTGTTTCGTCGCTTGGGCGCAGGGACAATCCACTATGGGCAAGACGTGAAAAGTCTGCGATCATTTCGGCTCATGCACGGATATCGCGGAACGAACGATCTTCGCTGATCCAACCATGTTGGTTGTAACGACGGAGACAGGGCGGTGAATTCGGCGAATGTGCCGCCTGACAAACACGGCGGGGACGATCAACGGCCGGCGGGAGCAAACGCGCCCGAGCCGGGCGTGCCTGTTGGACCGTCGGATTCGGCGGCGCAGGACAATATTGGAAGTGGCACCGGTCTTCCCAAGGGACCTTCCTTTGACCGGATCGCTGCCGAATCGGTTGCCGGCAAGCAGTCCCGCAAGGCCGCACCGGAACGAGTTGCGGTCAAACCGCTGACCTCGAATCAGAAATTGCGAACATGGTCGAAGAATTCGTTGGCCGCAGGTCGACCGGCCAGTCCTTTGGCCGCGCGCGGCGATTCGAGCCATCAAGGTGTCCCAATTCCGCCCGAGGGCGCGGCTAAAGCAGTGGGCTCAGGTCCCGGCGTATCGGGCGGGGCACCGAATCCAACCTCGCCGGGTCAGGCAGCCGGTCGCGCGCAAACCGGGCAGGGGGACAACCGGGCGATGCCGGTCGCTGGCGATCCCTATCCACCGATTTCCTCGACCCGGAATTTGGACGAATTGGGCAATGCGCTAATGGATCAAAAACGCATGATACCGCCACGCAGCCCGCTCGCCGCTCTACAGCCGGAGAACGTGACTGTGCCGACACTTCGTTCCAAACGTGCGCGCCATCCCCTCGTTATCGTGGGCAATGCAATCATCACATTGTTCGTCCTGTTCCTGATTGCCGGTGGCGTCGTCCTGTTCCTCGGCAAGCAGCGCTTCGACGAACCGGGCCCACTGACCGAGGACAAGATCGTCAACATTCCGTCAGGTCACGGCATTCGCGACATTGCCGATCTGCTTCAGCGCCAAGGCGTCATCGAGCCGGACGGCATCCAGAAGGCGGTGTTTGTCGGCGGCGTCTACGCGATGCGGGCGAATTCAAAACTAAAACATGGCGAATATCGCTTTGCGAAGAAGGCAAGTATGTACGACGTGGTCGAAACCATTGTCGCCGGCAAGGTGGTCCAGCACATCACCACCATTCCGGAGGGGCTGACGTCGGAACAAGTGGTCGGGCGCCTGATGGCCAACGACGTGCTGACCGGAAATATCCGCGAGATTCCGCGCGAGGGTACGCTTCTGCCGGAATCCTACAAGTTCCTCCGCGGCACGACACGCGAGGACGTCATCAAACGGATGCAGGACGCGCAACGTCAGGCCGTGACTGAAATCTGGGAGCGGCGGATGTCCGGTCTGCCGATTTAGACCCCCGAGCAATTGGTGATTTTGGCATCGATCATCGAAAAGGAAACCGGCAAACCCGAAGAGCGCACGCGGGTGGCGGCGGTCTTCATCAACCGGCTTAAGCAACGCATGCGGCTGCAATCCGATCCCACCATCATCTACGGGCTCGTGGGTGGCAAGGGTACGCTCGGCCGACCGCTGTCGAAAGCCGATGTCGCTCAGCCGACGCCGTACAACACTTACGTTATTGACGGCCTGCCGCCGGGGCCAATCGCCAATCCCGGTCGAGCTTCGCTCGAAGCTGCCGCCAATCCGGCGCGGACGCGGGAATTGTTTTTTGTCGCGGACGGAACCGGTGGGCACGCCTTCTCCAACACATATGACCAGCACCTCAAGAACGTGACGCGTCTGCGGGGAATTGAGCGGGAGCGCCGCAATGGCGAGGCGGGTGCACCGGCGGCAACGACCGGTTCGGCTGACGGACCCAAGGCCGGTTCCGGGACTTCGGACTGATCTGCGGTAGGTCTGGAAGATACCTCTGCAAATCTTGCGGATCGCCGCCTTTCGCGAACTGCCAAATTCGACGCGGCGTTGCACACAGGCTGCGATCATCGGGGCTGGTGCGGCTTGTGGGCATTGCCAGGCGCCGTTATGGTCGCTCGCGGTTTCCTCCGTGTACCCCTGAAAAGTGAGATTGCATCCGATGGCGCTGTCGAGCATGACCGGCTTTGCCCGTGGCCATGGTGTCAACGTCGCCTATGGTTGGTCATGGGAGGTCCGTTCGGTCAACGCCAAAGGCCTCGACGTTCGCCTTCGTCTGCCGCCCGGCTGGGATGCGGTGGAAGTCCCGGCACGGGCCCGCGCAGCCGAATTGTTGTCGCGCGGCAATGTCAATGCGACGCTGAATGTTGAGCGCGAGGGGGCCACGCCGGTCGTGCGCGTCAATGAACCGGTGCTCGCGGCGTTGTTGGAAACCATGAATAAGATGTCCGGGCAGATTGAAGCGGCGCCGCCGCGGCTGGATGGCATCCTGGCGCTGAGGGGCGTCGTTGACATCATCGCCGCCGATGAGGGGGAGGCGGAAAAGCTGGCGGCCGAAAAAGCTGTTATTGCAGGGTTCGACGCCGTTCTGTCCGATCTCGTGACCATGCGGCGGCACGAAGGTGCCGCATTGGAGCGGGTCTTGTCGACGCGCCTGTCCGAAATCGCCGCGCTAGCCGCGCGTGCGGAAGCCATGCCCGGCCGTCGCGCCGAAGCGATCAAGGCGCGCATCAGCGAACAGGTGGCGGCGCTGCTCGAGGCGTCAGATCGCTTCGACGCCGACCGGCTGCACCAGGAAGCGATCCTGATCGCGGTCAAGGCTGACATTCGCGAAGAACTCGATCGTCTTGCCGCCCATGTTACGCAGGCTAAGAGTCTCCTGGCACAGGGCGGGGCGATCGGGCGCCGCCTCGATTTTCTCGCCCAGGAACTCAACCGCGAAACCAATACCTTGTGCTCGAAGTCGAACGACGTGGAACTGACAAATATTGGTTTGGAACTCAAGAGCGTGGTCGAGCAGTTTCGCGAACAGGTGCAGAATCTGGAGTAGGGCGATGGCAAAGCCGGTTCAGGAACAGCGACATCCTGCGTCGGTTGCCCGCCGTGGACTGATGCTGGTTCTGTCCTCGCCATCAGGCGCGGGTAAGACGACCCTGTCGCGCATGCTGTTGCAGGACGATTCCGGTGTATCGCTGTCAATTTCCGTGACCACGCGGCCGCCACGGCCCGGCGAAATTAACGGGCGGGATTATCATTTCATCGACACCGAGACATTTTCCGGGATGGTGGCCAATAGCGCATTGCTGGAATGGGCCGAGGTGTTCGGACATTGCTATGGGACGCCGCGCGGTCCGGTCGAGGCCACGCTCCTTGAAGGCCGGGACATCCTGTTTGATGTCGATTGGCAGGGAACGCAGCAATTGCGCGAGAAGGCGGAACATGACCTTGTCAGCGTGTTCGTGCTGCCACCGTCGACCGCCGAACTTGAGCGTCGTCTGAAAAGCCGTGCGCAGGACGACGAAGCCGTGATCCAGAATCGAATGGCGAAGGCCGCCGCCGAGATGAGTCATTGGGCGGAATACGACTACGTCATCATCAACAACAATCTCGACCAGGCGTTTGTTGAATTGCGCGCGATTCTATCGGCGGAGCGATTGAAGCGTGATCGCCAGACCGGCCTGTCGGCTTTCGTGCGCAAGCTGCAAGGCGCGTTGTAAGGCGCGCGGTGGCGCTTTGCGTGCGATTCAGTCAGTTTGAATCGCAATGACCACATATATTTTAGTTTGTCGTATGATCCCTCGGATCAAGCCCGAGGGCAGGCTTATCGGATAAGTCTGCAACGTTTCCGGATCAGACTCTAGCCGGTCAAGACAACACGCCCGACGACTCGCCCGGCGCGCAGATCGTCGAGCGCAGCCTGCGCCTGACTGAGCGGACGCTCGCTGAGCGGAAGTGGCGGCAGGCCTTGTTGCTGCACCAGCGCGATCAACTCACGGGCCTCGCCCAGCGTGCCGGTCTGGATGCCCTCGATGGCGATCGCCTTCAGAGCGAAAAATGCCGCCGGCATAGAAAAGGTGCCGCCGAACAGGCCGGTGACCAGGACCTTGCCGCCGCGCGCGAGCGCGCCCGAGGCGAAGGCGAGCGATTTGTCCGAGCCGACCGTATCGCAGACCGCCAACGCGCCGCCGCTGGTCAGTTTCATCAGTGCCTTGCGAGTGTCCGGGTCGGACGGATCGAACGCCGCCGAAGCCCCCATCGCCAAGGCGGCCTCGCGTTTAGCCGGATCGATGTCGGCGACGATCGGCTGTTTGCCGAGCAGAAGCGGCGCGAGCGCAAGGGCCATCATTCCGACGCCACCCAGGCCGACGACCAGGGCAGGCCCTTTCGCCGCGTAATCGCGCAATCGTTTCACGGCGGCATAGGCGGTCAATCCCGAGCACATCAAGGTTGCCGCGAGTGAAGGCGGAAGCGGGGCGTAGTCGATGAGGTAGCGCGGGTGCGGAACCAGCACATGGCTGGCAAAGCCGCCATCGGTGTAAATGCCGAGATGGCGCGGCGCCGAACAGATGTTTTCCTCGCCGCGCCGGCAGGCCGCGCACGTGCCGCAGCCGATCCAGGGATAAACCGCGACGGCGCGGCCGGGCCCGGCGTCTCCAGCTTCCAGGCCGGCGCTCTCGACGACGCCAGCAATCTCGTGGCCGAGCGTAAACGGCAACGTTCGACCGGCACGCACGTCAAGCTGCTTACCGTCGCCGAGATGAAAAAAACCGTCCTGCATGTGCAGGTCGGAATGGCAGACACCGCAGCGCGTGACGCGAAGGACGACTTCGGTGCCGACCGGCTTTGGACAATCCACCACCGTCTCACACAGGGGCTCGGCATAGGCGGAAAGGGATTGGCGGCGCAGGGATGCCATCTCGATATCCAGTTTGCAGTTTGGGCGATTGTAATCCGCGCGGCCGATCCGGCGAAACGGAATTGACGCGGTCGACTGCGCAACGGATGGGTCTATCTGTTGGTGCTGCGCAAGGTGGTAAAGGCGCGGGCCAAAGCGACAAAGCCTTCGACCGGAATGTCCTCCGCGCGCGCGGTGGGCTCAATGGCGGCGATCTCAAGGAGGCTCACCGGTTCGATGCCGAGCGACTTGAGGCTTTGGCGCAGCATCTTGCGGCGCTGGCCAAAGGCGGCTTGGGTCACGCGCTCGAGAGTCGCGCGATCACACGCTGCCGGATTGGGTCGTGGAACGAGTTCGACCAGCGATGACGTGACTTTCGGCGGCGGCACGAAAGCAGAGGGTGCAATGTCAAACAGGATCCGGGCGCTGCAGCGCCATCCCGTCAACACCGACAGCCGGCCGTAGGTTTTGGAGCCTGGCGGGGCGACAATGCGTTCGGCGACCTCGCGCTGAAACATCAAGACCATGCGATCGTACCACGGTGGCCAGGGCTCGACGGACAGCCAAGCGATCAGCAGCGCCGTGGCGATATTGTAAGGCAGATTGGCGATGATACGTGCGGGCGGGTCGCCCAACAGCGGACGGACGTCGAAGGTCATCGCGTCGGCGGCGACGATGTCCAGCCGGGCCGGATAGCGCTCGGCGATCTCGCGCAACGCGGCGACGGCACGCTCGTCGCGCTCGATCGCGATGACGCGCTCGGCGCCCTCGGCCAGCAGTGCCCGGGTCAGGCCGCCGGGACCCGGTCCGATCTCGATCACCGTCACGCCGGAGAGCGGGCCGGCAGCGCGGGCGATGCGCGCAGTCAAATTGAGGTCGAGGAGAAAATTCTGACCCAGCGATTTTCGGGCACTCAGGTCATGGCGGCGAATGACATCGCGCAGCGGCGGCAGATCATCGATCGCGCTCATGCCTGCACGGGGGCGGCGACGGATTCGGCTGCCACAAGACGCGCGGCCAATAGGATTGCGGCGATCAAGCTTGACGGGCTGGCGCGTCCCGTGCCGGCGATGTCGAAGGCAGTTCCGTGATCCGGTGAGGTGCGCACGAACGGCAGGCCGAGGGTGACATTGACGGCATGATCGAAGGCTAGCGTCTTGATTGGAATGAGGGCCTGGTCGTGAAACATGCACAATGCGACATCGTATGTGGCGCGGGCAGCCTCGTGAAAGAGCGTATCTGCCGGCAACGGTCCGCGCGCGTCGAGCCCCTCGGCGACCAGCCTGCGAACGGCGGGAGCTACAATTTCCAGGTCCTCGCGGCCGAGTGTCCCGTCTTCTCCAGCATGCGGGTTGAGGCCGGCAAGTACCAGGCGGGGCCGGGCAATGCCAAACCGCTGATGCAGATCGTGCGCCACAATCTCGGCGGTCTGCACGATTAGGTCGGTGGTGAGTTGTCGCGGCACCTCCCGAAGTGGGATGTGGATGGTGACGGGAACGACGGCGAGTTCCGGCGACCATAACATCATGACCGGTTGCACCGGGCGCTTGATCGCCGCTTCGGACAGCTTGGCCAAATATTCCGTATGTCCTGGCTCGGTAAAGCCGGATTGATAAAGCACGGCCTTGGCAATCGGGTTGGTGACCATGGCGGCCGCGCAGCCGCGGAGTACGTCATCGGCCGCGCGGCGGATGGCTGCAATCGCGGCTGGTGCGCTGGTGGCGTCGGGTGTTCCTGGCTCGGCCGTGATCGCGCAGCCGATGTCGACAACCGGCAGCGCGGTTGAAAACTGCGACGCGGCACTTTCCGGATCCGTTGCCCGAAGCGGTATGTCCCATCCAAGGCGTGCCGCACGCCGGGCGAGGTGTTCCGGACTTGCCAACAGGTAGAACGGAGGAAGGTGGAACTCGCCGCGCCGCCGCCAGGCGGCAAGCGCGATATCGGGGCCAATTCCCGCCGGTTCGCCGATCGTCAGCGCCAGGGGGCGGGACATCATTTGCCTTGGCGATACTCGATCATGGCACGTTGGCGAATGTCCTTCAGATAGCTTTCGGACTTCTCTTCGAAGCGCTTCGCAAAAACCTTTGCGCGTGCTTGCTGCTTCTGCGGCGTGATGGCCGTCGTCTGTTTTTTCCCGCAAACGGCAAAAACTTCGACACCGTTCTTCGTGATCTCGGGAGGCGTCAGACGGCCAACCTCGGTCTCAGCGAGGGTCTTGCGCACCGGGCCCGGCAATTCGGCGGAGTTGCGGACGACCTCGTCGCGGATGGCGACCTCCCGCAAGGCGCGGGCAAATCCGATGCCGTCCTTGCAATTCAGGAATCGTGCGCGCAAGGCCTCGGCCTCGCGGCGCTTGGCGTCATATTGCGGGCCCGAGGCGCCGGAAGGGACCACGAACAGAATTGGCCGCAGGGTATAATCGTACCCGATGGCCGCTTCGCTGGCGCTGGTCGCGAGATTGGCGAGAATATCCTTCTCACCAACCTGCAGGCTTTCTTGGAATTGGCCGCGCACCAATTGCTGCCAAGTCAGGTCGGCCTTGATCCGGTTTTTCAAGGTCCCGGCGCCAACTCCGGAGCGATCGAGAAAGGCGGCGAATTGGTCGGCGTTCATGCGCATTCGGGTCGCCATGCCGGAGAAGGCCCGGTCGACCTGGGCGCGGTCTATCACGAATTTGAAGCGTTTGGCTTCGATGATTTTCAGTTGATCATTGATCAACTCATTAAGGACCTCCTGGCGAGGAGGATTCTTCTGAGTTGACAATTGCATTAGCCGGGCACGTTGCTTGATATCCAATTCGGTGATCGGCTGACCATTTACCATCACCACGACCTGCGCAAAGGCGATCGGCGGTGCCAACACAAGCACACCGAGCACCAGCATTGCTGCGGCCAGAAGCTGTCCATATCTACAAGGTTTCTTGATCATGGGTCGCATAACAGATGTCCGTTGCTTCGAAATTGCGAAGGCGCCTTGTTTTCAACCAGTAATGATCGCGCGGGACTAAAGGTGCCGATAAATGACGTTTGCGGCAATGGGCCTAATTGCCGCCCGCAAAGCCGGTTACGCCTTGGGACACCGAGGTCCCTCCGAGCGTGCGCAAGCTGAGCTGCAACAGTACCCGGTGGTCGGTTTCCGCATTCCCACTATACGTATAGTTCGTAATGTAATTTAAGGCCAGGATGAGGCAATCGTCGATATAGCCGACGCCGATCCGGCTCTGGTCAAACTGGCGGTCGGAAATGTTGTAGCGCGCCGCGCCCAATAAAGCCCAGTTGGCGTTGATTTTGACCGAGCTGCTGCCGAGGATGCCCTGGCGCCGTTCCAGGAAGCCGAGCGCCGGCTGCGCATCGTAGTTGCCGTACAGCAGCGAGAAGTTCCAGCGATCGTAATTGGCGTTGGTTTCCAATTCGAACCGGCGGACGTCGGCCGTACGTTCGTCCAGTCGGAACCGCGCGGTCACCGCATATGTGCTGTTGGGCTGGAACGAAGCCATCGCGACATAGTCGGAACGGGCTGTGTCGAGGCCGCTGTCAAGACCGGTATTGGTCGTTCCACCGACGGTGTAGGAGTTCAGGCCGAACAATTGATAGGACTGGCCGAACAGGAAGTTGAAGAAGCCGCCCTGGTTGAACTGGGCAGTGTATTTGACGCCCAGATTGGCGCGTCCGCCACCCTCAACCCGGTCCCAGCCCGAGAATTTGCTGACCTGAAACAGGTTGGTCGCGTCGAACACCAGGCTCTGCGCATCCTCGTTCGGGAGGCTGCCGATTGCTGTCTCGTTTGGACGGACAATGATCTGAGCAATCGGCTCGATAGTCTGCGTGCCCCAGGAATGCACGCTGATGAAGGGATATCGGTATTCCAGACCCGCCGTCGGCATGAAACGAGCGACATTGTGGTCGCCAGGAGTGATGAAGTTGGACACGCCGGCTTGCGAATTGATGTTGACGTTCGCGACCGCGCCGCGGACTTGTAAGAACGGCGTAAAGACCTGCCCATATGAATCGATGATCGAGGTGCGCCAGTTCGCTTCGGCAGACAGGCGGGTATAGCTGCCAGGAATACCGCGCAGCAGACAGTTGCTCGGATTTTTCACCGCCGGATCGGCCGTCTGCGGACCACAGGTTCCGTTGATCGCCGCCGTCGGCGTGATTGGGTTGAAGCTTGCGTCCTGCCGGGAAAGACTGGTGAAGTTGATGTTATAGCCAAGTTCGCCGCCGAAGACCGGCTGCTTGAAGACATAGGCGTAATCGACGACCGGATGGATCAACGGAATTTCGCTTTGAACGTCGAATTCCGACAGGCCGTAATAGCTGATCATGCGCGCATCGAAATACGATCGTTCGCCGCGTCCCACGATGAAGATCTGCGAGACCGCTTCGGTCGGATTGGTGCGGAGCGGATCATTCTTGATCGCGAACTTGCCGAGCGAGTAGTCCTGCCAGAAGGTGCGGTCCGACAGCAGCGTGCCGTCCCAGCCCCACGACCACTTATCGGTGATATTGAACCGTCCCGAGGTTTCGATGCTGCCGCGCCAGTCGCGGTAGCCCGGTGTCGGCGGTTGCCCGTCTCGCAGGAAGACATCCTTGTCGAGCTGGAAGATGCCTGCGGCACGAATGGTATAGGAGCCGTTGACCAGTCGCTGGCGCCATTCCGCCTCCAGCAGCGGGCCCTGCTTGGTGGTGATCTTGGGCGTCAAGGTGAAGTCGTAGTCCGGCGCGAGCGCCCAATAGATCGGGACCTCAACGGCAAATCCGTATTTGGTACTGGATGAGAACGACGGCATTAGGACGCCGCTCTTGCGCTTGACGGTGGGGTCGGGTGCCGAGAAGTAGGGTAGGTAGGCGATCGGCAGCCCGAAAAATTCAAGGCGCGCGTCTTCGAAATAGACGACCTTCTGCTCCTGATTGTGGATGATGCGTGCTGCACGGATCTGCCACAGAGGCGGCTTTTTCGGATTGTCCTTGCACGGCGCGCAGGCGGTATAAACGCCGCTTTCGAACACGGTGTAGTTGCCGCCGGTTCGCACCGAGCGCCGGGCGGCCAAATGGGTCTGATCGGCGGTCTCGACCCGCAGGGAATTGACAAACCCGTCGCGATAATCGTCGGTCAGATCGATAATTTCGCCGTATGTGATCCTGCCGTCCGGTTCGCGCATCCGCACATTGCCTTCGGCGCGCAGACGCTTTGTCTTCTGGTCATAGATGACCTTGTCAGCCTCGATGGTCGTGCCGGAGTAATAGATCTGGACGTTGCCGACGGCCAGGACCCGTTCGTTATTGTAGTCGTATTGGATTTCGTCGGCCTGAACGAGCATCTGCTCGTCTGACTTCTTCTGCTTTTGCGGTTGCAGCAACGATGTAGCGGAGCGGGATTTTCCACCCGTTTTCGGACGTTTCGGAAATGTCAGTTGCGGAGCTGCCTGCCCAAACGCAGGCGCGGCATCAAACCATTGCGCCATACCGAAGGCAGCCGCGATCACTACGGCGATCACGCGTCCAGGTTTGGAACGTCGCAACAATAACGGACGTGTGGTGGTCGACGTCGCCATCACCCGTCCTCCTGGTAAAGCAACACAACCAACCCTGTCAGTCCACCAACTACCACAGGAAACCACGCCGCCGCGACCGCGCTCAGCAGCCCGACCTTGCTCAAGTCCTCGGTGACCTTGGATAAAACATAAACCAGAAAGCCGGCAGCGACGCCACCCAAAACCATCTTTTGCACGCCGCCAAACCTGAAAAATCGCAGGCTTACGGCAGCCGCCAGAAGAACCATTGCAACCAATAGAATTGGCTGAGTAATCAGCTTCTGATACTGCAATCGATATTGCGCTGCACCCAGGCCTGCATTCTCGGCTATTTTGATATACGAAGGGAGCTCCCAGAACGGAACTGATTTTGGCGTCGCAAAGCTTTCGCGGACCTGTTCACGGGTCAGGTTCGTCTTCAATAACATCGTATCCTGGTCCTTGGGGGCGACCCCATGGGCGATGACCCGGGCCTGCTTCAGCCGCCAATGGCCGGCTTCCAAGGCAGCGGAGCTTGCTTCGATTCGATTCTTGAATTGGCCGTCGGTGTTGAAGGTAAAAATTGTTACGTCGCCGAGTTTCAACCCTTGCTCGGTGCTCGTGCGGGCGTTGACGATGGAATGACCGTCGATGCTGCGCTGGTTGAGCCAAAATCCTCCGCTTGAACGGCGCTGTGCGCCCTTACGCATTCCGAAGGCGTCGAATTCGAGCTTTTTCGACTGCTCCTGGAGCGTTGCCGACATCGGATTGTACAGCGTCGTCGCGACGACCCCGACCGCGAAGGCGGCAATGACGGCCGGCGCGATAATCTGCCAGACCGACAGGCCGGCCGAGCGGGCGACAACAAGTTCAAGACGTCGGGACAGGTTCAGGTAGCAGGACATGGTGCTGACCAGAACGGTAAAGGGCAGCACGCGCTCCATAAGTTGCGGGATGCGGAAGAGCGATATCTGCGCGACGGTCAGAACCGAGACATCCTGCTGATTGCCGGCGCGGCGCATCATTTCGACGAAGTCGACCAGTGAGACGAGCAGGAACATGCCCACGAACACGACCGCGAGCTCGCCCAAATAGCGTTTGGCGATATAGCGGCTGAGCGTTCTGGTGACCGCCATGGCGCCCTCACGCCGGCGCCGCGCGGCGCGTGAAGCGCTGCGTGATAGCGGAAATGATATTGGAGATGAACGCCGGCGGTTCGAGGATCACGCCGCGCGATATGACCCAGATGCCGAAAATCGAAGTGGCCAAGATGGTGACGAAGGGCAAAGCCAGTAAGGCCGGATGGATCACGCCAGTGACGATGCTGGCAAAGCCGATCAAACGCAGCCCGGTGACTGCCAGGATGGCGCCGACGATTGACATCGCCCTGCTCTGGCGCGTGGTGCGTGGCGCGCCGAGATAGGCAAAGGCGATGATGACAAACGCGATCGGGTAGAGCGGGGCCGCGAGCCGGTCGGCGAGTTCCGCGCGCACGTGTTCGGGGCGCTTGGACAGAACCGGGTCCTTGGGATCGGGGTTGATCAGCTCCCAGAGGTAGCGTTCCCGCACTGAGAAACTGACATTTTGCGGGAGTGCGAATTGCGACAGGTCAAAAGCGTATCGCTCAAACGTCACGATCGTCGGGTCGCGCTGGCCACGACTATGGCGTTGCACGTTGCCGTTTTCGAGCACCAGGAACGTACCGCGGTCATTTTCCAAAATGCCGCCACGCTGCGCGAGAAAGGTCGAGCGTTCCTTCGGGTCGCGGGAATCGTCGACGAAAATGCCCAGCAGTTCGCCGTCCGGTCGGCGTTCGCGGACATGAAGCATCAGACCGCGCTCGATGCGGATGAAACGGCCCGGCTTGACGAGATTGGTCACGATGTCAGCACGTATGTCGGTCGCCCAACTGCGCAGTTCGCGCATGCCTTTCGGCGCCAGATAAGCGCTGATGAGCGCCACAAGCACCGACACCAGTATGCTGACCGCGAGAAATGCGCGGAACATCCGCCACGGCGACATGCCGGCGGCGTTCATCACGATGATCTCCGAATTGGTGCTGAGCTTGTTCAAAACGTGCGATACCGCGATCACCAATGCGATCGGCGCAATCAGAAGAATAAGCAGCGGAATAATAAGCAGAGTGATTCCGATGAAGATCAGGATCGTCTGACCCTGCGTCGTCATCAGATCAATTTCGCGCAACGCCTGGGTGACCCAAATGACAGCCGTCAGGCTGCCGAGGATCATTACAAATGCCCCGAACGTCGTACGGAAAATATAGCGGCCGATCGACCCCATCCGGCGGAACTGTCCCCGATATCGGCCGCAGATCGCATTGGCATCGGGTACCCCTACCCAACACCGCAGTCCCGGCTAATCAATCCCCAAGTCCTTCATACTCTTGTTCGCTCCACAAAATGGCTTCGCGAAGGCAAACATGTTGAATATGCACAATAAATCGTTAAGGACGGCGGTCGCCATGGTGCCGGATTACGGTCCCGTCTCGGCCGCTTTGTGATGATTTGCGGTTTTATGGACGCAGAGCGGTGCGTGTCCGGTTGGAAATCCACGGCGATTTCGGCCGGAAGATTTGCAAGCTCAGTCCGCTGCAGGCATATCGGACACCGACCGGCATCAGTTGGGTGCGCCGGCCGCCACCGTTTCGTGTTTTGCCGTAGAGGAAGATAACGCCATGACGAGCCCCATAAAGCTCGAGTTCAGCCCCATTTCCCCGCCTGCCAAGGACGTTTTGGTCGTATTTTGCGACGATGACCTCAAGTTTGGCCCCGAAACGCGCAAGGTTCTCGCGCCGAGTGGCGATCTGGTCAAGCGAGCGGCGGCGGCCGATCGGTTCACGGGCAAGCGCGGATCAGCACTCGATATCGTCGCACCGACAAAACTGAAGGTGCCGCGGCTGATCGTGGTCGGGATTGGGGCAGAGAAGAATTTAAAGGGACCCGATCTGGCGAATACCGGCGGCGCGGCCATGGGGCGGATTCCGAAATCCGCTGACGCCGCGACCATTCTGGCCGAGCTTCCGGGGGGCGCCATGACGGCAGAGCAGGCGGCCGACGTCGCCTTTGGCGCGCAACTGCGTGCCTATTCGTTCGATCGCTACAAGACCAAGCGCAAGGAAAACGAAGAGCGTCGCAAAAGCGCCGTGGTGACCGTCGCGGTGGCCGATGTCGCGGCGACCCGCAAGGCTTGGGCGCGGCGTCTGCCGGTCGCCGACGGCGTCGTGATGGCGCGCGATCTGGTTAACGAGCCGGCCAACGTGCTTTACCCGGTCGAGTTCGCGCGCCGCGCGGCGGAACTGAAAAAGCTCGGCATCAAGGTTGACGTCCTGGACGTTAAGGCGATGAAGAAACTCAAGATGCACGCGCTGCTCGGCGTCGGCCAGGGATCGATGCACGAAAGCCGCGTCGTTGTCATGCGATGGGATGGCGGCAAAAGGAGCGAAGCGCCGCTGGCCTTCATCGGCAAGGGCGTGTGTTTCGACACCGGTGGCATTTCGATCAAGCCGGCGGCCGGCATGGAGGACATGAAGGGCGATATGGCGGGTGCGGCCTGCATTGTCGGGCTCATGCATGCGCTGGCGGCGCGCAAGGCCAAGGTCAACGCGATCGGCTGTATCGGTGTGGTGGAAAACATGCCGGACGGCATGGCGCAACGTCCGGGCGATATCGTCACGTCGATGTCCGGCCAGACTATTGAGGTGATCAACACCGATGCCGAGGGCCGGCTGGTGCTGGCGGACGTGCTTCATTACGTCAACACCAAGTACAAACCGAAATTCATGATCGATCTGGCGACACTGACCGGCGCGATCATTGTCGCGCTCGGGCACGAATATGCCGGCATGTTCGCGAATGACGACGAACTCGCCGAGCGTTTGACCAACGTGGGTCTCGAAACCGGCGACAAGGTTTGGCGCATGCCGCTCGGGCCTGAATACGACAAGCTGATCGATTCCAAATTTGCTGACGTGAAGAACACCGGCGGCCGCTGGGGTGGTGCGATTACCGGCGCACAATTCGTTCAGCGTTTTGTCGGCAAGACACCCTGGGTGCATCTGGATATTGCCGGGACCGGTTTCGGCTCACCACAATCCGACACAAGCCGCGGCTGGGCGTCCGGCTACGGCGTCCAACTGCTCGATCGATTGGTCGCGGAGTACTATGAAAAATAGCCGCGCGCCGTAAAGCCGGGATTTGTTTGTCGGACGGGTGATGACCGAGGTTCTGTTCTACCATCTCCAGCGCCAGCCGATCGAAAAGGTGCTGCCGGCGCTGCTTGAAAAGTCGCTGGACCGCGGCTGGAGAGCGGTTGTCCAGGCCTCGTCGGAGGAGCGGGCCGAAGCGATTGACGCGCATTTGTGGAGCTACCGCGACGATAGCTTTCTGCCGCATGGTACCTGGCGCGAAGTTAAGGCCAGCGAGCAGCCGATCCTCATCACGATCGATGACAGCAACCCCAATCAGGCCTCGGTCCGGTTTCTGATCGATGGGGCGCCGGTACCGTCCGATGCCGATCACTATGAGCGCATCGTGCTTCTGTTCGATGGTGACGACGAAGACGCGGTCGACGCGGCACGGTCACAGTGGGGCGACGCCAAGCGCAAAGGCTTTGGCGTTACCTATTGGCAGCCGGACGATCGCGGACGGTGGGTGAAAAAGGCCTGAGTGGCCGGACACCGATACGCCAAATCGTCCGCAACTATTGAACCATATGGGCTAAATCGCTGTTGATCCCGGCCATGATGGTGACGCAAACTGTTCGTTAGGTCGCACGCGCGTCCAAATGAAGTATCAAGTCGGGACATTGCGGTGCAGCACTTGCCAAGAATTCAGAAATGGCTGATCGGCGCGGTTCTGGCCGCCGGGCTCGGCGGCTGCGGCGGTGATGTCGATCTTCGGGACTTCAATCTGGCGCCGTTGCCGTCGGACTTCTTTTCCGGCCCGTCCTGGATGACCAACGTTTCAAACCAGGGATCGACATTCGATCGCAAGGTGACGCCGGCGGATTTGATCGGGCCCGACGGTTCGTGTGTCGGAATGTCGGCTGGACCGGCCGTGGTATCCGCCGATGCACCATCGCCGCTTGATCCGGTCGCACCTTCGGCAGCGCGCTCGCCAGGCGCGCCTGTTCCCCTTGCCGGACCGGCCGGCGCCCCAGGCGCCGCCGCACCGGTCGCGTTCTCAGGCGTCGGTCTCGGCATGACGGAATGCGACGTGGTCAAACGCCTGGGACCGGTCGTTGCGCCGCGGATCGGCGCCAACGACCGGGGCGAGCGGGCGGTCGAATTGACCTACATTCAGGGGCCTCGACCAGGCACCTATCGCTTTGTGTCGGGCCGCCTGATCTCAATGGAGCGGGTTCCCGAGCCGCCGGCGGCGACAAAACCGCAGAAGAAGCGGCGGGCTCGGACCTAATTGCGCTGCCGCTGGCAGACTGCGATCACGACGTCGCTGCCTCGTAGGCGGCACTGGCTTCGAGCCAATCTTCTTCGGCATTCGCGAGCCCGCGCGCGGCATCCGCACGCGACTTTGCAAGCCTTGCGGCGCGCGCCGGATCGCGGCCGAACAGTTCGGCATCCGCGAGTGCGGCGTCGATTTTCGCGATCTCCTGATTGAGTTTGGTCATCGCGGCTTCGGCGACGGTGATGCGTTTGCGCATCGGCGCAAGCTCGATGCGCTTCTCCGCGGCGGCGCGGCGGATTTCCGCACGGCTGCTGTGGGACTCGCGCGTGCGATCATTCGACTCGGCGGCATCCGCACGCGAGGCATCCGACAAGACGATGCGCTGATATTCGTCGAGATCGCCATCGAATGGCGCCACCTGGCCGTCGCTGACCAGCCATAGCCGGTCGGCACAGGCTTCGATCAGATAGCGGTCGTGTGACACCAGCACGACCGCGCCGGCATAGTCGTTGATCGCTTCGATGAGAGCGGCGCGGCTATCGATGTCGAGATGGTTGGTCGGCTCGTCGAGAATGATGAGTTGCGGACCGCCCTGGGTCGCAAGCCCCAGCATGAGGCGAGCCTTCTCGCCGCCGGACAGGTTGGCGACCGGCGTATCGGCGGCCTGTCCTGAAAAGCCGATGGCACCGGCACGAGCGCGCACGCTCGCTTCCGGCGCATCCGGCATCAGCTTGCGCAGGTGGTCATAGGCGCTTCCCGCCGGATTTAATTCGTCGAGCTGATGCTGCGCGAAATAGGCGATGTCGAGTTTCTGGGCGCGCGTGACCTTGCCTTGCATCGGCGCCAAACGATCGGCGATCAACTTGACCAATGTCGACTTGCCGTTGCCGTTGGCGCCCAACAGCGCGATGCGGTCGTCATCGTCGATCCGCAGGCGCAGCCGTTTGAGGATCGGTCTGTCCGGCTCATATCCGACACTGACGTCGTCGAGTGCGACGATCGGCGGCGAGAGCGTCTTCGCCGGCGGCGAGAATTCGAAAGGCCGGACGTCCTGGTCGACAAAGGCTGCAATCGGCTCGAGCTTGGCGAGCATCTTCAAACGCGACTGGGCCTGGCGGGCCTTGGTGGCCTTCGCGCGAAACCGATCGACAAAGGCTGTCAGGCGCCGGCGATGGGCCTCCTGGCTCCTGGCGAGCTTGAGGTCGAGTGCCTGACGTTCGCGGCGCTGGCGATCGAACGCGGTATAGCCGCCGCGGTAGAGCGTCAGCTTCATGCGGTCGAGATGCAGGATCCAGTCCACCGAATTGTCGAGCAGGTCGCGATCGTGGCTGATCACGATCACGGTGTGAGGATAGTGAGCGAGGTGGTCCTCGAGCCACAGCGTGCCTTCAAGATCCAGAAAGTTGGTCGGCTCGTCGAGCAGCAAAATGTCCGGCTGGGCAAACAATGTTGCAGCGAGCGCGACCCGCATGCGCCAGCCGCCGGAAAATTCCGCGCATGGGCGTTGCTGGTCGGCGTGCGAAAATCCCAGGCCGGAGAGGATTGCCGCCGCGCGGGCCGGCGCAGCATGGGCGCCGATGTCTGCAAGCCGGGTCTGGATCTCGGCGATGCGGTGCGGGTCGGTTTCACTTTCGGCGGCAGTGAGCAGTCGCGAGCGCTCCTGATCGGCGGCGAGCACGACATCCATGAGCGGGGTGGGACCGTCCGGCGCCTCCTGCGACAATCGTCCGATACTGGCGCGCGCTGGTATCTCGATCGAACCGTGTTCGGCGCCAAGTTCGCCGGTCATGACGCGGAACAGGCTGGTTTTCCCTGTGCCATTGCGGCCGACCAGCCCGACGCGCGCATTGGCGGGAATGCGGGCGCTTGCGCCGTCGAGCAGCAGCTTGCCGGCAACGCGGACTGTGAGGTCATCGATAACGAGCATGGGGCGCTTTTTGGCCGACGCCTTGGCGCGAGGCAATCCCTCGCTTGGTCTTGCCGTTATCGGAAGCCGGTCGGCGCCCCGCAGAAAAAAGTGCGGGCGGCCCTTGTGGGACCGCCCGCGTCGGGATCAGATGCCGAGCACCCCCGTGGCACGACATCCTCACGCCAACCGAACAGGTTGGGAGACTGGTCTGAGACCCGCGAGGATGCCTTGATCTAGATCACTTCGCCGTGAAGCATTTCGGTTTGTCGACCAGGAATCGACGACGGATGGCTGTGTTTTATCCGGCCGATTGGCGGGAACGCTGGGTTTTGGATGGTTTTGCAGAAGGGTTGGCCGACGACAAACCTGCGCCGGCACTTCGGCGCGCTGCATAAGCGTAAAGCCCCGCCGCGGAATGCGAGGCGGGGCTTCGGCCCGTTACTGCTACCGGCAGCCGTTCTTAGTAGTAGCGTCGGCAGACTTGGACCCACGATAGGCGGGGACCGTAATAGGTCTTGATCCAGCGCTTTTTCAGCCAGCAATGCGGCCGGTAACCGTAATTATAATGGGCATAAATCGAGACGCCGGAACCGTAGCCGTGCCAGTGGTTCTTGCCCTTGTAGTAGGCGGACGCGGATGTGGGGGCGATGGCTGCGGCTGCGACGGTGCCGATGGCGGCGATGGCGAAGATGGACTTGCGGAACATGAACAACCTCCTGGGGGTTGGGTGTGAATCCCCATCTGCGGTGGTTGTCGTGCCGGAGCTTCGGGTGGTTCAAAGGACAATGCCGGTGTGGCGGACCGGGCAGCCCGGCCGCGAGGCTTGCCGGGCTCGGGACCGCTCGCTATAAGCCGCGGCGATCCGCGACTTCTTCCCTCAAAGAATGGACAGTTTCAATGGCGATCGAGTGTACCTTTTCGATCATCAAGCCGGACGCAACGGCTCGCAATCTAACCGGCGCCGTCAACGCCATGATCGAACAGGCCGGCCTGCGCATCATTGCGCAGAAGCGTGTTCGGATTACCCGCGAACAGGCGGAGACGTTTTATGCGGTGCACCGCGAGCGGCCATTCTTCGGCGAACTCGTTGATTTCATGACTTCCGGGCCGGTCGTGGTCCAGGTGCTCGAAGGCGATAATGCCATCGTCAAGTATCGCGAGATCATGGGAGCGACTGACCCCGCGAAGGCGGCGCCTGGTACGATTCGGAAGGTCCACGCCAAGTCGATCGGGGAAAATTCAGTCCATGGTTCCGATGCCGCTGATACCGCGGCCAAGGAGATTGCGCAGTTTTTTGCCGGAAACGAGATCGTCGGCTAGGGGAGCAGTGTCGCGCTACCAACGATGGCATCAAAGGTCATTTCGCCTGCCGTGACGCGCGCGCGCTTTGCCGGTTAGCTATTCTTGGTAAGCTGCGTGGGCGGATCGGCGTGAAGCCATCGATCGCAATGCGACGCCACGGAAAAGAAGCGGCGAAACGTCGACGTCGCAACGACGGGGGATGTAGGTGGAAGCGCTCTGGACCAATTTGATCCATCCGGCATTCTGGATTGCTGCCGGTCAGATCATCGGGATCAACATCATTCTGTCCGGCGACAACGCGGTCGTCATTGCGCTGGCTTGCCGCTTGCTGCCGCCCCGGCAGCGGCTTTGGGGCATGATTCTCGGTGCCGGTGTCGCAGTGCTGCTGCGCGTCTTCTTCACGCTCGTGGTCGCCCAGGCGATGGGCTATCCGTATCTGAAGCTGATTGGCGGCATTCTTCTGTTGTGGGTCGCGATCAAGCTGGTCGTCCCGGAGGACACCGAAGGTGACGGCAAGGTCGAAGCGGCGGAAAATCTCTGGCGAGCGGTGCGTATCGTCGCGATCGCCGACATCGTGATGAGCCTGGACAATGTGATAGCGATCGCGGCCGCGGCGGAGACCGCCGCCGAGCGCGTCGACATGCTGCACGCGGGCCTCATCAAGTCGACCCTCATCATATTCGGCCTCGCAACTTCGGTTCCGCTGATCGTCGCCGGCAGTGCGTTGCTGATGAAGCTGCTGGATCGCTTTCCAATCCTGGTTTGGGCCGGAGCAGGTCTGCTCGGTTGGGTCGCCGGCGATATTATGATCAAGGATTCCGCGCTGTTGGCTTGGATCGCGCCGTCGGTCCTGGAACATCTGCACTATTGGGCAGCGGCGGCCGGGGCGATCTTGGTGGTTGGGCTGGGCTATTACCTTTCGCGGCGACGACGCCCTGTGGAAGATGACGTATAGAGTGTGATCCGGAAAAGTTGCAGGTGGATTCACAAATCAAGTGCAACGGAGATTGCGGGTCAAGCGGCGGAAAATTTCTGCGGGTGTTTGAAAGCCGAGGCATTTTCTTGGCGTCGCATTGGCCGGCCCGATGATGAGATTGAATTCGGCATGGGAGTAATCCTCCAAGGTTTCGGAACGCGGCAGGTGTCGACGGCGCCGGCCAACGGTCGTCAATTTGGAGCATTGTCCGGCGAAGCGCGGCCGGTTCGCCGTTCGACAACGCGATCAACTATAATGCGATCAAACACAATGTGATCAATCAAATATCCGCATCACCCGGGTCATATTCACCCGCGGTAATGCGCGCGTGGGCGGATTGTAAATCGATTTAATTTCCTTGATCCGCTTTGTGTTGATTTGCCTGCGGCGTTCAATCGATTATGGGTGGGGCGATCAGCATCGTGTCCTGGTCCGCGATTCCGGCGATGCGGCATGCGCCGTTCTCAACAGTCACGCGATCCTCCGCCAAGAGCCGCAGTGCCCAGGGATAGATCCGATGTTCGACCGTCAAGACCCGCGCGGCTAGCGTGTCGGCGGTATCGTCGTCGTGAACCGGCACCGCGCCTTGAACGAGGATCGGACCAGAATCGAGTTCCGGCACGACGAAATGCACGGTCGCACCGTGAAGCTTGACGCCGTCGGCAAGCGCGCGGGCATGGGTATCGAGGCCTTTGAACGACGGCAGCAGGGCAGGGTGGACGTTGAGGATGCGCTGCGGCCATTGCAGCACGAACCACGGCGTCAATACTCGCATGAAGCCGGCCAGGCACACGATCTCGATACCGTGCCGGGCGAGTTCCACGTGCATCGCGTGCTCGAAGGCCTCGCGATCGCGGCCAAACGACTTGTGGTCGACCACTGCCGTCGCAATGCCGGAAGCCTGTGCATGGGCCAATCCCTGCGCGTCCGGCCGATTGGTGACAACGAGCGCGATCTCGGCGGGAAACGCCGGGCCGCTGGCCGCGTTCATCAACGTCCGCATGTTGGAACCGCGGCCCGAGATCAGCACTGCAACGCGCTTGCGGGCCATGGCGCTATCCCACGATCTTGAGATGCCCGGAGTATCGCACCCGCGAAGTGCCTTCGGACGCCGGCACCACGTCGCCCAGGCGCACGACGGTTTCGCCTTCGCGCGCAAGCACGGTAGCAACTTTGTCGGCCGCTTCGGCCGCGACGATCGCGATCATGCCGATGCCGCAGTTGAAGGTGCGCAGCATTTCGCTCTCGGCGACATTTCCGGTTCCAGCAAGCCATTCGAAAACCGACAGGAGCGGCACTTGCGCGAGGTCGACCACGACGGCGCAATCATCGGGAAGAACGCGCGGAATGTTGTCGGGGAACCCGCCGCCGGTGATATGCGCCAGGCCCTTGATGGCCCCGGTCTCACGCAAGGCCGCGAGACACGGCTTCACATAGATGCGGGTCGGCTCCAGCAGTGCCTCGCCCAATTGGCGACCGGCGGCGAACGGTGCCGGCGAATCGAAACGCAGACCGGAGGTCGCAACGACTTGTCGCACCAACGAGTAGCCGTTGGAATGAACGCCGGATGAGGCCATTCCGAGCAGGACATCGCCGGCGGTGATATCGGGGCGCGGCAGCAACTCCTGCCGGTTGGCGGCGCCGACGGCGAAGCCGGCGAGATCGTAATCGTCGCCTTGATAGACGCCCGGCATTTCCGCGGTTTCGCCGCCGATCAGCGCGCAGCCGGCTTGGCGGCAGCCCTGCGCGATACCGGCGACAATGTCGGCACCGATCGCCGGGTTCAATTTTCCACAGGCAAAGTAGTCCAGAAAAAACAGCGGCTCGGCGCCCTGGACGACCAGATCGTTGACCGACATCGCCACAAGATCGATGCCGATCGTGGTGTGCCGGCCGGTCTCGACCGCGATTTTGACCTTGGTGCCGACGCCATCGGTGGCCGCGACCAGGACTGGGTCGGTAAAGCCGGCCTGCTTGAGGTCGAAAACGCCGCCGAACCCGCCGATCTCGGCCAGCGCTCCCGGCCGCGCCGTCGCCCGCACCAGGGGCTTGATCAACTCGACCATGCGGTTGCCGGCATCGATGTCGACGCCGGCATCGGCATAGGTGAGGCCGGGCCCCTTGTGTGCCATGGCTATCCTCGGCTATGCGCGGGCCAATCGATAAGAATCCGAGGGCGTGGTACGTTGGAATCGAACCCTGTGCAATGGCCGGATGGCGGCTATACTGAGGCTCCAAACAAGAAAAGCGTCGGCGGGGTGGCCGGCTGGCGCTGCGCTGAGCCGGGGCGCACCCTTTGAATATTCCCAACCTCATCACCACCGCGCGCATCCTGGCGATCCCGCTGATGGTCTGGGCGATCGCCGCCGATCAGTTGATGTTTGCGTTCGTGCTGTTCTTGTTGGCCGGGGTGACAGACGCCATTGACGGCTTTCTAGCCAAACATTTCGGGATGGCGAGCGAGCTTGGCGCCTATCTCGATCCGCTGGCCGACAAGGCCCTGATCGTGTCGATCTATGTCACGCTCGGGATTACCGAAGCGGTGCCGCGCTGGATCGTTATCCTGGTGGTATCCCGCGATATCATGATCGTCGCCGCGGTCATGCTGTCGTGGGTTGTCGGAAAGCCGATCGCGATCCGCCCGGTCATGGTGTCCAAACTCAATACAGTGGCGCAAATCCTGTTCGCGGGACTGGTGCTGGGCGTGATGGCCTATGATCTCGATATCCCAATGGTCGTCGGCGGTCTGATGCTGCTGGTTGCGCTTTTGACCGTGCTCTCGGCCGGTTGCTATGTTGCCGAGTGGGTGCGCCACATGAATGCTGCCGAATCCGGCAAATAGGAACCGGGCCGGTGCGCCAACGTAGGGAGCCCGGTGACGCCATGACGATCGACATCCGGCGGCAAGTGGTGTTCTGGGCCGCAGCGCTCGTCGCGGTGGTCGTGCTGCTGTGGTTGCTCGGTGGAATATTGCTGCCGTTCGTGGCGGGCATGACGCTTGCTTATTTCCTCAATCCTGTCGCCGACCGGCTGCAACGATTGGGGCTTCATCGCACCGTGGCCGCGCTGGTGGTGATCGGCGTGTTCGTTTTGGCCTTTGTGCTGCTGTTGATGATCATGGCGCCGCTGATCGGCGCGCAGCTTGCCGCCTTTGTCGAGAATATTCCGGGTTATGTCGGGCGGGTGCAGAAGCTGCTGTCCGATCCCGGCCTTCCCTGGCTGCGCAAGCTGATCGGCGAAGGCGTCATTGCCGGCGATCAATCGGTCGGCGGCCTGGTGGCGCAAGGCGCGACGTGGCTGGCGGAGTTCCTGCAGTCGTTATGGTCCGGCGGGCAGGCCGTGATCTCAGTGTTTTCATTGATGGTGGTGACGCCGGTCGTCGCCTTTTACCTAATCGTCGATTGGCATCGCATGATTGCGACCGTCAACAGCTGTGTGCCGCTGCCTTATCGCGAGACGGTCCATGAACTTGCGCGCGAAATGGATCATGCGATCTCGGGTTTCGTGCGCGGCCAATCGGCAGTCTGCCTCATTCTCGGCTCGTTTTATGCGATCGCGCTGACGCTCGCCGGCCTGAATTTTGGCCTGTTGATCGGCGTTATCTCTGGAATCATCACCTTCATTCCCTACGTCGGCTCGATGACCGGACTGGTGTTGTCGGTCGGGGTGGCGGTTGCCCAGTTCTGGCCCGATTGGGGGCGGATTCTGCTGGTGTTTGGTATTTTCATGTTTGGTCAGTTCGTGGAGGGCAATGTGCTGTCGCCCAAGCTGGTCGGGCACAGCGTCGGTCTGCATCCGGTTTGGCTGATCTTTGCGTTGTTTGCGTTCGGGTACTTGTTCGGTTTCGTCGGACTGATGTTGGCCGTGCCGTTGGCGGCGGTCGTTGCGGTCTTGTTACGCTTCGCGCTCCGGCAATATCTGGCAAGCCCGCTCTATACCGGCGGGGAACCGGATTAGAGCACTCTCAATTTAAGTCGAATCATGAAAGCACTCTATTTCTTTGTTTTGTTGCATTTCCGGGCGACGAGCCGGTTTCCACTTCGCCTGGAAATGCTTTAGTGCTGCCGAAGTTGGTATCGGAGAGTGCGGCGATGGTTCACGAACTTTGGAAGCAGGGCACGATGCCATGACAGGGCCGGCCCAACCGCGCCAATTGACACTCTCTCTCGGCCACGCTGCAAGCTTTGCCCGTGAGGACTTTCTTGCGGGATCTTCAAATGCGGCCGGACTTGCGCTGGTGGAAAGCTGGCCGGACTGGCCTGCACGGCAGGTGGTGCTGGCAGGTTCAGAAGGATCCGGTAAAAGCCATCTTGCGGCGATCTGGGCGGCTCATGCCGGCGCATCGGTTCTGCCCGCGCAGGCGCTTGGCGAGGCCGATCTGCCCGCGGCGTTGCAGTCTGGCGCGATGGTTCTGGAGGATCTTACCGCCGGGGAATTCGATGAGCGGACTTTGTTCCATCTGCTGAATTTGGCGCGTGAAGAGGACGCCGCGCTGTTGGTGACGGCGCGTTCGGCGCCGGCCGGATGGACCGTCGCGCTCCGTGACCTGGCCTCACGCTTGAAGGCGCTGCCGGTTGTCGTGCTGTCACCACCTGATGATTTGATCCTGCGCGGGGTGCTGATAAAGTTGTTCGCCGATCGGCAGATCGCGGTCGATGAGGCATTGATCACCTATCTGTCGACCCACATTGAGCGGTCATTCAAGGCGGCGCGCGCGATCGTGGACCTGCTTGATCGCGAAGCGATCAGCCGGAAGCGGCCGGTGACGCGGACGCTGGCAGCTGAAATATTGCGCCGGCCATAAACCCAGTTGGCGGTCAAAGGGAATCGGGCATTTGTGCCTGGCGAGCGGTCACGATTGTTTCAGGATTATGAGCGACACTGCCAAATGAGTTTGAATCAATCATGAACGATCACGCGCAACTTATTGTATTTCCCGAAGGAAATGGGCATGAACCGGCGGTGCTGGATGCTGCCGCGGAAAGCCTGCGGTCCAGCCCTGAACGGTTTATCAACCGGGAGTTGTCCTGGTTGCATTTTAACCGCCGAGTTCTGGAGGAGGCGGCCAACGAATCCCACCCGCTGCTCGAGCAAGTTCGCTTCCTGTCGATTTCGGCCAACAACCTCGATGAATTCTTCATGGTGCGGGTTGCCGGCCTGAAGGGACAGGTACAAGCCGGCGTGGCAACCCGCAGCCCGGACGGACTGACGCCGGCCGAGCAACTGGTCCAAATCGGCGAGGCGGTGGCGGTGCTCGCAAGCGACCAGCAGAACCGCTGGAGTGAATTGTGCACGGCGCTGAAGGCCGCCGGAGTCGTCCTGGTCGACGGTGGCGGGGTCACCAAGGCCGAACGAAAATGGCTGGAAGATCATTTCCTGGACCGGATTTTTCCTCTGCTGACGCCGCTCGCGATCGATCCCGCCCATCCATTTCCGTTCATCCCCAATCTTGGTTTTTCGATCGCGCTGCAGCTTGTCCGCAGCCGCGACGGCAAGGCGATGAACGCTCTGATCCGCATGCCGAACAAGATCGACCGGTTCGTGCGGCTGCCGGCCAGCGATGAGGGCGGAACGATCCGTGTCATCACGATTGAGCAGGTGACCGGCCTGTTCATCGCGCAGTTGTTTCCGGGTTATACGGTCAAGGGGCAGGGTACCTTTCGTGTCATCCGGGATTCCGAAGTTGAAATCGAGGAAGAGGCCGAGGATCTGGTGCGGCTGTTCGAGACGGCATTGAAGCGGCGCCGTCGCGGGGTCGTGATCCGTCTCGAACTGGAAGCGGCGATGCCGGCGGAACTGCAGCGCTTCGTCCAGCGCGCGTTCTCAGTCAGTGATGACGAGACATTCCTGATTGACGGCATGCTGGCGCTCAACGAGCTATCGCAATTGACTCGGCTCGATCGGCCCGACCTGGAATTCGTGCCGTATAATCCGCGCCATCCCGAACGGATTCGCGATCATGGCGGCGACTGCTTCACTGCGATCCGGCAAAAGGACCTGATCGTCCATCATCCTTATGAATCATTCGACGTCGTGGTGCAGTTCCTGCAACAGGCCGCGCGCGATCCCGAAGTCGTCGCCATCAAACAGACGCTCTATCGCACCTCGGCGGAATCGCCAATCGTCAAAGCGCTGATCGAAGCGGCGGAGGCGGGCAAGTCGGTCACGGCGCTGGTCGAACTGAAAGCGCGCTTCGATGAGGAAGCCAACATCCGTTGGGCGCGCGATCTGGAACGCGCCGGCGCGCAAGTGGTGTTCGGCTTCATCGAACTAAAAACCCACGCCAAGCTGTCGCTGGCGGTGCGCCGGGAGGCGGGTGCCTTTGCCTCCTACGTGCACGTCGGCACCGGCAACTACCATCCCGTCACGGCGCGCATCTATACCGACTTGTCGTTCTTTACCGCCGATCCGGTGATCGCACGCGATGTCGCATTGGTCTTTAATTTTATCACCGGCTACGCCGAGCCGGTTGCACTTGAGCGTCTGGCGGTATCGCCGGTGACGCTGAGGCCTCACATCCTCAACCATATCGCGCAGGAGATCGCTCACGCTAAGGCCGGCCGGCCGGCGGCGATCTGGATGAAGATGAACTCGCTGGTCGATCCGGAGATCATTGACGCGCTCTATGACGCTTCGATCGCCGGTGTTTCGATCGACATTGTTGTCCGCGGTATCTGCTGTCTTCGGCCGGAGGTCGCTGGGCTTTCCGACAACATCCGCGCCAAGTCGATCGTCGGACGTTTCCTGGAGCACGGACGGGTGTTCTGCTTTGGCAACGGGCATGGGCTGCCGCATCCCAAGGCGGCAGTCTACATTTCCTCGGCCGACATGATGCCGCGCAATCTCGACCGGCGGGTGGAGGTCCTTTGCCCGATTCTCAATCCGACGGTGCACGAACAGGTGCTCGACCAGATCATTGTCGCGAACCTGCTCGACAACGAGCAGAGTTGGGAGGTCTTGCCGGACGGCACGTCGACGCGCATAAGACCCGGGCCGGGCGAGGAACCCTTCAACGCCCAAAAGTACTTCATGACGAACCCGAGCCTTTCTGGTCGTGGCAAATCGCTCAAGGACTCTTCACCGCGCATCCTCACGCGCACGCTCCAAAAAGACTGACCTGCGCGCCTTGACCGAGGTCGCGGCGCAGGGCCGGATCAATCACGGCCATCCGACCGCGGTGATCGACATTGGGTCAAACTCCGTGCGGCTGGTGGTCTATGAGGGGCTGACCCGCGCGCCGACCCCGATCTTCAACGAAAAGGCACTGTGCGGTCTCGGCCGTGAGGTCCAGTCGACCAAATTGCTGGCCGCCGACGCCGTGGAGAAGGCGTTGGCCGCGCTGCGGCGGTTTCGCGCGCTGTGCGACCAGATGCAGGTCGGCCGCACCATGGTGATCGCGACGGCGGCCTGCCGCGATGCGGTCAACGGCAAGGCGTTCGTGGCCGAAGCCGAACAGGTTTGCGGGCAAAAGGTCGACATTCTTTCCGGCAAGCGGGAAGCCAAGCTCGCCGCCTTCGGCGTGGTGTCCGGCTTCCACCGGCCGGACGGCCTGGTCGGGGATCTGGGCGGCGGCTCGTTGGAACTGACGGACGTTCACGCGGCGCGGATTCGCTCGGCCGAAACCCTGGCGCTCGGAGGTCTTGCGTTGCAGGACGTCTCCTCGCAATCGATCAAGAAGGCCGAGCGGATCGTCAAGAAGGCGCTTTCGGGCCTGCCGATGCTGACGCAGGGCAAGGACCGGACATTCTACGCCATCGGCGGCACATGGCGCGCGTTGGCGCGGCTGCACATGTGGCAGAAGGGCTATCCGCTGCATGTCATGCACGGCTATGCCATTCCTGCCAAGGAGGCTTTGGAATTCGCACGGCTGGCGCACCGGGTCGATGCGGATACGCTGTCGCAAATCGAAGTGGTGTCCGATGCCCGTCGGCCGCTCCTGGCCTATGCCGCGCTGGTGCTCGACCATGTGATACGTCTGGCGCGTCCGAAGGAAGTGGTGATCTCGGCACTCGGCGTGCGCGAGGGCCTGCTTTACACGCTGTTGAAGGACAAAGAGCGGGACCTGGACCCGCTGATAACGGCGGCGGACGAACTCAACGTGCTGCGCTCACGCTCACCCGCGCATGGCCACGAACTGATCGCATGGACCGACCGGTTCATGGCGCGCTCCGGTCTCGACGAGACCGCCGAGGAACGGCGCTTGCGCCATGCTGCTTGTCTGCTTGCCGATATCGGCTGGCGGGCACATCCGGATTATCGCGGCGAACAATCAATCAACATTATCGCCAATGGTACATTCGTTGCGGTCGATCATCCCGGCCGGACCTTTATCGCACTCGCGGTGTTTTTCCGCCATGTCGGCCTGGTGGACGAGGAATTGTCGCCGCGCCTGCGGGAACTCGCCTCCACGCGGCTGCTCGACCGCGCGCGCATCCTGGGCGCGACATTGCGGGTCGCCTATCTGATTTCGGCGGCGATGCCTGGCGTGTTGCCGAAGGCGCCGATGGTTGTCGAACACGGCCGTCTGGTGCTGCGCCTGGGCGATGTGCTCAAGCCGCTCGCCGGTGACCGGGTGTTCGCGCGGCTGCGGCAACTCGCGCGCCTGATCGGGCGCGAGCCTATCATGGTGACCGAATAGACCGCGCCGTCCGGGGACCTGAGGATGGGCCTGTTCATTGCGGCTGCCATTACGTCGATGCTTGCACTGGGCCTGATCGGCGGGGCGGCCTGGTGGAGCGCTCGTACGGCAGACCGGCGCATGCTGGTCATCGCGTTTTTGGTCATGCTGCCGATACAGCCGCTGGTGTTTTATTTGGTACGGCTGCCCTTGGTCGGGGCGTTGCAGCCGCTTTTCGGCACCGAACTCTGGTGGCCGCTCGCTCTGATGTGGGCTGCGCCGTTGACCGAAGAACCGGCAAAATGGCTGGTGCTCCTGGTTCAGACGGTCCGTCGCGCGCTGGCGCCGGCAAACGCCATTCCGCTCGCACTTTCAGTTGGACTTGGTTTTGGTCTCGGCGAGATCTGGTTCGTCGCGCACGCCGTCATCACCAGCCCGAATTATCCGGACCTGCCGTTCTGGATGTTCGGCGGCTTCATCGTTGAGCGTGTCGAAGTCTGTTTCCTGCACGCAATGTTCGTGGCTTGGCTGTTCGTCCGGTTGGCGCGTGGCCAATCGTTCTGGCCGGGAGCGCTGGCCGGCATCGCGCTGCACTTCGCGACCAACTTCCCGGTCTATCTGATGGGTGTCGATGCGTTGCAGATTGGACGCTTCAACTGGTCGCTGATTGTGATGGGTTGGATCGCTGCTCTGGCCGTCGCCGGTGTCTTGCTGATGTGGCGCGCCCAGCGGCGCCTGGCGCGGAAAATCGTCGCGGGATCAGGTTAATTTGGCTTTGGTTCGGCGTCGCGTTCGACAACGACGACGCGGCCCTTTTCGATCGCCAGCGCCAGATTGCCCTGCTTGAGGGCGAGCGCGCGCTCGCCGAACAGCTTGCGGCGCCAGCCCTTCAACGCGGGAACATCAGCGTCGTCGTCAGCCGCGATGCGATCGAGATCGTCGACGGTCGCGATCACCTTGGCCGCGACGCCCTGGCGCTCCGACGTCATGCGCAGCAACACTTTGAGAAGCTCGACCGTGGCCTGACCGTTCGGTGCGGAACGATTGCGCTCGATCCGCGGCAGGCTCTTTGGATCGCGCGCCAGACCGCGGCTGACCGCATCCAGGATTGATTGGCCCCACTTCGACCGTTCGAATCCCTTTGGCAGTGAGCGCAAGCCGGCCAGCCGATCCACCGTCATCGGTGCCTGGACCGCGATGTCGGCAATCGCCTCGTCCTTGAGCACGCGGCCGCGCGGGACGTCGCGCGTCTGCGCCTCGCGTTCGCGCCAGGCCGCGATTTCCATCAAGACGGCTAATTCCTTCGGCTTGCGCACGCGCGTCTTGAGGCGCTCCCAGGCGCAGTCGGGGTCGAGCCGGTAGGTGTCGGGTGAGGTGAGGATCTTCATCTCCTCGGTCACCCATTCGCTGCGGCCGCGCCTTTCCAATTCGCCCGACAGCACTTTGTAGACGTCACGCAGGTGCGTGACGTCGGAGACCGCATAGGTGAGTTGAGCGTCGCTCAGGGGCCGCCGCGTCCAGTCGGTGAAGCGGTGAGACTTGTCGAGAGTGTCGCCGGTTATGCGCTGGACCAACTGGTCGTAGGAGATGGAATCGCCATAGCCGAGCACCATGGCGGCGACCTGAGTGTCAAACAACGGATGCGGTACCAGCTTTGCGTCATGCCAGATGATCTCGATGTCCTGGCGCGCGGCATGAAACACCTTGACGACGTTTTCATTTGCCATCAGGGCGAAGAACGGCGATAGGTCGAGCCCGGGCGCGAGCGTATCGACAACGACCGCGTCCTCTTCGCTTGCCATCTGTAAGACGCAAAGCTGCGGATAGTAGGTCGACTCGCGCAGAAATTCGGTATCGACAGTGACAAAGGCATGGCGTGCTAGCCGTTCGCAGACCGCGGCAAGTTCTTCGGTTTTTGAAATCGGTGTCATCGTGATGGGTAATGCCACTCCGCGCGGCAATTCAGCGATCGCCTCGTATAAAATCCTTTAGCGTGCGCTCGGTTCAGGTCAAATCGGTGGTAGTATCCAACATGTTGATTTGTCGCATGATCCGGTCGGGAAAGTCTGCAATTTTTCCGGATCATGCTGAAAGCGTGGACGGTTCCGGAATGCGCGCGTGGTTCCCGGAACTCGGGAGGGCAATACCCTTCGATTGATACCGCAGCGGTCACTTCTTGTCGCGACGGCCGGCCAGTCACAGGCCGCGTACCTTCGGCATGTGGATAAATTCCCAGGGGCTCGGCATCGGGCCTACCGGCACTTCGATCAGTGTCGGCCCGTCACGCCGCGCAATGCCGCGCCGCAGCGCCGCCCGCAGAGCCTTGGGCGATTCGGCGCGCTCGGCCGCAGCACCGAAACTTTCGGCGAATTTGACGAAATCCGGGTTGGCAAGATCGCAGGCGATCAGCCGTTCGCCGTAATGTTCCTGCTGGATGCGGCGGACATTGCCGAAGGCGCCGTCGGCAAAGACCACCACCACCAGCGGAATCTTGTGGCGCATGGCGGTCGCCATTTCATTGGCGGTGTAGAGGAAGCCGCCGTCGCCGGAGATCGCGACCACCGGCACGTCGCGTCGCGCGTCCTGGGCGCCGAGTGAGGTGGCATAGCCCCAGCCGAGATTGTCCTGGTAGCCTGGGGACAGGAACGTGCGCGGTTTGTAGACCGGAAAGGCAAGCCGGGCAGCGAAGCCCATCTGGGTGACCTCGTCGACCAGAATGCCGTCTTCCGGCAATTCGGCCCGTATGACCTCCAGGAAATCGAGCTGTGGCCGCAACTTATTGAGGCGCTTGGCCATCTTGGCCGAGCGTTCCTGCATTTCCGCCTTGCGCGAGCGGCGCTTGCGATTGTGTGCCGGCAGGTGGTCGAGCAGGCTGCGCAGGACCTGCGCTGAATCGCCGACGAGATTGCCAGCCGGGACGTGAAAACGCTGGCCTTCCTCCGGGTCGGCATCAATCCGGATGATGGCCAGATCCTTGTCGATGCCCCATTGCGTCAGCGGGTAGAGCATTCGGGTGCCGATGCCGATCACGACATCGGCTTCCGCCCACAATTCGTGCGCCAGCGGGAACGAGACGCTCAACGGATCGCGGGCATCGAGCACGCCGCGTCCGCGCCGGAAGCCGACCACGGGCGCCTGAAGCATATGGGCAAGCTCCGTGACCTCGTCCGATGCGCCTTGGGCGCCGCCGCCGCAGACGATCAGCGGGCTCTTGGCGCTGCCGAGCCGCTTGGCCGCGGCGATAACGGCGTCCTCGTCGATCGGGTGTTCCGGATATGGGGCCGGCGGCGCTATCGGGGCGACTGGTCCCTTCTGACCCCAGACATCCATCGCGCATTCGAGGACGGCCGGGCCCGGGCGACCGGAATGCATGGCCCGCATGGCATCGGCAACGCGCAAGGGCCCTTCCGATGCATCGCGGATGCGCGCAGTGAAATCGACCAACCGTTCGATAATGCCGGCCTGGTCGCGGATTTCGTGCAGGTGGCCGAGCCCGCGGCCGATCGCGGCCTGCGGGATATGGCCGATCAGACCAAGAACCGGAGCATTCATGCCGTAGGCCGTCAAAAGCGCGGCACTCGAATTCAACAGTCCTGGGCCGGGAACGACCGCATAGGCCTGCGGGCGGCCGGTCGCGAGCGCTGCGCCCAGCGCCATATAGGCCGCACCCTGCTCATGGCGGGCATGGACCGTGCGGATGCGGTTGCTGGCCTTGAACAGCGCGTCGAACAGGTGGTCGTTGTGGACCCCCGGCAGCGCGTACATGGTGTCGAAACCATGTGTGATCAGCGCCGCGATCGTCGCCTCGGCGGCCGTCATGCTTGTGACGGTGGCAGGTTTCTGTCTGGTCGCAACGGCGCATTTCTTGGGTTTTGCCATGATCGTTTCGTCCAGATCTCAGTTCCGGTTCGGAGTCCGGTGGCGGAGTGTGCAGATCATACCGCCGCTGTCGAGTGCGGTTGAGCAATTGATTCAGCAAATTGCCGCATCGCCTTGACAAAATGGGGTTCGCGTGTGCTTTTCCGGCCCGTTCGCGGGCTCGCCGCGATATTCATTTCCAATAGGACAGGTATGCATCAATACCGCACCCATACGTGTGGCGCGCTGCGCGAAAGCGATATCGGATCGGAGGTCCGGCTGTCCGGCTGGTGCCACCGGATACGCGACCATGGCGGCCTGTTGTTCATCGATCTGCGGGACCATTACGGGGTGACGCAATGCGTCGCCGATCCGGATTCGCCGGTGTTCCAGGCGGTCGAGAAGTTGCGCGCGGAATGGGTCGTCAGGATCGACGGCAAGGTCCGTACGCGACCGGAGGGCACCGACAATCCGGACCTCGCGACCGGTGCGGTCGAGATCTTCATCCATAACGTCGAGGTGCTGGGTGCGGCCGCCGAATTGCCGCTCCCGGTGTTCGGCGATCAGGAATATCCGGAAGACATCCGGCTGAAGTACCGCTTCCTCGATTTGCGGCGCGAGCGGCTACACGCCAACATCATGAAGCGCGGCGCCATCATCGACTCGCTGCGGCGGCGGATGAAGGAGGGCGGCTTCTTCGAATTCCAGACGCCGGTCCTGACGGCGTCGAGCCCGGAAGGCGCGCGCGATTTTCTGGTGCCCTCGCGGCTGCATCCCGGCAAGTTCTACGCCCTGCCGCAGGCACCGCAGCAGTTCAAGCAGTTGATCATGGTGGCGGGCTTTGACCGCTATTTCCAGATCGCGCCGTGTTTTCGCGATGAGGACGCGCGCGCCGACCGCTCACCGGGCGAGTTCTATCAGCTCGATATCGAGATGAGTTTCGTCACCCAGGACGATGTGTTCGCGGCGGTGGAGCCGGTGCTGCGCGGGGTGTTCGAGGAGTTCGGCGACAGCAAGCCGGTGACGCAGGCTTTTCCGCGCATCCCGTATGCGGAAGCGATGCGGAAATACGGCACCGACAAGCCGGACCTGCGCAACCCGATCGAGATGCAGGATGTGACCCACGCCTTTCGCGGATCCGGCTTCAAGGTTTTCGCCAACATGATCGCCAGCGATCCGGCGGTCGAGGTCTGGGCGATCCCGGCACCGGGCGGCGGCAACCGGGCGTTCTGCGACCGCTTGAATGATTGGGCGAAAGGCGAGGGCCAGCCGGGGCTCGGCTACATCTTCTGGCGCGAGGGCGAGGAGGGCGGTGCGGGGCCGCTTGCCAAGAATATCGGCACCGAACGCACCGACACCATTCGGACCCAGCTCGGGCTCGGCGTCGGCGATGCCGCGTTCTTCGTCGCCGGCAAGCCGAAGGACTTCGTGAAATTTGCTGGTCCCGCGCGCGCCAAGATCGGAACCGATCTCGGACTGGTCGATGCCGACCGCTTCGAATTCTGCTGGATCGTCGACTTCCCGATGTACGAATGGAACGAGGAGGAGAAGAAGGTCGACTTCTCCCACAATCCGTTCTCGATGCCGAACTACGACTCGGACCAGTTCGTACATCTCGATCCGGCCGACGAAGAGCATATCCTCGGCATCACGGCGTTCCAGTACGACATCGTCTGCAACGGTATCGAACTTTCCTCAGGGGCGATCCGGAACCACCGCCCCGACGTGATGCGCAAGGCGTTCGCGCTCGCGGGCTACGGCGAGGAGGTGCTGGAAGCGAAGTTCGGCGGCATGCTGCGCGCATTGCAATACGGCGCGCCGCCGCATGGCGGCATCGCGCCGGGTGTCGACCGCATCGTGATGCTGCTGTGCGGCGAGGAAAACCTGCGCGAGGTCGTGCTGTTCCCGATGAACCAGCGCGCTGAGGATTTGTTGATGGGCGCGCCGTCGGAAGTGTCGCTCAAGCAGCTGCGTGAACTGCACATCCGGCTGAATCTGCCGAAGAGCGGGTCGTGAGCGCCGGCGGTTATTCCCGGTCCGTCCTGTCGCCTTCGCATATTTTCAGCGCACCGCTTACGCGATTTTCAAGCGTGTTCAGGTCGTACTGATCCTTGATGGTTCGCCGGCCTGCATCCAGGACCAAATTCAGATGGGTCTTTAAAACACGCCGCTGTTCGACGTCGCCGATTTCCGCCAGTTGCCAGAACTTTTCCGCAAGGCGGATCAGGATTGCCGGCTGGGTCGCGCCGACCTGGCGGATTTCGTTGAAGGCCGCATCGATGGTCCCGCCGAAGGTCGATGCCGGCACCACGACGCGAATGTTTCCGTCGTTGTCGGTCCAAATGCTCTGCGCCGAACCGCGGCGCATGATCTCCGGCAATGACAGCGCGAGCCGGTCGATGGCGGCAAGCGCGGTGTAGGGATCGTTCACGCCCGGCGAGAGCGCACGCAGAGCGATCTCGACCAATTGCCGGATGGAATATTCCAGGTCCTGGACCGGCGTGCGTACGCTGCCGAAAATAATGCTCTCATTCAGCGCCTGTTTGACATCGTCCGTGAGCGCGGATGCCGGACTGACCCAACCGAGCTCGCATCCGGAAATCATGTGATGTCCGGCACGATATTCTAGCTCGATGACCGCGTTGGCCTCGCAGGCGGCCGAGACCAAGTGATCGTAGTCGATAGCGGCGATGTAGCCGCCGGGTTCGAGCTGAATCGGCGCACCGGTTTCTCGCAAACTGGCTGGGCGCTCCTCTTCGCTCTCCGGGACCTGCTCCGGCAACAGGTCTCTTGCCGCCCGGTCGAGCGATTCACCGACGCGCTCGATCATGACGTCTGCGATGATGGATCGCGCCAGATGATGCACGAACACCGGCAACGTCACGACGCTCAACAGCACAAGCGCGGTTCCAAGCGTGATGGCGAGGTTCGGTGTGCCATCGGCATCGTTGTTGGTCGCCCGCATGATCAGCAGCAGGTAGACGACGGTTGCAATGAAAAGTCCGATGACAGTCTGGGTGCGCCGGTCGGCCATGAAGCTCAGGATCAGCCGGGGCCCCAACTGCTGGGCTGCCAAGGTCAACACGACCATGGTGATCGAAATCACCAGGGTCGCCATGGTGATCATCGAACTGACCAGGCTCGACAGAAAGGCCGGTACGTCCTTGGCCGTGCCGCTGTAAAGAAACCAGACCGGGTCGTCGCCGATATTTAGCCGGATTCCGAGGGCGAGTATTGCGACGCCGACGGCAACCGCAACCATCGTCACGGGTAGAACCCAAAGGCTCGCCTGGACCTGGATCCACAGTGTCAGCAGACGTGGGAACATCGGAGATACCTCTGCCACGACGGACGAATTCATGCCCGGACAGGCGGGGCCGATCGAATTGCTTGTTGGCCCACGCCGATTGCCTTCATAACTCCGAAGTGATTCAGCGCCAAAACATGATATGAGCCGACCGACATCGGGGGAAAACCGTGGCGTCCAATCTATCCGAAGATCTGCGTTCCGGCGCGCTCGTCTATCACCGGCTGCCCAAGCCCGGAAAGATCGAGATCCAGGCCACCAAGCCGCTCGGCAACCAGCGCGACCTGGCGCTGGCCTATACGCCGGGCGTTGCGGCCGCCTGCGAGGCGATCGCCGCCGATCCTGGCGAAGCGGCCGAACTTGACGGCGCGCGCCAACCTGGTCGCCGTCGTCTCCAACGGGACCGCGGTGCTTGGGCTCGGCAATATCGGCCCGCTTGCTTCCAAGCCGGTGATGGAAGGCAAGGCGGTGCTGTTCAAGAAATTCGCCGGCATCGACGTCTTCGATATCGAGATCGATGCAACCGAGGTCGATCGGATTGTCGACGTCGTGGCGGCGCTGGAGCCGACCTTCGGCGGCATCAATCTGGAGGACATCAAGGCGCCGGAATGTTTCGACGTCGAGGACCGGCTGAAAGAGCGGATGAGCATTCCGGTCTTTCACGACGACCAGCACGGCACGGCGATCATCGTCGCGGCGGCCATACACAATGCCCTGCATTTTGCCGGCAAGCCGATCGCAGAGGTCAAGATCGTGACCTCGGGCGCAGGCGCGGCGGCGCTCGCCTGCCTCAATCTGCTGGTGGAGCTCGGCGCCAGCCGCGAGAACATCTGGGTGACCGATATCGAAGGGGTCGTCTATGCCGGACGCCCGGCGCTGATGGACCGCTGGAAGTCGGTGTATGCGCAAGAGACCGACAAGCGCACGCTTGCCGAAGTGATCGACGGCGCGGACATCTTTCTCGGACTGTCGGCGCCCGGCGTGCTGAAGCCGGACATGGCCAAGCACATGGCCGAGAGTCCGCTGATCATGGCGCTGGCCAACCCGACACCGGAGATCATGCCGGAACTCGCCATTGCGGCGCGTCCCGACGCCATGATCTGCACCGGCCGGTCGGACTTCCCCAACCAGGTCAACAACGTCCTGTGCTTTCCCTACATCTTCCGCGGCGCGCTCGATGTCGGCGCGACCGCCATCAACGAGCCGATGAAACGCGCCGCGGTCGAGGCGATCGCCGCACTGGCGCGCGAGGCGCCCTCCGATGTTGCGGCGCGCGCGCATGGCGGCGAGGCGCGCACGTTCGGGCCCGGCTCGCTGATCCCCAATCCGTTCGATCCGCGGCTGATCCTGCGCATCGCGCCGGCGGTGGCGCGCGCCGCCATGGAGAGCGGCGTTGCGCGCCGGCCGATCGCCGATTTCGATCAATATCAGGAGCGGCTCAACGGCTTCGTGTTCCGCTCCGGCCTGATCATGAAGCCGGTCTTCACGCAGGCCAAGGCAGCGCCGAAGCGGGTCATCTATGCCGAAGGCGAGGACGAGCGCATTCTGCGCGCGACCCAAGTCGCTGGTGGAAGAAGGGCTCGCCAAGCCGATCCTGGTCGGACGCCCGGCGGTGGTCGAAGCACGGCTCGAACGTTTCGGTATTTCGATCTAGAGCCGGATCGCGACTTCGAACTGATCAATCCGGAGGACGACCCGCGCTATCGCGACTATGTCGAGACTTATATCCACGCCGCCGGACGCCGTGGCATCACGCCGGACGCGGCGCGCACCATTGTGCGCACCAATGCCACCGTCATCGCCGCGCTGGCGCTCACGCCGTGGCGAAGCCGACGCCATGATCTGCGGCTTGGAAGGCCGCTACATGCGCCATCTCGCCAATATCCGTGATGTCATCGGGCTGGCGCCTGGAGTTCATGACTTCTCGGCGATGTCTCTGGTCATCACGGGCCGCGGTGCGTATTTCCTGGCCGACACCCAGGTGACGCCCGAACCGACTGCGGAAGAGATCGCGGAGATGGTGGTCCATGCCGCCGAGCATGTGCGGCGGTTCGGGATCACCCCGAAAATTGCGCTGTTGTCGCACTCCAATTTCGGCAGCTACGAGAGTCCCTCGGCCTGCAAGATGCGGGAAGCGTGCGCGTTGCTGGCGCAAAACCATCCCGATCTGGAAGTCGATGGCGAGATGCATGGCGATGCCGCGCTCAATCCCATGTTCCGCGAGCGCGTGTTTCCCTATTCGCGGCTCAAGGATGAAGCCAACGTCCTGATCATGCCAAATCTGGATGCGGCCAACATCGCCTATCAGATGATCAAGGAACTAGCCGGCGCGCTTGCCGGTCGGGCCGATCCTGGTGGGTGCTGCGCGCCCGGCCCATATTCTTACGCCGGCGGTCACCGCGCGCGGCGTGGTCAACATGACGGCGATTGCGGTGGTCGAAGCGCAGGCCGCGCGGGCGTGATCAGTCGATGGACGGGCCGTTGAATAGGCGCCGGGCGTTGCCGCTGGCGATACGGCGCGCCTGATCCGCGGGAAGCTGCGCGAGCCAGGCGCGATAGTTCTTCATGATGGTGCCGTAGCCGAACCACCGTTCGTTGATCCAGGTGTCAGAACCCAACAGGAAATGATCGGAGGAGCGCGTGAACACGCGACGGTTGCCGGCGCCTCAGCGTTGCAATGCATCAGCACGCCGTTGTTTCCGGCCTGCGCGATGCGTAATCTACCGGTCCAGGGTAGTACGTCCTCTGGGGGAAACAATGAGACGGTTCTATGCCGCAATCACGACTGTTGCTGCCATTTGGGTATTGACTGGCACGGCTTGGAGTGCAGCCGAATGGCCGTCTCGGCCGATTCACATCATCGTTCCTTATCCGGCTGGCGGGACCGCCGACCTGTTGGCGCGGACGATCGCGGAGCCGTTGTCGATCATTTTCAACACCCAATTCGTTGTCGATAATCGCGCGGGCGGTGGCGGTGTGATTGGATCGCAGGCGCTCGCGCAATCCGCGCCGGATGGCTACACGTTGGGCATTTCCGGAATTCCATCGCATGTCCTGGCCCCCGCGATGAACCGCAATGCCGGTTATGACGCGATGAGGAACTTCACCCACATCGCCTTCCTCGGTGGCCCGCCGAATGTGTTTATCGTGCACCCATCGCTTGCCATCAATTCTTTCAAAGATTTTCTCACCTATGTCCGGCGCGAGGCCGAGCCGATGGCCTATGCGTCGCCTGGTGTCGGGACGGTCGGCAATCTCGTCGTCGAGACGCTAAAGCAGAAGGAGAATATAAAGCTCCAACATATCCCTTATCGCGGTGGCGGGCCGGCGATCAAAGACCTTGTGGCCGGACATGTGAAGGTCGGCAGCATGGCGCTCGCGACCGCGCGGGGCAGTGTTCAATCCGGGCGTATGATACCGATCGCTATTACCTCGGCGGAACGGATTTCGGAGTTCCCGAATGTTCCGACTCTGAAAGAACTGGGTTATCCGGACCTTGTCACCACCACTTGGTTCTCGTTGTCGGGGCCGGCGGGTGTCCCGGAAAATATCGTCAAGGCGCTCAACCGGGAGATTATCGCCGTGCTCAACCGTCCGGAAATCCGTGAACGACTTGAACACCAGGGCATCCGCACGCAGGCGATGTCAGCCGAAGACATGACCAAATTCATGCAGAGCGAAATCGACAAATGGACCCCGGTCGCAAAAGCGGCAATTGGTCAGAAATAGAGTCCTGGGCGTCAAGGAGAAACAGGGTCTTGGGCGATAAGGAATTGGTCGTTCGCCTTGGAACATCGAGCGGCCACATTTGCCGCGATGCCGCGCGGAGCGCACCGGACCGGGCTAAGTCCCAGCATTACAATGGTTTGTTCAGGATTTGCGGAACGTTGATTTGAAAAATCAGTGAATTTGGCCTAGGCAGTGGGGCAGTGACTGAACCTAAGAGGAGGATTCCGATGAAGCGACTCTTCGCAGCCGCGACCCTTCTAACCGCGGCCATGATCATGCCGGTCCAAGACGCCGCGGCACAGGATCCGCTCGGCGGAGCGATCCTTGGTGGCGCGGCCGGCGCAATTTTTGGCGGCGCGGTGACAGGCCGTGCCGGCGGCGCTGCGATCGGTGCTGCCATTGGCGCTGCGACCGGCGCGATCATCGCCAGTGAGGCCGAGCGCCGCAACAGCGGCTATTATTGGTGGAAGGGCCGTTGCTACTATCAAGATGGTGATGGCGCCTGGTACCGTGTCTCACGGAACTATTGCTGAGCGGTGTCTTTAAGACCGCAGTGTGCGTCTCTCTGATCCGGCCGCGGTTCACAAGTCGAAAGGTGTTGCAAGGATGAAGTCACAGCGCTCGCCCGCGGCGGGCGCTTTGGCGTTTCGACCACCAGCTGATGCGACAGGATCGCCGGTCTTCCGACCGGGGAGGGGCGAACGGCGTGTCGAACGAAGCTGAATTTCTCCGCAATCTGAAGACGTGGTCTGACATTGCGGCGCTGTTGACGTGGCGCAATCTGACACGGCTCTCGACCATTCTGATCATCGCCATGAACCTGGTTCCACTGGTCGGGATCTGGTTTTGGAACTGGGACGCGTTTCTGCTTCTCATTCTTTATTGGTTCGAGACGGCGATCATTGCGTTTTGGACGATGGTGCGGATCGGGCTGTTGCCGGTTTCGGAACTTGACGGCGTGGTGACGTCGTCCCGAAAGCGCTTCGCGGCGCGGCTGCCGTTGATAGCGTTTTTTACCCTTCATTCCGGGATCTTCATGGCCGTCCATTTCGTTTTCCTGTGGGCGCTGTTCTCCGGCAATTGGTCGAAGGGCGTTCATGGCGTCGCCAGCTTCTTCGAACGGATCGTCGGGGCGACCGGATTGTGGGCGCCGCTGATCGTTCTGTTTGTTGGACGCGGTTTGAGCTTCCTGTTTGATGTCTACGGCGCGCGGTGGGCCGCGATGCTCGGGGTCGGCGTTGCGCGCGATACCACCCGTGAATCAGCACCGACAATCGGCAGCTTGGTGTCGGGCCTCTACGGCCGCATCATTGTTATGCAGTTCACCATCATTTTCGGTGCTTTTCTGTCGTTCCTGGCGGGATCGATGGCACCTTTGGTGCTGCTCATCCTGATCAAGACCGCCGTCGACGTGCTCACCCATATCGCGATCGATCTTGGTGCCGCGCGTGCGCCGAAAAAGGCCGTGGTGGTGTGAGCGTGTCTGCGGCCCGCGCGCCACGCTATCGCCTGGACGCGCGCTCACCTGGAAAGACGCCCATCCGGTAATAGACATCGGGCGGGACGCGATAATCGCGCAGGACCTGGCGCAGGTCGCGCAAACCGCTGGCCTCGCGCTGCACCACGAACATCCAGAGTGCATGACCCGCGGTGGCAACGAGCGCGTGCCGGGCGTCGCGGGCCTCGTCGGCGGTTTCGCTTCCCGACGGGTGAGAAGTCATCGAACGCTGCCAGGTTGGCGAGCGCCTGTTCCAACGCGCGTCCGAGACGGCCGAGGCTCGCCGCGCGCTCCTGGGCAAGTTCGTCCTCCAGGATCGACTGACCACTGGGCGGGCGCTCGGGTCGGGGCGGGCGAGGCGGGAGCACAACCATGGAAGACATGCCGATGAACGGCTTACCTTCGCCCGATTGCGGCACCGAGCGCAAATCGGCGCGAAACGCTCAGTCGAGCGTCTTCAGTTGAATTCTGCGATGGCAGGCGGAGGCTGGCAAGGAAAAGGGGCGGCCCACTGACCGCCCAGTTTGATACGCCACGCGGGAGGAGCCTCAAAGGTCGAGTACGTGAAACCGTAAATTCCCGTGCATCGCCCCAAAACGCATATCCTTTCTGTAGGATTGTCATTTCTGATGATTCGTCAATGACAAAACACAGTTTGGAACTGTGAACACCGATCGTTTTGTTAATTGGCCTGAATTTAGCGGTGAGGTGTGGCGGGAGAGACACGCAATATGCCGCCTGCTCGGACTTCAAGTGGAAGTGATTGTGGAGGGAATCGAAAATTTGGCGGCCGGAAGATCAGCCAGCCGGAATTCTGTAACGGAGACCAAGGAATGCCATCCGGCGCGGCAGGGGTTTTTCCGACACTTCTCTTCCGGGCTGCCAGAATTATTTAAGATCAATGTGCTAAAAGGCGCGGAATCACGCACTCTGGCGCGAAAGGGACATGGCCATGATCAGGAAATTCGCGGCGGCCGGAATTCTTATAGTACCGTTTGTCTTTGCCGATTCAGCGGATGTGCGCGCACAAAGTACGGTGCCTAAGTTCAATATCGATCCAACCTGCCGCGCGGAGTTCAACTCTAAGTGACGCTGCGACGGACTATAAGGTCTGTTTGGAAGACGAAAATCAGGCCCGCGACGAGCTTCAGCGGGGCTGGTCGAAATACCCCGCTAAGTATCGTCAGCAGTGCGTGTCCGAGACCCGCGTCAGCGGCAGCCCCAGCTATGTGGAAGTCCTCACCTGCATTCAGATGTTTGTCGAAGCGGCGGTGGAGGAAAACCCCAAAAACAAGGAAAAGGGGCTCTAAGGCTCCCCCGGAATTGCTATGCCGGTGCGGCATCGCGGTCGATGCCAAGGGTGGGCGGGCCCGGTCAGGCCGGATCAAGCCTAGTTTGAGGGCTAGTGTGGTGTATTTGAAATTCGTTACATAATTCGCGGCAGGCCCTCAAACGAGTTTCAAATCTAAAACCGCACTAAATTCATAAACTTGCTAGCGTCCTTATCGAATCCGAAGTTCGTACGGAGCGGACTGAATAGTGTGACGAACTTCGGATTCGGGACACCAGGACGTTTCCCGCTAATTCTTTGGATCGCGAGACAACCGCGTTCCGATTGCTGGGATTTTGCCGCGGGCAAAAATCTTCGTCTCACCTTGGAACGATCCGCCGGCATCGGCGTTTTGTCTTCAGATCGCTGCCCCATTTCATGATCGCGCCCCGGCGGATTCCCCCCGATCCACGGGGCATTTTTTTGCCCCGGGCGTTGTGCACGACCGCTGCGTGCTGGCGTAGTGGCCCACTCGGTTCGCCGGTGTACTATTGCGGATCGCCGTTATTTTACGGCGCAATTAAGTGGCTGCAGGTGGCCGAAATGCAAGCAGGGGAAAGCATATGCCGGAAATCGTTATCTATATGGTTGAGGGCCGTCCGCAGGAGCAGAAGACGGCGATGATGAAGGATATTACCGAGGCGGTCGTGCGAAATCTTTCGGTGCCGCCGGAGGTGGTCGTCGTGCAGATTGTCGAAGCGCGGCCGCAGGACAAGTCCAAGGGCGGGATTCCGTTCAACGAACGGTCGCGGTAGAGCATTGCCAGGCGAAGTGGAAACCGGTTCGCTGTCCGGAAATGCGACAAATCAAAGAGATAGAGCGCTCTTGTTATTCTGCTTAATTTAACAGCGCTCTAGCCCAACCGGCCGCGTCCCATCCAGCAGCGTTACTGTGCGGCAGTCGGGTCCTGAGTGCCGGCGGTCTGAACCTATTGGCGGGCGAAAGCGACTAACTCCGGACATTCCGCGATCCGGAAACAGCCAATGCCAGCCTCGATACCAGACGGCGTCGCTGAGCCCGGACATGGCCTGGCGCCCGTCTCATGGCGGCGGGCGCTGATCCGGCCTACCGTTCTTGTCGAATTCCTATTCGGAATCAGCCCACTGGCTGCGGTGGTTTATTGGGGTTGGGATTTGTTCCTGGTCCTGATGCTGCATCTCCTGGCACTGGCAGTCTCGGCGGCTTTTTTTGTTCTGCGCACGGCGATGTTGTCGAATGCCGCACTCGGTTATTTCGAAACCGCGGACAGGAAAGCGCCACAATTGGTGCTGCGCCTGGTTTTGACCGGCCTTGCATTTTTTGCGCTTGCCGTCCCGTTTGTCCTGTTCGTGGCAATGCTTCTGCAAGTGGTTGGCGGGCCGTGGCATCGGTCGGTGCACAGCCTGGGCGATTTCTGGCGCCTTGTCGTGATCGCACCGGGCCTGGCGTGGCCGCTCGCGTTTGTGAGCGGATGGGAGACAATCAGTTTTATCGCCGACGTCTTGCTGCCATTGTTGCCGTTCAAACACCGAATGCAGGCGTCGGCGCGGCCGATCAATCCAGAATATGCGCACCATTCACGCGAGCTTCAGGCCTATTTGTTCGTGCGGGCCTGGGTGGTGCTGCGCATGGTGATCATGGTCTTTGGGATTGGGCTCGGACTGTTTTTTGCACCGTTCGCCGGCACCATCGCGGTTGTGATCATGCTGGTCGCGCTCAAGACCTCGATCGCGGTTCTGATCGAAATTGCCGAAGGCGTTGATGCCGACAAGCGCGCCGCATGGGCCATGCGCGGGCGTCGCGGCTCGGTGCGGAGAAAATGAACAATCCCGCCGCATCTGCGTTTGAATTGTGGTCGGGATCACATCCGGCGCCTGGCGGAGCGTCTATGGGAACGGGGCAGGGCAAGCGGTCGTGATGGCCGTGGTTCAAGTCTGACGGTGGGAGCCTGCCGTTCAGGGTCGCTGTTTGTGGCGCGTCGCCATCTGAAGGAGTTTGTTATGTCATCGCGTTTTCGTTCCTTGTGTACCATCTTTGCCGTCGGCATGGTGATCGGCGTCGGTGGATTGATGCTGCTGCCGCCGCCTGACGGCAAAGAGTGGGAACTTTTCGCCGTCAGACGTATATCCGATCCATCACCGCTGCCGTGTGCACAGCAGACTTGGCCGAATGCTGACCGGGCTTGCCTGTCGTGGACCACGCCGCGCAAGCAGCCGACACCGGTGCCGGCCGCGGCACCGAAACGAAATACGCGCGTCGATGGCTCCGAGGGGGGCGTGAAACCCTTGGATGCTTTGGCGGCCTCCGTCCCCGAGGCTTCCCGGTTGCTGAACGCCAAGGCGCGGAAGCTCTCGTTACCGGCGAAACAGGGTACTCGGGAACCGCGCAAAGCCAGTGTGGGGAAGCGGCGAAACCCCGCCGGCAAGCAGTCATGATCGTTTCGATCGACCGGGCGCATTGTCGCGCATCCGGCTGGCGGTCGTCCGCTGGTGGATAACCGTCGTTGGGGTAAATGCGGCGCACAAACATATTGCTGCATCGCAACAAATGGGCCATAGTACCTTCTATGAGCACGAGTCAGAGCCAAAAATCAGATCAGAACCGCGTCTGGCAGACGAAATTCGGTCCCCGCCGGGTCCGGCACGATCCGCCGACGATCGAAGAAGCGTTGGAAGCTGCGCGGGATCTCACGGATCACCCTCAGACACAGGTTGAGCTGGCAGCCTCTCTGATCGGTGCCTCCGAGGAGGAGGTTTCCGCCGTGGCGTTGCGGCTCAAGGCAAGACGCCGTCAATCCCCGACGATCATGTATGCCGGGCGCAGTGGCGCGCAGCATACTGTGGTGGTCGAGCGGCGAACGCCGCGCCGGGACTTTGCCAAGCGGTCGGCCGGCGGCTAGAGCATTTCCAGGCGAAGTGGAAACCGGTTCGCCGTCCGGAGATGCGGCAAATCATAGAGATAGAGCGCGTTCAGGTTTGGACTTGAATCGAAAGCGCTCTAAAGCCTCTGCGACGCGCTTGCGCCATGTGCTTACGGCGGGGTGATGTTCACCGGTCCGCCCGGCGCTTTCTTGGTGAACAGAAAACCCCCGAATTAGGCGCAATACGCTCCATTAAGCACCGCTGCGCTTTTTGGCCGCAAGCTGACTGCCCGCAATCCAATTCATAATATTTGTCGCGCTATGGCTTGGCCTTCGCGAGGAACAGGGCGTGCGAGCCCTGATGCCTGTGCGTTGGAAGGAGAAAGCCATGCCGGGATTGATGGGCCGCCTGAGTGCGATTTTTGCGGTCGGCATGATGATCGGTATATTTGGATTGTTGCTGCTGCCGTCACCGCCCTCGGCGGACAGGTTGCTGGTTGCGACGACGCCAATTCAAGATCCGCCGTCGCCGCCCTGCGGTTTACAGACCTGGCCAAACATAGATCGCGATTGCCTGAGCTGGACGTCGGCACGCACGGCCGATCTCAGCACCAATGAACCGGCGCATGCGGCCGAGGCGAGCAGGGCGGTCGCCGGCTCTGCGAAGGTGGCCACCAATGCTGACACGGCCAGCAAGCGTCCGGCCCAGCCGGCACCGGAAGCGCGCCGCGCTACCGTCCGCAAGCCATCGCGGCGGACCGTCAACCGCAATTCGATTCCAGTCACGATCCAGCGGCCCGACGGCACGCGCCAGCGCGTTGTGATACGCCCGACCTCGCGACAGGACTTCTTCTTCTACGCACGCTGAATTCTGCGCGCGGGATCATTTCGCTTCCGCCGGATCGGCAAGCTATTCCACGCTCAATGGCGGGATGCGCGAAGGTGACGGTGACATCACCACCGGGGCGGGATCGGCCCGGCACCCGGTGGCGTACCGTACCATATGGGCGGCTGCGCGATTACAGCCGGCGGCCGCGGCGGACCATTGTCATTTTCATCGCCGTAACCGCCGACGCTGCCATAGGGTGGTGAACCATAGCGCTCGTCAGAATTTTCATCGCCGAGGCCATAGCCGCCGGGCGCCTGACCATAGCGCTGCGGCGGGTAGGGTTGGCCGTATTCGGCCGCTGGCGGACGATCCTCACCATCATCGTAGAGCCCGGGCTGATCAGCCGGCGGATAGCCGGTACCGCGATAGACCGGCGGTACATACGGCTCATCGGCCGGCGGCGGGTAGACGGCGACACGTGGTCTGCCACCGTCGAGATCGGCGCTTGCGGCCGGAATTGCCGAAGCGAGTGTCACCGCGACAAGGCCCGCGAGCGCGATTGCCAACCGCGTACCGGCACCGTCCGCGTGTTCGTGTTTGAAAATATTGCTAACTGAAAGCGTTGCCATTTGTGCCTCCGCTCCTCGCAGCGTCCATACGCGCGGAATTGGAGGAATGGTTGGCGCCGAATTAGGCGGTAGCGGACCGGTATTGCGGCGGCATCAAGGAGTTGTTGCGGATTGTTTGGTGCAAAAAGGCGGCTTGGGCGGACTGGGATGGCAGGCCGTGATGATCTATAAGTCAATCATTGCCCTGGCTTCGGGCAGAGGAGGGTCTGCGTGGCCAAAACCGTCGTCAAAACGCGCACCAAGGTGCGGACCAAAACCGAGCGGCCGCCGCTCTACAAGGTCATTTTGCTCAACGACGACTACACGCCGCGCGAGTTCGTCGTGCAGGTGCTCAAGGCGGTCTTCCGCATGAACGAGAGCCAAGCACATCGTGTCATGCTGACGGCGCATCAGCGTGGTGCTTGCGTGATCGCGGTCTATACGCGTGATGTCGCTGAGACCAAGGCCAAGGAAGCGACCGAACTCGGCAAGGCAAACGGCTTTCCGCTCTATTTCACCACCGAACCGGAACAATAGCTGGAGTGGCGCGCGCTATCTGCGGGCGATGCAGCGTTTGACGCGCTTCACGCTACCTTTGCCTTCGCCCTTGCCGGCACTGATTTCCTTGATCCGGCCGGCGGGGCACGAGCCGTCATCGACCAGCACGACCTGACCGCGTTTGAGGGCGCCACGAGGCGGTTCTTTTTTCAGAACCTGTTGCGCCGCTGCCGGAACAAATGACCCTGCCACAACGAGAGTGGCGACGAGTAGGATCACGATGCGACGAACTGCGCAGGCCAAATTTTGATTGCGGGCATGACTAGGTTGATTTATTGGCGTTCTCTCCGGCCGACCTAAAGCAGCCGTTGGTGCTAGGCGATTGCCGCGCGTGGGGCAATGGCATTCTAGGGCTGCTGCGCCTCACGGCACATCGAATTTATTCAATATGCACGTCGATTTTACGCCGTTCTCGGATTTCAGACGAAGTCCGCCGGCGGTCCAAAGCGTGCTGGCCTGTCCCAGAGGTACCCCCATGAAAAATGTTTTTGCGGCCCTGTTTCTGATCGGAGCGGGGATTGTGAGCAATGCGGCCACTGCCCAGACGATGAATCAGGACGACCTGAAATGGGTCAATCACTGCATTCGCGACAATCGCGGCGCCGAAGGTGCTACTCCGGCCGTCATCCGGTCCTATTGCGTCTGCATGAACGAGAAGATGGACTAAAATGAAACCCGTTCGATCTCGCAGTGGGAAAAGTCTCATCCGGCGGCGATGAAGGCGTGCGAGACCTCGTCGGGCTGGAAGTAGCGCGCGGGACCGCCACGGGACATCGGCCCAAGGCCCGTCAAATGCCGGCTCCGGCGTCCACGCCGGGGCATTTTATCTCACGCCGTCCCATGTGCCACGGCGTACAGAATGGCCGTGTAATGGCAACCGGCGGCGATCAAAACAAAGCTGTGCCAGATCGCATTCTGAAATCGCAGGCTACGCCAGCCATGAAAGATGACGCCGGCTGAGTACATCAGGCCGCCGGCTACGATCAGCCAGATACTGAATGCGGGCAGCGTCTGCGCCACCGGCTGGTAGATCAGCACGCCGCTCCATCCGAGCAACAGGTAGAGCACCACGGCCGCGCGATCGAAGCGGCCCGGGAACAACAGCTTGATAGTGACGCCGGCCGCCGCCGTCAGCCAGATCGCAATCAAGAGTCCGGCAGCATACAAATCGCCTTTCATCTGGCCGATGAACGCGGTGTAGGTGCCGGCAATCATCAGATAGATGGCGGAGTGGTCGAAGCGGCGGAGCCACCATTTCACCTGCGAGACCGGCCAGGTGTTGTAGGCCGCCGACAGGCCGAGCATCGACAGCAGGCCGATCGCGTAGACTGCGATGAATGGCAGGTCGGTGAAGCGCTTTGATTGTGCGGTCACGATCAGGATTGCGACCGCGCCGGCGAGCCCGAGCGTCACACCGACCGCATGAACGATCCCGTCGGCGATCAATTCGGCGCGGTCGTAATTCCATGCGCGGTGTCGCGGCGGTGCGTCCGGTGTCAGCATCACGGTTCCCTTGGATTGCATACAAGGGATCGTCGCAAACAATTTCGTCGGATCGGTGACAGGGGCCGGTTGCCGGTCAGCGCGGCATTATTGGGAACGGCGCTTCGACGGCTTGGCCCGACTTGTGCCGGCGGCGTGGCGCCAAGCCATTTCCAGCGCGTGCCGCAGTTCCGGCACATTGATCGTCGCCAGGGTCACGGTGGTCCAGCCCTGCCGGCCCCAGGCGTTGGGCACCGGCGAAAACGCCTCCGCGGCGACTGCGCATTTCAGCGCCTGTTCGTCAGGGGTGAGTTTCAGGTTGGCGGTGAGGCCGTCGGCGGTGAGCGTCGCATAGATGCGCGCGACCTTGAACGCGGCCCGGTCGAAATGCGGCGCCTCGGTCGTGCCGTCAAGCGAAAGCGCGATAGCGCGAAGGTCTTGGGCGGTGGCCATGCGAACAACATAGCCCATTGCGAAGGGCGCGGCGGCAAATTCCAGCCCGGCGCAAAGCGGCCTGGTGTGGCTCGAAATCCCGGGAACTGTGGTAAATCTGCCGGCTGAACCTGGGAGGCTGACTGCTGATGATCACGGCGTTCAAGACCGGAATCCGTTTTCTGCGCACCTGCGCGGTTGTGGCACCTATGCTGATGGCTGGCGCCGGAATGGCCGCCGCCGAGGCCCGGCCGTCCTGCGGCGCTGGTCAATTCGCGCGCGGCGACACGTGCGTCAGCCATCAAGCCATCGCCGATGCGATCCGCAAGATGGTCACAGACACCATCAAGCGCGACGACCTCAACGCCGTGATCGTCTCGGTCAAGCTCGGCGACACGCGCGTCGTGCATCAGGCCTGGGGCGAGACCATGACCGGCATCCCGGCCGACGACCGCGATGCACTTCCGCAACGGCGCGATCGCCATTCCCTATCTCACGACCCTGCTGCTGCAGCTCCATCGACGAGCGCCGGCTGTCGCTGACCGACAAACTGTCGAAGTGGTTTCCGGACTATCCCAAGGCCGACAAGATCACCCTGGAGATGCTCGCCAACTCGACCTCCGGCTATGCCGATTATGTGCTCGCCCTCGGCATCTATGACGACGTGTTCCGGCAGTGGCGGGTCGAATGAACTGATCAAGGTCGCGCTGGACAAGCCCATGGTGTGCGAGCCCGGCACCTGCTTTGCCTATTCGCATGCGAATTTCGTCATCCTCGGCGAGGTGATGCGCAAGGTCACGGGCGAGCCGGTCGAGGCGCTGATCGCCGCGCGCATCCTCAAGCCGCTCGGTCTGACAAACACCCGCAGCGAGCACACCGCAATCATTCAGGAGCCGGTGCTGCATGCCTTCACGCCGGAGCGCAAGATCTACGAGGACTTCGACCTACTGGAACCCGTCCTGGACACTCGCGCGCGGCGCGGTGATGACGACCGACATTTCGGATGCGCTGACATCGATCGCGGCGATCGGGGAGGGGCGTCTCGTCTCGGCCGCCTCGCATCGCCGCCATGACCGCGCCGCTGACGGCGAAGTTCCCGTCGATGAGCGAGACGCTGTTCTATGGCCTCGGCGTGGTCGTCGCCAATGGCTGGGTCGTGCAGACGCCGTCGTTCGGCGGCTACGCGGCGGCGGTCGCGAGCCTGCCGTCGCGCGGCATCGCGATCGCGGTCACCAACACGATGGGGCCGAAGTCGCCGGACGAAAACATCTCGCAGCGGCTCACGA
>CAWDZJ010000011.1:0-83514 GCA_963806815.1 uncultured Alphaproteobacteria bacterium | reverse complement strand
CGCTTTGGAATGCGCCATCCGCAGGCACATGCCGACGGTGGATGACGGCAATTGCAGTGCTCGTCGACCGCTTGGCCCAAATCGAGACCAATGGAAACATTTGCTTTTAAGGCCATAGCGGACGAACCTTGTCTGAAAATGCGGCGTCGATGATGGCCCATCGGGAACACCGCCTCGTTGTCGTCGAGAAACAGCAAGCCATATTCCTCATCGAATCTTTGTCGTTTCCCAAGCTCGCGCAATTCTTCGTCAAGAAATTCTTCGCGTGATCCTCGGACACTCGGTCGCTTGCACCTTGACGCGATGCCAGTCGCCGGTGCCGGTCCATGATTTGAAAAACCAGCCTCGCTTCGCCCGGCCGGCGTCGTTAGCGCTATCAAACGGCCATAGCCGGTCGCCAACATTGGTCTGACGGCGCGCAAGCAGGTGTCCTCGCAACGGCTCGCTTCGTCGATAACTACAAGGTCAACGGCGGCGTAACCTCTGATTCGTTTTCTCAGTTCCAGGCAACGCGATGATTTGCGACGCCGTTCGACAGTTCGACTTTCAGAACGCTTTCGGCGCGTCAACGCTGGCGCGCCTTTCAACCGACCATGCATGATACAAATTTGTGCGCAGCATTTCTGCCGACTGCCGTTGCGAATGGACTGACAACAATCACGAGGCCGCCGGGTCGTTTGTAGATCGCGAGTATCAAGCGCGACGATGGCGGTCGTGGTCGTCTTGCCCAGTCTGCCTTGCGCACAACAACAACACGCGATCAGCGGTCGATCGCAGTAGCGTCGGCTTGCCAGCCGATCAAGCGTCGAGGCCCAACGTCGGCACCGATCAGCGCGGGGTCGAGATGATCGGGCAAGGTCGCAGGCACATGCTCATCGCGCCAACTCCCGCTTGTCGGCGGCGATGTCTTCGGCGGCTTTGTCTTCGATTGCGTGAAGCGTCGCCGCGACGGCCTGCCGGGCCTCTGGTACGGTGCCAAGCGCGCGCACCAGCTCGACGCGCATTTCGACATACTGCGGGTTGGATCAGCATGTTATTGGCGGTCGTGCCAGCCGGTCGCCAGATCGCCGAGCAACTTGCCGGTGATTTCCAGGTTGGTGTGAAGCTGACCGGCAACGCGTGCCAACATTCCGCCGTCGCCGCATTCCTTGGCCGTGTCCATGCTCGCAAACAAGCGGTTGCGAAGGTTGACCAGATGCATCAGCAACGATTGGCTTTCGGTCTCGCGCAGCCGGTCGAGGTCGACGCCATCGAGGCTTGGACCGGCGATCAACTTGGCGCGAAGCTGTGCCGGCAGACGATCTTTGAGTGCCTGTAGATCGAATCCGGGCCAAGCCGGTAGCGGGCAGCCAACGCGCGAATACTCACCCCACGGGCCAAGCCAAGGTCGACGCCAGCGCGTTCACGATGCGCGCACACGGTGCAAGTGTTGCCTGGCTTTCCCATCGTCGTCCTTCGGCGCAAAATGCCGTTGCGGTTACCCTTGGGTTACCCCAAATACAATAAATATGCGCGATGGCCGCATAAGTCCAATAAATATGGGACTTTTGCAATCGGACCAGGGGTTTATATAACCGCAGGCCCACAGTTCGGGCGCGGGAAAGGCCCGGAAAGGGCGCGGATTGAACGGCGAGCTCGATGTCAGCCCTGACCATCCAGGGGCCCTTTTTCCGCTTTTTCCGCTTTTTCCGCATCGGTATGCCTCATAATTGGGCTTCTTCTTAATCCAATGAAATAATATTTATATAAAATATATACCCTGGGCAGTGGACGCATGTACGCGGCCTGCGGAAAAAGCGGATTATGCGGAATAAGCCTTAGCCACCCAAACCTCACCGGGCGGCCCCCGGTCGACCGTGTTTCCATCCGCGCGCGGCCCTTCTCGACCAGCAGCCCCAGCGCCGCGCTAAGCTTGCCGGTCATCTTGTGGCCCCCGAAAAGGGTGTTGATCCCGTTCCGCGTCAACCCCCGCTGCCAGCCTGAACCAGCGCTCCGAAGGATCGTGTCGGCGACTTCATCACCCAACGCCGCGCCAAAGATATATGCGGCCGAGCTTTCGCAGTAACGCCAGACGGCGAGGCCCGCCCGAAGGTGAACAACATCAATTTGAGGCGAGCAATCCAGCAAGGCGTAGATCAGACTAAGGCGGATTGCATAGGCCTCGGCGCGCACCAGTGACAGCGCCCAGCATGCCGGGTTTTTCCGCCGACAGCGCACGTAAGCCGCAGCCCATTCCGCCCGTGCGGCTTCGGTCATGGTGATGCGCTCGGGGAAATCGCTACCAAATGGGCCGGACAGTTTCTCAACAATCAGCTTGAGCCGCTCGCCAAGGTGTAGATTTTCGCTATCTGTTAAATCGCCACTGAACGGTAACTCCTTTGACCGCCTGACAAGAGCAAACAAAAACCGATTGGCAAAACCGTTCGCGGAATCTGTCCGCGTCAGGCGTGCACGCAATTCATCGGTGGTGACGTGGCCGAGGATTGAAATGTGCGCATTGGTGGCCGCGAGCGGCGAGTTCCGAATCATCGAGGCAAGCTGACCATCATCCCACGCCTTGCGGATGAACGGCGAAAGGTTGTTTCCAGGGCGCTCCATGACAGAAAGTACGCCAGCAAACTCTGGCTCGACAACCAGCAGGCGTTTGTCAGAGACGCCGGGGTCGGCCACTTCGTCTTTTGATTCCTTTGCGTTGTACTTTATGACCGGATCGCGCACGGCATGGATCAACCCTTCGCCGCTCGACAGGCCACCCGTAATTCTGTCACGCGCCCAAATCTCATCTGCGATTTTGAAGACGTTCTTGATGTGAGAGAAGCTCGTGCCTTTGCGGGCTTTCGAACTTGTACCAACCAGCACAGAAAATAGGTTGGCGTGATGATGGTCGCCTTCAACTCGGTAGTATGACCACCGACCGATGGCGTTGCCGAAGCAACTTAAGGAAGTAAGTAACAGGGCGACCGGATCGGCTTCGGAATGCGGCTCAATCGTTTTCACCAACTCTCCAGCAAATCCGTGGTAAGCCGCCTCATCCATCGTCGGCCATTCGGGTGCCGATGGTTGTTTATCAGGAGCCTTCGCTTGCGGCGCCGGTTGTTCTGGTGCCAGTTCATCAGGTGCCTCGCCCAGCCGCTCGCGCAGCCAGTCGGCTGCTTCGTTAAAATCACAGCCGCCATGCTCCATGACCAGATCGATAAGCGACCTTCGACCCTCGCGCGGGTCGCCCATGTCATGGATGGCAAAATCTTTAATGCCCTTCGACGTGATCGAGGTCCTCCTGAAAGTTTCGCCCGAGGTCCTTCGACGAAACCCGATAGTCGCCGGATGCTTTCCGCCGAGCCTTGTCACCAAACAAAGCAGGCACCCATGCCGACAAATTCGCCAGTGCTGCGGAATTTAGTTGCTGCCATTCGCTTGGCGGCTCAACGACGACACCTCTCCCGGTGTCGCGACGCATAAGCTCATCAAGCCCGTTGGCCGAGGTTGCGCCATTCAACTCAGCTTTGCCCACATCAAGATCGTTGCGCAGATCAATAAAATCGCCGTCAAAATCTTCGACGCGACGCGCTGGATTTTGTTTGATGCTGCCGTAGTAATATGATTGCGAGACAGCGTGAAACTTTCGCGCGAACATGCACCGAACAAATCGTTGACGCGCTTTACCAGCTTCGCACGATCCTCAGGCGGCAGTTCTTTAGACGTGGGGCACAGCACGCGCCAGCGGGGCAGGTGAGGCAAGTGGGAAGGTGTCGTGTACAGTATCGCACGCAGGTTTGCTTTCTTGATGACACTAACGGCATCGTCGAATTTAAACCGCGCGGAGTGATAGTCACATTCGATGCCACTTATTGAATCAACATTCTCTATCGATTCTGTAGGCATTTATTGTTGCCGCGTTTGTTGCCGAAGCTCGCGAGCTTCACCCATGGTAATTTTGTCTTGACCTCTGCTGTCGCGGTGCGGATTGCTCGCCGAACTCAATCAGCGACAGGTCTCGGGTTTCCAGTGTTTTCGCATACCTGTCCGAGAAAAAGGTGACTTTCATTGCAGCAACTCCGGCGCGTCGTGCGGCTCGTCAATCGTGCGCAGATCAGGCCATAAGCGCCGCAACGCTTGAGGCAATCGCTCGTTAACAAATGGTGCGCAGTCGATGCAGATACCTGCAATCATCCAGGTCTGTGAATTGTTTGTTTGATATGGTCTGATGACGGCAAAGCAAAATGGTGGTGGGTTGTGTTTGATCGAAGTCCAGCATGTGTCGCAAGTCAAAAGTATATCGGGCGCACCGACTTTATCTCCGAACCCCACGCGACGACAGCCTTCAGAGACCGTCCCCGTCTGAGTGGGAAAACATTTCCAGCGGCGTGAGGACCGTGCAGGAAATAACGCCGCTGGCTTGTTTGTGAAGACGGCGCACGCCGGCGCGCCATTGTCTGTTGCGGCTCATGACCAACTCCGCTTCGGGAGGGCGTGCCATCTGACCGTCGGCACGCAGCTCGGACCATTCAAGTTGATTGAAATTCCCGCGTCCACTCGCGATCCGTAACGTACATCCCGGTCCCAGACCATCCCGCACTTCCGATAAAACAATCTGGATTGAACAGCTGCGCCGACGTGATCGTGACGCGCCCGGCTCCCGGGACCACGACCCAGTGGTTGCCACCACGCACGGGTTGGACGAGTTCAACGCAAACCGGCTGCTCGCCATCGACAAGTCGAACGGGCATCGGCGGCGATGCGCGCCGACCGGCAGCGGCTCGGCTTGATTGGACTTGCGGTTTCGGTTATTTTTGCGGGGCTTGATCGACCAACCTGGTTCCCTTGACCCCACGCCGCCAGTCACCAGCTGGCGGCGTTCTTGTGTCTGGCCCATCAAGATCCACGCGCGCTTTTGCGCGGACGTACGCCAGTAGCCTGGATCCCCACCAGAAGCGGCGGTCGGCGATCACAAATCGGCTTTGGGAAATCCGGGTCGTCCTGGAGCCTTCGCCATAAAACCACATATCGGACACGCCGCCGAAAAAGGCCTTAACTTTGCGCGCCGGGTATAGGACGTCGGCATCACCGATCTCGACGGCATGGCCGGTCTCTTCGACCTCGTCGACCTCGTCAATTTCAATGATCGCACACGCTCCCTTTGTTTGGGTGTGTGCGCATTAGGGGTCACGAAGGCCCTCACTAAAACGGCCATTTAAATATTTATTTAATGGTCTGCTACAAACGCCGTGGGTTTTTCTTCGACCGCCCCAAATAGTTGGCGATGTGGTTTTCCCATACCTCCTTTGGATCCAGCTGACAAATGCAACTGGCGCGGTGGCGTATATCTCTCTTTTTTTGTTTGGGATAATGTCGGCGCAGGATTTCCTCGATAAACAACACCATATCGGCGGCGTTGTGAATCGGGTTTGCAGCGCGCTTCTCTTCCTCGGTTTGCTTACGTCGCCCAACAGGGCCACGAAAACTGCCGTCCAATCGGGCAGCTATCAGCGCCCATGTTTTGGGGGCAAGGCTTGCCCGGAAGGCGGGGCTAAGGGGGTTGCGGGGATCGAGCAAAAAACCCAACATACGGAAGTTGCCGTGTCGCGCCTCGGCCACAGCGTCGCGCTCAGCCGAGGAAAGAGATTCGGCAAGGGTCGGAACTGGGAGCGACGCAAAATATTCCTCGCTCCATGTCGGGTCTTGGTGCTCAAGTTCCAGCAGTTCTTCTTGAATCCAAGCGAATACGGCTTCTTCAGGGTTCCAGGGTGGGAGTTTCATCACTGCACCCGCCGGATCGGCACGACGTTGCCACCCGCCACGATGCCCGCAACGTGGAGCGCCCATCGCTCAAGCGCATCGCGCTTTTCAGCGGGGTAGTTGTGGCGGTTGTAAACGCCCGCGATGCCGCCCTTGGAGCCGCTAACGTGATTTACGACCGCCTCGACGACGTGCGGCAAGATGCCAATTTCGGCCATGCCGGTCACGGCGGTGCGCCGCAGATCATGAAGCCTCCAAGGCGATGTCGGCTGCATGTGGTCGTCGAGCTTCAGTTTCGCCCTCGACGAGCCGCTGGGGGGCCTCCGGCCGTTGGTCGAGAAGACATACATGCAACCCGCAATCCTCGGCACGCGGTCAAGAATGCTGCGCGCCAGCCCGGACAACGGAACGATGTGTGGCTTGCCATTCTTTGTCCTGCTACCCGGCAACGTGATGGCGTCGTCGCCCACCTCGGACCATTCCAGGCGCGCGATTTCATTGAGCCGACACCCGCTGAGCAGCAACAACTTAAAGATTGCGTGCCAAGGCTCGCCGACCTCATCGCACGCCCGCCAGAAAGCCGCGATCTCGGCATCCGTCAGCACCCGATCTCGCGACGGTGGTGGTGAGGGCCTGTACGCGGACGCCATCGGATTGACCGACATGGCCCCGCGCCGGTGCCTCATGGCCCATTTGAAAAGGCCGCCGAGCGCGCTGCCGAGATGCCTCCCACGGGAATTCGCTGGCCTCGCCGTTTCGTGGCGCGATCCCGGGAGTGCCGTGCGCGACGGCCTCGGCGATGGCCGCATGAACGTCGTGGCCGTCGATTTCGCCAATGGGCTTGTCGGCCCAGCGCTCGGCGAGGCCGCCACGGATCAAGGCCGGCTCGCCGCCATCCGGGGGGTACCGCAGGCCCAACACGCGGGCGACCACGCGCCAGTTGCGCGGACGCTCGCCGGTGCGTCGGACTTTGTGGCTGGAAACGTAGTCGCGCACCACCTGTCCGAACGTATCGGCAGGCTCGGCTCGGCGCTTGTCGGCCTTGGCAGCCACGATCACGTCGATGCCAGCAGCGCGCTGGCGGTTGATCAACGTTGCGAGTTCGCGCGCCATCACAAGGCTCAACGGCCCACCAAGGATCGGTTCGCTCGCCGCCGCGCCTGACGAGTTGAGTGGCCCTAAGGTCAACTTCCCAGGACGGCCGTCCGGGCGGCGAAACCGCAGTGCCCAGCTTTTTGTGCCGCTGGGTTGGACGACGAGGTAAAGGCCGCGCGCGCCATCGTCCGCGATCTCACGGCGCACGGCGCCAGCTTTCAGTTTCGCGATTGCAGCGGATGTCAGTTTCATCGGTTTCTCCCGGCGGGGTAACCTTTGGGTAACCAAAGTGTGGTGTTATGGAGGGTTACCCTACGTTAGGGATATTGCCTAACGAATGGGAAAAACGCTAGCAAAATATGGGGTTTTTGGCCTGCGGACCGGGGTTAACGTTCGGCTTTGTGGGGCTGCGTTGTCGTCATGGCAGGGTTAACGGAACCTCAACCAAATCCGGACAATGCTGCCTGTCTTGCGGAGGGTGGTTGCCGTGATGATGCGTCTGCGCCTCAAGGCCGATGGGCGGGTGGTTGAACTGCTTCCGAATGGGGAAGAGCGGCCGCTACCGCGCGGTCCGGTCGACGCAATGGCGCCGCCTGCCGAACCGGGCCACAGCCGCGCAGTTGGCCCCTCCGCCGACTATGCCCGTGGGCTTCGGACCCGCCTGAAATTGACCCAGGCCGAATTCGCCGCCCGGATTGGCGTCCCAATCGAGACCGTGCGGAATTGGGAGCAGGGCAAACGCGCGCCGCGTGGCCCGGCGCGGGCGCTGCTCAAGGTCATCGAAAACGCCCCGGAAGTTGCCTTTGCGGTCCTCGGCACGGCCAAACCGGCGGCCTGAGCGCAGAACTCTCGGCCCCCGATTGCTCGATTTGCCACCTTCCTGCCTTCAATTCCCATGTAGCGATTGGCTTTCGGCTGCCGGCGCGGCATTCTCCCTCCGGTTTCGCTCTGGCTCACATTAATCTTTGATAAAATTCCTATCCGCGGCGACAGAGCACGATCCGGAAAGGTCGCCAGGACAAGCCTTTGCAATAAGAACGCAATACTCAAGTGGAGTGGATCTGACATTCGCCACCCACCCTGGCAGCCGATCAGCAAAGCGAATGTCAAATATAAAATTCCGCGGGAAGCAGATATGCGCAGGTGGTCCTTTGAATCGGACACGCGCAAAGGCACCGGTTGAAACGCGATGTGAGTAGTAGAATCGGACCACGAGGGAGGACCCAATGCAATACGTCGAAGCTAACGGCGCCCGCATCCCCGCGATCGGTTTGGGCACCATGACCTTGAAAGAGGAAGTCTGCGTCAACGCGGTCAAGACAGCGCTTGAACTCGGCTATCGCCATATCGATACCGCGGATTATTACGGCAACGAAGTTTGGGTCGGTGAGGGGCTCCATGCGGGCCTTCGCTCCGCCGGTTTGAAACGCGAAGATGTCTTCCTGGCCACCAAGGTCTGGTTTCAAAATCTCGCGGAAGCGGATTTTGCGCGCTCGGTCGAGACAAGCCTCAAGAAGCTGAATGTCCCGTCGCTCGACCTGCTGCTGATCCATTGGCCGAATCCGAATATTTCATTGTCGGAAACGATCGGCGCCTTGTGCAAGGCCCAACGCGACGGCCTTACGCGGTACGTCGGGGTCGCGAATTTCACGACCAGGCTCATCGATGACGCGGTCAAGCTGACGTCGGAGCCGATCGTAACCAATCAGATCGAAGTGCACCCGTTCCTGGATCAGACCAAGGTCATCAACAAATGCCGCGAGCACGGCATCGCGATCACAGCCTATTGTCCAGCCGCGCGCGGCCGGGCGCCGGGCCACGACGTGCTTGATCGCATTGGCAAGGCTCACGGTAAGTCGAGCACGCAGGTGTCGCTGCGCTATCTGGTCCAGCAGCAGATCATCCCGATCCCGCGCACCGCGACGCCCGCCCATCTTGCCGAAAACCTGGCCATATTTGACTTCACGCTGAATGCCGCCGAAATGGCCGAAATCGATGCTCTTAAGCGCCCGGACGGCAGGGTGGTAAGCCCGCCACACGCGCCGCAATGGGACAATTGACGTGGGGCGATTGCGAACTTCGCGAACGCGAGGACCGGTATGCATGTGATCGAGGCGCATGGTGCGCGCATTCCGTTGGTGGGACTCGGAACCTGGGACCTCCGGGGCCGGACCTGTGCGCGCATGGTTCAAGAGGCGCTGAGTCTCGGCTACCGCCATATCGATACTGCGGAGATGTACGACAACGAACGCGAAGTCGGTGAGGGCTTGCGCGCCTCCGGCATTGCGCGCGCCGACATTTTCGTCACGACCAAGGTGTGGCCATCGCATTTTGCACCGGCCGCCCTTGAACGCGCCGCCAAGGACAGCCTCACGAAATTAAAATTGCCGCATGTTGATCTTTTGCTTTTGCACTGGCCGAACCCGCAGATTCCATTGGCGGACACGCTTGGCGCACTGTGCAAGGTCAAGCGCGCCGGGCTGGCGCGGCACATCGGCGTTTCGAATTTCACCGTTGCATTGCTGGATGAGGCTCAAAGTCTGTCGAGCGAGCCGCTGGCGTGCAACCAGATCGAAATTCATACTTTTCTAGACCAGTCTAAGGTGGTTGCCGCGTGCCGGCGGTACGGCATGGCGGTGGTCGCGTATAGCCCGATCGCGCGGGGCCGCGCCCAGGATGACAAGGTTCTGCGGCGCGTCGGCGAACGTCATGGCAAGACGGGCGCGCAGGTGTGCCTGCGCTGGCTGGTGCAGCAAGGGATTGTCGTCATTCCGCGCACCAGCAAGGCGGCTCGCTTGCGGGAGAATTTTTCGATATTTGATTTCTCCCTGTCGGATGAAGACATGAAAGAGATCGGCGGCCTTGCACACAAGGATGGCCGAATTGTCGATTACGCCTATTCGGGATCGCCGGCTTGGGACTAATTGGCTGATTGTCCTAGCAACCGCACGGGTGCCTTATTGAATGTGCGTATTTTGACCCGCCCAACCGGATCGCTGCTGTGACCATATCGCCAAGTTCCGAAACCGCGCTCGTGCTGCTATCCGGCGGCCAGGACTCGACCGTATGTCTGGCTTGGGCGCTTGAACGCTTTTCACGCGTGGAGACCGTCGGTTTCGACTATGGTCAGCGCCACGCGATAGAACTCGACGCCCGCCTTGCGGTGCGCGAGGGGATGGCGGACCTCCAACCGATCTGGGCCGATCGTCTCGGTGACGATCACATCATTGAACTCGATGCCCTTGCCGGGATTTCCGATACCGCGCTCACCCGCGATGTCGCCATCGAGGTCGCCGAGACGGGATTGCCAACCACCTTCGTGCCCGGTCGCAACCTGGTCTTCTTCACGTTCGCATCCGCGCTGGCCTATCGGCGCGGCGCGCGCCATCTGGTTGCCGGCATGTGCGAGACGGATTACTCGGGCTATCCGGATTGCCGCGACGACACCATCAAGGCGATGCAGGTCGCACTCAATCTTGGAATGGACCGGCGATTTATTATCCACACGCCATTGATGTGGATCGACAAGGCGGCAACCTTTGCCTTGGCTCATGAGATCGGCGGCGGCCGCTTTGTCGACCTTCTGGTCGAAGCGACCCACACCTGCTATCTCGGCGACCGCACCCACCGGCATGACTGGGGCTACGGATGCGGCACTTGTCCGGCCTGCGAACTGCGCGCGGCCGGCTGGGAGACCTGGAAGGCGAGCGAAGAAAATTTGAGATGAATGAAATGACTACAGAATCGAGGCGCTGGACCGAAGGCATTGTCTTTCTATTGCTGTTTTGTCTGACCATACCGGCGGCAAACTGGCTCATTCTGCATGTCGGAACGACATGTGTGCCGAACGGCCCCTGCGTTATTCCGGTCGCTCCAGGCCTGCTGGCGCCGTCCGGTGTGCTGATGGTTGGGGCTGCGTTGATCCTGCGTGATCTGGTCCAGCGACGTCTCGGCGTCGGGATTGCCGCTGCCGGAATCCTCATCGGTGCCGGCTTCTCGGGGCTTTTTGCACCGGCACCGCTGGTGGTGGCGTCCGCTGTCGCGTTTCTGTTGTCGGAATTTGCCGATCTCGCCGTCTACACCCCGCTTGCTCGCAGGCGATTTGTTTCCGCGGTTATTGCGTCCAGCATTGTTGGACTGGTCGTCGATTCCATGGTGTTCCTCTGGATGGCATTCGGCTCGCTGGAATTTCTTATTGGTCAGGTTGTCGGCAAGGGATGGATGGTCCTGCTCTCAATTCCCTTCGTGATGTGGCTCCGCCGCCGCGACGAGCGATTGGGAATCCATCATGCATGAGACCGTTTTCTATTCTCCGCAATTCAATGGCTTGAACCAACGCGATCCATTTGACGGGGATATCAGATGAACGCTGCCTGGCTCGACACGCTGCGCAATGTTACGACCGCAACGATCACCACCATGCTGCTGAAGAAAGGCATACGCCGCTGCTGGATGCACGGTCCGAAGCCGCTCGTACCTGGGGGCGCGCGCCTGGTCGGTCCGGCTTTTACATTGCGATTTGTGCCAGCGCGCGAGGATCTGGCGACGCCCGAGAGCTGGGCAAAGCCGATCTCCACCCGTGGTGCCATCGAGGCGATGCCGGATGGTTGCATCGCCGTTGCCGATGCCATGGGGATCGAGACCGCGGGGATTTTCGGCGACATCCTGACGGCACGTATGGTCAAGCGCGGCGTGACCGCCTTGGTGACCGATGGCGCGGTGCGCGACAAGACCGGTGTGCTCAAGAGTCAGTTGCCGGTCTGGTGCAAAGGCATCGCGGCGCCGGCCTCGGTCAATGGCCTGACCTTCGTGAATTGGCAGGAACCGATCGGCTGCGGCGGCGTAGCCGTGTTTCCAGACGACGTGATTGTCGTTGATGACGACGGCGCCGTTGTTATCCCGAAGGATCTTGTCGAGTTCGTTGCCACCGAAGGCGCGGAACACGAGCGTTACGAAAGCTGGGTATTCGCCGAGGTCGAAAACGGCGTGAAGCTGCCTGGTCTCTATCCGCCGAATGATGATTCCAAAGACAGATATCAGGCCTGGAAAAAGGCGCAGGCAAAATAGGGCTTGCGACGAGCGCAATTTGAATGTCGTTTGAACTTACAAAAATTATTGGGTTTGTTGCTCTCCCATCCAACCTGGTGATCTTGATCGGGATTGCCGGCGCGCTGTTGCTGCCGACGCGATTTCGGCGCGCCGGCTGGGTTCTGATCGTAATGAGCCTTTTGTTGCTTGCCGCGATTGGCTTTTCGCCGGTCGGCAACGCCCTGATGAAGCCGCTGGAAGGCCGCTTCTCCGCCTACGACTACGCGCGCGGTGAACCCACGGGAATTGTTGTTCTCGGCGGAGCGATCGATCCTGAGACCTCCGCTGCGCACCAATCCGTGGCGTTGAATGAGGCTGCGGAACGGATCGTTTCCATCGCCGAACTCGCGCGTCGCTACCCCAAGGCGCGGATCGTTTTTACCGGTGGCGGTGATGATCGACAGGGAAGTGCGCCAACAGAAGCCCAATATGCAATGCAATTGTTTGAGAGCTTCGGTGTGCCGCGCAGCCGTATCACGTTGGAATCGAAGGCCCACAATACGGCTGAAAACGCGGAATACACCAAAGCTTTGGTCAAGCCGAAGCCGGGTGAACTTTGGCTCCTGGTGACATCGGCTCATCATATGCCACGTGCCGTGGGGGCATTCCGCCAGGTCGGTTTCCCGGTCATGGCGCATCCGGTCGATTGGCGAGTCGGAACGGTTGATGACGCCAACATGCCGAACTCCATTGCGGACGGCCTCAAACGCTGTGATACGGCTGTCCATGAATGGATTGGGCTCTTTGTCTATTGGCTGACTGGACAGTCGTCGGAATTGTTTCCAGGGCCGCAGCGGGCCAAAGCTGCTGTGCCAGCCAAGCCCTGAGCCGGTCGGACGGCCGTATCGCCACGCGACGGTATTTTAGAACCGCATCGCCACGTGCGCCTGTGCAAAGTCTTAAAATCTTGTGGATTGCGGCGGGACCATCTTACCGGCCGCGCCAGGCGGGCAGTACCCTAATCGGCGAATCGGCTTGCCGATCGGTCGCGTTTTCGCTGGGGGCGAACTGCGATGCCAGAACAATATCAAGGCGGGGTTGCGGCCCCGGTTACGAGCGCATCGATCGAGGAAAACGGCAGCAATGCCGAACGGCGTCCGTTGTCGATGGTGACCGTGACGATCGCCATAGTGACAGCGATCTTTGGTGTCTCGATCATGTCGGTGATGAAGGGCCTGATTTAAGATCAGGGTCTGCGCTGAGGACCGCTTGGCGCGCTTCCGATCCCGATTGCCGATACCACATCACGGCAACGACTCCCGCGGTGCTGATAATCAGCAGCCAGGGACCGACAAACCAGCCCAGGAAACCAAGCGCAAAAAACAACGCACGCTGCCCGCGATTGAAATGCCGGCCGGCCGAGGTGAACAATCCGGCAGTTCGCTTCACATGAGCTTGCGCTTCAGGAGTGTCCTTCTGCGCGACCGGCGGTGTCGCTCCGAGCATGATGGCGACGTAGTTGAACAGCCGATAGGACCAGGCGAACTTGAAGAATGCGTAGACGAATATGACTGTTAGCGCGACCGTTTTGAGTTCCCAAAGTGTCCGCGACGTTTCGATGCTGCCGGGCATGTCGGTCAAGACTGCGATCATCTGTTCGGCGGATCGCAACAACGTCAGCGTGCCACCGATCGCAATCAGCGAGGTCGAGGCGAAAAAGGCGGTGCCATTCTGCAGGGCCGCCATGATCTGCATGTCGACCATCCGCATTTCGCGTTCCAGCATCCGCTGCATCCAGATTTCGCGATAGATGTTCATCCGCGCGTTGAGGCTGTCGCGGCCCCACTGCGTCCACTCCATGACTATGGCGTAGCCGGCCCACGCGCCGATAAACCAGGCAAGAGCGATGAGGTCGAGTACGGAAAAGGGGCGCATCGGCTATCCTTCGTGAGCGGCTGGGTGACGCTCGAGCGAAATCGATCGCGCTGTCGTCATTTTGGCAAGGATACTGTAGTATTCGCCGGCACGGAAATGAAGGAAAGCCTCCGAGAATGGCTCAAACTATTACCAAAAGCGTCCGTTCGCTGGTTGATGCCGCCGAACGCGAGATTGAAACCCTAACAGTAAAAGAGGCGCTCAGCCTGCACGGCGGTGATGACACGATCCTTGTCGATCTTCGCGACATTCGCGAACTCGCCCGTGATGGCCGCATCCCCGGCGCCGTTCACTGTCCGCGCGGCATGCTTGAGTTCTGGATCGATCCGGAGAGCCAATATCACAAACCGGTCTTTGCCGAAGACAAGCGGTTCGTGTTCTTCTGTGCCGCCGGTCATCGCTCAGCGCTCGCAACGTTGGCCGCACAAAGTATGGGTCTGAAGCCTGTCGCGCATATACGCGGCGGATTTCGCGCCTGGAAGGAGCAGGGCGCTCCGGTCGAAATGCCGACGGAGTCCAAGCCAAAAAAGTGACCGGAGTTGCGCGCGTCCCCGGTGTGCGTGCCGTCTGCGCTGGCGTGTGATCGTGATCGCGCGGTTGGCCTTTCACGTTAGCAACTCCCCAGACAGCGATATGCAGCCATGACCCTCACGCTCGTCATCGGAAACCAGAACTATTCGTCTTGGTCACTCCGGCCGTGGATCGCGATGAAAGTGTCGGGCATCGATTTTGAGCAAAAGGTGATTTCGCTCACCGATCCGAATTTCAAGTCGGAACTTCTGCGCGTGTCGGGGGCCGGCAAGGTCCCGGTCTTGATCGACGGTGCGCTATGCGTCTGGGAGTCGCTTGCAATCCTTGAATTTCTTGCGGAGCGATTTCCCGACGCACAATTGTGGCCGAGTGAGAAAGGGTCCCGCGCTTATGCCCGTGCGATCGCTTCGGAAATGCATGCGGGCTTCCTGCCGTTACGGCGCCATTGTCCGATGAACATCTGGCGGGCGGTCAAGAAACGCGACCTGCCGGCTGATGTCGCCGCGAATGTGCAGCGTATTGACGCGATGTGGTCGGACTGCCGCTCCCGATATGGGGCGGGGGGACCGTTTTTATTCGGCCGGTTTAGTGCCGCTGACGCGATGTATGTGCCGATGGTCTCGCGTTTTCATACTTACGCGATTGAGGTTGGAATCGAAGGGCGGCGCTATATGGAAGCAATTCTTTCGCTCCCAGCATGCCAGGAATGGCAACGCGCGGCACGCGCGGAGCCGTGGAACATCGCGGACTATGAGGTCGATTGGCCCGAAGTGCCGCGGGAGTAGATTAAACTAAATCTATGACCGAAATTATAGACCAAGGGCGGGCCGACAGGACCCGCCCTTGCGATTATTGTGGTGATTTTCGACGATCGAGCCGCGGCACCTAGGCCGGCAGCACGGCCACGATCTCATGAGTGCGCGGATGAACGACAACGATCTCGTCGCCCACGATGAAGTAGCGGTAACCACGCCAACGCGGATAGTACGCGATCACCTGAACGGGAATCGGCGCAAGCCGGATGCGAGCCGGAATCGCGGTGCCGACCGAAATGTTGAAGTTGACATTTTTCACGTGCGGCGCACCGCGATGATGTCGGAACGACTGCCGGATTTTCGTCCGCTGCTGAGGTGACATCTTTTCCGGGCCGCGATGGTTTTCGGCCGCACGCTTGCGGTCGTTGTCGCGACGGCGATCGGGGTGCTCCGCGGCGTTGTTGCGGTCACGGTCAGGGCGGGCGTCCCGTCCGGCTGCGGCCTTGTCAGGACTTCCGTTCTGCGGCTTGGCTTCACCATGGCGGCGCATGTCGTCACCGCCCTTGGCGCCATTCTGAGTGCGTTTTCTCGGCGCCGTGCCTGGGTTGTTGCCATCGGGCCGCTGTGCGTTCGTACCAGGACGCATCGGGCCGGCCTTGTGATCCTGTGCCGCGGGCCCGGATTTGCCGGACTTCATGGGAGCACTATGGGACGCCGCCGGTGCTTCACTCGGCTGGTTTTGAGCGGACGCCGCGATCGATCCCGTCATCAGGGCGATCGCGGCGGTTGCGATCAGAAGCTTATGTTTCATTTGTTAGCCTCCTCATTTGTTAGTGGGATAAGGAACTCTTCCGTTCGACAAGAATGCTTCAATCGAAACTTTCCACGGCAAACGGTTGACGGCCTGTGCGGCAACGCATGCCGTGCCGCGTACCCGACCAGAACGCGATCGCACTCATTCTGTTCCAAGTTCCAATGCTGTTCATCCGCCGCGGAGGCTCACAAGAAAGTTCCGCCACTCCTCGCTTGTCCGGTGTGAAATGTGATCAATTTGTGGAACTGTGGTGTGTTGGTGAATGAGCTTGATGATTGGGAGAACGACCATGCCGCATTTGAAAGACAAGATTGCGCTGATTGTTGGCGCCGGCGACGGACTAAGCGCGTCCCTGGCCCGCCTTCTCGTCAAGCAGGGAATGCGGATCGCGCTAGCCGCGCGCAATACCGAGAAGCTCGCAGCACTGACCGAAGAAACCGGCGCCGTAGCCGTCAAGTGCAATGCCGAGCTGAAGGCCGATGTTGCGCATCTTTTTGCCGCCATCGACGATGCGCCCGGTGCGCCCGATGTCGTGATCTACAATGCCAGCGCCCGTGCACGCGGTCCGCTTGCGGATCTCGATCCCGATGACGTCGCGCGTGCGATGATGGTGAGCGCGTTTGGTGGGTTCCTGGTCGCACAGGAGGCGGCCAAGCGCATGTTGCCAAAAAGGCAGGGTGCGATTTTTTTCACTGGCGCTTCAGCGAGCGTAAAGGGATTTGCCAATTCGGCGCCGTTTGCGATGGGAAAGTTTGCCCTACGTGGTCTGGCTCAAAGCGCCGCACGCGAATTGGCGCCACTGGGCATTCACGTCGCCCATGTCGTCATCGATGGTGGCATCCGCAGTGCACGTCGGCCTGTTCCGGCTGACAAGCCTGACAGTCTGCTCGATCCGGATGCGATCGCGGAAACCTATCTGGGTCTGCTTTTGCAGCCGCGGAGTGCCTGGAGCTGGGAAATCGAGGTGCGGCCCTGGGTCGAAAAATTTTGACCCTTGACGCAGGCCCCGAAACGCCACCCAAAAAAAGAGTGGAGCTTTGGTGAGCGGAAAGCGCCAACAATGGAACTGATGTACCCATTCTTGCCGCCTCGTGAGGTTAAAAACGCTGGCCCGCCGCTCCAGAAAAACACAAAAAAACATGAATAACTATTTGAAAATATGAGATAAATAAATTGTCCCGGGCGGTGAAATATGGTGTCAATACTAATTGCGAAGGTGACCAAATTTCACACCCATGGCGAAAAAGACCTGCTATATTGAAAATATGAACAAAAATTCAGCACCGAGCCGGCGCCGCAATCCGCGGTCCCAGTCCGGCCTCGCGCGGAACGAGCCGCGTCGTCATCAGCTCCTCAGTTCGGAATTCCCGATGCACAAGTATGCAGTCGGCCAAGACGTCTTCTACACCTCGCGAACCGTCAGCAATCGGGGTTCGAGCGGGATGTACCGCGTCGTCAAGTTGCTTCCCTCCGACGGTGAAGACTACCAGTACCGGATCAAGAGCGCGACGGAAGCGTTCGAGCGCGTAGCCAAGGAAAGTCAGCTCGATCACGGCTGATGTCACTGCGGCGGTGCCGGCGGGTATCTAAACCATAGCACTCGCGTTTATCCCCTGCCGCTGCGTGGGGGCTTGCGCCGGTCCATTCCCCGGTGCTCAAATTCACTGCTCATATTCGCGCGGCCGAAAGAGCGGCGGCGGACCGCTGCGAATGGGTGAGCGCATCGACGATTCCGCGGTATGCAAGAGGAGGAGGGGCAATGCCAATCTATATTACGCAGGGTTGTTATTCGAGCGATGCCGTCAAAGGCATGATGGCCAAGCCGGAGGACCGAGCCGATGCGGTCGGCCGTCTTGTCTCAAAGGCAGGCGGGCGGATGATTGCCTATTATTTGACGTTTGGTGAGTTTGATTTTCTCACGATTTGTGAAGCGCCAAGCGAAACCCAGATGGCGGCTGCATTGCTGGCCGTGGCGGGAAGCGGTGGCGTCACGAACTTGCAGACAACTGTGGCGGTCTCATCTGCGGAAGCCAAAAGTGTCTTTGCGGCAGCCGGTGAGCTTGCAGCGGCTTTCAAACCGGCGGGCGCATCGTCATAGCGACGTTGCGAATCCATTGCAGGATCGATGCCGTCCAAGCGTCGATTGGATGTCGTGCCAGCGGTCGAATCACTGCAGTCAATGCTCAGGCAGTGCATTCCTATCCAATTGCTGGGTAGCAACCCGCAGCAACGTCGCAGGGGGTTGCGCCAATTAACCCACCCAATATACAAAGCGGTCATGGCCAATACGGTTGGCCCAAGAACAATTCGTTCGGTCTCTCCTGGGCCGATCGCTGATAAATTTGCCTACAAATCGCCAATACAGGGAGGATACTATGCATTTTGCCAAGACAATTGGTCTTTTGGCCGGCATTGGTGTGCTGGTTGCTTTCAGCCCGGCGGCGCATGCCGCAGAAGCGGTGCTGAAAACCCAGACCGCATTGCCCAAGCAACATGATTTGTCGAAGAGCTTTCTTGAGGAATTCGTCGCCAAGCTGAACAAGCAAGGCAAGGGCGTGATCCAGATCGAGTATCTCGGAGGCCCTGAGGTCAATCCACCGCAGAAGGCCGCGAATGCAGTTCAGCGCGGTGTCATCGATCTCCTGCATACACCGGCTGCCTATCATGCTGGAATCGTGCCGCAGGGCGGGACCTTGATGGCTACGACACTATCGCCGAGTGAATACCGTGCCAACGGCACCTTCGACATGATCGCGCCGAACTGGGAAAAGAAGCTGAACGCCAAGATCTTGGCGATCGGCGAGACCACCGGACAGTTCTATTTGTACCTGACCAAGGAACCAAAACTGAAAGACGGCGTGATTGATCTCACTGGTATGAAAATTCGCACCACCGGTGCCTACCGGCCGCTGATCCAGGCGTTGGGTGGAACGCCGGTCCAGATCACCAATGCCGGCGAGGTCTATACCGCCCTTGAGCGTGGCACGGTTGATGGCTTCGGATGGCCAACGGTCGGCCTCGGTGCGCTTGGTCTCGGCAAACTCGTCAAGTACCGCATCGACCCGCCGTTCTACCACCTCGCCAATGTTCTTCTGATCAACATGGACAAGTGGAAGTCGCTGCCGAAGCCGGCACAGGATCTCCTGCTGAAGGTTGGCGCCGAGTATGAGAAGTCCTCGCGCGACTATATGGATGCGGCCGCCAAGCGTGATGCCGCGACTTTGGCGAAGGACGGCGTGAAGGTCTATACCATGTCGCCGGAGGGCGCGAAGAAGTATCTTCAGATCGCCTACGATGCGATGTGGAAGCGCGCGAGTTCCCGCCTCGACAAAGACGAAGCCAAGACCCTGCGTGCCAAGCTCTATAAGGAAAATTGAGTAGTTGGCATTTGCTAGCGCCATCCACCGCGAGTGTCCCGAATCCAAAGTTCGTCATACTATTCAGCCTGCTCAGTACGAACTTCGGATTCGATAAGGTCACTAGCAAGTTCAGGAATCTCGTGTGGTTTTGGATTTGAAATTCGTTTGAGGGCCCGCCGCAAATTATGTAACGAATTTCAAATCCACCACACTAGGGGCGGGGCGGGGCTTTGCGCGCGGTATCAACCGCATACTATTACCTGATCGTGGCGCTGGCTGCACTGGCCGGCGCCGCGATCGCGGTTGCGTTTTTAATGATCGTCATTGATGTTTGCATCCGCACAGCCGGGTTTCCGCCGCCCGCCTATTCCAGCGCGGTTGTCGAAATCAGTCTGCTTTATTTCACCCTCCTGGCCGCCCCTTACCTAGTGCGGGAAAAGTCCCACGTCTATATCGACGCCCTCATTTCACGGCTTCCTTGCCGAGCGCGCTGGGCGGTCGAGAAGGTGGTCTATTGTATCTGCATCGCAACGTCGCTGGTATTTTCGTTCATAGGCTCTCAACTGGCAATCAATGCAATCCGACTCGGGACATTTGAAGAGCGCTCGGTCGATGTGCCGTCTTGGATTCTCTATCTGCCGCTCGGGCCGGTCTTTCTTTTGGTCGCGATTGAGTTTGCGCGCTACCTCGTTGGCATCGACACGATGTATCGCCACAATACGCAATCCGGGGAAAGCCTGTAGGCATGGAGTGGTATGCGGCCGGGGCACTTCTGATCGGATCGATCGTCGTCATGATGGCGTTCGGTGTTCCGGTGGCCCTGGCTTTCATGACGACCAATATTATTGGGACGCTAGTCTTTATCGGCGGCGTCTCGGGCCTGACGCAGGTCGTCGACAATTCCACCGCCTTGATCACGTCGTTTCAGCTCGCGCCGGTCCCTCTGTTTATCCTGATGGGGGCGCTATTTTTCTATTCGGGGCTCGCCATTCGCGTTTTTGACGCCCTCGACAAGCTGTTCGGCCGTCTTCCCGGCCGGCTGTGTTTTCTGACCGTCGCCGGCGGCGCGACCTTCTCCACGATGACTGGATCGAGCATGGCGAATACCGCGATGCTCGGATCCCTCATGGTTCCGGAAATGCAGCGCCGCGGATACAATTGGCGCATGTCGCTTGGGCCGATCCTCGGCACTGGCGGCCTTGCCATGATCATTCCGCCGTCGAACCTGGCTGTACTGCTCGCCAGTGTTGCCGCGATCGATGTCGGGCGGTTACTCGTCAGCGGTGTGATCCCGGGATTTTTGCTCGCGGTTCTCTATGGCGGCATGATTTTGTCGCAGGTGCTGCTCGATCCAAGTTCGGCGCCAAGCTACGACATTGCTCCGACACCATGGCGCGAGAAGATCCGCGCGGTCTGCATCAACATTCTCCCCATGAGCATCGTGGTGTTCATGGTGATCGGGTTTATTATCCTCGGAATCGCGACGCCGTCAGAATCAGCAGCTTTCGGCGTTCTCGGTGTTCTGATCCTTGCTGCAATCTTCCGATTGCTGACATGGGAGGCGATCCGCCGCTCTTTCGAGTCGACCATCAAGGTTGGCGGGATGGTATTTTTCATCATTATCAGCTCAAGCGTGTTCAGCCAGCTCATCGCCTACTCAGGCGCCAGTTCCGGACTGCTGAAGTGGGCGACGTCATTTGATGTGTCGGTCGGCATCATGCTGCTCATCATGTTGCTGGTTCTTATTCTCTTGGGCATGTTCATGGATCCGGTATCGATGATCCTGATCTCCGTCCCAATCTTCATGCCGTTGGTCGCGGCGATGAAGATCGACCCGGTGTGGTTCGGCCTGTTCGTCCTGCTGGCGCTGGAAATGAGCCAGACGACGCCGCCGTTCGGGCTTCTGCTCTACATCATGCTCGGCGTGGCCCCGAAGGGCACGACCCTTTTCCAGGTGGCGGTTGCCGCATTCCCGTTTCTGGTTTGCGATGCCATTCTGCTGATCCTACTGTTTCAATTTCCCAAAATCGCGCTCTATCTGCCGAGTCTGATGCAATAGTGCCATCATGGCAGAATGCCGGTCGTTACACTGAGTCGCGCCGTGGTTGTTGGGGCTGCCTGATACGTCATATGCAACGGATGTTCCGGAATCGAGCTCCAGGGGTGGCGGGCTCGACCGCATTGCGGCATATTTTGCGGCCTTGATCGCGTTGGCACCATAAAGTGCTGGTTTTAGAGGCAATGGAAGCAGCGGAACTATTGACGGGAGCCTGGGCACTTCCGGGATGGGTCGCCGGCGCGGCGGCAGCCCTGATTGTCGTCCTATTGGTCCTTGCTTTCAGCCGAAACGATATGCTGGGAACCGTGAATGTCGTCTTTCGGTATGCTCTGGTGTTGGCCGGCGTCGTTCTGACCTGGAATTTCATCGCCCAGGGTGTCAGTCGTGACCATTTCCTCGAGCGCCAAGTCCTCGATTCCCGAGCAGCAGCCCTGCTGAGCCGGGCGCTCGCCCCAGGTTCGCCGCTCGCCTGCCTGGACGGCATCACTGTGGCAGCGATCGAAAAGCCCTGCGAGGCATCATTGTTCGCGACACCGGCCAATGTGGCGGCGGCGACAGCCTACACCGCCGCACGCCTTGCGCTGCTCGCCGACGGGATGGCTTACGTCCGAACCAAGGACCGCGGATATGCCAGCGCGCTCGCTGGCCTCCAGCGCACGCTCGCAGCCGACCGTTTCGGCCTGGTCGCCCACGTTTTAGCAATGCGTGACGGCTGTACGACCGATCGGTGTGCCGCTTTTGCGCTTTTCCGAGATCCCGATCAGATCCGGGCCAATCTGGCCGCGCGCACCTTTAACGGTTATGTCGCGCAGTATTCTCGCAACTGGCCTTCCGGCACGGATGCCGTTGCAGCGGTGACCCGGCCGGCAATTCCGTCGTCCGCTCCGGGAGCAAATGCAGCCGAAGGATCGCCATCGCCTCCGGCTGGCGCTTCCCGAAAGGCGGCCTCGCGCGACCTGTTCTTTCCATCCTCGGATTCGATTCCGGCAGTCAATATCATGACGCCGGAACCGCCATTGCCGAAGTCTTCAGCGGCCTCCAAGGGAAGCTCGGCAGCAACTGGATCATCGTCGCGGCTGGGACCGCCGGATGCCGGCATCCGAAGCCCGTCCCGCGCGAAATAAAATAAACCTCCGATGGCCCTGAATCTGATCAAGCTTTGCGTCGGCTGCGATTCCATCAAGGAACTTGAGGCTTGGATTCGGGAAAGATTGAAGGAGCGCCGCAAGCGCGGGGAATCCCGTGAACACGTGCACACAACCCGCATGGTGCCCAAACGTGCCGACGCATTGCTGTCTGGTGGATCGCTTTATTGGGTCATCCGAGGGCAGGTGATGTGCCGGCAGGCTCTGAAGGATGTTCAGCCGTTTGTGGACAAGGAGGGCGTCGGGCGGTGCCGGCTGGTCCTTGCACCGAAGGTTGTTCCGGTCGAACCACGGCCTTGGCGGGCGTTCCAGGGCTGGCGTTATCTTGAGGCCAAGGATGCGCCCCGCGATCTCGACCGTGCCGCGCCGGGCGCTGCTGCGATGCCGGAAACGCTGCGCCGGGAATTGCGTGACCTCGGCTTGCTCTGATACCACGACCATGCCATGTGACACCCGAAATCGCACGTTTACCGGAGCGCCGCGATCATCCCAGCCAGTCGCGTCGCTCTGCGCATAAACGATTGAGGGAAGGCCCATGATCATCCGAACCCAGGAAGACGTCACCAAGGCCGTGCTGAGCGAGCTTGAGCGTGCCAAAGACCCGCGATTTAAGGAGGTCATGTCGGCTTTTGTCCGCCATCTCCACGACTTTGCCCGCGAAGTGAAGCTGACCGAGGAAGAATTTCAGCTCGCGGCGCGCTACGTCGTTGCGCTTGGCAAGCACAGTACTGAATCCCACAATGAGGCAGTGCTGATGGCGGGGTCGTTGGGATTCTCGCCGCTGATTTGCCTGTTGAACAATGGCAATGGCGGCCAGTCCGAAACCACCGCCAATATGCTGGGACCGTTCTGGCGTGATGACTCTCCGCCTACGGAAAACGGTGCCTCCATTATAAGGTCGCCGACGCCGGGGGACTCGCTGCTGGTGAATGTTTGCGTCAAGAACCAGGATGACGAGCCGGTTGCCGGCGCCGAGGTCGATGTCTGGCACTCATCGCCGGAGGGTTTTTATGAAAATCAGGACCCGATCCAGGCGGATATGAACCTGCGCGGGAAGTTCACCACCGATGCCGACGGTCGAATCTCGTTCCGCACCGTTAAACCGGCCGGTTATCCGATCCCGATTGACGGTCCGGTCGGCGACCTCCTGCGGGCTCAAGGGCGGCACAATATGCGCCCGGCCCATTTGCATTTCCTGATCTACAAGCCCGGCTACAAGACGCACATTTCGCAAGTTTATTCGCCCGACGATCCCGTAATCGAGACCGACGTGCAGTTCGGGGTCACAGAAGCGCTGCTCGGCCGTTACGTCCTGCACAAAGACGAGCCGCCGCCGGCGCCGGATATGAATTCGCCGTGGTACTCGCTCGATCAGACCTTCGTCATGGAATTTGGCAAGAGCCAAATGCCCAAGCCTCCAATCAGTGGCAAGGCGCGCGGCGATCGGCCGAACATTCCGCACCTGCCTTACTGAATCTCAGTAGGGATTACGAAAATGCCGCTTTGCGCATAATCCGGAAAGGATGCCGACTTTTCCCGGAGGATTCGTTAGACCCTGAACGTTGTCGATCAGGCGCGTCTTTCCCAGCCGGCGCGGCGACCAGCAATCGAGCCGGGCCATCCTTGATCGAACGGATCGGAAGCAGGGTGCCCGCGTCGCGGGCCTCCAGATAGTCGAGTACAAATCCGGCGCGTTCGGCTTTCGTCCGGCCTTCCGCCATCGTCCGGCCGAGAGGGCGCCCGTCCCGCAGTTTTGCAGCGCAACCTTGCAAGACCTGATGCAAGGTCGGTGCGACCGCGCGTTCGTCCGCGGAGAGGTAGACATTGCGGGAGGACATGGCCAATCCGTCCTTTTCGCGGACGATCGGCGCACCGACGATTTGAACGGGAAGATCGAGATCGCGGGCGAAATGGGTCACCACGCGCAGCTGCTGATAATCCTTTTCGCCGAAGATTGCGTAGTCCGGAGCGCATTGGATCAGCAGCTTGCCAACGACCGTGGCGACTCCCGTGAAAAAATGCGGACGGAAGATGTCTTCGAGCCCGACGATGGCCGGACCTTCCGGAACAATCTGCGTCGCAAACGACGGCCGGTACATGACCTCGACCGGCGGCGCCCATACCAGATCGACGCGGTGCTTGGCCAGCGCAAGCAGGTCGGCGCCTAAAGTCCGCGGATAAGTGCCGAAGTCTTCGTTCGGCGCAAACTGCTTCGGATTGATAAAAATCGACACCACGACGCGCTTTGCCCGCCGCTGCGCCATACGGATCAGCGTGAGATGCCCGCGGTGCAGCGCACCCATCGTCGGGACTAACGCGATGTCTTCTCCCGCGGCGCGCCATGCCGCGATCTTGCGACGCAACGCTGCAACACGATGCGAGATGGTTGGACGTTTGCTCATGTTCGCTGGCGTTCCTGGATGGTTCGAGATCGAAATAAAAAATCCCGGCGCGGCAAAAATCAAGTTGCCTGAAATTATGTCACTCCATGACGCTGTGGTGTCTTGACCGCAACACGATCTGATATCAAAAATGGATTGAGGTAAGGGTGGCGTCATGTTGGTTCAATCCGGTGCCGGCCGATCAAGTTCTGCGCACGTCATCGTGCTCGGCAACGAGAAGGGCGGTTCTGGAAAATCGACCACAGCAATGCATGTCGCGGTGGCGCTGATGAAAGCGGGCCAGCGCGTCGCAACCATCGACCTCGATTCCCGGCAAAAGAGCTTTACCCATTATATCGAAAATCGTCGGGCCTGGGCGCGCCGCGCAGAGGTCCGGCTCGATACGCCGGAGCATTTTTGCATCGCTCGCGGCGAAAGCATGAATCTCGATGAAAACGAAGCCACCGAGTTCGCCAATTTCGCCGAGGTCATCACCGCCATCGAGCATCGGCATGACTTCCTGGTTGTCGATACCCCAGGCAACGACAATTACCTGATGCGCCTGGCGCATTCGATGGCAGACACGCTGATTACGCCGCTCAATGACAGTTTTGTCGACTTTGACGTGTTTGGGACCGTCGATCCGACGACATTCGCCGTGACCGGTGAGAGCCACTATTCGGCAATGGTTCGGGAAGCGCGAAGGCAGCGGCGGCTGATCGACGGCAGCCTTCCGGATTGGATCGTGGTGCGCAATCGCCTTTCGATGCTGGGGTCGCGCAACAAGCGTCTGGTCGGGGAGGGACTGGGCGAACTAGGATTGCGCCTTGGCTTCCGTTGCATTGATGGCCTGGCCGAGCGGGTGGTTTATCGGGAATTCTTCCCACGCGGGCTAACCGGCCTTGACCAGCTTGATGAGGCGACATTGGGCACCCGGCCCAATCTTGCCCATGTGACGGCTCAGCAGGAGGTGGCGGTTCTGCTGGATGCGCTGAAATTGCCCCTGAATGAGCGCGGCCGGCGCCGCGCGGCGGCTCGGGCTGAGTGGTTTTCCGCGGCTGCGAAGCCGCTCGACATTCAAGATGTGATTACCGATTGAACGAGGTTTCAGCCGCGGAGTCATTGCATCGACGCTCCAGGGCGGCCACGTTAGAGGCGAACCGGAAGCTTTTTCGGAGTCGCCAGCTCTATGGCAAAGGATACTCAGGACGAAAGACGGTCAGCGGTGCGCGTTGGCGGCGAAGCATCGCCTGCGTCTTCCCGCACCGAAATCGATGCTTTTCTGACCGAAGTCAGGAAGCGGGGTCCGGCCGTGTCGGCGGGCCAGCGCGGCCGGTTGATCTTTGCACTCGATGCAACGATGAGCCGGCAACCGACCTGGGATACGGCCTGCCGCCTCCAGGCCGATATGTTCAATGAGACAGCCGCAGTGGGGGGCCTCGATGTCCAATTGCTCTATTACCGCGGGTTGAGCGAATGCCGGGCGTCGCGCTGGGTATCGGATGCCAAGCGCCTTGCCGGTCTGATGGAAACGATCGATTGCCGGGGCGGTCATACCCAGATCGGGAAGGTGCTGGCTCACGCCCGCCGCGAAACCGCGCAGCGGAAGGTCCAGGCGCTGGTCTTTGTCGGTGATGCCATGGAGGAAGCGGTGGACAGCCTGTGCGCGGCCGCCGGGGAGCTTGGGTTGCTGGGGGTCCCGGCATTCATGTTCCAGGATGGCTACGATGCCATTGCAGAACCAGCATTTCGGGAGATTGCCCGCCTGACCCGTGGAGCTTATTGCCGGTTCGACCCCAATGCCGCGCACGAACTCGGTGAGTTGTTGCGTGCGGCGGCCGCCTATGCTGCTGGTGGTCTGGCGGCGCTCGACGACCTGTCCAGCCGTCGCCACGCCGGCGCCCTTAAGCTTCTGCAACAGCTGAAATAATCATGCCGGCCATCCTGTTTGGCGTTGTTGCCCTCGTTCTGGTGCTGTGGCTGCTCCACGCCTTTAGCCGGTCCGATCCGCAGAAAATGGCGCGCGCCTTGAAAGCCGCCGGCGGTATCGCAGCGCTGCTGGTGGCGCTGCTGTTCATCGTGCGCGGTTCGCTGTTCCTCGGGGTGTCGATTGGAATGATCGGCCTCGGTCTGCTCGGCTGGATGCCGTTCGGGGCGGCCGGACCTGGCGCCCGAACGCAAAAAAGCCCGCAGCAGGTCTCACGCGTCAAGTCGGCTTTCATTGAGATGGAGCTCGATCACGACAGCGGGGCGATGCGCGGATGGTTTCTGGCAGGCCGTCGTAAGGGTGAAATGCTGGACGCGCTCGATGTGCCGACACTCGTGAGCGTCTTCTCGGACGTCGATGACGAGAGCCGGGCGCTACTGATCGCTTATCTTGACCGCCGGGAGCCCCGTTGGCGTGAGCACGCGAAGGGTGACGCGGATGCGGGGCCGGACAGGCCGGCGGCTGGCGGCAAAATGACGGATGAGGAGGCTTATCAGATCCTTGGCGTGCAGCCGGGGGCGAGCGCGGCCGACATTGGGCGCGCGCATCGAACTCTCATGAAGAAACTTCATCCCGACCAAGGGGGGTCGACGTATCTCGCGGCTCGCGTCAACGAAGCCAAGGATATTCTTCTTCGCCGCCATCGCTGATGGTGCTCCTCACCAAAGGGTTACGCTTGGCGGCTCCTGATACTCTGTTTGCCCCGTTATTAAGCCGTGTCAGTTCTTGAGCGGCATGCAAGCGACATCTTTTCGCTTGAGATACTTACAGGCCGCTACAGCCTGATCTTTTTTCAACCCGGCAAAACGCGCGCGGTAATAGGTCGTTTCGCCCTTGACGTAGATTTCCGTAAATGGGTCAGCGGACGAGAGCAGCCTGGCGGCTTTGTTCTGAACGGTGCTGAGGCGGTCCTTAGCCTCGTCCTCAGCCGCGAACGCTCCGACCTGAATCATCCAGCCGCTTCTGGGCCGAACGGTCTTCTTAACTTCGGCATGCGGCATTGAGGTTGGTGTCGTCTCGACGCCACTGGTCGCGGAATCGTCCCGAGATTGTACTGGCAGGGTGCCAAGCACGCCTCGGCCCGCGCCCGGAGGCGGCGGGGGATCGGATTGGACCTCAGTGGCCGCGGCAGCTCGCTTTGCGCCAGGAGCAGGAGATGGTGCCGAGGGGAGGTGGAGCGGCGCCAGCCCGGCGACCTGAATTGTGCCCGGCTTGACCGACAAGGTTTTCACCATGATCGGACGGATGGGGGCATCTGACCCGGGGGTTGGACGCGCCCGCGGGATCGCGGCCACGGGAGTCGGATCGGAGCGCAACTCGGGCTTTTTGACCGCAGCCTCGATTGTGCGCTTAGTCGATGCGGCTGCGATGTACTTGTCGAGAAGACGTTCCATCTGCGCATCCCGTGCGCGGCCGGTGCGTCCACCCATGACCACGGCGACGACGTGGCGGCTGCCGCGGTGCATCGAGGTGACCAGGTTAAAACCTGAAGCCCGGATGTATCCCGTCTTTATGCCGTCGACGCCTTTGACGCGACCGAGCAGGCGATTGTGATTGCGCAGAGCGCGACCACGGTGATGGAAGACACGCGTCGAAAAGTACTTATATTGCTTCGGGAAGTGGTGCTGGATGGCGCGCCCAAGTTGGGCCTGATCGCGTGCCGTCGTTACTTGATCTTGATCGGGAAGGCCTGATGCGTTCCGATAGACAGTTCGCTTCATTCCCAGTTCACGTGCCTTTGCCGTCATCATCGCCGCGAACTTGGATTCGGTACCGCCGATGGCTTCGGAGACCACGACGGCAACATCGTTGGCCGACTTGGTCACCAGAGCCTTGATGGCATCTTCAACCACGATGCTCTGGCCCGGCTTCAACCCAAGCTTCGACGGCGCTTGTATCGATGCGTGTTCGGAAACAGGGAGGCTGGACCTGAGCGTAATACGACCCGCCTCAATTCGCTCGAAGAGCAAATAAAGCGTCATGATCTTGGTCAGCGAGGCAGGATGCCGAAGGGCGTCGGCATTCTTTGAGCGCAGGATCCGGCCGGAATTGACGTCAACGACAATATCAGCGTACGGCGGATTGTAGACGACACGCTTGCGGCGCTTGCGTGCGTCCGCCGGATCGGTCGTGATCGCGAGAAAGCCAATTGCGACTGCAAGGCCGCAGACCCCCCACCGAAGCCAACGTTGGGCTCCGACGTTTACGCAATCCATACTCGTCCCCCGTCCTTACCAGTTGAATGCCGCCGATAGGCTGCATCCGATGCCTTTCCGGTACTGCGTCCCCTGACGCGAACGATAATGCCATCCGGAGCGGTATTTCGATGTCGCGTCTACCACCCACCGGCGCCCACCCCGGCACCGCTGATCAGGCTTCTTCCCCCCCAAATCCGACCGTCATGTGGCAATGGGGAGACAAAAGTCGAAATTAAGGTATCGCTGTTTCCAAAACGTTAAGGCTACAGGATGGCGAAATTAGGCTTTTTGCGATGCAATATTTTGCTTGAAATTTGTGCAATGCAGTATAAATTATGTTTTCTGTCACATACGATTTTCCGGGCCGCATTTGGCAGGGAAATGACTGGCGACGAACGGCGCGGCTGATGGCCGCCCAAGTTGGGAGAGATGTGAGATGATCAAGAATTTCGATGAAATCCAGAAGATAAATAAAGACGGTGTCGACGCGACCATGAAGTCCTTCGGCGTTTTTTCGAAAGGTCTTCAGGCGCTTACGACCGAAGTCAGCGAGTATTCGAAAAAGTCTTTCGAAGAAATGACCGCAGCGACCGAGAAGCTTTTCGGTGCGAAGAGCGTGGAAACTGCCATCGAGATCCAGACCGACTATGTGAAGTCGGCCTATGAGGGCTTCATGACCGAGGCCTCGAAGATGGGCGACTTGGTCGCGGAATTGGCGACGCAGGCCTACAAGCCGTATGAGTTGGTTATCGGCAAGGTCGCGCCGGGCAAATAGCCCTAACGGCCGCACAGGAGCCTGAAAACCAGGGCCCGCTGGCGCGGGCTCGGTGGTTTTACCAAGGCGGGTCGCCTCGGTTTAAAGAGCTTGCGAGACGTGACGGCCGACCGGCAACACGATTGCAGGGCGGCAGATGTCGTCTTTGCCTTATACGCCATTTCACTATGGAAACCGCACGGCCGACGCGGATCGGGCCGTGACAGCAAGCATCCGCTGCGGGCTATACCAGGCGCGCTATTTCGCGATCCGCAGATTTGCGAGGCTCTGCGCAATCGCTGTGAAAACGTCTTCGAGTTCGCTGGCGGTTTTGACCTCGTAGAAGAGGTTGGCAGTGGTCGCGCAGGACTTGAGCAACGACGAATTTCCGTCGATGACCCGGATTGTATAGATCTTGATATTGTCGTTCTTGATATTGTCGCAGATTTTTTCAGTTCGGTTGTCGATGCTCGAAGACGACTTGCTCCAGCGATTCTGAGTATTTTCGCCGTCAGTCAACATCACGATCACCTTGTCGAGGTCCTTCGCGACCGCGGGTGCGTTGAGCGGGCTTGTCGGCGTCAGCGCTTGCCAGCCCCACGCCAAACCGACTGTGATGTTGGTATTTCCGGAAGGTGTCATGTCGTCAACGCGACTGTCCAATCGGGTCCAGTTGGAAGTCAACGCCAACATTTCAGTCGGGCAGGGGGAGGCCTGGTGCGGCACGAAGTCGGTTGAACTGCTGGTCGGAGCCGTATTCTTTACATCGTAATCCTGGTCGCGGTCGGTCACACACCCGTTCCATTTCGAGTGATCATCCGGGACCCAGACTGTCTTTTTCCTCTTGCCTTTGCCGGTCGTGACGTTTTCGCCGTTATTGGAATCCCATTCCTCCCAGTTCAGCCATGACTTACCGGCTTTGCCCGTCCCGATATTGACATCGGTGTTGAACGGAATGATCGCGACCTGGACGTCATCCGGTTTCGTGGCGGCATCCTTCACGATTTTGAGCAGGATCTTTGCCGCCTTTTTGAGCTCTGTCATCTTGCTGGATGAAGACATCGAGCCGGTATTGTCGAGCACAAGCGCTAGATTGAGGCGCTTAACGCCCCATTTCACCAACGTATCGGTTCCAACCGCCAAAGTTTCATATCCGAGGATCTTCAGTATCGTTGTGTCGATCTGCCCTTCGGCGCTGAGCGACAGCTCAAAGCTACCGGTTTCCGGTTTGGTCAATTTGGGAATCACCGTAATTTTGTAGAGTTCGGGACGCGTGAGATTGGCGTTGAAGTAGTCCAGCGCTTTCTGGTTCAATTGTGCTGTCGTCAAATCTTGAGGGGCATCTTTTGAAAGCGCCAAGGCGGTCGCATCCAAGGCGGATTGTAGTGCCGCTCGTGCTGACGAAGCACGCGAGATATCGAGAGCCATGCCGGCCGCTGCGAAAAGTGGAATGACGGCCAGCGCAAACAGGATAGCGACATTGCCGGACTGATCGCGGCGACAATCGCGCAATCGATGCCATAGGTGACGAAGCTTGGAAATTGCGGTCATTGTATTGGTTATCATGCGGGTGGCGGTCCGGTTTGTGGAAATGCTATTTATTGGTCGCCAGTGAAGATGGTATAAAACTTGATCTAAAATTATCAAAAATCCCGCGCGTTGTCTTTGCAACTGCAGAGATTGCGAAATCAATACTAGTAAATGGTAAAGCGACGAATGGCGTTTTCGCTACCGGCGGCCAGTTTTTTGTTAACCGCGTTTTGCTGTACGGCGTGTAAATCGCCGATACGTACAGCTCTCCGGCCATGTTGCCGCGGCGATCAATCGCCGCAGCCGATTGTCAGGCGGCGCAATTATTGGGAAATCCGAAGATTGGCCAAATTCTGTGCGATCGAGGTGAATACGCTGCTGAGGTCATCGGCCTGCTGGACGTCGTAATACATCGTCGGATTGGTCGCGCAGTTCTTCAGCAAGGTTGCGTTACCGTCGATGACGCGGACGGCATAGATGCGGATGTTCTGCTGCTTGATGTTGCTGCAGACGGCGGCCGTTCGCGCATCGATTGACGACTGCGATGTCGTCCACCGGTTACGGGTGTTATCGCCATCGGTCAGGACAATAATGACCTTGTCGGTGTCCGGGGAGGCCGGCTTGCCTTCATTAAGCGGCTGGTTGCCTGTCAATGCATGCCAAGCCCAAACCAGACCGATCGTGACATTGGTATAGCCATTGGGCTGCATTGTATCGATTTTACTGTTCAATGCTGCCCAGTCGGTCGACAACGGCATCGCTTCGGCCAGGGAGCCATTGCAATTGACGGGCGGATAGAGCGTCGCTGAATTGCCGCCATTTGGTTCATCGTCCTTAACGTCATAGGGTTGCGTGCGGTCTTCGACACAGCCGTCCCAATAGTCCTTGGGGTTCTTGCCGGAGCATCCTGAGCCTTTCGCCGAGCCATTACAGTCAATGCCGGTCCATTCGAACAGGCTCCAATCGAACCATGTTTCGCTCTTATAGTTCGTGCTGATGCGCACTTTGGTGTCGAATGGAATAATCGCGACCTTGACGTCGTCCGGTTCCTTTGCGGCCTGCTGAAGGGTTGTCAGCAGCGAATGCGCAGCAGCCTTGAGTTCCTTTATCTTGTTCGAGCTTGACATCGAACCGGTGTTGTCGAGCGCGAGCGCAAGTTCCAGCTTCTTGATGCCCCAGCGCACTTCCGTGTTGGTCGATATGTCGATTTGCTGTGATCCAACGACGCGGATGAACTTAGTCTCGACTGTACCGGTACCGGTCACAGAGAGCTTGAACGAACCCTCCTGTGGCGTGGAGAGCGTTGGCTTGATCGACGCATTCGACACCTCGGAATTCTTAAACAATGCCGTGAAATAGTCGTTGGATTTCTCGACGAGCTGTTCCTGCGTGAGATTCGGCGCTTCCTTCGACAACATAAGCGCGGTTGCGTCGACGGCGACCTGCATGGAGGTTCGTGCGGATGTGGCGCGGGAATAGTCTATTGCCGCGCCGACAGCGGTCAGGATCGGAAGAAGGGCAAGCCCAAAGATGATGGACACGTGGCCGCGACAATCCCGCCGGTAGCGCCGCAGGAATGCGGCGATCAGCCGATGGGGCTTTCGGCGCAGTCGGAGAACAGACGGTTCCTGCCGTCCAGCCTGGCTCGGCAATCCGGCTAAGGTCATGCTTCGCGTAAAGGTGGGCATCCAATCGTGTTCCATGGATCTTACCGTTTGTCCGATACAGAATTAAGTTTGTGGCTGGCGGGCGCGAGGCTTGTGGCCGCCGCGTAGATCGCTGGAGGCTTGAGGGCGAAGTGCCGGTAACACCGTTGATGAGCGAAAAATCCGTCGCCGCGCGGTGGCGGGTAAGTTTCGATAGGGACGGAAAGGGCAGTCATAGTGAGGGGCCTGAGACTTCTCGGCGCGACATCCGCGACGTTATTGAGTGCAATTTGTCGGGCGCCTCTTACTTTTCCTCTCGTGGAAAACCTCAAATTTCTTGGAATTCTGGCGAGAGTTGTCGTCAAATGCCCGACAGGACGTCCAAGGCCGCCGGCTCGGACGGGCGCAGGCGCCATCTTGCGGAAATTACGCTTTGAAAATAAGAGGTTACGAGAATTTAGAATTGCGGGAGAAGGCGCCTTATGATGGTCGGACGGGGCGCTGCTCTGCGCCAACAAGCGCCAAGCTATTTGGAAATAATGCGGCGGGTTGGGGCTTTAACCACGCCTGCCGAGGTATCACATAACCGACAGTGTGTTCGAAAATTAAAACATGGACGCAATCTGGCCTTTTAAGCGACCTCAAATGATGGGGGACGACGAGCGAAAACAGCGCGGCGAGCCGGGGAACCCGGGAACCGCGGTTATCGCGAAAACCAAGCCACAGACCAAGCGGCCCAGCCTCTATCGTGTGTTGATCCTGAATGATGACTACACGCCGATGGAATTCGTGATCCATGTGCTGGAACGGTTCTTCAATAAGGACCACGAAGCCGCCACGCGAATCATGCTCCATGTTCATCATCATGGCATTGGGGAATGCGGAGTTTTTACCTATGAGGTCGCGGAGACAAAAGTCACACAGGTCATGGACTTCGCGCGCAAACACCAGCATCCTCTCCAATGCGTTATGGAGAAGAAGTGACGCCGGGCCGGTAATGAAGGGATCGTAATGCCCACCTTTTCAAGAAGCCTCGAACAATCTCTCCACCGGGCGCTGGCGCTTGCCAATGAGCGACGCCACGAATATGCGACGCTGGAGCACCTTTTGCTGGCCCTGATCGATGATCAGGATGCCGCCGCTGTCATGCGCGCGTGCAATGTCGACCTCGACAAATTGCGGCGCAGTCTGGTCGCCTATCTCGAGACAGAATTGGAAAACCTGATCACCGAAGGCAACGAGGATTTCGAGCCAACCGCCGGCTTCCAGCGCGTGATCCAGCGTGCCGTGATCCACGTGCAGTCGTCCGGCCGTGAAGAGGTGACGGGCGCCAATGTCCTCGTTGCGATTTTTGCGGAGCGCGAAAGCCACGCGGCTTACTTCCTGCAAGAGCAGGACATGACGCGATACGACGCCGTCAATTACATCAGCCACGGCATTGCCAAGCGTCCCGGTATGTCGGAATCGCGCCCGGTGCGCGGCGTCGATGAAGAGACGGAAACTAAGAGCGGCGAGGAGCCGAAAAAGAAGGGTGACGCTCTCGATGCCTATTGCGTCAATCTGAATAAGAAGGCGACTGAAGGCAAAATCGACCCGCTGATCGGGCGCGAGAGCGAAATCAACCGGACCATTCAAGTCCTGTGTCGCCGGCAAAAGAACAATCCGCTGTTCGTCGGTGAGGCCGGCGTCGGCAAGACCGCAATCGCCGAAGGGCTGGCGCGCCGGATCGTGCACGGCGAGGTTCCCGACGTTCTCAAGAACGCGACAGTCTTTGCGCTCGACATGGGCACGCTGCTGGCCGGAACGCGCTACCGCGGCGATTTCGAGGAGCGGCTCAAGCAGGTCATCAAGGAGCTTGAGGCCTATCCCGAAGCGATCTTGTTCATCGATGAGATCCATACCGTGATCGGTGCCGGCGCGACCTCAGGCGGCGCCATGGATGCCTCGAACTTGCTTAAGCCGGCTCTGGCGTCCGGAAGCGTGCGCTGCATCGGCTCGACGACCTACAAGGAATACCGGCAATATTTCGAAAAGGACCGCGCGTTGGTCCGCCGGTTCCAGAAGATCGACGTCAATGAGCCGACCGTGGCCGACGCGATCGGGATCCTCAAAGGCTTGAAGCCGTACTTCGAGGACTACCATAAGCTCAAATACACCAACGATGCGATCAAGGCCGCCGTCGAATTGAGCGCGCGTTATATTCATGATCGAAAGTTGCCGGACAAGGCGATCGACGTGATCGATGAGTCAGGCGCCGCACAGATGCTGTTGCCGGAGAGCAAGCGTCGCAAGACCATCGGCATCAAGGAGATCGAGACCACCATCGCCACGATGGCGCGCATCCCGCCCAAGACTGTCTCCAAGGACGATGCGGCCGTGCTCCAGCATCTCGACCATACGCTGCGGACGGTTGTCTATGGCCAGGACAAGGCGATCGAGGCGCTGTCGGCATCGATCAAGTTGGCGCGGGCGGGTCTCCGGGAGCCGGAAAAGCCGATTGGTTGCTATCTGTTCTCCGGTCCGACCGGCGTCGGCAAGACCGAGGTCGCCAAGCAATTGGCGTCGACGCTCGGTGTCGAACTGATCCGCTTCGACATGTCGGAATATATGGAGCGCCATACCGTTTCGCGCCTAATCGGCGCACCTCCGGGCTATGTGGGCTTTGACCAGGGCGGCCTCCTGACCGACGGCGTGGATCAGCATCCGCATTGCGTGTTGTTGCTGGACGAGATCGAGAAGGCGCATCCCGATCTGTTCAACGTCCTGCTGCAGATCATGGACCACGGAAAGCTGACCGATCACAACGGCAAGCAGGTCGATTTCCGCAACGTCATCCTGATCATGACGACCAATGCGGGCGCAGCGGATCTTGCCCGCCAGGCCTACGGCTTCACCCGCAACAAGCGCGAGGGAGACGACGTCGAGGCGATCAACCGGATGTTCGCGCCGGAATTCCGCAACCGTCTCGACGCCATCATCACCTTCGCCCACCTGTCGTCCGATATCATCGCCAAGGTGGTCGAGAAGTTCGTTCTGCAGCTCGAGGCGCAACTGGCCGATCGCGATGTCACCATCGAGCTGTCGGACGAGGCCAGCAAATGGCTGACCGAGAATGGCTACGATGAACAGATGGGCGCCCGCCCGATGGCGCGGCTAATCCAGGAGCACATCAAGAAGCCGCTGGCTGACGAGGTCCTGTTCGGAAAATTGAAAGCCGGCGGTCACGTTCGTGTCATCGTGGTCAAGGACGAAACCGGCAAGGACAAGCTTGGCTTTGAATATCTCGAAGGACCGGTGACGCCGAAGCCGGAAAAAATTCCGCCCAACCAGAAATCCAAGCCGAAGCGCCGTCCGTCTGGTACGCGCCGCAAACCTTCCGGTCCGAAGGGAGGCGACGACACCCCGCCACGCCGCGGTTCCGTGCCGAAAGTGCCCTTGATGAAGGTCTGACGGCCTGAGCATTGCCATCCGATTCCCGCCCTCGGACTCAGTTCGAAGGCGGGAATTGGTTCGCATCCGGATGGTGTTCAAAGCCAGCACGCTTCAGACCGCGCGGATCCCCCATTCTGAATGTGAGGGCGGCGCCGATTGCGTCCCGCCCCCTGTTATGGGACAGGAGGGAGCATTCTTGAGTTGCCCTTTTGATGCCTTCCGCACCGCCAAGTCTCACCCCCTCGGTCAAACGCTGCCGCCTTTCGCGACGGCGTCATCGCCTCGGTGAATTCGATATTCTGCCTGGTATTGTTGGGCACCTACGTCGGAATTGGTGCGCTCGCTCAAGATTACGGCTTTAGTCCGCTTTGGGTCGCGCTGTCGACGCTGCTGGTATGGGCAGGACCCGCACAGGTTATCCTGATATCGACTCTTGGCGCTGGCGCTGCATTGTTCGAGGTCGGATTGGCTGTCGGATTAAGCGCGATACGGCTACTTCCCATGGTCGTTGCGCTATTGCCGCTACTCAAGGACCGTAACACGCGCCAATTGGCCCTCATCATACCGGCTCATTTCACTGCCGCTAGCATGTGGGTTGAGTGCCTGCGGTTGCTTCCCACGATGCCGCGAGCGCAGCGCGTTGCCTTTGCCAACGGCCTCGGGACTGGCTTCAACCTCGCGGCGCAAATCGGCGGTATCGCTGGCTACTTTCTGGCGGCACGGCTGCCCAACGTGCTGACCGCCACATTGTTGTTTCTGACGCCGGTCACGTTCCTGGTCGCCACCGCGCGTGGCGCCCGCATGCTGGTTGATCGTCTGGCATTGGCCTTCGGTTTGGCGATCGCGCCGGCACTGGCCTATTTCGACGTTGGTCTTGACCTGATGTGGACCGGGATCATCGCCGGAACCGCAGCATATGGCGTCCATCGGTTGCGAGTGGTGTTGCGATGATTACCGTCACCACGCTTTATCCTTATCTGGTTCTGATACTCGTGGGATTTCTGCCGAACGAGGTCTGGCGGATGCTTGGAGTTGTGGTTGCGCGCGGCCTGGACGAGGATTCTGGAACTGCTGGTATGGGTCCGCGCGGTCGCGACCGCGGTACTCGCCGGCGTCATCGCCAAGCTGACGCTGTTCCCGCCCGGCGTTCTCGCGGCGATTCCGATTTGGGTCCGGCTGATTGCAATCGTCTGCGGGTTCTCGGCATTTCTGGCGATCCGGCGGTCGGTTATTGCCGGTGTGATTGTCGGGGAACTGGTGCTTTTGTCAGGCGCCTTGCTGACCCAAGGCTGAAAGCTGTTGTCTATGAAAGCGCGGCCGCCAGTTTGGCGGCTTGTGCCTCCAGGGACGTTGGATTTTCCTTGAAACTCGCCGGCGGCTTGAGCGGTTCGCCGTCCTTGCGCGGAATAACGTGGACATGCAGGTGAAACACCACCTGTCCGCCGGCTGATTTATTGAATTGCTGAACCGTGATGCCATCTGCATCAAAAACCCTCATACTGGCCTTGGCGACCTTCTGCGCGACCTTGGCCACGTGCGCCAGATCATCGGGAGCCACGTCCAGAATGTTGCGTGCAGCCGCTTTCGGCAGCACCAGCGCGTGGCCCGGCGCGCGTGGCATGATGTCGAGAAAGACCAGCGCCCTGTCATCCTCATAGACCTTGTAGCAGGGCAGTTCGCCACGCAGGATCTTGGCGAAGATATTGTTCTGATCGTAGTCCGACATCACGTTCTCCATTGCCGAATTTGGTATCGACCGGGTGCTTCAGACTGATGGTCGCCGCGCTGAAACCCGTCGGCGCCAACGCATCGCCGCAATCACGATGAGGACCACGCAAAGCACCTCAGTTGCAAACCCCAAGGCCAATTTAGCCTGTGTCATGATGCTGGTCGATGCAATGAGGTCGCCACCTGCGGCCGAGCCATCGGCAAGCATGGCGGCGATCCCCGCATTTTCCCGATAGTCGAAGGCTGCCGTCGCGACTGGCAGCGCCATCAGGCTCAAGCGGCCGAGGAGGGGAACCGGCCGCTCGGAGAGGCGCCCCTGAACAGTGAGCCACCACAACAGCAACGCGCGTGATAGCGCATAGGTTGCCGGATACACCATGTCGATCGGTAATTGCACACGGGAATAGAGCGCTCGGCCGCGGTCTCCGAGGGCATTGAGCAGCGAATGGGCATCGGCCGGATCATACCCGCCAGGTCTCAGGTCAAACGGCAATTGCCCGGCGGCCAGATGATGCAATCGCGGAATTGTACCGAAGATCATGATGGCCCCGATCGCGAAGTTCACTGCCAGTGCCACCAGTACAGCGGCGCCGAGCGTTACGCGATACCGGGCCAGGCCACTCACTCGCTTTCCACCACCAGGTCTTTGCGGAACGGCGCCAGTTCACTCAGTTCCCGGTTCGCCGCTTCGATATAGGCGCGTTCGTGATCAAGGAAATCCGCCACCGCGCGGCGCAAGCCGGGATGCGCAATATAATGAGCGGAATAGGTCGTTGTCGGCAGGTAGCCGCGCGCGAGCTTGTGCTCGCCCTGGGCGCCGGCCTCGACCCGCGCCAACTTATGTTGAATGGCAAAATCGATGGCCTGGTAATAGCAAAGCTCGAAATGCAGAAACGGATGATGCTCGACGGCGCCCCAATGCCGCCCGTACAGGGTATCCGAACCGATGAAGTTCAGCGCACCCGCGACCCAGCGGCCGGCGCGCTTGGCCATGATCAGGAGGATACGGTCCTTCATTTTTTCGCTGACGATCGAAAAGAATGACCGCGTCAGATAGGGCCGCCCCCACTTGCGAGATCCGGTGTCGATGTAGAACTCGAAAAATGCATCCCAGACGCCCTCCGTCAGGTCTTCGCCCGCCAGCCAATGGATATCGATCCCATTGGCAATTGCATCGCTGCGTTCGCGGCGGATGGTCTTGCGCTTGCGCGACGACAGCGCGGCTAGAAACGACTCGAACGTTTCATACGCGCCATTTTCCCAATGGAACTGCTGTCCGGTTCGCCGCAGAAAGCCGCGCTCGCCCATGAGATTCCATTCCGCCTCGGTCGGGAAGGTCACGTGCAGCGAGGATGTTTGCGATCGCTTGCAGATATCGATCAAGGCGCCAGGCAATGCGTCCCGGACCGCATCGGCATAGGGACCCGGCCGGACCAGGAGACGCCGGCCGGGAACCGGCGTGAAGGGGGCCGCAATCTGCAGCTTCGGATAATATTGGCCGCCGGCACGCTCGAAGGCCTCGGCCCAGCCGGCGTCGAACACGTACTCTCCGCGCGAATGGGTTTTGACGTAGCAGGGCGCAACGGCCTGGGTCATGCCGTCCGCGCTCTCAAACGCCAGATGCATCGGTTGCCAGCCCGCACGGGCATGGACCGATTTTGATTCCTCCAGAGAAGACAAGAAATCGTGCGAAATAAAAGGGTTGTAAGGATACCTTGATCCAATTTCTGTGCCGTCCGTCGCGCCCGGGTTGGCGCACGCGTCCCAAACATCGGCCGCGATGTCGTCAATGCTGTCGAGCGCGCGCATATGCAGCTCTTGTGAGCTCATCTCGATTCCCGACGCTTTGGTGACGGATATCCCATCGTCAGCAGAATCTCGTCCGCATTGTCGATCTTACGGCCTGCAAGTTCAGGGCCGGAAGCCCTCAAAAATCATCTGGTTTGCCCAGCGCTTGGCGCGTCGCCGGTCGTCCTCTGTGCGAACGGTCCACGCCAGGATCGGAAGCCCCAGGACGAAATGCGTGACCTGCGGCGCGACGGCAGGCAGATCGTGGACTGCATAGGCGATGAAATGCGGTCGCGTGATCGGCAAGTGCAGGAGGAAGCCGAGCTGCATTTTTTCACGCGAACTGAGTGCGTTCCAATGCTCATGGCTATAGTACCGCTCGGCCGTGATACCGCGTGGCAGACCGGGCGCCAGCTTTCGAACGGCAGTGACCTGGTTGGGGTTGAACGACATGACGGCGACGGGGCCGGAATACCTAGTCAACACCTGAATGACACGCTCTACCAGACGCAGATCGTTACGGGATTCGCTCTTGAGCTCCAGCAGCAACGGCACGCGGCCGCCGACCAGTTCGCAAACCTCGCCGAGCGTCGGAATCCGGTCGTCCGTATTTCTCAGACGAAATCGTTTGAGATTGGCGGTACTGACGGCCTCGAAGCGGCCATGGCCGTCAGTGAGGCGGTCGAGCACGGTGTCGTGGAACACCATCGCTTCGCCATCGGCCGCCCGCTGCAAATCGATTTCGATCGCGTAGCCGGCATTGATGGCCGCGCTGACGGCACTTGCCGTGTTTTCGACGATTCCGGCCGAAGCATCGTGCAGGCCGCGATGGGCAAAAGGTTTTGCGGTGAGCCAGTCAAGGCCGGGCATGGCGTTCGCTGACGGCGGAACTCAGGCGACCTCGAACATTCCCTCGACTTCGACCGCAGCCTCGACGGGGAGGGCAGCGACGCCGACGGTGGAGCGTGAATGACGACCCTTTTCGCCAAAGACCTCGACCATGAGATCAGAAGCGCCGTTCATGACCTTCGGTCCGTCCGCAAATGTGGGCGCGGAATTGATGAAACCGCCGAGACGGACAACGCGCTTCACCTTGTCGAGGTCACCGAGTGCAGCCTTCAATTGCGCCAGCAATTGGATCCCGCAAGCGCGTGCAGCCTGCTGGCCGGCTTCGATTGAGACATCGGCTCCGAGTTTACCTTTTGCCACAAGCTTGCCATTGGCGTCGAAGCAGATCTGGCCGGAAATGACCAGTAGCGACCCCGTCAGGACGAACGGGACGTAATTCGCGCTGGGCGTGGACGGCGCCGGCAAGGTGATCCCAAGGTCCGCCAACTTCTTCTCGATCAATCCTGCCATCTTGGTCTCCTTGCGGCCTCGTTTACGATATCCAACTGTTCTATCCGCTGGGACTTTTGGCCGATTGCCACGTGACTTGCAAGTTCGGCTTTTAGCGATAAGTGGTTTGAATTCATGGAATTCCTCAGGATCGCCGGAGTTGCAGCGGCGTCTGTCGGTCCCTATGTTGCCACCTGCACCCGGAATTGGAGATCTTGTCATGATTGACATCGGCGGATTGATCCGGCGTGCCCTGGTCGTGGGGCTGCCTGTTTTTATTGCCGCCCCCCTCATTCTGACTCCGATGGAGCGGGCGGCGAGCCAGGCCGCAGCATCCGCAGTTGGCGCGACCGCCGTTGAATTTATTCCGCACCGAGCCGTCTACGATCTCACCCTGGCGAAATCGCGTGGCAAGTCATCAATGGCGGCTGTTCGCGGCCGCATTCTCTATGATTTCACCGGAAGCTCGTGTGAGGGCTACGCCCTGCAATTTCGCCAGGTCTCCGAACTCGACAGCGGCGAGGGCAAGGTCGTCCTCAGCGACCTGCGGTCCAGCAGCTGGGAAGACGGCAAAGCGAAGACGTTCCGTTTCCACTCGGAGAATTATCTGAATCAACGGATGACCGAGGCGGTCGATGGGATTGCCGAGCGTGGCAAGGACGATGTGACGGTCGATCTCCGAAAGCCGGCAACCCTGCAAATGAAAATCGACGTGAAGGTCGTTTTTCCAACCGAACATATGCGCCGGATCGTTCAGGCCGCGCGTGCCGGCATGACTATCCTCGAATTGCCAGCTTATGACGGGTCTGAGAATGGAAAAAAAGTCTACAATACGTTGACCGTCATCGGTCGCCCAATTCCGCCGAAAAAAGCCACATCGACCGATGCCGCAACCTCGGAGAAGGCGCTGGCGGGATTGCAGCGATGGCCGGTCACCATCAGCTATTTCGAGAAGGGCGCCAAGTCCGGTGAGCAGACGCCGGTCTACGCCATTGGCTTTGAACTCTACGAGAACGGCGTCTCGCGCGACCTTTTGCTCGACTACAACGATTTTGCAATTTCCGGAAAGATGACCAAGCTTGACGTTAAGAGCGCCAAGCCGTGCCGATAGCCGCCTTTGCCGTTCCGAAAGACCGCAGGTAATTTGGCGCGGCCGCATTGCACAGCCGCCAATGGCGCGGTCAGCCGTCGGTATCCGGCTCGAATTCAAGTCCCTTGATCACCGCCGAGTGTCCGAACCGGCCACGCAGCCGGTCGATGGCATGCTCAGCTTCCGCAGCCCGGCGGTCGAGAAGGTCCTCGTATCCGCCGTCTCCCGCATTGGCCAGTCCGGAAAGGCCGATGCCGATCAGGCGAAAAGCAGTGCCGTCGACTTCTTGCACCAACAGATCCCGGCCGGCAGCAAAGATGCGTGCGGCCAACTGTGTCGGATGATCGAGCGAGCGCGACCGGGTCCGCAGCCGGAAATCCGCGGTCTTGAGTTTCAGGGTTATCGTTGTGCCGGCCAACGCCTTGGCCTTGAGCCGATGTGCAACCTTCTCGCAAAGTTGCCAAAGGCGCTTTTCCAGGCTCCGGAAGTCATGGATGTCTTTGTTGAACGTCGTTTCAGTCGAGACACTCTTGGCTTCGTGGTCGGGGCTGACTTTGCGGTCGTCAATGCCACGTGATAACCGCGCGAGCCGGGCTCCTTCGGCACCATATCGGCGCATCATTTCGTGCGGATCAATCCGTTGAATATCGCCAATCGTCCGGAGCCCGTCGCGGGCGAGGCGCTGTTGCGATGCCTTGCCGACTCCAAAGATAAAGGTCACCGGCTTTGGCGCCAGGAACGAAGTCGCTTCGGCGGGATCCAGGATTGCGAACCCGCGCGGCTTGTCGAGATCGGAAGCGATCTTGGCGAGAAACTTGTTGCCGGACAGGCCAATCGATACCGAAATACCAACAGCGCTTTCCACCCGTTGCGCAAAGCGCGCCAGGCTCTTGGCCGCACTCATGCCGTGAACCCGTTCGGTCCCGGAGAGATCCAAAAAGGCCTCGTCAATGGAGACTGGCTCCACCAACGGCGTGAGTTCGAGCATCAGGCGTCGAACCTCCCTGGCCACGCCGACGTACTTTTCCATGTGCGGCTTGACGATGATGGCGTGCGGACAAAGCCGCCGCGCCTCGAACATCGGCATGGCCGAGCGGACCCCGTAGGTTCGGGCCAGATAACAGGCGGTTGAAACGACACCGCGCTGGCCGCCGCCGATGATGACCGGCTTGTCGGCAATCGATGGATCGTCGCGCTTTTCAATCGTGGCATAGAAGGCGTCGCAGTCGACATGCGCGATCGCGAGGGTGTCCACGTGTTTGCCACACACAATCCGCGGCGAGCCGCAGGACGAGCAGCGCGTCATCTTTTCAGCAAGATCGCTCAGGCAATCGCGACAGAAAGCGCCCATTGTGCATCATCATCGAAAACGGCCGGTCTTTGTGATCATCAGCCGTTGCGTGTACCAAGGCCACTGAATTCATGGCGTTGGACTTAGGGAATATCCCGTTCCCAATCGGCGCCGGCGAGAGTTTGGCGCGCGCGATCCACCTCCGCCGGACCGATGCCGGCGTGGTCTGCGAAGGCAATAACGAGAGCCTCATCTTCGACGATAAAGTTCAGCACACCGGCGAGAAAGTCCGGTTGTGCCGCGGCATGTCGCAAAGTTTCCGGCCCGATCCCGCTTGCTGCGAGAAACCGTCCGATTCGGCTCGGATCATCCGCCAGGAAGGCAAGCGCCTGGACGGCGAGTGCGCTGGCTGCCTCATTCCGATTCCCGGTGTTTCCCTTGACGCTTTTCGGCATTGAACCCCTGTCGGCGAAAGGTGCCAGGCAGCCTCGCCATGTCGACTTAGTCGGCGATTCCGGACTTTTCGCAGCAAGATTTCTGCACGCGTGATTAGTGGAACGTATCGCAGTGCGGTTCACGAAGTCCTTTGGCTTGCGCTATGATGAACCAATGGTTTCAAGTTTATAACAGCAATGTAGCTAACTTATTGAAAGTAAGCAATATTACGACGCATGTTGCGGGCCGCCGCGCGCGGCGTAGTGGTATCGATTTGCCTTTCTGTAACACATCCTCACTAGGTTGCACTTCGTGCCCGGACGCCATCGAGATTTGCTAAAGTTCGGTGCGGGGGAATCGTTTCTGCTGGGGGCAGGCGGGGTTCAGGTGAATGACGAAGACCGTCCTGATCGTTGAAGACAACGAGCTTAATATGAAGCTCTTTCACGATCTGCTGGAAGCTCACGGCTATCGAACAGTGGGAACGCGCAACGGCATCGAGGCGATCGATCTCGCGCGCGAACACCGGCCCGATCTCATTTTGATGGACATTCAGCTTCCGGAAGTTTCGGGTCTCGAGGTCACCAAATGGCTGAAAGATGACGCGGAACTGAAAGCCATTCCTGTCGTCGCAGTGACGGCATTTGCGATGAAAGGTGACGAGGAACGAATTCGCGAGGGGGGATGCGAGGCATACTTGTCAAAGCCCATTTCAGTTGGAAAGTTTATTGAAACAGTTCGGCACTTTCTTGGCAGTGCGTGAGGAGAGACTTCTGTGACCGCTCGCGTTCTCGTCGTTGATGATATTGCCGCGAATTCACGACTTCTGGAAGCTCGCCTGTCCGCGGAATATTTCGACGTGACGACGGCGACAAATGGCATCGATGCTCTGGCGATATGCGAGCGTGGCGAATGCGATATCGTTCTGCTCGATGTCATGATGCCGGACATGGACGGCTTCGAGGTTTGCCTTCGCCTGAAGCAAAATGCGGCTACGCATCACATTCCGATCATTATGGTGACGGCGCTTGATCTGCCGTCGCAAAGGGTGCGCGCGCTTGAGGCGGGCGCCGATGACTTTCTGACTAAGCCGGTATCGGACATCGCTTTGTGCGCGCGTGTCCGCTCATTGGCGCGCCTCAAAATGATGACCGATGAACTGCTGTTGCGTGCGGTTACATCAAAGGAAATCGGGATTCAGCAGTCTGAATTCCTGGGACTTCGTGAACCTGTTACGGGTGGCCGGATCCTGCTGGTCGACGATCGGGCATCATCCTACGACCGGGTAGCCAAGGTTCTTCGAGCTGAACATCACGTTGATATTGAGGTGAATCCCGGTAGCGCATTGTTTCGCGCCGCTGAGGATCGTCATGACCTACTGATCATATCCCTCGCTTTCGAGCAGTATGACGCTCTGCGGCTATGCGGTCAGGTTCGTTCAATCGAACGGACGCGAAATGTACCGATCCTTGCCATTGCCGATGCGGATAACAGTTCCCGCCTGCTGCGGAGCCTGGAAATCGGGGTGAACGACTATCTGGTGCGGCCGGTAGAGAAGCACGAATTGCTGGCGCGGGTGCGGACCCAGTTACGCAGAAAGCGTTACACCGAGCGGCTGCGCGACAATGTTCAAATGTCAATTGAGATGGCCATCACCGATCCGCTGACGGGATTGTACAATCGCCGCTATCTGGAGAGCCATTTGGGTTTGCTGTTGGAGCAGGCGATGAAGCGCGGCAAGCCGCTTTGCGTCCTGATGCTTGATATCGATTTCTTCAAGCCGGTGAATGATACCTACGGGCATGATGCCGGGGATGATGTTCTGAAAGAATTCGCAACTCGGATCAAAAAATCGATCCGAGGTATCGATTTGGCCGCGCGCCTCGGTGGCGAGGAATTTGTGATCGTTATGCCGGAAACTGAATTGGAGATCGCAACCATGGTTGGTGAGCGATTGTGCCGGCGCGTTGCGAACGAGCCGTTTGCAATTGATCAAGAGCGGCAGCGGGTTGAATTGACGACGTCTATCGGTGTTGCTGCCCTGAAAGCGGATGACAGTGCGGCAAGCGTCATCAAACGCGCGGACCAGGCGCTTTATCGCGCCAAACGGAGCGGACGAAATCGGGTGGTTCCGGACAGTGCGCCGTGGGAATCCACAAAGAGTGCGTAGAGCGTGCCTCGCGCATGTCCACAATCGCCAGGAACCGGTTCGCTGGCCAGTGATGCAAAAAGACGCAGCGATCCCGGGAAGTTGCAGTTTCACGCGAAGTGGATCGCAAAAAATAAAACTGAGTGCACGCGATCGCGCTGCAATCTTGCCGTGTACTTAATTACTGAGCGGAGCGAAAACTCCAAGGAATTCCGCGCTTGGTCTCAGTAAGTTTTACGAGAAGTCGGCGTTGATTGTGCTTCCCGACAATCGTTTTTTCACGAAAATCAACCCTAATGTTTTAGGTTGATAAAAACCTCTGTCGAATCAATAACTTCTAAAAGTTGATTTCTTCCACCGGTGCGGTAATTTTGCACACGATCTTCGGACCCTTCGGCACGCGGAATTTTTGGTCTTTTTCGCCGAATGGTCTTGCCAAGCGATTGATAACCCTACGGAATGCTCAGGTCCGCCGCATCTCCTGGGTCCGTGGGGTTCGGCCGGCTTGGGAGTGATGCGAGTGGCCTCCTCATAACATCACTCCCGGCCGGCCACCTCTTTTGGCCACCGATCCCCGAGTTTTCCAACTTATCCACTGGCCGTCATCGGGCGGTCATGGCCGCCTTTATTTATCCGCAATTTGCGGAAAGCAGCCGCGCAAAAGACGGCCGCAAAAGGGGCATCGCATGCCCTTACCAAGAAACGCTCGACCGCCCGGTTCGACCGCTACTTGATCTTGGATTCGCGGAATTCGACGTGCTTCTTGGCGACCGGATCGTATTTCTTCTTCACGAGTTTGTCGGTCATCGTGCGCGAATTCTTCTTCGTCACATAGTAAAACCCGGTATCGGCGCTCGATACCAGCTTGACCTTAATGGTGGTGGCTTTGGCCATGGCGAACCTCAGTCTTTCTAATCCGGGAGTGCGTGCTCTTGCGGCTACGGGTGGAGCGGTATCCGCTCGGCAATGACCCGGCCGCCCGTGTTCGAACGGCAAACTACTGCCTCGCGGTCCATTGTCAAGGAATTGCCCAAGTCATTGCGGGTCACAGCAGTTCCCGAACAAAACGTCGTCGGATGACCCTGTAGAATGGTACCGGCAGATCGTGACCGAAGCCTTGAGCGATCCGGGCTTCCAGTTCCTCCAAAACGACGCCGGTAATGGCCGGCAGATCGAGCGTTCGGGCGTCCTTAATCGGGATCCACGCCAATTCGACAAGTTCCGAATCGGGCCCGACGACACCGTCCACGCGACGGGCAATCGCTTTGGCATCGACCGTGAAGAACCGCGTATCAAAACGCTTCGGTCGCCGGGGCGGCGTGATGGCACGCGCTACAAAGCGGATATCACCGAGATCGGGAAGGACATCAGCGGCAGCGAAATCGGACCATGGTCCCTCTGGCGTGCGTTCCGGCCGGGTGCCGCCGATGCCGAGCAAGAGTTCGGTCTCTTCAAAGGTTTCGCGGACTGCCGACATCGCTAGCGCACGCGCCTTGTTGGCGCTCGCCCGCTTGACCTGTCGCATCAAAAAGTCTTCCGCGTGAGGATCGAGCGGCCGTGCCGACGGCATAAGCCGATCGGCCGGTTCAACCCGGCCGCCCGGAAACACGAACTTACCCGGCATGAACTTGTGCCCGTGATGGCGCTTGCCGAGCAGTACTTTCGGGACCGGCCCGGAGCGGTCGACCAAAATCAGCGTTGCCGCGTCGCGCGGCTGGCTGTTGGGGTAGGATTGATCGCGCTTGACGTCATTCATGATCGCAGCAAGCCGATCGCCGGGGCTTAGGGTATCGATTTCTCGTCCGCTCATCGATTTCGTTTCCGGCCGCCTTTGCGGTCTTTCCATTTCAGGCGCTCCGGTTTCCGGCCCGGTCGCTGTTCCTCTCGTTGTACTTGCTCGGTGCGTGTTCCGTGGTCGCGGCGCCGCACTGGTCCTTCTTGCCGTCCTTCGGACAGAATTTCAAATCGCAGCGCGCCGGCAACCGGGGCGGCCTCCACCAGCCGCACCGTGATTTGGTCGCCAAGGCGATATGTCTCACCGCTCTGGTTGCCTATCAATGCGTGTTTGTCTTCATGGTAGCGATAATACTCGCTCCCAATGGTGCGGGCGGGGACAAAGCCATCCGCTCCGGTCCCGTCGAGTTTCACGAACAGGCCGGCCCGCGTAACACCTGAGATCCGGCCGTCGAAAGTTGCGCCGACCCGATCGGCGAGAAAATGTGCAATCAGTCGGTCGACGGTCTCCCGTTCGGCGGTCATGGCGCGCCGTTCGGTTGCCGAGATTTGGGCGGCGACCTCGCCCAGCGACCGTTGGTCGGTCGTATCCGGCAAACCGTCAGAACCAAGCTTGACGGCACGGATCAAGGCGCGATGAACGACAAGGTCGGCATAGCGCCGGATCGGTGACGTGAAATGCGCATAGCGTCGCAAATTGAGCCCGAAATGGCCGTAATTTTCCGCGGCATACTCGGCCTGGGCTTGGCTTCGCAGCACGATCTCATTGACCAAGGTTTCAACGTCGCGACCTTTGACCTGCGCCAGGATACGGTTGAACAGGGCAGGGCGAATGGCGCCGGCCTTGGGCAAGGAAATATCGAGGCTGGTGAGGAATTCTCTCAGCGCATGCAGCTTCTCTATGGAGGGCTCATCGTGCACACGATAGATCAGCGGCACATGGGCGCGTTCGAGGGTTTCAGCCGCCGCGACGTTGGCGAGGATCATGAACTCTTCGATCAGCCGATGCGCTTCAAGACGCTCCGGAAACGTCACGCGATCGACCGTGCCGTCGGACTTGAGCATGATCTTGCGCTCGGGCAGATCGAGATCGAGTGGCGAACGCTCCGTGCGGGCGTGGGTGAGTGCGCGGTAGGCGGCGTAAAGTGGTTCGATGACGGCCGGCACCAGCGGCGCGACGTCTTCTTCCGGCCGCCCACCGACCGCGGTCTGGACTTCGGCGTAGTGCATGCGGGCCGCTGAGCGGATCAGGACGCGATGGAATGTGTGGGACCGTTTATGTCCTGCGGCGTCGACGACCATGCGTACCGCCAATGCGGCACGATCTTCGTTTGGACGCAGCGAGCACAATTCGTTCGAAATGCGCTCCGGCAGCATCGGTACCACCCGGTCGGGGAAATAAACCGAATTGCCACGGGTGAGCGCCTCGCGGTCGAGTGCCGAACCCGGTCGCACAAAGTGTGCGACATCGGCGATGGCGACACTGATGACATGTCCGCCCGGGTTGCGCGGATCGCTGTCAGGCACGGCATGGACCGCGTCATCGTGATCTTTGGCATCCGGCGGATCGATCGTGATGAACGGTATGGTGCGCCAGTCCTCGCGGCCTGTGAGGCCGGCGGGCTCTGCCGCATCGGCGTCCGCCAAAACCGCCGGTGAGAACACATGCGGAATGGCATGCGCGTGAATAGCGATCAGGCTGACGGCGCGCTCGCTCTTGAGCGAGCCTAGACGTTCCTTGACCCGGCCGGACGGCAATCCGTAGCGGCCGTGTTTCTGGACATCGACCGCGACCAGTTCGCCGTCCTCGGCGTCGCCGGTCGCGCCTGCGGGGATGGCAAGTTCAGTTCCGACGCGCTTCTTTTCGACCGGGACCAGGCGGCCTGAACCGCCGGGCAGTGCGCGAAAGATACCGAGCACGCGGTGGCGGGCGTGATCGATGACTTTGACGACGCGCCCGCTATGACGGATGGCCTCGGTCTCTTCGCCTGTTTCCTCGACCCGCAATAAGGCCCGGTCACCGATGCCGGCCGCCATCCCCGGACGGGCTCGCCGGGCGGAACTGACGCGAATTTTCGGCGCCTTGCCTTGCGTCCCCTCATCCCATTCCGTTGGTACTGCAATGAGTTCGCCGTCCGGATCGCGCTCGACGATATCGGCAAGGACGACGGAAGGAAGATGACCGGCGTGATGAAGCGTCTTGCGTCGCCGCTCAATACGGCCCTCATCGCCCAACTCCCGGAGCATGCGTTTGAGCTCGGCGCGATCGGAATTCTTCAAGCCGAAGGCGCGCGCAATCTCGCGCGTGCCAACCATGCCCTTCTCCTGACCGATAAAGTCGAGGAGGTCTTGCTTGGAGGGCAGGGGTTTCAACGTATTGCTGGGGCGTTTCACAAAGGCGGTATCCGCCGGAGGGGATCAATCTGCGGTTCCAGCTCTATTTAAGATGCCGCAAGCAGTCCTGCCACCTTGTGGCGGCCCCCGGCTACCGGAACCTTACCAATTCCGGTTGTTACTCGGCCGCCTTAGCCTTCCGTGCGGTCTTCTTCTTTGCTGCGCGCTTTGGAGCTGCTGGCGCTTTTTTTGCCTTCTTGGCGGTACCGGCTCGTCGCCGGGTCGCGGCTTTACCCGATTTTGCTGCCCTCGCATCGATCAGGCCGACCGCCTCATCAAGCGTTACCGCATCGGGTGCGATATTGTCGGGGAGGGTGGCATTGACGCCGTCGTGACTGACGTAGGGGCCGTAGCGACCGTTTTTGACCACGATCGGCCCGCCTCTGCTCGGATGGTCACCGAGTGGACGACCCGGGTCGGCGCCAAAGCGTCGGCCGCTGGGGCCTTTCGCCACCTTTTCGGCGATTAATGTCACGGCGCGATTGAGACCGATCGTCAAAACATCGTCACCCGGCTCCAGGCTGGCATAGGTCTTCTGATGCTGGACATAGGGGCCGAAGCGTCCGACCCCCGCCATGATCGGATCTCCCGTCTCTGGATTGAGCCCGACCTCCCGCGGTAGCGACAACAGCCCGAGTGCGCGTTCCAGATCGACGTCATCTGGCGCCAGCCCTTTCGGAAGGCTGGAACGTTTTGGTTTTTCACCGTCGACAACTTCGCCCAACTGGACATAGGGCCCAAACCGGCCTGCACGTAACGTGACCTCAAGCCCGCTCACCGGATCGGTGCCCAGCAGCTTGACGCCGGATGCGAACGCACCGCCGGCTTCGGTTGGCGACAGCGAGCGGGTGAAACGGCATTCGGGATAGTTCGAGCAGCCGATGAACGCTCCGAACTTGCTGAGCTTCAAGGACAAGCGGCCGTTGCCGCAGGTCGGGCATAGCCGCGGATCGGCTCCTTCTGCGCTCGGTGGGAAAATATGCGGGGCCAACAACTCATCGAGCGCGTCTATCACTTCGGTGATGCGCACATCCTTGATGTCGTCGACCGCACCGATGAAGTCGCGCCAGAAATCCCGCAGCACGGCTTTCCAGTCGATCTCATTATTGGAAATGCGATCGAGCTGCTCTTCGAGCGAAGCCGTGAAGTCGTATTCCACGTAGCGGGCGAAGAAGCTTTCCAGGAACGCGACGACAACCCGGCCCTTGTCTTCCGGATGCAGCCGCTTCTTGTCGAGGCGGACGTAGCCGCGATCCTTGAGCACCTGCAGGATCGAGGCGTAGGTCGACGGCCGGCCGATCCCTAGTTCTTCCATCCGTTTGACCAGCGAGGCCTCGGAGAAGCGAGGCGGTGGTTCGGTGAAATGCTGGCTCGCCTCGATTGCCTGCTTGCTCAGGGGCTCACCGGTGCTCATGGCCGGCAGGCGACCGGATTCTTCGTCCTCGTCCTTCTCGTCCTGGCCTTCCTGATATAGCGTCAGGAAGCCGTCGAATTTCACCACGGTACCGGTCGCCCGCAAATCAAGGATGCGGGAACCTACCGTTGCCGTAATGTCGACGGTGGTGCGCTCGAGCTCCGCGGATTCCATCTGGCTTGCCATCGTACGTAGCCAGATCAACTCGTACAGCCGGGATTGATCGCGGTCGAGGCGCGCGGTGACCTGCGGCGGCCGCCGCGCGAGGTCCGTCGGCCGGATGGCTTCGTGCGCCTCCTGGGCGTTCTTGGCTTTGGTCTGATAGCGCCGCGCCGACGCCGGCAGGTAGCGTTCGCCATAATCAGCCGCGATGACTTTACGTGTCGCCGTGATCGCCTCTTCGGCAATCTGCACGCCGTCGGTTCGCATGTAGGTAATGAGACCGACTGTTTCGCCACCGACGTCGATGCCTTCGTAGAGCCGTTGCGCAATCCGCATCGTATGAGCGGGCGCAAAGCCGAATTTCCGGCTGGCCTCCTGCTGCAGCGTCGAAGTTGTGAATGGCGGGGGCGGATTGCGCCGTGCCGGCTTGGCTTCAACCGAGGATACCGAAAAAGCCGCGGTTTCGAGCGCCGCCTTGAAGGCCTCGGCTTCGGCGCCGGCGCCGATATCGAGCCGCTGGATTTGTTTGCCGTCGGCACCGACGAGGCGCGCCTGGAAACTATCGCCGCGCGGTGTCGCCAAGGTTGCCAGCAGCGACCAATATTCGCGCGGCACGAACTTTTCGATTTCAAGCTCCCGGTCGCAGACCAGCCTCAATGCGACCGATTGAACGCGCCCGGCCGAACGGGCGCCCGGAAGTTTGCGCCACAGCACCGGCGACAGCGTAAATCCGACCAGATAGTCGAGCGCCCGGCGCGCGAGATAGGCGTCCACCAATGCAGCATCGATCGCGCGTGGGTTGTTGATCGCGTCCAGAACAGCCTGTTTGGTAATCGCATTGAATACGACGCGTTCGACAGGTTGCTTCTTGAGCGCCTTCTTCTCCCGCAGGACCTCCAGCACGTGCCAGGAAATTGCCTCGCCCTCGCGGTCCGGGTCGGTCGCGAGAATCAGCTTGTCGGCGTCCTTGACCGCGCGGGCGATGTCGTTAAGCCGCTTGGCGGACTTGGCATCAACCTCCCAGATCATGCGGAAATCGGCCTCCGGATCGACTGATCCGTTCTTGGCCGGGAGATCGCGGACATGGCCGAAAGACGCCAGGACCTCATAGCCGCGGCCAAGATACTTGTTGATTGTCTTTGCCTTGGCAGGAGACTCAACAACGACGATATTCATGTAAATCCAATAGGTTACGATTAGCTATTGATGTTCGGCGTGGTTGACTTGGCCACCCGAAGTGCCGGGAAGATGGGTCGATCGTGGTCTGCTGTCAAATCCGAGCGCCTCGCATGACTAGGTCAACGGTGCACTCAGTCGGCCAATTCCATGCCAAGGATTTGCACACGCGGACGCAACCTAAGAGTGTAGCATTGTATTCCTGTAATCAATGGGGGCATATTATACTTGACGTACCCACTTTGATGGGTTAGGTTGATTCCATAAGGAGTTAGCCATGAAGTCCGTCCTTTCTGACAAGCACTTTCACAACGAAGAAGCCGCCTTTGCGTGGGTCGAGGCGCGGGTATGGCCGGAAGGCCCCGTGTGCCCGCATTGCGGCGGCGTAGAGCGCATTTCCAAGATGGGCGGCAAGAGTACCAGGATCGGCACTTACAAGTGCTACCAGTGCCGCAAGCCCTTCACTGTGAAGGTTGGTACGGTTTTCGAGGCAAGCCACGTACCGATGCGCCTGTGGCTCCAAGCCCTGTTCCTTATGTCGTCCTCGAAAAAGGGCATCAGCGCCAATCAACTCGCGCGGACCCTTGGCTGCACCGTAAAAACCGGATGGTTTGTCGGGCATCGCTTGCGGGAAGCTATGCGGACTGTCGGCATCGAGCCGATGGGCGCTGGCGGCAAGATTGTCGAGGCGGACGAAACCTTCCTTGGCCGCAAGCAGGGTTTTGAGGTCGGCCCCGGTCGCGGTCACAAGATGTCGGTGATGAGCCTTGTCGAGCGGGGCGGCAACCTCCGTTCCTTCAAGACTGACAAGGTGAACAAGGTTGAGGTCGAGAAGATCATCAACGCCAACGTCGCCAATGACGCGCACCTGATGACCGACGGCGCATCCTACTACAAGCGCGGCAAGTTCAACGTCGCCTCACACGAAATGGTCAACCACACCGATGGCGAGTACGTCCGGGGCGCGGCCCACACCAACACGCTGGAAAGCTACTACTCGACCTTCAAGCGTGGCATGAAGGGCACTTACCAGCATTGCCAAGAGAAGCATCTGCACCGATATGTGGCGGAGTTTGATTTCCGGTACAACACCCGCATCTTATACGTATGCCTGTGGCAACAACCGAGGCGACCAATGGCAGAAAGAACTGCCAACGAAAATCCGAACGAACGGCTCGCGACCGCAAACTATGTGGCGACGCTTTCGGGCGATCTGGCAACCCTCGCCAGGCACCATGGCATGGCAACCCTGGGATATTTGCTGGAAATGGCCAAGCTTGAGGCCGAAAACGTCGTCCGCCACACCAGTAGCGAAACAAATCCTGCCAGTTAAGAAGGTACCGGGAATGGCCCCTAGAAGCCGCTGGACGCTAAATCAGCGAAAACAGCGACCCGCCGTGCCGTTCGAGCCGCCCTGCGATCTCCAATTCCAGCAAGATGGTACGCACAACGGCCGGTGAACTGCCGGACAGCCGGATCAAGTCATCGATTGCGACCGGTGTTGGTCCCATCAGGCCGAGGACCCGACTGCGCTCGTCGGCATCGGGCTCGATATCGGAAGGACCGGGACCAAGTTGTTCGGGCTCCTCGGCGGGCATGTCGAACGTTCGCCCCAAGATTGGCTGCAGCACCGGGATAATGTCTTCGGCCTCGGTGACCAGCGTGGCACCCTGTTTCAAGAGCCCATTGGTGCCCTCGGCCCTTGGGTCGAGCGGCGATCCCGGGACTGCGAACACTTCGCGGCCCTGTTCCAACGCAAGCCGCGCCGTAATCAATGAACCGGAGCGTCGGGCCGCCTCGATCACCACGGCCCCCAACGCGAGGCCGGAAATCAACCGGTTGCGGCGCGGGAAATCCCGGCCGCGCGGTTCCCAGGTGATCGGCATCTCCGAAATCACGGCGCCGTTTGATAGGATTTCCAACGCCAGATCGTTGTGCTCCGGGGGATAGATTCGCTCATGGCCGCCGGCCAAGACGGCAATCGTTCCGCTCGCAAGACTGGCCCGGTGGGCCGCGGCATCGACACCGCGCGCCAGTCCGGAAACGATGACGAAGCCGGCCGCACCCAGATCGTTCGCCAGCTTCCGGGTCATTTTCAGTCCAGCTGCGGAAGCATTGCGCGAACCGACGATCGCGACCATCGGTAATGACAACGCCGGCAGTTTGCCGCGCACCGCGATCAGCGGCGGCGCGTCGTCGATCGTTTGCAGGCGCTGCGGGTATTCCAACTCGCCAAGCGCGACATATGTGACGCCGATTTTGCACGCCCGGGCAAATTCACGTTCGGCCTCCGCGCGGGGAAAGATCCGCGCCGGGCCACTCGCGCCGCCGCGCCGCGCAAGATCGGGCAGAGCGTTAAGGGCAGCCCGCGCGCCACCATAGTGATTGACCAAGGCACGAAAGGTCCGCGGCCCGACATTGTCGCTGCGAATGAGCTGCAGCCACTCGAGCCGTTGTTCGTCGGTCAGCTTGACGCCGCTTGTTGGTCTGTCGAGGGCCACGTCGGTCCTGGAGAATGCCAGCTACCGGGCCAGCATCGCCTACCGGCGCCGACTTCACAACAAGAAGACGGTGGCATTGTAACCAAACAACCAAGCGTGCGGCTGTTGCGAGCGGGCCGCGACGTTAATGATTGGATGCCGCGGCTGTTCCGCCGCCGATCTTGCCTTCGGTGCCCTTGATCAGCCGGCCAATGTTCTGCCGGTGCGTGATCCACAGCAAAATGCTGAGCAATCCAAATAATTGGGTCTCCATCCGCCATCCAACAAACCAGAAGGCGGCCGGAACCAATGCAGTGGCGATCAGCGCCGCCAAAGACGAATAGCGCGTGAGCCAGGCAACGACGATCCAGATGATGATGAAAGCGACCGCACCTTGCCAGGCCATGCCCAGCAGCACGCCGAGATAGGTTGCGACACCTTTGCCGCCCTTGAATTTAAGCCAGACGGGAAAGATGTGACCAAGCACGGCACCGAGGGCCGCACAGATTGCCAAGTCCTGTCCCCACCAATGGTAGACAAGAAGAACGGCCGCCGTGCCCTTGAGCATATCCAGCAGCAGCGTTGCCGCAGCTATGCCCTTGCGGCCGGTCCGCAGCACATTGGTCGCGCCGATATTGCCGGAACCGACGGTCCGAATATCGCCGCCGCCGGCAAGCCGCGTCAGGATCAGCCCGAACGGGATCGATCCCAGCAGATAGCCGATTGCGAATCCCATCGCATAATGGGGCAGTGCGATGGACCAACTGATCGGATGAAGCATGAGGACGCGGGGGTTGAGCGCTGTTGCGGCTTTAGGCCGTTCAAACGTACTCGTAGACCGTCCGCCCGGCAACGATGGTACGCACCACGCGGCCTTGCAACCGGGCTTCGTCGAAGGGCGTGTTCTTGCATTTCGATTTCAATTCGGCGGGATCGAGCACCCAGGGCAGATCGAGATCTACCACGATCACATCGGCCGGGGCGCCAATGCGCAGGGTGCCGCCTGGAAATCCCAGCAATTCCGCCGGATGGGTCGACATTGCTTTCAGCAGGACAGCGAGTTCGATCTCGCCGTTGTGCACGAGGCGCAGTCCTGCGGTTAGCATGGTCTCCAGACCGATGGCGCCGTAGCTTGCTTCCGCAAACGGCAGCCGCTTGCCCTCGACATCCTGCGGATTGTGATCGGACATCACGACATCGACCAGGCCCCCCGAAAGTGCCGCGACCAGCGCCATTCGATCCGTCTCGGTGCGCAGCGGCGGGGCGACTTTGAAGAATGTGCGATAGGAACCGACGTCGAGTTCATTGAGTGTGAGATGGTTGATGGACGCCGCCGCCGTCACCGCGAGCCCGCCATCCTTGGCCCGCCGCAAGACCTCAGAGTGACTCCGCGCAAGTGACGGAGGCGGCGTGATAGCGGCCGCTGGTCAGCCCAACCAGCCGCATGTCGCGCTCCAGCATGATCGTCTCGGCCGCGGACGGCACGCCGATCAGTCCAAGCCGCGCAGCGAATTCGCCGTCATTCATGACGCCTTCGCCGATAAGCTGGGTATCCTCGGTATGCTCGACAATCAGCGCGTCGAAGTCGCGGGCATAGGTCAGTGCGCGCCGCAGCACCTGGGCATTGGCGACGCTATGGAGGCCGTCGGTAAAGGCCACGGCGCCGGCCGCTTTCAAAAGCCCGATTTCGGCCATTTCTTCGCCGCGCAGATCCTTGGTCACCGCGGCCATCGGATGGACATGAACGATCGCGGTATCGCGGGCGCGCCGCAGGATGAAGTCGACAATTGCTGGGTCGTCGATCGCCGGATTGGTATCAGGCTGGCAGACGATCGTGGTCACGCCGCCGGCTGCTGCGGCCTGGCTTGCCGAGGCCAGCGTCTCGCGGTGCTCCGCGCCCGGCTCACCGATGAAAGCGCGCATGTCGATCAGGCCGGGGGCGATTAGCTTGCCCCGGCAATCCACGATCTCGGTTCCTTCCGGAACGCCGGCCGCGCCGATGCCGCGTTTGGCGTCGCGGATGACGCCATCGGCAATCAACAGGTCGCCGGGAAAATCCAGATCGCGTGACGGATCGACAATCCGTGCGTTGGCAAGAAGGATCGGGCGGCGGTCGGACAGCATGGCGGCTCACGCGTTCCGCAGGTTGCGCGACAGTGCCTCGAGCACCGCCATGCGCACGGCGACCCCCATTTCCACCTGCTCGCGTATCAGCGACTGGGCGCCGTCGGCGACATCGGAATCGATTTCAACACCACGGTTCATCGGACCGGGATGCATGACCAGAGCATCAGGCTTGGCATAGGCCAGCTTCTTCGCGTCGAGGCCGAAATAGTGAAAATACTCCTGCACCGACGGCACGAATGCGCCATTCATGCGCTCACGTTGCAGCCGCAGCATCATGACAATGTCCGCGTCGGCAAGGCCTTCGCGCATGTCGTTGCTCACCGCGACGCCGAACCGCTCCATGCCGGGGGGCAGGAGGGTCGAAGGCGCCACCACCCGTACCCGCGCGCCGAGTGCATTGAGCAGGATGATGTTCGAACGCGCGACCCGCGAATGCAGAATATCGCCGCAGATCGCGACCGTAAGCTTTTCGATCTGCCCCTTGTTGCGGCGAATGGTCAGCGCATCGAGCAGCGCCTGGGTCGGGTGTTCGTGGGCGCCGTCGCCGGCATTAATCACCGAGCCATCGACCTTGCGGGCCAGCAGTTCGACCGCGCCGGAGGCGTGATGGCGTACCACCATGATGTCGGGATGCATGGCGTTGAGCGTGATCGCGGTATCGGTCAGCGTTTCGCCCTTGCGCATGGCGGAGGAGGAGACCGACATGTTCATGACGTCGGCGCCGAGCCGCTTGCCCGCCAGTTCGAACGACGATTGCGTGCGGGTTGAAGATTCGAAGAACAGGTTAACCATCGTGCGGCCGCGCAACGATGTCCGTTTCTTCTCGATTTGGCGGTTGAGATCGACGAATTCCTCCGCAAGATCAAGGAGGCCCACGATTTCGTCGTAAGAAAGCCCCTCGATCCCCAGCAAATGGCGCTGGCCGAGGACGAATGAGGATTTCGTGGCGATGTTCATTAAAGCGGAACGTATAGGGGCAGTTGCGAGGCGGAGCAAGCGGACAATGGTTCGATCCACAGCATCGCTGCCGCTCGCGCCGGGGAAGCAAGATCGCAATCGGGCGTGCTAAGCAGCCACGGTTGGAGAGGGATAGCCATGCCCGGAACGCGTTTTGAGACCCACGAAGTCTTCAACCAGTCGCCGGCCTATGAGGACATCAATCTGTTCGCGACCGACAAGTCGCTCGCCGAGGCGGTCGCCGCCAATGGGGTCGGTGCCGAGGCCGGTGCGTTGTCGGATTTCGGCCGCCATTGGGGCCGCGCCGAAATGTTCGAACTGGCGCGGATCGCAAACGCCGAGGTCCCGAAGCTGAGAACGTTCGATGCACGCGGGTTCCGCCGCGATGCCGTCGACTACCATCCCGCCTACCACCACTTCATGTCCGAGAGTCTGGCTGCCAGGTTTACAGGCGATGACCTGGAAGGCTGACGGCTCTCGCGCCCCGGCGCCGGCCGAGGTCCTGCGCGCGGCCCGCTACTACATGGCGGCACAGGTCGAAAACGGTCACATGTGCCCCGTCACCATGACGCGGGCCGCGGTCGCGGCGCTTGCCGATCGGCCGGAACTTCTCGCCAAGATATGCCCAAGGTCATGGCACGCGAATACGACCAGAGCTTCCGTCCCTGGTGGCTGAAAACCAGCATTACGCTCGGCATGGGCATGACGGAGAAGCAGGGCGGCACGGATGTGCGCGCCAATACGACAGCGGCCACGCCGGCCGGCGACGGTTATCTGATCACCGGCCACAAATGGTTCATGTCGGCGCCGATGTGCGATGCGTTCCTGGTGCTGGCGCAGGCAACCGGCGGTCTGACATGTTTTCTGCTGCCGCGCTTCCGGCCCGACGGCAGCGTCAATGCGCTCCATATCCAGCGGCTGAAGGACAAGCTCGGCAACCGCTCGAATGCATCGGCGGAAGTGGAGTTCGCCGAGGCCTTCGCGAGTTCGCGTCGGTGATGAGGGTAGGGGCGTCGCCACCATCATCGAAATGGTGCAATTGACACGGATAGACTGCGCGACCACGTCCGCTGGAATGATGCGCATGGCGCTGGCGCGCGCCATCCATCATGCCCGTCATCGTACCGTTTTTCAGAAAACTCTGATCGACCAGCGCGATGATGCGCAGCGTGCTGGCCGATCTGGCGCTCGATGTCGAGGCCGCGACCGCATTGGTCATGCGGCTCGCACGCGCGTTCGACCGTGCGGTGACAGACCCCGGCGAGGCGGTCTATGCCCGGCTGATGACCCCGGCGATCAAATACTGGGTCTGCAAAACCGCGCCGGCCTTCATCTTCGAGGCGATGGAGTGCCTGGGTGGCAACGGGTATGTCGAGGATGACATCCTCGCGCGGCTTTACCGTGAAGCGCCGGTCAATGCGATCTGGGAGGGCTCCGGCAACGTCATGTGCCTCGATGTCCTGCGCGCCCTGGGGCGCGAAGGCGCCGCCACCCGCGCGCTGCTCAATCGTCTGGCGGCCGAGGTCCAGGAACTTCCAGGTGGGCCGGCGGCGACCTCCCTGGTAAAGGAGACGCTTGGCCGTCCCGACGCCGAAGCCCGGGCACGTATCGCGGTTGAAAAGCTCGCGCTGGTGGCAGCGGCATCGGCGCTGGCCGCGCGCGGTCCGCGCGAGGTCGCGGAGGCGTTTGCCAGGACCCGTCTGAGCCAACGGTCGGGACCGATCTACGGCGCGACCCAACTGACAGTCGCGGAAATCGACTTGCTGATCGACCGGGCGCTGCCGGCGCGTGGCGGCGATTGATTGGTTCGATCTGACATTCAGGCCGGCGGAGGGCGAAACACCCTGAAAATGCCCCGCCAAAGCCACGGTCCGTTCATCACCGGTTCAGCATACGTGGCGTATATTCAGGCCAACGCAGCGCCAATTCACGTGAGATCGGCGCTTTTGCCGCAATGAGATTGTCCGCTGGTGGCGGCCGGTTTCGTTGCCGGAAATCAGGGAGATGACAATGACGTTGAAACTCACGGTGCTGGCGGCTGCGGCGTCGGCTGCCATCGCATGCACTGCCGCGCTGCCCGCATCCGCGGCGCCGGTAACTTCCGGAGCCGTTTACCTGAAAGACGCGGCACCGGCCCAACTGATTGACGTGCAGTACCGCGGCCACGGCGGAGCCCGCGGCGGCTATCGCGGCCCGGCTCGCGGCGTGTATCGCGGCGCACCGCGTGGCGGCTGGAATGGCGCTTATCGCGGTCCGTATCGTGGCGGCTGGCATGGCGCTTATCGCGGTCCATATCGTGGCGGCTACTATGGCCCGCGGCGTTACGGCTATTATCCCGGCGGCTGGTACTACGGACCCGGCTATTACGGCGGCAATGTCGCAGCCGGTGTCGCGGCCGGACTGATCGTCGGTGGTTTGGCCGCCGCGGCGACCGCACCCTATGGATACTATGATGCACCGCCGCCGGTCGCCTACGCGCCGGGCCGTTGCTGGGTCGTGACCAACTCCGCGCGCGGCTTGGGTTATTGGGGATCGTGCGCCGTGCGGGGCGCTGTTCCGTATCGCTAACCTTGCGCTCAGGCATCGCCTTTGTGGCCGTGTCTGGCACGACTGCGCAAGCAAACATCGACGTGAATTTGCGGGGCGGACTTCGGTCCGCCCTTTGCTTTTAAACCACGGCCTGCGCTTTGGAAATCCGACTGGTTATGTGTTGTCCAACTGATCGGAAGCAAGTCGCGTCAAACGATCAAGCGCGCCCTGCAGGATGAAGATCGCGGCATGCTGATCGATCACCTTGGCGCGCTGCGCGCGGCTGGCGTCGGCCGCGATCAGTTCGCGCTCGACCGCCGCGGTCGACAGCCTCTCGTCCCACAGCGCGATCGGCAGGTCCGTCAGCCGGGCAAAATTGCGCGCGAACGCCCGCGTCGCCTGCGCGCGCGGGCCTTCGCTGCCGTCCATGTTGAGCGGCAGGCCGAGTACGAAGCCGGCCACGGCACGCTCGCCGGCCAGCGCCAGGACGCGTTCGGCATCGGCGGAGAATTTCGTTCGCCGGATCGTTCCGACCGCGGTCGCGACCCGGCGGTCGGGATCGCTGACCGCAACGCCGATGGTCTTGGTGCCGAGATCGAGGCCGATCAGCGCTCCGCGCGGCGGCAGCAGTAATGCGGTTTCAGTAACCGGCAGGATCGGAGCTGGCATGATCATCGATTACCACGACGCCATCGGCTGGCCAATCGATCGTCCGCGAAACGGACACCCGTCACCGGAGTTGATCGCTTCGGTCGAACCCCTATCATCCCGCCACAGAATCCCTTCAGCCACGGATAGGACCACGCCGCCATGCAGATCACCTGGTTCGGCCATTCCGCTTTTCGCTTGGACTTCGCCGGCAAAGCGGTGCTGATTGATCCGTTCTTCACCGGCAATCCCGCCTTTGTGTCCGACAAGACGGCAGCCAGCAAGGGCGTCACCCACATCGTGCTGACCCACGGCCATGCCGACCATGTCGGCGACACGCTCGCGATCGCCAAGGCGACCGGCGTGCCGGTGATCGCCAATTACGACCTGTGCATGTGGCTGGCGGCGCAGGGCCTGGAAAAATTCGATCCGATGAACACCGGCGGCACCATCGCCCAGGACGGCTTCACGGTGACCTTGGTGCGTGCCGATCATTCCTCCGGCGATATCCGCAACGGTGTGCCGGTCTATCTCGGCAATCCCTGCGGCGTCATCATCAAGGCGCCCGGCGATCCGACAGTCTACCACATGGGCGATACCGATATTTTCAGCGACATGGGACTGATCGCGGAATTGCATCAGCCTGCGATCGCGATGGTGCCGGTCGGCGACCGTTTCACCATGGGCCAGAAGACCGCCGCGCTGGCGGTCAAGCGCTACTTCAAGCTCGATACCGTGATCCCATGCCATTACGGCTCGTTCCCGATCATCGCGCAGAAAGCGGATATCTTCGCTGCCGAACTGCATGGCCATGACGTCGAGGTTCTGATCCCGGAGAAGGGCAAGGCAGTGACGCTGTGACCGCCAAGGGCGAGCGGTGAGCGATATTCCGCATCATGGTTGATCCTGATCCGCCTTCGAACTGGCCGGATGCCAATCGCTCGCGCGACGGGACGGACCCGTGCCGGCCATTGAATTTTTGGGGCACGTTCGGCTGGAGCCTGCTTGCAATCGTCGCGTGGCTGGCGGCGCAGGTTCTCGTCGTGATCATCATTGCGCCGTTCTATGGCGTGACCAATGTCGACGACGAGGCCGGAATGAGCCGGGTCTTCGGCGACGGCACGGTGGCCGCCATTGCCGTGCTTGCCGCGCTGCCGGTCTGCCTCGGTATTCTGGCGCTTGCCGTTCGCGTGACGCGCTGCGGCTTTGCAGCCTATATGGGACTGAACCGCCCGCGCAGCGGTGACGTGGTGTATGGACTCGTTCTGGTCGTTAGCTGTTTGGTGCTCGGCGACGTCGTGACCTATCTCACCGGCCGCCAGACCGTGCCGGATGTCATGATCGAAATGTACCGCAGCGCGCGAGACAACGGCGCCTTGCTGACGCTTGCGCTCGCGCTGGTGGTGGCGGCACCGGTGACCGAGGAAATCACTTTCCGCGGCTTCATGTTCCGCGGCTGGTCGCATTCCCGGCTCGGCGTCGGCGGGACCATCGTCGCCACGTCGATTGTCTGGGCGATGATGCATATTCAGTACGAGCCGTTCTATCTGCTGGTGATCTTCGGCCTCGGTCTGATTTTTGGCTGGTTGCGTTGGCGCGCGAACTCCACCACCCTGACCATCATCCTGCATGGCGTGGTCAATCTGATTGCGTTGTTGCAGACCGCTTTCGCGGCTGGCTGGGCAGATTGATGGTTGGCCAAGGCCGGTAAATTTGCAGCGTAATGCAGCCCGGTTTTCTTTTATCGGCCCGGCTCGTTACAGTCGTTTCTTTGGAGGCATCAGCCTTCGTGGAGCGTAAGATATGCGAATTGGCCTTGTTCGGGTTCTGGCCGCGGGCGCATTGATTGGTTATGCGACGGCCGCGTTGTCGGCTCAGCCGACCCAGGTCGAGAAAGTTCAGGCCGCGCTTGATGCGTGGCTTGCGGCGCGGGCGCCTGTCGAAAAGGTCACCGGCATTGCCGCTTACTTAAGCTTCGGCGCGGCCGGCCCGGCCATCGAAGCGTTCGCCGGCAAAGTCGGCCGCGAGCCCAATGCCGGGCCAGTTGACCAGGACACGCTCTTCCAGATGGGGAGCACGTCGAAGTCGTTCACCGTGGCGGTTGTTCTTCAACTTGAAGCGGCGGGCAAGCTCTCGATCGATGACACGCTCGGCAAATGGCTGCCGGAATACCCGGCGTGGAAGGACGTGACCGTCCGCCGCCTGCTCAACATGACAAGCGGCATCCCAAACTATTCGGAAACCAAGTGGATATCGCAGGCCTGGGCCACCGCGCCGATGCGGGACTTCACGCTTAAGCAACTTGCCGACGCCGCCTATCCCAGCGCGACCAATCCGCTGCCGGGAAACAAAGGATTCTACTATTCGAACACCAATTACATTCTCGCGGCCATGATTGCCGAAAAGGCGTCGGGCAATCTGTTTCGCGATCTCGTCCATGAACTGGTGATCAAGCCTCACGGCCTCTTTTCGACATTCTACGAGCCCAGCACCTATCCGGAATCGGTCATCAGGCGTCTTGCGCATGGTTATTTCGAAAATGAAGCGTGCGCCGCCTACCAGCCGCACTGCAAGGTGTCCTGGAATGCGCCGATCATCGGGCGGGACATGCGCCGCCACAGCGTCTCCTGGATGCAGTCCGCCGGCGGCGCAGTCTCCAGCGCGCGCGACGTTGACCGCTGGATGCGCGCGGTGTTCGGCGGAAAGGTCGTGCCGCCAACGCAACAAAAGGAATGGACATCGCTGATCTCACTCAAAACCGGCAAGCCGATCGCGGCCGTTTCCACGGATGATCCGGGTGGCTTTGCTCTTGGGTTGGGCAACAAGATTCTCGGCCCTCTTGGCGCGCAATGGTTCTACGAGGGTGAAAGCCTCGGCTACCGAACGCTCTATGTCTGGGTTGCCGATCAGAATCTGATGATCACCGTACAGACCAACAGTCAGCCGCCTGACGGTCAGGACAAGCTCGGCGATGCCGTCAGCGCGCTTTATGAGATCGTGAAGAAGCAAAAATAATCCCATAAAGTCTGGCCCGTCTTGATTGAAATTGCTTCGATAAGGCGATGGCTGCGCATGAATATTTTTTCGCTCCAGCCAACGCTCCGCCGCCTAGTGATCCCTTCCGTTCGTTCCCGCGAACGCGGGAACCCAGAAAAAGCGGGCGTCCGGAAGGCGCGGCCCTGGATCCCCGCTTGCGCGGGGACGAACGGAGCGGGGGGCAATGCTTCGCCTTCTGTTTTGGTTGGCTCGTACCTCAGGGTGACGGGAAAAATCGGATATCTGCAAACACGTTATCCTCTTTCGCCATAGCTCCGCCGCCCGGTGGCGTGGGGCGCCGGGGCCGCCCATCCTTTCCTTTGCTCCCGCGGCCATGCCGAGGGGGTGGAGCGCCGGGAGACGCATCCAATCGATACCGCGCTTGGCGAAGCGCGGCGCGCGTCTGGCGACGACGCGCGCGCCCGCCGGCGCTCCATATATCGCGGCTATTTTTCGTTCCCGGGCCACGCTTTCCAAACCCGCTGCCGGGTTTGATCAGCCAGCTCCTGGCGGGGGGTTCATAGTGACCCCCGGGTGGAGCCCCGGGACGCCCGGTGACGCAGTTGCGAGCCGCGCCAGCAGGAGCCGCAATTTGCTCCGCTCCCAAGACGCCTCATGAGTGCGCCCCCTCGCGAGCAAGACGCTAGGATTATAGTCAGCATTATAACCTTGACAAAGCAGGCCAGCCTATATAGGATGCTCGATATAGGGAGCCATCCGATGACTGACGCCAACACCATCCGATTTCAGGCAACAGATATCGACCCAAGCGCCGAAGCCGACCTCGCGTTACTGACGTTTCAGACGGCCGAAAATGGCCGGGTGACGGTTTGGATGAAAAGGCCAGTTTTCGACGCTCTATTCGTTCGAATGCAGCACGTTCTAGAGCAAGAGCACTCTTCAACTCAGCCTCCGGCAAAGCCCTGAGACATTCCGGTAGTATTCAGCCATGACCGATCTCCTGAAAAACCCGATCTTCCAAGACGAGACCAAAGCCCGCGAATGGCTTGAGGCTCGCGTTTGGCCGACCGGCCCGGTTTGCCCTCATTGCGGCGTTACCGTCTGAGCTGACCAAGCTTGGAAGGCGATACGCATCGCCCCGGCCTGTACCAGTGCAATGGCTGCCGCGAGCAGTTCACCGTCACGGTCAAGACCGTCTTTGAGCGTTGCAAAATCCCGCTGACCAAGTGGCTCGCCTGCCCTGTTCCTCATGACTGCCTCCAAGAAGGGCATCTCGCGCCCATCAGATCCACCGTATGCTCGGCATTAGCTACAAGAGCACATGGTTCATGATGCACCGCCTCCGTGAGGCCATGCGCACGGGCAACCTTGAGCCGATGGGCGGCGCAGGCAAAGTGGTCGAGGCCGACGAAACCTATTTTGGCAAAGCCGAGGTGCACCGCGCGTCTCTCCCCGCAGCGCAAGAGGCCGCTCCTATACCAAGCGCGGCAAGTTCAAGAACAACCGCCCGGTCCTTGCGCTGATCGAGCGCGGCGGCAGCGTCCGCTCATTCCATGTAGCCGGTCGCGGATCAGGTCACGGTCGGCCAGGATCGTCAACGACAACGTCGCCCGCGAGTCCCGCCTCCATACCGACGAAAGCGATCTGTACGGCTAGCCTTGGCGAGCAACTTCGCCGCCCATGAGACGGTGAAGCACACGGCTGGCGAATATGTCCGTGGCGACGTGACCACGAACACGGTCGAAAGCTATTTCTCAATCTTCAAGCGTGGCATGCGCGGCACCTACCAGCATTGCAAGGAAAAGCACCTGCACCGCTATCTGGCCGAATTCGATTTCCGCCATAACAACCGCGTGGCTCTTGGCGTCGAATACCGAGCGCGCCGAGATTCTGGCCGGCTGGCATCGCTGGAAAGCGCCTCACCTATCGACGGCCTGACGAGCTCCGGACTTCTCTCATAAGGCCGAGCGCTTCATTCGCTGGCGTAAGAAGCACCCGAAACCTAAGCGTAAAGTGAAGCGCATATGGGTGCGCTGACAGGGGAGCCAAAATGCGCCTTACAGGAACGGATGACGTCGTTATAGGCTGGAAGCCAATTCTCGGCGCAGTCAATTACGCTGACCGGTCGAGAAGCGGCACAGTTACTCGATATTTCTCGTCAAATTCGGGATCGACTTCGATCCCAGCCGACGCAAAAATCATGAATCGGTCCAGACAATCGAAGTGCAGGACGTGACCGCACGGCTTGATGCGCTGCACTTGTAGACCATTCTTGTTTTCGAGGATCAGGGCGGAGTTGAAGCGGCATACCTGTTATCCCTGGATCAAACCAAGTCAGTACGTGACATGTTGGCAAGAAAGATCGATCAGATTGAAGCATCGGCGGCAACCAGCGACACAAAACCAATAGGATCAGCGGGACTTTTTAGCGGTGCGCTTTTGGCGCAGGACTCTGTCGCTTTTTACCCTTTATCTTTGGCCCGATGCTGCGGCGGAACTTTTAGCCACAACATCAACGGCGCGCTCAAAGCGCTGCCATGCGTCTGGCTCAAATTCAACGCCAGTTGTTTCCTTTGGAATTACCTTTTTCGGCATCACACAATCTCACACCAAATCGATTCGAGAGCTATCTTCAACTACCCACGCCACTTGCCTCATCGTAGCTGAAACCGCGCCATAAACCGGCTCCGGAGGGTTATTGCCAACCACTGAAAACCAACTCGCTTGCGTTTTCATTCTCACCATACGCTTCGGCGTCAGGTTAAAGCTCCTACATGACCGCCACCATCCTGGTGCCTAAGAGCAAAAACCAATCGTCTCAGTAAGTTGGAAATTGCCATCGCGATAGATTAGCTCTTTAGCCCACCATGCCTGGAACTGCGCATACCGAACATCACCCGTCGGATCTCCCCAAGGCGGGGTAGGTAGCTTGCGTGCCTGCCACCACCCAATCGCATCATGACCAGTGGCGTTTCAGTGAGAAGATTTCTCGGGTTTATTTCATGGCCCGTCGAAACAAAGCGCATAGACCCGCGCACACCTAATTGACTGAGAACAGATACGATTGCTCCACCATCATGCAATAGAGTAAAAATGACGGTAGCTAACCGCGCTGCCTCCCATTCATTCCCGCCATCAAAACTAGCGCAAGATGACGCCAAAGCCTTACGCTGATCGATTAACTGCTGGAGAACCTCAGGTCGCGGTCGCCTCGGTGCCATAGATACCCCTGTAGGGGAGAGTACCCGGCACCAAAGACAACTAAAACTAGATTTTTCGCAGCCAGCATCGCAACAAACACGTCGCGCGCTAGGTCCGGCGCAATGTCAGCGCCACAAACCCCATAATCCTCTGCAATTACCAAGGACCCAGCATAAATTATTTCCTGGGTTATCTCGGGCGCGCCAGCACCGGCCATCGGCTCGGTACGGCTAGGATTGTATTCAGTCATGGTGCTTTGTCAAGGTTATAATGCTGATTATAGTCCAAAACTCAGGAGCGGGGATAAGTTTTTTTGACAGCCTGACATGAGCGCGGGGACGGAGAATCGCTCACAGTGATAAGGGATGGGGAAAAAGACGTTTTCGGAGTTTCCAACAAAATGAGCCGACCGGGAATCTCCGCCCAATCAGGAACAAGGGGCGGACAATGGGCGAACCGAAGGTGATGGAGCGGCCGCTCGGTCCGCAAGAGGTGGTGTTCGCCGAACTGACGCGGCGCGCCAATGGCGGCATCCAGCTGGTTTGCATGGCGGCCTTCGAAACGGCTCGGCGCACCGCGGATGTTCGATCGCGCGCTCAAGCTGATCCACGAACGCCATCCGATGCTGCGGAGCCCGTATCGACGACCGCGAGAGCATGTGGTGGCTTTGCGATGTGCCGTTCGAACGTATCGATATTCGCACCGAAGCAATGGGCGATGGGTTTGACCTGGAAGCTTTCTACGCCGGCGAGGCAAGGATACCGATCGACATCACGCGTGTCGCATGGCGCGCCGTGCTCCTGACCGATCGGGAGGGGCGTGTCGCCTGGATCGCGCTTGTCACCAATCACGGCGCCATCGACGGACGGTCCGCGCTCGTGATGCTGCAACGATCTCGACATGCTGTTGGACGCGCCGGATGAGTGGTCCGGCGAAACGCTGCCGATGTTGCCGCTCGGCCGAGGAGGGCACTGGCGGCGGCCGGGCTGCGGGGGAACCGCGCTCTGCTGCCGGTGTGGCCGCCGGAGACCATGTGGCGCGTCGAGCGTCCCGCTGCCGCCAAGCGACGCGGCGGCCCCACGCCTTCCTGCGTGTCGTGCCGAAGACTGCCGTCGCCGCCCTTCATGACAGGCTGCAGGACGAGGGCATTCATCTGGCCGCGGCCTTCGCCGCTGCTGCCGTTCATGCCGCCGATGCGCTTCCCGGCCGCACCGAATGGACCGGCATTGTGGCGCCGACCGACGTGCGCGCCGATTGCGCGCCGGAAATCCCCGGCAACGCCGTCGGCGAATATGTCGCCGGCATCAGCCTGCTGCTCGGTCCCGAGCACGCCGGCGCGAGCCTGTTGGAGACGGCGCGCGAACTGCAGGACCAGTTCCTGCGCAACCGGCCGCCGTCGCTGCTGATGGATGCCAACGTGCCGAACGACGTCTCCCGCGATCAAGTCGACCAGATGGCGGCGGCGAACGACGTCTTCGGCGGCGGCGTCTGCGTCTCGGACGTTGGCGACTTCAATCGCCTTGTCCGGGCGGCGCGTCGGCTATTCGCGGGTGCTCGTGATGCCGTCCCAGAACCACGGCATTCATCCGGTCATGGTCGCCATCGTCTCGACCAACGAAGGCGCGTGCCTGTCGTTCGGCTACGACGAACCGTTGCAGACCAAGCCGACGCCCATGCCTTCGCCGACCGATACCTGGAGGCCCTGGGCGAAATGGCACGATCGGTTTGACAGGACCAATAAACTGACGGATGGCGTGCTTTTGGTTGCGCTGCTGTCTTCGCGCGTCGGGGCAAAGCCCGGTAGATTGCGGCGATCGTTGTCAGCGCGCCTTGACGATCCGCACCCGCGTGCCCCAGGGATCGGCGGTCTCAACGCCGCCGGGGATGTCGCGCAATTCCGCGCCGGCCTGCTTGAGCCGGGCGACGACGGCATCGAAGCTCGAAGGATCCGCCGCCTCGAATTCGAACCAGGAAAGCCCCGTGCGGTTGGGGTTGCGGTGTCCGGCGCCGTTCGCATGCCAGACATTGGCGCCGAGGTGATGGTGATAGCCGCCCGACGACATGAAGGTCGCCGCCTGTCGCCCGCGCCGGGTGATATCGAGGCCGATGCTCTCGCGATAGAACCGCTTCAGCCGTCCGCGACGCTGCCGACCCGAAGATGGACATGGCCGACCCGCACGCCGCCCGGTGCGCCGGCATAGGCCTCGGGGCCGGCTGCTGCGGCCAGGTCGTCGATGTCGAGCGGGTCGGTGGTGATCTTGATCAGGTCGCCTCCGGAATCCACTGCTCCTTCGGCGCGGTCCACATAGACCTCGACCCCATTGCCTTCTGGATCGTCGAGATAGAATGCCTCGCTGACGGATGGTCGGAGGCGCCGGACGATCGGCACGCGCTTCCGTGCGGCGATGTGCACGAGCCAGCGACGCGAGATCGGCGCGCGTCGGCATCAGGAAGGCGGTGTGGTAGAGCCCGGCCTCGCGGGTGTCGTCCGGCTGGCCTGCGGCCGCGGCTTCCAGGTCCAGGAATGGCGACGCCGCCAGCGCCGAGCAGCGCACGGTCCTCGCGTCCTGCTCCAGCACGGAGAGGCCGAGCACGTCGCGGTAGAATTGGGTGACGCGCGCGAGATCGCGCACCTTGAGGCCGACCGCGCCGATATGCAGCGGGGTGCGGCTGGCGAAAGTCGGGTTAGCCGATGGGATTTGGGAGCGTCCATGGCATTAATATCGGCGGCCCGCCCGTCGCGCAATCGGCGCCATGGAGGCCCGTGTCGCGCGCCGGTTGCGCCCGGAAACCGGCGCTCTGCTATAGGCTGTCGGTCGACCGATTGAGCCGCAATTCGAGGTTTTCATGTCCGTCGATGCCGAAGACCGTCCGCCGTATCGCGCATTTGGCGCGGATTGCGGTCGCTGAGGACGAAGTCGAGCATCTCCAAGGGCGAGCTCAACGCCATTCTGGCCTGGGTCGAGCAGCTCTCCGAGGTCGATGTCGACGGGCGTCGAGCCGATGACCTCGGTGACGCCGATGGCGATGAAGAAGCGCGAGGACGTGGTCACCGACGGCGGCATCGCCGACGACATCGTGGCAACGCGCCGGCGACCCAGGGCACTATTTCGTGGTGCCCAAGGTGGTGGAATAACGGGTAGGGCTGGAGATGCGGCATGTGCATGATGTGCGAAGAAGAGGTCATGTATCAGGCCTACCTCAACACCTGGCCAGCAAGGAGGCCGAGGGTGAGAGTGCCAGGAGAAGGCGGAGGCGAGCGGGCTTTCATCGAGAAGCGGCAGCGGCTTCTCCTGCGACCCTGTTCCGAGGCGGCGACGCCAGCCAGCCCGTTCTCCCGCATGGGCCCGAAGGCACGTGATGTGCGACGAATGCGAAGAGGCCGAGCGCGTTGCGCGAGGTCTATCTCGCGCGCCGCGCCCGCATGGCGCGGACCTGGCGCCGAGCCGGCATGGATCGCGGAGCCCGTGCATCGCTGTGCGACGAGGCCTGCGCCGATATTGCACAAGAGCTGATCGCGGCCGAATAACGCATGTCGATTTGACTTCTCTCACGCTTGCCGGCGCGCGCGACGCCTTGCGCAGCAAGGAATATTTCCGCCTCGAGCTTGCGCCGACGCGCATCTCGCGGCGATCGAGGCCGCGCGCGATCTCAATGCCTATGTGCTGCGAACGCCGGAGCAGGCGCAGGCCATGGCGCAGGCATGCGGACGCGCGCATCGCCAAGGGCGAGGCGCGGCCGCTGGAAGGCATTCCGCTCGGCGATCAAGGATCTGTTCTGCACCAAAGGCGTGCGCACGACGGCGTGCAGCCACATCCTGGAGAATTTCGTTCCGGCCTATGAATTGACCGTGACGGCGCAGCTCTGGCGCGACGGCGCGGTGATGCTCGGCAAGACTCAACAACGACGAGTTCGCCATGGGCTCGTCGAATGAGACCTCGTTCTTCGGCCCGGTGGTATCCCGTGGCGGCGCAAGGGCGCCAACACGCCGCTGGTGCCGGGCGGCTCGTCCGGCGGCTCGGCGGTGGCGGTGGCCGCCAACCTCTGCCTTGGCGCGACCGGTACCGATACCGGCGGCTCGATCCGCCAGCCGGCCGCTTTCACCGGCACCGTCGGAATCAAGCCGACCTACGGCCGCTGCTCGCGCTGGGGCATCGTGGCGTTTGCCTCATCGCTCGATCAGGCCGGACCGTTCGCCACGCACCGTGCGCGATGCCGCGATCCTGCTGACCTCGATGGCGGGCCACGATCCGAAGGACACGACCTCGGTCGACCGTGCCGGTGCCGGATTACGAGGCGGCGGTCGGTCGCTCGGTCAAAGGCATGAAGATCGGCATGCCGAAGGAATACCGGATGCCCGGCATGCCGGCCGAGATCGAAGCGCTGTGGCAGCAGGGCAGCGAGTGGCTGAAGGCCGCCGGCGCCGAGATCGTCGAGGTTTCGCTGCCGCACACCAAGTACGCGCTGCCGGCCTACTACATCGTCGCGCCGGCGGAAGCCTCGTCCAACCTCGCGCGCTACGACGGCGTGCGCTACGGGCTGCGGGTGCCCGGCCGCGACATCACCGACATCTATGAGAAGACGCGCGCGGAGGGCTTCGGCCCGGAGGTGCGCCGGCGGGTGCATGATCGGCACCTATGTGCTCTCCGCCGGCTACTACGATGCCTATTATCTGCGGGCGCAGAAGGTGCGCACCTTGATCAAGCGCGACTTCGAGCACTGCTTTGCCGACGGCATCGATGCCATGCTGACGCCGGCGACGCCGTCGGCGGCCTTCGGCATCGGCGAGAAGTCATCCGGCGATCCGATCGAGATGTATCTCAACGACATCTTCACGGTGACGGTGAACATGGCCGGGCTGCCGGGCATCGCGGTGCCCGCGCGGTCTCGACGGAAGGCCTGCCGCTCGGGCTGCAACTGATCGGCCGGCCGTTCGACGAGGAAACGCTGTTCGCGCTCGGCCAGGTGATCGAGGACGCCGCCGGCTCGTTCGCGCCGGAACGCTGGTGGTAGGGTGGAGACCGTCCTGCGAGGCCGTGGCGCGGACATAGATGTCGAATATTCCGGCAATGGGTGCACCATATTGGGACATTTCGCGCGCAGGCTGTTCGCTTGACGCTCGCACGATCGCAGAGCCGATAACAAGTCCAACGAGGGAAGGGTCCGTCGGTGGTATTGTACCGCGTCGTCGCGCGTGCCTTGGGGTGCACGTTCCTGTTGTCCGGCGTGCTGACTGGCTGCGCGTCCGTCTACAACACGCCGATCAATCAGCCCATCACCGGGACCGGCGTTGTCAACGAGGTCGGCGCGCCGGTTGCGACCTACAGCGACGACATTCTGGTCGCGCTGGCCTTTTCCGGCGGCGGCACCCGCGCGGCGGCGTTTTCCTTCGGTGCCCTGACGGAACTCGACAAGACCCAGATCACCGACCACGGCAAGAAAGTCTCGTTGCTTGACCGCGTGGACTTCGTGTCCGGCGTGTCGGGCGGCTCGGTGATCGCGGCCTATTTCGGCCTGAAGAAGCGCGCCGCGCTCAACGACTTCCGCGAGAAGTTTCTCCTGCGCAATGTCGAGGAATCCTTCAGCACCAACGTCAGCGTGATCAATCTCGGCCGTGCGCTCGGTGGCGGCATCAACGATGACAGCGGCCTGCCGCGCTGGCTCGACGCCAATCTGTTCCACAAGGCGACCTTTCGCGAATATCGCGCCACGCGGCGCCCCCGCATTTGGATCAATGCGTCCGACATCTACAATCGTACGCCATTCATCTTCGGCAAGACCGCCTTCGATGCGCTCTGCAGCGATCTGATGGATTACCCGATCTCGCAGGCCGTGGCGGCGTCGGCGGCCGTGCCGGTGGTGTTCGCGCCGATCGTGTTGCAGGCCTATCCGAGCCGATGCCAGACCCAATTGCCCGACTGGATCGAGCGGGCCGCGGCAGACCGCAATTCGCCGCCGCAATTGCGCGATTTTGCCCAGGCGATCAGGCGCTATCGCGACGGCTCGATGAAATACGTGAAGCTTCTGGATGGCGGTCTGGTCGACAATTACGGCCTGTCGGGGTTCTCGATCGCTTTGCTGTCGAGCACGCGGCCCTATGATCCGGTGCGCCCGGAGCAGGCCGCGCGGATGCGGCGTGTTCTGTTCCTGATCGTCGATGCGGGCCGGGCGCCCGCCGGCAACTGGGACAAGAAGCTGGAAGGCCCGACCGGCGCGGAACTCGTCATGGCGACCGCCGACACCGCGACCAGTGCGAGCCAGACCGCGAACTTCACGGCTTTCGTCTCGCTGATGAATGCGTGGGTCGGCAAGATCCGCAAATGGCGCTGCGGCCTGTCGGCCGGGGAGCGCAAGCGCTATGGCGTATCGGGCCGGTGGCGCTGCAATGACCTGAAGGTCTATATCGAGCGGATCGGCTTCGATCAGTTCCCGCCGGGTCGCTCCGCCGTCCTCAACGCTATCCCGACACGATTCACGCTGCCGCAGGAATCGGTCGACACCTTGATTTCCTGGGTGCCGAGGCCGTCCGCATCAATGCGCGCTATCAGGCCTTCATCAAGGGACTGTGACCGGCGCCTGCGTCTGCGCGATCCGCTTCCAGGCAATTCCGGCGAGGCGGCATGCGCAGCGCGCCCAGGCCATTCTCTTGACCATTCCGGGTCGAAGTCCGATACCGGGGCGGCCGGCATGGAGGGTTTTGCGCCGGTGACGGGTGAGGTAGCAGGACGAGCGGGATGACAGCAGCGGCCGGTTCCGAAAAATCCAATCTGATCCGCGGAATGACCGGCGATTGGGAGATCGTTATCGGGATGGAGGTCCATGCCCAGGTCACCTCCAAGTCCAAGCTGTTCTCCGGCGCCTCAACCGCATTCGGCGGCGAGCCGAACAGCCATGTCTCGCTGGTCGATGCGGCGATGCCCGGCATGCTGCCGGTGATCAACGTTGAATGCGTCGCGCAGGCGGTGCGCACCGGCCTCGGCCTGAAGGCCGCGATCAATCTGAAGTCGGTGTTCGACCGCAAGAACTATTTCTATCCGGACCTGCCGCAGGGCTACCAGATCAGCCAGTACAAATCAGCCGATCGTGGGCGAGGGCGAGGTCGTCGTCGATCTGGCCGATGGCGACAGCGTCACCGTCGGCATCGAGCGCCTGCATCTGGAGCAGGATGCCGGCAAGTCACTGCACGACCAGCACGCCACGATGTCCTATGTCGACCTCAACCGCTCGGGCGTGGCGCTGATGGAGATCGTCTCCAAGCCGGACCTGCGATCGGCGGCGCAGGCGCAGGCGTTCCTGATCAAGCTGCGCTCGATCCTGCGCTATCTCGGCACCTGCGACGGCAACATGGAGGAGGGCTCGCTGCGGGCCGACGTCAACGTGTCGGTGCGCCGGCCCGGCGAGCCGTTCGGCACGCGCTGCGAAATCAAGAACATGAACTCGATCCGCTTCATCGGCCAGGCGATCGAGCATGAGGCGCAGCCGCCAGGTCGACATTCTGGAGGAGGGCGGCGCGATCGACCAGGAGACCCGGCTGTTCGATCCCGACCGCGGCGAGACCCGCTCCGATGCGCAGCAAGGAAGAGGCGCACGATTACCGCTATTTCCCCGATCCGGACCTGCTGCCGCTGGAACTCGACGCAGGCCGAGATCGATGACCTCAAGGCCGACCTGCCGGAACTGCCGGACGACAAGAAGGCGCGTTTCGTCTCGGTTTTCGGGGTGTCCGCTACCGATGCGGATGTGCTTGTGGCAGCATCGCAGAATACGCCGCTTACTTCGAAAAATTGGTTGATGATGGCGCGGAGCCAAAGGCGGCGGCTACCTGGGTCATAAATGAATACTTGGGGCAGTTGAGCAGATACGAAGACGCTATTCGCAAATCCGGTATGGTGGCCCCTCCAAATTTCAGAATATCCATCCAGCCAGAACGAGTGTCGGGCCGAATCACAATCAACTGGACTGTTCCTGAGGCGAACAGTGCAATCATACGTATGATGACATCCAAAAAGATATCCGGAAAGTCGGCAAAGGAACTTCTGGCGTTTGTCATTGAAATCGGTCCAAAGGCTGACGAGCAAGACGTCGAGAAAATTGCGGAAGAATTGGATATGGAGCAGGTCACCGATCTCGGTGCCATCGAAGCCGTGATCGACGCCGTTGTCGCGAAAAATCCGGATAAGGTTGAAGATGCAAAGTCGAACCCCAAGGCGATCGGCTGGTTCGTCGGACAGGTGATGAAGGCGTCCGGCGGCAAGGCCAATCCGAAGGCCGTGAACGATCTGCTAAAATCCAAGCTCGGGTTGTGAGCGGCTGAAATTTCCGGGTAGATAATCGGGCATCAGGATCGCCAATCCATTGCGCCGGACTTGTCGGCAAAACGCCGCCCCTGGTTTCGGCGGCATGATTTCAGACAGCGAGTGAGCTTGCCGATGGCGGAAGCCGGCAACGAGCGCTGGAACTTCCGCGTTCTTCTGAGCCAGGGGGTGCTGAACACCGCCGGCTATCAGTTCACCAGCGAGCGGCTGGTGCTGCCGTTCCTCTATACGGCGGCGGGAGCGCCGGCGATTTTTTCCGGCCTTCTGGTGCCGGTCGCGACCATCGCGAAACTGCTTGCCCAGGTGCTCGCCGCGCCAACGATCAGCGCGGCGCGGCGCAATAAGCCCTTCGTGGCATTCGCGATCGTGACGACCGTGCTGGCGGTGATGCTGATCAGCGCCACTGTCAATGCGTTGCCGGTCATTGCGCTGGTCGCGGTCTTCCTGTTTGCGGCATTTGTGATGGGAGCGGCCGGAGGCGTCCGGTCGCTTGCCTTCAAGGACATGCTGGGGCGCATTCTTCCGATCGAATCCAGCAACCGGCTCCTGTTTCTGCAGTCATCCATCGCCGGTGTCATTGCCATGGTGATCGCGTTCGCGTCTCTTGCGGTTCTCGCGCCGGGAACCTCCGCGGTGGCCCATCAGGAACTGATCTGGCTCGGTATCGGCCTGCTGGTGCTCAGTGCCATCGCGATGGTGGCCGTGCGCGAGCCGGCCAAGCCTCAGACGGCCGGCACGGGAGACGCTTCGCAATCACGCAACAGCCACCTTCAGGAACTGCAAGACGGCTTTCGGATCGCGTTTGCCCTGTCGTGGTTCCGGCGTTTTCTCCTCGCGCGGACGCTGTTCCTGTCGATTGAACTCGCCATGCCGTTCTATTCCATTCATGCGGCCACCTATCACGGCAACAATTCAAGCGGCCTCAATACCTTCGTCATCGCCTCGAGCCTGGGCATGGTTCTCGGCGGGATCATCTGGCCACGATTTCATCCGCGCGCGATCCGGTTGGTACTGGCGGTGGCGGCCATCGTTACGTTTGTCGGCGGTGCGCTGGCGCTCACGATCGAGATGAAGCCGGACTGGCAGACTCCATTTATCTACGCCCCGGTCTTCGTGCTGGTGGCGATCGGTACGCTGGGCATCGGCACTGGACGCACGCTCTACCTGTCCGAGGTGGCAACCCACCATGAGCGGCCGTTCTGCATCGCGGCATCCAATGCATTGATTGGCATCGTCGCTGTCGGGATGGGCGACAATTCTCGGCGTATTGGCCAATTTGCAAGGTGTCGCCTGGCCCATCCTGACCATGCTCGGCCTGAACATCGGTGCGGCTGCAATTGCGATGACGCTGCACAGGCCGCCGGCGAAGGACGGTAAGTCGGCGATGCGTCCGGCATGACGCCACGCGCTTCCGGCACTTTCGACAATCGCCATCATCGAACGTCGCCGCCTGAATGCCACACGCGCGTTCCCCGTCGCATGTATGCTGCGCCCGGGAATCGATCAGCACGCGATCCAACAGCTAGAGCATTTCCAGGCGAAGTGGAAACCGTTCGCCGTCCGGAAATGCGACAAGCTCAAGAGGATGAGCGCTTTCGTGATTCCATATAAATCGAAAGCTCTCTAGAGCGAGGGAAGCAGCGATGGGCATCCATATCTGGGCCGTCGGCGAGGCCAAGGGCACGCCGGCGAAGGGATCGCCAACCGACAGCATGATGGTCGGCTACACCGTCGCGCTGCTGACCTGGGTGCTGTCGTCCGGCGTCTATATCGCCGCGAAATACGCTATTGCCGAGATGCCGCCATGGACTCTGTGCTTCTGGAGGGTTGCCATCGCGGCGGGCATTTTGCTGCCGGTCATCCGACATCACGGGACGGAAGTTTACGACCTTGTGCGTCACCGCGGGCTTGAACTGCTGGTGATCGGCGGCCTCGGCCTCGGTCTCTGCCAGGGGCTGATGTATGTCGCACTTGAACACACCACGGCCATCAATGCGGGGCTGATCCTGGCGCTGACACCGATCTTCACCATGATCCTGGCGCGTTTCGTTCTCGGCGAGGCGATGGGGCCGTGGCAGATCATCGGCTCGCTGGTCGCGATGCTGGGAATGGTCGTCATCGTGGTGAAGGGAAGTTTCGCGGCGCTCATCGAGTTTTCGATCGGGCGCGGCGAACTGCTGGTGGTGGTGGCGGCCGCGTTTCTTGCCGTCTACACGGTGTTCCTTCGCCGTGCGAAGTTCCCTTTGCCGAGGCTTCAACTCCTCGTCGTCCTGCTCTGCGCGGCCGTCGTTGCGGTCTTTCCGCTCTATCTCTATGAACTCGCGCGCGGTGAGGTGACCCATATGGATATCAAGGGCTACCTGGCGCTCGCCTATGCCGCCATCCCCGGCGGCGCACTGATGTACTTTCTCTACAACTGGAGCATCGACGCGCTTGGTGCGTCCAAGGCCGGCGCGTTCATGTATACGCAGATGGTGTTCATCGCGATCCTCGCCTACCTGATCCTTGGCGAGCAGATCGAGCTTTATCACATCGTTGGTGCCGGCCTGATCATCCTCGGCGTCGTCCTGGTCATGGCCTTGAAACAGAAGGCCGCGATGGCTCCAAAGGCATGAACACCGCAACGCTCGACCGCTCGGACGGGAGCGTTCGCGGCGGCCGCTTGTGTTTCGAAAATGGCCGGCTGAGCAAACGCTTATTCGAAGCGCCGGCAACAGCGCGATGCGCCCGGTGCTATCCGGATGACGGCGTCGCGCCGGGCGTTCGCGGGAGCGGTAAGGCGATGCGTGCGCATCCGGGCGTCGGTTCCTAGCATCCACTTGGCTTCCGCAATCGACATGCCGGTGCGCGACCGTAACCCGTAGCCGTCGTGTTGCCGGCGATCGCATCGCATCGCATCGCCTGGCACGTCGGCGCGTACGCCGATCTGACCCTTCATCGGGTGCGCGGCACCTCGATCGGCACCAACAATTCCATCCCGAAATCGCGTCCACGGCGTCTCCACGTCGCGGTCGGAACGGTCGTCGGCGCGAATCAGTGATGACGATTCGTTCGATTCACGTCGTGCCGCACCGGTCCGAATGGCTTGAAAAGTGAGAAATCCAAAAAAAAATTTTGCCACCCATTTTGCCCCTTAACGCACCGTTCAATGGCTTTTCGGCGGCGGCGTTCGATCGGAATCGTTTGCTGACGGCGTGCGCTTCAACAACAAAACACAAGCCAAAAATCTATATTTTATATGGATTCCTGCAACGTCGAACAAAACGAACATTAGTCCGGCGCTGAAAATGCAATCGCGGTGGGTGTTGCGTGCAATGGAGCGCCGCGCTCTTGCGGGCGGTAAGTTATCGTTGTCGATGTACACACTTCCTTAAGCGGAGTCGCTGTTTTTTTCGTTGTCCTGTAGTAATCGGGATGCAGTGCTTGCGATTTGCGTAGGCACTGTTCCTGCAGCGCCATTTGAAAATGGCTAGGAGGGCAGCATGGTGAAGAAAGCTAAGGCCAAGTCGAAGACGAAGTCTGCGACGAAGAAGACCGCCAAGAAGACGACGAAGCGGAAGACCGTTCGCAAGAAGAAGTAAGGGCCCGTCGCCAACGACGGCTCAATCTTCGGGTCTTTCGAAGACTGCGTCACGTGAGCCGGCGGGATTCGATAGGCGGTCGGCGCGATGCCGACACTATCGATGACGCCGGCTCCAGTGCGCAAAGATCCTGCGGTGTTTCGCGCGGGATGCGGAATCGACCATTATCCTGCCGCGCTGTGTGTAGCGCGAACGTCCAAGCCTCCATCAAGAGCGATGATGCTGGCAGACATGGCAAGGCTTGGCCGTTTGATCGGGCAGCGTGCCGCGAGGTGGCGTACGTTCACCGCATGACATGGAAAGCCGGCGGGCCTTTTCCGAACGATCATGCCAGGCATCGATGTTTTCGTCGGAAATTGCGGTTCCCTCTGAGCCGGCTCAGGCGCGAGGCCCTGCGTGACAATATGCTTGGCCGACCGACACCAGGGTCTTGAACTGATTTCTTCAAATCAGAGGATACAAGCCGCGCCGGCTTGCCGGTGCGGCGCATTGCTTATTGGGCCGCGGCCGGCCAGTCAGCACTTCTTCTTCAGGCAGTCGTTCATGAAGTCGATGGTGGCCTTGCGGCCCTTGATCTCGTCGGGTCTTGCTCAAATCCGTCGTTCGCGACAGAATCACCTCCAATAAAGCCGTTCATCCGGTGGATGTCGGACGAAACCGCAATCAAGAGGAGCTTACCATGATACGTCAGAACATTGTTTTCGCGTCACTTGCAATCAGCTTCGCTCTTTCACTGAGCACCCCGGCATCGGCGCTGACAATGCAGGAGTGCAGTACAAAGTACCAGGCGGCCCAGAAGGCGGGCACGCTCAAGGGCATGAAATGGAACGATTTCCGCAAAGCGGAATGCGGCACGGACGCCAAACCCGCTTCAGCCGCAAAGGCAACAGGGGCACCAGCATCCCGGTCCTCGACCGCAGTGTTCCCCAACAAGATCGACCCCAAGTACGCTAAAGAGTTGCCGGGCAAAGCTCGCTTGAAGACCTGCACGGATCAGTACAATGCCAATAAGGCGAAAAATGCCAATGGTGGCCTGAAATGGATCGTAAAAGGCGGCGGCTACTGGAGCGAATGTAATAAGCGCCTGAAAGGCTAGCCGTAGGTTCCAATAACCTAAAGGCGGTTCATCAGGAGCCGCCTTCCGACTGTGCAAAGATCCTGCTGAAATTAGCCACCGAGCGAACGCCAGCCATCTTCTGGCGCTGGCGGACCGCCGACCGGGCGCTTGAGCAGGTATCCGATCCTGTTCTGCAGGACCTGATTGGCGGACGGGCGGATCGGGTATTTGATCCGTTCAGCGTCCAGGCATTCGTCGTCTCCTGGCATGGCGAAGCTGCGCCAAAGATCGTGGCCCCTTGGCCGGACTGTGAGCGGGCCCATCGTCTTCGGCAGCGCAATACTCGATAATGTGCACCACCGCGGGTTCCAGGAGCGTCCGATGGCCGAGGGCAGGATGGCAGGTAACACCGCGGGTGTGCGCGCCGCGCCCCACCGCTCCAAACGCCCACCGCTCGATCTCTATTACTGGCCGACACCGAACGGCTGGAAGATCACGATCATGCTGGAGGAGTGCCGGCTGCCCTATCGCTTGCTGCCGGTGAACATCGCGGCCGGCGAGCAATTCACGCCGGAGTTTCTCGCGATTGCGCCGAACAACCGGATGCCGGCGATCGTCGATCATGACGGCCCCGGCGGGCGGCCGATGTCGATCTTCGAGTTGGGCGCGATCCTGCAATATCTCGGCCGCAAAACCGGCAAGTTTTATCCCGCCAACGAACGCGCCCGTGTCGAGGTCGAGCAATGGCTGTTCTGGCAGATGGCGGGTCTGGGACCGATGGCGGGGCAGGCGCACCACTATCGCACCTATCAGCCCGAGCAGACGCAATACTCGGTCGGTCGCTACACCGATGAATGCAACCGGCTCTACGGCGTGATGAACACGCGGCTGGCCGATCGCGAATTCCTGGCCGGCCGCTATTCGATCGCCGACATCGCCTGCATCGGATGGGTGCGGCTCTACAAGCGCCAGGGCCAGGACATCGCGGACTTCCCACACGTCAAGCGCTGGCGCGAGACAATATTGGCGCGTCCGGCGGTCCAGCGCGGCATGAACGTGAAAGTCGCCGATGCATTCAAGGTCGACATTCACGATCCGAAGGTACGGGCGGTACTGTTCAATCAGCGGGCGCGTTAGGTTCAGCCGGTCGAGCAGGGGCTGTGTTCGACCGTGAATCGCAAGGTGCGGGACGCACCCTTGCATGGCGGAAACCGGTTTGATCCGCCGTACGGTGTTCGCGCACGTGGTTAGCACTTTGCCATATGCAAACGTGAACGGGGTCTAACCGGATCCGAAAAATCAAATGAAAATCGCGACTTGTTTGCTTAACCCGGAGTGAACCGGCGGGCCACGTTTTCGGCGTTCAGGTTCCGTTTATTGCAACGCTTAAAGGTGCATTCAAACTTACCCGCGATGATCAAATCATTCGACGGCGGAAATTCGCCGGTTCTATTGCGCCAAGCCGGGGCCCAAGGGGCGGCACGCGCGGGCAGGGGGATCAGACAATGGCTCGTTATGACATGGCGGACGTCAATGCCGCCGCACTCGGCACGGCTCCGGACGGCGCGGAGACGTTCTTCCAACTGGGCATGATGTATTCGGTCGGCACCAGCGTGCCGGTCGATCTCGTCAACGCGCACAAATGGTTCAACCTCGCCGCCATGCGCGGCAACCGCGAAGCGGTCCGGCTGCGCCAGGAGATTGCCGAGCAGATGTCTCCGCCCGACATCTCCGCTGCCCAGCGCGCGGCCCGCGCCTGGTTGCAGGCTCAATAAACTGCATCGGCTGCGGTGGCCGCCGGCGGTTTCGAAAACCGCCCGTACCGGCCTGTCGCATCCGCATATCTTGCCATCGCCAAGCTCATCCTGCCTTGAGGTGGAACCGCAATCGCGGTTCCACCTCAAGGCAGAAAGATGATCGAATGAGAAGAATCGAGCAATTCTCTGCATTTGGCGAGAATCAGAGCAATTCCAGCCAAATGCAGGTTGTTCTAGTCACTCGGGCATATCCAGCGGCACGGAGACGTGGCCGAGTGGTTGAAGGCGGCGGTTTGCTAAACCGTGACACGATTGGCCCAGATTTCATTGATTCCTGCAATGATCCAAGCATCTTAGACTCTGTCATGCGCGGCCCCGATTGGCCGACTGTGCCGCTTTTGTACCGCCCCAGCATCGCAATGCGCTTTTGCTCCGGGGTCAGGAACGCAAGGTACAGTTCCGCCGTCCTGATGCCCTCGTGGCCAAGTTGGTCTCGCGGGTCGTAGATCGAGTTGTCGGCCCGGAGATATTCAACGGCGTTCATGTGCCGCAGGTCGTGGAACCGGAACGGCCGGAATCCGACGTCGGTCCCTCCCGCTTCGTCCTGGGTCTTAAGCAGTTCCTTGATTGGCGGCGTGGTCTTCTCGGTCGTGCCGTGCACGGTGTCGTGGGGTTGGAACATAGTCAACGGCGCCACCTTGGAGGCTTCGGCTTTACCAAGTTGGCGGCACCCTACGACACCTATCAATGGGCGATCATCCAATCGATCTTCCTTTTCATG
>CAWDZJ010000010.1:0-179355 GCA_963806815.1 uncultured Alphaproteobacteria bacterium | reverse complement strand
ACATAGAAAGGCGCCGTGTCGGAGGCAGAGCAGCGAGGTTTTCAAAGCCAGCCACACCGGCATGCCTTGAGCCATTAGAGCATCAGCCTCATTTATCGCGCATCTAGTTTGGCCTTCTTACTAGAACCCTTGGTCTTCGCCTTTTTGAGCGTTTGATTTGCTCTTTCAGAGCGAGACTCGCCGCTCTTTTTCGGGATATCCTTAAGCGGCGTCGGGGGGCCGGCGAACGCGCCGCGCAGAATTGTTTCAAGTCTATTTTGTGACTTATTGTCCAATTGTTTGGCTGTCATTGGCTGCATCCTTATGGCGAAATCTCCTAAACCACCCAACTACCCAGGAGTGACGAGGCAGCTTCGCCGCATCCCAATATCTCAATTCCTGCCGTGCTATTCAAGGGGCCGCCTGACGCAGGCCAGGTAAAGATTCCAATGCCCCTGCGGGCATTCTTATCCGCCTCCATGGACCGAAAAACTCAATTTTGAATATGCACCGATCCAGTCAGCAGATGGAGCGCACTGGGTCTGTGCGGCAGGCCAATCCCGTGCTCGACATGCGGCAAAGAAAACAATTTTGAATTTCCAACGTCAAACATACAGGCAGGCAATGTCCACCTATTCGGAGACGAAGCAGCGACATGGATAGGCCCTGGGTTCTTGTACGTTTATGCCTTCGTTTCGGTTCACGCCGATCACCTTGCATCTGTGCGGGAGGCTTACTCTCGCCAAGCGTGCTATTCGGCCAAACTTAGAACCCGGGCGATGGAATTGGCACACCTGGAAATCAGAGACTCCCGTTGGCGTATTCGGCACGGCGCAACGTTAGGCATTCGCGAAATTGATGCACAACTTCGGCAACTAGCTTCAGCGATTGGAGGTGAACGAGACGGTCGGTTCATAAGCGCGACGGTGTTTCCACCATTCGATTTGCGCGGAATAAAGCCAAAGGTTGCGGAAACTACAGTGCGCGACAGAACGCTCACCGGGGCGATTTACGGGATCACGGAATTCCTAACGAGACACGGCTTCACTCCGCACTTCAATGTCGAAGCCCAAACATTGGATCATACCCGAAACCAGATAGACAGTTTTGTGGAACGAGTTGGCCGGGGCCTTGGCTCATGACCTCGGGTATCATTACATCTGCCGAGGGAAGATGGTTAGCCTTCCAATCACAGTCCCGAAAGGAACCTCAGTCGAATTAGAACTCGCAGATTTCATTGCGTATTTTGTGCGCAGGTTCTTTTTTCTCGGTCGGACAGAGGACGCTTGCGAAGTCCCACCTACGCCTTTTCGGCGATATTCTGTGGGGATCGTTCACTCCGCGCCGTTTCGGGACTCACATGGCCGTGGGGTTTCCACTGCACCTATTTCTTTGCCGACAACTCGGCAAAGGCTCAATCTGACACCAATGGGTAAAATGTTCAGGCGAGAAAAAAAGATCTGGCATCCTCACCAACTGACCTTCTTCCGGACACCACCGCACAACGGTCAGCCAATCCTCGTCATCCTCATGGGTTGCAAGAAACGGCCGACCATCACGGGGGAAACTGACCATTGGCGACCACATTGAGCGGTCTCCCAACTTGTTAGGAATATTATCTAGCTTAACACCCATGACAGAAAAATACCGCACAATAAGCACTTAAGTCAACACAACCTTGCCAAGGTGCTGGTAATACTAGCATTTGGCGGTTGTGGTGTCAACTACGTAATTGGGACTATTTTCCGTTTTTACGAATTTAATCCGTATATCGATCTTTGCCGAAAGTTCGCCCCCGCGCCATTCGGCAACGCTACCAGTTGTTGTGGAACATGTCGGCGAACATGCGGATCAGCGCATTGAAATAGACGCCATGGAAGATCAGCGCATCGACCGCATACAGCACCAGCACCATGGTGAGAAGGCGCAGAAATCCGCTCATAACATCAGTCCTCTCGCCCTCCGCGTCCAAGGCGGAATCGGCGCTCGCGGTCGCAATTGACCGGTGTGGAAGACCTGACCGCGAACGAAACTAGCAGGAGCTATTTAACAGCTGGTTTCCGCAATTTAAGGTCGCCGCGGCTGGAAAATTCTCGCGGAAATTGGATGGCGCGCAGCCCCCTACCCCACCGCGTCCCACATCGCCTTGATGCGCGGAGCGGCCTCTGCGCCGCGGCTGGCGCGCGTGGGCCCCGAGGTGTCGCCCCATTTCTCCACCGCCTCGGCCCAGGACGGCCGGCGCTTGATGCGCGCGTACCAACCCATCAAATATTTCAGATCCTGCAGCATCGGCTCAAGCTGGAAGCTGCGCAGCCGGCCGACATAGACGACCAGCGCGAGGTCGGCGAGCGAGAGCGTCTCGCCCGCGAGCCACATCTGATCGCGCAGCGTGCGGTCGATGTCGGTGAACAGCTTCTTGAAGCGGCGGATCGCGCCCGGCAGCAGCGGCGAGTCGAGGCCGAGCTTGTTGTTGATGGCGTCGTTGTCGCGCCGCACCTCCTCCGGCATCGCGCGCGTAATGGGTCCTGAGCAGTTCCGGGTCGGCCTCGATCAAGCAGATGGCGCATCGCCACGCACTGGCCGATGGTGCGACTGTCGACATGCAGATGTTCGTCCACAAGCTTCATCCACAGCCGCATCTGTGCGCGCGCATAAAGGTCGGCCGGCCGCAGCGGCGGCGCCGGAAAGGCGTCCTCGATATACTCCATGATCACGATCGATTCGCGGATCGCGCGGCCGTTATGGATCAAGGTCGGCACCACCCCGCGCGGGTTGAGTTTCAGATAATCGGGATCGTGCTGTTCGCGCTTGCCCAGCCCCGGATCGATATAACGGCTCTCCCAGGCGAGCCCCTTCTCGGCGAGTTGCAAGCGTACGCGCTGCGCGGCGGTCGAACGGTCGAAATGATAGAGCGCGAGCATGCACGGATATCCTGGTGCGGAAGGAAGGGGTACGGCGGCGAAAAAATTATAGCAGCTAGCTGGAGACGCGACCTATGAATTTGTCATGCGCGGGCTTGCCCCGCTCATCCCGCTTGGGGACGCACCGAAGGAAGTAGCCCTCTCGCCTAGTGGGACAGGGTTCTAAGGCATTGCGCCGGCTGACCTGGTCCACCTACTTCTTCGCCGGCAGCCGGACGCTCACGAGGTCGGTGCCGACCACGATGTCGCCGGTAAAGCCGCCGTCGGCCGCCGCCTTCTTGTAGTCGTCGGCGGTCAGCCCGCCGCCGGGAATCTTGAAGGGCCCCTGCTTCTTGGCGCCGACCGGCGGAATGAGATGGGTCAGCATCAGATGCTTGGCGCCGGCGCGCTTGGCCATGGCGCCGAGATCGCTCGCGGTCGACTGCCGGAAAAAGATCGGCGGCGGAAATTTGCTGTCCTTGTCCGGCCCCATCACCGGGTGGATGGTCGAGTGCACGATGATGTCGGCGCCCTTGGCGAGCTTCTCCACCTGCGCCGAGGTCGAGGAGGAGCGCGGCGGCTTGACCGCGTCGTTGCCGGCGTCGCCGCCGATCACGACGCTGCCGGCCGGCGTATCGACGCGATAGGACGCATGCCCGACGATATGGCGTGACCTGATCGCGCTGACTTTCACGTCACCCGACGACCACACCACCTGCGGCTCGTCGGTCGGCTTAAAGGTGACGACATTGATGAGATCAGCCGGCCCGCCGGGCAGCCGCGCCTTGTTCTCCGAAATGCGCTGCGCGATCTCGCCGGACTGGATGAAGGCATCGCCGATATGGGCGGCGAGCTTCTTGCAACTCAGCGTGAAGCCCAGCACCGACACCGCATCATCGCTGCACACCACGTCAACTTTCTTGCCCTTGGAATTGAAGAGCCAGCGCAACTGCATGATGTCGGCCAGCCCCTCGGTGTGATCCGAGTGCATGTGGGTGAAGAAGATTGCATTGAGCTGCCCGACCGGAACATGCAATTGCGACAGCCGCTGATTGGTGCCGCGGCCGGTATCGAATTGCAGTTTCACCGCGCTGCAATTGTTGGCGTCGTCGCCATAGCGCACAAGGGTGCCGGCACCCGCGAGCCCGTTGAAAGTCGGCGGACCGCCCATCGTGCCGGTCAAGGTGACATCGAGGCAGGGCGCAGCTTCCGCCGCCGGCATGGCAGCGATGAATGAAAACGCAGCCACGAGCACAAAGGCCCACGTCAGTCGCGTCATCGGCTATCCTCCCAAAATTGCCTTTCGTTATACCGAGGCAATACGTTATAAGAATGCGATAAGAAAGAATGGTTCGCAAGACTGGCCCTGCGTATCAGGGATCGTCCAAAAAGATCTGGAAAGTCGCCTTAAATCGCGTCTCCCGTTGAGCCGGATACGGCTCCGCGCAACCATCGAACACATCTGCGGCGATCGGCCGCGAATGGCCGCGACACGGTTGCCCGCCAACCCCGCACGATCCCGCCGCCGACACTGTGGCGGGTAGCGGTCAAGTGACCGGGGGATTATTCCGGCGGCGCAACCGGCTCGTTATGATAACCAGATACGGCGCTTTTGGGGGCCAGGCGGGAACGGCAAGGCCGGATTGCATCGGAGATAGCGCAACGAAAATGCCCTAAGGAAATTTGTGTTAAGGCAGTGGCGCCCGACAGACCGTGAAGCGACCGCCAAAAAGTCGACGAGCCAAGAAGACAACAGGCCAACAAGCCAATAAGAACGACAGCTCAATACGGAGTCCAGAAATGCCCTCCCCGAGTGAGTGGAACGTCTCCCCAAGCCTTCAGCCCAAGCCGAGCGACTATGCTTTCGATCTCGACCACGCGCTGGCATCGGTGGTCGGTATCAAAAGCATGATCCCGGCCGACGCGACCACCGCCGATGTGCTCGGCACCGAACGGGCCGGCAATGGCGTTCTGATCTCGTCCAATGGCGTGATCCTGACCATTGGCTATCTCGTCACCGAAGCGGAGACGGTCTGGATCACCCTGATCGACGGTCGGGTCGTGCCCGGCCACGTGCTGGCCTATGACGCGGAGACAGGCTTCGGACTGGTTCAGGCGCTGGCGCGGCTCGATTTGGCCGCGCTGCCGATCGGGTCCTCGGCCGAAGCCGAAATCGGCGAACGGGTGGTGATGGCCGGCGCCGGCGGACGCCAGCGTTCGGTCGCTGCCCGCATCGTCTCAAAGCAGGAGTTCGCCGGGTATTGGGAGTATCTGCTCGACGAGGCGATCTATACCGCACCGGCCCACCCGCACTGGGGCGGCGCCGCGCTGATCGGGCACAAGGGCGACCTCATCGGCATCGGCTCTCTGCAATTGCAACAATCGGCCGACAATTCGCCCGGCGACTATCTCAACTTGATCGTGCCGATCGATCTGCTCAAGCCGATCCTCGACGACATGATGAAGTTCGGCCGCGTCAATCGTCCGTCTCACCCCTGGCTCGGGATCTACACCACCGAGGTCGAGGACAAGATCATTATTGCCGGCTTGGCGGAACGCGGCCCGGCCTATAAAGCGGGCCTGCAGACCGGCGACGTCATCTTGGCGGTCGGCGACGAGGAAGTCAGCGATCTCGCCACCTTCTACCGTCTGATCCGCGCACTCGGCAGCGCCGGCATCGAGGTGACCTTGCGAATCTACCGTGACGGCAACACGTTCGAGCAGCGCATCAAGTCGATTGACCGCACCTCGCTGTTCAAACCGCCCAGCATGCATTGAGCATTTCCAGGCGAAGTGGAGACCGGTTCGCCGCCCGGAAATGCGATAAATAAAGAGCTAGAGCATTTCCAGACGACGTGGAAACCGTTTCGCCGTCCGGAAATGCGACAAAACAAAAATTCAGAGCGCTTTCATAATCCGACTTGAATCGAAAGTGCCCTGACCGGCCGCCGCGATTGCGCGATCTTATTGCGCGGGCCGTGCCGGCGGACCCATCCGGCCGATATTGATCAGCTGCACCCTGCGATTGACCGCGGCGTCCGGGTGCGCCGGATCGCGCAATTGTTCTTCGCCAAGGCCGAGCGCGACCAGACGGTTCGGCGCGACGCGGAACGTCGTTATGAGCGCGGTGCGGATCGCGTCGGCGCGCTTCTGGCTGAGTTCAAGATTGTATTTGCGATCACCCTTGGCGTCGGTGTGGCCGACAATGAGGATGCGGTATCCCAGCAGGAACGGATGATGCAGCGCATCGGCCAAGAGGCCGACGGTGCGGAATGATTCCGGACGGATCGCGGCCGAATTGAAGTCGAACAGGATCTCGACGGTCAACTGCGGAAGTTTGTTCAACGCGTCCGCCAGCGTGACGCGACCGCCTCCGGCATTGGCATTGGCAATCGCCTGTTGCCGGATCGCGGCAATGTTCGGCGGCACGATGTTTTCGATGCCCTGCAGCGAATTGACGATCTGGGCGGAATCCAGCTTGGTCTGAGCATGAGCCGGTTGTGCCGCGAACGCGAGCGCAAGGCCCAAGGCGGCGAGTAAGTGGCGAGTTTTCATGATTTTTCTCACGAAATTTGTTGTGCGGATCACGGGCGACGGTTCAAGTAATCAGCGCCACCCGGCGTCGGTGATGGCCTGATTGCATTTGGCGCTGACAGCACGGCGAGCCTTCAAACCGCATTCCAGCAGATTGCCATCACCGGGCTGTACGCCCTGGCACAGGCGGCGGATGTCGGCGTCGCAGATCCGCGGCACCGCGGCCTGCGCGGCCAACCGGATCTCGATCAACCTAAAGACCTCCGCCATCGTGGCATTGCATCGTGGTGAGTTCTTCGCCTGATTGCGGACGAGACAATTGCGGACGCCGCCGTCTCCCAAAGGAACGCCTTTGCAATTCTTTTTGATGTCCGCGCCGCAGGCGGCCGCAAGACGGTCGATCGCCTCGGCAAAACCGATGGTTTGTGCGGACGCCGTGAATGTGAATCCCGCCACGAACCCAAACAGCAGGATTGAAAACACCTTCGCCTTCATCTCCGTCTCCTCCCGGAATGTCGCTTCGCGGCCGTCATTAGCCGGTTCCGGCGGCCCGCGCCAATAGCAGATTAGTCGAATATGACATGGCGCAGGCTTGATCTGGCGCAAGCGGTATTGGGTTATGGATGCACGCCGGCGCGCGCCGCGGCAGCGCCGAAACGCTGATGAGAAAAGTGCCGCTCAGGTCTTGTTGTCATCAAGCGGCGGCGGCGCCTGCGGCTGCGAGGAGACCGGCCCGCGCAGCACGCGCTCTTCCATCATCAGCAGGCAGATCAGCCCCAGCACGAGGAAGCCAACGGCGACGGCGAAGACGTAGCTGAACATCTGCGCGAGATCGATGCCGAGCGCCTGCGCCGTCGCCGCGATTTGTTCCGCGCCGACGCCGCGTATCGGCGCCGAGCCCAGCGAAGCCAGCACGATCGCGCCCATTAGCGCCACCACCAGCGAGGAATTAAGTGCGCGGAAGAAATTCATCGCGCCCATCGCCACCCCGACCTGATGCTGGGCGACGGCGTTCTGAATCGATACCGTGGTGGTCGGATAGCTGGTACCGATGCCGGTCCCGACCACTGTCAGCACCACCGCCACGCACCAGACCGGCATCCGCGGAAAGATCACCAGCATCGAGATCGCCACGATCGTGCAGATCACGCCGACGACGCTGATCCATTTGTAACGGTTCATGTGAAGCATGACGCGACCGGCGATCATCGAACCCGGCGTCGTCATGGCGATGATCGAAATCAACAGCAGCCCGGAATTGCTGGCGGACAGTTTCTGGATGGTTTCGTTGTAGAGCGGAATGAACACCGTCAGCCCGATCGCCACACCCTGCGTGCATGCCGTGGTCAGCGTTCCCCATAGCATGATGCGGTTGCCGAGCACTTCCAGCGGCAGGAACGGTTCCGGCGCGTGCGTCAACCGCCAGCCGAACGCGGCCGTCATCAGCATGGATGCCAGGATCAGACCGATGATCGGCATTGACACCCATGGAAACCGCGATCCGCCCCAGGTCAGCGCGACCAGCAGCAAGGTCGCGCTAGCCATCATCAGGCCGGCGCCGATCAGGTCGAGCCGGTGCCGGCGCTGATAGCGCGGCAGATGGCGCAAGGTCACGAAGATCAACGCCATGCCGGCCAGGCCGAGCGGCACGTTGAGCCAGAAGATGCCGGTCCAGTGGAAATGCTCGGCGATGAACCCGCCCAGCACCGGGCCGCCGACTCCCGGCGCTGACCCAGGCCGACCCCATATAGGCCTGGTAACGGCCGCGTTCGCGCGGGGTGATGGTGTCGGCGATGATCGCCTGCGCGAGCGGCATGATGCCGCCGCCGCCGAGTTCCTGCACGCCGCGGCCGAGAATCAGGGTCAGCATGTTCGGCGCCAGCGCGCAGATGATCGAGCCGATGATGAAAATTCCGAGCCCGACCATCATCACGGTACGCCGGCCATGGATGTCGCTGAGTTTGCCGTAAAGCGGCGCGACGGCGGTCGCCGTCAACAGGAACGCGATCACCACCCAGGACAGATTCTCGAAGTCCTGAAAGTCGCGCCCGATGGTTGGCAGCGCGGTGGCGACGATGGTCTGGTTGAGCGCGGCAACGAAGACCACAAGCATCAGGCCATAAAAGATCATCCGCACCGTCCGCTTGTCCGGCGGTACGGGTACGGCGTCAACGCGCTGATCGGGCGGCTTGGGTTCGTGCATCGGGCTCGTATGGTCAGACGGCGGCGCGCCGCCCATGCGGCAAGTCACCTACCCGGCGATATCGCCGGCCTGCAAGCGTATGGTACCGCTGTCGATTAGAAGGTCCTGAATGACGTTTCGCCAGGCGATACAGAAACTTCAAAGCGACGGAACTCGTGGAGCGAATTTGACATTTGACACCGATTTGCGGCCACGCCTTCATCAAATGTCAAATTCAACGCTGCACCAGAATTCAATAGTTGCTCGTGGTCCTTTGATTCCGGCAATCGCTCTGGAGCCTTCAGCAGCGGAATGCAAATGCCGGAATCGAACCACGAGAGCCTGTGGCAGAAAGGCCGCACCATCGCGCCGCCGGCCCGGAACGCAATGGGTTCCAAGCAAGGCAGCCATGAGCGGGATGGGCACGTATCGGAAACGCCGCCGCGCACCGCGTCAGGCGACGGCCGGCAATGCAAAATTTTCGACGCAACGATGCCAGAAAACCAAGCTTGGGCGGCGGGGGTCGTTACCCCCGCGTCCCGGCGGTCGGCGGAATCACTCCATCGCGCGGCGAACCTTCCGGCTGGTCTGCGACGTGATGGTCTCATAAGTGCTGAACTCCTCCGGGGTCAGCACCTTGCGCATTTCCGCGCTTTCCTTGTTCCGCACCGCCTGCAGCTCGGAGGAGGCTTTCATCATGGTATCGAAGTCGAGCTTCTTGCGCGGGTTGATCTTGTATTTGTTGAGGATGCTCTGCAGTTCCGCGGCACTGGTGGAGGTGATGCGCGATACCTGCGCGCGGGTGTGTCCCTTCACCTTGAGCTTCTGCATGATATTACTGTCGAAGACGGTGCCCCGAAAAGACGGCTCGGCGATGGCCGGCGCGGCAAGCACCGTAACGGCCAGAATCCAGATCGCCATCCGGCGGGCTTGCGCAAATATCGGCTGCATCCTCTTCCTCCCCAGTCCACCCACTGTATGCGTCCCTTCCATGTTTACCCCATTCGTACCGTCGAACCTACCCTTGCCGGCTCGAAAGCGGACGGATTCCCGTCACATACACATGATGGTGAACCGGCCTTGCCCGCACCGCGCAATGTCCTCGCTTTTCGCCTACAATACCGGCACCGGATTTCGACCAGAATGAGGTTCAGCGAACTCATCGCGCCATTTTACGAACAACCTTGCCAACAAGGGCCTACCGCACATGCTCAATTTGATTACCGCGCGCAACTCGATTTGCACGCAAAAGGTCTTCATCACACTCGCCGAGAAGAACCTCGATTACGAGATGAAGGTCATCGACCTGTTCAAGAACGAGCAGTACGACCCCGAATACGTCAAGCTCAACCCCAAGGGCGTTGTGCCGACGCTATTGCATGATGGACACGCCATCGTGGAATCGACGCTGATCTGCGAATATCTCAACGATACGTTCCCCACGCCTCCGCTCGCGCCGGCGGATCCTTACGCCCGCACCCGCATGCGGCTGTGGAGCAAGGCGATCGACGAAGGCATTTTCGAGGCGACCCGCGAATTGAGCTTCTCCGCGATGTTCCGCGAGAAGATGCGCAGCATGACCGAGGAGCAGCGCCAGGGCCGCTTCCGCAACGTCGGCGACCCGGTGCGCCGCGCCCGCTTCATGTCGACCTACGAGCATGGCGTCGAGTCGCCCTATGTTTATCAAGGCATCGTCGCGTTCGAGAAGCTGTTCCAGGCGACCGAGGCCGCGCTCGCCGGCGGCAATGACTGGGTGGTCGGTACCGACTTCTCCCTCGGTGATATCAATCTGATGCCGTTCGTCGCGAGGCTGGAATATCTCAACCTACTCGATCTGTGGCTTGCCGATCGCCCGTTGACGCAAGCCTGGTGGCAGCGCGCCAAGGCGCGGCCGAGTTTTCACGCCGCGATCCCCGGCCGGCTGACCGCCGACGAACTGGCCGCGATGAAGACATATGGATCCAAGCTGCGCGAAGGCGTCACCGCACAGCGCGCGGATTATCTGTCGCAGTTCGGCGCCAAGGCGGCCTGAGACGGTTTCGACTTTCACGCAGGCGGCCCGCGCGCGGGCGCGGAATGGCGTTTGCGGAACACCAGGAGGGCACAATGCTCAAGATCTGGGGCCGAGAGGATTCGCTCAGCGTCCAGAAAGTGATGTGGTGCGTCCGCGAATTCGGACATTCCATTCGAACAAATCAATGCCGGCAAACAATACGGACTGCTCGACCAAGCCTGGTATCTGAAAATGAATCCGACCGGCACGATCCCGACCATCGACGATGACGGATTTGTCCTGTGGGAGTCGAACGCCATCGTGAAGTATTTGTGCGCCAAGCATTCGCCCGGCAACCTGTCACCGACCGATCCACACGACTACGCCGACGCCGACCGCTGGATCTCCTGGCAGGGCACGACCCTGTGGCCGCCGATGCGCCAGATCCTGCTCGGTCTCGTGCGCACGCCCGAGGACCAGCGCGACGGCAAGCGCCTCGCCGAACTGATCGCCGAGGTCACGCGTTACTGGACCATGCTCGATGGCCGCCTGAAAGGCCGCGACTATGTCATGGGTGACCGTTTCACGATGGCGGATATCGTCTTCGGTCCGCACATCTATCGCTGGTTCACCTATCCGATTCCGCGGCCCGACCTGCCGCATCTACGCGCCTGGTATGAGCGGTTCTGCGAGCGCCGCGCATTACCAGCCTCGCTTCACCGCCGGCGATGTCGGCGCCGGCCTGCGTCATTAGTTGCACGGAAGTTGCACGGACGAAGGTCCCGCGACCACGCGCGACACCGTCGAGGCCTTACGAATCAGATTCCCGCCCCGTAGCCTTGATCCGCTGGCACGGCCCGTGCCTCCCCCCCTCCGACTGGGAAAGCATCCGACATGCGGGGCAATAAGGTCTTTTGAAGCCACTCTGGTCGAGCGCGCGCATAAGGAGGGACTGCGATAACCGCTCGCAAGAGGAGGTTTCCGAATGAGGTTGTCCGCACCCATTTTCCGTTTGAAAAGGCAGGCCCGGTTGCTCGGGCGCGATGCCGGCATTCCGCTGCATGCCGCCCTTGACCGGATTGCGAAGCGCGAAGGTTTTCGCAGTTGGAGCCACCTTGCCGCCTCGATACCGCGCCATCGGCCTGGAAGCGAAATATTGTCCCGCCTGACGCCGGGTGATCTGGTTCTGCTCGGCGCCCGTCCCGGTCACGGCAAGACGGTTCTCGGCCTCGAACTGGCCGTTGAAGCGACCAAGAGTGGCCGGAAGGGCTTCCTTTTCACGCTGGAGTTGATCGAGAACGACATTCTCAAGATCATCAGATCGCTTGATGTCGAACCTGGGACCATCGACGGTTCGTTCACGCTCGACACGTCCGATGACATCTGCGCCGCCCACATCATAACGCGAATCGAGGCCGCATCCGCCAAAGCCGTCCCAGCCGTCGCGGTCGTCGACTATTTACAATTGCTGGACCAAAAGCGCCGCAATCCGGAACCTGCCGACCAGATTCGCGCAATGAAGACTTACGCCGCGGAGTCGGGTGCCATTATCGTCGCGATATCGCAGATCAATCGTTCATTCGATCCAATGGCGAAACAATTCCCAGACCTGTCGGATGTCCGATTGCCGAATGCGCTCGACCTGACGCTTTTCACCAAGACATGTTTCCTCCATGACGGTGAAATTTGCCTCGACGCGGTAGCTTGACCCTGCCTCGCCATCGCAGCAAGCGATGGCAACCGGATGTCGTCGCACCACAAATTCGTGATCGCTTCGCCATCGCGTTCGCGATAAAACCCTCCCTCCGACAAAGCACTTGGATGAGGTTATCATGCCGGAAAAACGCCAGATGCGGCTCGGCGCCTTCATGCGGCCGGCGAGCATCCATACCGGCGCTTGGCGCTATCCCGGCGCTTTCCCGGACGCGAACTTCAATCTCCAGCACATGGTCGGCTTCATCCAGAAGCTGGAGCAGCGGCAAGTTCGACGCCTTCTTCATGGCCGACCACATGGCCGTGCTCAACATGCCGGTGGAGGCGCTCAAGCGCAGCCACACCGTCACCTCGTTCGAGCCGTTCACGCTGCTGTCGGCGCTGGCGATGGTGACCAAGCACATCGGCCTGATTGCCACCGGCTCGACCACCTTCGATGCGCCCTATCACATCGCGCGCCGGTTCGCCTCGCTCGACCACATCAGCAACGGCCGCGCCGGCTGGAACATCGTCACCACCTCCAACCCCGATGCTGCGCTGAATTTCGGCCTGGATGAACATATGGAGCACGGCGAGCGCTATCGCCGCGCGCGCGAGTTCTACGACGTGGTCACCGGCCTGTGGGATTCCTGGGCCGACGACGCCTTCATCCGCGATGTCGAAAGCGGCATCTTCTTCGATCCCGACAAGATGCACGTGCTCAACCACAAGGGAGAATATTTCTCGGTGCGCGGCCCGGTGAACATCGCGCGCCCGGTGCAGGGCTGGCCGGTGATCGTGCAGGCCGGCGCGTCGGACGCCGGACGCCAGCTCGCCGCCGAGACCGCGGAGGCGGTGTTCACCGCGCAGTCGAGCATCGATGCCGGCGCGCAGCGTTCTATGCCGACGTGAAGGGCCGCATGGAGAAGCTCGGCCGCAATCCCGACCACATGAAGATCCTGCCCGGCTGTCCTGGTCATGGTCGGCGACACCGTCGAAGAGGCGAAGGCCAAGCGCGCCAAGCTCGACAGCCTGGTGCATTACGCCAAGCGCCATCGCCTCGCTGTCGATCGCGCTCGGCGCCGATGCCTCGAAGTTCGATCCCGACGGCCCGCTGCCTGACGACATCCCGGAAAGCAACGCGTCCAAGAGCGGCCGCGAGCGCGCCATCGCGCTGGCCAAGCGCGAAAACCTCACCGTGCGCCAGCTCGCCCAGCGGCTCGGCGGCCATTCCGGCGGGCTGCCATGGTCGGCACGCCCGAAGACCATCGCCGATCAGATGGAGGAATGGCTCGATGACCGAGGCTCGCGACGGCTTCACCATCCAGTTCCCGTACCTGCCCGCCGGGTCTCGACGACTTCGTCGACAAGCGTGGTGCCGGAACTGCAGCGGCGCGGCCTGTTCCGCACCGAATACGAAGGCAGGACCTTGCGCGAGAACCTCGGCCTGCCGCGGCCGGCAAACCGCTTCTTTTCCTGAGAGCTATACGGCGCTCACGAAATTCCGCCGGCTTGGCAACCAATGCTTTAACTTTTCGTCTCGCGTTGTTTGAATCGGTATCACGTTTTCAAGATCATATTCCGGTATCCGATGTCGTGCCGTGATCGCAGAACCATCGAAATCACTACCGGGTCACCATAAATGCGCCAACAAATAAATATCGCGAAAAAATCAGATCATCAACGCGGAAGCACCTGATACCGGGCGGCATCGCGCGTATATTTTCTCACATTTTTCTCACGAGCCCTCACGTCCAATTGCATTGCCGCCGTCGCAGCCTGCGCGCACAAGGCAATCTGCTTCCGGAGGCTTTAACCCAATGCAAGGAGACGCGACGTGAAACACATTCTGTCTCTCTCGTCGGCGGCGGCGATCGCCTTGATTGCAACCCCGACATTCGCCCAAAATTACCCCTTGGCGCAGGCACAGCCGAACGGCTATTACCAGCAGACTCAGCCTGGCCCGCGCGGCGCCTACGCCCAGTCCTTTGGCAGTTTCGGTCCCGCCGTTGTGATTGAGGGTGGCCAGGTGATCGGCGCCGATCCGGACCCGAACGTCCGGCTCGAACTGCGGCGTGAATACGAATCCTCAAGCGATTGACAGCCGCGCAATCCAAGTCGTGAAAAAGAGCCCCGGGCGGTAGCCTGGGGCTTTTTTGAATTCAAAACAGTCCCCGCTCAGCCTTGCGATGAATGCCGCGAATTTGTCACGATTGCTATCTGATTTTTATATCGATTCATTCCCTGCACATCAGAAGGTTCAATAACGCGCGCTCACAAAACCTGAGCGCAAGGTCACGGCGCATTCACGCGATGGTGCGTTGCGAAAGGTCATGCTGCGACGCACATACCCAACATCGAAGCCGGAAAAGAACACCGGCAAATGGAGAACGACGATGAAGAAGATCCTGTTTGTGTCCGCGTCGCTTGCGGCCTTGATCGCAACCCCCGCGCTCGCCCAGAACCATCAGTACGATCAGTCGCGGAACACGGCTTGGTATGGCCGCAATGCACCGTCGGCGGAATTTGCGCCCCGCGGCGCCTTTGCCCGGGACTACCAGGGTTCGTTTGGCGGCTTTTCCGACAAGGTCGTCGAGGACGGCAAGGTTATCGGCGCTGATCCCGACGCCAACGTGCGGCTCGAACTGCGCCGCGATTATGAATCGTCGAGCTTCTGATCGGCCGCGGACATGAAACCTTGTACTGTGAAACAACCCCGGGCGTGAGCCCGGGGCTTTTTCAAACCTAAGACCCTGAGGGGTTCAAGCTTCGTCCAGCTTGAGCATGCGGCGATCAATGATCGTCAGCATGCGCTGCGAACTCAAGCCGACAGTCTCTCACGCATGTGTTCCGGTGGGCCTTTCATCCACAAGCGCCTCGCCATGCGCCGCCGCATTGCGGCGGTATTCCCCCTGCGACAATACCACCGGTCTTTGTCAACCGCGGTCCAATGCTGTTGAAGCATTGACGAATGCGCCACCGGCACGGCACTTTGCGCTGAGGGAGCGTATCCTAAGCCGTTTGACGTCAAGGGGTGGCGACGCGGCAGGCGACTGCGCAGCATGTGTTACCGGTGATGGGGGAATTTTCTGTGGCTTCCGACTCTTCAGGCAAGAGCGTCCTCAAGCTCTGGCTCGCACGCATTGCGTTGGTGTTCCTCGCGATTCTATGCGTCCCGATCGTGATCCTTTTGCAGGAACTCCTTGCCCGGCTTTGGCCGGCGACGAGCAACTGGGCCCTCGCCGTTGTTGGTGTCCTGGGGCTCGCGGCGCTGGGAATGGTGATGAAGCTCTGGGAGAAGGCGACAAGCCGGTGGGGCTACGACTTGGCCAGTCGGTACAAAATGTACACCGGAATCATCCTGCCCCTTGGGTTCCTGCTCAAAAATCCCAAAGGCGACGCCTCGTCTGAATTCGCGGTCGTGCAGCACGGTCTCGGGGTGGAGGATGGCCGTTTCGTCGTCGGCTATCGCGGTCATGGCAGCGCGGACAGCGGCGCTGGGACGATGATTGTCGAGGAGTACATCCCCTTCGACGATCTCCGCCACATCGCCGTCCAGGTGAGCAGCGACGACGACATTCAGAATACGGCCCTCGGCGGCGCCGCCTTCGATGGCGTGGCAGGCGCATTGACCCGGCGCAAAGTCGAGACCAAGGCGATCGGCACGGCACTGACCTTGTTTGTCGAGCGCGAAGACGACAAGATCGAGCAGTATGTTTTCGGGATTCCCGCAGACATCTCCGGCGCGCAGATCCGACATCTCGCGACGGCCGTGAATGCCGCGACACCGGCTCGCCATGAAGCCGCCGATGGAGAGAATGGAGAAATTGTAAAGGGCGTGATCGACGCCTCTGAAACCTGCCAGACCATCGCGGAAGTGATGCAGACCGGCGATCTGTCAAAATTCCTGCCGTCCGGTGGACTTGGATTGGGCGGCGTCGTGGGCTTCGTGGATCGGCTGAGCAGCGCCTATCAGCTCACCAACGCCAAGGCGGACCTCGCAGCTGCCCTGCTGGTGGCGGCCTTCCGTCAACACGCGCCTGATGTCCCCATAACCCGGCATTGATTGAACTTGCCGGCGGGTGCCGGCATCACGTAAGACCTGGAGACCCCTGCTTATTCGTGCTTTCGTCGGGGGTTCGCGCGAACTTCGCCACGCCAATCAGATCGGTGGCTGTTCGCGCGCGTGTGGCGGCGGGCTCCGCGACCACCATGCCGCCAGCGTCGCGCCTGATAGATTGTGCCAGATCGAAAACAGCGCACCGGGGAGCGCCGCCTTCGCCGAAAAGAATTGCGTCGCCAGCGCCACGCCGAGCCCGGAATTCTGCATACCGACCTCGATCGCGATCGTGCGCGCGATCCGCGTGTCGTAGCCGAGCAGGCGCGGCACCAGATAGCCCGCCGCGAGCCCGATGGCATTGTGCAGGATCACCGCCGCCGCCACCGTCCAGATGACGGCATCGAACAGCCCCGCATTCAGCGCAACGATGATCGCGATCAGCACCACGATCGCGGCGACCGAGATCAACGGGAAGCTGTCGCGCAACCGCACCAGGCGCTCGCCAAGCAGCATGTTCAGGGCCACGCCGGCCGCGACCGGAACGATGATCACTTTCACGATCGACAGAAACATCGCCGCGACCGGGACCGGCACCACCTGCCCAACATAGAGCCACGTCAAGGCCGGCGTGAAGACCACGGCAAGCACCGTGGAGACCGTCGTCAAGGACACCGACAAGGCGACATCGCCGCGCGCCAGATAGGTGATGACATTCGAGGCGGTACCGCCGGGACAGGCGCCGACCAGCACCAGCCCGACCAGCAATTCGCGCGGCAGGCCGAGCGCATGCCCCACCGCCCAGCCGGCGAACGGCATCACGATAAACTGCAGCGCCGCACCAACGCCGACCACGGCCGGCCGCCGCATCACGGCGAGAAAATCACGTGGCGCCAAGGTCAAACCCATGCCGAACATGACGACGCCGAGCAGCGGCACGATCGCCGGGCGCCACGCCGCGATCGGCTCCGGCCACATCAATGCGACCGCCGCGGCAAGAATTGCCCAGAGTGGAAACAGCGTGGTGAGAATGACGGACAATCGCATGCGCGCGCTCAATGGTTAGGATGACTGTAAGAGGTTAGGATGACTGTAAGAGGTTAGGATGACCGCAAGACTTTTAGATGCGAAGCGCCGCGGCCGCCGCCTCGCCGGCGGCACGGCCGAACACCGCCGCCGCCATCAACCCGGAGCCGCCGGGATAGTTGAAGTAGAACAGCCCGCCGACCAACTCGCCGGCGGCATAGAGCGCCGGGATCACCGCGCCGTCCTGATCGAGCACCCGGCACTGCGGGTCGATCCGCACGCCGCCGAAGGTGAAGGTGATGCCGCAGGTGACGGCATAAGCCTCGAACGGCGGCGCGTCGAGCCGGTTCGCCCAGTTCGATTTCGGAATCACCAGGCCCTGCGTGGTGCGTCCGTCTTTCCTGCCTGGATCGTAGGGAATGTCCTCGCGCACCGCGGCGTTGAATTCGTTGATTGTCGCCAGGCACGCCGTCTTGTTCATGCCGTCGAGCTGAGAAACCAGTTCCTCCGGCGTATTCGCCGTGAAGCGTGCTGAGCGGCGCGTACGGTATTCGCCATGGAGCCTTACCGCGCCTTTCGCATCGAAGATCTGCCAGGCCACCTGCCCCGGCTGCGCGAGAATGGCGCGGCCGAGCTTGGCATAGGTCAGTGCGCGGATATCGGCACCTTCGTCAAAGAAGCGCTTGCCATCGGCGTTGACCACGATGCCTTCAAGATAATCGTCGCGCTTGAACACCGTGCCGAATTCCAGTTCGTTGACATCCGGCGCGTTGAAGTCCCACGACGAGGAGTGACAGCCCGACCAGTTGCCGAACGACATCGCGCCGAGGTCCAGGGCCATGCGCAACCCGTCACCAGTGTTGAAGCGCGAACCGCGCACCTTCGCCAGTTCCCAAGCTGGCCCGAGATAGCGCGTGCGCCATTCGGCATTGGCCTCGAAGCCACCGCAGGCGAGAATGATCGCTCTGCCCTCGAACGTCTTCTCGTCGCGCCCCTGCCGTACGATCACGGCACTCACGCCCGCCGGACCGTCAATCAATTCGATCGCCCGCGCGCCATAAACAATCGTGACACCGAGCCGCTCGGCGGCGGCAAACATCGCAGCGCTCAGCCCATCACCCGCGCCATAGGCCTCGACCGCCGAACCGCCGGAAAATTTGACCCTGCCATCCGGCAGCTTGAACTGCCATTCGTAGAGCGGCAGGAAGCGCACGCCCTGCCCGGCGAGCCAGAGCATGGTATCGCGGCTGCGGTCGACCAGCAGATCGGCCATGGTCATGTCGGTGCGGTACTGTGTGACACGCGCGAGATCGTCGAAATATTGCTCGCGGGTATAGCGGCCGAAGTCGGCCCGCGCGCGTTCGGCATCGCTCAGGCCCCCCGTCAGAACCGCGATGTCGTCGACCCCGGCATAGACGGCGCGCATCGCGCCGTTGGAAAAACGCGTGTTACCACCGCGCTCCTCGATCGGAGCGCGTTCGAGGACGATCACCGAGGCGCCGGCCTCGCGCGCGGCAAGCGCGGCCGACAGGCCGGCCAGCCCCGCACCGATCACCACGATATCGGCGGATTGAACGCTCACGGGCAAACGCGCATTGATTTTCGTTTGAGGATGACGCGCACCGTCATTTCTTCTTCGCACCCGGCTTCACGCCCATCACTTGCGCGACATGCGCGGCGATCTCCGGCGTCGGCGATCCGTTCTTGGCAAACAGCGCATCGAGGTCCTCGCCGCTCATCGGATTGAGGTCGAGCCTGCGCTTGGCGGCATCCGCTTTCAATTCCGGGCTGTTGACCGCCTTCATGAAGGCATCGCGCAGCACCTTGAGCCTATCCTCGGGCACGCCCGGCGCGACCAGCACTGCGGTGCCGAATTCCGCCGGTAATGCCACCCAGTCCCACAACGCCTTCTGCTTCGGCTCCTTGATCAGATCGGTGACGCGCGGCACGCCCTTATACGGCACCGGATTGGAATCGAGCCCAGCGATGACATTGATCTTCTTGTCGCGCAGCCAGTCCTGATGCAGGCTCTGCAATGTCGAGACCGCCACCGTCGTGGCGGTGACTTCGCCTGATTCTAGCGCCACCAGTGTCGGCCCGGTGCCGCGGAAGCCGGTGATGACTTTCATCTTGGTGCCGAGAATTTCGTTCATCAATACCGGCGCGATCGAGGTGGTGGAACGGCGCGAAGACGCGCCGACGAACGCCTGCTTCTGCTTGAGATCGTCGACCGTCTTGATGCCGCTCGCATGCCACGCCACCAGCACGCGGCCGAAATCGCTCATCCGCCCGAGAAACCTGAACTTGGTCGGATCGAACTTGGTCGCCTGCGGCTCGGTAAAAGGAGTGACGAAAAAATTCGGCATCGCTATCGCGATCACCGTACCGTCATGCGGCGCGGCATTGGCGATATAATTGAGCGAGTTGATGCCGCCGGCCCCCGGCATGTGCTCGACCGATATCGCCGGCGCGCCGGGAATAAATCGGGTCAGATGCGGCGACAGCAGCAAGGCGTAGGTCGAGAACCCGCCGCCCGCGCCGCTGCCGACGATAAAGCGGATGGTCTTGTTCTTATAGAATTCCGCGGCCGGCTGTGCCTGCGCGCCCGCGCACGCAAAACCCAGCGCCACGACCATGGCCGCAAGGCCGATGCGAATTCGATAGTGCATGAGCCGTTCCTTTCCCACAATTCCGCTGTTTTATTCTTGATGCAACCGTCGCCAAGCCCGACGCCCGGCGGCAGAAGGTGCCGCCATTGCCGGCATTTCGCAAGCGTACTCCGGGTTTTCGCCTCGGGCGCCACCTCTGGTTTTCGGCGAACGCCCGGATGGTTTCGGAGGATGGCGAAAGCGCGTGCCGCACACTATAAGCGTCCGATACCGCGCGCGACGAATTTTTGTCCGCCCATGGCGCCAAGAGGCCTGACGCCCGCGACGACTTCGCCATCTTGCCGATGCATTGACGGCGGCCAAGACCGTAGCCGAGCACGCGCCGCCGCCGTAAGATTTTGAGAACGCCGCGGTGCCGAAACAAAATCCAAAAATGCCACGTGAGGCGCCGCGACCATCCCGGGAGAAAACCATGACGACAGCCGCCACCAGCACAATGATCAAACCCTCGCTTCATCACGTGACGATGAAGACCAGCCGCCTCGACGATATGATCGCATGGTACGGGCTCGTCATCGGCGCGCAGGTGCAGTTCCGCAACGACGTCGCAGCCTGGACCAGCAATGACACCGCCAACCATCGCATCGCGTTTCTGGCGGTCCCCGGCCTGGCGGACGACGCCGACAAGGTCAACCACAACGGCGTGCACCACACCGCGTTCGAATACGCGAGTTTCGCCGACCTGATGGCGTCATACGATCGTCTGCGCAAAGCCGGCGTGGAGCCAGCCTTCTGCCTCGATCACGGCTTGACGATCTCGATCTATTACAAGGACCCCGAAGGCAATTACGTCGAACTGCAAAGCGACAATTTCTCCGATTGGGCGCGCTCGACGGAATACATGCGGACGTCGCCGGAATTTGCTGAAAACCCGATCGGCGTCTTCTTCGATCCGACGCGCGTCTACGACGCGTTCCAGTCCGGCGCCGAATTCAAGACCTTGCAGAAAGCGGTCCGCGGCGGCGCCTATCTGCCCGACACCATCCCCAACATCGGTCTGCCGGAATAGTTACGAATCGAATTGATTTCGCGCTTTCCAAAGCCCGCGATCACTGGCGTCGCCGATATCGGCATGCCGGCGTGTGCATTGCAGCAACAATTTCCAGCGATTTCGTGCGCGGCATCCGCGCAAATCGCGCCACAAATCAGAATGTTGGAGGGCGAGCGCAGCCGCTGCGCCATCTTCAACCGCCGCCAATAATTGTGAACGCGGCGGCGGGAATCGATGTTAATCTAAAAAATTGAGGTCGCGGCACGAAGTGACAGCGGCCGCGCGCGAATGCGCTGCAAGGAGACGGCGAGGATCCAGCCCGGCGACAAATGCCACCGCTGCTGCCCGCCGCCACCGCTGGTGTTGCCGATTGCCATTGCAATGTCGTGACCGCTTGAACGTCAACGTTCGGGAGAAACGACCATGGAGCAATCCAATATTCTCGTCGGCGCGAGCGCCGACCGGACCGACCCCGTCATTCGCAAGATCGCTCCGGCCGACCTCATCGACGCATTGTCGAAGGGCCTGCAGGATTTCGCCGCCATGCCGAGCCATGCGGTATTCCTGTGCCTGATTTATCCGGTGATCGCGCTGGTCCTGGCCGCTCTGACCCTGGGCTACAACATCGTGCCGCTGCTGTTTCCGCTCGCCGCCGGCTTCGCACTCCTCGGGCCGTTTGCCGCGATGGGGCTCTATGAACTCAGCCGCCGGCGCGAGGCCGGCGTTCCGGTGTCGGCTGCGAACGCGCTCGATGTGCTGTACTCGCCCTCGATCGGCGCCATCATTGCGCTCGGCCTGTTGCTGATGGTCGTGTTTCTGATCTGGGTTGCCATCGCGCAGGCAATCTATGTGGCGAATTTCGGCTATGCACCGCCGGAATCAGTTGGACAATTCGTCCATGACGTGCTGTTCACGCCGGCAGGCTTGAATCTGATCATTGTCGGCAACATTGTCGGCTTTCTGTTCGCCGTCGGTGTGTTGATCGTTTCCGTGGTGTCGTTTCCGCTGTTGCTCGATCGCAATGCCGGCGCGGTTGGCGCGGCCGCGACCTCGGTACGTGCGGTCATGGCCAATCCACTGACCATGGCTCTGTGGGGCGTGATCGTCGCGGCGCTATTGTTCGTCGGTTCGCTCCCGGCCTTCGTCGGCCTGACGGTGGTTCTGCCAGTACTCGGTCACGCCACCTGGCATCTCTACCGCAAGGTCGTGCAGCCGGACCTCGATCCGCCGCCGGAATACCGCCCGCACGAAAAAGGACCGCGCTACGCCGCCGACTTCCCCGCGGTGCTGTTTCCCTGGGTGCGGGCGAAAGATTAATCCGTTATCTTCCGGCGGGCGCAGGGCGAGTCCGCCGGATCAAACACCAAGCCGGGTCGCGCCTCGCTAGAGCATTTCCAGGCGAAGTGGAAACCGGTTCGCCGTCCGGAAATGCGACAAAGCAAAGAGATAGAGCGCTTTCGTGATTCTTCTTAAATCGAAAGCGCTCTAAGTCGAGGCCAACCACCGCGGTCCATTCGCCGTATCAACCCACCGCCGTCGCCCGGTCGCGCTCGATGGTCATCGGACGGCCGATCAGATCGCCATAATCTGCGATCGGCCCCGGTCGGCCGATCAGATACCCCTGAACCGCGTCGCAGCCTTCCTCTAACAGGAAGGCATGCTGGGCCTGTGTCTCAATACCCTCGGCGAGGATCGGAACATTCAGGCCGTGGCATAGGCCGATGACGGCGCGCACGATGGTCTGCGAGTGATGGTTGCATTCCAGATCGCCAATAAAGCTGCGATCGATCTTGATCTTATCGAACGGATAGGCGTGCAGGTAAGACAACGACGAATAACCCGAGCCGAAATCGTCCATCGCGATCTTGACGCCAAGCGACTTGAGCCTGTTCAGCATCGCTACTACACGCGAAAATTCTCCGATCAAAACATTCTCGGTGATTTCCAGTTCGAGACGGGCCGCGGATAGACCGGTTTCCAGCAGAATCGAATGAACAAGCCGCGGCAGATCGCCGTGGCGGAACTGGATCGGCGAAATATTGACGGCGATTTGCAGCGGCCGCTCCCAGGATGCCGCTTCGCGACACGCTTCGCGCAGAACCCATTCTCCGATCGCCAGGATGAGACTGCTGTCTTCCGCGATCGGGATAAATGTGTCGGGTGGAACCAAGCCGCGATCTGGACATTGCCAGCGGACCAAGGCCTCAAATCCGGTCACCTCACCCGTCATGCGCGATTGCGGCTGATATTGCAGGAACAGCTCGCCGCGTTGAACGCCGAGCCGCAAATCATTCTGCAACTCGCGTCGCTCACGCAGGCGATTTCCCAGACTGGATTCAAAAAATTTCACCGTGCCGCGCATTTCCACCTTGACCTGGTAGAGGGCGGCATCCGCATTGCTCATCAGCGATTTCACGTCGGTGCCGTCCGCCGGATAGACGGCGCCCCCGACACTCAAGCCCAGATGAAGCTGATGGCAGTCAACTTCGATGTCCTCGGCAAAGGCGGCGGACAGGCGATTGGCCAACATCCTCGCCGCCTCCGGCTGCGGGCCGTCTGTGACGATGATCATGAACTCGTCGCCGCCGAGACGGGCGACAAACGCTCCATCGGACCGCGCCTTTATGCGTCGTGCCACGGCTCCCAGCAGCGCATCGCCGACGACATGTCCATAGGCGTCATTGATCTCCTTGAAATGATCGAGGTCCATGCTCAAAAGGCTGAATGGCTTTCCCGACTTCGCTCTGTCGGCAAGAGTTGACGAAATCTGATTATTAAACGCCGTCCGGTTTGGTAGCCCAGTCAAGGCATCGTGATGCGCAATGTATTGTACATTCTGTTCCTGTCGACGCTGCTGCGTCACATCGGAAACGACGGAAAGAATATGGAGTGGCTTCTGATTGTTGTCCCTGATGGCGACCTTTGTCGCGCTGACGATGCGCGAGCCATTTTCACTTGTCGGCATGGAATGGTCGGGAAGGTGCAACGGACGGTCCATACGCATCGCATCGGTATCGACCGCAACGATGAAATTGGCCCGGTCTTGTGGAAACACATCGCGCGCCGTCTTGCCGAGAAACTGATCGCGCGAAATGCCCGCCATTTTTTCGTAGGCGCGATTGATCAGCGAATACCGGCAGTCACCAGCGTCCTTCGCAGCGGCGGGAACGTCCTTCACCAGAATTGGCACAGGCACCTGTTCGATCACGGTGTCGAGAAACTTCTTGGTTTGACGAAGTTCGCCCTCGGCAAGCTTCGCCATTGTGATGTCATGAATGACGGCCATCCGGGCGTCATGACCGTTGTAACGCAAGGTGCGCGAACAGATGGCGACCTCGATTTCGGTGCCGTCCGCCTTGCGATGTTTGCCGAATTTTTCGATCAACTGGGTATCCGGAAGGCCGCGCATATACCGCACCAGATGCTCATGATCTGCCGCGATGCGCACGTCGGGGACAGTCATCGCCAGAAACTGTTCACGGCTATATCCGTAATGGACAATGGCGGCCTCGTTGACGGCGAGAAAACGCAGGCTGCTGCGATCGATAACCCACATCGGCACTGGATTGCCCTCGAACAACAGCCGAAACGATCCCTCGCGGGAACTTTTCTCTGTGACATCCTCATAGGTCGCCACCAGCCAGCCGTTTGACATCGTTCGGCTTACGACGGAGATCACACGCCCGTCCGCCATTTTCGTGACGCGTTCGCAGGATCGTCCAGCGGCAATATTCTTGGCAACCTCCTCAACGGAACGATCGACATCGCCGTCGAAAGTCCCCACGTCCCGCTGGTGAATCAGAAGGTCTCGATAGGTACATCCGTGCTTGGCGATATTCGCCGAAAGTCCATGTATTTCGATATAGCGCCGGTTGATGATGGCAATCTCTTGCTCGGCATCGATCATCAACAAACCCTGAGACATGTTGTCGATGCTGGCGCGGATCAGGAAGGAGAACTTCTTTTCGCTGGCCAAACGCGCCAGATACGCCCGTTTGTTTCGCTCCAACAAAGCCATGATGACCAGGGTCGAAACCGCACCGACGAAAAAAGCTGGAACAATGGCAGCAATGGGAACCCTGTCGAATCCGTATGCCTGCCCCTGAACGATGAAGGCCAGGCCACCGGTAAAGGTCCCTCCGCAAGCAACCAATATTGATTGCAGGCCATAACGCGCCATCATGCCGGAAATTCTACCCATGGTGACGTTGAACTCCGCCGCGATCCACCACACCACAGAAAAGCCGACAACGGCGAGTGCTGAGCGCGTGCGCAGGTTTCTTCCTCCTGACAAGACCCGCTGTGCCGGCGGCAGACGCGGTTTCGCCCGCCGCGCCGTTCGGATTTTCAGCCCCGGAGCCAACATGCGGCGTTGCGGAATTCAAATTGCACATCGGAAATTTGATAGGGTCTATTCCTTAACGCGAATGTAAATTACGTAGATACCGCCTGTCAGTCGGTCACAAAAAAGAAATATCGACCGGTCACTTATGATAACCAACTCGTTAGTCTTTGCTCTGCCTGACCGTCTTAAAACGATGCGCGTGAATTTGGCGTTCGCTGCCGGCGCCTGCCGCAGCTAAATTTCGCGAGATCGCGACGTCGCCGCCGCGCATTTTTTGCCGGTCTGCCGGCGGCCATCGTCATTCAGTCGACGGTGCCAACGTTGCCAGGGTCCGCCCTCGGATATTTCTATTGTTTGTTTCTGATGACACAGCCGGAACGCGATCCATTACCGCGATACCGTCACCATGAGTTCGCCACCGGAAATCGCCGCATGACATCGCTGATGACCCGACTGCCGATTTTCCCTGGGACCGGGAGCGACGGGAATAGCAAATCACAAAAATTTGCGGCCTATTCCAAATAAGCCGTGCCACAAATTGGAATGCCGGATGGACGCGGCGGTTAGTCAACACGGGTCCCCGTTCGGGGACCATCACGCCAACGTTCCCAGAACAGGCTTATTCGGAGGATGGAATGAATAGGAAGGGTTTGTTTGTGATTTTGGCAGCGGTGGCAGTCGCTCCGCTGGTTCTCACCGGAACGGCGCAGGCGCAGCAGCAACCTCCGCAGTTTCCCAACATGACGTTCTTCATCACCAGCACCGGAAACCCCAATGGCGCCAACCTGGGCGGCATCGAGGGTGCGGACAAGCATTGCCAGACGCTGGCGGCCAAGGCCGGCGCCGGCGGCAAGACCTGGCGTGCCTATCTCAGCGTCCAGGCGATCGGCGGCGCCAAGGCGATCAACGCGCGCGACCGCATCGGCAGCGGCCCGTGGGTCAATGCCAAAGGCGTACAGATCGCCGCGAACGTGGCGGATCTGCATTCCAGCGGTAACAAGATCAATGACGAAAACGGCCTGGCGGAAAACGGCCGCCGTATTCCCGGCCGCATGTATGTCCTCAACCAGCATGACATCCTGACCGGCTCACAGCCCGACGGCACCGCGCCGCCGCCGGACAAGGACCTGACCTGCGGCAACTGGACCAAGAGCGGTGACGGCTCCGCGATCGTCGGCCACGCTGACCGCATGGGCTTGCGCGACGATGCGCCGTCAAAGTCCTGGAACCACGCGCATCCCTCGCGCGGCTGCAGTGCCAACCAGTTGAAGTCATCCGGCGGCGCCGGACTGATCTATTGCTTCGCGGCGAATTGAGGCTCTGACAAGAGCCGAAGACACAGCCGCCCGGCGCACGCCGCGCCGGGCGGACGTGTTTTCAACAGAAACTTTCAGAGCGGTCTTTGTTTGCTGGGCATTGGAATACCTAGCCCGAGCGTGCTGTCAGGGAATCCGCTTCCGCACATTAAGAAATGCCATTAGCGTCCCTGCTGGCTCGGAATCGTTCTTGAGCCATTTGGGATATGCGAGGGCGACATGGACGTGAAGAAGCTCGCGGCCGAGTGCATCGGCACATTCTGGCTGACCTTTGGCGGTTGCGGCAGCGCCGTGATCGCAGCCGGCTTTCCGCAGGTCGGGATCGGCCTGCTGGGTGTATCGCTTGGCATTCGGCCTGACCGTCGTAACGATGGCCTATGCCATCGGTCATATTTCAGGATGCCATCTCAATCCCGCCGTGACCGTTGGGCTCGCGGCCGGCGGCCGGTTTCCGACCGGCCAGATCGCCCCCTATATCGCGGCGCAGGTGGTCGGCGGCATCATCGCCGCCGCCGTGCTTTACGCCATCGCCAGCGGCGCGCCGGGCTTCGATGTGGCGAAAGGCTTCGCCGCCAACGGCTATGCCGAACACTCGCCCGGCAAGTACAATCTGGTCGCCTGCCTGATCGCCGAGGTTCTGCTCACCATGATGTTCCTGTTCGTCATCATGGGCGCGACCCACGGCAAGGCGCCGGCCGGCTTCGCGCCGCTCGCGATCGGGCTCGCGCTGACGCTCATTCACCTGATCAGCATTCCGATCACCAACACGTCGGTCAATCCGGCCCGCAGCACGGGCCCCGCGCTGTTCGTCGGCGGCTGGGCGTTGGCGCAGTTGTGGCTGTTCTGGGTCGCCCCGCTGGTCGGCGGCGCGCTCGGCGGCATGCTCTATCGCTGGCTGAGCAATGAGCCTTCCGCGCAGGTGACCGGCAATCCCGCGCCCTGATCCCGCGCACGCTTCCGCGCGCGGGACGGATTTATATCCCGCGCGCGGTCACTTCTTGGCCGGATTGACCAGCACGGTCTTGGCGCGCTCGATGACCTCCTTCGGGGTGTCGACGATCGAATTGACGACCTTCTGAACATCCTCGCCGCTCATCGGCGACATGTCCTGCTTGGACTTCTTGGCTTCCGCCAGCAGTTCGGGGTCCTTCACCACCTGATCGAACGCCTTGCGCAGCGCCGCGACCCGCTCCGGCGGCGTGTCCGGCGTGGTGACGATGGACCGCGCGATCGCGGTGTCGGACGAGATGAAGATCATCGCCTTCTTGTCGAGCGGGTCGGTCACCAGTTCCTGCAGCAGCGGCACGTCTTTCAGATCCGGATGCCGCTTGAGGCCAACCTGCGCCAGGATGATGATCTTCTTTTCCGCCAGCCAATGCGGCCGCGTCGACTGCCATGACGCCCACAGATTGGAGCCGCGGCCGCCGACCTCGCCACGTTCCATCGCGATGTTGACCTTGGAGCCGCCGGGATAGCCCGACACGATCTTGAACTTGGTGCCGGCCCAGGCGTTGAGCGCGGCCGGGTAATAGTAGGAGCCGCTGCTGCGCCCGGTGGCGCCGACGACGAGCTCGCGCTCCTTCACTTGATTGATGTTGGTGATGCCGGTCGTGTGCCAGGAATTGATCACGTTCGGACTGTCGGTGGTGTTGCCGATATAATTGAACTTGCGCACGTCGAATTTGACGCCCTTGACCCCGATCGACTGCGCCACCGGAAGATTGGAGGAGATGGCAAGCAGCACGGTGCCGTCGCGCGGCGCGACATTGGCCAGCCAGTTCGCGGCGACCATCCCGCCGGCGCCGGTCATGGTGACCGGCACGATGTGAGGATTGCCCGGAATGTATTTGCCGAGATGGCGCGCCAGCAGTCGGGCGCGCAGGTCGTAATCGCCGCCGGCCGAAAACCCGATGACCATCTGGATATTCTTGCCGTGGTAGAAATCCGCCACCGGATCGGCCATTGCGGGCGCGGCGCCCGCCAGCACCGCGGCCAGTGACAATGATACGAGACCTCTGCGACTCCAAGCCGTCATGACATCCTCCCTCACCTGCACGCCCAATCGTTGCGGGCTTTAAGCGATTAAAACACGCACCGGATCGAAATGTTAGGGTCTATTCGCGCGCAAACGGCGACACAGAAGCGCAGCCCAACGGTCGCGGCAACAACATGCCCACGCCGTAAAATTCAACTCGGTTGCCGGCCGTTGAATTGGCGGTTTCGTCGGTGAGCGCGTTTGTTCGCGACGCGCTCAACCGCAAATTGCCTGACATCAAAGAATGGCGACGCCGGTGAGCCGGCGCCGCTAGAGTATGATCCGGAAAAGCCTGCCCTCGGGCTTGACCTGAGGGTTGCAGACTTTTCCGATGAGATCATACGACAAGCCAAGATTTTAGTTGGTGACGGCGATTTAATCCGCCTGAATTGAACTCTAGTGTCGAGGATCGTGACAGTCATAGCATCCAGGAATTACGGTACCGCTTTGATTCCCGGCGGCTGCCAGCTTCCGTTCAGCGCGGCTTCCTTGGGCCAATAGAGCCGCATCACTAGGTAGATCGGCCCGTCCGGCGCCGGCAGCCAATTGGCTTTCTGGACCGGATCGGTGGGTTCATCCTTTTGGATGTAGAATGTCAGCGAGCCGTCGGCATTTTTTTTCAGGTCCGGCAGCATCGGCGAATTGATCAGATACCGGTTGATCGGATTTTTGATCAGCAATTGTGTCTTGCCATCATACATCGTCACCGACCAAAAAGCATTGACCGGCGGCAACATGCCCGCCGGGAAGGTCAGCGCGTATTTCGCCTTGGACCCATCCAGCGGCTGACCGTTCCCGTCCTTGCGTGTGATCGGATAAACCGCCTCGGCGGGATCGTTGGCCAGGATGCCGGCCACTGCCACGGCGGCGCGCTGCGTCCAGTCACCGCCATAGACAGCGCGATCACCGATCCCGGAATTCACCATTGTCCAACCGTTGACCTGTTTCCCCATGTTCTCGATTTTGGCCTTAATGGCCTCGATTGCGGTCTTGCCGGCCGCTTCCATCGCCGACTTGTCGGCATCGCTCAGTGTAACGGTGGGAAACGGCTTTCCGGCCTCGATGCCGATGCGCGCAAATTTCTCCCGCAGCGGTGCCTCCACGGCCGCTGGTCCGATCGGCGGGGCGAATTGAAGAAGGAAAGCGAGATAGCCGAACGGGTCCTTCTTCTCCATCGCCTTGTCGATCTTCGGCCAATTGACAGCGGGAGCCGCAGGCGGCGCCGGCTTGCCGAGAAAGGCCGACAACGGCTTTGCTTCGTATTTGGCCTGGATCGCCTTCACGTTGTCGATGTCGGCCGCATTGAACAACTGGGTCCGGTAGGTCGCGAGCGCGAAGTCCGTCCCGGATGTGAAGACTTTCTTGACGCCGGCCGGTGTCGCGCCCTTCCAGTGCGGCCCCGCGATGGCAAAACAGCCGGCGCCGTTGCCGGTCGCGCGGCTGCCGATATAGCCGAAGTTGAAAGTGTACTGCGACGTCAGCATGACCGAGTAATAGCGGTCCTTCGCGATCTCCGGAACGCAAAGCACCATCGGCTCCGCCCGCAGGTCCATCCACAGAAATGAATACGGCGTGTCGCTGTTTGGTGTCACGATCGCCGTATCAGCCGGCGTGTAGACATTGGGTTCGTTGGCAAGGATATTGAACGGCGCCTTGTACTGGCTGTTGCCCTTGTTGATCGCATATTCGTTCATGATGCCGTAGAGCATCACCAACGGCAGGCCGTAGATGATGGCCTCCTCCGCGATCGCCTGGGTCACTTTGGATGTTGGCGCGGTTTGCGCAGACGCCGTCGTCGTGGATACCGCAATGGCGGCAGCAAGAGCCGCAGCACACCACTTGGCGTTCCTGGTCATGAATCTTACTCCGTTGCGTTTTCGTTTATCAGTTTGCAGGCGAGACCTGCCCGGTCAGTTGTCCAAGTTTTTTCTGCGACCCGGCCGTCGATCGTCCAAGGGGCTGGCACAGGCCAGCCCCGCCATCACCGTCTGTTGGCACAATTTCAAAGAATCACTTCATCACTTCGCCACCATGATTCCCGGCGGCTTCCAGGTGCCCTCGCCAGGCGGCAGCACGGATGGCGCCTCGGTCTTCGGCCAGTAGAGCCGCATGGCAAGATAGATCGGCCCGTCGGGGGCCGGCAGCCAATTGGATTCCTTGTCCTTGCCCGGCGAATCCTTCTGGATGTAAAGGGTCAGCGAGCCGTCGGCATTCTTCTTCAAATCAGGCAGCATCGGCGAATTGATCAGATAACGATTGATCGGATTTTCGATCAGCAATTGCGTCTTGCCGTCATACATCGTCACCGACCAGAAGGCGTTGACCGGCGGGTATTGGCCGGCGGCGAAGGTCAGCGTGTAGTTGGCCTTGCTGCCGTCGAGCGGCTGGCCGTTGCCATCCGAGCGCGTCAGCGGGTATGTCGCCTCCGCTGCGTCGTTGCCGTAAATGCCGGCTTTGGCGCCCGCCGCGCGCAGCAGCCAATTGCCGTTAAAGAAGGCGCGGTCGCCGAACCATGAGGTCAGCTTCCAGCCATTGACCTGTTTCGGGTAGGAGTCGAGGAAAGCGTCGATCTTCTTGTCGCCGTCCTTCATGCCGAGCCCGACTTCGAGCCGATGGAAGAACGGCAGTTCCTGGAACTTGAACGACTTGCCCGGACCAACGCCGATCTTCGCGAGCTTGGCGCGGATGTCCTTCTCGTTGTCCGCAGCCGGCGCGAATTGCAGAGCGAAATCGAGATATTCAAAGAAGTGGGCCTTCAGAAGGTCCTTGTCGATCTTGGGGAAATTGATCGCCGGGGCGGCGGGCGGCGCCGGCTTGCCCAGAAAGGCGGACAGGGGCTGCACTTTATAGCCGGCCTGGATCTTCACGACATTCGGCATGTCATCCGGCCCGAACAGCTGAGTCCGATAGCCGGCAATGGGGAACAGCGTCGACGACCGGAAAATCTTCTTGATGCCCTTGGGGGTCTCGCCCTTCCAGTCGGGCCCGACGACCATGTAATTGCCGGCCTCATTGCCGGTCGCCCGGCTGCCGATATAGCCGAAATTGTAGGTATTGCCGTCTTCGAGCTGCACCGCATAGTAGCGGCCCTTCTCCACCGCCGGGACTGACAGCACAATCGGTTCGGCGCGCAGGTCCAGCCAGGCGAAGGAATACGGCGTGTCGCTGTTCGGCGTGACGATTGCGGTGTCCTTGTAGGTGAAGACGCGCGCTTCGTTCTTGATCTGGTTGAACGGCGCCTTGAACTGGCCGGAGTCACGGTTGACCGCGTAGGCGTACATCACGGCATAATTCATCACGATCGGCAGGCCGTAGATGAAGCCTTCCTCGGCGATCGCCTTGGATTCGCGAATGCCGGGCCAACTCTGCGCCTGAGCCGCCGGTGCCGATAGCAGCACCGCACCGGCCAATCCGAACACCGCCGATCTGACGACCAGCGTGCAACGTTCAAACATGTTTCCGAACTCCGAAGTTTGGGGTGAATAGCATGTGAAGCAGCCGCGGGCCCGTTCGCAGCGGCGCAACGCGATTGGAGGCACGATTCATTCAGCCAGCCCGCCCGCGTGTGGATGCGTGTATCATTTTGCGGGATGATCGGAAAACAAGATCGAACAACCTCAGGCCTGTGTTAGGCGTCTGTTAGGCGCCAATGGTAATCAGGTAGGCGAACGGCCAAGCCTGAAATTCATGATCGGCAAGTCTGGTTCAGCCGTGTGTCGCGACTGTGACCTGCGGGTGGCTGGCAATCAAAAATTCGAAATGCGAACGCTGAAGGCCGACAGAAGTATCAAAGACTGCGGCGATCGATCGAGCCGCCTCGCGCGATGACATCCCACACCGAAACAGCGCGCGCGAGCACCTAACGCTTCAGCAGGTTCTCCGCCGCCTCCGGGATGCGGCCTTGCGAACGCGCGCTCACCTCGGCCGTCTCGCTGGCGAGATCGCCCTCCCCGGCCGTCGCTGCGCTGGTGTCCTCGTCAGGCGGCACGAAGGTCGTACCGGTATCGGCGGCGCGGACGTCGGAGGCTTCTGGAACGGCCTTGTCCATCTGCATGATCGGCACGCCCCGCGGGAACACCACCTCGCGCGCGGGGTCCGGCAGTTCGATGCCGGCTTTCAGCAGCGCGGACTTGCTCTGGCGCAGCACCGCTGAATTGATCTTGCCGGGCGAATAGACGGCGCTGTCGAACCAATAGAACGCCCGTAGGTTGACCGTCGCGTCACCGAGATTGTCCACCAGCACCTGCGGCTCCGGCTCGTCGAGCACCGCGGGATGCCGCGCCAGGATATCCAGGATCAGCGCCTGCGCCTTCGAGGTCGATGAATTGTAGCCGATGCCGACGGTGAATTCCGCGCGGCGGCTCGGAATGCTGCTGTAGTTCTTGATCGTGCTCTTGAATACCGTGCCGTTCGGGATCTGCACGTGGTTGCCGTCCAGCGTCAGCAGCACCGTGCTGCGTGTGTTGAGATTTTGCACGATGCCGGTATGCCCCGCGACCTCGATCAGATCGCCGCTGTGAAATGGATTGCGCATGCTCAGCAGCAGGCTGGCGAGAAAATTCTCGGCGATATCGCGAAACGCAAAACCGATGATGATGCCGGCAAGGCCCGTGCCGCCCAGCACCGTGATCGCGAGCCGGGTCAGTCCCGCGACCTGCAGCATCAGATAAATGCCGAGCAGAAAGACCGGGATCGACAGCGCCCGCACCACGACCGACAGCAGGAGCGGTGATGCCACCCGTTCGGCGAAGAAATGCCGCGCCAGCCCCGCGACGAGTTTCGCGATCAGCCAGGTGGCAATCCCGATCACGACGGCAAGCGCCAGCAACGGCCAGGCGCGAACTGTCCGGCGATAGAGATCGGCGAATTCCTGCCCCGCGCGCCCGAAGGTGGTACGCACATCGGCCTCGACCGCGATCCGGTTGACCACCGCGACAGTGCCCTGGGTGTTTTCGGCGAGCGACCCTGCCCAGCGCTGCTGGTCCGACGTCTTGGCCTTTCCGTCGAGAAAGACCACGCCATCGCGCACCGCGACTTGCGGATTCTCATACCATTGCGTGGACTTCAGTATGCGCAACAACCGGTCGGCGATCTGGGAATCATCCGCCGCCGGCACCACCGCCACCGGCTGGCGTGGCGCTGATCTCGGTTCGCTGGCCGCCGGTGGCGATGCCGGTACCGCTGGAGCCGGCGCCGTATCCTGCGCCGCGACCGGCGGGATGCAGCCAAGCGCGATCACGACCGCCGCAAGCCGCAGCCATCGTTTCGGTATTGTCGATCGGCAAATGGGCTCGCACGCTTGCATCAGAGTGCACAACGCCGCCGACGGTTCCGGGTTCCATGCCTGGAACCCGGCGCACCGGGTCCGTGGAATTTTCCGTCGAAAATTGCGGTTTGTGCCGCTACATCGCGCCGAAAAGTACGGCGATGACAAAACTGAGCGAGGTCGCCAGGAAAATGAAATCGAGATGCGGTCGGGCAATCATGCCCACCTCCATCATCAAGGCAAACCTCAACGTCCCAGCGAAAGGACCGTTCTACGATTGCGAAGATTACAGATGCTGGAAATCTCGGCAGTGCCGACGCTGACCGACGGCATGTGTGTTAGAGTATAATTTGGAAATTCTGCAGCGGTGTTCCGATCCGTTCTCATGACAAGACAGGTCGGCAGGCGGTCAATACGAAACCTCAGATGAAATCCAACGCTAGGATATCGCCATGCCGATACTGATTCTAATCATCATCGCGATCCTGGTGGCCCAGATCGGGTTCTGGGACACCTTCACGTCGATCCTGGGAGCGATCGGCGTCATCATCCTGCTGATCGTCTTGTTCGTCGCGCTGGCGGTGCTCTCGGTCTGGTACCTGCTGCGCCGCCTGCGCACCTGAATTATTGGACGGTCATTTGAACGTCAGCGCTACGGCTTGGCCAGCGCCGGTTGTTCACCTGCCGGCTTATCCGTCGCGGCCGCCGCGTCCGGCGATTTTGCCGCCGCCGGGCCGGATGACGTCGCGCCGGTCGCTTCGGTATCAGCGAGCGCACGGCGCGCCGTCGCGAGGCGGTCCTGAACCTGACTCAGTTCAGAGCGCGCAGCCGACAATTTCTTGTCAAGCGCGGCCGCTTCCGCGTTGCGCTTGGCCATGCCGTCATTGAGCGCCGCGAGCTGCTGTTGCGCGTCGCGCATGCGCGCTTCGGCGGTCTGCACTGATGCCGCCAGTTGCTTCTGCTTCTCGGTCAACTGCGCGACCGACTTCTGTGCCGCCCCGCGCTGTTGCTGCAACGTATCGAGACCCGTTCGCACGGTCGCGAGTTCCTTGCGGACCGCTTCTTCCTGCTCGCGCGCCGTCTGCACCGATGCCGCCAGTTGCTTCTGCTTCTCGGTCAGCTGCGCGACCGACTTCTGTGCCGCCCCGCGCTGTTGCTGCAACGTATCGAGACCCGTTCGCACGGTCGCGAGTTCCTTGCGGACCGCTTCTTCCTGCACGCGCGCCGTCTGCACCGATGCCGCCAGTTGCTTCTGCTTCTCGGTCAGCTGCGCGACCGACTTCTGCGCCGCCTCGCGCTGCCGCTGCAACACATCGAGACCCGACCGCACGGTCGCGAGTTCCTTGCGGACCCCGGCTTCCTGCTCGCGCGCCGCCTGCATGCGCTTTTCCGCCTGCGCCAGATCTTCCGACTTACTGGCTGCAGTTTTGGTGAACGCGGCGAGCTGCTTGCTCGCCTCCGCCACCTGCTGGCGCGCCTCGTTCAGCCGCTTGCCGACGGTCGCCAGTTCATCGCGCGCCGCGACCAGATCCTTCTCGACCTTCGCGGCCTCGGCGCGGCGTTCGCCGAGCTGCTTCTGCGCGTCGGCGGCTTCCGACTGCAGCGTTGCGAATTCCTTGCGCCGTGCCTCATGCTCCGCAGCCACCTTGGCCACCGCGGCGCTTGCCGCTTTCTGTTGATCGGCGGTGCGGGTCAGGTCGGTCTGCGCCTGCTTGGCGCGCCCTTCGAGCTGCGTGACCTCTTCCTTGGTTTTCGCCAGCAGCGCCTGGTTTTCCTTCAGCTCGCCTGCGACCTTTTGCTGATTTTGCAGATGCGCCAACAGGCTCTTTTCAGTCTCGCCGGCCCGTTCGATTCGGGCCTGCAATTCCTCACGGTCACGCGCGCCGTGCCACGCGAAATAACCGGCCGCCGCGATGGCGAGCACGGCAACGAAGGCGAGCGCAACCGGCACCGGCCGGCGGAATTCCTCCGCGACAGATCCGGACGGCGCAGCCTGCGGGGTTTTGCTGGGAACCGTAGAATTTCTTCGCTTGCTGGCGTTGTTCTCGGCCATGTTCGCTATCTCCCCCGTCAAAAGAATAGAAACATTTCAAAACGCCAATTGGTTTCCAATTGGACACCCCGGCGGGTTTTACTGCGCTGCAAAATGCCGGATAATCATCATAGCACACATCGCGGCCGATGCGCGACCAATGCGCCGACGCCCTTGCGATGCATGTCGATAAGTGTTGCAACGATTCTTCGAGGGGCGGCAACTGCGCGATTGCTGATGCGACAACATCGACACGAACAATGCGCGAAGTACCAACGTGCGAAGTCGGCGCGGATATTGCCGCGCGGCTCTGAAATCCACGGCTCGATTGCGCGCAACGACAATTCGTCAGCGCCAACGAGCATTCGGGCATCACAAATACGCCTTGCGGGCCACGGCCAAAGGCGACAGATTTCATCGCCTCGGGAATTCATCAAGTCATCGTACGATCTTCTTATCAAACACAATGCAGCGGCGATTGGCGCTTTCCACCCGGCCGCGCCGGCGTTACAGCAAAGACGCATTGTCGAAGGAGACAAAAATTCCATGACTGATCCGTTGATTTTTCGCGCCGCCGCAAAGGCCGCATGCGTCATGGCCGCCACGCTCGGCCTCGCCCTTCCCGTCTTGGCGCAACAGCCCGCGGCCAACCTGTTCGATAAGCCGATCGCGGTCCGCCAGGTCCCGCCGCAGCCGAACGGCGATCCGGTCGAAATCCACTGCACCTCCTATTCCGACTTCATGGTCCGCGAGCGCCGGGATGGGCCCAGTTCCGAGGACGCAGCGATCGTCCGCGGTGCGAATGCCGCCTGCAGCGCGCGCAAAGTGACCGGCGAGACCACGCTGAAAACGTCGGACAAATACCTTGTCGGCCGCAAGGGGCCTTTTCTCATTTTTTCCGAAATGGATCCGCATGGTGCGGTGCCCTTTGTCATCGTCGATGCCAAAAGCGGTCGGACCATCTTTACCGACGCCACCGTCGGCAATCCGGACTTTCAGGGCGCGGCGCTTGAGAAGGGTGTTTTGCGCCTGCGCTACCGGCGCGGGTTCAACGCACCGTGTTCGATCCTGCAGGATGCAAAGGGCTGCTGGGCAAAGCTCGTGGCGGCCGGAATGATTCCCGCCGCGATGGCGCGCGAAGTCCCCTCGCCGCGGATCTGCGACGCCGCCTACAAGGCGATGTCGGGCGCCCCGGCCGACGCCCAGAGTATCGTGAGCTATGAGGTCGACATGCGCGTCACGGCCAAGGGAACGACGCAATTTCTGTCACGCGGCGCGGTCCATTGCGGCATCGTGCCGTGACAGCGGCGCACGGCGCGGCCGCGAGCGCCGATCCGGCGTGATGCCGAGCGAGGCGGCCGTTGTCAGTACCTTCAGGCTTTTTGCCTCATCGGGCCTGAACCAGCGCGCCGCACCAGCCCGCATTGCTGCGAAGTTGCTCTACGGTTTCAGCGGCCGAAAATCCTGATCCGGAAAGCCGACATCATGCGGCACCACGATGGCGTTGACGCCCACATTCGCGGCCTGATGACAGCTGTTGCAGCCATCGGTAAGGTCTTTGTATGCGCGCTCATATTGTCCGGCATCGGCCTTCTTGATGGCCTGTGCCAGCATCGTCATGGGCTCCTTGACGACCGCCTCGATCATGCTGGCAATCGGAAACCCGCGCCATCGCGGCCAGTTGCGCGCAACGCGTTCAAATGACTCATCGAGCTGATGGAGTTCGTACGCGGCGTATGGCCAGTTCCGCTCGCGGCCGGCCGCTGCCAGTTTGATGTGACGGGGCTCAACAGTCATCGTCATCAGGTCTCCGAGTCCGGGACGGTATGCGGCGCTCACATTCTCCCGGCCGCCAGGCGCCGATTGGGCTGCCACGGCGACCGTGCCCGCGATTGCAATGAGCCCGGCAACGGCGATCGATGCAAGTTGGCTCGATCTCATAACGTTCCTCCAATATTGTTGACTTTGTGTAGACTGCGTGGCCGCATGTCGGATCAATTTTGACAATCCGATCCTAGTGGAGTGGATTTGGCAATCGCGGCCCTCCGGCGACAGGTCGGCGAAGCGACAGGTCGGCGAAGCGAATGTCACATTCAAAACTCCGCGAGAAGCAGATATTTTCCGGTGTTACCGCGATTCCAACATTCGCAAAAACACCGACCGAAACGGGTTGCGAACGTTGAAATCGGACCACGAGGGTGCAGTCCGTAACAATTGCAGACGCTTCCAATCAGAATTTTCGACAAACGAGATGTTATGGTGTCAGAGCGCCTTAAGCCGGATTACGCATTGACGAAACGCATCCTAAAATGCGCTTTCACCTTCGGTCGCACCATGACGGCGCTCTATCTTTTTTTTGTATATGGATTGTTTGTATATGGGTTTGTCTCTTTGTTTGTCGCCTTTCCGGACGGCGAGCCGGTTTCCATCCTCGGGTCACGCCGCGCGAAGGCCGGGTCGACCCGACCCGCGCGTTGATCGGTCCAATCTCGGTTTCACCTGAGAATGGTGATAGGCTTTAACCTGGAAACGCTTTAATTCCGCCGCACGGCCAGCCGGAAATCACAGACCTTGTCGTCGCCGCCCCACTTCAGGTAGCCGCTGGTCCGCGCGCCCGGCCGTTTTGACAGCCCCAGCGCACCGCTCCAGTGACCCTGGTCCGCGGAATTGCCGGAGGTGATATAGAGCCTGCCACCCTGCGCCCTGGCCCGCAGGGTATGGCCGAACGGCAATTTATGGGTGGCCCTCCCGTCCCTGACGACGAGGGTGAGATTGTAGGAGTCCAGGCACGCCACCTTGCGATATTGCGCCGTTCGCGAGGCCGTGATTTTGTAATTGCCATCGTAACTGCCGGAATCCTGCGGCTCGTTGCGCGAAGAGTTCACGACGTCGGTTGCCACGCACCGTCCCCGCTTCAAGGTATTGCCGTCGCGGCAAGTGTGTTGGCAGACCCGGGATTTCCGCGCGCGCACCGCTTCAATGACCCGCAGCGACGGTACGCGGGGTATCGCCGAAAGCCTGGCGAATTCGGCGAATTCCGCCAATGCGTTCCGGCCTTTCGGCCCCCACTTCCCGTCGATGGCGCCCGGATCGCAACCAACGCGTTTCAATTGCTTCTGAAGCTCCACCGTGAGATCGTAAATGCTTGGCCCGGCATCAACTGCCGGCTTTGCGGCCGTGGCGGTTGTCGGGTTGCCGTCGGCATCGTGCCGCGCGGCCGTTTTCGTCGCCTGTCCTGTCTTGCCCGGCGCGACCGATTTCGCTCCGCCCTTTGAAGCAGCGGGGTTCGGCGTGTCCATTTCAGCCGTCGCGTCGCTTTTCCGCGCGGCATCGTTCGCGGCTTTCTCGGCGGCCACCCTCTCGACAGCAGCTTTTTCGGCGGCGGCCCTCTGGGCGGCTGCCTTTTCGGCTGCTGCTTTCTCGGCTGCTGCCTTCTCGGCCGCGTCCTCCGCAGCCTTCCGCGCCGCCGTCTGCGATGCTTTTTGCTCGGCGTGAAGCCGGGCAATCCGCGCCTTGGCGATCACCGCAAACTGTCCCTTTGGAAATCGCACCAGATATTCCTCGAACAGGGGAATATTCCGGCTGCCCTGAATTGAATTCCAGAATGCGAGATCGAGCGCCCTGGTGTCGAATTGCGGTTTCAGCACAGGAAGCACCGTGCCGGGATCGGCCTTTCGGTCAGTGACTGCATCGCCGGCCGGTTTCGCCGCCACCTTGACCACGGGTTGGAACACAAAGGCGCGCGTCAGCGACGACTCGCTCCACGGCACCTGCTCGCCATTCGTTTCCTTGTAGACGTCCTGGCGCACCTTGCGCATCAACACTTCGACTTCAAGACCCGGTTCGTCGGAGTGCTTCAGCAGCGCCTTGGCAAAGGGGCTGTTCTGTCCGCTGCCATCGAGCGCGACATTGCCGGGCTGGGTCGAAAACGAGATCAGGGTCTCAAGACCGCCCTTGACGCTGGCCAGGCCACGGCCGATCGAGGTCGAACGCGTTCCCATGCTGCGCGCAAGATTGCGCGCCAGCGGATTGTCGCGGCAGGCATCGAGAAAGATCAGATTGGTGTTCTGCGAGCGCTCCATCAGCGCGATGATGTTGCTGAGCGGAACCGCCTCGAAGTTCAGGCTGGCCTCGCTATCCAGTTTTGCGTCGATCGGAACCAGATAGTTGCGCCCATGAACCTGCAGGCCATGCCCGGCGTAAAAGAACAGGCCGACATCCACGCCGGCATCCATTTTGCGCGCAAATTGCGTGATCGTGCGGGCAAAACCCTTGTGGTTGAGGTCCACACCCTTGACCACATCAAATCCCAGTCGCTGCAGCAGCTCCGCCATGGCGTTGGCGTCGTTGATGGGATTTTTCAACGCGGGAGCGTTCTCGTAAGCTGAATTGCCGATAACCAGCGCGACCCGCTTGGCCGCAAAGGAGACATCCGGACTGCCGAGGAACAGGCAGAGCGAAGCAATGACCGCGATGCAAATCTTCTTCAAGGTTGCCTCCCAAGCGGTTCAATTTACATGACGATGCAACGCTATTTCATTCCAATGAAAATTCTCAACGCTGAGTGCCGATCATCGCCAATGTGCCGGATGGGCACATTCGCCGAACGACGGGAGAGGTTCTCAAAATCGGTTTTGCCAGGCGAGCGCGGTCTCATGGCCGCGGATTGAGCGGACCGCACAACCGTAACGTGACCGTTTTCGCGAGGCATGACCCCCTCGCATGGTGTTGTCGCGCGGGCTGGAATGTTCGTTCAACGATCGGGAAATTAATTATGCAGCGATCGCGGCATATGCGGGAACCGCGCCGGCACCGCGAACATGTGCCGCGCGCGCCGACCTCAAGAGCGACCTTTCACGCGAAGTCTACGATACGCGGGCCGGCGTCGCCGGCCCCATTCTTGTCGGCGGTCTGCAGCAGGTGATCGACAAGCTCATGCGCGAGCGCGAGCTGTTCGACCTGGATCGCTTTCTGTGTCAGGTCGACATCGGCGGCTTGCCATACGCCAAGGTGACGCAATCCATCGAACTGCTGGCAACCCGCGTGCTTCCGGCGATGCGCAAGGCGATGCCGGAAGCACCGGATCGTCATAGTGCGTAATTGATGGAGAACGACACCGCCTGGGTCGTCACGCTGCCGCTGCTGGTCCCGTTGTTCGTCCCGGTCCGGGCACCGCCGATCACCGGATCGAAGCTCCACGGGCCGCCCCAGGAACTGGTTTTCGTTGCCGTCATTGCGTAGCTGTAATTGATGTCGACGAACCAGTTGCGATCGATGAAGTACGTGGCACCCACGGTCGCCACGCCACCCCAGAGATACTGGGATGTTGCATAGGAGCTGCCGCGGCCGATGCCGGTAATGCTCGACGTCAAGCCGTTAATGTCGGCAAATCCAACCAGACTGTCGATTTCGGTTTTTGTTTGGGCGACGGTCGGACCAGCGCCGAAATAGATGAAGCTTCTCTCGAACGATTTGCCGATAAAAGGAACCAACGAGAACTGATGATTGAGCGTCTGCCGATAACCCTGGGCAACATAATTGCCGACAAATGGCGTATAGACTCCGCCTTGGGTAAATCCGCCCGCCTGCGGAATCATCAGATTTTTTTCCGAATGCATGTTGAGGTAGCTATAGGAAAATTTGAAGCCCCACAGCCACGAACTGCCGTAAAAATGCTGGAAATATCCGGCCTGGAATGTGGGAGCCAGCCCCGAAACATTCGCCAAGGTCAAACCGGTTTGTCCGGCCGCCGAGCCGACAATGGCTGGCTGAGGTTCGCCGAAAATATCGTCATAAGGCGGTGTGTAGGACGTCCCTTTGCCATAGGCATTCTGGTTTCCGAAATTGACGGAGTTATAGCTCCCGCCCAATCCTGCGAAAAATGCTGCCTGCGGCACAATCGAACGGGAAGCCGGGCCGTCCGTATAGGGAACGCCGAGATCGGCGGCATTCGCATGCATCGAAAAAGCGATGGTGAGCGCTGAAGCGGCCATCAAGCAGCAGGCACGACGGGATGCGCGTTTCATCTGAGTTTCCTGATTCGACAATTTTCATGTGCCCGGGCTGTCCAGGCACTTTGAAGGTGTGATCACCATGGCCGATGCGAACCATGACGGCTCCATTGCCGTCGTTGATCTGAAAAACGCATTGGCGGCGTTTCGCCGGTCACTGACCGCCCGAGCCGGGCGGCTGCCTGCTTGTCGCCAGAAATAAGCCGTTAACCCTAATTTTAGATTAACATCGCGCCTGAACGCATCTGCGCAGCGCAAGATTGTGCTGGTTTGATTTCCTAAAATTCGTCAGGCGGGCGCGACCCGCGCCAATCATCCAATCAAATAAATATGCAGCTTGGGCGAGGACGGCGAACACGTGCCGCGTCCCGATCATATTTCCGGGATGACCAATTAGTGACCGGATCAGTTCGCCTTTTTGGCGCTCGATTCACCGTCCTGATGATCGTCGACGATATCCTTGATCGAATTGATCAGATCGCGGCGTTCCTGAGAGAGCGTGTCAGCCTCGCCCTGTTCAAGTTCGGTCAGGACCGTCTTCAGCCAGCCTTTGCGCTGACTGGCCGAATAGCCCTCGTCAGCCATCACGTCCTGGATTTCATGGATCGTGACTTCCTGGCCGGAGTGATAATCCTTCAGCGGCCGCCGATCCGCCTTGCGCTTTGTGTCATGGTCCATCAGGCGCACCTCCTGCTTGCGAGGCCGTCACGGCCCAGAGCAGCACAAGACGGCCACCCGCAGAAACGCCGGCAAAAGGCGATGGTTCCGCAGCATCGCCGCGATCCGAAAGGACGGCAGCGTCGCTCCGGCCCACACGCGACGCACGGTTGGCGGCGGTATGGCTACCGGCCGGACAACTGGCAGGGTTTGGGCTGCATCCTGGTTGGCACGGTCTGGTTCTGCCCGCCGGCCTGACCCCCTCAAGTCTCGCGTGCAAAAACCCCACCCAACCGCGGGGTTTTTTGTTGCACGCAGGCGGGATTAGGCGGACGCGTAACGCGGAGTTTATCCCCGGGCCGGCGGGCGGCCGGACCCGTGGGCTAATCCGCCCTACGGGCTCACGATTCCCTGCCGTTCATTGCGGAAATGTAGGATGTGTCGCGCAACGCGAGACCCATCATCGTGGGACATTTGCGATGGGCTTCGCAGACGCTCAACAAATCCTACAGGCTGAGGGCATGTAACACGCCTCAGATCGTGCGAGTTAGAAAATGGTTATCCCCCTAACTGCCACTCGAGTGGTCCTGTAGCCCGACCTTCAGATGCGGAGCCGCGAAATCGAGGAAGGCCCGAAGTTTCAGAGGCAGGATTCCCTGGCCCGGATACACCAGACTGACAGGCACCGGGGCCGGTGCGTAGCCCTCCAGCACCGTCACCAGCAGTCCGGCACTAATTGCACTGGAAATTTGGTAGGACAGCACCCGCGTCAGGCCTACGCCCGCGATTGCCGCATCAATCGCGGCCTCGGCCGTGTTGACGTTCAGACGCGATCGGAGCTTAGCGGACCGCGCCGCCGCACCTCTCACAAAGTTCCAGGCCTCGGCCGGGAAGAGGGCCGAAAATGTCACGACGTCGTGGTCCACAAGGTCCGCCGGACTTTGCGGGATGCCGCGCCGCGCCAGGTAGTCCGGACTGGCGCAGACCACCCGACGAATCCTTCCGACCTTCAAGGCGACATGGCTGCTGTCGGACAGGATCCCGATGCGCAGGGCCAGATCAACATGATCGTCCACGAGGTGCAGAAGTCTGTCGGCGAGGATCAGCCTGACATCTGTTTCCGGATAAGCTTGAAGGAACGCCGTGACGATCGGCAGGATGTGCAGGCGACCAAATACGATCGGCGCCGTGATCACGAGTTCGCCCTTCACGACCGCGTATTCGCCCGCGGCCGCGCGTTCGGCCTCAGCGAGGTCTTCGAGGATGCGTCGGGCTGCGATCACATAGGCTTTGCCGGCCTCGGTGAGGCTGACCGTACGAGTCGAGCGTACCAGCAGACGCGCCCCGAGATGCGCTTCAAGGTCTGAGACCTTGCGGCTCACGGTCGAGAGAGGGGCGCTGAGCCGTCTTCCTGCGCCTGACAGGCTGCCTGTTTCGACCACCGCAAGCAGGACGGACATCGCGTCGAACCGGTCCATCAGGGCATTCCGTTTTTCGGGAGCATAACTTCCGACAATGCCGGATTATGCCGATGACTGATACCCATTATTTGTTGCTTGACCAGAATGACTGGCCTTTCCGATAGGAGACGTTGATGACCCGCCTTGCTACCCCCGCGACGATCGCCGATGCACCCGCCGCCAGCCAGCCGCTTCTGCAGGCCGTGGAAAAACAGCTCGGCCTGGTGCCAAACCTGTTTCGCCTGATTGCAACCAGCCCCGCCGCCCTGGAGGGGTACCTCTCGCTTTCGGGCGCCTTGGCAAAGGGCACCCTGCCTGGGCCCACCCGCGAGCGCATTGCACTCGCTGTGGCTGAGCTTAATGGCTGCGCTTACTGCCTTGCCGCGCACAGCTACATAGGCGCGAAAATGGCCAAGCTTGACGCTGCCGAGATTGTAGCCAACCGCCGTGGCCAATCGAACGACCCCAAGGCAGATGCCGCGGTGCGCTTTGCCGTGAGCGTGGTGAAGGCGCGGGGGCATGTGAGCGATGACGAAGTGCGGGCGGTCAAGCTTGCGGGTTATTCGGATGCGCAGGTAGTCGAGATTGTGCTGCACGTCGCGATGAACACTCTGACCAACTACGTCAACGAGGTGGCGCAGACCATCGTCGATTTCCCATCTGCCGAGGCACTTGTCGCTTGACCCCTAGGGGCCGCCACCGAGGCGGCCCCGAACCAAGTGTAGACACGGAGAGCTCCAGATGTCCCGCCCGCCCTTTCCCACGTTCACCGCCAAATCCGCCGCACAGATGGCCCCGATGGCCGAACATGACTGGAATAGCCGCGATCCTGCCCGTGTCGCGCTTGCATATGCACCCGACAGTCGCTGGCGGAACCGGGTCGAGTTTCTTGCCGGCCGCGCGTCAATCGAGGCGTTCCTGACCGGCAAATAGCGCGCGAATTTGACTATCGCCTGATCAAAGAAGTCTGGGCCTTCTCGGGCAACTGGATCGCAGTGCGCTTCGCCCATGAATGGCACGACGTCGGCGGTGCCTGGTTTCGGAGCTATGGCAAAGAGAACTGGGAATTCGACCCCGAAGACCTGGTGCGGCTACGCATCGCCAATTTCAACGACCTGCCGGTTGCCGAGGCAGAGCGCAAGTTCCACTGGCCGCTCGGGCGCCGCCCCGACGACCACCACGGTCTCAGTAGTCTCGGACTCCAAGGAGGATCGAATGGACAGCTCTTGCACCAGCGACGTCGCCTTTACGCCAACCGTGAAGGCTATCCAAACCGGCAGAGGCTCGCGTCGCGCCAATATCAACCGGGAACACGTGGCCGAGGAAAGGCTAAGCGCTTTGATGCGCGCGGCACAGGACGGCGACGGCGTGGCCTATCTGGCCTTGCTGAAGGAATTGACGCCCTTCCTGCGGCGCGTCGTGAAGGCTCGGATGCGCTTCCTCCAGTACGCTGACGTTGAGGACCTGGTCCAGGACACTCTGCTATCGTTGCATTCGGCACGCGCGACCTATGATCGAAAGCGCCCGTTTCTGCCTTGGTTGATGGTCATCAACCACAACCGGACGATCGACGGAGTACGACGCTTCGACCGGCGAAAGAAGAACGAGGTCCTCGTCGACGAAATGACTGTGACCATTCTGGAACCCGATCCGAGTATATGTGGGAGCACTTATGGCGACGCGGACGTGTTGCGACGGGAAATTGACACACTGCCGCCGAGGCAACGCGACGCCGTCAATTTGCTGAAGTTGCGGGAATTGTCTCTGAAGGAAGCTGCTGAAGTGAGCGGGATGAGCATCGGCGCGCTCGCGGTTTCGGTTCATCGAGCAACGAAAAACCTTCGATCCTCAGTGGCGCTTCGTCAGATGATGGACGTTGCGTAGGCGCCGGAGCAAAAATCCCTCGCTGAAGCGGCAGGGTATTCTTGCAGCACTTAGGGCAGAATAGCGAAGCGTATTCCGCCATTTGTCGAAACGACACGGAGCCCATACGCCTCGCGATTGCGCGCTACGACTTAGCCCGACTATACGACCAATCAATCAATTCGTCATGGCCGGGCTTGTCATCGCGAGTCGGGTATACCTGATTTGCGCGTTGTAAGCGTCGAAACTCGGCAATGGCCGAGTCCCGGTGCCATCAACGATATAATGTGGCACCACCATCAAGACGTGGGTGCCCGGCATAAAGCCGGGCATGACGGTGAAGGGGCTGCACGCCACGCGCATCTATGACAGTTCCAATTTCACCAAACACACAACTCGTCATGCGCGGGCTTGACATCGCAAGTCGGGTCTACCCGACTTGCGCGTATTCGTATGCGGAACTCGACTAAGGTCGAGTTCCGATGCCATCTCGCTTAGGAGGGCACCGCCTTGCGCCCCTAATCGGGATTGCCGGGTCTCGGCGCTTCGCGCCGGCCCGGCAATGACGATGGAAAGAGAGCGACCAAACAAACAACCGCTGCTGTCAACCCTTCTTGCTTTTCCCCGCGCCCTTCCGCTGCGCCCGCTTCGGTATTTTCAGCGGCCAGTCGACCAGGTGGTTTTCCAGGTCGTCGTCCGGCACGTCGACCTCGTCGGCGCCGAGGCGGCCGGCGACCGAGATGCCGGCGGTGCGCACCGTCTCCGGATCGCCGGAGACCAGCGGGTGCCACCAGTAGAGATCGCGGCCCTGCGCGATCAGCTTGTAGCCGCAGGTCGGCGGCAGCCAGTTGAGGCTGGGTACGTTCTTAGGCGTCAGCCGCACGCAGTCCGGCACCAGCTTGGAGCGGTTGCGGTAGTCGCTGCAGCGGCCGGTCTCGCCGTCGAGCAGCCGGCAGCCGACATCGGTGAAGTAGACCCGGCCGGTCTCCTCCTCCTCCAGCTTGTTGAGGCAGCAGCGCCCGCAGCCGTCGCACAGGCTCTCCCACTCCGCCTTGGTCATTTCCGGCAAGGTCTTGCGCCGCCAGAACGGCGCCTCGTCGTCCGTCATTCCCGTCCTGCCTGTCCCGTCCTGCTTGTCCCGCCCGTCCCATCCGGCCGGCGCCGCCGGCACGATGGTTAATTTGTCGCCGGCCGCAAAGCCGGTCCACGTGGCAAAAAACACCAACTCGCCTTAGTTTAGGCCAATATTTTAACTTGGTTCATGGCTAATGGGCATTGGCCGTCCGGGCCGCCCGCGCTAGAAACGCGCAACGCCCGTCCGCCGCCTGAACCACGGCCATCACCGGCGGTCATTCCGCAAGAGGAACCTCGTGCGCAACCCGTTTCCGCCCACCTGGACCGAGAAGATCAAGCGCGTCCTCCTGGACATCGACGCGCGGATCGATTTCGGCGTGTTCCAGAGCGGCGCCTGGGCGCGAGAATATTTCGAGCGCTACGCCGCCTTCATGGACCGCTTCCATGTCTCCGGCTGGCGGCGCCTGCTCAACGAGTTCCTGTCGGAGGGCGCCACCCTCGGCACCGTCGGCCTGATCCTGATGCTGGCGCTCGCGGTCCCCGCCTTTCGCGAGACCTCCGACGAGGACTGGCTGAAGAAGTCGGAACTCGCCGTCACCTTCCTCGATCGCTTCGGCAACGAGGTGGGGGTGCGCGGCATCAAGCACAATGACCAGATTCCGCTGGAGGAATTCCCCGATCATCTGATCAAGGCGGTGCTCGGCACCGAGGATCGCCGGTTCTACGAGCATTTCGGCATCGATTTCGCCGGCACGTTGCGCGCGCTGCGCACCAATGCCCGCGCCGGCGGCGTGGTCCAGGGCGGCTCCTCGATCACCCAGCAGCTCGCGAAAAACCTGTTCCTATCGAACGAAAGAACCATCGAGCGTAAGGTGAAAGAGGCCTTCCTCGCGCTGTGGCTCGAGGCGAGGTTGACGAAGAACGAGATCCTCAAGCTCTACCTCGACCGCGCCTATCTCGGCGGCGGCACCTATGGTGTTGATGCGGCTGCGGAATATTACTTCAAGAAGTCCGCGCGCGAGGTCAATCTGGCGGAAGCCGCCATGCTCGCCGGCCTGTTCAAGGCGCCGACCAAGTTCGCCCCCCACGTCAACCTGCCGGCCGCCCGCGGGCGCGCCAATGTGGTGCTCGATAATCTGGTCGAATCCGGATTTATGACGGAAGGTCAAGTATTTGGCGCCCGTCGCAATCCTGCTACGCCGGTCGACCGGCGTGATGAAAATTCGCCCGGCTATTATCTCGACTGGGCCTTCGACGAAATGAAGAAACTGGCCGATAAACTGCCGAAGTCGGTGAAGGATCGGGTGTTCGTGGTCAGAACAACGCTCGACGTCAATCTGCAACGCGCCACCGAACGCGCGGTTGAAAATTCGCTGCGCCAGTACGGTCAGGAATACCACGCCAAGCAGGCTTCCACCGTGGTCATGGACCTCGACGGCTCGGTCCGCGCCATGGTCGGCGGCCGCAACTACGCGGTGAGCCAGTTCAACCGCGCGACCGACGCTTTTCGCCAGCCGGGTTCATCTTTCAAACCATATGTTTACGCCACCGCGTTCGAAAGCGGCTTTAAACCAAGCACGGTTGTGGTTGACGGCCCGATCTGCCTCGGCAATTGGTGTCCGCAGAATTACGGCCGCTCGTTCGCGGGCCGGGTGACGCTCGAACGCGCGCTGGTGAAATCGATCAACACCGTTCCGGTGCGCCTGTCCGTGATGATCGGCAAGGGCAATCCGAAGGCCGGGCGCGTCAAAATCGTCCGTCTCGCCAAGGCCATGGGCCTGAAACACCCGCTGACGGATTCCTCCTCGCTGCCGATCGGTGCCGCGGAAGTTTCCATGGTCGAGCATGTCGGCGCCTATGCGACATTTCCCAATGGCGGCAAGGCGGTCACCCCGCACGCAATTCTTGAGGTCCGCACCGGAACCGGCGAACTGATCTGGCGTTACGACCGCGAGGGCCCCAAGCCGCGCCGGGTAATGACTGAAAAAACCGCGTTGGAAATCAACTCGATCCTCAACAAGGTCGTCGAGGAAGGCACCGGTCGGCGCGCCCAGCTTGAAGGCATCAAGGGCGCCGGCAAGACCGGAACCACCAATGGCTATCGCGACGCCTGGTTCGTCGGCTTCACCGGCAATTACATCTGCGGCGTCTGGATCGGCAATGACGACTATAGCTCGACCAACCGGATGACCGGCGGCTCGCTGCCGGCGATGACCTGGCGCGAGATCATGACTAGCGCCCATCAGGGCATCGAAATCAAGCCGATCGTCGGTGTCAATTACGGCCGTTCGACGAAACCTCCGGCCCGCGTTGCGGAGCGTGAAATCGCGCGAAACCGAGGGGCCGCCGCTGCCCTTTTCGCTGCTACTGACCCGGCATGGCGCCGACGTGCTTGTGCACATGGAACGGCTTTTTGACGAAGCGCGCCGGGCATTGATCGACGCCCCACAGACCACGTCTCAAAATCAAGGTGGTACGCCGCCGCCAGGCCCGGTCGCTTCGGCTTCGGGCCAACCGAATTCTGGCCAGGTACGCGGAAACTAGAGCATTTCCAGGCGAAGTGGAAACCGGTTCGCCGTCCGGAAATGCGATAAATCAGGACGTTTGAGCGCTTTCGTGATTCCATCAAAATCGAAGGCGCTTTAGTGCGCGAGTCCAAACTGTCTTGCCCGCGGGTTTGACGCTAGGGTGACGGGTCAATGCGATTCTGATTTAGCGACTGGTCTGCTTTGGCGAATTGAAAGATGCGAACCTCCGCAGACTTTTGCAGGCGGCGAACTGGCGATCCATCGGAACGACCGTGCGGCTTTTTTTAGGACTGCTCTTTACCCTCAGTGTTGCCGCTGTCGTCGGGCTCGGGACAACTTGGCTCGCGCTCAGCTATGGCGTGCGCTATGGCAGTGTACAGATCGGCGCGTGGTCGGCGTGGCCGAAGACCGGCACGACGGACATCGACCCCTACGCCAAGGCCGGCATCGCACGCAGCGGGGAATTGCCAATCGGGCTTGGCGATGGCGTCGGCTTCTATGCCCGTAAGGACGACACGGGCAATCCACTCGACGGCCGGTGCGAGGTGGTGATTGAAGGGATCACGCCGCAGGCCCGATTCTGGACGCTGACGATCTACAATCGCGAAGGCCAATTGATCGCGAATTCCGCCAATCGCTACGGCTTTACCAGCCAGGAAATCGTCCGCAATACGGCCGGTCGGTTCAAGATCATCGCGGCGCCACGGGTCCGTGCCGGCAATTGGCTGCCGACTGCAGCGCTCGAGAACTATATTCTCGTCTTGCGCCTATACGACACGCCGGTCGGTGTCGCGACCCGCGCGGGTCACGAAGCGCCGATGCCGACCATTTCCAAGGGTGACTGCACGTGATCCGTTGGGCGCTTTGGCTATTGGGGGGCGTGATCCTCGGCGGCATCGTGCATCTGGCCACGATCCTCATCCTGCCACGGACCGCTCACCAGGATGCAAATTCCCGCCTGGCGGAAATTGCCGCCATCAACACGATTGTGCAATTGCCCGCACCGACACCGGCCAAGGCGATCATGCCATACATGGACCCGGCCTTCGCCGCCGCAGTCTGCCGTTACAATATCAGCGATGGCCCGATGAAGTTCTCGGTCCCGATTGGGCGGGCCTATACTTCGGTCTCCTTCTATACCAACAAGGACATTGCCTATTACGCCATCAATGATCGCGCCGCCGGCCGGCGCATCATCGAATTGGAATTGATGACCGCGGAACAAAAGGCGGAATTGCCGGACGACGAAGAAGTAACGGCCGCCGATCGGCTGATTGTCGAATCGCCGACCACCACCGGCCTGATCCTGATCAGGTCGTTCGCGCCGGAGCCCAGCATGATGCCGGCCGCGCGTGCCGCGCTCGCAACCGCGAAATGCGAGATACAAAAGCCAGCCCCCACTTCAGTAGATCAACCACAGCAGCCGGAAAAGTCCCAAGGGCCTCAGACGAATTGATCGCCCGCCGCGCCCTTCAGACGTGATTTTGTTCGTTCGCGAACTCGTGAACGAGCGATATCCAACCTACAGTCAGAAAATAATTTTAAGCATTGCGCCGCCGCCGGCGGCTGCGCGCCCGCCGTGGCGACGCCTGCCCGAGCGCCAGCGGCTCCTCGGCATACCGCTCAATCCGGATGACCGGAAGGATAACGATCGAAGCAGTCTCGTTGCGTTCCTCACGCGGCTCCGTGCTCCGCACGGAACGCACACCTTCAGGGAATGCAATAACCGTCCCCATCTGGTCTCTCCCCAGCCCGGTCAGAATGGCCCCCGGGCTTCCTCGTGCCCACCATCTGATCCGGGCATGATTTAGAATGGCGCAAGGTTAACGGTTCGCTAACGCGCACGATCTAACTTCGTGAAAACGGCAAAGTCTTGTCAGCGTGCCCGGCGGACCGATCAATGGTGAAGCTTCCCACATTTCCAAATCTCGAAGGTTTGGCGGATCTTGCTTGCCGCGATGCCGTCGATATCAGGCCGACATTGCTGCGGGTGCTCACTGACCTTTATGTGCAAAAGCCATCGCATACGGCGGACGAGGAACATCATTACGCCGAATTGGCACTTCGGTTGATTGAAGCGGTTGGCCCGGCCGTAAAGGCCGCGATTGCGGCCAAGCTTGCGACCTATCACCGCCCACCTCGCGCGGTGGTGGAACGGCTGGCGAGAGAGGGGCGTGCCATGACAGACCAGACATCGCAGTACGGGTCCTGCCTTACCGCGATCAATTTCAAGGCCATGATCGATCGTCTCGGTCCTCTCAGCGAATACGATGCGGCTGGCGAATGTGAAATCGCTGATTGCGATCCAGATTTGGCCGAGAACACGTTGCAACGAAGCGATGAACCGGGGATCACGACTGATCATGTCGCGGTTTTGGATGATGCCATCGGTAGCCCACCACCGCACCACACGCCAACGGCACGCGAACTGATGGCGTTATTTTTCGAAGCCGATTCCACAGAGCGCGAATTGATTCTGATGGCTGCTGAATTTGTATCGGCGGATTTGTCAGGCGAACCGCATCGGCTGGCAGCACCGGACACGCTGCGCCGGCTTGAGATTTCGGCGCTGACGCACCAACGTCACATCTTCCTGAGGGAACTCGGACTGGCGCTCGAACTCTCCCACCCGCTGGTCGAGCAAATCGTCGATGACACTCTCGGAGAGCCGATCCTGGTCGCCGCCAAGGCGCTCGGTATGCGCGCCGACATGCTGCAACGCATCCTTCTGTTTCTTAACCCGACAGTCGGGCACTCCGTACGCCGGGTCTACGACCTGGCAAGACTGTATGAACAGATCGTGCCGGAAGCCGCTGCGGTGCAGGTCAAGATCTGGAAGGCAGCCGACCCTCGTGGTGACCGGCCGACCGCGGAAAATCTGCCTCACCGGCCGCTATCGCAATTGCGACCGGACGCGCTCCAGCCGGCAAGGGCTCAAGTCCAAAATACCGAGCGGCGGGTGAATGAGAGCTAGAGCATTTCCAGGCGAAGTGGAAACCGGTTCGCCGTCCGGAAATGCGACAAAACAAGGATTTAGAGCCCTTTCATGATACCGCTTAACTTGAAAGCGCTCTACCGCTTGATTCGGAAAAGGAGACCGGCTTTTCGGATGCGATCATGCGGATGATCAAATTGCCCGTCTGGACTCGGTGATTCAGGCGACAAGGCGGTCCAGGAAGTGGCGGCCGCCGCGATCCTCGACTTCGATAATCCAGACATCGGGATCGAAACGGACTTCCCGCGCCAGATAATCTTCGACCTTCGCCTCCGGCAACGGATCCGGTCCCAGACAAGCGGTAAATAGGCGATCCGCCGGCTGATCATCCTCGAATGCGGATTGCGGCGCCGGCCCAAAAAGATTTGCGGAACCGTCAAGCCGGTTGAGCTTGATGAAGATCGTACCGGCCTCGGCAGCGCCGCGCCGTCGCACCGCGGCAAAAGCTCCCTCGATATTGCAGCGGCGCAAATAGGCCGACACCCAGATTTCAGATTTAAGACGCATGATCAGCGAATGGCATGAATACGGACCTTTGCAACCGCATGATTTTTCCTGAGCGCCGCATGCCGATTAAAATCATCGGAACGCTCGGTGTCCTGGACTTGTCGTATTGCCCCATACCAGGGCCTGCAACCCTCAGATACGCCCGGAACGAACTTTCAGCAGCGTACGCTCATCGCGATCTGGCAAACCGAACGGCCTGTCAGCGCGTGCGAAATCGCCACCGCGCCTCATCGCTCGCACAACTGACACGACTGTGCCATTACGCGCCGCGCGATCAGTCGAGCGGGCGCCCGGTGACAGTTGAGAGTTCACGCGCCACGCGATCGGACGGTTGTCCGGTGATCGGCAGATTGCGTTCGCGTTCGAACCGTTCGATCGCCGCCTTGGTGTCGGGATCGAAAACGCCGGTCGGAGCGATCTGACCATACCCGAATTCGGTCAACGCCCGTTGGACCGCCATCAACTTCGGGGAAGGCGCGAGTAGTTTTGCGACGGCATCATTCGTCGTCGCCGCTCCCCGTGCACGAATCGGGGAATGCGTAATCGTCTTCAAGACCGCTTCGCTTGGGACACCGCTCGCTTTAATGCCAGCAGCCTGTTCGAAATCACGAATCGCCGCATCCGTCTTGGGTCCATAGAGCCCGTCGACGGTTCCGTCGTAAAAGCCGCGTCGCACGAGTTCGCGCTGGATTTCGGTAACAATCGCTACCTGGGAGCGGGGCGCAGCCTCCGAACCGCGCGCGGAATCTCCGACCGGAACCGCCGCCGGCCGCAATACCCCGATTTGTGTCGGAACGGCTGTTGTTTGCGCTGGCCGCGGGCGCGGCAAGATCGGCCTGACCGACCCGACAGCATCGCGATCAAGCGCGCGAATCGTCTTGGCGGCGAAAATCGGCGCCGGGTGCGGACCTTTTTGTAGAAAGAGCGCATTGACAGCGATCGCGATCATCGCGGCCGCCGCCGCGGTGATACCGATCACGTCCTTCGGGCGGCGCATGACGAGACCCAAAAGCCACGTGCCCCAACAGGCGACAAGGCTGGTTGCAGCGACGTCTTCAACTCTCATGGCGCCGGCGCGCCGTGCCCGCGGAGAAGGATTACGCAATTTTTTTGACCCAGTTTTCGGACTCATGAGCGATCGGCTTCAAACGGAATGTAGAGTTGTCGGCGGCGTTGGGTGCGAGGTCCTCACAATTGACCGGCAGTGTGACGGTGACGCAAGTGCCCTCGCCGACCCGGCTGCGGATGCCGACCGTTCCGCCATGCAATGCCACAAGGCCCTTCACAATGGAAAGCCCGAGACCGGTGCCATCATGGCGACGGTCGTAGGTTCCACGCGCCTGAAAGAAGGGATCGCCGATGCGCGGCAGATCCGCGGCCGCAATGCCGAGGCCGGTATCCGTCACCATGATCTGAAGCGCTCCGTCATGGATTGAAGCCTTCACAGCCACCCGGCCACCGGGATTGGTGAATTTGATCGCATTGGACAAAAGATTGAGCATGATCTGACTGAGCGCACGACGGTCAGCCACGATCTCCGGCAAATCAGCCGGAAGTTGGATATTGAGATCGAGACAGGCTTCGCGCGCCTTCAAGCGCAGCAATTCGCAATTGCGCGCAATGACCGCCCCCGGCGCGAATGCCTCCGGCCTGATCATGAAGGTTCCGGACTCGATCTTGGACATGTCCAGGAGACCGTTGACCACCTCCAGAAGATGATGGCCTGATTCGTCGATCAAATGGGCATAGTCCTGGCGGCGCGTGACATCGATGCGCAGGGCCTCTTCCTTTCCCAACATGTCCGAAAAGCCGATGATGACATTGAGCGGCGTCCGCAACTCATGACTTCATGGTGGCCAGGAATTGGCTTTTGGCGGCATTGATCCGCTCGGCCTCCGCCTGCGCTTCGCTGTTGGTGAGTTCCTGCTGCTTGCGCGCCGTCACATCCCGCAACACGGCAACCACATCGCGCCGCTGCGGCCGGTCGTGATCGGACGCGAGTTCATCGAGCGGCCTGCAACGCAGCTCGATCCAGATGAATTCGCCTCCCGCTTCGCCCGCCGCCGCGGGAGCCTGCCGCCGGACCCGAAGTTCTGCGGTATGAACACCGCCGAGCACGGCGGCATCGCCGATTGCCTTGAGATAGGCCGGGCGGTCCGCGACCAAAACCCGTTCGAACAGGCCGTGGTTGAGCAGCGCGACGGGCCGGACTTCCATCATGTCCTCTACCGTCGGCGAAACAAACAGCACCGCGCCATTGTTGCCGTGACGGGTGACGACATCGGTCATGTTGTTGACGAGGACACGCAACTGGTCTTCCGCGCCGTGGCCGGCCGCGCCAGTTCCGGTCGTGTCAAAACCGCGCGTGAACACCTCGGTGCCGAACGCTAGCCCGGTGACGTAAAATGCCGATGAAATGACGCCGAGCGCCATCAACGCGCTGAGCTGATGGTCCCAGGATCCGGCAGGCGGCAACAATCCCGTCGCTCCGACAATAATGAGGAACCCGATTGCGCTGAATGCCAGGCTCGATGCCAGCAACACAACGCGACGCGAACCGGACAGCGACGCTTCCAGGGGAACGATGACGAACCAGACCGCTGCGAAGGAACTGATGCCGCCAGTCCGAGATACCACCACCGTCACCAGACCCGTGAGTGCCAGGGCTGACAGAAGATAGGCGTATTCATATCGCCCCGTGCGCGACAGGAAATAGGCAACGACCACCGGCACGACCAGCCATGCAAAGATCAGCAGTTCGAGCAGGCTCGGCATGCCGCGAATCGCGAAATAGAGTGGAAGCGCCGCCAGCGCCACCACACTGCCGACCAGCCGCGGTGCGATGAACGCGCCATGGCGCGCCGCCGTCGGCGCATCGTGCTGCGCTGACGGATGCACCAGCCCTTCAAGGCAATCGCGAATGGTCGCGAGCACGCTCAACGGTTCCCGTGCGCGTCCGTCCCAGGACCGCGCTCCCCATTTTCCCTGACAGCCATCGTGTCAGAGGCCGCTTAAGCGAACGCTAAGGCTGACACCTTTCGCGCCTCCGCAATCGTCCAATCGTGGTTCCATCCGGCCTCGGACGCGGCCGAACGTTCGCAATGGTGAATGGTTCGTTGCCAACGCGGCCTGCGGCGCTGCGATAATCGGCAACGGACCGACGATCCTGCGCCCGTTCCGCGCCAATTCCGGCGCGCGTTGGTCAGATCAGACAGGTCCGGAACCGACGTTCATTCAACATTTAGCAAAACTGCGAAATTTCAAATTATCCGCAGTTTGTTTGCAGAATTTCACCAATGCCCTGAGACAATGGTCCCGGACCCACGAGATGGGCCTGAAAGGCTACACGACTGCCTTTGCAACAAGCGGTGAAGAACACCGCATGGGGAACGGGTGTCGACATGATATTTTTGCTGAGGATGGTATTTTGGCTGGGTGTTGTGCTCGTGCTGCTGCCGGTCGGCGGCGCGAAAGACAATTCGGCGCCCAAGGTCAATGCCGGCGAGGCCGTGACGGCGGCACTCGGAACGGTCTCCGACCTGCGTGACTTTTGCGGCCGCCAACCCGAAGCCTGTGTTTTTGGCTCACACGCCGCTGCCGCTATCGGTGAGCGCGCTCAAACGAATGCCAAACTGCTCTACGAGTTCATAACCCAGCGCATCGCCGCGAAAGGCGGTGCACCTAACAACGCGGACACTTCGGCCGCGCGAACCGCTGGCGTCCCGTTGCCGACGGCCCGGCCGAACAACGATACTTTGGCGCCCGGAGACCTCGGCCCGAATTGGCGTGGTCCCAATGAGGCTGGGCCCGCACGCCACGCCCGGCGGACCGAGCCCTAGCGCATTCATTGAAAGGAAATTGCCGCGATCGCGGCATTTTCGCTAAATCCGCCTTCATCGGCGGTTCCCGGCCGGCTATACCGACCCCATATCACATTGTGGCATGATGGCAGGCCGGCAACTGGCGGGAAGCGACAACAGCGACATGACGATCGACGACATCATCGACAATTTCGAACTGCTCGAAGACTGGGACGACCGCTATCGTTACCTGATCGAATTGGGTCGCGATCTGCCACCGCTTGCCGACTCGGACCGCACCGAAGCCAACAAGGTCCGCGGCTGCGCCAGTCAGGTCTGGCTGGCGACCACCGTCGAGCGCGGAGATACCGGCGAACCGGTCCTGCGTTTCGCCGGCGACAGCGATGCCCATATCGTCCGCGGCCTCATCGCCATTCTGTTTGCGCTCTATTCCGGTCGGCCGGCGCAGGAAATCCTGTCGCGTGACGCTGCCGAAGTCTTCGAACATCTCGGATTGCGCGAGCATCTGACCCCACAGCGCTCCAACGGCTTCCGTTCCATGGTCGAGCGCATGCGCACCGATTCCCGTGCCGCGCTGGCGCAGGCGGCCTGACCGATCGCCGGCATGTCGACCGCATTCACTCGCCATCGACGACAAAGGCGGCACCGGGTGCAAGCCAGGTCCTGACCGAGGCGGATCGCGGTCCTCGCGCCTTGACGCCATAGCCGAAATGGCGCACCAGCCGATCGAGCCCCAATTGCAGGACCACCTTGGCTGAGCGGGCCGGCCAGCCACGCTCGCGTTCGACATCCTCCAGCCCCTTCAAGAAACAGCAGACATCGAGCAACAGCCCGGAGAATTCCGGGCCGACGGCGTCGAGCGCCTGCCGTACGGTCTGGCGCGCGGCAATAACTGCATCTGTAAAAGCGCCGGACCGGTCGGAACCTGCGCCGCGCCCGGCCTGTGCGATCGGCGCTGACCAGTTGGCGGTGGTGCGGGCCATCAACTGGGCGCGGGTGAATTCCGCGCGTAGACGCTCGCCAGCCTGCAATTGTGCCGGATCGATCATGGTGCGGCCGTCGCGGCCCTTGCGCCGCGCAAGCCACGCCAAAGGACTTTCACCTTCGTCGATGACGACCGCGCGCAAACCGTCTTCGGTGCTGATCACGGTATGAACCGCGCGCAAATGCTGGGCGCGCTGCGGATCGATCTCGGCCTGCGGCGGCGTGGGCCCCGCATGCGGAAGGCGCGGCGTTTTCCTCGGAAGTCTTCATTTGCCGCTCTCCGGGAAAGATAGCGGCGGCGCTTCATCCTGCGCCAGGTATTCGATCAGCCGCACAATCGCATCCGTGTCCGGGTCGTCTCTGCGATCTTCGACAATGCGGCAGGCGTGGGCCGCGGTGGTGCGATCACGACCGAATAGCCGGCCGGCCTCGCTGTAACTGCGGCCGAAGGTGACGTGAGCGACATACATCGCGCACTGCCGCGCGAACGCGACTCGGGCCGGGCCGCGGCCGCGCCCCCGCAGATCGGTCGCCCGGATTTCGAAGACATCGATGATTGCGTGTTCAATCGGCATAAGCAGCCAATGGCTTGTAGCGCTGGCCGCTATTCGAAGCGGGACAGCCACGGTTTGGGACCTCGGGTTGACGGCAGGGATGGGTTCGCAGTTCGGGTCTCGCATGGGCGCCTCAACTAGGAATACGCACCTAATATTGCATGAATTTCCCGGCCGGGGATAAGTTTTTCCGTCAGGCATTAAGCAGTTGAAATATAATTGTATAATGGAAAGTGGGCGCGAGCTTGCGGCAGCCAGAAAGTGAAATCTGAGGACACTCGTCCTAATTTCAACCCGAACATTTGCCGTGTGTCGGAGTCAAGGGCACGCGCATAAGACCGATCACCGCGGATCCGCCACGAACCGTGATTGCGAATGCCCCGGCGGAGCGCTGCGTTGATCCGGCAAATCAATAAAAAAACTGCCGTGGAGCCGTACGGCAGTTTGTATCGCGAGAGAATTTTGCCAGCGCCGCCGGAAAGGATGCTCCGGAACGTCGCCGATCAGCGGGCCCGACGGCGCCTTTGCTGGCCGAGGCCCATCTGCTTCGCAAGCTCCGAGCGCGCTGCAGCGTAATTCGGCGCCACCATCGGATAATCCGGCGGCAGCCCCCATTTTTCGCGATATTGCTCGGGCGTCATGCTGTATTGCGTTCGCAAGTGCCGCTTCAGCGACTTGAACTTCTTGCCATCCTCAAGACAGACAATGTGATCCGGGGTAATCGAGCGCTTGACCGCAATGGCGGGACGTAGCGGTTCGCTCTGAATCTCGGCTTGTCCGGTCGAAATCCGCGCCAGTGAGGAATGAACCTGGCTGATAAGGCCGGAAATATCGGTGGCCGGCACGGAATTGTTGCTCACATAGGCGGAAACAATCTCCGCCGTGAGTTCGATCAGAGGATCGCTTTCGGACGTTCCGCTCATGAGTAGCTCCGCGAAATTGTCTAGCATTGCCCCTCCCAACTGTGCAGGTTGGCGCGGCAAAGTTCTTGATTCTACGATGTGCTAATCTGGTTTGGCCGATTGTTATTCGATAACGACTGTCCCTAAACACTAAGGCCAAAGTAAAACGGCTTTTACCGATGTTGGTTTGGCAATGCAAGCACTGAATACAAACGGCCACAAAAAGATTTCGATAGATTTGTATACTAGCGCGGCCAAAAAGTCGTGCAGATTCCGACCGGATGTACCGTATTTGGACAATCGCGTAAGCTGTGGTGAAGGCGAAGGATAACGAAACGGTGATTATGGGTCGCCGTTTGCACGGACAATAGTTAGATATTGCGGGCCTTTTCGCTTTGAACACTAAAGGCGGTAAGTATCGACAGCACCACCGGCCCTTGAACGGTTCGCAGTCTAAAAAGGTCCTGAGTGCGCCGATGGCCCGATCGCAACTCGATAGCTTGGAGGATCCGCCGATGAGTTCAACCACCAAAGCCCGTCCGAAAGTGCAAAAATCCGAATCGGAATGGCGGCAGGAATTGACCCCGGAGCAATTCCACATAACCCGAGAGCATGGCACCGAACGCGCCTTCAGCGGTCCGCACTGGGACGAAAAACGCGACGGTATGTTTCATTGCGTCTGTTGCGGCAGCGAATTGTTTTCCTCCGACACGAAGTTCGAATCCGGCACCGGCTGGCCGAGTTATTATGCCCCCGTAGAAAATGACGCGATCAACGAGCACGAAGACCGGTCGTGGCTGATGCGTCGCGTTGAAGTGCGCTGCGCGAGTTGTGATGCCCATCTCGGCCACGTCTTTCCCGACGGCCCAAAGCCGACGGGCCAGCGCTATTGCATCAATGGTCATGCGCTGCAGTTCAAGCCGGATACCGACGAGAAGGATTAGGAATTTGGCCTGACCGGTTGAGGGCCGCGCAAATTTTTTCCGCTAAATCAGCATGTTGGCGGATGACGTTGAATTGATCGCAAAGGTTCGAGGTCGCGCGCCAGGACTGTCGAAATCATTCGTTTTAGAACGTTGCTTCGGCAGCAAGCCTGCGTTAGAGCTTGCCTCGGCCGGAGACGTGTCATTCAACACGGGCATCTCAGGATGTCCCGAACAACAGATCCCGAGCTCGATTGCAGCCAAAAACCGTCTAGCCGGAACGAACCGCCGAGACGGAGCTTGTTTGCAATGAAATCCCCGTCGCGCGACGCGCACAAATGAAACCTCAGCGACAAGATCAACATGGACGATACGGCCCGCCAGCCTGCCGCGCCGCGCCCGGAATCCCGACCGACCACGTCGGACCATTTCGGCATCACTCTGACCGATGACTTTGCCTGGCTAAGGGCAGAGAATTGGCAGGAGGTTATGCGCGACCCGAGTGCGCTCGATCCCGCGATCCTGGCCTATCTGCAGCAGGAAAACACCTATTGTCAGCGCATGCTCGCGGACACTGAACCGCTGCAGGCCAAGTTGTTTGCCGAAATGAAGGGGCGGATCAAACAGGACGATTCCACTGTGCCGTCCGCGGACGGCGGTTTTGCCTATTACCTCCGATATCGCGAAGGCGGTCAGCACCCGTTGATCTGCCGCCGGCCGCGCAGTGGCGGCGCGGAGGCGCTGCTTCTCGACGGTGATGCGCTTGCCCAAGGCAAGAGCTATTTTCATTTTGGCGCCACACGACACTCGCCTGATCATCGGCTGCTTGCGTGGTCGGCGGACGATTCCGGTTCGGAACTCTATACGGCCCGGGTCCGCGACCTCGCGACCGGGAATGATCTTTCCGACATTGTTCCCGACGTCTACGGCTCGGTGGTTTGGGCCAGCGACACGTCGTCGTTTTTCTATGTCCGTATTGACGCCCACCACCGTCCGTTCGCCGTCTATCGGCATCGTCTTGGAACGCCCGTGAGCGACGACGTGCTGGTCTTGGAGGACTCAAACCCCGCGGTGTTTGTATCGCTGTCGGAGACCCAATCGTATCGCTTCGCTGAAGTCTCGATCCATGATCATGAGACTTCCGAATCATGGATGATCGATCTGACAAGGCCCGGGGCCGAGCCTTTTCTCGTCGCGCCAAGCGAAACCCAGGTCCAATATGACGTCGAACACCATCCGGCGTTATTTGGCGAGGATGCGCTCATCATCCGCACCAATGCCGACGGCGCCGAGGATTTCAAGATTGTCTGGGCGCCATTGGCGAAGCCGGGCCGCACGGCATGGCAGGATTTGGTCCCCCACCGTCAAGGGGTGTTTATCGTCGCTTACGTCGTGTTCGAGAAATGGCTTATCAGGCTGGAACGCGAGGATGGCCTGCCGCGCATCATCGTGCGCCAACTGCAATCCGGCGACGAACATATCATCGCGTTCACGGAGGAAGCCTACTCGCTCGGAGTTGATCCCGGTTATGAATTCGCAACCGACAATTTACGGCTGACCTATTCCTCGATGACGACACCGGCCGAGGTTTGGGACTATGACCTGAACACGCGCCAACGCGAATTGCGCAAGCGCCAGGAGATTCCAAGCGGCCACAACCCCGCGGACTACGTGACACGCCGCATCCAGGCACTCGCCCCCGACGGCGAGAGCATTCCAATCTCGCTTTTGCACCGAAAGGGGCAACCGATCGACGGCACCGCGCCGTGCCTGATCTATGGTTATGGCGCCTACGGGCTGTCGAGCCCGCCGAGTTTTAGTATTTCACGGCTGTCGCTGGTCGATCGCGGCTTTGTTTTTGCCATCGCCCACGTGCGCGGCGGCACCGAAAAAGGCTGGCGCTGGTATCGCAATGGCAAGCTAGGGCACAAGGTCAACACCTTCACCGATTTCATCGCCGCCACTGAATATCTGATCGATAACAAATGGTGCGCGCGGGATCGCATCGTAGCCGATGGCGGATCCGCCGGCGGTACGCTGATGGGCGCGATCGCCAACATGCGTCCCGACCTCTATGCCGGCATCATCGCTGAGGTGCCGTTTGTCGATGTCTTGAACACCATGCTCGACGACACGCTGCCACTGACACCGCCGGAATGGCCTGAATGGGGCAATCCGATTACCGATCCGGAAGCCTTCCGCACCATCCTGTCATACTCGCCCTACGAAAATGTACGCGCCCAGGATTATCCGGCGATGCTGGTGTTCGCAGGGCTGACGGATCCGCGCGTGACCTATTGGGAGCCGGCGAAGTGGGTTGCGCGTCTGCGCGCAACCAAAACCGATGAAAATATTTTGCTGTTCCGGACCAATCTTGATGCCGGCCATGGCGGCGCCGCCGGCCGCTTCGATCGGCTGGAAGAGATCGCGTTGGCCTATGCCTTTGCGATCAAGGTCACAGGCGGTTCGCTCGCGGCCTGACGCCAAGCGCGGCAGCGGCGCTCAGTGTCAAATTATAGGACCTAAATGAGCGGTCAGGATTGGGTATTCTGATCGAGATGCGCCCGCAACTCGCCGATCGATGCGAACCGCACCGTCCCGCTCGCGAGTTGGGCTTCGATCGAACCGTCGGTGTAGAGCGTGTAGGCCATGCCGTCGACCACACCGGATTTCAGGATCGCGACAGCCTGCGCGTCACCGCGACCAGCGGGATGTTGTTCGCTGGCTGAACGATTTCCGAGCGGCTGCTGCGGCGGTGCAAAGCCCGGGGCTTCTGGCTCGCGCTCATGCCGCGCCGTGCCAACCCGCGGCGGAACAATCATTGGCGGCGTCGAAGCCGCCGGTTCTTCCGCGCGCTGTTTTCCCGAACGCGTTTCGGGCGGCCAAAGGGTATCGAACATTCCTGGCCGCGCACGCGGCTCGCCGAGGCCGGGCTCTGCCGTCGGCGGTGCCTCGGCATAGGGCGGTTTAGAACGTTCCGATTCAAATTCACCTTCGGACGGCGGCGGTTCCGCAAAACTTCTCTCTTCCTCCACCGGGACTGCACCATTGCCGCCCCGAACTGGCGGCGTGCGTCCCTGGCGTACAAATGGCGGTGGCGCCGGTGCCGCCGGCGGCGATGCCGGTTCCGGCGGCCGTTGGCCCGCGCGACCGATATTGGATCGCATCCGCTCGATTGCCCGCGCGGAGACGTCCACTGGCGCGCGCTGCGGTGGCGGTTCTTCCGCGTATTGTTCCGGCATCGGCGGCTCTGCCGGCGGCATCCGCGAGGACGGCCGCGCTGGAAATGGGATCCGCGACGGGCCCGGACCGCCGCCGGGCGCCATTGGCATCGGCATCGGTGACTCAGGCATGGCCGGCGGTCGCTCCGGATGCGCTGCCGGATTTGGCATCATTTCCGGGATCTCGCCACGTCCAACCCTTTGTTCCGGACCGCTTACAGCCAAGCCGTCGGCGATCCGTCGCAACTGACCGATCGCCGCTGCAAGCCCGATCAACACGAGACCGCCGACCAGCATCGTGGTACCGGCAATAATTGCCGCATTACCGACGGTCGAATCGCCGTTCGGAAGGCCGAAGCCAACGGCCCCGATACCGGTCAATGTGGCGACGACGCCGAGTACCAGAACCAACACCGACATTCGCCTCAGTTCCCCGCGCTAGCGCATAATCTGGGCAGAACGCTCCATCCGCTGCCCGGGTTCAGCATCATCCAACACTGTCGTGCCGAACCGAAACCTCGTTCCCCGCCCAGGCTGGTAATCCGTGCCATTGTCCTAACCAGACGGCACGAAATACCCTTATCCCAAGCGCTATTAGTGAACCTTCTACTCGTTCTATTTCAACCGCAAGAGTTTTCCCGGTGATTATTGATGGTTCTGTGGGGGATTGGCGATTCCTCTTTGATAAACTTGTTTAACTGTGGATGCCACGAACCGGGGCCGGTGCGCATTTTACGCAACGGTGACGTGCATTAAAACACCCCGTTAACAGCCGGAGCCACAATTCCGCCGTCCAATCCGTTGCCCCGGCTGTCCATAAGCTCTAACTAAAGCAACGGGAACACCTACGGAACCGATCGCACCGCCGTTCCGTTACCCTAAAATCAACGGTAAGGCGGATATTCACCACCGATCTGCAAATTCGACCGTCGAGGAGGAGCTTATGTCATTTACGCTGCCCGAACTGCCGTACGCCCATGATGCGCTCGCGCCCTACATGTCGCGTGAGACGCTCGAATACCACCACGACAAGCACCATTTGGCCTACGTGAACAACGGCAATAACCTCCTTAAGGGCACCGAATGGGAGGGCAAGTCGCTGGAAGAGGTCGTGAAGGGCTCGTTCGGCAAGAACGCCGGCCTCTTCAACAATGCCGGACAGCACTACAACCACACCCATTTCTGGAAATGGATGAAGCCGAACGGCGGCGGCGACAAGATCCCGGCGAACCTCGAGAAGCAGATCGTTGCCGATCTCGGCTCGGTCGCCAAGATGAAGGAAGATTTCGCCCAGGCCGGCGCGACGCAATTCGGTTCTGGCTGGTGCTGGCTCGCCGTCAAGGACGGCAAGATCACCGTCATGAAGACGCCGAACGGCGAGAATCCGCTGGTCCACGGCGCCTCCCCGATCCTCGGATGCGATGTCTGGGAACATTCCTACTACATCGACTATCGCAACCGGCGCCCCGACTATCTCAAGGCCTTTGTCGACCATCTGGTCAACTGGGACTACGTCGTCGAAATGTACGACGCGGCGACCAAATAATCTCGCCTTCGTCCCAAGCGATCCGCACCAATGTGGACCTATCGAATCTGAAAGCGGGGCCCTGAGCCCCGCTTTTTTGCTCCAGCGTGCGGACATCGATCGTGACAGGCGCCGACCTTTCTCATCCGATGACGCCTCCCTCGGGCTTCAACCGGGCCTGTGACCGATTCGCCATCGTGATCCTGCTGGTCACGGCCGTCATCGCCGCCCTCACCTTTCGCGACTACGGCCTGGGTTGGGACGACTACACCCATTCGCAGTATGGCGACCTGCTGCTGTCGTTTTATGGCTCCGGCTTCAGCGACCGCAGCGCTTTCAGCTTTGTCAATCTCTACCGCTACGGCGGCGGCTTCGACATGGCCGCGGCACTCGCGGCCAAGGTCCTGCCATTCGGACTGTTCGAGACCCGCCGCCTCCTCGGCGCGCTGGTCGGTCTGATCGGATTGGCCGTGACATGGCGGATCGCACGCCGAACCGGGGGACCGCTCGCCGGCACGCTGGCGCTCGCCGTGTTGGCGACCTGCCCGTTGTATTACGGGCATATGTTCATCAACGCCAAGGACGGCCCCTTCGCGGTTGCGATGACGATCCTGCTTTATGGCATCGTCCGGGTCCTGGAAGATTATCCGCGGCCATCTTGGTCGGCCCGGTTTGCTTTTGCCGCCGGCCTCGGTCTGGCGCTCGGGACCCGGATCATGGCGGTACTGTCCGCGTTGTACGTACTGCCGGCGCTCGCGCTGGTCATCACCCATGCTACTCGGCGACACTCATTCAGGTCGGCCGCCATTGGACTTGGCCATTTCGTCCTTGCACTGCTGCCGGCGCTAATCATCGCCTATGCAATCGTATTGCTGGTCTGGCCGTGGTCGATTGTGGACCCACTCGCACCTTTTCATGCCCTCACCTATTTCTCGCACTTCTTCGAGGAGCCTTGGCACGAAATGTTCGGCGGCCGCCTGATCACCGTCACCGAAATGCCGCGTCACTATCTGCCGGTTCTGCTGGCACTGAAATTGCCGGAGATGCTGATTGTGCTTGGCGTCGGCGGCGCTGCTGGAAACATGTTCGCGGCAATGCGGCGCGACATCGCCACCAATCGCCGCGCGGTTCTCTTGTGCCTGGCGCTTGCCGCCCTTGCGCCAGTATTGCTGACAATCCTGCTCCGTCCGGCGATGTACAATGGCCTGCGCCATTTCGTTTTCATTCTGCCACCGCTGGCCGTTCTCGCCGGCCTTGCCGGCGCCTGGATCATCGAAAATCTGTGGCGCCGTTTCCGGTCGGCCGCATTGCTGGCCGCCGCGGTCATTGCCGTCGGCCTTGCACTCCCGATCGCAGACATGACGCGGCTGCATCCTTATGAATACATCCACTTCAACCGCGTGGCCGGAGGAGTGCGCGACGCCGAGCGGCAATACATGCTGGATTATTGGGGCCTGTCATTCAAACAAGCGGCGCAAGGCCTGCTCACCTGGCTTGCTGGTCATCATGAGACAAGGCCCAAGGACCGGCCCTGGCGCGTTGCGGTGTGCGGGCCGCATCCACCGGCCAAGGTCGTGCTCGGCCGCGACTTCGATCTCACCTACGATCCGAAGGGTGTCGATTTCGCCATCGCGCTCGGCACATTCTATTGCGTGCGGCTCGATGCACGCGTGCTGGTTGAAATCAAACGCGACGGCGTTGTGCTCGCCCGCGTCTATGACACCCGCGGCCGCGTCATCCCACGCATCTATCCCGGCAAGCCGTGCTCTGATGCCGACCGCAAGGCTCAGCTATGCGCATAGTCCCAATAAAGATCGCGCGCCTTGCGATAGAATGGCCCTGGTTGCAGCGCCCGATCGCCGATGCGCACGACCGGCGACGCCTTCGAATAGTTGCCGGTTGAAAAAATTTCATCGGCATTCTCAAAATCGCGATAGTGCAGCTTCGCCTCGGCGACCTCCACCCCGGCGCCACGCAGCAGCGAAATGATCCGCTGCCGGGTGATGCCGTTGAGGAACGTCCCGTTCGGCGCCGGCGTGTAGACGATGCCGTCCTTGGCCATGAAGACATTCGCAGTCGCAAGCTCGGCAATATTACCGAGCATGTCGCACATCAGGCAATTGTCGAAGCCGCGGTTGCGCGCCTCGATCAGCGCGCGGGCATTGTTGGGATAGAGGCAGCCAGCCTTGGCTTCGACCGGCGCGGTCTCCAGCGTCGGCTTGCGGAACGGCGAGAGCGTCAACGACATGCCGGCCGGTGGCGGCATCGACGCCTCATAGAGCGTCAGGCACCAATTGGTCGATTCCGGGTCATGCCGCACGCCTCCGGGCGCGCCCTCTTCCGCCCAATACATCGGGCGGATGTAGAGCGCGGCGTCAGCACTGAACTTCTTGCGGCCCTCTGCGGCCAGGCCCATCCATGCGTCCTTCGCCACCACCGGCTTGAGCAGAAAGCGCTCGGCGGACTTGTTGACCCGAGCACAATGCAGATCGAGATCCGGTGTAACCCCCTCGAATGAGCGGGCCCCGTCGAACACCATCGAGCCGAGCCAGACCGCGTGCGTTCGCACGCCCATGATCGCGGTGTTGCCCTCATGCCAGTCATTCTCGAAGAAGGTCCAGGTCTTGGTCGGGCTGTTGTCAGCCACCATCGGCGTTATCTCCCTGCGGCAAAATTTGCCGCACCATAAAGCATGATCCCGAAAAGTTGCAGACTTTTCGGACCAGATCATGCGGCAAAAATGACTGCATGATCCCGAAAAGTTGCAGACTTTTCGGACCAGATCATGCGGCAAAAATGACTGCATGATCCCGAAAAGTTGCAGACTTTTCGGACCAGATCATGCGGCAAAAATGACTGCATGATCCCGAAAAGTTGCAGACTTTTCGGACCAGATCATGCGGCAAAAATGAATGCATGATCCCGAAACGTTGCAGACTGTCGGACCAGATCATGCGGCAAAAATGAATGCATGATCCCGAAACGTTGCAGACTGTCGGACCAGATCATGCGGCAAAAATGAATGCATGATCCCGAAACGTTGCAGACTTTTCGGACCAGATTATGCGGCAAAAATGACTGCATGATCCCGAAAAGTTGCAGACTTTTCGAAGGACGTCGCAGCACATCAAATTGTGACTGGGCATGGCGGAACTCAACCCGCCAAGGTTGTCGAAACGCTGTTGGGAGGACTGCCGCATGCCGCGCGCCTTTGTTTTCGATGCCTACGGAACCTTGTTCGATGTCCATGCCGCGATCGGACGCCATCGCGCCGCCGCCGGTCCCGATGCCGACCGGTTCTCCGAGGTGTGGCGCACCAAGCAACTGGAGTACACTTGGACGTCGACACTCGCCGGCCAATACACCGAATTCTGGACCCTGACCGAACGCGCGCTGGACTACGCCTTCGCGCGGGTGCCCTCCGTAGACCGTGGGCTCAAGCCTGCGCTGCTTGACGCCTATCGCATCCTCGATGCCTTTCCGGATGCCCGCGCGGCGCTGGCCGCGCTTAAGGCCCAGGGCCATAGCACCGCCATCCTGTCAAATGGCTCGCCAACGATGCTGGGAAGTGCAGTCGCTGCCGCCAAGATCGGCGGCGATCTCGATGCGGTGCTGTCGGTCGACACGATCCGCATCTACAAACCGCGGCGGGAGGTCTACGCGCTTGTCACCAACCATTTCCAGATCAGTCCGCAGGATGTGGTCTTCGTATCATCCAATCGCTGGGACGTCATGGGCGCGGGCGCCTTCGGCTTTCATGCGGTCTGGGTCAACCGATCACAACTGCCTGATGAATATGCCGAGCCCGCCCCGGCCGCAATCATGCGCGACTTGAGCGGGCTCACGACACTGAAAATTTGACAGCAGAACGCCGTCAGGCGGCCGACGACTTGTGCGCGATGGTTTCCGGATGACCCAGGGCCGCGGCAATCTCGCGCTTGGTCAGTTTGGTGCCGTCGTCACCCTCGATAAGAAGTGCGACGTGACCGTCATTGTGCAGATGACGGGCCCAGCCTAGTGCCTCGTCAAGCGAACTGAGTTCCTTGTAAAGATATCGGTCCTTGTGAACCGGCGAAATTTCCTCGGAGCCGCGCGGGCCCGAATAGACTCGAAACGCCATGGGGTTTCTCCTCTTCGCTGGTCTTAGAGTATGATCCGGAAAAGTTGCAGACTTTTCCGATAAGATCATACGACAAACCAAGATATTAGATGGTTACGGCGATTCAATCTGCCTGAATTGAACTCTAGTGCGCGATCTCGAAAGTCGGGACCACGCACGACTTAACCGGCGGAACGCTCATCACTGGCAGTGGTTCCGCGTGCAACTTGCCGCATGCAGGCGGACCGACGCCGGTGAATCGTGTCACCCGGTAATATCGGTCCGAAATGTGCCGATTACGTGATAGGACCGGTCTGCCGGCAACTTCTCAAAATACCCCGTAAGCACGAAAGCCAGCCCATGGGTTTGACCCGTTTTCTGATCATTTTTGGATTGGTGCTGATTGTTATCGGCATTTTATGGCCGCTGCTGACCAAAATCGGTCTCGGCCGGCTGCCCGGTGATATCGTGATCGAACGCGGCCGGATTCGCATCTACATCCCGCTGGCCACCGCCGTCATCGTCAGCCTGGTGCTGAGCGCGCTGCTGTCGCTGGCGGGGCGGCTGTGACAGCGATTCTTCTCAATGACCGGCGCTATCGCGCGTGACGGTTTAGCCCGCCAGCGCCGCGAGGATGCGCGCCCAGCTTCGCATGCCCTTGTGGAATGAATTGAGATTGTATTTCTCGTTCGGCGAATGCACGCGATCGTCGTCGAGCGCGAAGCCGACCATGATCGTGTCCATGCCCAGCACGCGCTTGAAATCGCCGATGATCGGGATCGAGCCGCCGCCGCCGACAGTGACCGCCTTCTTGCCCCATTCCTGTTCGAGTGCCGCGCGGGTCTTGGCAAGCGCCGGATTGTCGAACGGCAGTTGGATCGCCGCGGCGTCGGCGAAGCTTTTGAATTCCACCTTGCAGTCCTTTGGCAGGCGCGCGCGCACGAAGGCGTGGAACGCCTCGCGGATCTTATCCGGGATCCTGATCGCCGACCAGCCGGAACGACACCTTCGCGATCGCCTCGCCCGGGATCACGGTCTTCGCGCCCTCGCCGGTGTAGCCGCCGATGATGCCGTTGATCTCCGCGGTCGGGCCGCGTGGTGATCTGCTCGATCATGCATCCGGTCCGTCTCGCCGGCCGGCTCCTTCAGGCCCACCTGGCCGAGGAACTTCTCCGCCGTCAGGCCGAGGCCTTGCGAGATCGGCGCTTGATGTCCGCCGGCAGTTCCGGCGACGCCGTCATAGAAGCCGGGAATGGTGACGTGGCCGTTGTCGTCATGCATGTCGGCCGAGGATGTGCGCCAGCACCCGCAGTCGGGTTCTGCGCCGCGCCGCCGAACAGTCCGGAATGCAGATCGCGGTCGGCGCAGGTGACCTGCACCTCCTCGTAGACCAGACCGCGCAGCGAGGTGGTGACCGACGGGGTTTCGGCGTCCCACATGCTGGTGTCGCACACCAGCGCGAGATCGGCCTTGAACTCCTGCCGCATTGTCCTTGACGAAGCCGAACAGATGTTTCGAGCCGCACTCCTCCTCGCCCTCGATCATCATCGTGATCGGCAGCGGCAGTGCGCCCGTGACCGCCTTGTAGGCGCGGCAGGCTTCGACGAAGGTCATCACCTGGCCTTTGTCGTCGGCAGGCGCCGCGTGCCACGATGCTCTTGCGGCCGTCGGCAAGCGTCGCGATGCGCGGCTCGAACGGCGGCGTCTCCCACAGATCGAGCGGATCGACCGGCTGCACGTCGTAGTGGCCGTAGAACAGCACGTGCGGCGCATTGCCGTTCCGCCATTGCCACCCTTCGCCGATGACCACCGGATGCCCGCGCGGTCGGCCGCACACTGGTGATCAAACCCGATGCTGCCGAGATCCTGAGCGACGAATTCGGCTGCGGCCTTGCACTGCGCGGCATAGGCCGGATCGGTCGAGATCGATTGGATCCGCATGAAGGCGAACAGCCGGTCGAGCGCCTTGTCGAGATCGGCATCGATCTTGTCGAGTACGGCCGGAAGGGTCTTGCGACGGCGAGGTCATCGGCAACTCCTTTACAGGGACGGGTCAGGCCGCGGCCGACATGGCGCGGGCCACGACATTTGCGTTTCGCGTTTTATCAGAGCGACCCGCGATTTCCAGTTTGTCAGCGCCGCAAAATGCCGCCCAGCGTGCCGCGCACGATCGCGCGGCCGACCGACGACCGGTCCGGCCGCCGATCGACTTGCCGATATCGGCGGCGATCTGGCCGAGCACGCGGTTGGTGACCGAGCGGGTGACTTCGCGCGCAACCACCTGCGTGGTCGAGAGCCGTTCGCCGCGCGTGCGCGTGGTGCCGAACAGGCCGCCGAGAAAACCACCGACGCTGCCGAGAATGCCGCCGCCCGACGCGCCCTCGCCCTCGGCGGCGGCCGCATCGCTCGGCGACCCGCTTCTGCAACACCTCATAGGCCGACTCGGGGTCGACCGCCTGGTCGTATTTGCCCTTGACCGGGCTGTCCGCAATGATCGCCGCGCGCTCCTCGCGGCGTGATCGGTCCCAAGCCGCGCCGTCGGCGGCCGGACCAGGCAGCGCTCGACCACCGACGGCGTGCCATTGCCTTCCAGGAACGAAACCAACGCCTCGCCCTTGCCAAGTTCGGTGATCACCTGCGCGGTGTCGAGCTCCGGATTCGGCCGGAATGTTTCCGCCGCCGCACTGCACCGCGCGCTGATCTCGCGGCGTGAAGGCACGCAACGCGTGCTGCACGCGGTTGCCAAGCTGCGCCAACACCTCCTCCGGGACGTCGAGCGGATTTTGCGTGACGAAATAGACGCCGACACCCTTCGAGCGGATCAACCGCACCACCTGTTCGATCTTGTCCAGCAGCGCCTTGGGCGCGTCGTCGAACAGCAGATGCGCCTCGTCGAAGAAGAACACCAGCTTCGGCTTTTCCGGATCGCCGACCTCGGGCAGTTCCTCGAACAATTCCGACAGCAGCCACAGCAGGAATGTGGCGTAGAGCCGCGGATTTTCCATCAGCTTGTCGGCGGCCAGGATATTGATGTAGCCGCGCCTGTCGCGATCGATCCGCATGAAGTCGGCCAGCGCCAATGCCGGCTCGCCGAAGAATTTCGTCCGCGCTCTGGTTCTCCAATACCAGAAGCTGGCGCTGAATTGCCCCGATCGACTGCTTGGAAACGTTGCCGTACAGCGCGGTGAGTTCGGAAGCCTTGCTCCGCGACGAAGCCGAGGATCGCGCGCAGATCCTTCAGATCAAGCAACAGCAGGCCCTGCTCATCCGCGACGCGAAACGCGATATTGAGCACCCCTTCCTGTACCTCGTTGAGACCAAGCAGCCGCGCCAGCAGCAGCGGCCCCATCTCCGAAATCGTGGTGCGGATCGGATGGCCCTGCTCGCCGAAAAGGTCCCAGAACACCACCGGAAATTCGTCGATCTGATAGTCGATGCCGAGTTCCGTCGCGCGCTTGACGAATGCCTCCTTGGCCTCACCCACCGCGGCCAATGCCGGCCAGATCGCCTTTGATATCGGCGGCAAACACCGGAACACCGGCGCGCGAAAAGCCCTCGGCCAGAATTTGCAAGGTGACGGTCTTGCCGGTACCGGTCGCACCGGCGACCAACCCATGGCGATTGGCAAGCTTCAGCGTCAGGTATTCCGGCTTCGTGCCCTTGCCGACGAAAATCATGCCGTCCCGATCCGGATTGGGACGAATCGGATTCGGAAGTATTGGGCTCCGAAGTATCAGGCTCTGAGGTGTTGGCTGCCGAAGCATTGGGTGCCAAAGGTGCCGGCTCTGATCGCTTGGAACTCGCTTTCTTCTTCCTGCTACCCGCCATATCGCTCCCCTGCCGCCGACAGCCAACCTGCTGCCCGCGCACATCGCAAATCCAAATCTGAATGGTCTTTATACTTGGCACAGGCGGCGCTTTCCATCGCGTATACCGCGACGCACCGCGAAGTGCTGCGTATTAGTGGCGGGTGAACTTCCCGATATCCGGAACACGGACGATGCGCGGGTCGTGCGCCGGAGGCCGAAGCGCCGACGTTATACGGCCCTGGGCATACATGCGCCCCAATATGAACTCGGTTTTGCGTGACCGCGGAGACTTCTGAAGTATCGCGCAGATCCGGCGATATAGCAGGCGCGGCGCAATATGCAGCGATGCCGCTGCAGCGTAGCCGGTTCGCCGCGCTGCAATTTTAGTTTCCGCCGTAAAAGAATCTACCAGCAGCAGACACGGTATTCCGAAAGGCCGTCCCGGAGCCTCAACATCGACCGATATTCGCTGCCGATCATCGAAAAGGAACCGCCGCATCACGACGATGCAGGCGTCAACTTGGCCGTTGGCGCACAACTGCCTCGCCCGCTCCCGACAGGCAACGGTCGTCAGTTGCAGCGGCGTGCGCCCGATCATCGCCATGACGATCTTGGCATGCTGCTCCTCACCGACCAGAACGAGGCGGGCTTTACGCTGCGCGGCCATGCGTTAAATACTTTAGTATCAGCATGATATTGACAGTGGCGTTTCTTTATTTGCGGTGCAATAGATTTAAATATTATATTTTATTAAGACTAACGACCTCCGTCTTGTGCAGTATTAACCGTATTTGCCCCGAATTAGAGCATTTTCGGTAAGATAATAAGGAAAGAACTCTTGGGCGACGGATTGGCCGCCTGTTGCCAGGATCGAAATCACTGTCGTCACCAATCGAAGTAACCGGCCCACTTGGCAACGTCACCGAAATTTTTTTAGGGGCAGTTGACCCGCTCGTATCAGAACCGAGACGTTTCCTGGCGCGCAATAATACGGACGTTTGGACTTATCCGATCACCGCGCGAAAGTCTTACAGGTCATCCAACCGCCGGCCAACGGGTCGAAGCAGCACCACAAAGTACGCGGTCGCGCTGTATCAAATAACGACAACAATGCACACGCGTGGCGCTGGACCGTCGAAAACAGACATCTCAGCGAGATTTTTCCGACACGGATCTGACTTAAATGTCACACTTATTTGAAATGTGACCGCATAACGGCGGCTGCAAGGCGTTCGTAGCGGCTCATCGCTTGTCTTGCGAAAGTACGACAGTCATTATTCCTCAATACCTGCCGTCAGCGCGGGGGCTGGTGAGGGGTCATGGATGAATTAGTAGATCGTCTCGTCGCCAATGTTGGCGTCGAGCCGGCGGTCGCACGCAAAGCCGTCGGTATCGTATTTGATTTTCTGCTCAAAGAAGGTCCGACCGACAAGGTCAAGGCCCTGATCGAAAGCCTGCCCGATTCAGCGTCGTTGGAACAAGCCATAGCCAGTGCATCCGGCGGCGGCGGCATTCTTGGCGGCATGGGCGGCGTGATGGGCGCAGGCTCCCGCCTGATGGCGGCGGGGCTCAGCATGGCGGACGTGCAAGGCGTAACAAGGGAGATTCTGGCCTTCGCGCGCGAGAAAGCCGGGGAAGATGCCGTCGCTGAGGTGATCGGATCGATACCCGGACTGAGCCAGTTCGTGTAGCCGCCCGTTGCGGGGCTACGACGGACGGGGAACGAGGAGGCAACGATGACTTATCCCATTGCGGATCTTGATGGGATCGACGAGGAAGCGGCACTGCTCCTCAAGTCGATTGGAATTCGAACGACAACGCGTTTGCTGGACGCTGCCAAGGGCCCTCGGGACCGCAAGCGGCTAGCCGAACGCACCGGATTCGATGAAAAGCAGATCCTGGCCTGGGCCAACACCGCCGACCGCATGCGGATCAAGGGCGTCGGCGAGGAATATGCCGAGCTGCTGCGCGAGGCCGGCGTCGATACCGTGCGCGAATTGCAGTATCGCAATCCTGGAAATCTCTCCAAGGCCATGGCCGCTGCCAACCGCAAACGCAAACTGGTCCGCCTGCTGCCATCGGAGAACGTCGTCAGCCGCTGGATCGAACATGCCCGGAAGCTGCCGCCAAAAATCCGCTACTGAACCTCTCTCCCTGACGTTACCTCCCTTCACTTTCATCCCAGATTGAACATGATGGCTCCATCAGGAGCCGCGCTTGACTCCTTCTCGGCGACCGCGCAAAGCCACGGGCATGACGAACGCGCGCCACAACGCCGCCGGGCCGGACGGGACCGCTACGTCTAGACCCGCGGAACCAACAACCGGCCTGCTCGACGGCTTGTTGAACCGGCAGTTTCCGGCCGTGATGGGCATCGTCAACGTCACGCCGGATTCTTTCTCCGATGGCGGGCGTTTTCTCGAACCCACCGCCGCAATCGGTCACGCCCGCCGGCTGGCGGAAGATGGCGCCGATATTCTCGATATCGGCGCGGAATTCGACACGGCCCTATATCGGTGCGGCGCCTGTCTCGCTCGATGACGAACTGGAACGCCTGATGCCGGTGTTGCCGGGCGTGATCGCACTCGGATTGCCGGTGTCGATCGACACCATCAAGGCGCCGGTCGCGGCCTGGGCGCTGGAAGTAGGCGCTGTGATCGTCAACGACGTCTGGGGCCTGCAGCGCGATCCCGACATGGCGCGCGTTGTCGCCGAGCACCGCGTGCCGGTCATCGTCATGCATAACCGCGAGGCGCCAGACCCCGCGATCGACATCGTGGCGGATATCAACGCGTTCTTTTCTCGCTCGCTCGAGATCGCCGCCCGCGCCGGTATTGCCCGCGAGATGATAGTGCTCGATCCCGGCATCGGCTTCGGCAAGACGCCGCAGCAGAGCATGATTGCGATCGCGCGGCTGTCAGCCTTCAAGAGATTCGGCCTGCCGCTGCTGGTCGGCGCCTCGCGCAAGCGCTTCATCAGCACGATCACACCAAGCGAGCCGCAGCAGCGGCTCGGCGGATCGATCGCCGCGCATCTGCTCGCCATGCTTCATGGAGCGGCGATCGTGCGCGTGCACGATGTCGCCGAAACAAGACAGGCGCTGGCCGTCGCCGCCGCCATTCGGAGCGCACCATGACCGACACCGTCTTCATCAAAGGGCTCGTCGTGCATGCCCATCACGGCCACAGCGACGACGAGATGCGCATCGGACAGAATTTCATTCTTGACCTGGAACTGGACATCGATCTTTCCGCCGCCGGGGAAAGCGATCGCATTGCCGATACCGCCTCCTACGATGACATCGTCACAACGGCGAACCGCGCCTTCTCAGAGCACCGCTACCGGCTGGTCGAAGCCTCCGGAGCCCGCGTTGCCGAAGCTTTGCTGGACGCTTTTCCCCGGGTCGACCGTGTGGTGGTGACGGTGCGAAAGCCACATGCACCGCTGGCTGCGCACTTCGACCATGTCGGCGTCACGCTCGTGCGCAGCCGTCGCGCCTGATCATGGTTGCGGGTGTTCGCGATAGGACCGCAAGCCAAGAGGCGCTGATCGCGCTTGGCGGCAATGTCGGCGACGTTCGAGACGCGCTCGATCGCGCCATCACCATGCTCTGCAATGGCGAAACGGTGGAACTGATTGCCCGCTCCTCCGATTATCAGACCCCGCCCTGGGGCGAGACCAACCAGCCGGCCTTCATCAACTTGTGCATTTCGGTAGCGACCACTCTTTCCCCACACGCATTGTTGGCGCGCGCCCAAGTGGTCGAAACCGCGCTCGGCCGCGACCGCACCCGGGAGCGTCATTGGGGACCGCGCACGGTCGACATCGACCTGATTGCCTATGACGATCTCAGCATGGCCGAGCCGGACCTGACCCTGCCGCATCCACGCCTGTTCGAGCGCGCCTTCGTCCTGGTCCCGCTGGCCGAAATCGCGCCCGATCGCATCATCGCTGGAAGGCGGGTGCGCGATGCCCTCACGGCGGTCGACAGCGCCGGTATCAAGCGTCTCGCACCGCGCGGCGGCGGGACCTGAGCCGCCTGCCCCCGCGCCATGATGGTGCCGTACGGGCGCGGCACGCAATTTGCTGGGGAAACCGATGAGGAGTTGGCCCGATCCCGGAGCCGTGGCATTTTGCAGACATGATGGACAAAGTGCCCAAAGACCTGGTCTTGGCCGCCGAATTTCCGCCCGCGAGCCGCGAGCAATGGCTCAAGCTGGTCAACGGCGTGCTCAAGGGCGTGCCGTTCGACCGCAAGCTGGTGTCGAAGACCGATGACGGGCTGCGGATCGAGCCGCTCTATGCCGGCGACACTCACGCAGCGCCGCTGATCGGGCGAACGCCGGGCGCCGCCTGGCAGATCATGCAGCGTGTCGACCATCCCGATCCGGCGGAGGCGAATACGCTTGCGCTGGCCGACCTGGAAAACGGCGCGACCGGGCTGACCATCACCTTCGCCGACGCTGCCGGCGCCTATGGGTTTGGTCTCGACGCCACGCACGATGCGCTCGCCCGCGCGCTTGATGGCATTCATCTCGATGCCGGCATCACGCTCGATTTGGACGGGACGTGGCGGAATTCCGATGCCGCGCCGCAACTGATGGCGCTGATCAAGGCGCGCGGATATCCGCCCGGCGCTCTCGACATCCGTTTCAATTTCGATCCGCTCGGCGCAATGGCCCTCGCCGGCATAAGCGCCGTCGCGTGGCCGGAATTGGCGCCACGCTTCGCTGCGACCATCAAGGAAATTGCCGACGCCGGCTTCCACGGCCCGTTCGCTGCAGCGGATGGCCGCATCGTGCACAATGCCGGCGGTTCGGAGGCGCAGGAACTGGCTTTCGCGTTATCGGTCGCGGTTGCCTATTTGCGGGCGCTGGAATCCGCCGGCATTCCGCTCGATGCCGCTCGCGCCATGATCGCCTTCCGCCTTGCCGCTGACGCCGATCAGTTTCTGACCGTCGCCAAGTTCCGCGCCTTGCGAAAATTGTGGGCGCGAGTCGAAAACGCCTGCGGCCTGACACCGAAGCCCGCATTCATCAGCGCCGAAACCGCATGGCGCATGATGACGCGGCGCGACCCTTACGTGAATTTGCTGCGGGCGACCATCGCGGTGTTCTCCGCCGGCGTCGGCGGCGCCGATGCTGTGACCGTGCTGCCGTTCACCCAGGCGATTGGATTGCCCGACAGTTTCGCGCGCCGGCTGGCGCGCAATATTCAGCTCGTGCTGCTGGAAGAGTCCAACCTCGCCAAGGTCGCTGATCCGGCCGCCGGCTTCGGCGGCATCGAGGATTTGACCGAGAAGCTCTGTCACGCCGCCTGGTCGTTGTTCCAGGAGATCGAGGCCACCGGCGGCATCGCCACGGCGCTTGAGCAGGGGCTGCTCCAACAAAAAATCGCCACGGTGCGCGCCGGGCACGAATCCGCCATCGCCCATCGCAGCGAAACTCTGATCGGGACCAACGAATTTCCCAATATCAGCGAAGCACCGGTTGCGGTGCTGGATGTTGCGCCATTACCAACCCAGCAAAACGCGTCCGCCTCGCAAGGGAAAGAGCGACTGGAGTTCCCGCCTCTCTCACCCATCCGGTTTGCCGAACCGTTCGAGGCCTTGCGCGACATCTCCGACCGAATTTCGGCGACATCCGGTGCGCGTCCGAAAATCTTCCTCGCCAATCTCGGTACACCGGCCGAATTCACCGCGCGCGCCAACTTTGCCAAGAATTTCTTCGAGGCCGGCGGTATCGAAACAATCGACAATGGCGTATTCGAAAGTGCAGACAGCCTCGCCGACGCGTTCAAACAATCCGGCGCCAGTCTTGCCTGCCTGTGCTCGTCTGATGAGGTCTATGCTGAAAACGCGGCCGAGGCCGCCAAGACCCTGACAGCCGCCGGCGCAACCCACCTCTATTTGGCCGGGCGGCCGAAGGACCTCGAACCAGTTCTTGACGCTGCGGGCGTAAAGACCCTCATTTACGCTGGCTGCAACGCCCTGGCGACGCTGCGGGCGGCTTATGATAATCTTGCAGCGGTCAAATAGAGCGCATCGTGCCGGCCAAGAATGGACGAGTAAGCGCATGAGCCAGATCCCGAATTTCGCCACGGTCGATTTTGCCGACGTGACGATGCCGGCCCCGCCGCCGGGCGCCGCGACCCTGGCTCACGCCGGAAGGCATTCCGGTCAAGCCGGCCTATGACGCCGACGATCTCGAGGGCCTCGATTTTCTCAATACCTATCCCGGCATCGCGCCCTATCTGCGCGGCCCCTACCCGACCATGTACGTGAACCAGCCGTGGACCATCCGGCAATATGCCGGTTTCTCCACCGCGGAGGATTCCAACGCCTTCTATCGCCGCAATCTGGCGGCCGGTCAGAAGGGCCTGTCGGTCGCCTTTGATCTCGCGACCCATCGCGGCTACGACAGCGACCATCCGCGCGTCGGCGGCGACGTCGGCATGGCCGGTGTCGCGATCGATTCCATCTACGACATGCGCACGCTGTTCGGCGGCATTCCGCTCGACCAGATGTCGGTGTCGATGACGATGAACGGTGCGGTGCTCCCCGTACTCGCGCTCTACATCGTCGCGGCCGAGGAACAGGGCGTGCCGCCGGAGAAGCTCGCCGGCACGATCCAGAACGACATCCTCAAAGAATTCATGGTGCGCAACACCTACATCTATCCGCCCGCGCCTTCGATGCGGATCATCTCCGACATCTTCGCCTTTACTTCGGCCAACATGCCGAAGTTCAACTCGATCTCGATCTCCGGCTATCACATGCAGGAGGCCGGCGCGACGCAGGACCTGGAGCTTGCCTACACGCTTGCCGACGGCGTCGAATATGTCCGCGCCGGGCTGAAGGCCGGCATGACCATCGACCGCTTCGCGCCGCGGCTGTCGTTCTTCTGGGCGATCGGCATGAACTTCTTCATGGAGGTCGCCAAGCTGCGCGCCGCGCGGCTATTGTGGGCGAAGCTGATGAAGCCGTTCGACCCGGCCGATCCGCGGTCGCTGTCGCTGCGCACCCATTGCCAGACCTCCGGCTGGTCGCTGACCGCGCAGGACGTGTTCAACAATGTCGCGCGCACCTGCATCGAGGCGATGGCGGCGACGCAGGGCCACACCCAGTCGCTGCACACCAATGCGCTCGACGAGGCGCTGGCGCTGCCGACCGACTTCTCCGCCCGCATCGCCCGCAACACCCAGATCGTGCTGCAGCAGGAAAGCGGCACGACCCGCGATCATCGATCCGTGGGGCGGCTCGTATTATCGTCGAGCGGCTGACCGTAGAGCTCGCCCGCAAGGCCTGGGCGCATATCCAGGAGGTCGAGGAGATGGGCGGCATGGCCAAGGCCATCGAGGCCGGCCTGCCGAAGCTGCGCATCGAGGAAGCCGCCGCCAAGACCCAGGCGCGCATCGATGCCGGCCATCAGTCGGTCGATCGGCGTCAACCAATATCGCGCCGATCGACGAGACGCCGATCGATGTCCTGAAGGTCGACAATTCCGCCGTGCGCCACCTGCAGATCGACAAGCTCGGCCGGCTCAAGCGCGAGCGCGACCCGAAGGCTGTTGCCGAGGCGCTGAGCGCGCTGACGCGCTCGGCGGGCGACGGCAACGGCAACCTGCTGGCGCTCGCCGTCGATGCCGCCCGCGCCAAGGCCACGGTCGGCGAAATCTCCGCCGCGCTGGAACAGGTTTTCGGCCGGCATCGCGCCGAGATCAAGGTCGATCGCCGGCGTCTACAAGCGGGAGGTCGGCATGACCGACGCGGTCGCGCGGGTGCAGAAACTGGTCGAGGCCTTCGACGAGGACGAAGGCCGCCGGCCGCGCATCCTGGTCGCCAAGATCGGCCAGGACGGCCACGACCGCGGCCAGAAGGTGATCGCGTCGGCCTTCGCCGATCTCGGCTTCGACGTCGATATCGGGCCGCTGTTCGCAACGCCGGCGGAAGCCGCGCGCCAGGCGGTCGAGAACGACGTGCACATCCTCGGCGTGTCGTCGCTCGCCGCCGCGCATCTGACCCTGGTGCCGGAACTCAAGGCGGAACTGGAGAAGCAAGGCCGCGGCGACATCATGATCGTGGTCGGCGGCGTGGTGCCGCCGCAGGACTACGACGCGCTCAAGGCTGCCGGCGCCGAGGCGATCTTCCCGCCCGGCACGGTGATCGCGGAAGCCGCCGAGGGCCTGATCAAATCGCTCAACCGCCGGCTCGGCCACGGCCGCGAGGCGGCGGAGTAATTTTTCACATCCAACAACATCGCAAAGGCATCGCCGATGACCCAAATCGCGCGAATGGTGTCACTCGCCCTTCTGCTTCTCGCTTGCCGGCTGCATCTCGGCGACCAAACCGATGTTCCCGGTCGATCGCGGCGTGCAGGTGCTGGGCGACGGCGGCCGCTACGCCACCTACGAACGCACAAGCGACGGCAAGTTCAAGAAGGACGAAACAATTACGGTGCGTCCGCGCGACAAGACACACTATGACTTCGTCAATGCCAAGGGCGAGGTCACGCCGGTTGCGTTCTTCCCACTGCCCGGCGGGCTCTATGTCGCCCAGGCGGAAGTCGAAGGAAAAGACCGAAACCGGCTACGGCTTTTTTCTGATCCGCATCAAGGGCAGCAACGTGCAGGTCTATGCGCCGCAATGTGACAATCAGGACAAGGCAAAGCTTACGGCGCTCGGCGTCACTTTGCGCGGCAAGTATGAATGCGTGATCGACGCCGTCGCCGATCCGGCCGCACTGTTTGCCGCGCTTGATATCGGTCCCGTCGTCAGCATGATGGTGCGCGAATAGCGCATGATCCGGAAAAGTTGCAGACTTTTCCGATAAGATCATGCGCCAAATCAAAAATATCAGAACCGTTCAGTGAATTAATTTGAGCCGACACGGCTCCATCGCACCATTCTGGGCCCAACGACAATCCGCAGAAACAATAGCCGTCAGCGCCTCGCGTTATTCGCCGCGCTGCTCTTGTCGACAACGCGCCGCGCGTGCCGCAGCACATAGTCCGCAACGATCGCATGGCCTTCCGCCGTCGGATGGATGGCGCCGCTGTAGAGCCCGGCATAGGCCGGCTGCAGAATGTCGAACGGCGAGATACCTTCACGATGGGTGTTGGCGGTCAAGAACGCGTCGTTCGGCGTATGGAACAACCGCCAGCGGTGGGCATAGGGCAACGCATAGGCAGCCGGATAGGGCTTGAACTCGCCGGCCACCGAGCGCGGCATCCCCATGGCAATGCCGTCGACCAGCGGATTCTTCGGATTGCGCGCGCAAACACCGCGCCTGGCGAATGCCTTCTGATGCTCGACCACCAGCGTGAATCCGGTGCCGGCGCCGGTCGCGAGCCGGGCCGGACAATCCCTGCGGCTCTTGACGTCGGTGATGCATTGCAGCCGCGCCAGGAAGGCATTGAGGAAAGTCGCGGTCTCCTGCAACCGGCCGCGGTTGATTTTCAGCTTGGGGTGCACGTCCATGCCGAGCGTTGGGATCGAGCCGCAAATTTCGCCCCGCTCATCATACTGGATCGGCTCGTAGGAGCTCTGCACCACCCGTGACGGCGGGATGCCAAAGCCGTCCTGCAGCGCCGACTTCAGCGCCTTCATGCGCTCATCGAGCACACTGAGATAGACATTGGTGACGTTGGTGCCGTAGCGGATCTGATGGCCGATCCAGCCGGCGATCGGTGCGACATCGCTCGCACTGTCGGTCAGAGAATACATCACCAATCCGCTGAAGCCGACATCATTGCCGCCGATCGACATCAGGACAAGATCGACCGGACGTTTGCGCCGTTCCGGCGGACACCAATGCTTGGTGATGGTCTGCCGCCCGATCTGCGTGCTGCCGGCGGCATAGACCGGCACCGTGTAGCGCGCGCTTTGCGTCAAGCCGCGCGGGCCGTCGCTGGCAAATCAGATCGCTGAGCTGGTCGAGCTGCGCGCGCACCTTGGGCTGACGGTCGGTCGCCTCGCGCGCGTCTTTTTCCAGCAATAGCCCGTTGACCACATCGGCGCCGGTGCAGGTCAGGCTGACCAGCGTCACCGCGCGGTGGCGATTTTCGAGCGCGAGCTGGATCCCGACCCGGAACGGATAGCCATATTGTGAGCGGTGGCAATCGCGGCTCACCCACTTCGCCTCGGCCTTATCGAAGGCTTGCTGGAAGGCGCTTGATCCAAGATTGTAAAACGTCCCGCCGCTTCGTCCTCCATGGCCCGGCGCGGCAGCACCTTGGGATTGGGCGCTCCACCGGCGGCGAGACCGAAGTTCGGTTTCGGACGCAGCGAACGGGTGGCGACATCTTCGCGCGCCATCACCGGATCGTAGACCATTTCGCGCGTTGCGCTGAAAGTCACCGGCTTGTCGGGATTGCTCTCCCCGGACGAAAACGAATCGCCGAGCGCGACTATGAACAGATCGTCGACAATCACATTGGGATCGGCGACCGTGGCGCCGTCCGGCAGCTTAACGCTGACTGCGACACCGGAGGCCGCCCGATTGCGCAAAAACGGCACGCGCGGAATGGTCAGCGTGGCCTTACAGGCCTGCTTGCGCGTTTCGCCACGCCCCGCCCCGCCACGAGGCTGCCAAGTCCAGATGCACTCGCCGTTCGCGATGCCGTCAATCCGCTCGGGCGCTAGCCGGATGTTGACCGTATGCGCATCGGGCAGGACATAGTCTTCCTTGGCGACGCCCCAGGAATAGCGCCGGCTGCAGACGACGAGATAACGGCGCGGAATGGCGCCGTTGTCGTAGCAGATTTGTCCGACGGTCCGCGCCGCCCAACCGAGCCGCTGCCGGTCCCAGCCTGAACGCGCCGTTGCCGCGCAGCGGTCAGGCGTGGAGGCATCCTTGCAGGCCGGATCGTTCAGCCGCCGCTCGACGCGCCAGATGATGTCGCTCGGGATTGCGCCATTAGCTTTGCCGCGCACGGCCTTGTAGGCGCGCTCGTGAAGATCGAACGATTGTCCGACCCGGAAAAACCGGAAAGGATTTTCGACTTCCCAGATCAGATCGGCAGCGTGGGCAGCCCCGGCCCCCATTCCGCACAGAACAACTACAGACCAAAGGACTGCAGGAATCAGTTTCACTTGCATGACGGTCTCCGCCGCCCCCCACCGTATACTACATGAAGTTCACGGCGGCCGCGAAGGGGTAACGGATGCTTCTCCCGCGACAAATCAACCGCAGCGAATAACGATATCTCTTTGATAATATGACAAATTCGAGGTTCAAGGCGCGCATGACGGCAATTTGCGCAAACAATGTTCCGCGCGGCGGATGACGCGGCGAGCGGCCTCGGATACTCAAAGGCACTGCGCCGAGACCATACGATGACAGCAACACCCGGCCCGACACCAGCACTCGCCGATGGCGCCAGCCTTGCACGCGGCATCCGCGCCGGCGAGCGTGCGACGCTCGCGCGCGCCATCACGCTGATCGAAAGCCGGCGGGCCGATCATCGCAAGCGCCGCCGCAGCGATCCGGTGCAGGACCTGCTGCCGCTCACCGGCAAGGCGGTCCGCATCGGCATTACCGGCGTGCCGGGCGTCGGCAAATCGACCACGATCGACACGCTCGGCTCCGATCTGACCGCGCAAGGCCACAAGGTCGCGGTGCTGGCGGTCGATCCGTCCTCGACCGCACCGGCGGCCCATCCTTGGCGACAAGACGCGCATGGCGCGGCTCGCCGACGACCCGAACGCCTTCATCCGGCCCTCGCCGTCGTCCGGAACGCTCGGCGGTGTCGCCGCACGACGCGCGAGACCATGCTGTTGTGCGAGGCCGCCGGCTACGACGTCGTGATGGTCGAGACCGTCGGCATGGGCCAATCGGAAACGGCTGTCGCCGACATGACCGATTTCTTTCTGGTGCTTGATGCTGCCCGGCGCCGGCGACGAATTGCAGGGTATCAAGAAGGGCGTCCTCGAACTCGCCGACATGATCGCCGTCAACAAGGCCGACGGCGACAACTCGCGCGCGCGCGGCGCGCGGCCGGCGAATATCGCGCCGCGCTGCATATTCTGACGCCGCGCTCGCCGACCTGGACCCCGCCCGTGATCACCTATTCCGCCCTGACCGGCGACGGCATGGCGGACCTGTGGGCGACCGTCATCGAGCATCGCCGCAGCATGGCGCATTCCGGTGAGTTGGAGGCGCGCCGTAGCCAGCAGCAGGTCAAATGGATGTGGGCGATCTTGGACGACCGCATCCACGGCCGCCTCATTGGCGATCCGGCGCTGCGGGCACGGCTGCCGACAATCGAAGCCGACGTTGCCACCGGCCGGCTATCGCCGGCTCTGGCGGCCGACAATGTCCTGCGCATGCTGGGACTGAAGGTTGATTGAGCGCGATGACGACCGCCGCGAAAACGATTCTGCTGACCGGCTTCGGCCCATTTCCGGGCGCGCCCTATAATCCAAGCGGCGATTGGTCCGCGAACTGGCCCACGTCCGCCGGCCGGCGTTTGACGGATTTCGCCTGGTCCCTCACGTCTTTCACACCAGCTACGAGACTGTCGACCGTGAACTGCCGGCATTGCTTGCCCGGTATCGACCGGTTGCGCTTTTGATGTTTGGGCTTGCCGCGCGCACCCGATATGTCCGCATTGAAGCCTTGGCGCGCAACGCGCGTGCGCGGCTCACCCCCGATGTCAGCGGGCGATTGCTGCCGGGCTTTGCCATCGATCCCGAGCGGCCGGCGGCACTGCGGCTGCGCGCGCCCGCGCTACGGCTGCTGGCAGCGGCACGGCGGGTGCGCGTGCCGGCCGCGCTGTCGCGCGATGCCGGGCGCTATCTCTGCAATTACCTATGCTGGCGCGCGGTCGAGGCGACCGCCGGCCTGACACCACCGCCGGTCGTGACATTTGTTCATGTCCCGGCGATCCGTCGTACGTCCCTGCCCCGTGCCCGCCTGCGCCGCCGGGCGCCGCTTGCCATGCCGGACCTGCTCCGGGCCGGCGAAGCGATGATCCAGGCAGCGATCGCGCAGTCGCGCGCGCCGCGTTAACCGCGCCCGGCGACATCTGGCCTCAGGGCCTTGCGTGGCCAATGGTGCAGGCAGAAATTGTCCGACATGTCGCTGGACCGCCGCACACTGCTTGCCGTTACCGCCGCGACCGCCGGCGCGGGTGCCACATCGCAGGCCGGCGCCGCGCCATCCAAACAGCCGCAGACGATGTTTTCCGCGCTCGGCGTCGATGCCGGCCAGTTCGGCGTGCGGCCAAGCGAAACGCGTGATCAGACCCACAACCTGCAACGGGCCATTGACCAAGCCGCCGCGACCGGCACTCCGCTGGCGCTCGCGCCCGGCCTCTACCGGGCCGGCGATTTGAAACTGCCGCGCGGCGCGCAGCTCGTCGGCGTTCCAGGCGCGACCCGTCTGATGCTGACCGCCGGCCCGTCACTGCTCTCCGCCGGCGGCGCTTCCAACATCTCTCTCACCGGCCTGACCCTCGACGGCGGCAAGAAGCCGTTGCCGGATCGGCGCGGGCTGTTACACATCGAGAACGTCAACAGCATTCGCATCCGCGATTGCACCATCATCGGCGCGGGCCGCTGTGGGCTGTATTTCTACCGCGTCGGCGGCGACGTGATGGATTCCACCATCACCGACACCACCGATGTCGCGATTGCCTCTTTCGATGCCGCCGGGCTTACGATCGCGCGCAACACCATCCGCGGCGCCGGCAATAATGGCATTCAGATTCTGCGCTTTCAGAACGGCGACGACGGCACGATCATCATCGACAACCGCATCGAGGACATCGCCAATCGTTCGGTTGGCTCCGGGCAGTTCGGCAATGCCATCAACGCCCACCGCGCCAATAATGTGATTGTGCGCGGCAACCGCATCCGCAATTGCGCATTCTCGGGCGTGCGCGGCAACACCGCGTCCAACATTCAGATTATCGGCAATACCATTACCGATGTGCGCGAGGTCGCGCTCTACTCCGAGTTCAGTTTCGAGGGCGCGATTATCGCCAACAATATTGTCGACGTGGCGGCCTGGGGCGTCTCGGTCGCGAATTTCAACGAAGGCGGCCGCATGGCGATCGTCCAGGGCAACATCATCCGCAATCTGTTGCCAAAGCGGCCGACAAGCACGAAACCAGACGACATGGGCGGCGTCGGCCTCTATGTCGAAGCTGACAGCGTGGTGTCCGGCAACGTGGTGGAAAACGCGCCGACCGCCGGCATCATGCTCGGCTACGGAAAATACCTGCGCGACGTCAATGTCACCGGCAACATCGTGCGCAACGCGGATGTCGGGATCGGTGTCTCGGTGGTGGCGGGATCGGCCTCGACGCTGATTGCCGACAACGTCATCAGCAATACGCCGCGCGGCGCCATCGTCGGCATGGAGCAGGACAAACTCGTCACCGGCGACCTTGCGCAGGCGGGCGCCGACCGGTTCACGCACCTCTCGATCAGCAACAACCGGGTCGGCTGATCAACTCACCGGAGTTCGAGCGCCGCCGTCGGCCGCATTTCGCCGACCCTGATGCCGTTCCAATTGCGCAATTCCGGCCGTATGAAGCGTGCAAACGCGGCGCGCGTGCTGTCATCAAGCGGCAGAAAGCGCGCGATCAGGTTGGCGATCATGACCTGCGCCGCGCGTCCGGCGCCGTCGTCGCACTTGACCGCGAGCCCGAGGCCCGCCTCCGGCAAGGCGGCGGCATAGACGCCCTCGGCGCCGGTCTTGATCAGAACGCGCGCGCCGCATAACGCCATCACCTCGGTGCAGAGCCGGCCGCTCCCCGCCACCATCCAAGGCTGTGCAGCGCAGGCCGCCCGCAGCCGCGCGGCAGCCGCCGCCCGTCGCGCCGACACGCCCCGCCCGGTGCCAAAGCGCGCGAAGCCAAGGGCGAGACTGGAAAGCGGCATCGCCCAGGTCGGCACCGAACAGCCGTCGATGGCGCGCCGGTCCGCCGACAAAGTCGCGCCGGTAAACTCCTCGATCACGGAATGCACCGCGCGCTGCACCGGATGATCGGGCTCGACATAACCGCGAGGAACGGCTCCGATCGCACAGGCCGCGCACAGAAATCCGGCATGCTTGCCGGAGCAATTGTTGTGAACCGCGCTCGCCATGCCACCCGCGCGCGCCAGCGCCTGGCCCGCCGGCGCGGAGATTGGCCAATGCGTGCCGCACGCCAGAGCCGACGCGTCAAGCTTGGCGTGCGCCAGCATGCGCTCGACCACCGCGACGTGGCCGAGCTCGCCGTTGTGCGAGCCACAGGCGATCGCCAGCTCCTCATCTCTGAAACCATAGCGCTCCACCGCGCCCGACTCGATCAGCGGCACCGCCTGCAACGGCTTGACCGCCGAACGGGGAAAGATCGGCCGCTCGACGTCGCCGATCGTCAGAACCGGTTTGCCGTCTGCATCGACAACGGCAGCCGCACCGCGATGGACGCTTTCGACGCGCGCCCCGCGCATCACCTCGACCAGGACTGGATTGCTCATTCTGCTCCCCGGCGTTCCGCGGCGCGCCTTGCCACGATTTGCCCTAAAACCCAACTATAAAAGAGCGGACCTTCGAAAGACGCATCGGCGATGGCTGTGTTTGGCAGATTTTCAGGGTGGTCCGCCCGCCGTCTCACGACGACAGCGTTGGTCTGCATGTTTATTCTTCCGCTGACCATCAGCGCCGGTTTGTTTGCGGTCGAGAACCGGCCGATGTCATGGCACGAGGCCAGTTGGTCGAGCACGGGGTTGCTGCCGCCCGCCGCAAGCCATCGCGATGCCCGCATCGTGATGTTTGCGGGGCGCACAGGCCGTTGGAAGGGCATAGTTGCCGTCCACACCTGGATCGTCATCAAATCTGAGAATGGCGCGACCTGGCGGCGCTACGATGTCGTCGGCTGGGGCAACCCGGTTCGGATTAACGGCTGGGACCCCGACGGCCGCTGGTTCGGCAATATGCCGCAAGTGTTGCTAGATCTGCGCGGTACGGAGGCCGCCAAACTGATCCCAAAAGTCGAGGCCGCCATCGCCGCCTATCCCTACGACCATCCGGGCGACTATCAGGCCTGGCCGGGACCGAACAGCAACACCTTCACTGCCAGCGTCCTGCGGGCCGTGCCCGAACTCGGCATAACACTGCCGTCCAACGCCATCGGCCGCGACTTCCGCGCCGGGGCAAGCGCCGGGTTAACCGCAAGTGGAACGGGGGTCGAGGTCAATCTGCACGGCCTACTCGGCTTCAAGCTTGCCTGGGTCGAAGGCATCGAATTCAATTTTCTTGGCCTCGTGGCCGGGCTCGATCTGCGTAATCCGGCTGTGAAATTTCCCGCGTTCGGGCCCGTCGCCCTCCTGCCAGCGCCAGCGAATTCAGCGCCGGCGGAAGTGTCCACACGCTGATCGGCATCACAAATCCGTTACGGCAGGATGTGCTATTGTGTCCGGTACAATGGTGACGAGGCGCTCGTCCTTGTGCGACCTTGCGGACATGGACACGAACGGAACTCCTCCCGGACATGCGTGATACCTGGCCGCTGCTTGAGCGCATCCCATTCCCTGCCATCCATCGCGGCCAGCTCGAAACGCTGCAGATCAACGTTGGCTATCGCTGCAATCAGTCCTGCGTGCATTGCCATGTCGCGGCGGGACCGAACCGCACCGAAGAGATGTCGGGCGAGATCATTGATCTGATTTTGACGTTTCTCGAGCGCCAACGGATTGCGACCCTTGACGTGACCGGCGGGGCGCCTGAGCTCAACCCGCATTTTCGCCGCCTGGTCAGTGCCGCGCGCGCAATGGGCGTGCGCGTACTGGACCGCTGCAATCTGACAATTCTGAGCGAGCCCGGCCAGGATGATCTCGCGGCCTTCCTCGCCGCCGAACAGATCGAGATCGTGGCATCCATGCCCTGCTACCTGGAAGACAATGTCGATCGCCAGCGCGGCAAAGGCGTGTTCGACGCCTCCATCATCGGCCTCCGGAAACTCAATGCGCTCGGCTACGGCCGCGAAGGCTCTGGGCTCATGCTCAATCTGGTTTACAACCCTCAAGGGCCGTCCCTGCCGCCACCGCAGGAGGTGCTGGAAGCCGATTACCGGCGCGTGCTCGGCGAACGCTTCGGCGTGGTGTTCAACAATCTCTATACGCTCGCGAACATGCCGATCCAGCGCTTCGGCTCGATGCTGGTCTCCAAGCGGCAGTTCGATGATTACATGGTTTTGCTGCAGAGCGCCCATCTCGATGCCAATCTCGACAACGTCATGTGCCGCTCGCTGATTTCGGTGGACTGGCGGGGCTATGTCTTTGATTGCGACTTCAATCAGATGCTCGACCTTCCAATCGAAGACGCGCGCGGCCGCCGCACGCACCTCCGCGACTTGGTGAATGACGATGTCGATGGCCGCGCCATCCGCGTGGCGGGACATTGCTTCGGTTGCACGGCCGGTCAAGGATCGAGTTGCGGCGGCGCGCTCAAGGAAGCCGCGGAGTGACGAGCGCGGAGACATTTGCGGATACCGGCCGAATGCCCCGGCAGGAACCGTCACAGCCGCTCGCGCACGCCGCCGGCCGGATGTGCCCGTTCGACTATCGCTACGCACCGTCGGTGTTTGACCGCCCCGCTGAACTGACGACCGAAACGCTCTATGTTGCCGGCGGGCTTTACGGCAACCTGGCCGCGCTCAACGCGCTTGAGGACCTTGCAGCCGGCGAACGACGGCCTGCGACAATCATCCTCAATGGCGATTATCATTGGTTCGACGCCGAGCCGGATTGGTTTGCCACGATCGAGGCGCGCGCGCAGCATCACGTCCGATTGCGCGGCAACATCGAAACCGAAATCGCGCGCGACAACGATATCGGCGCAGGCTGCGGCTGTGCCTATCCGGAAAGCGTCACCGACGAAATCGTCGATCGCTCCAACGATATCCTTGCCGAATTGCGCGACACCGCCGCGAGAATTCCAGGGACGGCCGAGCGCCTCGCCAAATTGCCGATGCATATCGTGGCGCGCATTGGCGACGTGAAGGTGGCAATCGTGCACGGCGATGCCGGTTCGCTTGCCGGCTGGCGTTTTGCCCATGACGCGCTGGACGATCCGGCCAATCGTGCCTGGCTCGACGAGGCGCATCGCACCGCCCACGTCGACGTCTTCGCCTCGACCCACACCTGCCTCGCCGCGCTGCGCGATTTCAGGCTGCCGACCGGCCGGCTGACCGTGATCAACAATGGCGCCGCCGGCATGCCGAACTTCGCCAGCAGCCGCTCCGGGCTGGTGACACGGATCGCCACCACGCCCTCTCCCTATGCACCGCTTTATAGTCTTGCACGCGACAGCGTTCATATCGACGCCATCCCGCTCGCATACGATCATGATCAATTCTATCAGCGCTTTCTGGGACGCTGGCCGCAAGGCTCGCCGGCGCATGCCTCCTACGATCAGCGCATTGTTGCCGGCCCGGCCTATTCGATCACCCAGGCCCGTGGCGAACGCCGGGGATAGTTGCGCCGCCAGCGTCATCCGATCTTTCTGCCGTCCGTGATAGGATTGGCGCAATGACCGACCTGTCCATCATCATGCCGGTGCTCGACGAGGAAGCCGCCATCGGGCCGGCGCTCGATGCACTGGCTGACATGCGCGCACGCGGCGTGGAAGTCATCGTTGTCGACGGCGGCAGCCGGGACCGTACGATCGAACTGGCCCGGCCTTGCGCCGACACCGTCATTGCCAGCGCGCGCGGCCGCGCCGCCCAGATGAATGCCGGCGCGGCGATAGCGAGCGGCAATGTCCTGCAGTTTCTGCACGCCGATACCACGTTGCCGCAAGGCGCCGACCGGCTCGTATGCGATGGCCTCGCCCGCAGCGGCCGCTGTTGGGGCCGCTTCGATGTCCGGATCGACGGCCGCCATCCGCTGCTGTCGGTGGTCGCCGGCATGATGAACCTCCGCTCCCGCATCACCGGCGTTGCCACCGGCGACCAGGCGATGTTTGTCAAGCGCGAGACCTTCCAACACGTCGGCGGATTCCCGGAACTCCCGCTGATGGAAGACATCGCACTGTCGGTGCGGCTCAAAAGCGTCAGCCGGCCGCTCTGTCTTCGCGCGCAGGTCAGCACCTCCGGCCGCCGATGGGAGACCCACGGCGTTGCCCGCACCATCGCTCTGATGTGGCGGCTACGGTTGTCCTATGCCCTCGGCGCCGATCCCGCCGCGCTGGCGGTCCGTTACGGCTATGCACCCGACACGCCCGACAACAAGTGAGCCGGTCGCGATTGCGGTGCTGGCAAAGGCCCCGATCCCGGGTTTTGCCAAGACCCGGCTGATCCCGACGCTTGGGCGGGACGGCGCGGCCACCCTGCAGGCACGCTTGACCGAACGCGCGCTAGAAACCGCGATGACGGCTGACGTCGGCCCTGTGACGCTTTGGTGCACACCTGATGAATCGCATCCGGCGTTCCGCGATCTCGCCAAGCGACTACCGGCCGCACTGATGCGTCAGCCCAGCGGCGATTTAGGTGCGCGAATGCTCGCAGCTCTTGACGCGGCGGGCGGACCCGCGCTGGTCATCGGCACTGACTGCCCGATGCTGACGCCAGACCACCTGCGCCACGCGGCACAAGTGCTGCGTGAGGGTTGCGATGTCGTGATAATCCCGGTCGAAGATGGCGGTTACGGGCTGATCGGTGCGCGTCGGCCACACGCGGTTCTGTTTGACGCTATGGTGTGGAGTACGGCGGTGGTGATGGCGGAAACCCGGAATCGCTTTCAAGCCCACGGCCTGAAGTGGCAGGAACTGGCGACCTCCTGGGACGTTGATCGGCCCGAAGATCTGGAACGTCTGCGCCTCAGCGATGCGGCAGATTTGTTGCAATCGCTCATCTGAAAATCACTATCAAAGTCGAAATATACAGTCAGTTCGAACAGTGGCATTATACTCCATTGCCGTCGCCCTGGTCTTCCTGGCTTGCAACAATCACCCTGCAACCGGAATCGGTCCAGGCGGCAGCCAACGCCGCGCCCGGTTCCTGGTCGACGATGATACCCGTCACCTTATCAAAATTGAGGATCCGGAACGGCGTCAGGTGGCGAAAGGCTGTGTGCTCAGCGATCAGATAGGTCGGTCCGCTCAGTATCATCTGCCCCTTGAGCTGGGCAAGGCCGCGCGAGCGTCCGGTTGGACTGCCGTCTTCTGCGAATCCGTCGATCGCGACAAATGCGACGTCGACACGGAAATTGGCCAACATCGCAATCGCGTCAGTACCCCAGGTCACGCCTTCTTCCGATTCGAGCCGGCCGCCGAGAACAAAGATGCGATGACTGGGAACGCGTTGCAGCAGCGAGCCGTGAGACAACGAATTCGTACAAATTGTCAGCCCGCCGCGCTTGGCGAGTTCGTGCGCAATCGGCGCCGTCAACAGGCCGCCATCGAGCAGAACAGCATTGCCCTCCCGCACCAAGCCTATGGCCGCGCGCGCGATCGCAGCCCGTCCGCCGGCGTTCTCCCGTACCGACGGCGTCAGGGTCAGTTCTTCGCTACCGACACGGACCGCGCCGCCGTGAACGATCTCGAGCTGATTGAGATCGGCAAGTACCTTCAGATCGCGGCGCACCGTCTCGTGCGACACGCCGAAACCTTCCGCCAGCTCTCCGACGCTTACAGCGCCGATCGCCTGAAGCCGCCGCAGAATCTCGCTGTGCCGTCGTGCCGCAAGTGGCCGCGACATCAATCCGCCCCCATGACTTCCAGCGTCGCTAACACACAATACCAATAAGAAGCGCACGCTATTACCAGTGAAGCAACAAAATTAGTGGCTGCACACCTTTTATTTGCCTGCTGATTGTGCGCTGCGCAGCAAAGGTTACAAATTAATCGTCGAAATGGTTCTTGTATGCGCGTTCTGCGACATTACAAAAACTCGAAATCTGAAATTCTGATAAGATTATCTAAAATGCTTCGCGCCGGACCAAAGCTTTGGACCAGCCCGCAGATATTGCGGAGGAATGGCGACCTCCGCACCAAGCTCATAGGCGGCATGCCAAGCCCAATGCGGATCATCGAGCATAGCCCGCGCCATGCTGACCATGTCGGCGTCGCCATCGGCAATGATCGATTCGGCCTGTTTTGGCGTCACAATGAGCCCAACGGTACGCGTGGAAATTCCGGTCTCACGTCGTATTATTTTGGCAATCGGAGCATTATAGCCCGGTGTCGTTGGGTTTCGCGTCCCGGCCGTCAGCCCGCCCGACGACACGCAGACAAAGTCCAGACCTGCCGCTTTCAAGGTCCTGACAACGACAACAGCATCGTCCGGCGTCAGTCCGCCGTCCATCCAATCGCTGCCGGTAATGCGCGCACCGAGCGGAAATCCGGTCGGCAGGGCGTCGCGCACCGCAGCAACAATCTCGCTTGCAAAACGCAGTCGTGCCGGCAGCGATCCGCCATATTCGTCGGCACGATGATTGGAGAGCGGCGACAGGAAGGTATGGATCAAATAACCATGGGCGAAATGCAGCTCAATTGTATCAAGTCCGGCCCGCACGGCGCGCTGCGCGGCGGCAACAAACGAATGGCGCACCCGCGCCATATCATTCGTGGTGATTTCGCCCGGAATCGGCCAGTTCGGGCCAAACGGCTCCGCGCTCGGCGCGACCGTCTGCCAGGCGTCCTCGGCGGCCGAAAGTGCCTTGCCACCTTCCCAAGGTCGCTGTGACGACGCCTTGCGGCCGGCATGGCCAAGCTGAATGCCGAGTTTGGCGCTTCCGATCCGCTTGCAATGCGCCACCACCCGGGCCAGTGCTGCCTCACAGGTATCCGAATAAAGACCAAGGCAACCGTGCGTGATGCGGCCACTGCGTTCAACGCCGGTTGCCTCCAATACCACCAGCGCGGCTCCGGAATTAGCCAGCATGCCGAGATGCGTCAGATGCCAGTCCGATGCGACGCCGTCGTTGGCGCTGTACTGGCACATCGGCGCGACGACGATCCGGTTGGCGAGTTCGAGGTTGCCGAGCCGGATCGGCGAAAACAAGGGACTGCTCATCTCGATTCCAGGGGTTGGCAGGCGTGGATGGGGGACCGGGATCACATCAATGGGCCGGGAAATTCTGACCGATCACCGACCTCGCATTCAACAAACATAGCAGTGGATTCGGAAAAAAGCTGGTCAGGGCCAAGGTGGGCAGGGGATCGTAGCCCATTGACTTCTCGCAAAGTCCTGCCCGAACGTCCGCTTAGAATTATTCTGAAATTCGTTTTGACGCTAACGGCAACTGCCGTAGGAACAGCCATGCTTCGCAGCGCAACTACGACTGCCGTTCTCGTCGCTTTTGCGGCGGCCGGATTGGTGGCCGGCCTGATCGCATACGGGATCGGCGCGGTACCTGTGGCGCACATTGCCTGGATCGTTGGAACGGTTCCGGTATTAGCGGCTTTGCTGGCCATGATCGTCTCCAGCCTGAGCCGTGGCGAAATTGGGCTCGATATCATCGCGGCGGCGGCGATGGCGGGCTCTTTGGTGCTCGGTGAATATCTCGCCGGAATCGTCATTGCACTGATGTTCGCCGGCGGCCAGGGGCTCGAAGCCTATGCCGAAGGCCGGGCCCGACGCGAGATGTCGGCGCTGCTCGCCCGCGTTCCGCGCACAGCCCATCGCCTCCTCGACGGCGAAATCACGCCGATCGCAGTCCCCGATATCCAGCCTGGCGATCACCTGCTGATCCGCGCCGGCGAGGTTGTGCCCGTTGACGGCACCGTCGTCGAACCGTCCGGTGCCGTGCTCGACGAATCGGCTCTGACCGGTGAACCGCTGCCGGTGCGCCATGCCTGCGGCAGCTACATCATGAGCGGAACCGCCAATGCCGAGGCCCCCTTTGCCATGCAGGCAACGCGCACGGCCGCCGCCAGCACGTATGCCGGCATCGTGCGTCTGGTCGAATCCGCCCAACAATCGAAAGCGCCGATGGCGCGGCTCGCGGAAAAATGGGCGATGGCCTTCCTCCTGCTGACGGCCGCACTGGCCGGCGCGGCCTGGGCTCTCACCGGCGACCCGGTGCGGGCGCTCGCCGTCCTGGTGGTCGCAACCCCCTGCCCGCTTATCCTGGCGGTGCCGGTCGCGGTGGTCTCCGGCATGTCACGCGCGGCCAAGCGTGGCGCCCTGGTCAAAAGCGCGCGTGCCATCGAAACGCTCGCCAAGGCGCAGGTTTTGCTGTTCGACAAGACCGGCACCTTGACCGAGGGCCGCGCGCGCCTTGCCGCCGTGGTCACCGCTCCGGAGCACGACGCCAGCGAACTGCTGCGGCTGACCGCCTCCCTGGCCCAGGCCTCACAGCATGCCTTGTCAGAATCGGTGGTTGAGAGCGCGCATGCCCGCGGGCTCGTGCTGACATTGCCAACGGCAACCCAGGAGCATCCAGGCGCCGGTCTCGACGGCCGCGTCGAACACCACAACGTTGCGCTCGGCACTTTCGATTTTATCACCGCGCGCGCAGTCACCGACGGCGAGGTCGACGCCCTGCTCCGCCGCGTCGAACGCGACGACGCCTCGACCATGTTCGTCGCCATCGATGGGCGCATGGCCGGCGCCCTGGTCCTGGCCGATGAGATCAGACCGGACGCCGCGCGCGTCATCAGAACGTTGCGTGCCGCCGGGATCAACTGGATCGGCCTTGTCACCGGCGACCGGCAGAGCGTCGCCGCCGCCGTCGGTGCCGCACTCGGCGTCGACGAGGTGCATGCGACCGCTTCACCGGAAGGCAAAGTGGCGGCCGTCGATGCGGCCCGCAAACGCGGCGTGACCGTCATGGTCGGCGACGGCATCAACGATGCGCCTGCGCTGGCCGCCGCGGATGTCGGGATCGCCATGGGTGCACGCGGCGCGGCCGCCTCCTCCCAGGCCGCCGACATCGTATTGCTGGTCGACCGTATCGACCGTCTGGTCGATGCCATGATGATCGCGCGCCGTACCCGCGCGATCGCGACCACAAGCGCCGCTGCCGGTATCGGGCTGTCGCTGGTCGCCATGGTGGTTGCCGCCTTCGGCTATCTGCCGCCGGTCGCGGGGGCGCTGGTGCAGGAAGTCATCGACACCGTTGTAGTGCTCAACGCCTTGCGCGCACTCGCGCCCGGCGGAACAATCCGGCCGGCCTCAAAGACGATACCCGCGAGTGAAGCGGCGGCCCTGGCCGATGAGCATCGCGAACTGCAAGCGATCCTCGACCAGATCCGGGCCGTCGCCGACAGTCTCTATGGACCGCCAAGTCCGAGTGAGCACGAAGCGTTGCTGCAGCTCGATGCCGCTTTAAGCGAGAATATCGTCCCGCACGAACAGCACGATGACCAGACACTTTATCCGCGGGTCGGCCGGCTGATCGGCGGCGACGATCCGATGGCGGCCATGAGCCGCAGCCATCGGGAGATTTTCAGCTTCGTGCGCACACTGCATCGCATGATCGGCGATATTCCACCGCAAGGTCCCGAGGTCGCGTCCGCTCGCGAGTTGCAGCGCCTGCTGTATGGGCTCGAAGCTATGCTACGGCTTCATTTCGCCCAGGAAGACGAAATCTATCAGGCACTGGCCGATACCCGTCCGGTAGCGCCATACGCGGTGCGCGCGCCGGCGGCTTGATCGACGCAGCAACGCCGAGCCGCGTCGCCCCGAAGCGCCGACTACTATTTGACTTGAACCGATTTGAGATAGGCGATGATCGCGCCGACATCGGCCGGGGTGAACCGGAACTCGGGCATCTCCGGATGACCGGATACCAGCCCCTCGCCAAGCGCCTCTTCTAGGGACTCGATCGGATATCGCTGACCGAGCACACGGAATGGCGGGGCCTCGCTGTGCGGACTGATACCGGCGCGGCCGATGGCGTGGCAGCCCGAGCAGTTGCTCGCAAGCAATTTTTCGCCGCGCTCATTCTGGGTCGGCTCCTTCCGCGGTGAGACAGTCTGGCCGCCGGCCGTGCCGGACGCCAGCATCAGAACACCCAAGGTCAGCCCAATGACGCGCTTCATAAAGCACCCGATCTTCAATTGTCCCCCGAACAGTTTTTAATAATATGCACGTATTCGCCGCGCTGCCTTGCGGGTTTTCACGGATAACGATCGATATTGAGAGGACTTAAGGAACACCTGCGCGCGTTCAGGCTGCCAGCCCGGCATCATCCGGCCGCGGCGCCAACCGGCGCCATTCCTCGGCGGCGGCGACCGCTTCTTGCAGCCGCACCAAAAACAACTCTTCACTATAATACCGCCGCCAACGGCCGCTTTCCAACAGTTCAAACATATGCGCGCGGCGCCGCTCGGCGAGGTCACGCCATTTGAGCAGAACCACGTCCCACGACCGATTGTCTTGCGTTGCTGACATCGATGAGCCGCGCGCTGATGAAAGCGGTGCACGCGTGACGAATCACCGATGGATCATGCTGACCTGCCATGCCAAAAAAAGCAACATTTTTAGGACGCCGCCGGCCGCTGGTCAAATAGATGCTTCCAAATAACAAACAATCATCAAACAAAAGGCCGCCGGCAATGCCGGCGGCCTTGGCTTTTTAAAATTGCCCGGTGGCAGCGGCGCTCTACTGCACCTCAATCTTGATCGCAGACCGCAACACGTTGCGCCGGTTGCTGCTGGTTGCCACCTGCGGACCGGGCCGCTTGGCCGGTGCGGACGGCCTGGCTTCCACCGAAATCGCGCGGCTGACCGAACGGGTGTAGTCGCCGACCGAAGTGAAGGCCTCGCGCTTAAAGTCATGCTTGATGCCATCGACAGCAGCTTTGGCCGGCGTGCAGACCGCAATGACCGTTTCCTCGCCCTTGTCCTTCATCCGGTACTGGAATGGCGCGTTCGATCCCGGCAATTGGACTGGGGCATTGGCGCGGATGTGGTTGGCCTGCTGGAACCGGTTCGGGAACAGCACCGTGCCCTCGCCCTTGTCGTCGACGTTGGTCAGGGTCAGGAAGCAGTCGCGCTTCGATACCACCGTGAAGACTGGGCTGTCGCCTTTGTGATAGACGTCCTTGTCGGAGGTCAGCGACAGTTCAGCAGCAACCGTGGAGGTCTTGGCCGGCTTGATCACGACGTGGTTGCTGGCAGTCACCCTGACCGGCTCATCGTCGGTGATGTTCTGAGCAAGCTTCACGTAGACCGACTTCGAACTGATCGCGTGGCACCGTGCTCTGCTCAAGCCGCCGGACAACGGTCTTAAATTCGCGGTCGGCATCGTCGGTGGCAGTGACGAACTCGTCCTTGGTCATGCCGTATTCCGCCGCAGCCAGTTTGATGTCGACATCGGCCTCGTAGCGGTCCGACAACGCATTGACCATTTCGACGCCATTGAGTTTCAGAACCGGATCGAGACCGGCGCGCTCCATCGCCGACTTGAATCGCTTGGCGTCGTCGTCGATGATCTTGTCCATCTCGTCATGCGTCGGGTGCAGCGCCAGGATCGCTTCGCGATCGGCCTTCGAGCGGACGCGTCCCTTTGCGACAATGGCCCGGATTTCATCCTTGGCCTTCCGCATGCCCTGGTCATGGCAACCCATGCAGGAAATGCCGTTGGTCACGGAGAAATCCTTGCGCCTGTCGTCGATGACGATGGTCGTCGGGCCCTTGTCGAGAGCAGCACCCTTGGCCGTATTCAGATAATAGGCCTGGAAGCCGTTCGGCAGGCTGAAGATCGTCTCGCCACCGTCATGCGTGAAACCGTTCGGGCCGCCCGGACCAAGCGGATGTTCGAACAGGCTTTGCCGGCCCTTGTTGCCCGCGAAATCATAGGACGTCCAGAAATAGCCGCTCCTGGACGGATGCCGTTCGATCAGACGGTTGTTCCGGCTCACGCCGGATTTCTGAAAGCCGGCGCGCTTGGCGATGTACTTGCGGATATTGCCCGTGACGTCGACGCCTTGGTCGCGCGTCAGCGCCTGGAAAGTCCTCGGCAATTTCAACAACCGTTCATAGACGCCGGGCCGCGACGCGACGAACGCGAACCAGTCGGCGCGCAAATTCGGCAGCTTGGTGCCGGTTGCAGCTTCCAGAACGCTATTGAGCTGTGTGTCGGGTCGGGTCGCATAGGGGTAAGTCGCCACGATTGCATCCCAATCCGCGGCATCCCAGCCGAGATCATCGATGTTGATGCGCAGGATGCTGCGATCCGGATCAATCGTCTCGAGTGGGACGACATCAGAGGAGCGACTCAGACTGTTGATCAGTTTGATCGCGCCCTGCCGGTAAACCTCCAGATGTTTGTCCTTGGTGCAGATGTTGGTCAAATGGGTCAAGGTCAGATAGCGCGTACCCCTGACCCTTGACTGCGGCAGCTTGTCGAGATCGGCAGCAATCAACGCGACGACGTCCTTGTTCGTCAAGAATTTATGGGCGTCGCATCCGACGGCGGCAACTGGCGTTGGTGCAGGCGCATTGTCAGCCGCCTCGGGTGCGTTGGCAGGCGCCGCATCCGCCGTGGTGGCCGGCTGCTCGCTTGGTGCTGCGTCCGCGCTCTGCGGCGGCTGCCCATCTGAATTCGCCGTATCAGCACCGGGCGCAGGTGCCTCCGCAGCCTGCTGATTTGCCGGCGGCGGCGCCGATGCCTCGGCAGACTGCTGATTTGCCGGCGGCGGTGCCGATGCCACCGCTTCCGGCTTGCCGGCGGGCGCAGGCTGCACAGCAATCTTGCGGCTGGTATCGGCGAGCGCGGTAATCCAGGTTTCGAGCGCCTTGATTTCGCCCTCGGTAATATCGGCTCCGGCCGCGCCCTCATAGATCACGTCGTAAGGCATTTCCTTGTCGACGATCTGCTTGAACAGCTTGGAACCATACGGATTGCCTGGCAAGACCAGGCTCGGCGTATCCGCAATCTCTTCCAGATGCAGCACGTTGCCGAAATTCTTCGCCGGGCGCTCGCGCGCGCTTAGCTTGCCTTCCTGATGGCAGCGCGAGCAATGCTTCTCCAAAACGTCGAATGCCGCCTTGGCGACCGGATCGGTAGGCGGCTTGATTTCATCGGTGGCCTGCGCCCCGGCGGTCAACGCCAAGGCAAGCCCGACGGCCGCAGCGACTTCATACATTCGGAAACGCGCATGTTTTGAAATTTGACGGCTCATCTCGGGGGCTCCCAAAATTCAATGGCTTCTTGCCATGGGGTCGCAGGACCCCGACAGGTTTTTGTCGCCGTGAACTGTCAACCGGTTCGAAGAATACCGCAATATGCAAACGTCGTTTCACGACCGCCCGACGACGACGGCGTGCGAAGCGCCTCGAAATCCGGCGTGTAAGGCCCGACGGTGGGCTCAACAAGGCCGCCAGATTTCGCTATGATTATAACGAAACTTAACCTTGGTGTGGAGGTGACAATGCTGCGCATGCCGATTTGGCCGATAGGTCTTGCCCTGATCCTCGCGCTCGGCGGGTTGCCGCTGACGACAAGTGCCAACGCCCAGACATCAAAGGATGAAATCGTCCGCTCTTTGACCCCAAAAGGCGGGTTTACGCGCTCCATTCGCACGCGCAAGATTGAGGTGATCCCCGGCAAAGAGGCCGAAGTCCTCGACAAGAATAAGAATTTGCCGAAGATCAATCTGACGATCGAATTCGAATACGAATTCAGAACAGCCGAGCGCCAACGGCGAATTGCAACTGGCCGCGCTCGGCGAGGCCCTGCGCGACCCGCGGCTGAAAGGCTATCGTTTCCTGCTGGCGGGACATACCGATGCGCGCGGGTCCGACGAGTACAACCAAAGACTGTCGGAGCGTCGCGCCCGAGCCGTTCAGGACTACCTCGTCGGCACCGTTCGGCTCGACGGCAATCAATTGAAAATCGTCGGCTTCGGCGAACGGCGTCTCCTGGAGCCCGATCGCCCGGACAGCCCACGCAACCGGCGCGTCGAGGTCATCAACCTACTCAATTGACCGAAAAAATGGCCCGCCAGGCGGGGGACCGGGCGGGCCAGGAAGGGAACGGCGCTACGGGGGAGGAAGAACGTGAGCGCCGGTCTATTGACCAGACACCCATTGGTCGCAGCCAGAACCGGATCGGTTCAAACGGAATTAAGAAATCGAGCGGGAAATTCGATCAGAGCATTTCCAGGCAATGCGGAAACCGGTTCGCCGTCCGGAAATGCGACAAAGCAAAGCGATAGAGCGCTTTCATGATTCTATTTAAATTGAAAGCGCTTTGGCCTACGCCGGCCGCGCGCCGGACAATGCATCAGCGTGCGGCGGTATCGGTCGCCACTTGCCGCACAGACGACGTCGCCTTGAAGGCATCGACCAGACCAGCGCCGAACTGACTGTCGAACCCGCGCGGGCCGAGATCGCGCGCCGTCGCGAGCAGTATTTTGCGTACGGCCACCGGATCGAGCGAACCATTTCGCTCCAGGATCAGCGCGGCAACGCCGCTGACATGGGCGGCGGCGAATGACGTTCCGGACTGCAACTGATAGGTCCCGTCCGGCCCCGGCAACAGGATATCGACGCCGGGAGCGGCAACCGCGATATAACGGCCCCGATTGGAGGCCCCGAACAGCTTGTCCTGAATGTCGGTCGCCGTTACCGCGATCACATTGCTGTCGGCTGCGGGAAACAGCGGCGGCGATTTCGGCCCGGCATTGCCTGCGGCCGCGATCAAAATGATGCCGCTCTTGCGTGCCGCCTCCAGGCTGCGGTGAATGGCGGGATCATTGGGGCCGGCGAAGCTCATATTGATAATGCGCGCACCCTTGCGCATCGCCCATTCGATGCTCTTGAGGATGTTGAACGTCGTGCCCTCGGCGCCTTTGGAGCTTTCACCAAAGGCCTGCGCCGCCAGGATCTGCGCGCCCGGAGCGACCCCCATCAGGCGCGAATGCGCGGCAATGGCGCCGGCAATCGCCGTGCCGTGCGAATGCGGCTTGTTTCCGGATCCCAGGGCGTCAAAGGTTCCGGCAATCACCCCGGCCAGTTCCGGATGTGTGAGATCGATGCCGGAGTCGATCACGGCGATCAGCACATTGCCGCCCCGCGCCAGTCCATGCGCCTGCGGCAGGTGCAGCTTGGCGATCGTGTATTGCGAGGGATCACCTTCCTGCTGCCGGCTCGCGGGGCTCGCCTGTTGCAGACGGTGGACATAATTCGGTTGCGCCGAGCGAACATTGCCGTCGGCCTCCAATTGCCGGATGACGACGGAGACCGACCGGTTGTCCGGGATCACCCAGCGGAACATCGTGGTGCCGACGAGCGGAAACTCCTGCAACTCAACCCGCCTCAAGCTATGCCGTTGGGCGAGCGCGTCGGCCTCCTGCGGCGTCGGCCGACCGTTGACCTCGATCACGACCTCATTACTGACATAACGGCGCTCGTCGGTAGCCGGCACATTGCTGGCGGCCTGCGACGTTTGCAGTGGCGTCTGCGACTGCACGGTCACGGGCGGGCGCGGCGGCAGCGGGATCGGTGCAGCCTTTGCCTTCACGCGATTGCGCGTCCGCGAACGGCGCGGCGGCGGCAAATCCTCGCTTGTCGCGGAATAGTAACCACCCGGCGCCTCATCATCCGGAACATGCACGGCACCCGGCGGCGGACCGCCATACCCATAGTCGTGATTGTTTCGATAACGACGCGGCTTGCGCTGAGCGCGATAGGCCTTCGACGGGCGATCGGAATAGTACCCGTTTCCCTGGCCTGTTGGCCGATCCCGCGTCTCATAGTCCCGCGGCGGCGTTTGGGCCTGCGGAACATATCGCGGCTGCTCGGCGGGCGGCGAACCGTAATTTTGTGGGGCGCTTTCCAAACTGTACTGGGCGAAAGCATGCTCAGCGGCGACCAGCGGACATATCGCCAGCGTGCTCGCAATCGCGAGCCTGAGAACGGCAGCATGAAACATGGTAGCCGACCGCATGGCGATCCTCCGAGCCGATGACGCCCCGACCCCGATGCCATCACCAGACCCAATCTATCTGAAGCCAGAGGCTCCGTCGACTGGGGTGGCCGCAACGCGCCGGGCCAAGATATCCGTGCTGTTCAAGCTTGCCCTACCGGGCGACCGCCGCGAACCCGACCACGGCGCGATCGGCTTGCATCTTTTTGACGACCTCGCCGACATCGGCCGGCGCTTGGCCGTCTCCGGACGCGATTCGGATGCGATAAAGTCCGCCGGCACGAGGCCCATCGATCACCGTTGCATTGTAGGTCTGAAGAAACCGGGTGACGTCGGCCGCGGTCGCCTGCGGCGCGAACCGAATGACCGCTTCCGGAGCAGGCACGACTGCCGCGACGCGCTTCTGATACGACGCTGTGCTGAAGGTACCCGGCCCGGCCCGCTCGTTCACCAAAAGACCGGCCAGGATGCCCGCCTGCAACACAATCGCGACGGCGGCAGCCGCTGCCGACCACGCGAGTGTGCGCGGCGTCAGGCTGGCGAAAAATTCCGAAATCCGCGTTCCGATATTGATGGAGCCGTAGCTCCGCACCGGTGCGCCTTCGGCATCGATCGCAGCAAACAGCTTTTCCATCGCGCGCGATGACGGCGCACCCAGGCTCTCGTTGAGGCGGATGGTATCGTCGAGTTCCTCACGCACCAGTTCGAACCGGCGCACCAGTTCTTTGTCGTTGGCGAGCGCTTCCTCGACGCGCTGGGCGTCGCGGCGGCTCAGCGTTCCAGCCGCGTGCCATGGCAGCAGCTCATCGATCTCCTGGCGCTCCGGATGGTCCTGCGCCGCATTATTCACCACGTTCATGGCCAACCTCGTTCGACCCCTGCCGCTTTCAGCAGCTCGGCCAATTTCTTGCGCGCATAGAACATGCGCGTCTTGACTGTATTCTCCGGAATGCCAACGATCTCAGCGACTTCTTCTACCGACTTCTCATGGTAGTACACGAGATCGACAATTTCCCGGTGCTCGGGCGAAAGCGCGGTCAGGCACTTTCGCAGAATCTCACCCTTGTCCGTTTTTTCCATCGCGACTTCCGGATCGTCTGACGGATCCTCGATCGCGTTGGCGGCCTCATCGTCCAACTCATCTTCTTTGCGCCGCCGCATAGCCGACAGCGCCTTGAACCGTGCGATCGCCAACATCCAGGTCGAGACGGCTGACCGGCCCTCGAAACGATTGGCCTGGCGCCACACATCCAGGAACACGTCACTGATCAAATCCTCCGCCGTTGCCTCATTGCGAACGAGGCGCAGGACGAACCGATAGACCCGCACGTGATGCCGGGCGAACAGCACCTGCATCGCGAGCCGGTCACCATTGGCAATCCGTCCAATCAGGACTTCATCTGACGTCGTTTGCATCCGATGGTCGGCTCACAGGGTTGGTCGCGGGGGTGGGCGAGCAGGTTCAACAATCTGTGAAAATATCCGGCGCACGCAGCAGACCCCTCCTCTGCACCGCACGCATGGCTTGATTGGTATCATAGACCATAAAAAAGCCGGGCGAAAACCGCCCGGCTGAAATTCCCTCGATATTTCATCGAACTAGTGTCCCGAATCCAAAGTTCGTCGTACGATTCAGCCTGCTCCGCACGCACTTCGGATTCGATAAGGACACTAGCAAGTTGATGAATCTCGTGTGGTTTTGGACTTGAAATTCGTTTGAGGGCCTGCCGCAAATTAACAACGAATTTCAAATCCACCACACGAGCGCAATTCCCCAACGAACTTCACCGTCGACGAAAGATCGCGCGGCAAATCAACACGATAGCCGGCTCTCCCGGTAAATCGCGGCCGGGCTCGGATCGCGGCGCGGCAAATGGCCGACAGTCGCCGCCATCTCGACCCGCGGTACGCAGGCCCGATCAACCCTCCCCGGTAAAGGGGCGCACGATCAGATTGTCGGACACGCTCTTGACCCCCGCGGTCGACTCCGCTGCCACACGCACCGCCTGCCGCTGCAAATCCGATTCCACGATGCCCCACAATTCCACCGCACCGTTCCTAACGATGACATTGACCAGGCCCGGACGCGACCAGCTTTGTCCGTTCAATTCATTCATGATGCGATCGCGCACAGCGTCGTCGTCGGCGTGCGTCGGGATCTCTATGGTATCCTTGACTGCCGCCAGTGCCTGCAACAGGTTCGCACGGCTGACAATGCCAACAATCTTGCCGTCCTTGACGATCGGCACGCGCTTGATGCCGTTCTTCTCCAGGAGCGAGGCGATCTCGCCGAGCGAAGTATCGGGCGATGCCGTGATGACGTCGCGCTTCATCACGTCCGACACCTTCAATGCGTGGGATTGCACGAACTCATGCGCCAGCATTTCGTTCGACATCATGTATTCGAGCCACCAGGAGCGGTGGCGCTCGGTCCCTGACTCGACCCGGCGCAACAGGTCGCCCTCGCTGACAATGCCGATCAATTCGCCCTTGGCGCCGACGACCGGTACCGCGCTGATGCGGTTCTTCAACAACAGTCCAGCGACCTCCCGCACACCGGCATCCGGCCCCACGGTGATCACGTTCGTTACCATGACATCAGCGGCTTTCATTCCATCCTCCTTGGTGATTCGCAGCGTTCCGCCGCGAATTTTTTGACGTTTATGATGCTCGCGCGCCGGATACTTCGTCCGGCGAATAGATGATCATCCCGGACGCCGGATCGACCAACGCGAGGTGATCGCGCACGCCTTTGACGCCGGGAACGTTCTCGGCGGCAACCCTCAGCGCCTCGCGCTCTTTTTCCTCCAGGATCGAACCCCAATACTCAACAATACCATTGCGTACGACGATATTGATCATCGCCAACGGCGCCCAGAATTGCTTTTCCAGTTCAGCGATCAAGCGCGCGCGAATGCCGGCATCGTCGGTCGTCGCCGGCGCCGCCTCGCGCGACAGACTGGCAAGCCCGTGCAATAAATTGGCGCGGCTGACGATTCCGACCAATTCGTTTCCGCGCATCACCGGCAGGCGTTTGATATGATTTTCTTCCATCAACGCGACGACGCCATCCAGCGGCGTATCCTCGGTGACAGTCTTGGGATCCGGTGTCATGACCTCGCCGACCTTGCGACCGCGCGCACGCACATAATCGTCGGCGGCCGGCCCCGGGCCGCGGATGAATTCCAGCCAGCGCGGCCGGCGCCGCTCGGTCGCGGTCTCGGCGCGCCGCAGGAAATCACCCTCGGTAATGATACCGACCAACCGGCCCCTGGCATCCAACACCGGCAGACCGCTGATGCGATTTTTGAGCATCAGGTCGGCGGCCTCCTCGACTGAGGTTTCCGGTCCCACCGACACGATGCGCCGGGTCATGACATCGCTCACCTTCATGCGGTTCTCCTATGAAAAAAGCATAGTCGATCCGGGTCTGTCGCTGATTGAGCAAAATCAACTGCGCCGGCGGATCAATCGGTAGTCCGATCAGCCTTTCAAAACCGTGTACGAGCGGCGTGGCGGTGCCGGGGGATTGGAAGCGGCCTGGTCCATCAGCGCAATGAGACCCTTGAGCAGTTCGACCGGCCGTGGTGGGCAGCCACTGATATGAAGATCGACCGGGACGACCTTCTCCACCGCACCGATGACGGCGTAGCTGCCTTCGAACACGCCACGCCCGCAGGCGCATTCCCCGACCGCGACCACCCATTTCGGATCGGGCGTCGCGGCATAGGTCCGCTCCAACGCGACCGCCATGTTATGGGTTACGGGCCCGGTCACCATCAAGACGTCGGCATGGCGCGGCGAGGCGACAAAGCGGATGCCGAAGCGTTCGACATCATAAACGGCGTTATTGAGGGCGTGGATTTCCAGTTCGCAGCCGTTGCAGGAGCCGGCATCGACCTCGCGGATCGACAACGATCGGCCGAACAGCCGGCGTGCCCGCTGCTTCAGCGCTTCTCCCAGTTCCTTCAGCGCAGCGTCTTCCGGTGTCGGCGCCTCGACGGTCACCGGCCGGGAAAACAGCGTGCGAAACAGGAGCGTGCGCATGATCAGGCCGCATTCAGATTAGAAGGCATCGACAATTGCACCAATATTTTGATCGCATAGGCGTGTCCAAGGAGACTATGAGTTTTTAGACCATCGCTCTAGAGATCATGCCCCGAATAGGAGCAGTTGAACGATTTGTTACACAGCGGAAAGTCGGCCACGATGTTGTTCTCAATCGCCGCTTCAAGCAACGGCCATTGCAGCCACGAAGCGTCGCGGATGTGGCAGCGCGCGATCCGCCCGAGACCATCCACACGCAGCCAGACCAGAAGATCGCCGCGAAACGCTTCCACCATCGCGATCCCCTCATGCCGCCCGACCACTTCGGGAAGTTCGGCCCGCAACGGACCGCGCGGCACGTCAGCAAGCCAAGTCTTGATCAAGCCGATGCTGGCATCGATCTCACGGATGCGAATCCAAACCCGGGCGTCCACATCACCCCGATCGCGCACCGGCACGTCGAAGGTCGCGGTGTCATAGGGCGGATAGGCAAGGTCGCGCCGAGTATCAAAATCCCGCCCAGAAGCACGCCCGACATGCCCGCCCGCGGCCCAGCGTTCCACCAGCGCGCGGCTGACGATTCCGGTCCCGCAGGTACGATCCTGCATTGACGGCGTGTCGTCATAGACCCGCACGACGTCCGCCAGACGCGGTACGATCTCTTCGAGCGTGGCAACGATCCGGCGCGGCGATCCCGGCACCATTTCCTCGGACAATCCACCGGGCACGATCCGGTCCATCATCAGACGGTGCCCGAAGGCGCTGTCGGCCGCAGCCAGGACGCGCTCGCGCAGGATGCCGCAATGAGCGTGGATCAGGGCGAACGCGGCGTCGTTGCAGATCGCACCAATATCACCGAGATGATTGGCGATGCGTTCAATCTCTGCCATGACTCCGCGCAGCACCTGCGCCCGCGGCGGCACGGAAACGTCCAGCGCAGCTTCCAACGCGAGCGCAAACGCGAAGCTCGACGCCACGGTCGAATCGCCAGACACCCGCGCCGCCACCCGAGCGGCGCGATCGATGTCGGCATTGGTGAGCAATCCGTCGATGCCCTTGTGAACATATCCGAGGCGCTCTTCGAGCCGCACCACCGTCTCGCCATTGGCGGTAAAACGGAAATGCCCTGGCTCAATAATCCCGGCATGGACAGGCCCGACGGGCACCTGATGCAATCCCTCGCCCTTGACCGGCAGGAAGGCGTAATCGGCCGGATCACGCAGCTCGACCTTGTTGCGGATGCCGAGCGGCGTCCGCAGGCCCCAGGCACCATGATCGAGCCAGGGCCGCGTGTCCGGCCCGTCGGTCGGGGTCAGGCCGTAGAGGTCGCGGATCGCGCGTTCGAAGCGGATCGCCGGCGGGTGGAACTGTCCGATCGAAGGAAACGCGCTATAGACCGCCTCCACCGAAACGACATGCGGCTGCGCCAGCCCCTCGCCGCGCACAACCATGTAAACCTTGCTGCCATCACTCCAAACCGACAACAAATCGCCGCCGCCGGCCCCGAGCGTCCGGCCTATCGCGACCCAGGTCTTGTGATCGACACCATAATGCGGCCACGGCTTCAGACCGGGTGTCTGTTTGCGGTCGACAAAATGCGCGGCGAGCTTCCCGTTCATCGCCATCACCCGAGTTGCGCCGCGACGGCGCGGAACCAGTTCACCAGCGGTTCCGGTAGCCAGAAGCCCGCCACCAGCACGGCCGCCAGGTGCAGAAACATCGGCACGTAGGAGGCGCGCACCTTGTCTACCGGCCCGCGCGGTTCGCCAAACAATACATTTTGCATGCGCAGGACCAGCGCGCCGAAGGCAATGAGGATTCCAATGACGAGAATGATGGCGACGATCGGCTGGCGTGCATTTCCTGATGTGATCAGCATAAACTCGCTCATGAACAGACCGAACGGCGGCAGGCCGGCGATCGCGATAACGCCGACCCCAAGGCCGACCGCCAGCACTGGATGGGTTGTCGACAGGCCGCCGATATCGGCGAGCCGCTGCGTCCCCTTCACCTGCGCGATGTGTCCGACAGCAAAGAAGATCGCCGACTTGGTGAGCGAGTGCATCGCCATGTGCAACAGGCCGGCAAAGCTCGCAAGCGGTCCGCCGAGGCCGAACGCGCAGGTCACGATTTCCATGTGCTCGATCGACGAATAGGCGAACAGACGTTTGATGTCGCGCCGGCGATAGAGCATGATCGCGGCGAACAGAACGCTGACCAAACCCAGCACGATCATGATCAGGCCGACATTCAGGGTCGATGGATTGGCGGCCAGCACGATCTTGAACCGCAGCAGCGCGTATAGCGCAACGTTAAGCAACAGGCCCGACAGCACCGCCGATATCGGAGTTGGGCCTTCGGAATGCGCGTCGGGCAGCCAGGCGTGAAACGGCGCCAGCCCCACCTTGGTGCCATAGCCCACCAGCAGAAATACAAAGGCGAGCGACAGCATTTCGGGATCAAACTTACCGGCGTTTGCCGCAATCCGGTCCCAGGCCATCGCCGGCAGCCCGTCGCCGAGGACCTGCTCGGCGACCAGATAGACGAGAATGGTGCCGAAGAATGCCAGCCCGATGCCGACACTGCCAAGAATGAAATATTTCCACGCCGCCTCAACCGCCGCGGGCGTGCGGTAGATGCCGACCATCATCACGGTCGACAGCGTCGCAACCTCGACCCCGACCCACATCAAGCCAATATTGTTGGCGATCAGGGCCACGATCATCGCGCCCATCATCGCCTGATAGAGCGCGTGATAGAACCGCAGGAAGGTCGGCGTCAGCCGGCCGGTATCCAGTTCATGCCGAATATAGCTGGCACTGAAGACGCTGGTGGTAAAGCCGACGAACGTCGTCAGCAGCAGCAGATAGATATTGAAATCGTCAACGATAAAAATGTCTGTCCGCAACCGTTCAACAAACAACAGGAAAACGCCGGCAACAAATGTAAGCCCCGAGGCCAGGACGTTTATGGCGGCCCCCAGCCGATAGCCTGGCACCAGCACCAGCGCGATGACCGCTATCGCCGGCACCACCAGCAACGCCTCGACCGGGGTCATCATGACTGACTCCCGCGTTCATCGCGGAACCGGTCGAGGGCCGAGAGGTCAACCGTGTCGAAGCGCTCGCGGATGCGAAAGATAAAGACTCCAAATACGATAAAGGCGATCAGGATCGAAAATGCGACCGAAAATTCCACGACCAGCGGCATGCCCTTGGCGCCGCTGGCCGCGAGCACCAATCCGATTCTCGAGCGACATGAAGCCCACCACCTGCGTGACCGCGTTGCGCCGCGTAATCATCATCAGGAGTTCAAGCAGAATCACCGCCAATGAAAACGCCAGATCCTCGCGCGCGAGCGGACTGGCGAGCGACCGCGTGCCCTCGCCGACCGGCATCACCAAGAAAATCGACAACGCGATCAGGAACAGTCCGGCGAGCAAGGTCGGCCCGCCTCCGACCACCTGTTCGATCTCGCGATGGATGTTGAGCCGTCGCACAATCCGGTGCAGCGCAACCGGGACAATAATGCCCTTGACCACCAGCGCGACCAGCGCGGTGACGATCAGGTGCGGCGCGTCCTGGATATAGGCCTGCCAAGCGACGGCCATCGACAACACGATGGCCTGCATCGCAAACACGTTCAAGGTCGCGCTGATGCGATCCTGATAGAGCAGCAGCAGGCTCAGCATCAGCATTCCGCCAGCAAGCATGTGTGCGATATCGAAATGGATCGATGTCATCAGAAGCTCTGCGATACGAACAACAGGAAGACGGCGAGCGCACCGGCCGCGAACGCGCCGCCCAGGAACACCGGATAGCGAAAGACCCGCATCTTCGCGACCACGGTCTCACCGAAGGGCAGCAGCACCGCCAGCACCAGGAGCTTGGCGAGATAGGCAGCGATCGCGATCGTCAGCGCCGGCAGCGAACGTTCCAGCGTCGCCATGCCGAACGGAAAGAACAGGCAGGACAGCAAGGAGAAATACAGCACCAGCTTGAGCGCGGCCGCCGCCTCGATCATCGCCAGATGGCGGCCGGAATATTCCAGCACCATGGCCTCATGCACCATCGTCAGTTCGAGATGCGTGGCGGGATTGTCGATCGGGATCCGCGCATTTTCGGCGATCCCAATCAGAATGAACGCGAACAGCCCTAGTCCGAGCGAAACCCTCAGTCCGACCGACGCATTGACCATGTGCGAGGCAATGCTTGAAAGTTGCGTTGTACCGGCCACCAGCGCGACCGTGAACACCACCAGCAACATGGCCGGTTCCGCCAGCGAGGCGATCATCATCTCGCGCGAGGAGCCGATTCCGCCGAAGGCGGTGCCGACATCCATGCCGGCAAGCGCCAGCGCGAACCGCGCGGTCGCGAGCAACGCCACGATCGCGATCAGATCGGCCGACCAGGAAAACGCGAGCCCGGTCGCGAAAGTCGGCACCAGCCCAGCCGCCACCCAGGTTGCCGCAAACACCAGATAGGGCGTCGAGCGGTAGATCCAGGACGCGTTCTGGGCGACCACCGCCTCCTTATGCAGCAGTTTCCACAAGTCAAAATACGGCTGTAACGGCGATGGGCCGATCCGCCGCAGCAGGCGTGCTTTGACCCGGCGAGTCACACCAAGGACCAGCGGCGCAACCGCCACGATCAGGACGATCTGAAAACCCTGCAGAATGACGTCGAAAATCAGCGCCATACCGCCACCACCAGCAGGAGGATGATCAAAGCGCAGAAAACCAGCGTCAGATAGCGGCGGATGGTCAAAAACTGGAGGCGGTTGAACCGCAAGGATGCCAGGTTGATCGAACGTGCGATCGGGCCATAGACCAGCCGCCAGGCCGGATCGAAGACCTTGACGTGATAGCGCGCCGCGCGCATCTCGCCCGGCTGCGGCATGTCGATGATTTCGCGGACATAAAACACCGACCCTCCAAATACGCGGCGGATCGGCATGGCAAAACTCGAACTGGAATATTGCGTCAGCGGGTTCGGGTCCGGATAGCCGCAATCCCAGATCGCGCTGCGCCGCGTCGCGCGCGTTGCATAGCGATGAACGAACATCGCGATCGCTGTGCCGGCGATCGCCAGAAACAGCAAAATGACGAAACCGCTATAAGAACTACGGCTCTCCGCGATCGGTACAATTGCCAGCCAGTGTGTGAACATCTGTTCCGGCATGCGCGCACCCACCAAGCCCGCCACCGTTGGCGCCAACAGATCGATCACTAGGCCGGGCACGATGCCGACCAGCAAGCAAATCGCGGCGAGGATTGCCATGGCGGATAGCGAAAACCGGTCAACCTCCTGCGCATTCTCGGCACCGGGTGAGCGCGGCCGGCCGAGAAAGGCAATGCCGTAAGCCTTGACGAAACAGGCCGCTGCCAGCGCCGCCGACAGCGCCAGCATGGCGCCAACCGCCGGGATCATCAGCTTCAGGCCCCATTGCGGCAATTGCGGACTGACCAGGATGGCCTGAAACGTCAGCCACTCCGAGACAAAGCCGTTGAGCGGCGGCAGCGCGGAGATGGCCGCGCAGCCGATCAGAAACACGATCGCCGTCTTCGGCATGCGATGGATCAGCCCACCCATGCGCTCGAGATCGCGCTGGCCGGTCGCGACCAGCACCGCACCGGCGCCGAAGAACAACAGGCTCTTGAAGACCGAATGATTGAAGACGTGAAACAGCGCCGCCGTCATCGCCAGCGCCGCCGCCCAGGCCATATCGTTGGCGCGAAACGCCATGGCGAGCCCAAGCCCAATGAAGATGATGCCGATATTCTCCACCGTGTGATAGGCCAGCAGCCGTTTCAGATCATGCTGCATCAACGCATAGAGCACGCCGAGCGTCGCCGTGATGCCACCGAGCGCGAGGATCACCACCGCCGCCCAGGACGTCGGCAGATCGATGAGGTCAAACGCAATGCGGACGACACCGTAGACGCCGACCTTGGTCATCACGCCCGACAACAGCGCCGACACATGGCTCGGCGCCGCCGGATGCGCCAGTGGCAGCCAAACATGCAGCGGCACCAGCCCGGCCTTCGATCCCGCACCGATCAAGGTGAATATGAGCGCAAGCCCCGCCGCCCATGCCCCAAGCTCGGCCTCACGGATGGTGTCGAACGCGTAGCCCCCGGCCGGTCCAGCCAGCAGGCCGAACGCCAAGAGCAGGCTCAGCGTGCCGAATACCGCCATCACCAGATAGATGTAGCCCGCGCGCACATTGCCGGGGACATCCTGATGGCTGATCACGATGGCCCAGGAGGCGAGCGACATGAGCTCCCAGGAGAACAGAAACGTGAAGGCGTCATCCGCCAACACAACCATATTCATCGCGGCAAGGAACGCCGGATAGAACGGCAGCACCCGCATTGGCACGGTTTCGTGTCGTCCATAGCCGAGCGCGAACAGGCTCGTTGTCGCGCCACCGAGATTGACGATCAACAGGAAGAACGCCGCCAGATGATCCAGACTGAAATGTGAACCCAGCCACGGCACGCCCAGCGGCAAGACCAGACTGCTGGTATCGGCGCCGCCGGCAAGATGGGACACACCCGCCACAAGAGCGACACAGGAGACCGCCAATGATGCGCCATAGATCAGCGGCACCCCAAGCGCCCAGCGGCTCGCCGGCACTGCGGCAACCGCGGTCACAAAAAACGCGGCCACGCACAATAATACGACGCCGACTGGCATCCCGAACGAACCCCTCTTCCCAACTGCAGCCGCATGCCAGACAAAGCACGACCCGCCACCGGCGAGCAAGCCGCCGGGAGCATGTCTACACATGCGATTTGCAGCCTGGTAGCAGGATTTAGGTGCCGACGCGCAAGGGAGCGTGCAGCTTTCGTAGGGCCGCGACGGCGGACAAGGCGGTAATCCTGCCGGTCCGTGGATTTTCCGAGGGGACGTTCTCGATCGACAAGGTGAACCGGGCCGAATCGGAATCCACTTCGATGGTGTGGCAATTGCGTGTCACCGACGGGTCGGCCCAGATCTCAATACGGGTCTGATCCGGCCCGATGCCGGCCAGCGCGAGCGCAGCCACGACATTGACATTGGCCGGAAAGCCGGCTGCGGCTTCGCGTGCGGAGCCGGAAAAGACCCGCTTCGGCGCACGCAATCCCTCGATTGAAATACCGTTCGCGACCAGATAGGGCGCACCTGTGAGCCCATTAGGCGGCTTGCGCGTGATCATGCGCACGGAATGCACCGTACCCTCCGCCGCGGCGGTCACGGCATCGAGCCCCAGGAGGGCGCCGGTTGGAACGATGATCTGGCCCCCAGCAGTCTTGGCCAGCGCCATCAGTTCCGGGCGCGGCAACAGGGCGCCGACGCTGAGCACCATGACTTTCTTGCCCGCGGCCAACATCGGCCGGCAGATTTCCTCGAACACCGCAGCCGGCGCGCATTCCACAGCCAGATCGGCATGATCAGGAAATGCATCCAGCGCAACCAGCGGACAGGCGATGCGCTCGGACTGTAGCCAGGCTTCGGCCTTGGCGCGATCGCCGGTAGCGGCGCAGGCCAAGGTGATGCCGGGAATACCGTCGGCGATGCGCCGCACCAGCGCCCGGCCGATGGCGCCGAGGCCGGCAACGGCTACCCGGGTTGCGGTCATTAAAATCCTCTACTGGAGTAGTTTGACATGCTACGAATGCGTCATAAGCAACCGCCCCAGGAACGGCAAGAAGGCCCGGCAAAGGCCCCTAAGCCCCAGATGGGATCGGCAGCTTCGTCTCATATCATCAGGATGGTTCATCATGTTTCGGAAGTCGTTCGGCGTCGCCGTTGGCGCGCTTTTTGTGCTGTCAACATCCGCTTTCGCGCAGTCCTACCCTTCCCGACCGATCACCATGGTCGTGCCCTTCGCGGCCGGCGGCCCGACGGACGTACTCGGCCGGGTCATGGCCCAGCGCATGGGCGAAGTGCTCGGCCAGCAGGTCGTCATCGAGAACGTCGGCGGTGCCGGTGGCATGACCGGCTCCAATCGCGTCAAGTCGGCCAAACCCGACGGCTACATCATGGTGCTCGGCACGGTTGGAACCCACGCCCAGAACCAAACCCTCTACAAGAAGCCGCTCTATAATTCGGTGACGCAATTCACGCCGGTGGCCCTGGTCGCGGAAGTGCCGATCGTGCTGATTGTGCGCAAGGACCTGCCGGCCAAGGATTTCAAGGAATTTGCCGCCTACGCCAAGGCGAACCAAGCCAAGATGCAGTTCGGTTCGGCAGGCGCCGGATCGGCCACCCATCTCGGCTGCGTCGTGCTCAACTCCGCGCTCGGCATCAAACCGACGCACGTCCCGTATCGGGGCACCGGCCCGGCCATGCAGGACCTCATTGCCGGCCGGATCGACTATCTGTGCGAAATCATTTCCACCGCCAAACCGCAAATCGACGGCGGCAAGGTCAGGCCCCTGGCGATCATGACCAAGGAGCGTTCGCCGGTGCTGCCGAACCTGCCGACCGTGCTGGAGCAGGGCACATCCGGTGCCGAGGCCTATACCTGGAACGCGATCTTTCTGCCCAAGGGCGCGCCGGCCGACGTCGTGAAGAAGCTCAGCGATGCCGCGAACGTGGCGATGAATACGCCGGCTGTTAAAGAAAAATTGCAGGCGCTCGGTGCGGTGATCGTCGCGCCGGATCGCCGTTCGCCGGACTATCTCGACGGCTTCGTCAAAAGCGAAATCGCCAAATGGGCGGTTCCGATCAAGGCCAGCGGAGTCAGCCAGTAACCGCAAGTCTGAGCATACCGACGCCGCGCGGCTTCGAGAGTCGCGCGGCATTCGATTCCGAACCCTGCAAGCCATTCCGGAGCCCGCTCCGCGGACTCAAAGTTTCCTTATTTTAGTCAATGTGTTGACAACTGGCCGGCGCTTGATTCCCCGGTCGAATCGGGGGATGCGCACATGCCGTTTGTCCGCTTGGCCGCGGCTACCGCCGTTGTTGCCGTTACCGCTTTCGTCGCAGCACCGGCCGAGGCCTGCGATGACCGATTTCCCTGGACCTGCCAGACGAAACAACCGGCATCGGCCACGGAACCCGCAGCGCGGAATGCCAATGCCAAAGCCATCTCGCCGGCACCGCAAGCCCAGCGAACGACAACCACCCGCAAGGCACGGACGGCCCGCAAGTCCGCCAAACGATCGGCCTGGAAACACCGGTCGCGCAAGGCGCGAGCCGCGCACAGGACCCGGTCGCACGCCTCCGAGAAGCACGCATCAACGCCCCGCCGGTCATCAAATTCCGATAATCCGGGCGCAACCGAGAACGCGACCAGCAAAAAATCCATCAAGGCGACCGAGCACGAAGCGACCGCAGCCGCTGACAATATCTCTCACGGTGACGACAGGGCTGCCGCTCCAGGCCCGACGGCGCGTCCGGCCCCGAACCCAACATCAATCCTGCGACCAGAGACCCCGCCTTTGCCGGGCTGCGCGATCCGGTCGCCAAGCCGCGCCCGGCACTACGCTTCGGCCCGCTGACCACCGCCATGCTGGCGCCGGCTTCCGCTCTGCCACCAACCCGGTTCATGGCGCCACCGACAATGGTCGACGTCAGCCAAACCGCCGTGCCACCCGTCGAAGCCACGGCCCCGAATCGCGATTTTCAGTCCAACCCGGAGAAACGCGCGTCCATCAATGTTCCGAAGCAGGTAGCCGCGACAGCTCAGTTACCGTCTGAGCAGCACGGTGGAACCTGAATTCAGCGCATGTTGATGGTGCTGGGCGGCGCGCTGGCCGCGGCCTGGACGACGCAATTCATGGTCGCCTGACCCGCATCGGGCGGCGTGATTTACGCCTTTCCGGGACCGGTTTCCACCGGATGCGCCGGATCCTCGGTCCATTCCGACATCGAACCGTCGTAAAGCGTCACATCCGGCCTGCCGAGCACCTCGGAGAGGACGAACCAATTGGTCGCCGCCTGCTGGCCGGTATTGCAATAATTGACAATCGGGGCCGGCGGCAGGTCCGCGAGCAGGCGCGCAAGTTCCACCTTCGGCTTCAAACGTCCGGCCGCCGCATCGAAGGCGTGCACGTGATCGAACTGCACCGCGCCCGGCAAGCGGCCGCCGCGCATGGCCTGCGGGCTCTTGGCTTGGCCTTCAAAATAGGGGGTGGCGCGGCTGTCGAGCAGCACCGCGCTGTGATCGGCCACCGCTTTTTCGATGCTTTCAAGGTCAGATCGTAATCCCGCGACCCATCGCACCGGATAGGGCGCGATTCCCGCGCGCGGCTGGCTCGGACCTGCTTCGACCGGTCGCGACGGATCGCTTACCCAGGCCGCCATGCCGCCATCGAGGATGGAAATCTTCTGGTGGCCGGCGATTTTCAAGGTCCAATAGACCCGCGAGGCCGCGCTGAAATCGCCAAGACTGGTCCCGGCCGGCACGATAACGGCATGGTCCCCCGGCCGCAGCCCGAGATTTGCGAACAATGACGCCAGATGCGCCGCTTCCGGCAGCAGTCCCACCGCCATGCCCTTGGTCGCACGCCAGCCATCCCGGACATAATCGGTATGGACCGCACCGGGAATATGTCCGGCCTCGTAGGCCTCGCGGCCGCCGCCATCGACCGCCGAGCGGATATCGATCGCAACGATCGCATCATCGCCGATATGCGCCGCCAGCCACGAGGCCGATACCAGCGGTGTATTATCGGACGTTTGGTCGGGCCTGGGCACTGTCGACATCTGGCTCGTCTCACAGCGGCGTTGATGTCCGCAGCCTATTGGGCCACGGAGCCACCTGCCCGCTTATCGGACCGCCAGCAACGTGTCCAGCCCGCGCGCCTGATCCAGCCTGGTCGTGCGTGGCCGCGCCAGCCGCAATTGGCCGGCGGACGGCAACGCCACGCCCGTGGCCTGATAGAAGACGCTGTATCGCGCAACCGCCTTGGCGAAAGCGTGCGCATCACTTTCTTTCCGAGTTTCGAAGGTGTCAAAGCCTGCGCGCACCAGAAACAGGAATTGGTCGCGCAGCACGTCGCCGGTCGCGCGCAGTTCTCCGGTATAGCCATGGCGTTCGCGCAGCATCCGCGCCTGGCTGTAGGCGCGGCCGTCGCTGAATTTCGGAAACACCAAGGCAACGAGCGCAAGCCGGTCGAGGTGCGGAGCGAGTTCGGTGATCTTGCGATCATTGGGCCACACGACACCGGTCGGTCCTAAACGCGCTGCAAAGTGCTCGTGATCGTCCAAGAACCGCGCTGCCGAAATCAACACAGCGCCCTCGTCCGGCACCGGTGCATCATCAGGAACGCGAACGAACCGATCGGCAATGATCTGACCGTTGCTAACGAGAGGCATAGACGCGCTCCTTGAAAGGCTCGACACCGATCCGCTTGACGGTATCGAGAAAGATTTCCTCCGGCCGCTCACGCAGTTCGACGTAGGCCGCCACGACATCCTCGATCACGTCGGGAACGTCGTCATAGGGAACGGACGGGCCCAGCAGCGTACCAAGTTCCGCGTGCTCGTCGGCACGGCCGCCGAGCGTGATCTGATAGAATTCCTCGCCGTTCTTCTCGACGCCGAGAATACCGATATGGCCGACGTGATGATGGCCGCAGGCATTGATGCAGCCGGAAATGTTGATGTGCAGCTTGCCGAGATCGTGGGCGACGTCGAGATGGCGAAAACGCCGCGACAATTCCTGCGCGACCGGAATGGCGCGCGCATTGGCGAGACTGCAATAATCGAGCCCGGGACAGGCGATGATATCGGAAACCAGCCCGACATTTGGCGTTGCAACGCCGATCGCATCGAGCGCGCGCCAAAGGATGGGAAGATCGCGCTGGGCGACATGCGGAAATACGAGATTCTGCTCATGGCCGACGCGGATTTCGCCGAATGAATAGCGCTCGGCGAGATCGGCGATCGCGTCCATCTGCTCGGCGGTGGCATCGCCCGGCGGCTTGCCTTCCGGTTTCAGAGACAAGGTTACGATCGCGTAGCCCGGCACCTTATGATTGGCGACCGAATTGTCGAGCCAGCGATCGAATTGCCGGTCGGCGGCGCGCGCCGCTTTCAGTTCGCGCGGATTGTCCTCAAGCGTCAGATAGTCGGGATAGTGAAAGCGCGCGACGATGCCTGCAATGAGTTCCGGTTCGAGCGCCAGCGCACCGTCCTTGATCGCCAGCCATTCGGCCTCGACGTCCTTGCCGAAGGCTTCCGCGCCAAGCTCATGCACCAGGATCTTGATGCGTGCCTTGTAGATGTTGTCGCGCCGGCCATACTGATTGTAGACGCGCAGGATCGCTTCGATATAGCTCAGCAGGTCACGCTTGGGCAGAAACGGCTTGATTGTCTTGGCGATGAACGGCGTGCGCCCGAGCCCGCCACCGACCATCACCTCGAAGCCAGCCTCGCCGGCGTCATTGCGATGCAGGCGCAGGCCGATGTCATGCACCTTGATCGCGGCGCGGTCGTGCGCGGCGGCGGTGATCGCGATCTTGAATTTGCGCGGCAGGAAAGTGAATTCAGGATGCATGGTCGAGTGCTGGCGTAGGATCTCGGCAAAGATGCGCGGGTCCTCGATCTCGTCGGGCGCGACCCCGCCCCATTGATCGGTGGTGACGTTGCGCACGCAATTGCCGCTGGTCTGGATGCCATGCATGCCGACCGTGGCGAGATCGGCCATCGCGTCGGGCAGTTCCTCCAGCTTGATCCAGTTGAACTGGATGTTCTGCCGGGTGGTGAAATGGCCGTAGCCGCGATCGTAGCGGCGCGCGACATGCGCCAGCATGCGCATCTGCGCCGACGACAGCGTGCCGTAGGGAATTGCGATCCGCAACATGTAGGCGTGCAGTTGCAGATAGACGCCATTCATCAGCCGCAACGGCTTGAACTCGTCTTCCGTCAATTCGCCCGCCAGCCGGCGCGCGACCTGATTGCGGAATTCCGCCACGCGCTCGGACACCAGCGTCCGGTCCAGTTCGTCGTGCTCGTACATGGTGGCGAATGGTCCTGCTTAATGCGCGGTGTCGGCGCCGAAGGCGACCGTCGGTCCGGTCGTTCGGATGCGCTCGCGCAGATTGCCCGGCACCACGCGGCCGTCCGCCTGCGGTCTGACCGGTGCCACATAGGGGCCGATCGCGTTCACGCTGTCGGCGGCGGCCGATGCAAGCAGCGCACGCGCAGCGTCGATCGTAGTCGCGACCGCCGCTTCGTCGAGATCGGTGGTCCAGGCACCGTCCCCGGTCCGGTGCACCACCGCGCCATCGCTGGTGCGATTGGCGGTTACGACCACCGGGCCATTGATCTTCAGTTTCTGCTGCAAGGGAGATGTCATGCGGCAACCTCGATGATGTCGGGAATGAGTTGTTCCCAGCCGTCGGCGTGCGCGACCACGTCGCCGATCACCAGAACAGCCGGGCCGCGTCCGGCCTTGGCCGCGAGTGCCGGCAGGTCCTCAAGCACGCCAAAGATTCGGCGGGAATTGGCTTCGGTGCCGCGGGCCAGCACCGCGACCGGGGTTGCCGGCACTCGTCCGGCAGCGATCAACCCGTCGCGAACGGTCGCGGCCGTGGCGAGGCCCATATAGACCACCACCGTCGTCTGCGGATCGCCGAGCCCGGTCCAGTTGACGGTCGACGCCGCGTCGGCCTGGTGCGCGGTTATCAGGCAAAGCCGCGTCGCCTCCTTGCGGAAGGTCAGCGGCAGCCCGGCTTCCGCCGCGCAACCGAGCGCAGCCGTCACGCCTGGCACGACGGTTGCTGAAAGTCCGGCCTCGCGCAGCGCCGCGAGTTCCTCGCCGCCGCGCCCGAAGATGAAGGGATCGCCACCCTTGAGCCGTACCACCGTGCGCCCGGCCCGCGCTGCCGCGATCAGATGGCGGTTGATGGCCTCCTGGCCGATCCCAGGCGCACCGCGACGTTTGCCGACGTTGATGAGTTCCGCGCCCCGGCGCGCCTGCGCCAGAACTTCGGGATTGACCAGATCGTCATGGAAAACCACATCGGCCGCCTGCAAGACCTTGAGTGCGCGGACCGTCAGGAGGTCGGGATCGCCCGGCCCGGCACCGACCAGAAAGACTTCGCCGGGTGGCACGGCCACCGGCCGCAAACATTCGGCGCCGACAGCGGCCGCCTGTCCCTCGGTCCGATCGAAAATCGCAGAAGCAATCCGCATGAAATGTTTCCCAACGCAAATTAGAATAATTTTCCTCTCACAACAAATTTTGCAATGCAAATAGAAAAATAATTCTCCTTTTTGGCACAATATCACGAAAAAATATCGCTGCGGATCAGGATACCCGCAGGTCAATCCGGCTACGCCGGATAACGAAAATGTCAGCGCCAAATCTTGTCAGCGCATCAGACGATCGAAGACGGGCTTTGACCGGGGTCCCGACAAACCGAAACGCTTAACTTCGCCGGTCGGCGACGAACCGCGCGGCAGCCTTCAGGACCGCCGCATCTTCGCCGAATGAAGCGAGCGCCGCCTCGGCCTCCGCCACCAGCGCCGCCAGCCGTGCGCGCGCGCCGTCGACACCGAGCAGGCTGACGAAGGTCGCCTTGTGGGCGGCGGCGTCCTTGCCGGTCGCCTTGCCGACGGTCTCGGCGTCGCCTTCGACGTCGAGCAGGTCGTCCGCGATCTGGAACGCCTCGCCGACCGCATGGCCGTAGCGGCCGAGCGATTGGTGGGCACCATCATCCGCTTGACCCAGGATCGCGCCGCTGACGCAGGCAAAATGCAAAAGCGCGCCGGTCTTCATCGCCTGGATCGTTTCGATATCCGAGCGCCCCAATTTTGGCAGCTTGCCACCGTCGAACCGGCCCTCTGCCGCGAGGTCGAGCATCTGCCCGCCGCCCATACCGCCAATCCCGGAACTGCGGCTCAACGCCATGACGAGATTGATGCGAACACCCGCGTCGGGATGGGTTTCGGGACGCGCGAGGACGTCGAATGCCAGGGTGAGGAGACAATCGCCCGCGAGGATCGCGGTGGCATCGTCGAAGGCCTTGTGGGTGGTCGGGCGGCCACGCCGCAGATCGTCATCGTCCATCGCCGGTAGGTCGTCGTGCACCAACGAATAGCAATGAATGCATTCCAGCGCTGCCGCGACCATCAGCGCGCTGGTGGGCGCAACGCCGAACAGCCGCGCCGTTTCCACCACCAGGAACGGACGAAAGCGCTTTCCGCCGCCAAGGGTGGCATAGTTCATGGCGTCGAGCAGCCTCTGAGGGCGCAGCCGCTCGCCCGGCACCGGTTGCGGCACCAGCAAGCGCTGCAGCACTGCCTCGGTGTCCGTCGCGATCTGTTCGAGCCGTTGCTGGAACAGAGCCGTGGAATTGATGACTTTATGCATGTAGATCAAACCCGGGACGATTGGGCATGATCCTCATCACGCCCTTGGAAGCCCGCCCTCATCTCAAACCCAGCGTATCGGCGCAAGGGTTGCGGGCAGTCAATACAATCATGGCATAGTCTACGCCCGATAATGCCCTGAAATGAGCGATTTGACGGATCGATGCCGACATTTCCCTACGAAATTGTTTCGATTATCGCTCTGATCATATGGTGCTACCTGTTGCTCGCGCATGGCATGTTCTGGCTGGGCGCGGTTCGGGACTCCGGTCCGCACCAGGGGATCCCGGATTGGCCCGCGGTCGCCGCCATCGTTCCAGCACGCAATGAGGCCGACTGCGTCGCCGACAGCATCACCTCGCTGCTGCGCCAGGATTATCCCGGCACGCTGACCATCATTCTGGTCGACGACGCCTCCAGCGACGGCACGGCATCGGTGGCGCAACGCGCGGCGGACGCAGTCCCAAGCGCCCATCGCCTGAAGATCGTCGGCGGCGCCCCCCTGCCCGCCGGTTGGACCGGCAAGCTATGGGCGGTCAAGCAGGGCACGGAAGCAGCGGCGGTCCTGCCGGCTCCGCCGGATTATCTGCTGCTCACCGACGCCGACATCGTGCACGATCCCGACTCGCTACGCTGGCTCGCCGCCCATGCCGTCACACATGGCCTGGTTCTGACATCGCTGATGGCGAAACTGCGCTGTGTTAGCCTGGTCGAATGTATTCACGTGCCGGCCTTCATCTTCTTCTTTCAGATGCTCTATCCGTTTGCGCGCGTGAACCGGCCGCACACGCAGATGGCCGCTGCGGCCGGCGGCTGCATGCTGGTGAAATCGGAAAGCCTGCGCCGGATCGGCGGCATCGACGCCATTCGCGGCGCATTGATTGACGATTGCACGCTTGCTGCCAAGCTCAAGACCACCGGACCGATCTGGCTGGGATTGACCAAGCGCGTGCACAGCATTCGCCACTACGACACGTTCGAAGACGTCCGTCAGATGATTTCGCGTTCGGCCTATGCGCAATTGCGCTATTCGCCGCTTTTGTTGCTCGGTACCACGCTCGGCATGGCGCTGACCTATCTGGCGCCGCCGCTGTTTGGATTGTTCGGCGGCGGCTTGGCGCAAATTTTTGGCCTGATCGCATGGGCGCTGATGGCGCTTGCCTTTCAGCCGACCTTGCGCTTTTACCGGCTGTCGCCGCTCTGGGGTCTTGCGCTGCCGGCCATCGCCAGCCTCTACATGCTCTATACCCTCGATTCCGCTTATCAATACACCCGCGGCCGTGGCGGCCATTGGAAAGGACGCGCGCAAGCCAACCTGGCCCGCGACCCATGACGCAAGACAGAACGCCAACACAAACTAGCGCCCAAACAACAGCCTCAGACCTGCGGTCCGGCAAGGGCCACCGCGATGAAAACTTTCCGGTCGCGTCGAAGCTGATCCACCCGCGCCATCGCGCCATCATCCTGGCGTTTTATGATTTCGTGCGCACGGCGGACGACATCGCCGATCACACGACCTTGCGGCCGGAGGAAAAGCTCGCCCATCTCGATCGTCTCGAAGCCGCCCTCCTCGGCAATGACGACGGTCGCGAAGGGGCCCGCCTTGGCGAAGCGCTGCGTGAACGCGGTCTGTCGACCCACCACGCGCAGGATTTGCTGACCGCGTTCCGGCTCGATGTCACCAAGCTGCGCTATGACAATTGGGACGACCTGATCGGCTATTGCCGCTATTCCGCCATGCCGGTCGGCCGGTTCGTGCTGGATGTCCACGGCGAGAGCCGCGCGACCTGGGTGGCCTCCGACCTGCTGTGCGCGGCCTTGCAGATCATCAATCACCTGCAGGATTGCGCGGCCGACTATCGCGATCTCGATCGCGTCTATGTTCCGCTCGATACCCTGTCTGCCGCCGGCCTGACGGTGGCGGCGCTCGGGGAGCCCAAGGCGTCCCCTGCTTTGCGGCAATGCCTGCGGGACCTCGCCCGCCGCGCCGGCGGTCTCCTGCAAGACAGCCGGCAATTGTCGCCGCAGGTCAACGACACCCGCCTTGCGCTTGAAATCGCTGTCATTCAGACCCTGGCCGAACGGCTGGTTCGGCTGCTGGATCGGCGCGATCCGCTCTCGGAACCTGTCCACCTGAGCAAGCCGCAGGTGGCGCTGACCGGGCTGCTGGCAATGTCCGGAACCCTGACGCAACGTCTCTTCCGGAAACCGGCATTTTCCCGTAAGCCTCCGGCGCATGGCTAACCGTACCGCCACCACCGCGCCGCCTCTCCCCGTTGCAGCCGCCGACCAGGAACCGGTCAGCGCGGCGCGGCGTGCCTCCGGCAGTTCGTTCTACCTGGCGATGCGGATATTGCCGCCGCCCCAGCGCAAAGGAATGTACGAGGTCTATTCCTTTTGCCGCCTGGTCGACGACATCGCCGATTCCGACGGTCCGCGCCCCGAGCGCCTGGCGCAGCTCGCGGCCTGGCGTGCCGATATCGCGGCGATCTATGCCGGCAAGGCGCCGGACCGGCTACGCGATCTGGCACAGGTGGTGCGCGATTTTTCCCTTCGCCAGGAGGACTTTCTCGCCATCATCGACGGGATGGAGATGGACACCGCGGCGGATATCCGCGCACCGGATGAAAAGACGCTCGACCATTACTGCGATTGCGTCGCCAGCGCCGTCGGCCGCCTGTCGACCTGCATCTTCGGCATGAACCGCGACCGATGGTGACCTGCTGTCTCATCATCTCGGCCGGGCCTTGCAGCTCACCAACATTCTGCGCGATCTCGATGAAGACGCCGATATCGGCCGGCTCTACCTGCCGCGCGAGGCGCTGGTCGCGGCCGGGATCGATAGCACCGATCCGAAGACGGTGCTGGCCAGCGCCGGTCTGGACAAGGCGTGCCAGCCACTGGTCGAGCAAGCCCGCATGCACTACCGGAAGGCCAACGAAGTCATGGACCGGACGCCGCGCAAACAGGTGAAGGCACCGCGCATCATGTCTGGCGCCTACGAAATCATTTTCAACGCCACGGTGGCGCGCGGCTGGACTGCCCCGCGGACACGGGCCCGCATCAGCCGCCTGCGCCTGTTGTGGATCGTCGCGAAATATGCATTCGTCTGATGGCGCGAACTGTTCACATTATCGGCGCCGGACTTGCCGGACTTGCCGCCGCAATCCGCCTGACCGGATCCGGCGTCAGGATTGTCGTGCACGAGGCGACCGCCCAGGCCGGCGGTCGCTGCCGCTCCTATCACGATCAGGCAACCGGCCTTCAGATCGACAACGGCAATCATCTGGTGCTGTCCGGCAATCAGGCAGTGCAAGATTACGCGCAGACGATCGGCTCGCAGGACCGCCTGATCGGCCCCGCGCATGCGGAATTTGCCTTCACCGATCTGAAATCCGGCAAGCGCTGGACCTTGCGGATCAATGATGGCCGGTTGCCGTGGTGGATGTCTGAAGCCTGGCGATCGCGTACCCGGCACGCGGTTTACCGATTATCTGAAACTCGCACCGCTGTTGTGGACGCGCGGCGACAAACCGGTCGGCGCGGTCATCGGCTGCTCCGGCCCGCTCTATGACCGGCTGCTGCATCCGTTGCTGCTCGCGGCCTTGAACACCGAGCCGCGCGACGGCTCGGCCGCGCTCGCCGGCACGATCGTGCGCGAAACCATTGCCGCCGGCGGCGCGGCCTGCCGGCCGCTGGTCGCGCGCGATGGCCTGAGCGGCGCGCTGGTCGACCCGGCGCTCGCTTATCTGCAGGCCCGCGATGTCGCTATCCAATTCGGCCACGAATTGCATGCCCTGCGATTTCAGGACCGGCAAGTCGCCGCACTCGATTTCGGCGACCGATACCATCGACCTCGGCGCCGGACGACCGCGTCATCCTGGCCGTGCCGGCCTATTCCGCCGCCGGCTTCGTGCCCGAATTGAAGGTACCGACGACATTTCGCGCCATCGTTAACGCCCACTTTCGTTACGATCCGCCGGCCGGTTTCCCGGCCCTGATCGGCGTCTTGAATGCCACCACCGAGTGGATTTTCGCGTTTCCAGGCCGGCTTTCAGTCACCATCAGCAGCGCCGACCGGCTCATTGGCGCGCCCCGCGAGGACCTCGCCCAGACCATCTGGCAGGAGGTCGCCGCCGTCGCCGGGATTGCCGCCACGCTGCCGCCGTGGCAAATCGTGCGCGAGCGGCGCGCCACATTTGCCGCAACGCCGATGGAGAATGCCAGGCGGCCGGGCCCCGGACCGCATGGACCAATTTGTTGCTGGCCGGCGATTGGACCGCGACCGGACTGCCCGCGACCCTTGAGGGCGCGATCCGTTCCGGCAATCGCGCCGCCGACGCAATCGATGGACGATGATGCTCGATGGCAGACAACGAGGCGAAGCGCCGATCACGACTCTGGCGCCGCCGTGCGATCGGCCGAAACCGGCACGCCCGCAGGACTGTCACCGGCCGCACTCGAACCGACACATCGAAACCGCCACCCGCGCGCTCATCGACGCCAGCGTTCCGGACGGCCATTGGGTGTTTGAGCTGGAGGCCGACGCCACCATCCCGGCCGAATATGTCTGCTGCGGCACTATCTCGCCGAACCGGTCGACCACGATCTGGAAGCCAAGATCGCCGTCTATCTGCGCCGCATCCAGGGCGCGCATGGCGGCTGGCCGCTGTTTCATGACGGCGACTTCGACATCAGCGCCAGCGTGAAGGCCTATTTCGCGCTCAAGATGATCGGCGACGATCCGGATGCGCCGCACATGCGCCGCGCGCGCGAAGCCATCCTTGCGCGCGGCGGCGCGGCGCAGAGCAACGTTTTCACCCGCATTTTGCTTTCGCTCTTCGGCGTCACGCCCTGGCGCAGCGTGCCGGTGATGCCGGTCGAGATCATGCTGCTGCCGCGCTGGTTTCCGTTCCATCTGACCAAGATGTCGTACTGGGCCGCACCGTGATCGTGCCGCTGCTGGTGCTGCAGGCGCTCAAGCCCCGCGCGCGCAATCCCAAGGGCGTCGACCATCGACGAACTGTTTGTCGAACCGCCGCGATCGCTCGGCCCGCCGACCAAGGCGCCGCATCAGAAGTGGTCGTGGTTCCTGCTGTTCCGCGGCATCGACGCCATCTTGCGCACGTTCGAACCGATGCTTCCGGCCAAGCCCGCGCAAAAGGGCGATCGACAACGCCGTCGCCTTCGTCACCGAACGGCTCAACGGCGAGGACGGCCTCGGCGCGATTTTTCCCGCCATGGCCAATTCGGTGATGATGTTCGACGTGCTCGGCTATCCGCAGGACCATCCCGATCGCGCGATCGCCCGCGCCTCGATCGACAAGCTGCTGGTGATCCATGACGCGGAAGCCTATTGCCAGCCCTGCCTGTCGCCGGTCTGGGACACCGCGCTCACCTGCCACGCGCTGCTCGAAGTCGGCGACCGCGCCGCGGTCGAGCGCGCGCGCAAGGGCCTTGATTGGCTGCTGCCGTGTCAGGTGCTCGACGTGTCGGGCGACTGGGCCGCGCGACGGCCGCAGGTGCGCCCCGGCGGCTGGGCGTTCCAATATGCCAACCCGCACTATCCCGATCTCGACGACACCGCGGTGGTGGTGATGGCGATGGATCGCGTGCGCCGCTCCGGCGGCGGTGCGCACTATTCCATGCCGATCGACCGGGCCCGCGAATGGATCGTCGGCCTGCAAAGCCATGACGGCGGCTGGGCCGCGTTCGACGCCGACAACACCTATTATTATCTCAACAACATCCCGTTCGCCGATCACGGCGCGCTGCTCGATCCGCCGACCGAGGATGTCGCGGCGCGCTGCGTTTCGATGCTGGCGCAACTCGGCGAGACGCCGGCGACCTCACCGGTGCTAGCCCGCGGCATTGATTATCTGCGCACGACCCAGACCAGCGACGGCAGCTGGTATGGCCGCTGGGGCCTGAACTACATCTACGGCACCTGGTCGGTGCTGTGCGCGCTGAATGCCGCCGGACTCGGACCAGACGCACCGGAAGTCAAGAAGGCCGCCGATTGGTTGATCGCGATTCAAAACAGCGACGGCGGCTGGGGCGAGGACGGCGCAAGCTACAAGCTCGACTATCGCGGTCACGAGCCATCCGCGAGCACCGCGTCACAAACCGCCTGGGCGTTGCTCGGCTTGATGGCGGCCGGCCGCGTCGACGAGCCTGCGGTCGCGCGCGGCATCCAATATCTCGCCGAAACCCAGGACACCGATGGTCTGTGGAATGAGGAGCGCTATACCGCGACAGGCTTCCCCCGCGTATTTTATTTGCGCTATCATGGCTATCGGAAGTTCTTCCCGTTCTGGGCGATGGCGCGCTATCGCAACCTGATCCAGGGCAATAGTCGCGTGGTGGCATTCGGGATGTGACGGGGCTGAGGAGTCTCAAACAAGATGCGGTCGCAACCAGCGATAGGGCGTGTTCGTGACCTTGATCGGCATGACAGCGTTCCTGGGGCGAGGACGTTGAACACTCCATGATCATGGTCGTTGGAATGGCCTTTGAATCCCGGATCGCGGCCGGACCGGGCGTGCGTGTCGTGTGCAGCGGCAACGGCGGCCGTCTTGCCGCCGATCTGGAGACCCTGATCGCGCAAGGCTGTCGCGGCCTCGTCAGCTTTGGGATCGCGGGTGGCTTGGCGCCAGGTCTGCGTCCGGGCACGTGCGTGATTGCGACCGAGATCATTGCCAATGACCGCCGGCTGGAAACCAACGCACTTTGGTTGGAGCGGCTGCGGACGGTCTTGCCGAATGCCGTGCACGGTCCGTTGGCGGGTGTCTCGTCTGCCCTGACCGAACCGTCGGCCAAGCGCACGCTGCATCAAACGACGGGTGCCATTGCCGTCGATATGGAATCCCATGTCGTGGCGGACATCGCCGCGTCACGTGGCCTGCCGATGACGGCAATCAGGGTCATCGCCGACCCGGCCGAGCGCGCCTTGCCGAATGCGGCACTAGCCGGCATGCGACCGGACGGCACGACCGACATTGCCGCCGTCATGAGAGCACTCGCGCGACGGTCATGGGATCTGCCCGCGTTGTGCCGCGTCGCGTTCGACACGCGCGCGGCCCGCGCCGGCCTACTCCGCAGCCGTCAGATGCTCGGGCCGGGCCTTGCTCTCCTTGATCTCGGCGAGCTTGCGGTCGACGTGACGTGAGAAGCTGAATTCCGCCGTTCGCTGATTGGCCAACGAAATATCCGGCACCATCTCGCCTTCGGTGCGAACGCCGCGCAGCGCGACGACGGCGGCCTTGAGCGGATTCTTGATCGCGTCCTGCACGGCGGTTGCTTCATAGCCGGAATGGACCATGCAGTCGGCGCACTTCTCGTAATTTCCAGTGCCGTAGGCGTCCCAGTCGGTGCCGTCCATCAGTTCCTGGAAGGTCTTGGTGTAGCCCTCGCCGAGCAGATAGCAGGGCTTCTGCCAGCCGAACACCGTGTAGGTCGGATTGCCCCACGGCGTGCAATGATAGGTCTGATTGCCCGCCAGGAAGTCGAGGAACAGGCTCGACTGGCTGAACGCCCAATTCTTGCCGCCACGGCCGCGCCGCAGAATATCGCGGAACAGGTTCTTGGTGCGCTCGCGATTGAGGAAGTGCTGCTGGTCCGGCGCGCGTTCATAGGCATATCCGGGCGATACCGTGATGCCGTCGATGCCCATCGCCATTACGCTGTCGAAGAAGCGCGCGGCCTGTTCGGCCTCGACGTTGTTGAACAGCGTGCAATTGATGTTGACGCGGAAGCCAAGTTTCTTGGCGCGCTTGATGGCCGAAACGGCACGATCGTAGACGCCGGTCTGACAGACCGACTTGTCGTGCATCTCCTTGTCGCCGTCGAGATGGATCGACCAGACGAAATACGGGTTGGGCTTGTATTGCCCGATCTTCTTCTCGAGCAGCAGCGCATTGGTGCACAGATAGACGAACTTGCGCCGTGCGATGATGCCTTCGACGATCTGCGGCATTTCCCGGTGCAGGAGCGGCTCACCGCCCGCGATCGAAACCACCGGCGCGCCGCAATCGTCGACCGCCTTGAGCGCGTCGGCGACGGCCACCCGCTGATTGAGGATTTCGTCCGGATAATCGATTTTGCCGCAGCCCGCGCAAGCCAGATTGCAGCGGAACAGCGGCTCCAGCATCAGCACCAGCGGATAGCGTTTGCGCCCGTTGAGATGTTGTCGAACGACATACGAACCGACGGCGAATTTTTGGCGGAGGGGAATACCCAAGGTCAGCGTCCAGTGCGGATAGAGTTTACGGGGGTCACGACTTCTGCTGCCGCCGGCAAGCGGAACCAGTCACCGTGTCGGTAAAAAAGACGAACCGGCCGAAAGGCCACGCTATCGATACCCTGAAATCGCGCCGCCGCCAAATGCCGGAACGGCAAGTCACGGTTGAATTTATTGCCTTGGAATTGGTCAAAACAGGCACCTGAGCGGCGACTCTCACAAATATGCCAGATTGTGGCGTTTGTTGCACGAGCCATCGCATGGCCATGGTGGACGATTGGGGCCACAGCTTGGCCGGTAACCGTCTTGCCATCCGTGGCCACAACGCGATAAGCCGCCCAATCGAATTCGAGCCTCAAAGCCGAATACTTCGCAAGAACCATAAAAAAGGCCCATATACCAGACCCTTATTCCCTGCATCCCGCCGGCGCGCCGACCATGGCAAGCCACCCGGGCCTCATCCTCTCCCGCCATGGAAAAATCGATGACGGTCCATGAGAGGCCCAAACCCGCAGCGCTCCGGCCCGCCCCGACCCGGCCGCCTGAGCGCTCTGCGCAAACCGGTTCCTGATTGCCCATGCTGACTTCAACGATTGTCCGAGCTGTTCGCGCCTGCACCGGCCACCCATGGCTGGTCATCGCGGCATTCGTGATCGCAACGGTTTTGTCGGGATATTATGCGGCCACGCATTTCGCCATTAATACCGATATCAAGAAATTAATCGCCTCGGACCTGGACTGGCGCGCCCGCGACCTGGCCTTCGAAGCCTCCTTCCCAAGCCGGGTCGAATCTATTCTGGTCGTGGTGGACGCCCCCACCCCTGAACTCGCCGCGCAGGCAACCGCGGCACTGACCCAACGGCTGGGCGGCGAGAGCAAGCACTTCCGATCGGTCCAGCGGCTCGGTGCCGGCCCGTTCTTCGAGCGCAACGCGCTCCTGTTTCTGCCACTGGCGCAACTGGAGCAGACCGCTCCCAATCTCGGCCGCGCCCGCCAATTGATCCAGATCCTGGCCCGCGACCAGAGCCTGCAAGGGGTTGCGGAAGGCCTGTCGGCCGTCCTTCTGGGCGTTCGAGGCAAATTGATTACCCTTGATCAGCTGGCACGGCCGCTGACCAGGGCCAACGATACGCTGAGCGCGGTGCTGGCAGGACAGCCCGCAAGCTTCTCCTGGCGCGCCCTGACAACTCCAGACGCTCCGGCGCCGAGCCAGTTGCGGCAGTTCATCGATGTCCGTCCGATCCTCGACTTTTCCGCGCTTGAGCCGGGCCGGATGGCGACTGACACCATTCGCAAGGCTGCGAGCGATCTCGACCTGGCATCGAAATATCGCGCCCGCGTTCGGCTGACCGGTCCGGTGCCGATCGCTGACGAGGAATTTGCCACCGTCCAGGAAGGCGCCCTGGTCAACGGTCTCGCCACGCTGGTGATCGTTCTCACCATTCTGTTTCTGGCGCTGCGGTCCGGACGCATCATCCTGGCCGTGTTCCTCAACCTGTTCGTCGGCCTGATTGTCACCGCCGCGCTCGGCCTGATGATGGTTGGCGCGCTGAATCTGATTTCGATCGCTTTTGCGGTGTTGTTTGTCGGGCTGGGGGTCGATTTCGGCATTCAATATGCCGTGCGCTATCGCGCGGAGCGCAATGAACATGACGATCTGCACCGCGCGCTGACCCGCGCCGCCGGTGGCATCGGCGCGCCACTGACCCTGGCGGCGGGTGCGGTGGCGTTGGGCTTCCTGTCGTTCCTGCCGACCGACTATCGCGGCGTGTCCGAACTCGGCCAGATCGCCGGCGTCGGCATGCTGATCGCCTATGTCACCAGTATTACCCTGCTTCCCGCCATCCTGACGGTTCTGAATCCGCCGGGCGAGCCGGACCCGGTCGGCTATCGCGCCCTCGCACCGGTCGACCGCTTTCTGCAGGAACACCGCTACGCCGTCATCGGCGGAACCTTGCTTGTGATCCTGGGCGCGTCGCCCCTGCTCTATTACCTGACCTTCGACTTCAATCCGATCAATCTGCGCAGCGCTAAGGTCGAATCGGTCGCGACATTCCTCGACCTGCGCAGCGATCCGAGTATCGGCGCCAATTCCGTCGACATGCTGCTGCCGAACCTGAAAGACGCCGAAGCCGCCGCAAAGCGTCTCAGCGAACTACCGCAGGTGGCACGCACCGTGACGTTGCAGCGTTTCGTGCCGGAGGATCAGCCACAGAAGCTTGCCATCATCGCCAAGCTGAAGGACGAACTCGGGCCGGCCCTGGATGCGCCGTCCAATGCCGAGCCGCCGAGCGATGCCGACACGGTCGAGGCGCTCAACCATACGGCTCAGGGCCTCCTCCGGGCCGCCGGAGATGCCACCGGCCCCGGCCCCGACGCGGCCCGCCGGTTGGCGGCGAGCATGACCAAGCTTGCCGGCGCTGACAAAGCCGCACGCGAACGCGCTGCAACCGCGTTCGTCCCACCGTTGCGCATCGACCTCGATGCGATGCGCGATTTCCTGAAGGCCGAGCCGGTGACGCTCAAGTCGCTACCGCCGGAACTCACGCGCGAATGGATGCTACCGGACGGCCGGGCCAGGGTTGAGGCGCTGCCGAGCGGCGATCCCAACGACAACGGCAATCTGCGCGTCTTCGCCCGCGCGGTGCTGGCGGTCTATCCGACGGCGATGGGCGGTCCGATCTCGATCCTGCGATCCACCGACACCATTCTCACCGCCTTTCTTCAGGCGGGCGCCTGCGCGCTGATATCGATCACGCTGTTGTTGTGGATCGTGCTGCGGCGGTTCGTCGACGTACTGCTGACGATCACGCCACTGCTGATGTCGGGACTGCTGACGCTGGAACTGTGCGTGCTGATCGGCCTGCCGCTCAATTTCGCCAATATCATCGCGCTGCCGCTGCTGTTCGGCGTCGGCGTCGCGTTCAAGATTTATTACATCATGGCGTGGCGGTCCGGTCAGACCGCTCTGTTGCAATCAAGCCTGACCCGCGCGGTGATCTGGAGCGCGCTGACCACGGCGACCGCGTTCGGCAGCCTGTGGCTGTCCAGCCATCCGGGAACTTCTAGCATGGGCAAGCTGCTGGCACTCTCGCTGGTATGTACCCTCAGCGCCGCAGTGCTATTTCAACCCGCGCTGATGGGAAGCCCGCGCAGCCTCCGGTAAGGCTTCGCAAAACTCTTTTGCCGAATAGACGGGCGGCTTGACGCCGGCTTTCGCCTTGCCGGGCGCCTTTCCGGGCGCCTTGGATTTTGCGTCTTTGCCCTTCGCATCGACCTTGGCACTGGCCTTGATTGGAACCCGCGTCCAATTCTCGCCACCGCACAGGAACGCCAGGACACACCCCTGCACCCGCATAACGTCCGGCTTTGGCAGTTTGATTTCCGCGGAATAAGTCTTGCCGTTCTCGGCATTGTAGATACCGCCCTTCCAAACGCCCTCCCCGGCGGCTTTCATGCCGAGGATAATCGGTAATCCCAATGTCGGCCGGCCGCGCTTGGACGGATCGGGGTTTTTCGAATCGATCCCGGGATCCTTTTCCCAGGTCACGACGCCCCAGAGGCGGTCGCCGCAATTCTCGATCCGAATGCGGGCATCGCCCTTTTCGGTTAACCATTCGCCGATCGGCCCGGCGGCAAGGCCGGGCGCGGCAGTGAAAACCAGCAACGTGAGGGCAGCGGTAAGTGTCTTCATGCTGTTCCGTTTAAAACCAGGGAGATAGGGCCATTCCATGGCAGTTTCCAAGGCAATTCCTGGGCCGTTGACCGGCCATTGCGGCAGGACGACATTCAGCGTACGGGAAAAATGCGATACCCATGTCCATTATAGTCCGCCTATGCAGCCGACCCACGACACCGACATAGTCACTCTGATTTCGGAGCGCGAGCCCGAACGTTTCGCCTTGCACGAAAACCATCTCAATACCCAGATGGTTCGCCTGCTGCGGACGATCGGCTACGACGTCGGGTTTCGTCGCGGCAGCGGGCAGTACCTCTATGACCGTGACGAGAGGCAGTATCTCGATCTTCTCAGCGGTTTCGGGGTATTCGCGCTCGGCCGCAATCATCCCGCCCTGCGCGCAGCATTAAGCAATGTGCTTGCAAGTGAGTTGCCCAATTTGGTGCAATTGGATGTGTCTGTGCTGGCCGGCATCCTGGCGGAACGGCTGCTGGCCCAGGTTCCCTATCTCGACAAGGTGTTCTTCGCCAATTCCGGCGCCGAGGCGGTGGAGGCGGCGATCAAATTTTCGCGCGCGGCGACCGGCCGGCCGGGAATCATCAGCTGTGAACAGGGCTATCACGGCCTGACCTACGGCGCGCTCTCGGTGACCCGCGACCCGATTTTTCGGGCCGGTTTCGAACCGTTCCTGCCGGACTGCGTCGATATTCCGTTCAATGACCTTCCGGCTCTGGAACGCGCACTGGCGGCGCGGACGGCCGCGGCCTTCATCGTCGAGCCGATCCAGGGCAAGGGCGTCAACCTGCCTGACCCTGATTATCTGCGTGCCGCGAGCGAGCTTTGCCGCCGCCATGGCACGTTGTTTGTTGCCGACGAAATCCAGACCGGCCTCGGCCGCACCGGCCGCTTCCTGGCGGTCGAGCATTGGAACGCGGAACCCGACATGGTGCTGCTGTCGAAGTCGCTGTCCGGCGGCCATGTCCCGGTGAGCGCGGTGCTGACCCGCAAATGGGTGTTCGAAAAGGTTTTCGACCGCATGGACCGCGCCATCGTCCACGGCTCGACCTTCGCCAAGAACGATCTCGCCATGACCGCCGGCATTGCCACACTCGAGGTCCTGCAATCCGACCGCCTGATGGAAAACGCAACCCGCACCGGCGAGCGGATCATGCAGGCGTTTCGCGGTCTGCAGGAGCGCTATGAGTTGGTGAAGGATGTGCGTGGGCGCGGCCTGATGATCGGCATTGAGTTCGGACCGCCGACCTCGTTCGCGCTCAAGGCTTCATGGAATCTGCTCGAAACCGCCAACAAGGGCTTGTTCTGCCAGCTCATTACCATTCCGCTTTTCAAGGACCACCAGATCCTGGCGCAGGTCGCCGGCCACGGCAGCCATACCATCAAGCTGCTGCCACCGTTGATCATCAACGACGCCGACTGCGACTGGATCGAGCGCTCCTTTGACGCCACGATCGCGGCCAGCCACAAGGTGCCGGGCGCGGTGTGGTCCCTCGGCAAGACCCTGGCCGAACACGCGGTCAAGGCCCGCGTCGCCGCGCGATGATCTGAAACGCCGATCAGCCAGGCGATGGCGGCGGCTTTGCGAGGCCGCCAAGATCGGGCTCGCCGCATCCGGCAAGCACCGCCTTACGCACCTCATCGCGCAACCGCACGACTTGGGCAAAGCCGGGACCCGTGGCCAGGACCGGCGCGGCAAAGTGGACCGCGATCGGCGCGCGGCGCGGGAACCAATGGTCGGACCGCAGCATCGATCGCGTGCCGCGGATCGCGCCAGGCACAACCGGCAGTTCAGTATCGGCCGCGACCCGAAAGGCGCCGAGATAGAATTCGGTCAGTCCGGCACGCCGCGAAAACGTACCCTCCGGGAAGAACACCACGAGGCGCTTCTGCCGGGCAACGTCCGTGATCGCCTGCGCATCGGCAAGGCTGCCGGCAACGTCATAGCGCTCAACAAAATGTGCCCCCAAACGCCGCAGGAGCGCTCCGGCAAAAAACTGGCTCGCCAGTTCCTTTTTTACGGCGATCGCCGGTGCGCCGGGGAGAACGGCCGCGACCACCAGGGCGTCGGCATAGCTCGAATGATTGAAGACGACGACGCCCGCATCCGGCAGTTCACGCCCCGTGATGGTGGGGCGCATCCCGACCGCAAACAGCGCCGCCCGCGCCAGCGCCCGAACCGCCATCCAACGCAAGGCCAGCGACGGCAGGATCATCACCGCGAGCCAGGCGAGCGATGCGGCCAGCGCGACCACGATCCACCACCAGGCGGCATAAGCCATTTGCCGCGACCAGCGCAGCGTCGACAATAGCCGCGGTCCGAGGCTTGCCAGGAACAGCCGCGCGATCTGCCAGCGCACCGTTTGCGGGGCCACACCGACCGCGCCCCGTTCATAGATTTCGCGCGAGGCGCTGCGCCTGATCTTGCCGCTCGCCGTCTTCGGCACGCTCTGCGGCGGCGCCAGCACCACCTCATCGGGCGGGGCGCCAAGAATATCGGTCGCGGCCTCCTGTGCGCGCGCCTGCAACATGCGCCGGCGCTCGGGATCGTCCTCCATCGTTTCGGCCAGGATCACCACCCGCTCGGTCTGCGACGCTGGATCCTTGCTGCCGAATACGGCGACGCCGTTTTTAACAAAACCGGCGATGTCGCCGATCGCGTCCTCGACTTCCTGCGGATAGATGTGGCGGCCGGCGCGGATGATCATGTCCTTCACGCGCCCGGTGACATAGACCTCCCCACCCGCCATGTAGGCTTGGTCGCCGCTATCGAGCCAGCCGTCGTGGAACAGTTCACAGGTCTTGGCCGCGTTTCGCAGATAGCCGGACGTTGCCGATGGTCCGCGAAATTCAAGCCGGCCCTCATGCCGCTCACCGACCTCGCGGCCGGTCTCATCGACAATGCGGACCTCGTGATCGGGAATCGGTACGCCGCACGAGACTATTTCCAACGCGTCAGGGTCTCCCGCCTTTGCCGGTTCGGCGACCCCGTGTCGGCTCAGCGCCTCGCGCTCGACCCGGTCGATCAGCGGCGGCCGCCCGACCGGCGGCATGGTGAGCGCGACGGTGTTTTCCGCCAACCCGTATGACGGCGCCATCGCGCCGGGATTGAAGCCGTAAGGTTCGAACCGGGCGACGAACCGCCGCAACGTTGGAATGCTGACCGGCTCGGCGCCATTCGCCACCATGCGCAGCGAACTCAGATCGAGTCCTGCAATGTCCTCATCGCGAAGCTTGCTGAGGCAGAGCTCGTAACCGAAATTCGGCGATGCCGACAGCGTGCCGCGATAGTGATGGATCGCCCATAGCCAGCTTTCCGGCCGTGACAGAAAACTCAAAGGCGACATCACATAAAATGGCGCCGCGAAGTAGAGGCATCCCAGCCAGCCGCCGATCAGGCCGAGATCGTGATAGAGCGGCAGCCAGCTCACGAATACGTCGGCCGACGTCGCGTTCAGCGCACCACCGATCGAGCGGATATTGGCAAGCAGGTTGCCGTGGCTCAGCACCACGCCTTTCGGATCGCCGGTGCTGCCCGAGGTATATTGGATGAAGGCGGTCGAATCGGGATCAACCACCGCTGGCAGCGCCACGTCATCGTCCGAACTGATGTCGGCGACGGTTTCGACCGAGGCCAGGCTCTCGACCTGCGGGCGCACCAGTGAAGCAATACTGATTGCTTCCGGCACGGTAATGAGAATGCGCGCGCCGGCATTGCGCAGGATGCCCGCCTGGCGCTGCATGTGCTCTTCGATCTGCGACAGCCGCGCCGGCGGATAGATCGGTACCGGCACCGCGCCGGCATAGAGCGCACCAAAAAACGAAGCAAAGAAATCAAGCCCCGTCGGCAGCATAAGGGCAACGCTGTCGCCGGGCATGACATCGCGCGCGATCAGGCCGACCGCCACCTTCCGCGCCGCCTTGGCAAGCTCGGCATAGGTCATGGTACCGAGCACGGTGTCGGGATCTTCTATAAAGGTGACATGCCTGCGGTCCGGATGTCGGGCGACATGCCAGTCGAGCGCCCCGGTCAAAGTGCGCGCCTCGACCGGCGCCGGCACGTCAGGGAGCGGCGGCGCTTCCGGCAGCGGGACCCGCAATTTGCGTCGCTCGGTCGCGCTGTGACTGGCCGCTGTCAAAAGATCGCCGACAGTTTCAGCTTCCGCCAGTGTCGCCGGCGGCAGCCGCACCCCGCAGGCATGCTCGATCCGCAGGATGAGTTCGGTTCGTCCGAGACTGTCGATGCCGAGGTCACGGTCGAGCCGGCTCGCCGGAGTGATGGTCATTGTAGCCGCGCGCTGCGGATGAAGCTCGCGAATGAAAGCGCGCACCAATTCGATCAGCGCGCGGTCCTGCGACCCCTGCTCGTCTGTCACTGACGTCTGCACCGTTCGGCCAGGATCGGTCATGTTGCCGATATTGGTCGTTCAACCGGCATTTGCCCTTGATGCAGATCACCGGCGGCAGCGGCATGACCCGCCGCCTATCTCCCGCTAGCCGAAAGCTAAAAAACCAGAAGATCGGTCAAGTCGCGGTCGGCATGCAGGCGTGCGATAACCTCGGCCAAGAGCGGCGCGGCCGGGACAACCTCGACTTTCTTGCGCGCGATGCTCTCCGGCAAACGGAACGCCGGCACCACATCGGTGACGATCAGTTGGTCGATCGCGGGATCGGCGAGGACTTTCTCCGATCCTTCCATGAACAGACCGTGGGTGACGAGCGCGATCACCCGCCTGGCGCCGGCCGCACGTGCCGCTTTCGCCGCGCGCAGTAAGGTGGTACCGGAACTGATCAGGTCGTCAATTACCAGCGCGGTTGCGCCGTTGACATCACCGACAAACAGATCGCCCGAGACCACGCCGGCACTGCGATGCTTCTCGGCCATCGCCTTGCCGACCGGACGCCCGAGCACGGCTTCCAGGTTCGCGCGAAACAATTCCGCGCGCTTGGCCCCGCCGGCATCGGGCGACACCACGCAGAGATTGTCGTCAGGCAGGCGCCGCGCGAAATCGACCCACAGCGGCGTCGCGGTCAAGGCGACAGTCGGCCGGCGAAACGCGTTCTCGAACGCCACCACGTTATGAACTTCCAGGGTAACGACCTGATCGGTGCCGACGGTTTCGAACATGCCGGCGACATAGCGTGTCGTCACCGGGTCGTGCGGCTTGGTGCGGCGGTCCTTGCGGGCGTAGCAGAGATAGGGTGCGACCGCCGCGACCCGCGCCGCGCCCGCATCCTTCAGCGCACCGATGAAGAACAGCAGCCGGCACAGCTTGTCATTGGCGCTCTGCTCCGGCCCGCCATGCAGGCTCTGAATCACATAGACCTCGGCGCCACGCACCGAGACCAGCGGACGCGCCTTGTGCTCGCCGTCCTCGAACGCGCGCTCCTCATGCGCAGCAAGTTTGAGCCCGAGACGATCGGCAATCGCCACGCCGAGCTCCTTGGTCGCATTCAGCGCGAATAACAGCGGCGGCACTTTCGAGCCAAGATCGGGCAGCGCGTCGCTCGACGACCACAAAGGCGGCGTGTCCATTTGTTTCGTTCCTGACGCGATCACGGCGTCATTCATGCTCTACAATCGGTCCATCTCCAAATCGTCGCAGGATTGCCTGGCAAAGTTCAATTTTAAAAAGCCAAGCTACGATTTCCCGGCGACCGCAAGGTTGAGGGAAATCAATCAGGATGGACTTTCACGTTCGCCCAATGGTCGCCGTCCTTGACATAGACGCGCTTGACTGCGGCCCACGCGATGCGATGCGCCGCCTCCTCCTGACGCGGATCGCCGGCATGAGCCGCGAAGGCATGGTTGAACGCTGCGCGATAGATGTCCTGGCCATGCGACGGCAGAGCGTGCTGCACGGGAAGCGGCAGATCGGAATTGCTGCGGTAGGGCATGGCGCCCCCCTGTGACCGGCGGCGCGTCAGCGTTCGACGCGGAAGATCATCTTGTCCGTTTCGCCGACGAGAAAATGTCGCATGTTCTCTTCAATGATCGCCAGCGCCTGCCCGGCATATTCCACATTGAAGCCGCCGGTGTGCGGCGAAATCAGCACATTGTCCAACGTCCAGAACGGATGATCCTCCGGCAACGGCTCTTTCACGAACACGTCGAGCGCGGCGCCGGCGATGGTCTTGTTGCGCAGCGCCACGAGCAGCGCATCCTCATCCGCCACCCCGCCGCGCGCGAGGTTCACCAGAAACGCCGTCGGCTTCATCGCCGCGAACACATTCGCGCCAATCAGATGATGCGTCTCCTTGGTATAGGGCGTGAGCAGCACCAGAAAATCCAGCTCACCGGCCCGCGCCACAATCTCATCGCGCGAATAGACCCGATCGATGCCGTCGAGCTTGCGCGGCGCCGAGGAGAATCCGACCACCTCCATCCCCATCGCCTTGCACCGCGGCGCCAGCACTTCGGAAATCGCGCCGATCCCGAAGATGCCGACGGTCTTGCCGTCGATCAGCCGCGCCGGCCAGCGGTCCCAGGCATGGCGGTCCTGGTTGCGCACCAACCGTGGCAGGTCGCGGCTGAGCGCCAGCATCGCCATCAGCGCGGCCTCGGTCATCGGCCCGCCATGAATGCCGCGAATGTTGGTGACGATGACGTCGCCGCGCAGGGTCGGCCGGTCGGTGATGTTGTCGACCCCGGTGCCGAGTGCCTGCACCCATTTGAGGTTATTCGCTTGCGCGAAAACATGGTCCGCCCGATCGCGCAGATGCGGCCCGAAACCGATCATCACGTCCATCGATTCCAGATGGGGATCGATCTTGCTGACATGATCGACCAGTTCCACTGAAACGTCCGGGAACCGTTGCCGGACACCGTCCAGATATTGTTTTTGAATGGACGGCGGCAGCGACAGGAGAATCAGAACATTCGTCATATGAGAACCCGGACGGATCATTGAAGGTAAATGCACAACGCCGCGGATACCAACGCTGCACGATCGCGGAACACACCTGAGGCGCGGTCATCGCGCAAATCAAGAACTTTCCGCTCCCGGAGTATGATCCGGAAAAGTTGCAGACCTTTCCGATAAGATCATACGGCAAACCAAAATGTTAGATGTTCACCGCGATTCAAGCTGATTTAATCGCGCCCTAACGAAAACGCCGACGGGATAATCCCGCCGGCGTCATCACAACAAACACCGCGATCGCGTACCGCAATGCGGGCCACGCGCACCTTTCGGCGTCAGGCCGCCTTCGACCGGGTCGCCACCGTCTCGACCGGATTGCGGCCGATGAAGAATTCGCGATTGTGCAACTCGGTCGGGTTGAGGCCTGCCTTGGCGAGCCCCTGGCGCAGCAGCGTCATGTGGCCTTCGTTGAGCCGCATGGTCGGCTGACGCATCGGACCACCGTTGAAGCCCTGCAACCAGCCCTGGTACTTCCACAGCATGCGATGCAGGAACAGCGTCTGCAGGGTGTAGGCATTGGCCTGGCCGTTGGCCTTGCGCGCCGGCTGGATCTGCCAATAGAGCTTGGTCGCCTCGTCGAACTTGCCGTCCTGCAGCAGCTTGTGAATGCGCGGAATCATCGGTCCATAATATTCGGTATTGCTGGTGCCGCTGAACGGGATCGGCACCAATTGCGCCAGCGGGATCATGTCGCCCTCAAGCGGCATCGTCACGATGACTTCCTTGCCGAACAGCCGGTGGCATTCGACAAAGTGCATGATCTGCGGCATGGCGCCTTCGGCCTTGATCGCCACCACATTCGGGCAATCGTCGATCATGCGCCGGATCAGTGCGGTCTCGATGTCGGCCGGATGCACGCGGTCGAAGCCCCACAGCGGCACTGGAAATAGCATCACCGCGAGATTGGTCGCGTCGCAATAGGCCTTCGTATAATCGTAGATATCCTGCGGCGTCTCGGCATAGAAATTCGCCGGATACGATAGCAGCACCAGTTCCGCGCCGTTCGCCTCGGCGATCTTGGCTGCCTCCACGTTCTCCTCGAAGGTGTTGAAGCTGGCGTGATGGATCAGCTTGAGCCGGCCGCGCGACTCGTCGTTCGACCATTCGAAGAACTGCCGGTACTCATCGAGCGTGATGGCGACCTCCGACACCAGCAGCGTGCCGGCAAAACCGTATTCGATCTCCAGCCGGATATCGTGGCGGATCCCCTTCTCGTTCAGACCCTTGAGGTCACCGGTATAGGACGGGATCACCACATTGGCGACACCGCGCAGATGCTCCTTGGCCCAGTCGCGGGCTTCGGTCTTACGATAACTCGGCATGGAAACGGCTCCTGTTGTTTCCGGTGTTCAATTCAAATTCACTTGCCCTGCCACGGCAGGGCGCGCCGCTCGAGATAGTCGACGGCAATAAGTCATCAGCGAAGCCGAGCGTCGCGATGACGGCAAAGCCGACATACATCGTGTCGACCCAGAACACCGACCACGCCCACCACACGCGATAGCCGATGCCTTCGCTGGCACCGACGAATTCGGCGGCGACCAGCAACAGAAGCGCGGTGCCGACGCAGATGCGCAGTCCGGTGAAGATGCCGGGCAATGCGCCCGGCAAAGCCACGGTGAAGTAGATCTTCCAGCGCGAGGCCTTCAGATTGCGCGCGACATCGAAATAAATGTTCGGCACGTTCATCACGCCGGCCATGGTGTTGATCGCCATCAGGAAGAATACGCCGATCGCCACGATCACGTATTTCGACATTTCGCCCAGGCCGAAGATCAGCAGGATGAGCGGCAAGCAGCGCGATCTTCGGCAGCGGATAGATGGCGGCGATCAGCGGCTGAAAGATCGTGCGCACGGGCTGAAACAGCCCCATCGCCAAGTCCGACCAGCAGGCCCGGAACGGCACCCAGGTGAAATCCGACCACCATGCGCGAAAGACTGATCGCGATATCGTCCCAGAACTGCGCGGTCTGCGCCATCGTCCCAGACGGTCGCCAGCGATGGTCGTCGGCGCCGGAAAGAATTTCACTTCGATCAGATCAAATTGCGCGGCCAGTTCCCATATCGACAAGCAGCGCCAGTGGCGATATCAACGCCATCGGAAGCGGAAACCGGAGTTTTCGTTGCGTGGCAGCCGGCCGATCGAGCTTGGAAGTGTCGGCGGATATGACCTGCTCAACCATAGCTGCGCCCCCGCGCCTTGCTGACCCGTCCGGCCTCCTGGGCGCGCGCCGCTCCACCTCCTCACGCAGCAGCAACCACATTTGCGTGTCAGATCGTTGAATTCGGCCTGCGCCAATTCGATGAAATCGCGCGGCCGCGCGAACGGAACATTGAAGGTCTGCTTCATGTGCCCCGGCGCCGAACTCATCACCACCACGCGGTCGCCCAGCAGCACCGCCTCGTCAAGGCTGTGCGTGATGAAGACCACCGTGCTGCGGAATTCCTCCCACAACTTGCCGAGTTCCTTCTGCAGCAGCGCCTTGTTTTGTTCGTCCAATGCCGCGAACGGCTCGTCCATCAGCAGGATTTCCGGATTGGTGATGAAGGCGCGCGCCACCGAAAGCCGCTGCTTCATGCCGCCGGAGAGCTGGTAGGGATGGAAGTCGCGGAAACTGAGCAGTCCGGTTTTCTCGAGAAAATAATCGACCCGTTCGCGGCTTTCGGCGCCGCGCCAGGTGTTGGTCACTTGCAGGCCGTAGGCGGCGTTCTTTTCGACCGTCAGCCAGGGGAATACCGATTCCTGCTGAAAGATCATGGCGGTCAACGGCCGTTGCGGATTGTCGTGCTGCATCCGGATGTCGCCGCTGCTGGGGTCTCGAGCCCGCCCGAGCATGCGCAACAAGGTCGATTTTCCGCAGCCGCTCGGGCCGACGATGCAGAGGAACTCTTCGGCGCCAACTTGCAGATTGACGTCCTTCAACGCCTGGAACTCGCCGCCCTCGACGCTGAAGAACTGGCACGTTGCGGTATTGCGATCTTCGGTTTCCTGCGCGCACTTCTTGAGGAGCGGCCTTGACGACCGAGAAACACTGGCGGACCGGCCGGTAGCTTGGTCCGGATTCGCGTGGGCCGGCAATGGCCGCGGCCGGCCCCCGCGCTCTCGGCTATTTAGCGCGTCGCCTTCGACGCCGCTTTGGCGAAGGATTGGTCGACGCTTTCGGCGAGCTTCGGCGGATGCGGCACCAGCCGCTCGGTATAGTGCTGGAGCTGCCACTTCAGGCCATACTTGCCGTCGACATTGACCGACATGCTCTTCGTCGCCGAGGCCAAGGCCGATCTTCTCATACATTTTCGGATCTTTGATCGGCAGATATTTCTGAAAAATCTGCGCGATTTCCTTGCGGCCGCCCGGCTCCTGACAGGCGCTTGCGCACATAAGAATTGCTCTTGGCATAGGCGGCGCATGAAGCGCATGCCGAGATCGCGATTGTCCTTGCCGAGCCGCTCGCCATACATGACGACGCCGAGATTGAGGCCCGGGCAGCAACTCGACAGTTTCTTGAAGCGGACCGAAATACCCTCCTGCTCGCCGATTGGATGCCGGGATCGATCGCGGCCGCGCGCATCGATGGCCTTGCCGCGGAACGCCGCCAACATGTCCGGATAGGACATCGTGACGATCCGCACGTCCTTTTCGGTCAGCCCCTCGCTGCGCAACAGCATTTCGACGAACATGTCGGTAAATTGGCCGCGGGCGGTAATCGCGAATCGTCTTGCCCTTGAGTCCTTCGGCCGGATTTCACCGCCCCCGAGTGATCAGGTCCTTGCGCACGGCAATCGCGTTCGGATCGCCACCCGGCTGCTGCGGACCCGGGCACCGAATAATCCGCAACCAGCCGCGCATTCACGCCGCGCGACATGGCGTTGTAGAGCGCGGCACCGGCGGCGGTGGACGGCGATATCCATCTGGCCGGTCGACAGCGACGGCACCAGTTCGGCGCCGCTGCGGAACAACACCGGCTCGACTTCGATGCCTTCGTTCTTAAAGTAACCTTTATCGATTCCCACCAGCAGCGCCTGCGGAACCCGCAGCATTCCAAACTTCACTTTATCCGCTGCAAGACTTGGTGTGACCGCGAGCACGCAGGCTGCAAATGCTGCAACAAGGCCTGCAAGCATTGCCGGGATTGATCGGCGAGTAATCATTGGGCTTTCTCCTCGTTTGCCGGGCTTCTTTTGATGTCCCGGTTTGTTGGTCGGATCTTGTCGTATTAACGCATCGACATTGCAGTCAAACGAATGCCGCGATTGGCCCCGTCAGGTCGTTTTCAGAAGAAATTCGATCGGCAACGGCGTGGCAAGCCCGCGCTCGACCGCCCTTTCCATCACGAGTTCGGCGACGACCACGTCCTGAATGGCTGCGCCAATTGATTTGAACATGGGCAGTTGCGCGCTCGCCAATCGATCGGACACGGCGCCGCACATCAAATCGTTGAGCGAGACGACCTTGTGTTCGAAATTGACGCCCGACGCCCTGGCCGCCAGCATGTCGCCGGTCTCCTCGATCACTTCTTCGACCGCATCACAGACGATCAGATCGCAGACCTCGACCGTGCGGGCGTCGATCTCGCGCTGTTCGGGAAGAGTCGAACCGATCGAGACCACCGTCATTCCCGGTTCGAGCCACTCCCCCATTAGAATCGGGCTTTCATCGAATGATCGCGCAGCGGCCAGCACGATGCTGGCACCGTCGACAGCGGCTCGCGCCGATTCCACCGCGACGGAGTGCACCTTAAACTCGTGGCCGAATGCGTCGGCGAACGCCTCGCGCCGCGCCGGTGTCGGACTGAACACCTTCAATGCACTGATGGACCGCACGGCTGCGATCGCGCGCGCGTGCATCTGCGCTTCCAGGCCACTGCCAAGAACGCCAAGCGTTGCCGCGCGCGGCGGTGCGATCCGGTCGACCGCGACCGCGGAGGTGGCAGCGGTCCGGTAGGCTGTCACCAGATTGCCATCAACCAGGCCAGCGACCATTCCGGTCTCTTGGTCCAGCAACACAATGACGTAGTTGACGGTTTTTTTCCGGCCCATACCGAAAATCTTGGCGCCCATGTAACGCGAAGTCGGCGGTGCCGCCGCCAAGGCCCGCATCCAGGCGCCGCGCGAGCGGGTGACCACCCGCGGCGGGCTGGCAAAATGATCGTGCGGAACACTATAGGCGTCCCGGAGCCGCCCAATCACGTCGTCCCAGGCCAGCACATCCGCGCTGGCCTCAGCGGACACGAACACCGGCTTTCCGTCCAATGCCGCGGCAGCCCGAACTGACTCCAGCAAACCCATCGGCCAACTCCGACCCCCTCAAATACGCGGGCAGCATCTTCGGCCAGTTGCAACGAGTCAACCGCCAAAGCAAAATGGTGCGACCCTTTTATCAGTAAAAATGCACCCGATATCAGATTGGGTGTATTGTGAACCGACTTGGTTTGTGTTTCCGTCGCCGCCGTGTCCGATGGAGCCGATATGCGTCAAGTTGATCAGGATCTCGCCCGGATCCGGCAATTCGTCGAACGCGGCGAATTGACGGAACAGCAGCGCCTGCCGCCGGAGCGTGAACTCGCTGAAATGCTGGGGCTGACGCGCAACCGGTTGCGCAGCGGCCTGCGCAAGCTCGAAGCCGAAGGCATGATCTGGCGCCATGTCGGCAAGGGCACGTTTGTCGGCCAGCGTCCGCTGATGAACGGCGCCGATTTTCAGATCCCGGCTTTGCTCGATGTCACCAATCCGCGCGAAGTGATGGAGGCGCGGCTGGCGTTTGAACCGGAATTGGCGCGGCTCGCCGCCTTTCGCGCCAATGGCCGCGATTTTGCCGAGATGGAAAACTGCCTCACCAAGATGGACACCGCACCGGATTGGTTCGCCTGGGAAATCTGGGACGGACGGCTCCACCGCACCATCGCGCAGGCCACCGGCAATGTGCTGATGCTGGTGATGTTCGACACTGCGTTGTCGAACCGCAACCGCGATATCTGGGGCCGCCTGCGGCGCCGCAACGACCGGCCTGGCCGCATGGTCGAGGCCACCGAGGAGCATCGCGGAATTGTCACCGCGATCCGCGAACGCGAGCCGGAACGTGCGCAGGACTTGATGCGCGCGCATCTGCGCAATGTTCACCGCACGGTTTTCGGCGAAGCGTGACGAAAAATAGCGGAGCACGAACCTCGGAGCCCGCGTGCCTGATCTTTGAATTCAGATCACCTCGGCAGTAAGCATGCGCCTGATCTGCCGAACAGGATTGCTCATCTGAAGCTCTAGCGAAAAACGACGTGCTAAAATTCGTCGTGACACAGCACGTCGAGCAGAATACGGGCGGCGACATCGGCGTCGGCCGCGCTCACCGTTTCGTCGGGCGAATGGCTGACACCGCCGTTGCCGCAGCGGACAAACAGCATACCGATGTCGCAGAGACCGCCGAACATCGCGGCATCATGCCCTGCCCCGCTGGCAAGGAACCGGACCGGCGCGCCGGTACGCCTGCAGGCCGCCGCGAGCAGGTTCTGAAAATGCGGCGCGCACGGCACATTGTCGCCGCCGAGCAGTTTACGGGCCTCGATCGTAACCCCGCGCCGTGAGGCTATTTTGTTGATTTCATGAAGGATATCGGTAGCCGCGGCCTCGCGCGTGGCATCGTCGCCGGCGCGCACATCGAGCGAGAATTCGCACTGCCCCGGAATGACATTGACCGCGCCATTCGGCACCGTGATTTCGCCGATCGTGCCGACCAGGCCGGCGACACCTCCGCAACGTTGTTCAACAAACAGAATGACTTCCGCGGCGGCCGCGGCGGCGTCATGGCGCAGCGCCATCGGCACCGTGCCGGCATGGCCGGCTTCGCCCCGGATGGTGATCAGATAACGCACCGCGCCGGCGATGGCGCTGACGACACCGACCGGCAGATTCTCGTGCAGCAGCACCGGCCCCTGTTCGATGTGCAGTTCCAAAAACCCAAGCAGATCATCACGTTGCCGCGCCAGAGTGGGGATCGAAGCGGGGTCGTTTCCGGCCGCGCGCAGCGCCTCTTCCAAGGTCACGCCGTCACCGTCGCGCCGGGCGAACCAGTTCGGATCGAAGCGCCCGGCGACCGCGGTACTGCCGATATAGGGCGTCGCGAACCGCACCCCCTCCTCTTCCGAGAACGCGATGAGTTCGAGGTTGTACGGCAGCGAGGTGGCGGTGTTCTTCAGATGCTCGATGACCACCAGCGGCGTGATAATGCCGAGCCGGCCGTCATACTTGCCGCCGTTGCGGACCGTGTCGTAGTGCGAACCGACGATCAGCGTCTTGGCGCCCGGCACGGCCGCGCGACAGCGCCCGACCACGTTGCCGACCGCGTCGATTTCCACTGCCAGACCAGCGGCTTGCATCCATTCGGCGAGCATCCGCGCGACCCGGCGATGGGCCGGACTGAGATAGGTGCAAGTCAGCCCGTCGGCATCGTCGGAAAACGCCGCCAGCCGGTCGGCCAGCGCGAGCACGCGATTCCCAAAATCCGGCAATGAAGTCATTGAATCGAAACCATAATACTCAACTGCGGACACCTGAACACCCTCCCCAACGGCCCCGCCAAACGGCTACTTGAACCACCGAAGGCTGCTCTGTCATGCTGTACCAGCCATCGGGGAAAGGGGCATCACGTGTTGGAAACCGTTATTGTTGAATGGCTTAGCGTTATCGTGCGCTGGCTCCACGTGGTCGCAGGCATCGCCTGGATCGGATCCTCGTTCTACTTCATCCATCTTGATTTGAGCTTAAAGCCGCGTCCCGGCCTGCCGGAGGGCGTGAAAGGCGACGCCTGGCAGGTCCATGGCGGCGGTTTCTACCACATGATCAAGTATCTGGTCGCGCCCGCGCAGATGCCGGACGATCTGACCTGGTTCAAATGGGAGGCGTACGCCACCTGGCTCTCCGGCATGGGAATGCTGGTGATTGTCTATTACCTCGGCGCCGAACTGTTCCTGATCGACAAGAACATCCTCGACCTCGGGCAGACGTCGGCCATTGTACTGTCGCTCGGCACCCTCTTCCTCGGCTGGGCTGCCTACGAGGTGGGCTGCCGCTCGCCGCTGGGCAAAAATGCGGCAGCGCTGTCCTTGGTCGGCTATGTTTTCCTGGTCGCAGTCACCTGGGGGCTGACCCACCTGTTCTCCGGCCGCGGTGCCTTCGTGCAGATCGGCGCGCTGGTCGGCACCATCATGGTGGCGAACGTGTTCGTCATCATCATCCCCTATCAGAAGAAGACGGTGGCGGCGCTGATCGCGGGCGAGACGCCCGATCCCTATTGGGGCGCGATCGGCAAGCAGCGCTCGGTGCACAACAACTACCTCACCTTGCCGGTCGTCTTCCTGATGATTTCGACCCATTACCCGCTGCTCTACGCCACCCGCTGGAACTGGGTGATCGTCGCCATCGTGCTCGCGACCGGCCCGGTGATCCGCCACTTCTTCAACATGCGCCACGAGGGCAAGGGCAGCCCGTGGTGGACCTGGGTTGTCGCGGCGGCCGCGATGATCGCGGTGGCGTGGCTGTCGGCGGCGGGACCGCGGGATACCGGGATGAAGACGGGCGCGAATGAACAAACAAACACATCAGCCGCCGTCGCGGCGGCAGAAAGGGGTAGCGCACCGCCAGCCGCCGACTCCAAACAAGCAAGCAATGCGCCCGCCGCAAACTCTACCTGCTCCCCTCCCCCTTGTGGGGAGGGGTCGGGGGTGGGGGTCCTTCAAAATAGCAATCATAAACCCGCTTCAAATGCGACTGCCGCTCCGACCAACAATAACAATACGAGATCGCCGACCTTCGCGGCTGTTGAAGACATCATCATCAGCCGCTGCTCGATGTGCCACGCCTCGGAACCGGTCTGGGCCGGCATCGGCGTCGCCCCGCGCGGCGTGATGCTGGATACGCCCGAGCGCATCCGCGCCCACGCGAGGCAAATCGCGATCTTCGCCGCCTACTCCGACGCCATGCCGCCGGGAAACGTGACGGAGTTGAGTGCGGCAGATCGGAGGGTGTTGCGGGAGTGGGAGGAGCAGAAAACAAAGTTATTAGACGCACACAAGCACCACGGCAACGATAATTCGACGAACTGATAGCCGATATATTTCCGTATACGCACTTAACGAGGAAAACGAAATGAGTGCGGAGGACACCGATACGGTGACGGCTGGGACCTTATACACAGTCTTAGAAATCAACCCTTGGCCTCCCCTAATTTCCGGAATTATTGTCAAAAGAGATTTCCATGACGGCTCTATCATTTTGTCAGGCCTACCAACAGGGCAACTTCAATTTCAGATCGTTCAAAACGAAACGATCATTGCCGAATTGGTTTCGCGCCCCTTTTCGATTTCAAACCCGAGCAAAATATTGATCACCATTGCATGGAACATTCCTCATGAACTAGCCATTTATGTTAACAATAAGATAGTTGGATCGCTGAACGACGCACCATCAGACCAACCAAAGCATGATTTTTCACAACCAGAAAGAGGAATTGCTGAAAATCACATTGACTATTCACGGCAAAATGCCGTGGCTCTATCGAAGCGGCGCGATCGGCTTATGGGCCACCAAGCTATCCCAGGAAAGCGACGAGCCGACGATAAGTACTTATTCGATTCTCTAGAAACCGAATTATTGCAGCTCCGTGATTTGATTCATTGGATAGACGCAGGCCGGACTCACCACATACCTGGCCTTGCTGCACGGCTACGAATGCTAGTTGCCCACGGAGATCCGTTGCCACTATTGCAGGAATGCGCGGCCGCAATAAATTGGCCACTGATTATCTGCACAAACTTCTTAGATCGCCGCCTGCCCACGGAAGAACTAAGGCCCCGTACCAATCAAATTCTTCATCTGATATTCAACATTAGCGCCAATTCGGAAGTGGCATTTCAAAATGCTGTTGATCTTGATGTTTGGCTGGCATCAAATGCAGGCAGTAATTTTGACAAGCCCTTTTCTCATCGTGATTTGCTGCTAGCGGTAGGCCATACTGTCGGCGCTCACCTTGCTAGAGACCTGCATCCTTTAGTTAAACTGCTAAGAAGCGCTCAATCGACAACAACAAGCGGTGAGACCCACGACTTTCTGGCTAACTACCTCAGAAAATTTGCTGATGTTGCACTTGTGCTTGGTGAAGCAACTCTTTTTGCATTCAAGAATCGTGGCTAGCAAGCGTAGCCCGGATGGAGCGAAGCGAAATCCGGGGCCGGCCTCGCGGCGACAGGATCGTCCCCACATTTCGCTCCCGCACAATGCGGGCTACAGGCTCTCGCGCGCCAGATCGCAATCTTTGCCGCCTGTTCCAATGCCATGCCGCCGGGAAACGTGACGGAGTTGAGCGCGGCGGACCGGAGAGTGCTGAGGGCGTGGGTGGAAGCCGGTCGGGGGAAAGGAAATTGAGGAAACGGGACGTCGGATGCGCAGTGCCACCGCTCCCTTGTTCCATGTTCCTAATCATGATACCGATTTGCTTCTTATTATTTGAATAGTATTCGAATACGGCGCATTGGCGTTTGATTATTTTTCCGGCGCGCAGTGACGAAAGATTACGCAGCTCGGCACACCGAAAGATTGCACTTAGAAATTTCGCAAATGTCTACGAGTGAAAAAGGCGGGGCAATGATGAGGAACCGCAAATCGCAATCCAAAACGCCGTGAGATTGTCCTTCGATCGACGGCGTCAATTATCCGCTTCATACTTTGCGGTTCGCTCGCAATTCAGACCGGAGATCATGGATGCGCTTTCTTTCGGAAAAGGACGTCAAGGCGGCACTGGAAGGAGGAGATGCCTACCAGGAAGCTGTGGCGATCATTGAAGAGGTTCTCCGTCAGCAATCCGAAGGAAGCACCTATCACCTCAAGCGCTATACCATGACTCATCCCAAGTTTCCGGGTCACCTCCAGCACAACATCCGGATGTTGCCTGGAATGACGCCCGACCTCGGCGCAGCTGCCGTCAGGGTCTATTCCGGTCATAAAGGTACCAATCGCTCTGAAGTCATTTGCTTGTTTGACTGGGCGGAAATGGAGATGGTGGCAATCATCTCAGACTATCTCCTTCATGCCATTCGAACCGCCGCTCCCTACGGAGTTGCTGCGAAATATCTCTCGCGACCCAAGTCAGAGACCCTCGGAATCATCGGAACCGGCCGCTACGCGCGTGGCATGGCTCAGGCGGTCAGCGCCGTCAGGCCGATCAAAAGGATCAAGACCTACAGTCGCAATCCCGAGAACGTTCGCAGCTTTTGCGCCGAGATGGAGAAGGCCCTCGATGTCGAGGTCATTCCTGCATCGTCAGGCCGGGAGGCGATCAAGAATTGCGACATCATGATCACGGCAACATCGGGGAATACGATCGTCTTCGAAGGCGCATGGCTTGAGCCGGGCACCCTAATCATGTCGCTGGCGCCCGGCGAGTTTGATGAGGAAACCGTGTTGCGCTCCCGCGTCTACCTGTCGGGCTCCGATCAGGTCCTCGGTGACAACCCTCCTCGAAAGCCTTTTCCGTCGCTTCTCAAAAGCGGAAAGTTCAAGCCCGAAGATGTCGCGGCTGAATTCTGCGATGTCGTGACCGGCAAGAAGGAGGGACGGCGCGACGCCAACGAAATCATTCTCTACGAGTTCGCCCGGGATGGGTATCCTGGATTCCGGAATCGGGCATTGGATTTATGGACGGGCTGTAAAAAAGAACCTTGGGTTGGAAATGCCATTCGGCGAGGAAGATTGAGAAGCAATATTCCTCGTTCAAACCTCCTTGAAAACACGGGAGACGGGAACGATGGCTATGACACGCAAACTGTTCGTGCTTGCATGCGCGGCTCTGTTTACTTTGGTCATTCAGTCAACAAACGGCGAGGCATTCTCCTACAAAGGAGAGACCGTGCGGATTATTGTAGGTTTTTCACCCGGCGGGGGATTCGATTTGCATGCCCGCATCCTTTCGCGGCACTTGTCCAAGCACATTCCAGGGAATCCGACCATTGTCATTGAAAACATGCCGGGAGCGGGTTCGCTAAAAGCTGCCGGTTACATCGCGAAAGTGGCAAAGCCAGACGGGTTAACGATTGGCATGGTCAGTGGCGCGACCGTGATGGGACAGCTCGAAGGCCGCAAAGGCGTCAGTTATGACGTCAGAGACTTCGAAGTGATTGCTTCTCCGGCGCCATACGTCACCGTGTGCGTGGTGTCCAAGGCAAGCGGCATCAAGGACGCGGCGGGGTGGAAGGCTTCTTCCCGTCCAGTCGCATTCGGATTGACAGCTCCGGGCGCGAGCGCACATGACGTACCTTTAGTCCTCAATGCCGCATTGGGGCTTCCCGTTCGGCCCGTAGCCGGTTACCCAGGCACCTCGAAAATTCGATTGGCTGTGGAGAGTGGTGAGGTCGATGGCGCGTGTTTTTCGTGGGATGCCATCAAAGCAATCTGGAAAGCGGACATCGATTCGGGAAACATCATTCCAATTCTCCAGACCTACAAGACCAATCTGCCCGACTTGCCCGGCGTAGCAAATGCAATGAGCATGGCCAAATCGGATGATGCCCGCGAGTTGATCCGTCTGGGCATCCAGGCGCCAGCATTGGTCAACCGGTATTACACGCTGCCTCCCAAAACTCCGCACGATCGCGTGGAGATTCTTCGGAAGGCATTTTTGGATACGTTCAAAGATCCTGAATTCCTTGCGGATGCGAAAAAGGCGCGATTGGCGATTGATCCGAACACGAGCGAGGAGATCATACAGAGTTTCAACGCGCTGCTCTCGATGAACCCCGAACTCGCAGGCAAACTCAAAAAGATCATGGCCCGCAAAAAAACTAAATAGAACGACGCGCCACGGCGGACCTTCGAGCCGCAGCAAGCGTAGCCCGGATGGAACGCCAGCGAAATCCGGGTCTCTGCTTGGGTGCCGCAGCGCGGCCCAATGGAGCGCCAGCGGTTTGCGGAATCGTGCTGCTGGATCGCTCTTGGATTCCTCGGATTTGTCACTAAATCTAGATTGCCCCCGATTTACAAACAAGCCGGATGGACACCATGAACAAGTGTCAGCCTCTGGCCCTTGGCATTGCCATCGGCGTGCTGTGGGCCATCTATGTATTCCTCGCGGGCATCATTGCGATTTACGGCTGGGCTGTCGCCCTGGTTGAAGCGTTCGCCTCGCTCTATATCGGATATGGCGCATCGATCGGCGGCGCAATCATTGGTGCGATCTGGGCATTTGTCGACGGCTTTATCGCCGGGGTCGTCATCGCCTGGATCTACAATCTGATCGCCAAATAGCGCCGAGGGCGAATTAGCGAAGCTCGCAGGATGGGTTGAGCGCCAGCGAAACCCATCCTGCGGACGCCCTATAAATGATGGGTCTCGCTTTACTCAACCTATCCTACAAATATTCCGCCCCGCGTGACATGGTTATCGCAGTTCGCAACCTAGTCATCCGACACCCCCGCTACGCCCCATCCTTTGCCGCCGGCTTCGGCCCGAGCACCAGCAGAGCCTGGCCGACCAGGATGAACAACGCCGCACTGGCCAGAACGAGATTGACCGGATCGGACGGCCGGCCGGATGTCAGGTTGCGGTAGACCAGAAACAATTGCGCCGCGGCGACATGCGCGCCCATGAAACAAACAGCCGTCGTGACGAACCGCACCCACCACAGCCGCGGATCGGGCAGCATCATGAACACGCCGGCAATCCCGATCGCCGAGCGCTCCACCTGACAATAGGGACATTTGTGCACCAGACCGGCGAGATCGATCGCCCAGGTGACGAGGCAGATCGCAATGGCGAGCGCGCCGAGCAGCCGCAAGTGTCCGCGCAAGAAATCGTAAATCTGTTCGAAGGCCATGTCGTCAGAAACTTGTCATCGTGTCGGAAACTTGTCATCCGCGCGGGAATCACGGTCGCGGGCAGCGCCAATTCAACAGGCCGATGACCGCTTTGGCAACCTGGCCTATCGCGGCAATGCGCTGGCCATCACCGATCTGACGGCCAGGCGCCTACAGATCGTCTCGAGTTCCGTCGGCTCGCGATACCCTGGGGGCCACGGGCGCGATCCGCACGGCCCACGATCGCAACCGTGAATGGACGGCGGCGGGCGCGGCCACGAGGCTTTCGTGCGTGGCGGGGCGCGAATCGGCTGACATAAGCGCCAAGCCATCGCGGCGGCGCTGAATGACGGCACTTGTGGGCTGCACTTGAAAATGCCGCTTTCGGGAACGATTTCTTTCCGAATGCCAGTGTAGACTGGCATCATGCGGCGGCCCCCATGAGAACAACCACCAGCAGTGCCGCGGAACAGATGTCAAGGAGACTGCCATGCGTCGGACGACACTATTGGCAATTGGCGCGCTGACGATTGCATTCGCCACCGGCTTCGGTCCGGCCAGCCAGCCGGCGCAGGCGTGGACGTATTCGGCGGCGTGGTGCGCGGTGTATTACGGCGACGGCAATCAGGATTGCAGCTTCTACACCCAGCGCCAATGCCTGACCGCCATCTCCGGCGTTGGCGGCCAGTGCCAGCAGAATGTGCGGCCGACATCGAACAGGCGCCAGCCGACGCCGGTGCTGCGGCTCGGACCGGCCCTCAAATCGTTCTTCATCGGCAACTAGCGCCCGCGACGTCACGCCTAGTGGTCCTATTCTAACATTCGCATCCCGTTTCAGCCGGCGCCTTTGCGAAAGTTGGAATCGAAGGACCGCCAGCTAATATATGTTTCTAGTGGAGTTATGGATTTGACATTCGCTTTGCTGACCTGATGCCAGGAGGGTAGCGAATGTCAAATCCACTCCACTAGGACGGCGGTCGCTGCAAGGTCACAGTGACGATGCGGCCGCCATAGCCGTGCACCTTGTCGTGGGCGCGGATTTCGACCGTATTGACGTCATCGGGAATTTTCACCCCGTCGAGGCTGCGGGTGAACGGCTGCTCGGTTTCGTGCGGGTGCAGCAGTTCCCGCCTCGCCAGTACCTTGCCGTCGACTGTGCGCACCTCCCAGCCGTCGGCATAATGGTTCCAGCCCTTATCGGCGTGACGCACCGTAACGTCGAAGCGCCAGGCGCCGCCAGCCTCGCGCGTTGCGCGCGCATCGACCACGTCGGCTTCGCCGGCAACGGCGTTCGGCACCGCAAGCAGCAGCGCGACGACGGAAAGATGGAGCATTCGCACCGCCGGACCCCGCATTTGTTTCAATGCAATCACGTGTGACCGCCGGCGGCCAGCGCAACGGCCGACACGATTACGCCCAGGCACACATAGCCAGCCAGGATCCAGACGATGGGCTGGCGCCGGTCGCGATGTCTCAGCCCCAGCGACGCGGCGATGCAAACGATCCCGAGTGCGACCAGCGCCAGCGCCAGCACGGCAACCCAGAGCCGCCCGGCATCGGATGCGGCGAGGCCGAAGTGTTCTGCAATACTGTTCGTCAATACGCCGTGAATGAGCGTGAGGATCACGCCGGCCGCGAGCACCACAAACGCAATGACCCCAACCCTTTCATGATGAAAGCCGCGCGGCAGAAACGCGATCAGCGCGATCACCAGGATGACGAACACGAAAGCGGCCGAAACCGGAAACGCAAACAACAGTGAAAAGCTGTCGGAGAACTTTTCGTACAGGCTGTTGAGCATGGCTTTTCTCCCCGCTTTGCGCTGGAACGTTTGCTCACCCAGTCCAGCAATCGACTTCCTGCAATCTACCTAATCACTTTACTAAAGATTGATCGCGGCCTCGCCATAATTTGATGGATGTGTACTCACGGTTCCGCGAGCGCACACAACCTCAACGTGGGCAATAGACCAGATCCGGGAAGTCGGCGTAGTACGACCAGAGCTGGCTGTAGCCGCTCATCAGCTCGGCCTTGTTGGCGCCGGACCAGATCTTGCCGCAGGCCGCCCTATGCTCGGCGTCGGACGACGGACATGAACTGATGAACGTATAATAGTCGGAGCGCGGCATCAGCTTGCAGGTGCAGGTGGCGCGGCCGTTGGCGACCGTGCACGGCGCATCCAGACAAAAGGCCCAGGCGCCCGCCTTGTCGCCGGTGCACGCCAGTGACGGCTTGGCTTTCTTGTCCTTGGTCGCCGTCAGATCCCACAGCGAAAACGTCGAGGTCAAATTCCGCGCCCGCGACAGGCAGGTCGAGTTGCCGATGTTCAGCCCCTCGGGCGGCATTTCGCAGTCGCACTGGACGTTCTGTTTATCGGTGCCGATGGGCTTGCATTGCGCTGACGAACACAGCGCATAGCGGCCAAGGCAGATCACCTGGCCTCCCGAACCATCGGCCAGCACCGCGCCGGACGTCAGGAGAACGAGCCCGAACAGACCAACCAACCACGCACAGGACAACCGGCATTGAGTCATGATGATCCATCCAGAATTCGTCGGTGCGCGGCGATACGATGCGCCGGGGAAAAGGTGCAGTCCGCACTGTCGATAACGTAAAGCCAGCGAAGCGATGAAGTCACGCATGCGCATTTCGAACGCACACAGACATCGCCATCGAGACCAACATCATCATTGATAATTTCCAAATCGCAATCAAGGTAAATGTCGGCTCATGAAATTCATGCGCAGTTTCCACACCGTGGCCCATACGCACCGCCTGTGAAATTTACATCTTTCATTCCGGCGCACCGCTGATCCCGCCCGGCCATCAGCGCGCTTCATCGCCCTTGATGACATCGAGGATGTGCGCGGTGTCGCGCGTGTTCGTCTCGATGGCGACAAACAAAAACAGCAGGGCCGCCATCGTGGCCGAGGCGGCAAATCCGAAAAAGCCGTCCACCAGGGCGCCGACAATCTCCAAGATCTGCAGGCCGATCGTGGGCTTTTGTCCCGCGCGCAACAATGGATTGGAATTGAAGAGATGCGCGATCGAATAGCCCCAAAATCCCGCTCCGACTGTCGACAGCAGAATATAGATGATCTGAAAGAATATCACCAAACCAGCGATGAAACGCCGAAAGCCGCCCATCACGTCCCCCATCATTCACGGTCATGGCCATGACCTTGACCGCGTTTCCTGCCCCGACCTCCCGCCTTATGCCAGCGGAATTACCACGATGAGCGTGCTGTCTCGTTCGACCGCGCGACAAGGCCGGGATTTTTGTTAGTCATATTCTGGACGGCGGAGCGGCTGCCGATGCCATTTCTCACGTGGCATCGGCCTCCTTATGCGCTACACTCGATCCATCAACAAAAAGGACCGGACGCTACGCCCGGTCCACCGAACGATTTGGGAGAGCGTTCATGAAGTTCCTATCTGGTTTTTCAAGTCTATCCTTCGCACTTGCGATACTCTTCGGCGCCGCGGCGCCGGCAGCCCACGCCGACGTGAAGCTCGGCAGCGGCACCATGCTGTCGGACAAGCCCACCTTCATCGTCACCTATATCGAGGCCGCCCCCGCCGACGCCGAGAAAGCGGCCGCCCTGATCAAAAAACATAGCGCCGCGATGAAAAAGGAGCCGGGCAACTTGCGCGCCGAGGCACTGCGCCGCACCGGCCGGACCAATCATTTCCTGCTGCTCGAAGCCTGGAGCGACCCGGCCGCGCGCCAGACCCACGCCAAGGCGCCCAGCACAATCGCGTTCCGCCAGGCGCTTCAGCCGCTGCTCTACAGCCCCTACGACGAGCGGCCCCATGTCGGGCTGGTCGCCGCCGATCCCGCCAAGCTGCCCAACGGCACTGGTGACACGGTCTATGTGGTCACCCACGTTGACATCATTCCGCCCGAGCAGTTTCCGCCCTGCAAGCGCCAGGTCAACGAAAAGGGCCCATGCGGCAATGCGATGGTGGAAAAGCTCGCCGCCGACAGCCGCAAGCACGCCGGCAACAAGCGCTTCGATGTCCTGACCCAGGCCAACCGCCCGAACCACATGACCCTGGTCGAAATGTGGGAGAATCCGGCCGCGCACAGTGCCCACACCGTCAACACCGACACCAAGAACTTCCGCGACGCGCTCGCCGGCATCACCCCCGGCAGCGGCGTCGCGAAGGACCCGCTGTTCATTCTCAACCCTCTGACGGGCTCGCTTTACGACGAACAGCTCTACCGCTCGATCGATTAACGAGGACGACTGGCGTCACATCCAACGAAATTAATGCGCGCCGCCTGCGACAGCGGGTGGCGTGCGAGGACGTGGACTCACTAACGCGCAGCCATAGCCGGATGGCAGCAAGCTGGACGAACGCGAGATAGTTTTCTGCCAGCTTGTCGTAGCGCGTTGTGACCCGGCGACAGTGCTTGATCTTGTTGAAGAACCGCTCGACCAAATTCCGGGCTCGATAGAGTTAGGGGCTGAAGCAGATCGGCTCCTTGCGATTGCACCGTGGTGGGATATTGGCCCATGCGCCTTTCTTGACGGCAAGGGCTCTGATCCAGTCCGCATCATAGCCTCGGTCGGCCAGCAGCATTGTTTTCGACTTCAGGCGAGAGAGAAGTTTGCCAGCGAGCCGGTTGTCGTGAGCCTCTCCGGCTGTTAGTGCGAGCCGGAGAGGCAGCCCGTTGGCATCGACCACCGTATGAATCTTGCTGGTCAACCCGCCACGTGACCGGCCCATCGATTGCCGTCTGTTCCGAGTGATGCAGGCACCGTGTTGATGCACGCGGACGATAGACGTGTCGATCATCTGCAAGGATGCATCGTACGCGACGGCCAGTGCGGTCATGATCGGGCCCTAGACGCCGGCCCGCCGCCAACGAACGAAGCGATTGTAGCATGTCGTATAGGGGCCATAGTTGGTCGGCAGATCACGCCATGGTGCGCCAGATCGCAAGACCCAGAAGATGCCGTTGAGGACACGGCGGTCGTTCACTCGTGGAACGCCGCGCGATTTGTTCGGCAGCATCGGTTTGATGGCAGCCCATTCCTGGTCGGTGAGTTCGTAGCGCATGATTCGAGCCCTCGTTTAAGGGCTTGAATCACGGTCCAGTGCTCGGTCGCAACGGGCTCTGGGGTGGCGTACTCGGGTCGCTATCCGCCCAAAAGCGGACTTTTTATGCTCAACTTAAGTTTTGTCGAAAATGACCCAGAGCGGACAAACAACGGCGGGAGCCTCGGTCAGCTAGATCGTCAATGATCCGAATGTACCAGTGCCGCCTACGGAACGCGTCGGCCCGTCAAATATGAAAACCTCAGACCGCGACGGCCCAATTCCCGCAAATATACGTTGCCAACAAACGTTGTTGACAACATATAAAATATGCGCCATTCTCTCGGCCATGAAAAAGGAAACGAAAAAGCGCCGCCAAACCGCATTGGACGATGGATCGACGTCGCAGAGCGATGCGGTGGTTTTGACCGTGCGCCTCGGTGACATGCTGGGGACCGAAGTCGACGAGTTCTTCCGCGGGTGGGGGATTACGTATCGTCTGTTCAACGTCATGCGTATCCTTTATGTGCGCGACCCCGAGCGCAAAGGCCTGTCGCGCGGGTTCATCGAGCAGCGGCTCATGAATTGCATGCCCGACGTTACGCGTCTCATCGACCGTCTGGTCGTAGCCGGTTTTGTTACGCGCCACCGCCCGAAGGACGACCAGCGAACCGTGCTTACCGCGCTCACCGAGAAGGGGTGGGATATGGTCGAGCAATCGCACGTGCCTCTGCTCAAGCTCAATCGCAGTCAACTTCCACATTTCAGCAAGGCAGAACTCGCCCAGTTCGTCGCTTTGCTGCAGAAGGCCCTGAACCGCCCGGCGAAATAATGCGTGGCCGGCAATACCAGAAGGATGAAATATTTATGCATGCAGTCATCAATCATCTGCCGATCAAACCCGACGCCGACTGGGCAACACTGAATGGCAAAATCGCCGCCTTCAACGCCAGCATTGAGCATCCGGATTATCGCGGGCTGAGCCTCATTCGTGCCGGCGAAAACGAAGCGATTATTCTGGCGTTATTTACCACGAGGCCCGCGCTCGAAGAGATTTCGCACGAGATCGCGGCACCATGGTTCGCCGAAAATATGCGGCCTTATCTTGCCGGCCCGGTCAGCCGCTCGGTTGGCGAAGTGGTTGCAGGCGCGCTTTGTTCCCAGCCCTAAACCAACGCAAAAAAGGATAGTACGATGCACATCGCCTTCGACACGACGCTACTCGCTCGCGGCCTGCTCACGATGGTGACCTTAGGCTACGCCCTCGCTACCGTCTTCGCCGACTTCAACAAGACTCATGCGACCAATCCAAAATGGACGCCGCATTCCCGCTTTCATGTGGTCTGGCAGATATCGAGCTATGCGGGCTTCGGCATGCTTGCGCTATCGTTGATCTGGTGGCCGGGCCCCTTTGCCATCGAGCGGCTAGTGCTGGCGGCTATCATGGGCGCAATTGTTTACGTGGCTTTCTTCGCCGCGCTGATTGCAATGCCTATTTATGGCGGAACGGCCTATGACGACAATGGCTATCTGCCGTTCGCGGCTCCGGTGCCGCTGATCGCCAAACGCTGGGATGTCAACATCACCATCTTCTCGGTGTTGTCGGTGCTTTTGATTGGCGGAGCCATGTCGATCCTCGGAGCGCATGCTGGCTGAAAGAGCCGGTTTCTAATTGCTGCGACGAGGCCAAACCCTGACTCCGTTCGGCATCGAGTTCGATAACGAAGACCCTCGCCTGATTGTGCGGACTGAGGGTCTTTCTGCGACCGCATGTCCCGTGCAACAAAAGCTATAATGCCTGTTTGTGACCCTAGCTGCGTGAAAATACAAAGCGCTACAAATAGCGTAGGAGAAAGAACCAAGACCCAGAGCGGACAACCGCGACCGACTTTGTTAGGCTTCTTATCGAAGATATCCCAGCGCGCCCTAGGAGAAAACAATGACATTCGATGCACGCGACGCAAACTCCAAAACGTGGGATCCAGCATTGGATGCTGTTGTGGTGGCGCCAGAGCATCATGTGGTGCTTCACGAGGATGATTTCATACGCGTCCTGTCTGTCCGTTTGGGCCCTGGCGAGACCGAAAAGCCGCATCACCATCGCTTTCCGTCCATCTTGGTCATTGATCGGGGAATCAAGGCCCGGGATTTTGACGGAGTGACTCATGAGGAAGTCAAGTGGCCTGCAACTGGCCAAGGCGACCCCATGCTCCCGATCGTTCACAGGCTACAGCCCCAATCGCTGCATTATTTTGAGAACCTAAATTCAAAATCCTTCCATGGAATTCGAATCGAGTTCAAAAAAGGATTTCCAAAAGAGAAGGGCTCAACTGCCGGCGCTTCATATGGCTATGAAGAAACGTGATCTCGCCCTCGTGTGCATGATGACCGCTTCTGGCCCATCGCTACCGTTCCGCGGGTCCGCTTTTGCGCTGCTATCAGGGGTTAAGCGGACATTTCAGATTTATGAGTTCACACCCTAATGCGTTCGACTGAGGCAACGGATACAGGATTAAGATGTCGTCACTCTCCGCCGGTCGGCACAAGACACATCAATTGGTAACGACGCACCTGACAAGCCGGGGTAAGGTATGACATCGTATTTTCGGCAGATCTTGATCGGCGCATTCCTGATCACCGGCCTGTCGGCGGCATCGGCGCAACAGGTGTTGACGCCGCAGCGCGGCTCCGCGGCACGCGCGGAAATTCTCGACGCCATCCGCCCCGCCGCGGAGGCTGTGCTACATCCGCCGGTCGAATTCGTTGTCAAAAAAATGAATGTGGCGGGCGACTGGGCCTTCGTCGCACTGGAAGCCCAGCGCCCAGGCGGCCGCGCGATTGATCCGGCTACAACGCGGCTGGCGGAAACAGCGAAAGAAGGCATGCTCGACGGCTTCACGACCTATGGGCTGCTGTGGTTCCGGACCGGACGCTGGAACCTGATCGCGTGGGTCATCGGCCCAACCGACGTCGCCTGGGATCCGTGGCCGGAGGCCTATGGCGCGCCACGCGCCATTTTCAGGTAGGTCCTGTCTCTCGTTCGCGCGTGCAGATGAGATCGCCTGCTCAACAACATCACCCGGCCAATTGCGCCGTGTCATTTTGCGCGGCGAACGATCACGCTTTCCTCGTTCGCCGGCCAGTCACGTCTCAGATTTGCGCCCACATCCGGCTTGTGCTCTTGGGTGGCCCGTCCGAGAATACCGGCAAAGCAAAAAGTGCACAGCAAAAGCAACAAGACGAGGGTTACGCCATGGAAACGTCCCGTCCCTTCCCGCTCAATGCCTGGTATGTCGTCGCCTGGAGCCACGAGGTCGGCAAGCGCGCCCCGCTGGCGCGCACGTTATGCAACCAGCCGCTGGTGCTGTGGCGCAATGCGGACAATTCCATTGCCGCGCTGGAGGACGCCTGCTGGCATCGCCTGCTGCCGCTGTCGCTCGGCTGGCTCGAAGGCGACGAAGTGGTTTGCCGCTATCACGGTCTGGCCTTCGACGGCCGAGGGCAATGCACCCGCATGCCCTCCCAGGACAAGCTCACCCCGAACGCGCGCGTGCGATCCTATCCGGTGATTGAGCAATATCGTTTCGTCTGGGTGTGGCCGGGCGATCCGGCGCGCGCTGATCCCGCGCTCGTGCCCGATCTGCATTGGAATGACGATCCGGAATGGGAGGGCGACGGCAAGACCATGTTCGCCAAGTGCGACTACCGGCTGTTCGTCGATAATCTGATGGACCTGACGCACGAATCCTTCGTGCACGCCACCAGCATCGGCAACAAGCATGTCGCCGATGCGCCGATGACGACGACCCACGACGGCCGCACCGTCACCGCGACCCGTTGGATGCTGGACATCGATGCCCCGCCGTTCTGGCGCGCGCAGCTCGGCAAGCCCGGCAATGTCGACCGCTGGCAGATCATCCGCTTCGAGGCACCCTGCACCATCGTACTCGATGTCGGTGTCGCGCCGACCGGCACCGGGGCACCGCAGGGCGACCGCTCGCGGGGCGTCAACGGCCGGGTGCTCAACACCATCACCCCGGAGACCGACACCACCTGCATGTATTTCTGGTCGCTGATGCGCAATTACCGCCTGCGCGATCAGTCGCTGACCACGCAATTGCGCGAGGCCAATGCCGGGATCTTCGTCGAGGATCAGGTGGTGGTGGAGGCTCAGCAGCGCGTCATCAACGACCATCCGGGCCATCCGCTGCGCAATCTCAACATCGATGCCGGCTCGATGCGCGCACGCCACATCATCAGCGACATGATCGCGGCGGAAATGGCGGTAACGCAGGCGTCGCAAAAGCTCGCGGCGACTTGAACCCGCAAGGGGTCGCACTCCGCGCCGAGCCTTGTTATCAAGCGACAGGCTCTGGTTCGGCCGAGCGGATGAATTGCGGGAGACCTCCATGCCTTTGACCTTGGTGCAGCGCTTTTTTCGGCTGGAATCTGCCGGCGGAATCGTCCTGATGTGCGCCGCGGCGGCCGCGCTGGTAATCGCCAATACGCCGCTCGGCTTCTACTATGTGAAATTTCTGACCATCCCAGGCTCGGTGCAGATCGGTGATCTGGTAATCGCCAAGCCGCTGCTGCTCTGGGTCAACGACCTGTGGATGGCGGTGTTCTTCTTTCTGGTCGGCCTGGAGATCAAGCGCGAACTCCTGGAGGGCCAGCTCTCGACCCGCGCCGATCTGCTGCTGCCGGCGACGGCGGCACTGGGCGGCATGGTTGTACCCGCGCTGATCTATGCGGCCGTCAACTGGGACAACCCGGTCAATCTGAACGGCTGGGCCATTCCCACCGCCACCGACATCGCCTTCGCGCTCGGGATTTTGGCGCTGCTCGGCTCGCGCGCGCCGCTCTCGCTGAAGGTGCTGCTCACCGCGATCGCCATCATCGACGACCTCGGCGCGATCGTGGTGATCGCGATCTTCTACACCGCCAATATGTCGCTCGTGTCCCTGGGGCTTGGCGCGGTCTGCGCGATCGGACTGCTGGTGCTGAACCGCATGCGGGTCGCGCACGTCGCCGCCTATCTGATCGTTGGCGCCCTCCTGTGGATCTGCGTGCTGAAATCGGGTGTGCATGCCACGCTCGCGGGCGTTTTGACCGCCTTCGCCATCCCGCTGGATGTAAAGAACGAAGACGGCCATCCGATGCTCAAGCATCTCGAACACATGCTGCACCCCTGGGTGGCGTTCCTGATCCTGCCGATGTTCGCCTTCGTGAATGCCGGTATTTCGTTCGAGGGCATCTCGCTCGAAAGCTTCGTCGAGCCGGTGACGCTTGGCATCGCGCTCGGCCTCATCGTCGGCAAACAGGTCGGCGTGTTCGTGCCGCTGTGGATCTGCATCAAGTCCGGCATCGCCCAGATGCCAAGCGGCGCAACCTGGCGGCAGCTTTACGCGATGTCGATCCTGTGCGGGATCGGCTTCACCATGAGCCTGTTCATCGGCGGGCTGGCCTTTGAACTGTCCGACTTCAAGGCGCCGGTGAGGCTCGGCGTGCTGAGCGGCTCGATCATTTGCGCGATATTGGGATATTTTCTGCTGCGCGCGGGCCCCGGAAAGCCGGCGACGGCGGCCGCCCGCTGAAACAAATACAATGCGAAGTGGAGACCGGTTCGCTGTCTGGAATCGCGACAGAACAAAGAGATCGAGCGCTTTCATCATTCGACTTAAACTGAAGGCGCTCGACTGTCGCCGGCGCCGTGCGTCAATTGCGCAACGGCGCCAAAGGTTTACGGCAAGGCGTTCAGGACATAGAGCGACAGCATGTTCTGCGACGGGCTCGCCCCGGCGAAGTTGCTGTTGAAGATGTCGACAATCGCCTTCGACTTGTAAATCGCGCTCAACTGCGTATCGACCATCAGACGGAACGTGCTGTCGCCGAGCGGCAGCGCCAGCGCATAAGGCTCGGGCCCGAAGATGTTGTTGGCGACGACCAATTGCCCCTGCTGTGCGCTGCGCGCAGCAAGCCAGAGCAGGATCGCTCGATCGGCGAAATAGGCGTCGGCCTTTCCGGACACCAGGAGTTTGACTCCCTCGCCGTGATCCTTGACGCCCACGACCTTCGCCGCGGTTCCGTCAGCCTTCAACAAGGCATTCAGCGCCTGCTCGGTCGTTGTGCCGGTGCGCACGGCGACGGTCTTGCCGGCGAGCGCGTCTATCCCGGTAGGGCCGCCGGCGCGGATCATGACACTGGCGCCGGTGAAGAAGGTCAGCACCGAGAAGTCGACCAGCTTGCGGCGCGCCAACGTCACCGAGGTCGCTCCGCAAAGCATGTCGATTTTCTTTGACTGGATCGCCTCGAAACGGTCCCCGGTCGAAACCGGCACATAGACGACGTCGAGCTTGGCGAGCTTGAGGTCGCGCTTGATGCCTTCGGCGACCAGGCGGCAGAGATCGACCGTGTAGCCCGCCGGCTGTCCCTGATCGTCCTTGTAGGAAAACGGCACCGCGTCGAGCCGGTAGCCGATTTTCAACTGCCCGGATGCCTTGATCGCATCGAGGGTCTGCGCCGAGGCGGCACCGGCGCCAACACACAGCGCAAGCGCGAACATGATCAAGCGAAGCATGTATTCTCCTGTTCGGATGAGGACGGACGATGATAGGGACGGAATAAAACCGGCCGGACATTACAGGGGCCGCGCGGCCCCGTCGATGACTCGGCGACAATCCCAACGGGCGGCGACGCAAACGGCCTCAGAGGGTCGCGAGATTGTCGGCGCGGCCGGCGGGCGCGCCAAGACCTCACTTCAGGAAACCGGACCGTTGCAGCAGCCACACGACCAAAGCGGCCGTGCCGAGCAGAAGCGCCATTGACCATACGAACCCCCAGGAATTGTCCGTCAGTGGCAGGCCCTTGACGTTCATCCCGAAGATTCCCGCGATCAGGGTGGCGGGCAAAAACACCGTCGCGACGATCGCCAGCACCTGGAGGTGGCGGTTGGTTTCGTCGGCCGTCTTCATCATGATCTCCTCCTGCAGGAGGTGCGCCTTTTCCCGCAACGCAATGATCTGCCCGTCGAGCCACTCGATATGCTGGCCCAGCTTCTTGGTCGCCACGCGGAGTGCCGGTGTAGCGGTCGGCAATATGTCTCGGTCGAAGCGCCGGATCAGAAGCTGGGATATCGCAATCTGTCGATGCAGTCGCACTGTCGCGCGGCGAATATCGGATAATTTCTGCAAATCGTTCGTGGTCTCGTCAGCCAGGACCTTTTCCTCGATATCGTCGAGACTGGCCGCCAGGTCCTCGGTAAAATCGTCAATTGCATCGACGATGGTTTCAATTATGAGTTCAAGAAGTGCCCCGACCCGGACAATCTTGCGGATACCGGTCAAGGATTGGCGGGTTTCATCCACGGCTTTCAAAGCGTTCCGGCGGCTGCTGACGAGACACCTCTCTGTCATGGCAAAATGAAAAAATCCAATTTCCCTGTCGGTCGCCTCCGTATCAAGAACAAGTCCGGCGAAAATGCCATACACACAGCCTTCGTCGGCATGAAGTTGCTGGCGCTCATCTTCAGATGCGAGAAGTTCCGCGGCAGGTGCCGGCAGATGGGATAAGCGGTGAATTGCTTGCGCGGCTTGCGGATCGCTCAGATCGAAGTGCAACCACAGCCAGCCGCTGGATGAATCGGCGATCGGCCGATCCACGGCCAGTTCCGTTGCGGCACCATGAGTATCGAAACTATAGGCCCATGCCAAGCCTTGCACGGCCTGTGCGGAACTATTCGGACTGGCTACGTCCATTACCTTTTCCTCTCGGCATCAATTTAACCTCGGTCGAATCGTCGGCGATTGCCATCACGGATTTTATCAGACACCTGCGCGTTGAACCCACGTCCTATCCGCGAGATATGTCGTCATGCTGCGCCGCCGCCGTTGCCATGCCTGGTCCGGCGATATTCCAGTTCAAGCGTGACCAGTCTTGCAAGCAGGGTCGCCGGATAGAGCTGGCCAAGAATGCCTTCGATATTGCACAGACTGCGCGCGATCGGATGAACCGGAACGATGTCGCCGTAGCCGGTCGAGGTCAGGGTGACGAAGCTGAAGTAAATAAGCTCACTCGCCAGGCCGGGATTGTCGGACACCCGAATTCCGGAGAATGCCTTGGGGGCCATCAACCCGACAGCCGCGAACAGGCTGACGAAGACAAGACCGACGATGAGGTAAAGCAGTATTGCTCCAATCACACGATGGTAGGTGATCTCCCCTGGTGCGAATACGCGAATGGCCACGACCCAAAGCAGCGCAAATCCGAGCGTGAGCCAGGACACAGCATTTAGGAGGACGATGAGATTTGAATCGTCCCTGACCGGCAAAGTGGCGGCCAGGACCGATAGCGCGATCGCGGCCAGCATCGCAACGACCGCCGGCATACTGCCCGACATGACGAGGACGCCAACGACAAGGATGACCGCAATTGCAACGCCAATCTCCTGGGTATGCACGATGTCTGCGGCATGCAGCGGCGCGAAAACAAAGATCAAAAGCAGGAGAATGATCGTCAGCGCGGTCAGCAGCGGATCTCGCAGGCGATCCCGGATGCTTTGAAAGCTCGGGAAAGAATCACCTTCAGGTACAAGCATCAAATTACTACGCTCCCGTCGATTACCCGTCCGAGGCGCAAAAATGCGACCCGACACTGGCAAAAGCGCTATACATTAGAGGTGAAGAAGTCATTTCAGGAAGTTCGTTTGTTCACCTTCTGGTCATGACGCACAGAAATTATAACCATGCCGAACCACTTCGGACCAATTCATCCGGCTCGACGCGAAACCAATCCGTCGTTGCGTATAGCCTTCGAACGACCATCGCCGTGCAACTGAACAGTCAATCTGATCGCCAGACCATAGTACCGCTCGATTATAAATACCTGAAAACCGCGCCGTTTTGAATTGGCCGTGCTCTGTCTTCCTTGGTTGCGCCAAGGCGGCAACTGCGCGGCATAGTATAGAAATTGGGCTTTCATGCGCATTGGAATCAACACATGAACTTGTCATTGCACGCAACGGACAATAACGTTTCAAAGATGGCTTCTCAAAAAAATGGAATCGCATTCAGCATCTGGCGACCTGTTTTTCCGTTTGCGGCGGCCGTCGCATTCGCGGCGATTCTATTCACGGCCACGACATTCGCCAAAGACACTGCAACCCCGATCGTCGCCAGCGGACCGCTCGATGGCATGGTATTTGTCGGTCGGGTCGGCCCCGAGGGAAAGCCGGGTTTCGACGAAGAACTGCATTTCAACAACGGCCGCTTTTGGACCAAAAATTGTATTCGTTGCGGGTACCAGCCTGGCATTTATTGGGTCCGCAAGGCCGGCAACAGCATCTACTTTAAAGGCGAGCTCCAGAAGAAGAATGGCAGCAAGTTTCGCTACATCGGGCGAATTGCCGACGGCCACGCTCAGGTCACCGTACTTTGGAGCAAGGATCGCTGGTACTGGTCGATTGAACGGACCCTGATCTTCAGCGGCAAGCTGGCATCGACGAAAGCCGCAATGAACGCGGAAATGGCTGCGCGGTCGGCCGAGAGTTTCGCCAAACAAGCACTCCCCCAATGGTGCGCTTGATGCCGCTGCGATGGCTGAAGTTGAGCCTGTTCTACATCTTTTTATTGCTTGGGGGCTGGTACGCGGGCCACGCGCTTGTCGACCTCGTCGCCTTCGACGTGCAGCCGCAAAACGAATCCAGGGTGCATATGGCGATCATGACGGCGATTGTCGCCTTCATTGCCGCATCGGCGGTGCCGTTCGTGCCGGGTGCTGAGATCGGGCTTGGCCTGCTGATGGTGTTTGGGGCGAAGATCGCCTTTCTTGTCTACACGAGCATGGTTTTCGCGTTGCTGCTGTCATTTATGGTCGGCCGGTTCGTTCCCGCAAAATTTGTGGCCGCGTTCTTTCGTAAATTCGGTCTTGCGAAAGCGCACGACCTCGTCTTGCGGTTGGCCCCACTTGATGCTCGGGAGCGGTTGCAATTCCTGTCAGCCAAGGCGCCGGGCCGATGGCTGCCGTTCCTTCTGCGCTACCGCTACCTGGCGTTGATCGTGTTGTTCAATGTTCCCGGGAACTCAGCAATTGGCGGCGGCGGCGGCATCGCCTTCACCGCCGGTCTATCCGGCCTCTACTCGATCCACGGCTATGTTGTCGCCGTACTCATCGCCGTCGCGCCCGTGCCATTGTTTTTCGCGGTGTCTTCGTATCTTTCCTAAAGCCCGGACACCGTGTTGCGGCAGCTTCAATAAGGCGTCACGCTTGCCTGCCCCATCGCGTTGAAGCGCACATGATCATTCGGCGCCGCCCTGCCTTCGACCCGATCCAGGCACCAGTCCGCCAGCATCACCGACCAGTTCTCGCCGAAATAGTTCGCGGTATTGCCGCCGATGGCGTGGCGCTCCCCCTCATAGACCACGAACTTTTTCGGCACCTTGAGCCGCTCGACCATCGTCGCCGAATATTCGATCGGCGACAGTTCGTCGTCCTCGCCGCCCTGCACCAGCACCGGGCATTTGATCTGATCGACCGCCGGCAGAATGTTGAACTGGCGGGCGAAGGCGTCGAATTTTTCCTCGTCGTCGTAGCCCGCCATATACATGAATCGCATCTTGAACGACGGCGAGGCCATTTCCATGATGTTGACCAGACCGGGGTCGTGATTGACATAGGTCACCGCGACGCCCTTGATCTTGTCGCCGAGCGCGGCAGCGGCCTGCAGCGCGAAGAAGCTGCCGAAGCTGATGCCCCAGATCACCACACGGTTCTTGTCGATGTGCGGATGCTGGATGATCCGGTCATAGATCGCACGCGCGGCGTCCATGTGGTTGGTCGGCGTCACATGCAGATCGTGGATGGTGCATTCGCCCTGCCCCGGCCCGTCGTAGATGAAATTGGCGAAGCCGCGTTCTAGGAAGCGGTCGCCATACATCGAGCACATGATCTCCTTGGAACCGTCCATGCCGTCGATGCCGATCACCAGCGGGAATTTCTCACCGGGTTCCGGCTCGCGCGGCAGATGCAGATAGCCGGGGAGGAACTTGCCGCCGCCGAACGGCACCTCGATTCGCTCGATTGGCCGGTTCATCAAGGCAGCGAACTTGTCGTAGCACCGCACCATGCGGGTGTTGTAGTCGATCGACAATACGTTGTTTTCGAAGATCGGCCAGCGCGCGGCCGAATACAGCATCGCCGCGATGAAATAGCTTTCGCGGGCGGCGATCAGCCGATCCTGCCGCTCGAAGTTTTCCGCCTTGGTTTCGCGCCGCCGGCCGGCCGACGCCAGTTCGCGATGCATGTCGGCGAATTTTTTCACACGCAAGCCGACGGTGCGAAAGTCGGCGACCGCATCGGGCCCGGCCGGATACATGGTGTAGATCAGCCGCGGCTGGTCCCATTCCATGCCGACGGCCTGGATGATGGAATCGATCGCCCAGCGCTGCTCCATCCACCGCCGAACCATGTGCTCGGTCTTCGCTCGCATCATTGTTGCTTCTCCATGCATTCGCGGTTACGGCGCCCGGCCGCGTGGCCAGTCTAATCGTTTCATAAGCGGCGGCGTAGGGCCGCCATCGTGTTGCAATGCACAGCGAGCATGAACGGTCTGCGGCGCCCGCCATTGCCACGACGGTGGCGCAAGGATAATTCCTGCTTTGTCGCAACGGCCGAAGTGGCACGGGCGCGCCTTCTATCCTGAAAAATGACAAAGATGAGACGAGGAAACGCATCATGGACCTGAAAGTTCGCCGCGTCGTCACCGGCCACGACGCCGAAGGCCGCGCCAAGGTCTTGATCGACGAGGCCGCGCACAACGTGATCGCCAACCGGCCGGGCGCGCAATCCTGCGTCGTGTGGACAACACAGGGCTTTCCCGTCGACAATGACGGCGAGAACGATCCGACCACTGAGAAGATCGGTACCACGCTTTCCAACGGCACCGTATTCCGCATCGTGCGCTATGCGCCGGGCGTGATCCCGCGCCGCCACCGCACCGACTCGATCGACTATGCCGTAGTAATCTCCGGCGCCATCGACATGGAGCTCGACGGCGAGACCGTGCGGCTCAATGCCGGCGACGTGCTGGTGCAACGCGGCACTGTGCACAATTGGGTCAATCCTGGCCCGGACGTCTGCATTATCGCCTTCGTGCTGATCACCGCCAAGCCGGTGGAGGCCGGCGGCAAGCTGCTCGATGCGCACGGGTAACGATTGCAGCGGTGCCTGGCGGGTGGGCGCGCAAAGCATGCCCACCCTGCGCGCCGAAAGCGCCTTAGCTCTTCAGCCCCTTCTCCGCCTTGATGGCAAAGCTCGGATCGATGATCGAATCGATCGCCGGCGGCGATTTGATCTTGCCGGTCTTGACCATGAAATCACGCGTCGCCGGCAGATCCTTCATATCCCGGTCGGAAAAATTCGCACCACCGAAACGCTCGGTGTCGAACAGCATGACGCGCACTTCTTCTTCGGTCAGCTTGCCGCCGCGCGCATTGGCCTGATCGGCGTACATTTTCGCCGCTTCCTCGGGATGCTCGCGAATGTATTTTTGTCCCTTGGCGTAGGCGTTGACGACCTTCTGCACGATATCGGGATGCTCCTTGTGGAAGCTCTTGGTGGTCGAAAGAAAGAACGGATAGCTGATACCTGCCTGGTCCTCGAACTCCTTGGCTTCGGTGATCATCTTGCCGTTACCCGCCTTGACGATCCGGGTCATGCCCGGCTCCCAGCCGATCACCGCATCGAAGCCATGCGACGGCGCCGCCATAGCGGCCGGCATGTCCACGACACGGATATTGGCGAAGGTAAAATCGCTGGCCTTGAGTCCCTTCTGCGCCATCAGCATAAGGATGACGGTGTGGACGCCGGTGCCGACTTGAATGCCGATGCGCTTGCCTTTGAAGTCGGTGAGCGATTTCAGATTGGCATTCTTCGGATCGGCGACCAGCTTGCCCAGGAAGCCGCGCGTGGTGACGGCGACGGCGATCAGCGGAACCCCCTTGGACACCGCCGCCAGGAACGGCGCATGCGCCGATTCGGCGAATTGCAGCTGGTTGCCCGCCAGGGCCCCAAGTGCGATCGCACCACGCGGCACCTGTTTGAACTCGACGTCGAGCCCCTGCTCCTTGAAAAATCCCTTCTTCTGCGCAACCAGACCGGCCATCTGGCTGGTGCCGAAGGTTCGGCCCATCAACAATTTTTCAGCCGCCTGGGCGGGCGCAGGCGCGCCGACGGTGGCAACCGCAGCACCAAGCACCATTAAACAGACGGATGTTGTCAAACAAAGAAGTCGCTTCAACATGGCCATCTCCTCCCGGCGTCTGCGATATGTTTCGCTTATTGTAGCAATCACACTGGGTTCTTGCCGGATGAACCCAACTGATGTGAATGTTAGGCGTCTCCCGATCTGTTTGAAAGCCAAAATGCGTTGTCTTCAGCGGCGGTTTGCCTCAGCCCTGGCGATGAACGCCAGGAATATTTGCGCGATCCGGCCCTCGGCGTCGCGCCATTCCTGCTGGTCCCACTGCTCCAGAAGGTTGTCGTCGGAGCGTTTTTCGACCACGTCCTCATGCAGTTCGCTGTTCGGAATGAGGCTGGCCGCCTTGCGCGCGGTCGTCGGCGTGTGGACCTTGTCGTTGCCGGCGATCAGGCAGGCCGGCGCGGTGATGGTGTTGAGTTGCGCTTCGGTGGCGCCGACGATCGGCAAGGTCGCCGCGGCGAGAAAATTCTCCCGCCACATGTTCATGATGCTGTTGAATTCGGCCGGGTCCATCGCCATCAGATTGTCGCGGTTGGCGGGCCGCGCCTTGATGCAGGCCGCGAAGTGTTCACTCTCGCACACCGCGGCCATGCCGCCCTTTTCGGCGATCTCCATGAAGGACCCGTAGTACTCATGCGCGAGCCGGTTGGCGGCGTGCTGGCCGCCGGTGACCCGCCACAACAGCAGCCCGCGCAATACGTCGGGATGGCGCAACGCGAACAAAATAGCCAGCCGCGCGCCCGCCGAGGAGCCGCCGACATAGAGTGGCGTCGCGCCGAGATGCCGGCATAGCTCATAAAGATCGTCGGCCCAGATTTCATGCTCGGAGCCGATGTCCTCGATCTTGACCTCGGAAGCCCCGCAATTGCGCCGGTCGTGCAGCAGCACGCGATAGCCGTGTTTCGCGATCTCCTTCGACAGCGGCACCAGCTCCGCATACGGCCGCCGGCTGCCGGGCGTGAAGGCGATCCAGGGCCCGCTTTCGCCAATGACTTCGTAGTTCAATGTCACGCCGCGTACGCGCGCTTCCGGCATCGTGTTCTCCATTTACGTCACGAAAAGCCGCGCCGGCGTGCGCGCCGGTCGCGGCAAAACCATCCTGCCATCATGCCGCGTGCGGTGATACACGGCATGATGTTTGTTATCGGTCGGGGTATCGCCAGGTCCGATCAGATCGGATTGATCTTGGCGGCCTTTACGGCTTTCTTCGCTCCCTCGACTTCCTCGCGGAAGAACTTGGCGACCTCGTCGGCATTGCGCCCGTCCGGAATATACCCGGCGCGCCGTACGACATTCGAGACCGCCGGAACCTGGAGGGCCTTGCGGATCTCCGCATTGAGCTTGTCGATGATCGCCTTCGGCGTCTTGGACGGTGCGAAGAACATGCCCCAGGAGCCGAACACATCGAAACCGGGCACCAATTGCCGGATCAGCGGCACATCGGGCAATTCCGGAAACGGCTTGTGACCGGTATAGCCGATGGCGCGCAACTTGCCGGACTTGATCAGGCCGATCACCGAGGGCGGCGTCACGAACATGACGGTGATGTTGTTCGCCATCAGCGCGGTCGCGACCTGCGAGGCGCCCTTGTAGGGAATGTGGTCCATCGCGATACCGGTATGAACCTTGAAGAGTTCGGCGACCAGATGCAGCGAATTGCCGATGCCCGGCGAGCCGTAGAGCACCCGGTTATTCTTCGCATAAGCAATGAATTCCGGCACCGTCTTCACCGGCAGTTCCGGATTGACCAGCATCAGATAGCCGTCGAGGATGCCGTTGGTCGCGATTGGCGTGAGATCCGTCAGCAAATTGTACGGCAGCTTCTTGTAGACATAGGGCGTCGGCGTGATCGACGAGCTTGAATACAGCAAGGTGTAGCCGTCGGGCGGCGACTGCACCACCGTCTTGACCGCGATGGTGCCGTTGGCGCCGGTGCGATTCTCGACAATGAATTGCTGGCCTAATTGCTTGCCAAGTTGCGCCCCGATCGTCCGGGCGATCACGTCCGGTCCGCTGCCGGCGGCATAGCCGACGATAATCTTGACCGGGTGATCGGGATAATTCTGTTGCGCCTGCGTGGCCGTTATCGTCAGGCCGCTGGCGAGCGCGAGCGCGGCAAAGATCGCCTTCCTTCCTGGCAGCATTTCCATTCCCCTTTTGATATCCGTTGTTTTCAACGGACTTTCATTCTGGATTTTGATCTGACCATTGAACGCCGGAAATTTGGCGTCCCAATATCGCATATCAGGATTGCATCCGATTCGAAGACAAATAAGTCGGCGCCCGGCCGTCGACAATTCAACTTCCGCGCGATCAGTCGGCCGCAACCGGCACCCGTCAATCAGAGTAAGGAACGGAGCGGCGATTAGTCGCCGGACGGCCGGATGCGTTTCAACTGTTCCCAGACCGGCAGCGCCGACAGTCCGCCAATCGCCCCGCCAACAAAGCTCGGCAGGTCGAATCCCAAAATCCATCGCCAGAGCAAGCCGGCCAGATAGCTGATCACCAGCATGACGATAATCGTGATGATCAGACGTTGCCAAAACGGCAGCAGAACTCTCATGGCGCCCTCCCGAATCGCAATCGCCGCACGCGGGAAGCTTACCGAAACCGGCACCCGCTGTCTTTCCCCGCAACCGCCAGGGAGCCACGGTCCGGGATCGGAAAAGGGCCGGCCGCCCGACGTCCGGGCACGACCGCACCGTCGGCGGCTCACACCCGCAGGAAGATCTTCCGATTGTAGAGGAAGCGCGCGAGCAGCACCGCCAGCACCAGCCCGACCGCATGCGCCGTGAAGCGGGCCGTCCCCGGCGTCACCACACGATCGAGAAATACGCCAATATCGCCGCCGACCAGCCGGGTGGCAAAGCGCTCGAAGCTCATCACGTTGTTGATGAAATACAGCGTGATGGCATTGGCGCCGATCCACACGAAGATCAACGCCCAGGCCTTCAGTCGCCATACATCCATGATCTGATGAAATGCCCCGAGCAGCAGCAGAGCGTATCCGCCCGACACCAGCACGAACGAGGACGTCCAGATACTCTTGATGACCGGGAATTGCAGCCCCCACAGATGCCCGGCGAGCACCGCCACCACCCCGACCCCCATCAGCCAGTACGACTTTCGCGCCGGTTCAATGTCCGGGTCGGTCAGCAGCAAGCCAGCGAACACGCCGACCAGGCAGGTCGCGATCGCCGGGAAGGTACTGAGCAGGCCCTCGGGGTCCCACGTGCCGTCCCACCTCCAGCCGGGCAGATAATGAAGGTCGATCCAGTTGGCGAGATTGGCGCCTTTGGCGAACGAACCGGCGCCGAGCCCAGGAACCGGCACGAATGTCATCAGCGCCCAATAGCCGACGATCAGACCGACGAAGACGATGATCAATCCGCGCAGGCGAAAGTTCAGAAACAGCAGCGAGGCGACCAGGTAACAGATGGCGATGCGCTGAAGCACGCCAAGCAGCCGGATCTCCGGCCATTTGTGGCTCATGCCCCCATAGAAGATCACGCCCAGCACATACAGCAGCAGCGAGCGCCGCAGCACCCGTTTGTACGCGGACCATTTGCCTTCGCGTTCCACCAGTCGCGGCAGCGACAGCACGATCGAAACGCCGGTCACGAAAATCAGCAGCGGAAAGATGAAGTCGTAGAACCGGAACCCCTCCCAGGTGACATGCTCAAACTGCGTCCCGAGGAAGCCGCCGGCCGCGCTCAACACCGGCCCCTTGCCGGCCGACATGTCGCGCAGCGCCGAGGCCGCGCCGTCTCCACCGAGGATCCAGAAGATCGTAAAGCCGCGCAGGGCATCGACCGAGGCGATGCGCGGGACAGCGATCGAGGCCGCCTTGGGAACGGTCGAAGGCGCGGGGGAAGCCATCGTATCAGGCCGCAGCCGCGCGATCGTCGATCGCTCGACGGCCGCAGGCCGGCCGCTGGGTCCCGTCGAGAAAAACCGCCCGCCGACGGATGCAATCGCACCGGCGTCCAGCAAACAAATAGCGCGGTGGCGGATCGATTGTTTTGCGCTACATCAACCCGCGCATCGACAATTTGGAGCCTGCCTGGCGGAACCAGTTACCGCTTGGCGGCGGACACGTCCTCGACCGCGCCGGTACACCGTCCGGTCCCCTCCTCGACCCGGTAATAATTGCGGCCGACAAAGGCACGGTCGTAGTACTGCCAGTTGCTGCTGTGGTCGAGTGCGCGGATGGTCGCCGAGGTGACGGCAAAGACCGAGCTTTCCATGTCGCGCAATTGCGAGGTCAGGTTCTCCGGCAGCTTCGAACTCGCGTAATTGACGTAGTACGCCCGCCGGACGCAGCCGAGTCCGGCCACGGCATCGAGCGCGGCCTTGGCCGTCATCTGATGGTCGGAATGGTCGGCGGGATTGAGCCGCTGATCACGCTCCGCGACATTGATCTGCACGACCGCCGCATTCGCCCGCTCATGGTCGATGATGGCGCGCACGGTGCCGACCAGATCTGGCCAGCTCTTATAGGCCGTCGAGCCATCGACCGCGGCGAGCGTCGTGATCTCGTCGGAGGCGAGCCGCAACAGCGACTGATAGCCGGTATGCGGATAGCCGGACCCCTGCGCATTGCCGTCGGGCACCCGCAGGAAATAGCTCACGGTATTGCGGTAGCTCACCCGATAGATCGGATGGCCGTTGAAGATCATCGGCGCGGCCGACTTATCGCCCGGCGGATTGTCGCCGTCGGCCATGAAACGGATCGCAGCCTCCGCGCCGTTGTCGCGCGCCAGATAAAACGGGTGCTTGCGGCCGCCGGAGCCGGCGCCAAGCCCGGCATCGCCCGCGGTCATGTGAATGAACACAGCCTTGGTCCGCTCGCGCGTAACGTCCTGGAACGCCGACGGATTCATGAACAATTGCCAATCGTCCTGATGGGCGGCGAAATAGAATGACACTTTCTCCGGTGGCTTGCCGTCCGCCGCATGCGCCGAACGCAATTGCGACGGCGTGAATGCAGCGACGAAGCCAAACAAAATAATCAGGCGCGCGATCCGCATGCCCGTCGTCCTTCAAGGGGGTCTGTTTAGGTGCCGGGAAAATTACGCCAAACACAGCGCAAAAGACAACAAATACTATGCGCCGGAAATTGGGCCGCACCGGGAACTCGAGCGGTGCCCCGGCGGCGCTGAATTGGCCTACCGCATCCTGGAACTGGGCACGATTGTCTTGCCCGACCCCGCGCATTATCATGCCGGTCGGAGGAGCGCCGCCATTCAGT
>CAWDZJ010000009.1:0-18332 GCA_963806815.1 uncultured Alphaproteobacteria bacterium | reverse complement strand
CCAGAGGGCGAGGACCCGGACGATCTGTTGCGCGCGGCCGGCCGGGCGGCGGTCGATGAGGTGCTGGCCGCGCGCCTCGCCCGCTCGCCCAGATGCTGTGGCTGCGCGAGACCGAGACCGGCCAGTTTGATACGCCCGAGCGCCGCGCCGCGCTGGAAGCGCGCCTCGGCGAGGTGCTCGCCACCGTCGGCGACAAATCGGTCCGAAAATATTATCGCCAGGATTTTTCCGACCGGTTGCGCCGGCTTTTGATCTGCGGCGCTGACATAGCCGCGCCGCCGTTCGAGCCCACGGGCCCGGGCCCTCCTGGCAGGGCGCGAACCGCGGTCGCCGGGCCCGGAGCACTCGGCGGGACGCGCCGCTTCGACCGCGGTTGGACGCCGGAACCTCTCGTTTCGGGACAGCGCTACGAAGTGACTGAGCCCGCAATTGATGGCCGGCCCGCTCCATCGTGGCCACAACAGCGCGGTTCCCCGCCGTGAGGCGCTGATCCTGAAGATGGCGCTCAACCATCCCTGGCTGCTGTTCGATCATCTGGAGGAACTCGCCGAGCTTCGATTCCGCCACGCCGATACCCAGCGGCTCAAGGCCGCCCTGATCGACATTTTCGCCCATTCCCACCGCCCACGATAGCCGAAACAATCGCCACGGCGCTGGCCGCCCGCAATCTTGATTCACGAAATCACCCGGATCAGCCGGTCCATCACCACCCTGTCGGTCTGGGGCGCCCAGCCGGATGCCGCCCGCGATGATGTTTTGATGACATGGAAACAGCTTGTCGCCTTGCATCGGCAATGGCATTCCTTAATTAAGGAATTGCGAGACGCCGGACTGGCATTAGGGCAGGATAGTACCGAGACGAACTACTCCTGGTTGCGGGATGTCAAGGATCGTCTTTCGGCCATCGACGGCACCGAGGCGCTGATCGAGGGTTTTGGCGCTTCCTCCGGGCGGCCGGTGCGAACGTTTTGAATGCGTCTTTGTTTGATGCGCGATGACGATGCGAGAAGGCCCAGGGGCCACCAGGAGGCCACGGGGGCCAGGCGCCTTCGCACCAACAGCGACGGGGGAGCTGACCGGGAATTGCGTTGAATTTCCCGTTGTTTGAAAGAATGTTTTGAAGGGTTAAGCGGAGCTTAAGTGCCCCGCGACAACACTTCAGCAGTAATTCGGGGCGGTGTCGGCGACGGGGCAACCCTTTGCGCCGTAAGGATGTGGCCGATGGACCGCCACGCCTAGCGGTGTCGGATGAGACCCAGGCCGGCGTAACCGGGCCGTGACGGTGTAACGCGCAAGCCCTCTGGGAGACACGTATGGCGAGCAAGACCAAGGCGACGCAGCAGAAGGAAGCCGCGGCGGACAAGGACGCGCCGGAAACGCCGGATTCCCCGCTGCCGCTGCTCGACCTTTCGGACGCCGCCGTCCGCAAGATGATCAAGACCGCCAAGAAGCGCGGCTATGTCACCCACGACGAACTCAACGCGGTGCTGCCCTCGGAGGAGGTGTCCTCCGACCAGATCGAAGACATCTTGGCGATGCTCAACGAGATGGGCATCAACGTGGTCGAATCCGAGGAGGCCGAAGTCCGAGGAGGAAATAGCGCAGGAAGCCGAGGAGGAGGAGAGCGAAGGCGAACTGGTCGAGGTCCGCGCGCCGTCCCGTCAAGCGAAACCCGCGAGCCGACCGAACGCACCGACGACCCGGTGCGGATGTATCTGCGCGAAATGGGTTCGGTGGAACTGTTGTCGCGCGAGGGCGAAATCGCCATCGCCAAGCGCATCGAGGCCGGCCGCGAGGCGATGATCGCAGGCCTCTGCGAAAGCCCGCTGACGTTCCAGGCGATGATCATCTGGCGCGAGGAACTCAACGACGGCAAGGTGTTCCTGCGCGACATCATCGATCTCGAAGCGACCTATGCCGGCCCCGACGCCAAGGGCATGCCGGCGGCGCCACGGTGAAGGCGGCGAATCCCAACGGCGCCGCCCGGGCGCCAACCCGATGGTGCCGGCCCGAATGGCGTCCGGCCCAGACGCCGCGCCGCCGTCCGCGCCGGCCGGCGCTACGCCGTCAAGGCCGAGCCGCGCCGGCAGTGAAGGCGGTGACGGCGAGGAGCAGGCCGCCGACGGCGATCTCGACGATGACGACATGGAGAGTTCGCTCTCGCTGGCCGCGATCGAGGCCGAGCTCAAGCCGATGGTGCTGGAGACCTTCGACACGCATCGCCGACAGCTACAAGAAGCTGCGCCGCCTGCAGGACCAGGACATCGAGAACAAGCTCAAGAACCAGACGCTGTCGCCGGCCCAGGAGCGCAAGTACAAGAAGCTCAAGGACGAGATCATCACCGAGGTGAAGTCGCTGCGGCTCAATCAGGCCCGCATCGACGCCCTGGTCGAGCAGCTCTACGACATCAACAAGCGCCTTGTCGGCTACGAGACCCGCCTGATGCGGCTGGCCGAAAGCTACGGTGTGTCGCGCGAGGACTTCCTGAAGAACTATCAGGGCTCCGAGCTTGACCCGCGATGGCTCAACCGCGTGTCCAAATTGTCGCCAAGGGCTGGAAGAACTTGGTCGCCAACGACAAGGACCGCATCAAGCAGCACCGCGCTGACGTCCATACGCTCGCCGGCGAGACCGGGCTTGAGATCCTGGAATTCCGTAAGATCGTGCACATGGTGCAGAAGGGCGAGCGCGAGGCGCGCCAAGCCAAGAAGGAGATGGTGGAGGCGAACCTGCGGCTCGTCATCTCCATCGCCAAGAAGTACACCAACCGCGGCCTGCAGTTCCTCGACCTGATCCAGGAAGGCAATATTGGATTGATGAAGGCGGTCGACAAGTTCGAGTACCGCCGCGGCTACAAGTTCTCGACCTACGCCACGTGGTGGATTCGGCAGGCGATCACCCGCTCGATCGCGGATCAGGCGCGCACCATCCGCATCCCCGTGCACATGATCGAGACCATCAACAAGATCGTGCGCACCTCGCGCCAGATGCTCAACGAGATCGGCCGCGAGCCGACCCCGGAGGAGCTGGCCGAGAAGCTCGGCATGCCGCTGGAGAAGGTGCGCAAGGTTCTGAAAATCGCCAAGGAGCCGTTGTCGCTGGAGACCCCGATCGGTGACGAGGAAGACTCCCACCTCGGCGACTTCATCGAGGACAAGAACGCGATCCTGCCGATCGACGCCGCGATCCAGTCCAACCTGCGCGAGACCACGACGCGGGTGCTGGCCTCGCTGACGCCGCGCGAGGAGCGCGTGCTGCGCATGCGCTTCGGCATCGGCATGAACACCGACCACACATTGGAAGAAGTCGGCCAGCAGTTCTCGGTCACCCGCGAACGCATTCGCCAGATCGAGGCCAAGGCACTGCGCAAGTTGAAGCATCCGAGCCGGTCAAGGAAGCTGCGAAGCTTTCTGGATAACTGATCTCCGTCACCCTGAGGTGCTCGGCGCGCAGCGCCGAGCCTCGAAGGGCGACGGCCGATGACTTTCCGAACGGCGGGCCTCGTGCCCGCCGTTTGCGTTTGGCCGGTGCCGCGGCCGGTCATCCTTCGATGCTCGCTCCGCTCGCACCTCAGGACGACGGATTTAGAGTGCAGCGCGGGTTAGCCCATCGGGTCCGCGCGTTGCGCGGCCCGAAGGCAGGCTCCGGCGTATCCCGGCATAATCCACCCACTTGGCGGACGACGCCGGGCTACTTGCTGTGGCCCTTGCGGTCACATCACCCGCGGCAACCATGCCGGACGCTGGTGCGGCGCGACGAGGTGCGGATCGATGGCGTCGATCAGTTCGTCCCGCCGGGTTTCCAGCAGCGCGATCTTCCCGCGCGTCTGCCGCTCGGTGCCGACGTTGCTTCCGAAAACCACGATCCCGCCGATCAGAAGCGCCAGCGCGGCGATCAACTGCAGACCGCTCACGAACACGAGGCCGAAGATCATCACCATCAGCCACACGGCCCCGCCGATGATCGCGGCCTTCGATGCCAGCTCGACCTTGCGGCATCCCGCGAGCGTGCGGTCCAGGTCCTCGATCCGGGCCTCGATCTCGGCGATCTCGTTGCGGCCATCGGCTTGGGGTGGATCGAGCATCATTGTCGTGCCGCATCGTTCCGCGAAATTCGGGGTTGTTCTCACCTGACAACGGCCATCGTAGCCCATCTCGCCGGGCCGACGCGATCATCAACCCCGTTCGTGCCCGCGCAAGCGGGAACCTCGTGAATGTAGCCCGCATGAAGCAAAGCGAAATGCGGGGCAGCAGGTGCCACGCGCCATATGTTTCCCGGATTTCGCTACGCTCCATTAGGGCTACTTGCTGAAGTTGCCCCGTCTCATCCAAAATCCCGATCCGCCTCATCCTGAGGAGCGGTCCCCAGGACCGCGTCTCGAAGGATGGGCGGCCACCCGATCTCGGGTTTGCCCGAGATCGGAAATCTTTGGAGCGCAAGTCGACCAAGGTCGCCTTGCGATGCTTCGAGACAGCCGCTGCGTGGCCTCGTCAGCCTAGGACTGATGGCAGCGAAAAACCCCCGCAATATTCCCGCCATACGCGCGGCGCATTATGGTGTCCTCGCGATGCGCAACATCCTCGTCATCCTCAACGCCCGCGCCGGCACCTTGATCGACATCGGCGCCGAAGGCGTCCACGCCGCGCTGCATGAGGCCCTCGACGGTCCGGGCAGTCATGTCACGGTGCGCGAAGTGCAGCCGCGCGGCATGCAGGATGCCATCGCGCGCGGCGCCGAGGCCGATTACGACACCATCATCATCGGCGGCGGCGACGGCTCGGTCAGCGCCGCGGTCGGCGCGCTCGCCGGTTCGGGCAAGACGCTCGGCGTCATCCCCTGCGGCACGCTCAATCTGCTGGCGCGCGATCTCGCCATGCCGGACGAGCCGCTGGCCGCGATCGCGGCGCTCGCCCGCGCCGAGCCGCGCGCGATCGATTTGGCCGCCGTCAACGGCCGGCCGTTCCACACGCTCTCCGGCCTCGGCTTCTTCAGCCAGATGGCCCGCGCCCGCGAGGAGGTGCGCGATCTGCCCGGCAAGCTGTTGCGCGTCGGCGCGGCCGCGATCCGCGCGCTGTCGCGGACCGGCTGCTTCTATCTCGACGTCGTGATCGACGGCCGCACCCGTCACTTCGAGACTTATGGCGTACTGGTGACCTGCAACCGGTTTGCCGGGGCGCAATGGCGGCGCGCCGCGCTCGATGGCAACGCGCTTGAGGTCCACATCGCCCAGGGCGAGACCACCTTCGCGCGGCTGAAAACCGGCGCGGAACTCCTGACCGGCACCTGGCGCGACAATGCCGGCATCGTCAGCCTGCCGGCGCACGCCGTTAGCATCACCAGTGCTCGCCACCGCGCCTGGGTCGCGACCGACGGCGAACTGCGCCGCGAGACCGCGCCGCTCCACTACGAGATCCGGCCGAAAGCGCTCACCATCCTGGCGGCCGGCGCTGCGGGCGGCGGTTCCGCCTGATCCATGTGTGGCCACGTTTTTCGCGCACGTCTGGCCGCGACGATGCATCGATGCGCCGCGTCTGGTATGAAGGATTCGGCGCGGGGCGAAGACGGAAGCAGAAAGGATCGATTGATGATTAGGTTTTCCTTCGCGGCCCTCGCGTCGGTCACCGTCCTCGGCATCGCGTTGCTGGCTACGCCCGCCGGAGCCGCGCAATGCGGCGGCAATTTCAATGCCTTCCTCGCCGCTATGGGCCGCGAGGCGCAGGCCGCCGGCATCTCGCGCGCCGTGATCAACAGCGCCTTCGCCGGCGTGACGCAGGACCGCAAGGTGCTGGCATTCGACCGCCGCCAGCGCCACACCTTCCGCAAAACCTTCGAGCAATACGCCGCGACCCGCGTCTCCTCATCGCGCATCAAGCGCGGGCGGCAGATGCTGCAGCGGCACGCCGCCCTGCTGTCGCGGGTCGAGCGCCAGTTCGGCGTGCCGCCGGCGCTGATCGTCGCCATCTGGGGCCTGGAATCCGATTTCGGCAGCGGCGACATAGGCCGGCTGCCGGTCATCCGCGTCGTCGCCACCATGGCGCATGACTGCCGCCGCACCGAACTTTTTCAGCGCCAACTGCTCGCTGCGCTCCTCATCCTTCAGCGTGGCGACCTGCCGCTTCGCGACCTGATCGGCGCCTATGCCGGCGAACTTGGCCAGACCCAGTTCCTGCCGTCGTCCTATATCAAGTACGGCGTCGACTATGACGGCAACGGCCACGTCGACCTGCGCCACAGCGTGCCGGACGTGCTGGCCTCGACTGCCAACCTCCTCAGGGTGAACGGCTGGAAGGCGGGCGCCCCCTATGGCGAGGGCACGGCGAATTTCGAGGTCATGCGCGAGTGGAACCGGGCGGTGATCTACCGCAAGACCATCGTGCTGTTTGCCCAACGGCTGCAGGGCCGGTGACCGGTCAGCGCGTGTTGCGCGATGTTGCCGCGTCTTAGAGCATTTCCAGATCAAGGGAAAGCCGGTTCGCCATCCGGAAATGCGACAAAACAAAGAGATAGAGCGCTTTCATGATTCTACTTAAATTGAAAGCGCTCCAAGTCACTTCTTCTTCGCGCCGGTCCGCACGATGGTCTTGATCGCCAGCGGTGCGCGGCCGGATTTTTCCGCGATCTCGCGGTCCTGTTCGATGATGAAGCCGCGGGCCGGTTCGTCCTTCTCCAGGCCGCCGAGCAATTCAGCCGGCACGCGCCGGTTGGAGCGCTGTGACCCGTCCTCATAGACCACGTCGAAAAAGACGAATTCGCCTTTCGGGTTGGTTCCCGGTTTCTTTGCCATGGTGGTGACCCCAATTCCTTGCCGCATGATCTTCCTGAAAGGTCCGCAACCTTTCGGGACCATGCGGAAAAACAAAACCCCGCGGGCGCGCGGGGATCTCGTGGCTGCTGCATATATAGGATCGCGCGCGGTGGTGGCAAATCCACCCGATCGCGGTCCGTAGCCCGGCAGGTTGAAGGACCCGCACCGGGACCGGAAATGCCCTGATTGTCGGGTATTTTGCAGCGTTTCTGGAGGTTCTTGACCTAGGTCAATGCCGCGTATCCTGGCGCTTCGATACTAGCTCTATACCCGGTTCGAAGCGGGAGAGGGCGCCACCATGGAACATCACGACATTCCCGGAACTGTCATTTTCGACGGTGAGCAGGCCCGCAAGGGCTATGCTCTGAACAAGATGTGCTTTTCGTTCAACGACGCGGCCAACCGCGCCGAATTCGTCAAGGACGAGGATGCCTATTGCGCCAGGTACGGCCTCAATGCCGAGCAGCGCCAGGCGATCAGGGAGCGCAGCGTGCTCAAGCTGATCGCGGCCGGCGGCAACGTCTACTATCTCGCCAAGTTCGCTGGAATTTTAGGTCTCAACGTCCAGGACATCGGCGCCCAGCAGACCGGCATGACCGTTGAAGCGTTCAAGGAAAAACTTGCTGCGGCAGGGAGATAATATTATGGCCAACATCGTCGGCGCAATCGCCACCTCGCACATTCCGGCCATCGGCAAGGCCATCGCCGAAAAGCGGCAGGACGAGCCTTATTGGAAACCGTTCTTCAAAGGCTTCGATTTCGTGCAGCAATGGCTGGCGCGCACCAAACCCGACGTCGCGGTGGTGATCTACAACGACCACGGGCTCAACTTCTTTCTCGACAAGATGCCGACCTTTGCGATTGGCGCGGCGAATGAATACCACAATTCCGACGAGGGCTGGGGCCTGCCGGTCGCACGCTCATTTGCCGGTGACGCCAAACTGTCGTGGCAAATCATCAACGCGGCCGTGGAAGACGAATTCGACGTGACCATGTGCCAGGATATGCTGGTCGATCACGCCGTAGCCGTGCCGATGTCAGTTGTTGTGGCCGCGACGCGACGAGAAGGTGCGGATCGTGCCGGTCGAGATCAATACCGTGCAGCATCCGCTACCGTCCGCGGCCCGCTGCTTCAAGCTCGGCCAGTCGATCGGCCGCGCCATCGAATCCTATCCCGAGGACATCAACGTCGTCATCCTGGGAACCGGCGGGCTGTCGCATCAGCTGGACGGCGAGCGCGCCGGCTTCATCAACAAGGAATTTGACGAACTCTGCATGGACAAGATCACGCGCGAGCCGGAAGCGCTCACGCACTACTCCTCCCATGAACTGGTTGAACTGGCTGGCACCCAGGGCGTGGAATTCCTCAACTGGCTCGCCATGCGCGGCGCGATGCGCGGCGAGGTGAGCGAAGTGTTCCGCAACTACCACATCCCGATTTCCAACACAGCAGCCGCGACCATGGTATTCGAGAATCGCGCAGTGCCGCAGCGCAAGGCGGCGTGAGCGGACGGCGCTGTCACGACTTGTTTCGACAATGGCGTTGCGGAGTGCTAGCCGAGCCGTCGCGGTTCTCCGCGACGGCTTCACGTTGAAGCGCGGCTATTCGTGACGCTGGTTGGAATGGTGATCGGCCCACGCCAGCGTGCCGGCAAATAGGCAAAATCCAATAATGATGATTGTGATCGTCACCGCGACGTCTGTTGGCATGGCCTTTCCCCCTTGTTTCGGAGAAAACTAAGGAGGTCGGGGAAGATCGCGTTGATCTACATCAAGGCAACTGATTTCGGCCGTCGCGTGGCGCCAAGGTGAACAGCTTTCTGCATTTCACGCATCGACCTTGGAATCCAGCGCCGACAGCGCCTGCTGCAACAGGCGGCGGGTACGTTCGACGGCTGGCTGATCGATGACATCGAGGTCAAGGAAGAGATCGACGCCGGTCGATTGCTCGCTGATCACCCGCGGGCTCTGGCTTAATTCGCCGACCGCGCCCTCTATGACATAGGGAACGACGGTCCGGCTGATGCCTTTCATCGTGATCGGCTCCATCGCGTGCGCCCGCACGACATCGCGCACCAGCGCGTAGGTCTCATATGACATCACGATGGCGCCGGGCTCCGCCATGTATTGCAGATGCGCGGCGAGGTTCGCCTCGGCGCCGATGATGGTATATTCCATGCGGTGTTCGCTGCCGAAATTGCCGACATTGCAATAGCCGGTATTGATGCCCATGCGGGCGCGGAACGGGCGCTCGATGCCGCGACGGCGCCATTCCACGTTCAATTCGGCTAGCCGCTGCTGCATTTCGATCGCGGTCCGCACGCAGGCGCGTGCATCCTCCGCCGCCCCCTTCGATTCCGGATCACCGAAGAACAGGAGAATGGCGTCGCCGATGAACTTGTCGACAGTCGCTCCGTTGCGCAGTGCGATCGCCGACATTTCGGTCAGGTACTCATTGAGCAGCCCGGTCAATTCCTCCGGCTGCAGCCGTTCGGTCGACGCGGTGAAGTCCTTGATGTCGGAGAAGAAAATCGTGAGCTTCTTGCGTTCGGTGGTCACCGCGACGTCGCGGTCGCCGGCAAAAATGCTTTTGTAGATTTGCGGCGGCAGATATTTGGCAATCTTCACCGAAAGTGCGGAGAGGAAATCATTGGTATCGGTGAGTTCGCGATTGATGCCGTTGATCTCGCCGCTTGCCGATGGTGCATGAGGATGAAAATCGCCCCGAATGATTGCCGCAAGCGCCAGGTACGAAAGCATTGATTTGAAATCAAAAATGCTCGCGGCGATCGGCCGGTTGATTTTGATTTCCTGAATGCCGCGGACATCGCCCACCTTCCAATTGCGCTTGGGACTCTCGGGATGGCTGTTGTGGCAGGCGACGCAGGCCGCGCCCATGCGGATCGGGCTGGCAAAGCGGATTTCGCGATCGAGGAACTGGCCGGAAATTTTCACCACCGGTTTGGTCGGGTTCGCGCGCAATGCGGTGAGCGCGCCGCGCTCGAAGTCATCCATGTGATGAGGCGCGCGGTTCTTGAACGGATAGTCGGAAATGAAGCGATAACTGATGGAATTGTCGTCTTTCGACAGCAGCTTGCCGAGTTCGATCGAAAAGGTGGACGGGATCGGAATACCATTCTCGGTGGTGCGGAATTGATGTGTCGGGATCGCGACATGGGAATCCATAATGCGGCCGACGACCTCGCGCCCGTACAGGTCCCGCATCTCGTCGATGATGTGATTCATATCGCTAACCTGCTGATTCAGAATACGTTCTGATAGCGCGCGCAGGTCGAACCAGGCCGCGACCGGCAGCCCGATCAGCAGCAGCGCGACCAGTACGACGACGATCAGGCTGGACGCGTTCTGAAGCTGCGAAGATTTCGGAGACAAACGCATTGATACTGCAGTGCTCTATGCTGAACCAAAACACCTCCGCCGGTATTCTGGCGTCATTTCCTATCGGACAGCGGTTCCGGATTGTCGTTTGGCGCGACCACGCCGAAACGATAAGGTCTTGAAAATCCCGGAACTTTGTTGATTAGACAATTGGGCGCTTACCGGCCGCATAAAACAAAACGTCAGTGTTGAATGAAATCGTATACGTCTCGCACCGTGCGGTGCCCGCAATCCGGCCGCTTCGTCGGAAGCCGCATTGATCCGGGTGTTCCTCGCACGGAACAGGCGGCTTGATCTGATGATTTCGCATATCCTCGGCCGAAACGCGTCTGCTGAACTCATATCGCCGCGCGATTCCTCGAAGAACCGCGGGGGCGTTGCTCGGACCGCGACGGTTGCTGGCTTGGGGGGGGGCCGGCACTCGGCCAGCCCGGCAATGCGGATGCTGAAAGCCACACCCGCTGTCGGGCCTCCGAATAGCCGTCGTCCGACTTATCGGCCGACACGGCGCAGGCGCAAGCAGGCCTTCCGTCTGCCGGACTGGCAAGCGCGCTGAAGGGCTTGACACGCCCGGCCATAGCCGCGGCTGCAATTCCGTTCCAATCGATCGCCATTCGCCCGGGCTTCCGGCGTTCCCGGCGCATATCGCCGGCGCCGGCTACCCCCGGACGGTTGACGGTTGCGATTTGAATTCACGTCCGCGCCGGGATCGGCTTTCGCGCGCCGCGTAGGGCGTGGTGCGACTTTTTTCGGGGGGCTAGCGGCGGCCGGTGCCTTTACCGCTGGCGTTGTTCGCGACGGCGGTTTTTTCAGATCCTCCAGCCGCAGCTTTGCCAGGGGAACAAAGGCCCCACGCGGATAACGCTTGAGATAACTTGCGAACTCGCCTGGATTGTCACTGTCCTTGATCGAATTCCAGAATGCCAATTCAAATGCCGAAGGATCAACATTCGGCCGCGGCGGTGCAGCCACCGGCAGCGGCACGATTTCACGCGGTGGCGCAACGACCGGTGCCGGTGATGGCGCAGCCGGTGTTGCAGCCGCCGCTTGAAGCGACGCGATGCGGGCATCGGCCAGGCCGCGATGGGGACTGTCTGGGAACCGCCGTACAAATCGCTTCAGCACGTCGATGTCTTCGCTGTTCTGCAACAGGGTCCAGGCAATGTCATCCGGTCGCAGCGGCTTCGGCTTGGCGTCGTCCGCCTGTTGGAGGGCCGCGATGCGGTCGCGCGCTGCAGGCGCGAACGGGCTTTCTGGAAACCGTTGAAGGAAGTTTTTCAGGACCGCAATGTTACCGCTCGTCTGCAACAGTTTCCAGGCGATGTCATCCGCCTGCGGCGGCTTCGGCTTGGCGTCGGCCGCCTGCTGCAGGGCCGCGATGCGGTCGCGCGCTGCCGGCGCGAACAGGCTTTTGGGAAACTGCTGAAGGAAGTTTTTCAGGACCGCAATATTGTCGCTGTTTTGCAACAGGTTCCAGGCGATGTCATCCGCCTGCGGCAGCTTCGGCTTGGCGTCAGCCGCCTGCTGCAGGGCCGCGATGCGGTCGCGCGCTGCCGGCGCGAACGGGCTTTTGGGGAACTGCTGAAGGAAGTTTTTCAGGACCGCAATATTGTCGCTGTTCTGCAACAGGTTCCAGGCGATGTCATCCGGGCGCGGCGGCTTCGGTATCGCGTCGGCCGCCTGCTGCAATGCCGCGATGCGGTCGCGCGCCGCGAGCGCGAACGGGCTTGTTGGAAACTGGCTGATGAATTTGCGCAGCGCCGGAATGCCGCCGTTGTCCCGCAGGAACGTCCAGGCCATCTCGTCGGGGCGCATGGCGGGCGGCTTTTTTTGCGGCGGCTTCAGATAAATGGCGTCGCGCGACAACGAGCCATAGACGAACGGGAATTGCTCCCGCCTGGTTGCGGCGATGACATCGTCGCGAACATTGCGGAACAGAAAGTTGATTTCCATGCCCGGCTGCTCGATGTACTTCAACAACGAGGCGGTGTAGGGGCTGTTGCGGCCGTTCCCATCTGCGGCGGTCGTGCCGTCCTTGGCTGCGTAGGCAACCAGCACGTTGCCGGTTGGCTCCACTTCCGCAAGCCCGCGCGACACTGCGCGCCTGCGGATGGTGCGTTTCATCTTGGCGTCGAACGGGTTGTTCCGGCAGGCATCGAGGATGATCAGGCCCAGCTTGGACGAATTCTCCAGGATGGGAAGAATGCTGCGCAGACTGATAGCCTCGTGATCGACATCAATGTCGGTTCGCAGTTCCGCATCGGTCGGGATCAGCCAGTTTTCGCCGCCGACTTCAATGCCGTGTCCCGCATAGAATACCAGCGCGATGTCGGCGGTGCGGGCATCGCGCCCGAACTGCAGCAGCGCCCGCCGCATGTCGTCGTAGCGGCCATTGATCACTTTGCGTACGGAGAAGTTGAGACGCTTGAGCGAATCCTCGACATCGCTGGCATCGTTGGGCGGGTTCGGCAGCTTGGGAACGCTCTTGTATTCGCCGTTGCCGATTACCAGCGCCACGCGCTTTTCCGCAAGTGCGGACGTCACAACAATTAAAGACAAAACCAAGATGGTTCCAAGGTTCCACCCCAGCCGTCGCAGTGTATGCATGCGGCACCCCCTGCGTATGCCGGAATACTAACTGCTTGAGCACATCCCGCAACCCGTTGGTATCCTGGCGCGGCGCGGCGGTTCAACGCGGCCTTGACGACGAGGAGGGGACTCGGCGCGACCGCAGGGGCGGCGTCGCAGAGCCAGGATCGGGTCGATCAGGAACTGGTTAGTCAGGGCTTGCTCAAAAAATCCCGAATCGCAGTGACAGTCACCGCCGGCTGTTCTTCCATCAGCCAATGTCCGGAATTGGCGATGACGGATGCGGTCACGTTGGTTCCGACAAACCGCAGTTCATCTGCCAGACCGGCACCGAACGATTTGTCCCCGCCGATTGCCAGAATGGGCATGGACAGCTTGCCTTTATCCGCGAGCGCCTTGTTGTCTTTCGCGTCTTGCGGAAAGGCGGCGAACTGGTTGAACGCCGAATGCATGGCGCCGGGCCGGGCATAGAGCTTGGCATAGTGCCGCCGGGTGGCCGCATCGATCGCCTGGGGATTGGCCGACAGTTCGTTCCAGAACCGGTCGAGATAGATGCGCTCACGGCCCTTGACGAGGCGTTCGACATCCGGGCCGCGGAAGTTGAAATGCCACAGCGCGGGACTTCGGATGATCTCGTCCCAATGGCCGATACCGGGAAGTGGGGCATCCATGATGACCCAGCGGATGACACGCTGCGGATATTGCGCGGCGAAGGCATAACCGACCATGTTGCCGATGTCGTGCGTGACGAGATCCGCGCTCTTGATGTTTAGACGATCGAGGATCGTGGCCATGCCGGTGGCCTGACTCTTCTTGTCGTAGCCGCCTTCCGGATGCGACGACAGGCCCATGCCCCGGAGATCGGGAACCACGATCGTGTGATCCTTGATCAGCGCGGCCGCGAGCGGCGCCCACATATCGCCGGTATCGCCGAAGCCATGCAGCATGACGATGGCGGGACCCTTGCCGCCGATCCTGACATGAATCGTGGCGTCACCGACCTTGATCTCCTCGGTCCGGAATCCTTGCGGGAATGGCTGGACTTTCGCCATAACCGGGATCGTCATTGCGATGATAAGAAAAACAGCTGAAAGGGAAGATGTGACACGAACGTATGCTGACATGACCGACATCCTGGATATTGTTGATGTCTGATATCACGCCGCATCGGCAAATGCTTTAAATTGCTGAACTCAACGGTAAGAATTATTTGATTCCGACTTAATCGATCGTGCCGGCAAGGGCCTATATAAATTTTACATAAACCGAGCGACGCACTGTTGAGCGCCGCCTGCGTGAATCCGGAATTCGACGCGTTGAATATGAATGCGTTCTGTCCGGCGAAATGGGCCTCGTTCTGCGACGGCCGCTTGCTCATCGTATTGGCGAGCGCCCACTCTTGCGCGCCAAACTTATAGCGTCGCGTCTGGCCTCGCCGGCGGCTCTTTCACCAACGTCAGCCGGCGGTCAAATAGATCGCCAGCGGCAGTACGGCGATCATTACGAGGGTCGTCAAGATCAGCGTTGATGCACATTCGCTGACGTAAACGCCGTAGCGCGGCGCAATCAGGGTCGGGAACACGGCCGTCGGGAGCGTGCAAATCAGGATCGCCTCGCGTCCAAGCGGGCTTCGGACGGCGAGCAAGGTGACGAGGACCGCAACGAAGGCCGGTTGCGCGATCATCTTGGCAATGACGTTGCCGATCACTTCCAGGTTTACCTTGAGCTGATAGGCCGCGAGCACCAGACCGGAGGCAAACAGCGCCACTCCGGAAGTCGTCTGGCCGATCAATTGACCATATCGTCGATTTCGGCCGGTATGCGGACATGCAACAAGACCAGAGCAAACGACACCAGCGGCACCCAGACGATCGGCTTTTTCAGGCTGCCCAAGAGCGCGGCTCCAACGATTTTGGCATCTGATCGACTGGCTGACGGTGTCGCGCCGCCGGATTGGGCCCGCTCGCCGTCGGTGCTTTGCTTTTCGATTTCAAGCAACACCACGGTAGCCGGCACGACAATCAAGATGCCCAACGCGTTGGCCAAATTGACGGGCAACTCGCTTGAGTCGCCGAACAAGCCTTGAAATATCGGAATGCCCATGAAGGCAATTGAAGGAAAGCTCACCGAACACGCTTGGAGCGCGGCTGCGCCGAGGGAGTTTCGCAAGACATACAGGCTGACCAGGACGGCCAGCAGATAGAAGCCGGCAATTCCGCCGAACAGCGCGAGGAGGAAGGTGATATCCGCAAACAAGACGCTGGCCGTTGTCGTCGCAATACCGACGAACATCAGGGCCGGCAGCGCAAAATCCACCACCAGATCGTTGATGCCTTGCACCTGATCGGTATCGAATTGCTTGGTTCGCCCGGCGAAATACCCGAGCGCAATGACGAAGAGCACCGGCAAAATAACGGAAAATGATGAGGTCAGCATCAGGTGGTCCAGGAACGCGGCGTTTGTTGCAATATTTTATGCATCATGCCAGTGCAACAACGGTCTGCCAACATGCGCCGGATCGTGCTTTTTGCCGTTCCCGCCATCCATAACTGGTGATGCCGGTTCAAGACCCGGTCGCCCGCCGGGATCCGTCATCCCGGTGTCGCGTCCATGCTGCAAAACTGTCGCAAAGGGATCGGCCCGCACCGGTCCGGAATGCCGAACCGAAGCAGGAATCTACGCCATGACCGCCGATAGACACCGAACCAGGGGCAACGGCACCAGCCGGCCGACATCAAAGCCGGGCGAGGATGCTTCCACCGGATGCGCCAGCGCATCGACGCCGAGATGGCCGACAGCTTCGACGAAGAGCTGGAGATGCAGCTCGAGGAGGACCGCCTCGACGAGCTGGTCGACGAGATCGGCGAGACCCCGAGCCGGAGACGGCCGACGCAAGGTCTATTTCGACGAGCTGTTCCGGCTGCAGCGCGAACTGGTGCGGCTGCAGGACTGGGTCGCATACAAAAAGCTCAAGGTGCTGGTGATCTTCGAGGGGCGCGACACCGCCGGCAAGGGCGGCGCGATCAAGCGCATCACCCAGCGGCTCAATCCGCGCGTCTGCCGCGTCGTGGCGCTGCCGGCGCCGAACGAGCGCGAGGGCACGCAGTGGTATTTCCAGCGCTACGTGCCCGCATCTGCCGGCCGCCGGGCGAACTCGTGCTGTTCGACCGCTCCTGGTACAACCGCGCCGGCGTCGAGCGGGTGATGGGCTTCTGCACCGAGGACGAGTCGAGGAGTTCTTCCGCTCCGTGCCGGAATTCGAGCGCATGCTGGTGCGCTCGGGCATCATCCTGTTCAAATACTGGTTCTCGATCACCGACGAGGAGCAGGAATTCCGCTTCCACATGCGCATCGTCGATCCGCTCAAGCAGTGGAAGCTGTCGCCCGATGGACATGCAGATCGCGCCGCCGCTGGGAGGACTACACCAAGGCCAAGGAAGAGATGCTGGAGCGCACCCACATTCCCGAAGCGCCGTGGTGGGTGGTCAAGGCGGTCGACAAGAAGCGCGCGCGGCTCAACTGATCGCGCATCTTCTGAGCCAGATTCCCTATCAGGAAATCCCGCACGATCCGGTGGTGCTGCCGCCGCGCGTGCACAATCCCGACTATCATCGCCACCCAGTGCCGCGGGACATGTATGTGCCGGAAGCGTATTAGCGGATGATCCGGAAAAGCATGCCACCAATCTCGGGTTAACCCGAGATTGGAATGATAAATGCGCAGGTAGGGTCGACACGACCTGCGATTGGCTTGACCCGAGGGATTATACAACAAACCAAGATATTAGATGGTCACAGCGATTTATTCTGCCTGAATTGCACTCTAGCGGTTTGTTACTCTGGAGCGGGTAAGGGCCGATTGACGGCGTGTTCCGGCTCGCGGCCGTTGAGCACCGCTTCGATCGCGCCGGCTGCTGATTGTTCGATCGCCAGCCGCACCGCGCGCACTCCGGAGCCGAGATGCGGCGTGAACAGCGTGCGCGGAGCGCCAGAAGGCGCGGCGACACCGTGCGCGGGCGGTCGGCGCGCGCCCAGTCCTCCATTTCGAACACATCCGCCGCATAGCCGCCGAGGTGGCCGTCCTCCAGCGCCTGGGCGACCGCGAGTTCGTCGACCACCGAACCGCGCCCGACATTGATAAGGCGCGTGCCGGGGCGCATGCGGTTGAGCGCGTCGGTGTCGACGAGATGAAGCGTCTCCGCCAAGGGCAGGGCGACGATGATGATGTCGCTGAGTGCGATCAGGGCGTTCCAGTCGACCTGGGCGACCGCGTGGCGCGCCAGCAGGTCGGCCGCACGCGGTCGAAGCCGCGCAAGTTCGCGCCGAAGCCTTGCAGTCGCGCGGCGATGGCGAGCCCGACCCGCCCGAGCCGGCAATGCCGACATTGGCGCCGGCAAGCCCCAGGCCGTAGAGTTCGGCGCGCCAGCCGTCGAAGCCGCCAAATCGCACCCGCTGATCGCCGTAGCAGATTGCGGCCGAGGCCGATCGCGAGCCCGACGGCCAGTTCGGCCGTCGGGACGGTCAGCAGATCGGGCACGACGGTGAGCCAGATGCCGGCCTCGGCGCAGGCCGCGGTGTCGAAATTGTCGAAGCCCTTAAGCGCGCAGGCGACGACGCGCAGTTTCGGGCGCGGCGATCATGTCGCTGTCGATCTTATCGGTCATGAAGGCGAGCAGGGCGTCGGCCGGGCAAGCGCGGCGATCAGATCGGCCGCGCCACGGTTCGCTGTCCCCGTTGACGTCTACGTCGCCATGGGCGGAGGGACATCGCGTTCGACGTCATGGATGCGGTTGGTGACGACGATCCATGGTCTGGCCATGGTTATTTCAACATTCTGCGCAACCTCGCACCCAGGCCGTCGACCACCGTGACGCAGGCCAGGATGCAGATCAGAATCGCGGAGACCTGGGCGTATTCCAGGATCCGCAATGCCGCGATCAATTCGAACCCGATGCCGCCAGCGCCGACCGTGCCCAGCACGGCCGAGGCGCGAAAATGATATTCCCATCGATAGATCGTGGTATCGGACAATTGCGGCATCACCTGCGGCAGCACGGCGTGGCAGATCACCTGGAATGGGCTGGCGCCGGCCGCGCGGGCGGCTTCGATCGGCTTCGGATCGACATGCTCGATGCTTCGGCGAAGAACTTGCCGACCATGCCCATGGAATGCAGGCCGAGCGCCAGCACGCCGGGCAGCGCTCCGAATCCCACCATGGCGACAAAGATGATGCCCATGATGAGTTCGGGGATCGAGCGCAGCAGATTGAGCAGCAGCCGCGCCAGCCGATAGACCACCGCGTTCGGCGTGGTGTTCTTCGCCGACAACAGCCCAAGCGGCAGCGACAGCGCGACCGCGATGGCGGTGCCCGCGATCGACATCGCCAGGGTGTCGATGCTGGGTCCGACCCCGTCGCGCCAGCTAGAGAAATTGGGTGGGACCATTTTGGTTTTAAGCTGGCCGATGGCGTGCACGCCTTTGGACAGGCGCGCGACATCGAACAGCCCGCCGTCGTAACCGGACACGATGACGGCGGCCA
>CAWDZJ010000008.1:0-52488 GCA_963806815.1 uncultured Alphaproteobacteria bacterium | reverse complement strand
TCGATCCTCCGGTCTATCCGGATCTGGCGCCTTGGTTCTATCGGGCCGGACTGTCGCTGCAGGCCCGGCAATGGCGGTCGCGTCTGCGCGGCCAGCGGCTGAAACTGATGGTCACCGATGGAATTCGCGGCGAGACGCGCCGCGATCGGTCGCGGCGCTCCTTATTTCATCATTCGTGCGCCTATTCCCCGGAGCCCTATCCAGGATCGATGCTGGTGGTGCATTCCCAGGACCGCCGTGAACACGCTCACGGATCGCGGAAATGGTCTGCCGAAATATTTCGGACCGCAGGTTGAATTCGTCGAAGCCGGGCCAGATCACGAGTCCCTGTTCATGACCAACGTCGCGGCTGTCGGGCTTGCCATCACCAGCCATCTCAATCGCGTCGCGCCACTGTGATCACCGGGCATGTCCCGGCGGCGCGTTTGGCTGCACGCCAAGCGGAGCCGGCGACGCCGGCCGGCCCGCGCCTTTCGCGCTTTCGGAAAACGGAACCACGATGAATCTCTCGCCTCCCTGGTTGCCCATCATGCCAAGTATCGCGCCGCGAAAACTGCGATCGAATACGGCACGCGGGTCATCACCTATGGCGAGTTCGATGAGTCACGCGCCGGGTCGCGGGCGGATTGCGGGCGAACGGCGTCAAACAGGGCGATCTCGTCGGCATCCACATGAAGGATACGCCAGAGCAACTGGCGGCATCGTTTGCGGTGATGCGGCTTGGCGCGATCGTGCTGCCGATGGACTGGCGCTGGCGGCCCGCGGAAATCGCGCGCTCGGTCGAGAAATTCCAGCCGTCGGTGGTGCTGAGCGACACCATTCCGGCGCAGAGCGATGGCCAGCTCGATTTTGCCGACATCTCGAACACGAGCCGGACACGGCGCGCATGTGTCGAACTCGACCGGCAGCCGGCGGTCTATGCGATTTCCTCGGGAACGACCGGCACGCCCAAGGGCTTCGTGCTGTCGCATGAAAATCTCTACGCGCGCATGGTCGTGCATTGGAGCGAGTTTCCGCTGGTGCGCGACCGACCGTTTTCTGCTGGCGTTGCCGCTGACCTACGGCGCAGGCCGCACCTTCGCGCTGTCGATGTTGTGTCTGGGCGCGACAGTGGTGCAGATCCAGAGCATCTTTGATCCGAAAGAAATCGTCGCGCGGTCAATGAACGCAAGGCGACCGCCACGCTGTTGCCGCCGAATGTGACGCGGGCGCTGCTGGCGCTCGAGCCCGACGGGACGCGGCATGATGATGCCGGACCTGCGGCTTTATCTGACCGGCATGGCGGCGATCACCTCGGCGGAGCGGGCGGCGGTTCGCGAGCGGGTCGCGCCGCATGTGCTCGACTTCTATGCCAGTTCGGCGATCGGCGGCGTCGCCATTCTTCGCGACGAGGACGAAGCGATGGCGCCGGAATCGGTCGGCACGCCGCCGCTCGGCGTCGATGTGGAAATCGTCGATGACGACGGCAATGTGCTGCCGACCGGCGAAATCGGCAGCATCCGCGTCCAGGCGCCGACTTTTCCGGAAGGCGTCGTCGGCGATGCCTCGCTGCAGGACGAAGGCATCCGCGACGGCTGGTATTATTCCGGCGATTTCGGCCGGCTCGACGCCAACGGCTATCTCTATCTGCATGGCCGCAGCGCCGACATGATCAAGGTCGGCGGCTTTCTGGTTTTCGGTCCGGAGGTCGAAGGCGTTCTGCAGAGCCATCCGGCGGTGAAGGAGGCGGCCGTGATCGGCGTACCGTCTGAAAGCCACGGCGAGGAGGTGGTGGCGTTCGTGGTCGCCGATGCCGGGGTCAATCCCGCCGAACTGATCGCGCATTGCCGGCGTTCGCTGGCCGCGCAAAAGCTGCCGAAGCAGGTCATCGTCGTCGATGCGCTGCCGCGCAATGCCAGCGGCAAGGTGGTGAAGATGGAATTGCGGAGCCGGATTACAGTTCGCTCTCAGAAATGAAAGTGAGCAGTGATTGCTCGATATTATTTTATTTTTTTTCCTGTGCTGATATGCTTTGTTGGCCCCGAAAATTGGTGAGGATATCTACATTCGTTTTTGGTGGTTTCTTCAATTCCAATTAATACGATACGTTTTTCCGGTTGGGAATGTATTGATGGCGTGTGAGTTCGACTTCATTCATGTCGTCTTGGCCAGTGATCGAAAATTTCTTCCATATACGGCCGTCACAATTGCCTCGCTTTTGAAAAGCTACCGAGATCGGCGACGATTGCGAGTCTATCTCTTGTTAAATGAGGGTATGAGTGACGATGATCGCAGGAGTTATCAAGCACTAAAGCGCATTCACGATTTCGATCTCGTGGAGATTCCAACCGATCCTGTCGAATTTGCCGATATCTGGCTGCCACGGCAAATCACAGTCGCGACGTTTTCTCGAATGTATATGGCCCAATTGTTGCCTGCTGACGTGACGCGGATTCTATATCTTGATAGTGATGTTCTAATTATAAATTCAATCTCGGAGCTCTACGATGTAAAGCTTGAGCCAAATACTCTAATCGCAGGCGTACAAGATGCGAGCAGCCTTCAATATATCAGAGATTACAATCTTCCAGCCGGCGCTCCGCACATCAACGCTGGGGTTATGGTGGTCAACCTCGACCTCATGAGGCGGATCGATTTTACACGGAAAGTCAGCGAATACCTTGCTGCGATGGGTCGACGTCTCTCGCTTGGCGATCAACAGATTTTTAACTCGGTATTTTACACCCACATCAAGTATGTGCCGCTGCGATGGAATATGCATGGACGAATCTACTTGAAAGGGTGGGCGGAGAAAAACGCCCAGGTGACGAACACGTTTTCCGTTGATGAAATCAATGCTGCAGTCAAGCGTCCCGCGATCATTCACTTCACCGGGCAGGGCGCAAAACCTTGGGCTTCGCACGCGCATCCGTGGGCTCCAAGTTGGCTGCGATACCTCAAGTTGACAGACTACGATCATGAGGTGCGTGCGGCATTGCCGCCGCATCGCAAGCCATGGAAATATTGGGTAAAATCTTTAATCGGCGACCTTTTTCTCCGGCCCTAGTTCATTCCACAGTCGCCCTCCATTTCATCTCGGAAAGCGGAGAGGTTTGCGCCTTCGGGTTGTCTTGATGAAATGTGGCACCCCGAACTCCGCCTTGTCCAAACTATCGGAAGACCTGCGCTTAACGCCGGTCGAAAAGCGTCCAGGTTGCGTCGCATCTGGTATTATTGAAAAGTCGTGGTATGGGAAGCGGCGCCATTGGCGACGAGCAGACGAATGCCCGCCACGTTAGGTCCCCGTGTTCAGGTACGCCACGAAATGGATATATTTTCCAACACGTTGAAGCCCAGTAAAATTATTCGGCGGATCGCTGAATTGCATCCCGGGATGCATCAGGCTCCGAACTATACTTCGCTCGACAGATACCCGAGCATTTTCGCCCGGACCGCGGAAGTTCGGCCAGACGCACGGCGCGTCCTCTCATTCGGATGCTCGACGGGCGAAGAGTGCGTCACTTTGAAAAAATACTTCCCTAGTGCCGCTGTTGTCGGTGCCGATATCAATCCGCTAAATCTGATTTCAGCCTATCGGAGATTCTGGTCTAATGGTGTTCGCTTTATTTATGCAAGCGACCGCCACCTTCGGCAGGCGGCTCCGTTTGACGTCATTTTTTGCATGGCAGTCCTTCGTGTGCCACGCGATATTCAAGCACGTGGACAGCTTGCCCGAGAGTATCCGTTCGAACTTTACAACGGGCGCGTCGATTTGCTGGATTTATTGTTGTCGGTCAACGGCCTCCTCGTAATTCACAAGGCGATCTATCGGTTTTGTGATAGTCGCGTTGCGTCAAAATACTTGCCCATTGAAGTTACGTATCCAATCGAGAGCGATGATCGGTATTACCGACCGGACGGGACCTTTCTGGAAGCAGGATATAGTGATGTCATTTTTAAAAAAATTCGCGAGTAGAATTTTTTCGGCTCGAATTGAATTTGAACTAATTTTCATGACATGAAAAAATGGAGCTGCGACGTCATTGTCTTCTCTTGCGCGTCCTGGGCAGGTTTATTTTCGCTATCTGATGAAAATCCACGTTCGCGCTGCAGAAAGGAATTTTTCGCAACGCGACTTCGATGGCGTTGTTCGGCATGCCCTTCGAGTTAATGCGCTCGCCGAGCGAGCGGGTGATCAAACACCGTTGAATGAATTGAGCCGCATTCTTCATCGGATTAATGCGATCGAGCCGTATTGGCGTTTGCGGATGACGGCGGAGCGCATGCGGAAAAATGACGACATTCCGGCATGGGGAGGCGGCGACCTTTCCGGACGGGTTGTCGCAATCCCGAGAAATATTTACGGGAATCGCATTGGCGAGGACATCCGATTGGCGCGTTTCATCGGACGCGTAACGACGCAAGCAAAGCATTGCATCGTCCTTGCGGAGCCGCGAATGGTGCCACTCTTGTCTCGAACTTTCCCTGGCGTGGATGCGCGAGCTATTGGTGTCGACGATGCCGCGGCAATGGCTGAGGCCGATGTCGCAGCGAGTTTTGGCATGCTCGGCTATTGCTTTGCCCGCACATCGGACGAACTCGTGCGGTCATTCGTTCGGCTTGCAGCTGATACAAAAAAGTCGTCTGACTTTCGGTCCCAGTATTCTGCGCGCAAGACTGGGCCTCTGGTGGGGATTGCATGGTGGAGCAAGAACACGAATCGTGACTTGCCCGATTTGGAGTATTGGCGGACCGTTTTGGCGGAGTTTCCCGTAACATGGATCTCGCTCCAATATCAGCCTCAAAAAGCGGACCTATCTGTTCTTGATGGAATGACAGGCGGTCGGTTTTTTCACGACCCCACGGTCGACCAGCTTGCCAGCCTGGACCAGTTCGCCGCGCAGATCGCCGCGCTCGACGCCGTGGTCTCGATCACCAACACCACCATCGACATCGCGGCATCGCTGGGAATTCCGACGATTCAAATCAGGGACGACAATTCCTACGGAATCTGGCCGCTGGAGGGGTCCTCGCCGTGGTATCCTGACCTCGTGGCGGTCCGTAAAGACGGCCGGCCCTGGCCGGAAGTCATGGATGAGGTGCGTGAGCGATTGCGGGCCATGCTGGCGAAGTGAGAAGGTTCCGCCCGTCAAGCTGTCGGGGACCAACGCCCGGTCCAATAGAGTATGTTCCGGAAAAGTCTGCGGTAAATTCAAATACGAAGTGCAACGCTTTATCGAGGCGTTGCGATGGGAAAGCACTATGACCAGCTCCAGGAAAGGGAGCGTATCGAGATTGGCCGGTTGCTGAGCGCCGGGCTCTCACGATCGGAGATCGCCCGGCGCTTGCAGCGCAGTTGCAGCACGATCAGCCGCGAGATCAATCGCAATCGATGGCCGGCGCATGGCTATCAGCCGGTGACGGCGGAGCAGTGAGCCTGTCGACGCCGGCACGGCGATGCGGCAGCCCCATCGTCGGTCGAGGGGCTGCTTCATGATTTGAATTGACGATTACAACTGGCCGAGCAGGTTGTCGCCGCCGGATACTTTGACCTCGCCGGGCGATTCCTCGACATTGAGCGTCTTCACCACGCCGTCCTCGACCACCATGGAATATCGCTTGGAGCGCAGCCCGAGGCCGCCGCCCGATCCGTCGAACGTCAGGTCGATCGCCTTGGCGAAATCCGCGGTGCCGTCAGCGAGGAACGTCACCTTATCGGCGTGGCTTTGCTTCTGCCAGGCGTCCATGACGAAGATGTCGTTGACCGCGGTGAGCGCGATGGTGTCGACGCCCTTGGCCTTGATGGCGTCCGCGCTCTGCAGAATGCTCGGGACGTGCAGCTTGTGGCAGGTGCCGGTGAAGGCACCCGGCACCGCGAACAGCGCGACCTTCTTGCCCTTGAAGATATCGTCAGTGCTTTTCCAAGCCGGTCCTTCCGGTGTCATCACGCGAAACTTGGACTTCGGGCAAACGGTCGCCGACCTTGATGGGCATGGGGTTATTCCTCTCGTTCTGGCGGGGATGTTCCGTCCTGCCAGCGGACCCTGTCGAAACCGGGGCACAGCCGGCAGTACGGAAGTGGCAGCGAACAATTAGGCCGAGTTTGGCCCTTAGTCGAGATGGGTTTTGGTCTCGATTGCCCGGTCACCGGCAATCGCGGTCAGCGTAATGAGCGCGCCCTTGGCGCTGGCGCCCGGTGGCAGGCCGTCGATCTCGAAGGCAAACCGCTGCAAGCCGGCCGGGGCTCCGGGAACCGGTTCGGGCAGCGGCAGCGCCCAGTCGGGTGTAGGCCCCTCGGCGATCAGATCGACCTTGCGGCCCGCGGGCACGGCGACATCGACGACGACGCGCGGATGCGTGCCGCCGGTCTGTTGCTGGACGGCGCGGATCGCCAAATCGTCACCGGCGCCAATCCTGGCCATCTTCGGCACCCGCGCCTCGGCCGCCGTCAGCGCCGCGGACAGCGCCGGATCGGACCCGGTCAGCGGCAGTTCGAGCTTGGCGAAGGCCGGCACGCACAGCTTCTCGCAAACGCCGTAATTGAGATCGAGCGTCAGTCGCACCGGCCGTCCGGACTCTTTCGGCGTGACATGCAACGGCAGGATGACATGGCCGCTGTAGCCGATGGCATTGCCGCCAGCCTCCTCGAACCTTTTCGGCGCCGGCCACAACACTTCGACGGATTTGACGTTGTCGGAGCCGTCGAATTTGAATTGCGGTGGAATTCCGGAATCTCCGGGATAGCGCCAATAGGTTTTCCAGCCCGGCTTCAGCCGCAATTCCAATCCGGCGCGCAGCACTGCGCCATCTTTTGCATCGCCTGTGGTGGAGGGGTTACCGGCAATCAGCCGCGCCGCGGCGCGATCGTCGCCATCCCATTCGGTGGCATTCTCGGCAGCCGCCGCACCGATGGTCACAGCCAGTGTGACGATCGCAGCGGCAGTCGGTCGCAGCCAATGTCGTGTGTTGTTCATGACCTCACCATTTAGGCAGTCATGGCGTCATTTACACCTGAATTCATTGTGAGGAATCGGGGCGGCAGCCACTCCGCAGGCCAGTAAAATGACATATATTTTGATTAATTGGGTTGTGAAGTGACGAAACGCGCACCGAGGTTTCGCTTCCAATCGTGCGCTAATCGGGTAGCCTGAACAGCATGCAGCTTGAGGACGACAATTCGGAAATGAGTTCCGGTCGCGGTTATCTCGATGGGCAGATGCTGATCGCGATGCCGACGATGGGCGATGAGCGCTTTTCGCGCAGCCTGATCTATGTGTGTGCGCATTCGTCCGAAGGCGCGATGGGGATTGTCGTCAACCAGCCCGCGCGCAACATCAAGTTTCATGATCTGCTGGTGCAGCTCGATGTCATTCCCGCCGCCGATGTGATCGAGCTTCCCGCACAGGCCGAAACCGTTAAGGTACTCAAGGGCGGTCCTGTCGAGACCGGCCGCGGCTTCGTGCTGCATTCGGCGGACTTCTACATTGAGGATTCGACCCTGCCGATCGACGAGGGCATCTGCCTGACCGCGACCTTAGAGATTCTCAAGGCGATTGCGCGCGGCAAGGGACCGGAAAGCGCGGTGCTCGCGCTCGGCTATGCCGGTTGGGCGCCGGGTCAGCTTGAAACCGAAATTCAGGACAATGGCTGGCTGCATTGCGAGGCCGATGCGGAACTGATCTTCGGCAACGACGTTGACCACAAATACGACAAGGCGCTGCGCAAGCTCGGTATCGATCCCGGCATGCTGTCGAGCGAAGCCGGCCACGCGTGACGCGCGTAGCGCGTCTAATTTCCGATCCGATTGAACAATGATGCCACGTCCGGCCCGACGTGAAGCGTGGATGGTGGGAGCCGTGGATCAGGTTCGCGTCGTTTCCAGCCGGTCCGATAACAACAATTCGCGGGCCGCGTCCGCGCTCATCGGCTCGCCGAACACATAGCCCTGCGCGTACTCGCAGCCGAGCTGATAAAGCTCGACCGCATCGGAATCGGTCTCCGCGCCTTCCGCCACCACCTCCATGCCGAGGTCGTGCGCGAGCGCGATGATCGAGCGCAGAATGACCGGCCGCGTACCGCGGCTGGTGGTGCGCACGAACGATTGGTCGATCTTGATGGTGTCGAACGGGAAGCGTTGCAGATAGGCCAGCGAGGAATGCCCGGTGCCGAAATCATCGAGCGCGAGCCCGGCGCCGAGTTCGCGCATGCGGGTGAGCATCTGCGCGGCATGTTCGGGATTTTCCATCACCAGCGATTCGGTCAGTTCCAGCTTGAGCGTGCCGCGCGCGAGCCCGGAGCGGCCGAGCACGGTGCGCAGGTCGTGGATGAGATCGTGACGCAGTAACTGACGCGACGAGACATTGACGCTGGCAAAGATCGGTTCGCGCAGCCGCACCGCGCGCTGCCAGGCGCTAAGCTGGCGCGCCGTGCGTTCCAGCACGAACAGGCCGAGATCGACAATGAGGCCGATCTCCTCGGCGATCGAGATGAATTCCGCCGGCGACATGCGGCCCATCTTGGGATGATCCCAGCGGGTCAGCGCCTCGAAGCCGGCAACCGAGCGATCCTCCAGCCGGATGATCGGCTGATAGACGATGGAGATTTCTTCGCGTTCGATGGCGCGGCGCAGATCGGACTCCAACGTGAGCCGGTCTGTCTTGCGCGCGCGCATGGCGGGCTTGAACACTTCTACCCGGTCGCCGCCAATGCGCTTGGCGTGATACATGGCCAGTTCGGCGTCCTTGAGCACTTCCTCGGTGCGATGCGGCTGGCCGTCATTGATCGCAAGCCCGATCGAGGCGGTGAGGAAAATCTCGCGGTCGTTGAAGGCGATCGGCGCGCGCAAGGTCCGCCGAAGAGTCTCGGCGAAGGCGATCGCGCGGCCGGGCTCGCGTTCCGACAACAAGATCAGCGCGAACTGATCGCCGGAAAGCCGCGCCAGGGTGTCCTGCGGCTTCAACAGCCGGCCGAGCCGGCGCGCCAGGGTCAGCAGGATGGAATTGCCGACCGCGATGCCGACGGAATCGTTGACCTGCTTGAAGCGGTCGAGATCGACCACCAGCACCGATGGCTGGATCGCGTTGTCGACGCGCGAAAAGCCGAGCACCGCCTCCAGGCGGTCGATGAACAATTCGCGGTTCGGCAGGCCGGTCAGGTTGTCGTGCACGGCATCGTGCAGCAGCCGTTCCTCGGCGTTCTTGAACTCGGTCATGTCGGTGAGCGTGCCGACCAGCCGCACCACTTCGCCATCGGAACCGACCACCGGGCGCGCCTTGAGCGCGAACCAAAGATAGTGACCGTCGGGAGTCCGCAGCCGGAAGTCCTGCATCAACCTGCCGCGACGCTGTTCCAGCACGCCGTCGAGCGTGGCCCGGAAGCGGTCGCGATCGAGCGGATGGAGCACGTCGAGCCAGCGCGCCGCCGGGCCTTCGAGGGCGCCACGTTTCACGCCCAGCAACTGCTCGGTCTCCGGCGAAGTGTAGACCTTGTCGGCGGATACATCCCAGTCCCAGATCATGTCGCCGGCGCCGGTCAGCGCCAGCGCCCGGCGCTCGACATCGGAGACGATGCCGTGGGTGATGCCGCCGGCGAAGGCGTGCTGCATCACCGTGAAACCGATCAGCATGACGATCAACACCAAGCCGCCGAGCAGCGCCGGTCCGACAATGTCGTTGGTGACCGAGCCGGTGACGGTGAGATAGGCCGCGAACACCCAGACCAGCAGCAGCAGCCAGGTCGGGATCAGCAGCACCGCGCGATCATATCCGTAGGCCGAGAGATAGATGATCAGCCCGAAACCGAATACCGCGACGGCAGCAAGCGACATGCGCGCGACACCGGAGGCGATCGCCGGATCGAACAGCGCGATGCCGACCAGCGCGCCGAGAAACACCAGCCAGGCGACCGTGATATGCGAATAGCGGACATGCCAGCGGCTGAGATTGAGATAGGCGAACAGGAAGACCAGCAGGGTCGCGGTCAGGATCGCTTCGCCCGAGGCGCGCCATACCCGTTCGGCGGCAGGCGACAGGTCGAAGACCTTGCCCCAGAATCCGAAGTCGACGCCGATATAGACCAGCACAGCCCAGCCGAGCGCGGCGGCGGCGGGGAACATGACACTGCCCTTCACGACAAACAGAATGGTCAGGAACAGCGCCAGCAGTCCGGCAATGCCGATGACGATGCCGTAGTAGAGTGTGAAGGAGTTGATCTTGTCCTTGTAGGCGTCCGGCTCCCACAGATAGAGCTGCGGCAGACGATCGTTGCGCAGTTCGACGACATAGGTTGTGACCGTGCCGGGATCGAGCGTGACGCGATAGACATCGGCGATCGCACTTTCCAGCTTTTCGGGCCGGTCGCCGGAACTCGGCGTGACATTGACGATGCGGGACATGCCGAGGTCGGGCCACATCAGCCCCGATCCCACCATGCGATAATGCGGGACGACGATCAGGCGGTCGATCTGTTCATCGCTGTTGTTGGCAAGCGCAAACACCGCCCAGTCATTGCCCGCCTCGCGCGCGCGCACTTCGATCCGGCGCACGATGCCGTCGGCTCCCGGCGCGGTTGAAACCTGCACGCGGTCGACTTCGGTCTTATGCCTTTCGAGCGCGTCGGTCATGTCGATGGCGGGCGCGTCGATGCGCACGTTCACGGCCTCGACCGCGCGGGCCGCGACCGTGGCGCACATCATGGCGCCGAGGACCGCCAACAGATAAAGGGCGCGACGAAAAGCCACGCAAAACCCTCCACAATCGAGCGCTTCGCCGCATGCGCCCGCCGGGATCAGCCGGACCGGCCAAAACCCGCCGTTGCGAACGCTAACCACTTTTGCGCCGATTTCACGGCCTGCCGCCCCCGGGGCGCGGGACCGTCCCGATGATCTTCCCCGCCTCGTGCCGCCAATTTGAAGTTCCTGCATCACTTGAGGCAACCTCATTCAGGAACATCAAATCGAAAAGCGGCACTAGAATCATAGACTTGCGAGTGTCCTTATCAAATCCGAAGTTCGTACGGAGCGGGCTGAATAGTACGACGAACTTCGGAAACGGGGCACCAGGATGAGTAACGGGCCTGTGTCCCAAGAGCAAGGATTTCGCTGGTTCCTCAAGCCGCCGGCAATCGCCCGCGTCCGGGACCGCGTCAGGGTGTCAGGACGATCTTGCCGATGTGCTGGCTCGACTCCATGCGCCGGTGCGCCGCCACGGCGTCTTTCAAGGCAAAGGTGCTGTCCATGATCGGCTTGACCTTGCCGGCGGCAATCAGCGGCAGCACCTTTTCCGCCAGCGCGGCGGCAATCGCCGCCTTGTCGGCCACCGAGCGCGGCCGCAGGGTTGAACCGGTGTGGGTCAGCCGCTTGACCATGAGGCGGCGGAAATCGACCGTCGCCTTGTTGGTGCCAAGAAACGCGATCTGAACGATCCGCCCGTCGACGGCCGCGGCTTGATAGTTGCGGTCGATGTATTCCCCGCCCACCATATCGAGAATGACGTCGGCGCCCCGGTCGCCGGTCGCGGTCTTGGTGGCGGCGACGAAGTCTTCCTTCTTGTAGTCGATGGCGACATCGGCCCCGAGCTTGCGCGCCGCCTCGCATTTTTCCGGCGAACCGACGGTGACGATGACGCGGGCGCCAAACTGTTTGGCGAGCTGGATGGCGACCGTGCCGATGCCGGAGGTGCCGCCGTGGATCAGCAAGGTCTCGCCTGGTTGCAAACGGCCGCGCTCGAACACGTTGTGCCAGACGGTGAAGAAGGTCTCCGGGATGGCGGCCGCCTCCACAGCGGACAATCCAGCCGGGATCGGCAAGCAATGGCTCTCATGCGCCGTACAATATTCCGCATAGCCGCCGCCGATCACGAGCGCCATCACGCGGTCGCCGAGCTTCCAGCGGGTCGCGCTCGGACCCAGTCCCACGATTTCGCCGGCGATCTCAAGCCCGGGGATGTCGGGGGCGCCCTTGGGTGGCGGATAATTGCCCATCCGCTGGGTGACATCCGGCCGGTTGACGCCGGCGGCGGCAACCTTGACCAGCACCTCGCCGGCGCCGGGCACCGGCAGCGGGCGCTCCTGAGGTACCAGCGCCTCCGGTCCGCCGGGGCTTGGAATTGCGATCGCGATCATGCTTGCGGGCAATGCGGTCATGGTCGGTGGTCCTCTGGGCGGATGAGTTGACGGTCAAGGCTGGCGGCGGGATCGCTCATTGGTGTCTTTAGTCGGGGGAGCGGGATGTGACAACCGCGGCAGCCGCGGCTATTTTTTTCGGCGAGCGAGACGACTGATCGCGACTTTTGGAAGTGGAGTAGGGCCATGCAGGACGATGATCTGCCGAAGAAAAAGATCGTTCACGAGATCGGCCAGGATCTCTCGCTGCTTTCAGTCGCGGAACTGACGGATCGGATCGCGTTGATGCGCGAGGAAATCGTCCGACTGGAAACGGCCATGGCCGGCAAGCAGGCGTCGCGCCGGGCTGCGGACGTGTTTTTCAAGAAGTGAAATCCTGCCGCGATCGTCGATTGGAATTGGCGTGAATTATCAGACTTTACGCTAGATGTTGTTAGGCTTAACGGCCTGTTAAGCTTTCTCAATCATTATCATGATTGTCCACGAGTTGGACATCGAGTGGCTCCTGTCCACTCTGTTTGACGCCTCCCTGTTTTTTACTTTGAGCCGCCGGTAACGGCGGCTCCTTTTTTTGTGCGGCTGATCCCTCTCAAGCACCAGCGGCAACCATGTTGCCATGATCGGGCATTAGGCTCTGGACAGGGCAAGCTCCAACTTGCCATTGTCGCGCCGGCGCCGAGTTGCCGGTTGCCTGTATTGTGAGGCGTTGTGAATGTCCAATCCGTCCGCTGAAGGCGCCGTCCCAGTTTCGTTTGCGGAGCGCTTGGCGAGTTCGGAGGCGTTCGGCGCGTTGTTCCGCGACGGTATGGCTTTGGTCGAAGAAACCGCCGCGTACCTTGACGGTACCGGCCGGCAGCAATCGCGGCTGCTGGATCGCCAGGCGGGGCTTGCCTATGCCACGGAGAGCATGCGACTGACGACGCGGCTGATGCAGCTTGCCTCCTGGCTGCTGCTGCACCGCTCGGTGCGGGAAGGCGAAATGTCACTCAGTCAGGCCAGCAAGGAAAAGACCAAGGTCAAGCTGTCCGCAGGCGAACCGGGCGACGAAAGCAACATGGCGCTGTTGCCGGACCAGCTGCGTGGCTTGATCGAACGCGCACAAGCCATGCATCTTCAGATCATCCGGCTTGACGCGACCATCCATGCCGATACGAGTCCGACGCTCAACGACACGGCCAATCCGGTCGAGCGGCAGCTTGAGCGGCTCAAGGCCGCGTTCGGCGGTGACGGCACTTCGCGTTGATCGATTTTCCAGGCAGGAAAGCGCGTCGATTTAACCGGTACGACGCGTGCAAATGTCTGCCTTCGCCGGTCTCAGGTCGTCATGTCCGCAAATGAAAAATGCGCAAGTGAAAAATGCGCAAGTGAAAAACGCGCGACATCACCGTCCGGGGCCACCAATAGCCCAGAGTGGCAAACCCAAGAACGATCGACTAAATCACAAACCGTTCAGTGAACGGTCGTGTCCTGCTGCAGCCGGTTGATTTCGTCCTTCAATTTCAATTTTCGACGTTTCAATTCTGCGATCTTCAGATCATCGGTCGACGAATGATGCAGGGCATCGTTGAGTTCGTCCTCGAGCGCCTGGTGTCGTCTTTCGAGTTCCGCAAGATGCGATTGAATCGACATGTAGATGGTCTCCTTCGTCAGTGGTCGCTGACAAGCCAAGTCTACACCCGTGCCGCCTTGTGTCGATGGCCTGTCTGCTGTGCGATGCAATAAATCCCCGCTGTTGCCCTGGTATCAGGTTAGGAAATCACAGCCTTCGACGGTGGAGTGAAATAGCGGATTTTGCCAAGACTGGGGAGAAACGGCGGCGCGGCGGTCGGTTGTGATCGACTCTTGCGCAGTCTCCGGCAAGGCCCGATAGTTGCGGCCTGTCAGCCACAGTTCCGGTTCGGAACCGTCGCGTTCGAGATGTTGCCATCACGATGAACAAGGAAGACGAACAGCAGCTCCGCGAGCAATTGGCGCAGCTGCAGCAGGAACACCGCGACCTCGATGCGGCCATTTTTGCATTGCAAAACGCGCCCGGTGCTGAGGAAATTCAGGTCCAGCGCCTGAAGAAGCGCAAACTGTTCCTGCGCGATCGAATCACCTTTATCGAAGATCAACTGACGCCCGACATCATCGCCTGAACGGCATCGGCCGAATGCGGTCGTGACGGCGCGAAATGCCCCGGCGCGCGGACGCACCGGGGCTAGAGCGCCTTGTTTTGTCACAGTTCCGGGCGGCGAACCGGTTTCCACTTCGCCGGGAAATGCTGCAATCGTTCGGCGACTTGCCTAGGTCAGCGCGGCTTGACGCCGGCGGCCTTGATGACCGCGGTCCAGCGCTTGGTTTCTTCATCAACGAACTTCCGCATGTCGGCGGGAGTACCGCCGCCCGCGGCCATGTTGAGCGTTTGAAAATGCGCAACGACCTCCGGATCCTTCAGCGCTTCGTTGATGGCGGCATTGATCTTGTTGATGATGGCCGGTGGAGTCTTCGGCGGTGCGGAGATGGCGTTCCAGGTGTCGGACTCGAAACCCTTTACGCCGACTTCTTCCAGAGTTGGAATGTCCGGAATTGCCGGAATGCGTTTTTCGGTCGCCACGGCGAGGATGCGTGCCTTTCCACCCTGGTGCAGCTTATTGGCGGCAGCAAGCTCCATGAAGATGAGATCGACATGGCCCGCGACGATGTCGTTGAGCGCCGGTGCCGTGCCCTTGTACGGCACATGAACAAACTTGGTGCCGGTCAAGGTCTGGAATAATTCCGCCGTCAGATGGGCGGTGGTGCCGACGCCTTGCGATGCATAGTTCAGCTTGCCGGGGTTGGCCTTGGCATAAGCGACAAATTCCTGCGCGTTCTTGGCCGGGAAATTGCTTCGCACCAGCAGGACATTGGGAATCTTCGACATGATCGCGACCGGTTCCAGCGCGCTCGGATCGAAATTCAGCTTCTTGTAGAGCACCGTGTTGATCGTAATCGGCGCCGGCTGAGACGACATCAAGGTGTAGCCGTCGGGCGGCGCCTTGGACGCCGCTTCTGCGCCGATATTGCCGGAGGCGCCGGCGCGATTGTCGATGATGAAGGGCTGTCCGAACTTCTGGCGCAGCTTTTCCGCCAGAATGCGGGTGACGGTATCGACGCCGCCGCCGGCCGGCACGGTGGTGACGATCTTCACCGGGCGGTTGGGATAGTTGGCCGCATCGTTCTGCTGTGCGCTGAGCGGGGAAACGCTGACGAGCGCGATGAAGGCCGCAAGCAGGGCGACGTTCCTGAACATTCAATTCTCCTGGGCTGGCGGAACTGCGGCCGCATGCGGGCCGTTCCGCCGCGTGCTGCTATCGTGGCGCGGGAGCCGGCGCAAGATGAATCCGGCAAGGTTCAACGGCCTGACCGGGCGCGGCCCCGGCATTCACCTTGCCTCGGCAGGCGCGCAACCTATAATCCGCCGCTTCCTTTCGCGGGACCTTACGAGACCTCGATGGCGGCAAAACCAATCGCGATCATCATGGGCAGCCAGTCGGACTGGCAGACCATGAAGCATGCCGCCGACACGCTCGACCAGCTCGATGCCGGCTATGAGGCGCGCATCGTGTCCGCGCATCGCACGCCGGAGCGGTTGTACGCCTTCGCCAGGGGCGCCAAGGCGGCCGGCGTCAAGGTCATCATCGCGGGCGCCGGCGGGGCCGCGCATTTGCCCGGCATGACGGCGGCGCTGACGCCGCTGCCGGTGTTTGGCGTGCCGGTCGAATCCAAGACGCTGTCGGGCGTCGATTCGCTCTATTCCATCGTTCAGATGCCGCCCGGCGTTCCGGTCGGTACCCTGGCGATCGGCCGGGCCGGCGCGATCAACGCCGCGCTCCTGGCCGCCAGCGTGCTGGCGCTGCAGGATGCCGCCTTGGCCGAGCGGTTGGATGCCTGGCGCAAGCGCCAGACAGAGGCTGTCGCCGACCAGCCCGAGGACGGCGCGTGAGCGTTCTGCCGCCGGTCACACTCAACACCGACGCCACCATCGGAATCCTGGGCGGCGGCCAGTTGGGGCGGATGCTGGCGCTGGCTGCCGGCAAGCTCGGCCTCAAATGTCATGTGTTCGCGCCGAGCCCGGATTCACCCGCCTTCGAGGTCGTCCACCGGGTCACGGTCGCCGACTATACCGACACCGCCGCGCTCGATCGCTTCGCCGCCGATGTCGATGTCGTCACCTACGAATTCGAGAATGTGCCGGCGGAGACCGCGACTTTCCTGTCCGCGCGCAAGCCGGTGCTGCCCGACCCGAACGTGCTGGCCATCACCCAGGACCGGCTGATCGAAAAGCAGTTCATCGCCGGGCTCGGCATCGGGACGGCGCAGTTCGGACCGATCGATTCCCCGGCCGACCTCGGGCCTGCGCTCGATCGCCTCGGCCGGCCGGCGATCCTGAAGACCCGCCGCTTCGGCTATGACGGCAAGGGCCAATTGACCATTCGCAACGGCGCTGATCCGGAAGAAGCCTGGCGGGAGATCGGCGGTCAGCCGGCGATCCTGGAAGCCTATGTGCCGTTCGAGCGCGAAATCTCGGTGGTCGCGGCGCGGGCGGCGTCCGGCGCGATCGCAAGCTTCGACGTGACCGAGAACGAGCATCGCGATCATATCTTGAAGGTCTCCCGCGTGCCGGCCGCGATCTCCGACGACGTGGCGGCGGAGGCCCGCCGCATTGCCGAGGCGGTCGCCGCGGCCTTCGGCTATGTCGGCGTGCTGGCGGTCGAAATGTTCGTGGTAAAGGCGGCGGATGGCCATACCGTGCTGGTCAATGAAATCGCCCCGCGGGTGCACAATTCCGGCCATTGGACGCTCGATGGCGCCTCGGTCTCCCAGTTCGAGCAGCATATTCGCGCCATCGCCGGCTGGCCGCTGGCGGCGCCGGTGCGGCGTGGCCGCATCGAGATGACCAATCTGCTCGGCGACGAGGTCGAAGATTTCCAGACCTGGCTCAATACTCCCGACACCTCGGTCCATCTTTATGGCAAGTCCAGCATCCGCCCCGGCCGAAAAATGGGGCATGTGACGCGGGTGGTTGCGGCCGACGACGAAGCCGGGCCGCTTCAATGATGAATTACCTCGTCGCCTTCCTGTTTCCGTTTTTTGCCGGCTGGTCGATGGTCGCGGCCAATGCGCTCTGGGATGCGCCGGATCGCCCGCCGGTGCTGTGGGGCGCGGGCGGGCGGATGCTGATGATCGCGATCTACATCCTGACCGGGCTGCTGCTGGTCACTGGAATCGCGTGGATGTTCCACAAATTGCCGACCGCGCATTCGATCATGGTCATCATCGCCGGCGGCCTGGCGGGGACCGCCGCGTCCAAGCGCCTGCAGGTCAATGCCGCGGGCGCGATCAACCGGGTGGCGGTCGGTACCGTCGGCCTCCTGCTGGCCTATGTGATCGCCTGGGTCTTCGCGCACCCGGACCAGTGACGAGAGCCGCCGGCGACGTCGCAACGAGTGGACTTTCCCGGCGGTATCTGTTAAAGGCCCCGCAAATGGGAGCCTAACGGCCACCACGTTGCGCCTTATCGGCAGGCTCCGGCAGACCCCATTCACCACGATTTAGGATTGAGAGGATCCCGCGTGCAGGTTCTCGTTCGTGACAACAATGTCGACCAGGCCCTCAAGGCGCTGAAGAAGAAGATGCAGCGCGAGGGTATTTTCCGCGAAATGAAGCTTCGCGGTCATTACGAAAAGCCCTCCGAAAAGAAGGCTCGCGAAAAGGCCGAGGCGATCCGCCGGGCCCGCAAGCTGGCGCGCAAGCGCCTTCAGCGCGAAGGCTTGCTGCCGATGAAGCCGAAGCCGACCACCGGTCCGGGCGCTGGCGCTCCGCGCCGCTGACCGGCTGCGCCGCGATTTCCGACCTGATGGGCGGGCGGGGTCATCCCCAGCCCGCTTTATCTTTTTCGGGTTGTCATTTTCCGGATCATGTTTTTAACGCCGCACCTTTGCCCCATTCCGGCGGTGAAGACAGCCGGTCGGACATGGATTAACGTGTTTCCTCGACGGCGAGGCGGAATATGCGGGACGGCAAGAGCAAGATTCGGCACCGGGGCACCCGGCACCACGACGGCATCATGGTGGTGCTCGCGGCGGCGCTTGCGCTTGGCGGATGCCAGACGGCCCTCAATGTCGCCACGCCGGAGCGCGAGGACGCGGTCTATGCCGCTTCCCCCACCAACATCGCCTCGCTGACCGAGGTCGTTAGCCGTAATCCGAAGGATCCGCAGGCCTACAATATGCGTGGCGCGGTGTTCGGGCGGGGTGGCAAGAACGGCGAAGCCTTGGCCGATTTCAACAAGGCGATCAGCCTCGATCCGAACTTTGCACAGGCCTATGCCAATCGCGGTCTGATCTATCGCAAGACCAACAAGCTCGATCTTGCATTTTCCGATTACAACCGTGCGATCGCGATCGATCCGTCTTATGCGGTCGCCTATATTGGGCGGGGGATCGTCTATCGCCAGAAGGGCCAGCCGGCTCTGGCCCTGCAGGACTTCAACAAGGCGATCGCGCTGCGGCCTGACAACGGCCAAGCCTATTACAATCGCGGCCTGCTCTATCAGGGCCAGCGGCAGTATCAGATCGCCATCGACGACTTCACCACGGCGATCGGGCTGTCGCCGCAACAAGCCGACGCCTATGTCGCGCGGGCGCTGAGCTATCTTGCGATCAAGGACATGAAAGCCGCCGCCGGCGATCTCGACGATGCGGTGGAAATCGAGCCCGGCAATGTGCAGGCGTGGATGGCGCGCGGGCTCGCTTACGAGCGGCTTGGCGACAAGCAGAAGGCCGCCGGCTCCTACGCCAAGGTGATAAATCTCGACCGCACCAATGAGACCGCCAAGACCGGCTTTACCCGCGTCGGCGGCGAATACGGTAAGAGCTATCAGACATTCTGACGCGAACGCCGCATCGCTTCACGAACTGCGATCTTGCTCTTGCGCCAGCGCCAGCAATTGCGCCTTGACGACCTTGCCGCTCGAATTGCGTGGCAGGGCGTCGAGTATAGTGACCTGCTTCGGCACCTTGTGCGGCGCCAATTGCCGGCGACAATGCACGATCAGTTGGCTTGGCGTCGCCTGCTGCTTCAAAATGACAAACGCCAATACTTTCTCACCGTATTGTGCGCAAGGCACACCAATGACCGCCGCCTCCTGGACGCGCGGATCGGCAATCAAGACGCGCTCGACCTCCTGGCTGTAGACCATCAAGCCGCCGGTCTTGATCAGATCCGCGGTTCGGCCGCGCAAGCACAGTAGTCCGCCGGCATCGATGCTGCCGAGATCGCCGGGATAGTACCAGCCATCGCGCAGGCCTTCATCTGAGTCCGCGTTATCTGCAATCAGTTGCGATGTGACTCCCATGCCGCGTAGGCGAACAAGACCAACGTCGCCATTCGCCACCGGGCGATGGTCAGTGTCCACGATTTCGATGTTCATGCCGAGGACCGCCCGTCCGGTCGCGTTTGTTCCCTCAATGTCGTCGTCCGCACTCAACATCGCGACCGGACCGCTGCCGGTCGTGCCGTAATCGCCGACCACGTGGCGGGCAACGCATGCGCGCAGATGCGCCCGTTCCGACGCCTGCAGCCCCGCGGTGGCGGAAACCAGCAGCCGCAGGTTGGGCATCAGTACGTCGCCGCGGGAATTGGCGCCCAAGGTCAACAGGCTGCGAATGACGTTCGGTGGAAGAATCAGCACGTCGACGCGTAGCGCATTGACAGCGCCAATGATTTCCATCGGCTCGGACATTGTTGGAAACATAACGAGCGTTGCGCCGATGCAAAGCGTCGACGCCAGCTTGTTCAATCCCGACGCATAGGCCAGCGGAAGCGCCGGCAGGATGCGGTCTGATCGTAGGATCGGATATTCGGTCCAATTCGCCATGAAGCGTCCGAACATCTGTTCATGGGTGACCACGATCACCTTTGGCTCGCCAGTCGTGCCCGAAGTGAGCAAATAGACGAACGGCTGATCGATCAGTTCGGCGGCGTCGCCGGGGTCCGGCTCCGCGCTCTCGATCCCGTCGACGCCGATGAGCGTGTTCGGCGCAACGTTTCGGCTTGGGTCGTCACACACAATGGCCTTGGGCTGAAGGCGATTGGTCGCCCGCATGATTTCGGGGCCGGCCGCGCGCCAATCCAACGGCAGAACGGCAGCGCCGATCCGCGCGATACCGAATACGGCCGCGATATTCATTGGCGTGTCATTCATCAGCACGCCGACAAGGTCGCCCGCTCCAATGCCGGCTGCTCTCAGCCGGCTGGAGATACGCCGGACAAGGTGATCAAACTCCAAATATGAGATGACATTGCCGCGCGCCGTGATCGCGGGCTTCTCGGGTTGATATTTGGCATGAAGCGCGACGAGCGAGGCGATGTTCATGAATGCCGTTGTTTGTTTGTGGAAAGATTGATTGCTTTGAACGGGCAGAAAATCGGCGTGTGGTCCGCCGATCAGAAATTGTGCGGGATAGGCGTGGTGAGAGCACCAACGTATACACCATCACCCGTATAATGTGTTGGAAGCACGACGGTCATGTTTCTGTTTGTAACAGTCCCGGCGTGGCCGGTGAAATAGACTTAGAGCAGTTCCAGGCAAAGCTGAAACCGGTTCGTCATCCGGAAACGCGACAAAACAAGGAGAGCGCGCGCTTTCATGATTCCGCAAAATTTGAAAGCGCTCCGGAAGTTGGTATGCAATGAATTACAGGTTGGGCAGGACGGCTTCAGTTCGACCGTCATTTTACCGCTGACTTGAATGTTCCGGTCGCGCCCGCGCGCACTGCCGTGATGGCCTCGCGCGCCAGCTCATCGGCGCGTTCGTTCATGGCGTGGCCGGCATGGCCGCGCACCCAGTGCCAGCGCACGTCGTGTTGCGCGAGTGCCTGGTCGAGCCGTTGCCAGAGATCGACGTTCTTGACCGGCTTCTTGTCGGCGGTGCGCCAGCCGTTGCGCTTCCAATTTTTGATCCAGGACATGATGCCGTTGCGCAGATACTGGCTGTCGGTATGCAGGTCGATTGTGCACGGCCGCTTCAAGGCTTCCAGCGATGCGATCGCCGCCATCAGTTCCATGCGGTTGTTGGTGGTGTGCGCCTCGCCGCCGTTGAGTTCCTTGTGGTGCTCGCCAAACGACAGGATCGCGCCCCAGCCTCCCGGTCCTGGATTGCCAGAACAGGCGCCGTCGGTGTGAATGATGACATGGGACGTCGTCACGCTGGTCTCGTTCATTTGATTGCGCTACGCGTCGATGCCGTAGTCGCGCGCGCTGGAAACGGCCTGGTGAAAACGCAGCTTGCGGAAATATTCCATCGGGTCCTTCGGTTTGACCAACGCGCCGGGCGGCACGTCGAGCCAGTCGACCAGGCGGGTCAGGAGGAACCGCAGCGCGGCGCCGCGCGCCAGCAGCGGCAACGCCTGACGCTCGTGCGCATCGAGCCCGCGCCGGCGGGCATAGGCCTGCAACAGGCTTCGGCCCTTGGTCACGTTGTAGGAATGATCAGGCTCGAAGCACCAGGCATTCAGACAGATCGCGACGTCGTAGCTCAGCGTGTCATTGCAGGCGAAATAAAAGTCGATCAGGCCGGACAGGTCGTCGGCGAGAAAGAACACATTGTCCGGAAACAGGTCGGCATGGATCACGCCTTTCGGCAGGTCGTCCGGCCAGCGGTGCTCCAGATAATCGAGTTCGGCGGCGAGCGCGGTGTCGAGATCGGGCTGCACCAGATGCGCGCGGTTATGGCAACTCTGAAAGAGCGGACGCCAGCCGGATACCGACAAGGCGTTGGGCCGGATCAATTTAAAGTCGGCGCCGGCCAGATGCAGCTTGGCAAGGGCATCACCGACCGCGGCGCAATGGGCGGCGGTCGGGCGGCGAATCCACATGCCATCGAGAAAGGTGACAATGGCCGCCGGCCGGCCGGCGAGTGTGCCCAGAATTTGTCCGGCCTTGTTGTGAACCGGTTGCGGGCAGGTGAGGCCGCGGCCGGCAAGATGTTCCATCAGGCCGAGGAAGAACGGCAGGTCGCCTGCTTCCACCCGGCGCTCGTACAGCGTCAGGATGAAGTAGCCGCCGCTGGTATGGACCAGGAAATTGGAGTTTTCGACGCCCTCGGCAATGCCTTTGTAGGATAGGAGTTCGCCAAGATCGTAGCCGGCGAGAAATCCGGCCAGATCCTCCGCGGCGACATCGGTATAAACAGCCACGGCGCGTCAGCCCTCCGTCAAACCGCGTGCCGAGGACAGGCAGGCAGGGCCAAGGGTGATGGCATTCGCAATTGATTCGGGCCGGGAGATTCATAGGCCGATCATAATGGGCCGGGTGCGGAGGGGATAGTTGCCCGCGCGCTTTTGCCGGTTTTCTTCGACGTCTTGAGATTTGGGCGGAGCGTTCGACCGTGCCTATTAGGATGAACTGCTCTTGTTGGAGGTTGTCGTGTTGATCCGCCCAGGTCTTATTTTGCCGGTACCGGATCGCGCAAGGCGCGCGGCAGCGGAAAGACCATGTCTTCCTCGATCACCGAGATGGTCTCGGCCGAGACGGTGTAGCGGGCGGCAAAGGCGTCGATGATCTCCTCGACCAGCACCTCCGGCGCGGAGGCACCGGCAGTGATGCCGAGCTTCTTGATCGCGCCATATCTCGACCAGTCGATGTCCTCGGCGCGGTTGACCAGGGTCGCGATCGGGCAGCCGGAGCGCTCCGCGACCTCTTTCAGGCGCTGTGAATTCGAGGAATTCGGCGAGCCGACGACAACCATAGCATCGACCATCGGCGCCACACGCTTGACCGCTTCCTGACGGTTGGTGGTGGCGTAACAAATGTCCTCCCTCTGCGGCCCGACGATATTGGGGAACCGGGCCTGCAAGGCGGCAATCATCGCGGCGGCATCGTCGACCGACAGCGTCGTCTGGGTGACGAAGGCGAGATTGTCCGCGTTTCGCGGCTTGAAGCGCGCAACTTCTTCAACATTCTGGACCAAGGTGATCGTGCCCGGCGGCAGCTGGCCCATGGTGCCGACGACCTCCGGATGGCCGGCATGGCCGATCAACACGATTTCCCGGCCGCGGCGGAAGTGAATTTCGGCCTCGCGGTGAACCTTGGTCACCAGCGGGCAGGTGGCGTCGAGCGCAAGCAGGTTGCGCTTCCTGGCGTCCGCCGGCACCGATTTGGCAACGCCGTGGGCGGAGAAGATCACCGGCGCGCCGGTGTCGGGGATTTCGTCAAGCTCCTCGACGAATACCGCGCCCTTGGCGCGCAGGCTGTCGACCACGTAACGATTATGGACGATCTCATGGCGCACATAGACCGGGGCGCCGAAACGCGCCAGCGCACGCTCGACCGAATCGATGGCGCGGACGACGCCGGCGCAGAAGCCGCGCGGCGAGCAAAGAAGGACCTGCAGCGGCGGCTTGTCGCCGGTGAGGGCGGGGTTAATTTGGCTCATCGACATCTCGCGCTTGACTGAAATCCAGTGGTTTTCAATCGCCCGCGACCGGCTCACGGACTGATTGCACGCATGATCTTAAGGAAACATGCGATTTTACGTCACCATGCGTCGGGTATCGGGCGCTGTCCGCTTCGACATGGCCGCCGGGCCTGGCGCTGTCAAGCTGATGTCGTCGCGATTGCCGCCGCGATCGTGGTTTGTTCGCCCCAAAGCGCCTCAATTCTTGGCGATACGGTGCGAATTGGCGCCCTACGACGGGCCGGCGGGATCCCGTAACCGGCGAAAGCGCCCTATTGGCTTTGGGACGCGTCGGAACGGCGATTTTCGGTCATTTGAAACCAATGCGGGGAACCATTGCGCAGGCCAGGGGTGCATGCCTATATTCCAACCACTTCCAGTCATCCGTGATGACCACCGGCTTCGCCCGAAAGGGCGGGCGAAGCGTAAAGGAGATTTTGCCATGTCCAGCGCACCGCTGATGCCAAAGGCGACCGCCGTCTGGCTCGTCGACAATACCGCGCTGTCGTTTGATCAGATTGCCGACTTCTGCAAGCTGCATACGTTGGAAGTGCGGGCCATCGCGGACGGCGATGCCGCCCAGGGCATCAAGGGCCTCGACCCGATCCTCACCGGCCAGCTGACCCGCGAGGATATCGTCCGGGCGGAAGCTGATCCCAACGTCCGGCTCACGCTCGCCGATGCCAAGGTGCGCCTGCCGGAAGCGAAGAAGAAGAAGGGCCCGCGCTATACGCCGGTCTCGCGCCGCCAAGATCGGCCCAACGCCATCCTCTGGCTGGTGCGCAATCATCCGGAACTCAAGGACGCCCAGATCATGCGGCTGGTCGGCACCACCAAGTCGACCATCCTGGCAATTCGCGAGCGAACCCATTGGAACGCACCTAACCTGCAACCGTTGGATCCGGTGACGCTGGGATTGTGCGCGCAGCTCGATCTCGATCTGGAAGTGCAGCGCGCGGCCAAGGACAAGCCGGCGAGTGCCGTGACCAGCGGCGCCACCTTGTTGCCCGCATCCGTGACCACCGCCCCCGAGCCGACCAATGAGGAGGAAGCCGAGCCGAAGAAGGCCGGCGAGGATCTCAACGTCGAAGCCGTTTTCGCCCGGCTCAAGCAGATCGGCGGCGGCAAGGGCGAGGACGCTGGCGAGGAGTGAGCGGACCGGCGCGGCGCGCGCCAGCCAAGCTCACGCCATTCAGCTCTTATGCAAATCGGTCCCGGCCGATCCCGAAAGGGATCGGCCGTTGCATTTTTCTCAGACGTTTTTTGTCAGGAACCGTTTGAGCAAATGTCGATCTGTTTTACAGCTCGCGACCGAGCTTGCGATCGACTGAATACGGTCCGCCGCCGCGCAGCGCGATGGCGGCACACACCAGCCCCCACAACAGCACGTATTCGTAGCCGCGCGCGGTCCACGCGAAACCGTTCTTCCAGTAGATGAACATGATGAGCAGCATTTCGATCGCGGCGGCCGCGGCGAAGAATCGCGTAAACAACCCGATGATGATCGCAATGCCGCCGACGAATTCGACGAACAATGCGCTCCAGATCCACAACATCGCCGGTTCGTAGCCGACGGCGACGAAGCCTTTGACGTAGACGGCGGTGCCGCGCTCGATCTTCTGCCAGCCGTGAATGAGCAAATTCCAGCCGACGGCAAAACGGACGACCACCCAGGAAAACGGAATCGCCCAGTCGTAGAACGACTTCAAACCTGAAATGATTGGTTTCGGTTCAGTCTCAACATTCGCCATGACGCGCCCTCCCGGCCGTTTGTTTGACGCTTGTGATTATTGTTTAAATCAATGTTACACGGCAAGGGAGGCCGACACCAACAGATTGTATACCAGGAATGTCTGTTTTTGCTGTGCAGCAGGACAAGGTGCTGCCCACCCGGATCAACGATCCGCGGCAAAAATGAACCGCCGTGTGACAATTCCTCGGCGACGGCTTGCCCAACGGCTGGTGACGGCGGGTCAGCGCTCCCGGTCAGCCCAACTCAAAAGTTGAGACGCCGAACAGGCGTTCGAGCCGCAACGGGTGGATCGGTCCGCTGTACATGCGGGCGGTTTCAAACACCGGCTTGAGGCCGCGAGCCTCGGCCAGCGCCACGGCCGCCTTGTTGACTTCCGGAACGTCGAGAAAAACCTGGCCGCCGCCGGCAGCTTCCAAGAGCCCATCGAACACGGCTTCCGCGCCGGCACGGTCATCGGCGACCAGTGGGCCGATCTTGTGGCCGACCCGGCAACGGCGGATGACACCCCAGGCCGACAGGTCGCCGTCGCGGACCAGGGCGCAGCCGGTATGGCCGGAGGTGTTGATCCAGGCGCGCAGGAATTCAAGCCGCGCCGCGGGAAACACCGTGGCCTCATCGGCGGCAACGATCGACAGCGGTATGTCGGCGAGCGCGTTGAGCGCGGGCGCATCGGCCGGCAGGTCGGGCGCCGGCACTTCGCCGCCGTAACGGAAATTGCGATAGATGAGTTCAAATCCGATCTTGCGGTAATTGTCCTGCTGCTCCACGACACCGTCGCCGCCCCTGATGCGGTCGCCGGCATGTGCGACCGCGGCCTCGAAAATCCGCCAGCCATGTCCCCGGCCGCGCATATCCGGGCGCACGATATAAAATCCCATGAAGCAAAAATGGTCGTCGTAATTGATCGCAGAGATCGTCGCGGCCGGCTCGCCGTTCACCAACTCGATGAGAAAGCCCGCGGGGTCCACGACCGAAAAACACTCCGCATCGGACAGGCCGGGATTCCAGCCTTCGCGCGCGGCCCACTCGACAGCAAGCGCGATCTCCTCCGGCCGCATGACTCGGATTTCGGTACCATCCTCGGCTGGTGTGGTCATCATTCCCATTCCCTGTCGACATCGCTTGGTTGCACTAAGCCGCCGGCGCGCTGTGTTCGATCCTTGCTCCTCTGTCGCCACGCGGCGCGGGACGTTATAGCAAGGATGATAACGGCGATGCCGATGACGCGCATCGCATTTCGGGCGGACCTGTGAGTTTGCATGCAAGAAGTTGACGTTGTCGTCATCGGCGCCGGCGCGGCGGGGGTCGCGGCCGCGCGCCGGCTGATGGGCGCGCCATTGCGCGTCGCCGTGCTGGAGGCCCGTAACAGGGTGGGCGGACGGGCCTGGACGCGCCGCGACACGGCCCTGGGCTTTGACATTGATCTGGGTTGCGGCTGGCTGCATTCGGCCGACGAGAATGAATGGTCCGCAATCGCGCGCGCGCTTGGATTGGCGATCGATCCGACCCCGCCGCCCTGGCGGCGCCCGGTCTATGAGCGCTGCTTCCCGCCCGATGCGCACGCGGAATTTCGCGCCGCGCTGAACCGCTTGTTCGACCGGGTCGATGCGACCGACGCGGCCGATCCGGACCAGGCCGCGGTGAACCTGTTGGAGCCGGACGGTCGCTGGAATGCGTTGATCAATGCAGTCTCGACCTACATCAACGGCGCCGAACTTGAGCGGATTTCGGTCCGCGACTGGGTCCGCTACCACGACACGGAAATCAATTGGCGGGTCGACGGCGGCTATGGCGGCCTGGTCGCGGCCTATGCCGCGCCGCTTACAGTGACTTTCAATTGTCCGGTGACACGGATCGATCATTCCGGCGCACGGCTGCGGATCGCGACCGGGCAGGGTGATCTGAACGCCAACGCTGCGATAATCACGGTGCCGACCCCGATCGTGGCGCGCGAGGTATTGCGCTTCACGCCGGCGCTGCCCGATAAGATCGCGGCGGCCGCGGCGCTGCCGCTCGGGCTTGCCGACAAGGTGTTCCTGCGTGTCGCCAAAGCGGACGCTCTGCCGCCGCAGACCTGGCTGTTTGGTGCCACCGACCGCACCAACACCGGCAGCTATCATCTGCGGCCGTTCGGAGTGCCCGTGATCGAGGGGTATTTCGGCGGGGCATTTGCGCGCGCCCTGGAAGCCGGAGGCGAGGGCGCTTTCACCGCCTTCGCGATCGATGAAATCGAGGCGCAACTTGGCAGCGACATGCGCCGGCTGCTGTCGCCGCTGGCGGAAACCGCCTGGGGCCGCGATCCGTTCGCGCGCGGTTCCTATTCCCATGCCGAGGTCGGCCAGGCCGACCAGCGCGCGGTGCTGGCGGCGCCAGTCGACGGGCGGCTGTTTTTTGCCGGGGAAGCCGCGTCGCTGCGGGATTTCTCCACCGCGCATGGCGCCTATCGCACCGGCGTTGCGGCGGCCGAGGCCGTGCTCGAGGCTTGGTCGCGACGCTAATTTGGAGGACAATCACCGCAAATCTCCCGGCGGCCGGCATGACATTGTCCTTTGGCACGGTGCGGCACGTTGGAGGAGCAAAGGGAGCCGCCCGATGAACAAGCCCGAAAAGTTGACCGTGCCGGCCTTCGACAGCGCCCAACTCGATGTGCTCATGGAGGACGCCGGTCTCGATGTCGTGCTCGCGAATTCCAAGCACAACGTCCAGTATTTCACCGGCTATCGCTCGTTCTTCTTCGATGTCATCGATGCGATCGGGGTGAGCCGCTATCTGCCGGTCTATGTTTATCTCAAGGGCCGGCCGGCGGATGCCGCATTCATCGGCGCGCGGCTCGATGGCTTCGACAAGGCGAACGAAAAGATCCATGCGCCGGAGATCGTCACCTTCTCGTCGACCAGCGACGACGCGATGGCGCGCGCGATCGACCACCTCAAAAAAATGAAGGCGCCGGTGCGGCGCATCGGGGTCGAAACCGACTTTCTGCCGATGCAGGCCTATGCTCAACTGACGGCCGCGTTTCCCGATGCCGAGATCGTCGACGCGTTTTTGCCGCTCGAACGGTTGCGCGCCCGCAAGACCCCGGCCGAATGCCGGCTGCTGCGCGAAGCCTCCGAGCGTGTTGTCGCTTCGATGATCGCGACCTTTGCACAATGCGCGCCGGGCATGAGCAAGGATGACGTGGTCGCGATCCTGCGGCGCGAAGAGGTCGCGCGCGATCTGAATTTTGAATATTGCCTGATCACCGCCGGCACCAGCACCAACCGCGCGCCGTCAGGCCAGGTGCTGGCAGCCGGCGAAATCATGTCGCTCGATTCCGGCGGCAATTATCACGGCTATGTCGGCGATCTCTGCCGCATGGGCGTGCTGGGCACGCCGGATCAGGAACTGATCGATCTGCTGGCGGATATCGAGCGGGTGCAGCAGGCCGCCCGCGTGCCGGTGCGGCCCGGAACGCGCGGCGGCGAGGTTGTCGCCGCCGGGCGGGCGGCGCGTGACGCATCGCCCCATCGCAAATATCTCGACTTCACCGCGCATGGGCTCGGCCTGATCACCCACGAGGCGCCACGCCTGATGAGCGACGGGCCGATCCCCTATGTCGGCGTCGATGCCGACCGGCCGCTGGAAGCCGGCATGATGCTGTCGATCGAGACCACCATGCATCACCCGACGCGCGGGTTCATCAAGCTGGAAGACACCGTGGCGGTGACGGCGGACGGCCCGGTCGGCTATGGCGACGGCGCGCGTGGCTGGAACCGCGGGCAGGGGTGACGCTTAAAATGAAAAACCCCGCCGGGGGCCGGGCGGGGTTTACATCCAGACTGCACCATCCCATTTCATCCGTGGTGACATTGCAACCTGAAACCAACGCGATCAACGGGTGACCGGATCGCGTCTGTTGCGATATATGGGGGTGCGACAGCGGAATTCAAGGGGTGCCGGTTTATTTTCCGCAAAGCGCTCCGTCTTGTCCCTGATTGACGCCGGTCAAGGCCCGCGCGGGCTTTTCGGCCATGATGCGACACACGGAGGGTGCCATGAGCGTCGACGCCAAGCATATCGTTTGCCCGCATTGCGACAGCACCAACCGCATTCCGCGAGACCGTCCGGCGCGGGCGGCCAAATGCGGACGCTGCCATCAGCCGCTGTTCTCCGGCGCGCCGGTTGCCGTGACGGCCAAGAGCTTCGCGGCCCATATCCAGAACAATGACATTCCGGTGGTGGTCGATTTCTGGGCGGAATGGTGCGGGCCGTGCCGCATGATGGCGCCGGTCTTTGCCCATGCGGCTGCCGCGCTGGAGCCGGAATTTCGTTTTCTCAAGGTCGATACCGAGGCGGAGCAGGAACTCGCCGCGCGCTACAACATCCGCAGCATTCCGATGGTGATGGTGTTCAAGAATGGCAAGGTCATCGCGCAGCAGGCCGGCGCCCTCGATGAACGGCGTTTGAACGCGTGGCTCACCCAACACGCGCCGTCCCCGGCGGGTCTTGGTTAGCGCCGGCAGCAGGCCGGGACTGAACTCCCATCATATTAATATCAAATTCAGTATGATCGATCCGAATTGATACCTGCATACCGTAGGCTGCCTGCGCGCCGGGTTTGTCATGCAAGATTTATTAGACTCGTCAACCGGCCTGTGATTGGCTGCTGGCTCTTCAGCCCCACTGGGAGGTGGCAATGAAAGCCTTGCTAGGAATTGCCCTGCTCGCGTTGTCGGTCACCGCCGCGAACGCGCAGTACTATGGCGGTCAACGCGACAACGGATATTCCGGCCGCGACGACAGCTATAACAACAATTATGATTCATCCGACCGCTATAACCGGTCTGATGAAAACTCGCACCCCAGTCAAAATTACGACAACAACTACCAGCCGCCCGCTCGTGATTATGACAACAACAATTATGGAAATGATCGCGGCAACAATAACGACGATTCCTATCGCGGCCAGAATTACGGCGGTCAACGGTACTGACAGCGCGTCATTCGAACGGAATGGTTTTGTCGTCGCAAGCCCCGGTCCTGGCCGGGGCTTTTGTTTGTCGTCATTTAAGCGCCACGGGGAGCGACTGGAAGCCACGGAAGCGGGCGCGACCGCCGCGCACCGGTATCCCGTCAGGCCGTAGCTTAGGAAATCGTTTCAGCAGCTTATTGATGGCGATCTGGGCCTCCATGCGGGCGAGCGACATCCCTGCGCAAGCATGAATGCCCGCGCCGAAGGCGAGGTGCCGGTTCGGGCTGCGGGTGATGTCGAGCCGGTCCGGATCGGGGAAATGGGCGGGATCGCGATTCGCGGCGCCGATGCAGAGGTGGATATAGGTGCCTGCCGGCATGGCTTTGCCGCCAAGGATCGCTTCGCGCTTGAGGCGCCGGTTGCCGAGTTGATTTGAGCTCTCGAAACGCAGGAATTCCTCGACCGCCGATCTGATCAAATCCGGCTCGCGGCGCAGGCGCGCCATCTCGTTGGGGAATTGGAACAGCGCCGCGACGCCGTTGCCGATCAGATTGGTCGTGGTCTCGTGGCCGGCATTCAGCAGGAAAATGCAATTGTGCAACAGTTCCAGCTCCGACAGCGTCTCCCCGTCTTCCTCCGCGGCCATCAACTTGCTCAGGATTTCGCCGTCGTCGTGCTGGCCCGGATGTTTCTTGCGGTCGGCGATCAGTTCGCGCAGATGGCTCTTGAAGTCAGCGACCGCCTGGCAACCGGTCTCCAACTGTTTTTTGTTCAAGGTCGGTTCGAGGCCCCCCAGGATCGCCAGCGACCAGCCGCGCAACGGCTCGCGCTCGTCCTGCGGTACACCCAACATGTCGCCGATCAGTTGCACGGGCAGCGCCGAGGCGAAATCGGAGATCAGATCGATGTGGCCGCAATCATCGGCGCGGTCCAGCAGGCGGTCGACCTGCGCCTCGAGGCGATCCTGTAGCGCCTTCAACGCCCGCGGCGCGAAAGCCGGTGCCAGCAGTTTTCTGACCCGCGTGTGGGAGGGCGGATCATTGAACACCAGGCTGGTGGTATGATGCTCGTAGAGCAGGCTGTCACCGAAATTGGGCTTGAAATCGACCGTCTTGTCCGAGCTGAACAGAATGGGGTCGTGGTAGACCGCGTCGATATCGTCGTATCGCGTCAAAAAGTACGAGCCGTCCGCGAGACGCCGGACCGGATCATGGCGCCGTAGCGCGTGATAGGTGGGATAGGGATCGTCCAGAAACGCCTGGTCCAGGCTGTGCAACTCGAAACAGTCCGCCAGGGCCTGTTCATTGTGGGCGCGTGTGATGCGCCCCGCACTATCGGCTGTCATCGATGGTCCCTGCCGCTCGCGTCCTTATGGAATTCGACGTTGTTACGGAGCAGGCTGAATAGTACGACGAACTTCGGATTCGGGACACTAGCCGCCGACACCCCTGCCCTTCAGCGCACCGCCGATCTCTTCCAGGATGCCGGGATCGTCGATGGTCGCGGGCATCGCCCAGTCGTCGCCGTCGGCGATCTTCTTGCATGGTGCCGCGCAGGATCTTGCCGGAGCGCGTCTTCGGCAGGCGCGCCGACGGTGATCGCGAGCTTGAAGGCGGCGACCGGGCCGATCCTCTCGCGCACCAGTGCGACGATCTCGCTTTCGATTTCGTTCGGCGGCCGGTTGACGCCGGATTTGAGCACGATGAAGCCGCACGGCACCTCGCCCTTCAGCGAATCCTTGATGCCGATCACGGCGCATTCGGCGACGTCGGGATGGCCGGCCAGCACCTCCTCCATGCCGCCGGTCGACAGCCGATGGCCGGCGACATTGATGATGTCGTCGGTGCGGCCCATGATGTAGAGTAGCCGTCCTCGTCCTTGAAGCCGGCGTCGGCGGTCTTGTAGTAGCCGGGGAACTCGGCGAGATAGCTTTCCTCGAAGCGCTCGTCGTGCCTGCCACAGCGTCGGCAGGCATGACGGCGGCAGCGGCAGCTTGACCACGATCGAGCCCATCGTGTTGTTCGGCAACGGCCTTGGCGCCTTCGTCGACGATGTCGCACCTCGATAGCCGGGCATCGCGCACCGTCGGCGAGCCGTGCTTGACCGGCAGCATGCCGAGGCCCATCGGATTGCCGGCGATCGCCCAGCCGGTCTCGGTCTGCCACCAATGATCGATCACCGGCACCTTCAGCATGTCTTCCGCCCATTGCACGCGTATCGGGATCGGCGCGCTCGCCGGCGAGGAACAAGCGCGCGGAAGTTTCGACAGGTCGTATTGGCCGAGCAGCTTGCCCTGCGGGTCCTCCTTCTTGATGGCGCGGAACGCGGTCGGCGCGGTGAACATGGCGGCGCGCCTTGTGCTCGGCGATCACGCGCCAGAACGCGCCGGCATCGGGCGTGCCGACCGGCTTGCCCTCGTAAAGGATCGTGGTGCAGCCGTGCAGCAGCGGCGCATAGACGATGTAGGAATGGCCGACCACCCAGCCGACGTCGGAGGCCGCCCAGTACACCTCGCCGGGATCGATGCCGTAGATGATTCTTCATCGACCATTTCAGCGCGACCATGTGGCCGCCGTTGTCGCGCACCACGCCTTTCGGCCGGCCGGTGGTGCCGGAGGTGTAGAGGATATAGAGCGGGTCGGTCGCGAGCACCGGCACGCAGTCGTAGACCGACTTGCGCATAGATGATGGCGTGGTCGCGGGTCTTCCGCCCAGTCGTGGTCGCGGCCCTCGATCAGCGTCGCGGTTCCTGCTCGCGCTGCAGGATCAGGCAGGCGCCCGGCTTGTGCTCGGAGAGCTCGATCGCCCCGTCGAGCAGCGGCTTGTATTTGACGATGCGGCCGGGCTCGATGCCGCAACTCGCCGACAGGATCACCTTCGGCTTGGCATCGTCGATGCGGGTGGCGAGTTCGTTGGCGGCGAAGCCGCCGAACACCACCGAATGCATCGCGCCGATCCGCGCGCAGGCGAGCATGCGCGATCACCGCTTCCGGAATCATCGGCATGTAGAGGATGACGCGGTCGCCCTTGTCGACGCCGAGGTCGCTGCAGCATCGCGGCGAGCACCTGGGTCTCGGTCAGCAGCCGAGCGTAGGTGATGGTGCTCTGTCTTGCCGGCGAGCGGGGAATCGTAGATCAGCGCCGCCTGGTCGGCGCGGCCGGCCATGACATGGCGGTCGACGGCGTTGTAGCAGGTGTTGCAGACCGCCGCCGGAGAACCAGCGGCCATAGACGCCTTGTCCGGGGTCGAACATTCTCTCAGGCGCTTCGATCCAGTCGATCTCCTGCGCGGCTTCGGCCCAGAAGCCCTCCGGGTCGCGCTGCCAGCTGCGCATAGACCTCGTGATAGCGGCTCGAGCGGGCATCCATGGCATTTCTCCCTGTTCCACCGAACCGGCGTGATATGGCCGCGGTCGCGACGGTGGTCGCCTGTTGCGGCCTATTTTGCTATTCCGCGCGCGACATTGGAAAGCCGCGCGGTCTCGGCAATTCGGCCATGCGGGAAAATACTGGCGCTGGGCGGCGGGGTGGGCTTTGATCCGGCGCAAATCCCAGCCGGCGTTGCCCCCGGTCCCGGCGCCTTCCGAAACGACATTCCATTGATTACCGATCCGCTGTTTTATCTCATCGCCATACCGGCGGTGACTTTGCTCGGCCTTGCCAAGGGTGGCTTTGCCGGCGTCGGCATGATTGCGACGCCGCTTTTGGCGATCTTCATGCCGCCGCTGGAAGCTGCCGCCATCCTGTTGCCCATCCTGCTGTGTCAGGACGTCATCTCGGTCTGGACCTACCGCCGCGACTGGAGCGCCTGGAATCTCAAGGTGCTGTTTGCCGGCGGGGTGATCGGTGTCGCGGTGGCGGGCGTGCTGGCGGCCTATGTCTCCGATGCCGCCGTGCGGATCGCGGTCGGCCTGATCGGCGGCGCCTTCGTGCTCAATGCCTGGTTCGGCAAGTCACCGACCGAGGCGCGGCGCCCGACGGCCTTTAGCGGCGTGTTCTGGGGCGGCCTTGCCGGCTTCACTTCGACCCTGGCGCAGGCCGGATCACCACCGTTCCAGATCCACATGCTGCCGCAACGGCTCGACAAGCTGACCTTGGTCGGCACGTTCACATTGTTTTTCGCGGCGATCAATGTCTTGAAGATCGTGCCCTATTTCGCGCTCGGGCAGTTCTCGGCACGGCAATCTCGCGACCTCTTTGGTGCTGCTGCCGCTGGCCATCGCCACCAATTTCCTCGGCATCTGGCTGGTGCGGCGCACGCCGACCGTGCTGTTCTACAAAATCGCCTATGTGCTGGTGTTCCTGATCTCGCTTGAACTGTTGCGCTCGGGCGGCATGACGCTCTGGCGCGCCTACGCCTGCATAGGCGGCCTGTTCCCACCGCAGACGATACCGCGGCGGCCTGTGCTACAAGCGGCCGCCCGCCGCGTCCCTTCCATCAGCAACAGCGCGACAATCCGTGATAACCGACCCAGTCGTCTATGCCGTCGCCGTGCTGTGCGTGATCTCACTCGGCCTGTCGAAGGGTGGCTTTTCCGGCGTCGGCACGATCGCGGCGCCGCTGTTGTCGCTGGTGGTGCCGCCGGTACAGGCGCTCGGCATCCTGCTGCCGATCCTGCTGGTGCAGGACGTCGTGACGATCTGGGCCTACCGCCACACCTGGGACCGCTGGAATCTCGCGGTGCTGATTCCGGGACAGTTGATCGGCACCGGTATCGCCTGGCTGCTCGCCTTCTACGTGTCGGACGCCTATGTCCGGCTGGTGATCGGGATGATCGCGATCGCCTTCGTCCTGAACCATTGGTTCGGCCGCCGCCCGGCGGAGCAGCCGGGCCGGCCACCGGTCGCCAAGGGCGTTTTCTGGGGCGCGATCGCCGGGCTGACATCGTTTCTGGCCAACGCCGCGGCGCCGCCATTCCAGGTCTTTGTGCTGCCGCAGCGGCTCGCCAAGGAGGTCTTCGTCGGAACGCTGACGATCTTCCTGGCCTTTGGGAACGTGCTGAAGATCGTGGCCCTATTACACGCTGGGCGGGCTCGACTGGAGCAATCTGGCGACCTCGGGCGTGCTGCTGCCGCTGGCGATCGCCGCCAATATGGCGGGGGTCTGGCTGGTGCGGCGGACGCCGACGGAGATTTTCTACAAAGTCCTCTATGTGCTGATCTTCCTGGTCGGCTGCGAGCAGATCCGCGAAGGGCTGACGGCGATTTTAACGCGCTGAGACCGTCGAGCGTTTGATCCGGCCCGCCGGTTCGCTAGATTCGCAGCCGCAACAGGAGGGGCGCACCATGGCCAAGCATCCCAACGACGTCACACCCTACGACATCGATCTCGACAAGCAACCCGGCGAACTTTCAGCCGTTGACGCCGCTGACCTATCTGGAACGCGCGGCCGCGGTCTATCCCGAGCACGTCGCGATCATCAACGGCAAGGAGCGCTGGACCTACGCGCAGTTCTATGCGCGGGCGCGCCGGCTCGGCTCGGCGCTGAAGGGGCTCGGCATCAATCGCGGCGACAGCGTCTCGGTGCTGCTTGCCAATACGCCGGCGATGCTGGAGGCGCATTACGGGGTGCCGATGTCGGGCGGCGTGCTCAACACGCTCAACACGCGGCTCGATGCCGCGGCGCTCGCCTTCATGCTCGACCATTGCCAGGCCAAGGTCGTGATCACCGATCTGGAATTTTCCAAGGTCATGAAGGAGGCGCTGGCGCTCGCCAAGGTGCAGCCGCTGGTGATCGACTACGACGATCCGGAATTTGCCGGGCACGGGCGAGCGCATCGGCACGATGGAATACGAGGAATTGCTGGCGCAGGGCGATCCGGACTTCGCCTGGGCGATGCCGGACGACGAATGGGATGCGATCTCGCTCAACTACACGTCCGGGACCACCGGCGATCCCAAGGGCGTGGTCTATCACCATCGCGGCGCCTATCTGCTGGCCATCGGCAATGTCGTGACCTGCGGCATGGGCAAGCATCCGGTCTATCTGTGGACCCTGCCGATGTTCCATTGCAACGGCTGGTGCTTTCCGTGGTCGATCTCGGTGGTGGCGGGCACGCATGTCTGCCTGCGCTGGGTGCGGGCGGCCGCGATGTATGATGCCATCGCCAGACACAAGGTGACGCATCTGTGCGGCGCGCCGATCGTGATGGCGACCCTGCTGAATGCGCCGGAGAAGGAGAAGAAGCCGCTGCCGCATGTGGTGGAGTTCTTCACCGCCGCCGCGCCGCCGCCGGAAGCCGTGCTGGCGGCGATGAAGGACGCCGGCTTCAACGTCACCCATCTCTACGGCCTGACCGAAACCTATGGTCCGGCGGTGTGCAACGACTGGCACGGCGAGTTGGAACGAACTGCCGCCGGCCGAGCAGGCAACCAAGAAGGCGCGGCAGGGCGTGCGCTATCTGGTGTTGGAAGACCTCGACGTGCATCGATCCCGATACCATGGCAGCCGGTGCCGCGCGACGGCGACACCATGGGCGAGGTGATGTTCCGCGGCAACGTGGTGATGAAGGGCTATCTGAAAAACCCGTCCGCCACCGAAAAGGCGTTCGCCGGCGGCTGGTTTCATTCCGGCGATCTCGGCGTGCGGCATCCGGACGGCTATATCCAGCTCAAGGACCGCTCCAAGGACATCATCATTTCCGGCGGCGAGAATATTTCGTCCATTGAGGTGGAAGACACGCTCTACAAGCATCCCGGCGGTGCAGGCCGCCGCCGTGGTCGCCAAGCCGGACGAGAAATGGGGCGAGACGCCGTGCGCCTTCGTTGAGCTCAAGCCCGAGGCGATTGCGAGTGCGGACGATCTGATCGCCTGGTGCAGAAAGAATCTCGCGTCCTACAAATGCCCGCGCACAATTGTTTTTGTCGAGTTACCGAAAACGAGCACCGGCAAGATCCAGAAATTCAAGTTGCGGGAGATGGCGAAGGAGAGGTGAAAACTCGAATTGTCCTTCGCCCCTTAAAACGATCCTATAACGCCTTCGCCAATCCGGCCTGCCGTAGGATCGCATTGGCAGTATGTCTGCTCGCAATGCCGACGGGGACGGGAAAATTCCGACGCGTTATCGGACTGTGCCAGAATTCGTGATTTCCTTAGCCTTGTCGCACCAGTTCACATCAGGCGGCGCGCAACAATTCTCTGAGTGCGCGGTCGAACTGCGGCGCCATCAAGCGGCAGGCTCGAGTTCGCGCAATGCGGTGATCTGGAGATAAAGCGACGACGGATCGAGGCCGGGATGGTTGTCCGGCAAGAGGTCCAGCGCCATGGCTGAAATCTTCGTCAGCAGTTCGTCCAAGGTCGGCGCGTCCGCGGCCGCCGGAATATCGTCGCAATGGCCGCTCCACACCGACGCCTCGGCGTCCCAGACTGCGGAGATTGTATAGATGACTGGCTTGCTCATTTCCGCTCCTTGAAATGGCACTATACCCCGATTGGGATGCACGAGAAATTCGGCCTGGAGCAAGCTTGGACTCATGGAATTGCGGCTGGCGAGCTCCGACTGTGGAAATATGCGCTGGGACCGTTGCCATTCAAGGATTTCGGGGCCGAAGTAGGCTGATTGAGAGGGAACCATGCTCAAACTCTACCACCACGGGTCATCGGTCTGCGCCGCCAAGGTGCGGTTTGCGCTCGGTGAGAAGGGCCTTCCGTGGGAGGGCATCTATTTCGATATCCTCAAGGGCGATCAGTTCGATCCCGAATACATGAAACTGAATCCGAAGGCCGTCGTGCCGACTTTGGTGCATGACGGCGCGGTGATTTTGGAATTGACCGTCATTAATGAATATCTCGACGAGGTGTTTCCCGATCCGCCGCTCAAGCCCGCCGATGCGGTGGCGCGCGCCCGGATGCGGGAATGGACCAAGATGGTGGACGAGGAACTCCATCCGGCCTGCGCCGAAATCACCTTCGCCTCTTGCCATCGCAACATCATCCGGCGGCTGCCGCAGCCGGAATTCGAAAAGTTTCTGGCCAGCACCCCGCAGCGCTCGGTGATGCCGCACTGGCATGAGCGCAAGAAAGAAATCGTGTTGCTGGGCTTCGAGGCGCCCGGCGTGGCCGACGCCTTCCGGCTTTATGACCGCACGCTCCAGAAGATTGAAGACACGCTGGATGGCCAAGCCTGGCTTGCCGGCGCGGCATTCTCGCTCGCCGACATCGCGCTTACGCCTTACGTCAACCGCCTCGACATGCTGGGCATGGATGGCATGTGGACGGCGTCGCGCCCGCGGGTGACCGGCTGGTTTGCCCGTATCAAGGCGCGGCCGCCATTCAAGCCGGCCTTTCTCGACTGGTGTCCCGCGGACCTGACCGCCGACCTTGCCACCTTCGGCAGCCAGAACTGGCCGACGGTGCGCGCTCTGCTGGCGGCGTGACCTGAGCGTTTCTAAAGGGGAGAAGCCAGCCTCCTCCGGGCTATTGTTCGTTCGTTGATGGCCTGGCGTGAAAAAGCTGTGCCCCGCAGGTCGGAAATGTCCGCGTTTAACCCGTCAGTAGGCTCCAAGTTTTGTAACAAATGCTTGTCATAGTGCGCGCTGCCGGTCCAGAGACAACGAACAGTCAAGAACGCGGTTGAACATGGATCAGAAAGCCACATCGCACAGTGAGAGCCTTGATGCGCTGCTGCCGCAGGAGGTCGCGGCAAAAGCGGAAAACATCGGCGTGCAGAAAACCCAGCGCGACGCGCTGACGCTGTTCGTGCTCGGCATCCTGGCCGGCGCCTTCATCGCGCTCGGGGCGATGTTTGCGACCACTGTGCTGGCCGGGGCCGACGGCGTGCTGCCCTTCGGCGTGAGCCGGCTGCTGGCCGGGGTCGTCTTCTGCCTGGGGCTGATCCTGGTCGTGGTCGGCGGCGCCGAACTGTTCACCGGCAACACACTGATGGTGATGGCGCTGGCCGCGCGGCAGGTTACGCTGATCGGAGATGCTGCGCGCCTGGGTGATTGTCTATGCCGGCAATTTTGTCGGTGCGGTCGGCACCGCCGCACTGGTGTTTCTCTCCGGTCAATATCTTATCGGAGACGGCAGCGTTGCGAGCGTGGCGATGAAGCTCGGCGTGGCGAAGGTGGCGCTGCCGTTCGACCAGCGCGCTTGTTCCTCGGCATCCTTTGCAACGTGCTGGTCTGTCTGGCGGTGTGGCTGTCCTACGCGCGCGCGCTCGGCGACCGACAAAGTGCTGGTGATTATGTTTCCGGTCTCCGCTTTCGTGGTTGCCGGCTTCGAGCATTCCGTCGCCAACATGTACATCATTCCGCTGGCGCATGATGATCAAGGCGTTCGCGCCGGCCGCGGTGCTGGCGCAGCTGGCCGATTCCGCGCCCGCGACTTCGACGGGCTGACAGTCGGCGGCTTCTTCGCCAATCTCATCCCGGTCACGATCGGCAATATCATCGGTGGGGGCGTGCTGGTCGGCGCGGTCTATTGGTTCGTCTATCTGCGCACCCGCCGTCTGTGACCCTGGATTGCGGCATCATGCCGTTGCCACTGCGACATTATCGGCGTTGTGGCATGGCCGAATGCGTTGCCCCTGTCGGCCCGAGCGTCTAGCTTGTGCATGGAACTGATAAAAGACCCGGTCGGGGCACGTCCCGCGTGCCGCAGCGGCAGATTCCAGGGAGGACTTGATGATGTTTGATCGCGAGCGGCGCGTTTGAGCGCCGTGACCTTGGCGGCCGTGGTCTGCCGCGCTGGCCGACGGTCCCCGCCATGGCGGAGGACTACTATGCCGGCAAGACCATCGACTTATCTGATCGGCGGCAATCCCGGCGGCGGCTATGACATCTATTCGCGCACGCGCTCGCGCGCAATATCAACCGCTTCATCCCCGGCAATCCGACGGTCATTGCGAAGAACCTGCCGGGCGCCGGCAGCACCAAGGCGGCGACCTTCATCGCCAAGTCGCGCGCCAAGGACGGCACCGTGATCGGCGCAGTCTATCCCGGCGCGATCATGGACCCGCTGCTTGAGCGACCAAGAAGCCGAAATACGACCCGACCAAGTTCCTCTATCTCGGCACCGCCGACAGCGGCACCCGCATGTGCGTCACCTGGCACACGTCCAAGACCAAGACCTTCGAGGACGCGCAGAAACGCAAGACCATCCTGGGCGCCAGCCAGGCCGGCGGTTCGACCCGCGACTATGCCTACATGCACAATGCGCTCAACGGCACCAAGTTCGAGGTCGTCTCCGGCTACAAGGGCTCGGTCGACATCCTGCTCGCGATGGAGCGCGGCGAGGTCGAGGGCCTGTGCGGCTACGACTGGTCGAGCCTGCGCGGTCAGCGGCCGGACTGGATTCGCGACAAGAAGATCAATCTCCTGCTGCAGGTCGCGGTCGAACCGGAACCGAGCGCTCACCAAGATGGGCGTGCCGACGATGTGGAAGTACATCAACAACGACGATGACAAGAAGGTCGCCGAACTGATCGTCTCGCAGCAGATTTTCGGTCGGCCCTATATCCTGCCGCCCGGCACGCCGCCAGCGCAGGTCAAGATCCTGCGCGATGCCTTCGATAAGACGGTGACGGATCCGCATACGCTGGCGGAAGCCAAGAAGTCGCGCATCGATATCGAGGCGCTCGGCGGCGCCAAGGTGCAAGAGGTGGTCAACCGGCTGTTCTCGGCGCCCAAGGCGATCATCGAGAAGGCCAGAGCGGTGATCAAGCCGCCGGCGAAGTAGCCGATGCGTTCCCTTGGCTGAAGGCCATCGTCACCAAATCAGTACCCCCGCGCGAGCGGGGGTTCTTGCTGCGATGACCGCGGGTCGCGGCGCGTGGCCAGCTAAAGCGCTTTCAATTTAGGTCGGAACCTGAAAGCGCTCTATCTCTTTGCTTTGTCGCATTTCCGGACGGCGAACCGGTTTCCACTTCGCCTGGAAATGTTCTATTTCTTAAGGAAGCCGGAAAACTTCTTCTGGAAGCGCGACAACCGACCGCCGCGGTCGAGCAGTTGCTGCGCGCCGCCGGTCCAGGCCGGATGCGACTTGGGATCGATATCCAGGTGCAGCACGTCGCCGGCATTGCCCCAGGTGGTGCGGGTGGTGAATTCGGTGCCGTCGGTCATCAAGACCTTGACGGTATGGTAGTCGGGATGGGTCTCGGGCTTCATGGTGCGTCCAAATGGCTCGAATGTTCGGCGTGGCATAACGCGCCAGCGCGCGAAGATCAGGTTTGCGATCGGGAATTGGCCGGGTCTATACCCCAGGCGGCCGGTCGAGACAAGCTGCCGTAGGCGTTTGCCAGCCGGCGCCAGCCGGGGCATTGTCGAACCGGCCGGTCGCGGCCTATCAAGGGCTCAAGCCCGGAAACGCGCATGAATTGTCTATGAATATCGTTGAGCGAGGTGAGACCCGCGGCGCCGAAATCGCGGCCCCGGCCGGCGAGGCGGCGCCGCATCCGGCGGCTGAGGCGGTCGCGGCCGAGAACGCCGCGATCGCGACGGCGGAGCGGAAACGACGCAGCAGCCTGCGGCCGCTGGTGGCGCTCTGGCCCTACGTGATGCGCTATCGCGGCCAGGCGCTGGCGGCGATCGGGGCCCTGCTTGCGGCCGCGCTTGCCACGCTCGCGGTACCGATCGCCGTGCGCCGGATGATCGATTTCGGCTTCTCGGGCGAAAGCGCGGCGCTGATCGACAGCTATTTCGCGGTCATGATCGGCGTGGTGGCGGTGCTCGCGATGGCCAGCGCGCTGCGGTACTACCTCGTCACAACCCTCGGCGAGCGCATCGTCGCCGATGTGCGCAGCGATGTGTTCAGTCATATCACGGCACTTTCGGCCGGCTTTTTCGACCGCTCCAAGACCGGCGAGCTGATTTCACGGCTGACCGCCGACACCACCCAGATCAAGGCCGCGGTCGGGGCTTCGGTCTCACAGGCGCTGCGCAATCTGGTGCTGTTTCTCGGCGCCGCCACCATGATGGTAGTGACGAGCCCGCGCCTGTCATTGTTCGTGATGGTGGCGATCCCGGTCATTGTGCTGCCGCTGGTCGGTTTCGGGCGCGCGGTGCGCCGACTGTCGCGGACGGCACAGGATACGCTGGCCGACGCGTCGGCCTATGCCGCCGAACTGATCGGCGCGGTGCGCACTTTGCAGGCCTTCACCAATGAGACGCTCGCGACCGGGCGGTTTTCGGCGGCGGTCGATCGTGCGTTCGCGGCCGCACGCGGGGCGACGCGCGCGCGCGCCATTCTCACGGCGATCGGAATCTTTCTGGTGTTTTCGTCCGTCGTCGCCGTGCTCTGGGTCGGCGCGCAGGATGTGCTTGCCGGCAGCATGACGCCGGGTCGTCTGGGACAATTCGTGCTCTATTCGGTCTTCGCCGCGGGCGCCTTGAGCCAGCTGTCGCAGGTGTGGGGTGAGATTTCGCACACCGCCGGCGCGGCCGAACGGCTGGTCGAGATTCTGGCCGTCAAGCCGGAGATCACGGCACCGGCGCAGCCGCAGGCGCTGCCGGTGCCGGCGCGCGGCGAGGTCGCGTTTGACAATGTGCGCTTTGCCTATCCGACGCGGCCGGAGACGGACGTGCTCGACGGCGTGTCGTTCGCGGTGCGGCCGGGCGAGAAGGTCGCGATCGTTGGGCCGTCCGGAGCCGGCAAGAGCACGATCTTTTTTCTCATGCTGCGGTTTTACGATCCGGCGGCCGGCCGCATCACCTTCGACGGGGTCGCGCTCGATGCGGCCGACCCGGTCGCCCTGCGCCAGCGTATTGCGCTGGTGCCACAAGATACCGCGATCTTTGCTTCGTCGGTGCGCGACAACATCCGTTTCGGGCGGCCGGATGCCAGCGACGCCGATGTCGAGCGCGCGGCGGCGTCTGCCCATGCAACCGAGTTCATCAGCAAGCTGCCGGAAGGCTACGATGCCATGATCGGGGAGCGCGGCGTGACGCTGTCCGGCGGTCAGCGCCAGCGCATCGCGATCGCGCGGGCGGTGCTGCGCGATGCGCCGCTGTTGCTGCTTGACGAGGCAACCTCCGCGCTCGACGCCGAGAGCGAGACCCTGGTGCAGACCGCGCTTGAGAAACTGATGCAGCAGCGCACGACCCTGGTCATCGCGCACCGCTTGGCGACGGTGCTGTCGTGCGACCGCATCCTGGTCATGGACCACGGCCGCATCGTCGAGGAAGGCACGCACGACCAACTCGCCGCGGCGGGCGGGCTCTATGCGCGGCTGGCGAAGCTGCAATTCCGGAACGGGTGATTGCGGCTCGGAAACCGCTTTCGTCCTGCCCGGATCAAGTCCGGGCATGGTGCGATAAATTTTTTGTTCTTCATGACGGATTGTCAGCCGCCGGAGCGTCAGGCCGGAATGCGGCCGCGGAAGATCCCGGTCCCGTCGGGCATGTTGCCGCGTTCAATCGCGGTGAAGCCGGCCGCCTCCATCCAGCCGCGATACTGCGACTCGGTATAGGCTTCGCCGTCGCGATAGAAGTTGAGGAAGGTGAGATTCACGAACACTCCGCTGCGCGGCCCGAGCCGGTCGTCATCGAGGATGCCCCAGCCGCCGATGATCGCCTCGCCTCCGGGGTTCAGGCTTTGCGCGGTATGGCGGATTGTCCGTTCCGCGTCCGCCGGTGACAGCACCTGGATCACCGCGCGCAGGATGGCGAGGTCATGCCTGTGCCGGGCCGGTCCGCGCAGGATGTCGCCTTCCTCCAACGTTACCGCGCTGGCGGCACCGTGTTCGGCCAGGATCGGGCCGGCATGAACGATCACTTCGGGCAGTTCGAGCAGTGTCGCCTTGAGATGCGGCCAGCGCTCCCGCAGCCCTGCCAGCACCGTCCCGGCGCCGCCGCCGATATCGATCACGGAAGCGGCCTGCGACAGGTCGAGCATCCCGGCAAGCGTCCGCCCGAAGGCAAGCCCTCCCGGACCCAGTCCACGCAGGAAGGCGGCGGTCTCCGCCGGGTCTGCCGTCGAAAAATCGTGTTCCGCCGCGGGCTTGCCGCTCCGGATCGACTTCGCGGTGTTCAGATTGGCGCTCCAGACCTTGGAGATCACCTCATGGGCACCGCCGACAAAGCCCGGCTTGCCGGCCACCAGCACCTCGGCCGCCTCGGCGCCGTTGCGAAAACGCCCGTCCGCAACCTGCAACAAGCCGATCAGCGCCAGCGCATAGAGCAGCCGCGACAGCCGCCCGGCGTCGCAGCCGAGCTTTGCTGCAACTTCTTCCGCTGAGAGTTCGCCGTCCCCGAGCGCCGTGAACACGCCCAACTGCATCCCGGCCAGCAGGGCAAGCGCCGGCTCCACCGAGGCCCGAAGCTCGGCGATCGAGGCGGGCTTTCCCTTGTCCTGCATGACGGCGACTCTCCGTTGAATGTTGAAGTCTCTGCGGTTCTCTTGTCTATCGCCGTGGGGCGATATTTGCACGCCCCGTTGCTGTGAAATTCTCAGGAGATGCCGGCGGAGTCAGGCGGATGATTTGCCGGCCCGCCGGCTGGTCAGATCGTGTCGCGAGACCAAAGATCGCGCAGGCTTACGACTGCCAGCGCATTCGGTAGATCGGCGCGCCGGAGTTCGGATTGACGTCCTCGCCGGCAATCTCAAATCCCTCCCGCTGGTAGAAGCGGATCGCGCGGGCGTTGTTTTGATTGACGTCGAGGTCGATGTGACGCGGCGCTATTTTTTTGGCGTGCGCAAGCAGCGTTGCCGCGAAGCCCTGGCCCTGGCGGGAGGGCGCGACCGCGATTTGATCCAGATAGCCGGTCGCCGGATCGACGACGACGAAGCCGACCATGTCGCCGTTTTGCAAGGCGACGATGATGCGGGCGCCTGCCTCGCGATGCGCGATCATGCGGTCGACGAACCAGACCCGGCGGGTCTCGAAGTCGATGTGCGGCATGGCCGCCTGCCAACTCGCGATCCACAGATCGGTCATTTCCGGCAGATCCGCGGCGACCATGTCGCGGATCAGCGCCGCCTTGGACGCGGACTGGCTCACCGTTCGGTCAGCTTCAATTCGATGCGGCGGTTCTTGCGATAGGCCTCTTCGGTACGGGCGGTGTCGATCGGCTGGAACTCGCCAAAGCCGGCAGCGACCAGATGCTGCGGCGAGATGCCCTTGCTGATCAGATACTGCACCACTGAAATGGCGCGGGCGGCCGACAGCTCCCAGTTCGACTTGAAATTGATGCCGGATGTCGGTCGCACGTCGGTATGGCCGTCGACCCGCAGCACCCAGGCGATTTCCGACGGGATCTGCTTTTCCAGTTCCAGCAGCGCGTTTGCCAGCTTGTCGAGTTCGGCGCGGCCGTCGGGTAGCAGCACCGCCTGGCCGGTGTCGAAGAACACTTCCGAGGGGAACACGAAGCGGTCGCCGACCACGCGGATGTCGGACCGGCCGCCGAGAATCTTGTTCAGGCGGCCAAAGAAGTCGGAACGGTAACGAACTCAGTTCCTGCACCCGCTGGGCCAGTGCGAGATTGAGCCTTCGCGTCATGTCGGTAATCTGGTTGCGCGACTGCTGATCGCGCTTCTCGGACACTTCGAGCGCCTGTTCCAGCGCGCCAAGCTGGCGGCGCAGCGCCGCGATCTGTTGGTTGAGCACTTCGACCTGCGCCAGCGCGCGGGCGGTCAGCCGCTTTTCGGAATCAAGCTGGCTGTTGAGTTCCTTGGCCTTGGTCTCGGCGGCCGAGGCGCCACTGCCGAGACCCTCGTACAGGCCGCGGTAGCGATTGCGCTCGTCTTCGGCCGTGGCGAGATTGGCGCGCAGTTGCGCCAATTCATCCTCGACCGTGAGCTTGCCGGATTTTTCCAGCGACAGCAGTTCGGTGAGTTGCGCGATCTGCGCATTCAGGCGGGTCAGCGCGGTGTCCTTGCCGATCACTTCCTGCGACAGGAAGAACTGCATGATGACAAAGATCGACAACAGAAAAATGACCGCCAGGATCAATGTCGACAGCGCGTCGACGAAACCTGGCCAGTAATCCATGCCGCGTTCGCGGCGGCTGCGTGCAAGCGCCATGGTTCCTACTTGTCAACGTTCTCGCGCACGAGACGTCCGAGCAGCCGGCGGATTTCCTTCTGCTGCTCGGCCTGGGAATCGACCCAGTCACGGATCATCTGCTGCTCGGTGCGCATGTGGTGAACCAGCCCCTGAATCGCCTCGGCGAGATTGGCCATCGCCGTGGTGGCCGCGCGGTTCGAGCCGCCGCCTTCGGCAATCGCCTCGCGCAGGCGGTCGAACGCGACACGGAAGTCGGCGGCATCCGCGCCCGTGGCCGCACCGTGCGGAATATCGGCGCCGAGATCGTGCACCGTTGTCGAGAGCCAGTCTTCCAGATCGGTATAGAAGCGGTTCTGGGCCTGGCTGGTCTGCAGGTCGAGGAAGCCGAGCACAAGCGATCCGGACAGTCCGAACAGCGAGGACGAGAAGGCGATGCCCATGCCGCCGAGTGGCGCGGCAAGGCCTTCCTTGAGCGCATCGAACACGCTGCCGGCATCGCCGCCGACGCGCAGGCCGTCGATCACCTTGCCGACGGAACTGACCGTCTCGATCAGACCCCAGAAGGTGCCAAGCAGGCCGAGAAACACCAGCAGCCCGGTCATGTAGCGCGACAGATCGCGCGCTTCGTCGAGCCGGGTCGCGATCGAATCAAGAATGCCGCGCATCATCTGCGAGGAGATCGCCATCCGTCCGATCCGGTCGCCGAGAATGCTCGCCATCGGCGCCAGCAGGGTCGGCGGACGCTCGATCGCCAGGCCGGGATCGGCGAGGCGGAAGCTGTTAACCCAGTTGATCTCGGGATAGAGCCGGATGACGTGACGGAACGCCAAGGCGACGCCGATCAACAACACCGCGACGATCACCGCGTTCAGACCGGGATTGGCGAGGAAGGCATTCCAGACCTGGCGGTTCAAGACCACCACGAGCAGCGCGCACAGGATCAAAAACACGACCATCCGGATGAGAAAAATCCGGGGCGAGGACAGTTTCTGGGAATCAATTTCACGCGCCATGGTCAACCTTCAGGTCGCGGAGATTCTCGATCGTGAAGAACTCGATTGGAATCGCCGTGACGACCTAACATTTCAAGTTGGCGCATGTTCAGTTCGGAAAAGTCCGCGACCCTTCCGGAGCGTGCGCCAGTGTGTCCAAAACCACACCCGAATCAATATCTACCGGTATAGCAATGATTCCAACGTCCGCATGCAAGCCGGCCGCGCGGTCTTGCGAACTTTGGCATCGCGACACTGGCGTCAATATGGCACAGACACGGCGAAAGAAAACAGCGCCCCCGCACCACCGAACAGGTTCCATCCTGGCGCGCCCATGACGCGGCGCGCGCATCGCGGCCTAATCCTTCGCGGCATCCTTCAGGGCGCCCAACAGCGCGCGGTGGATAGTATCGTTTCCGGCGACGATATGACCCTTGGTCAGCATCTCATCCTTGTCGTCGAGATCGCTGACGATGCCGCCGGCCTCGCGCACGAGAATAATGCCGGCGGCCATGTCCCACGGCGACAGGCCGCGTTCCCAATAGCCATCGAGCCGGCCGGCCGAGACCCAGGCAAGATCGAGCGCGGCGGCGCCGAACCGGCGCATACCCGCCACCTGCGCCTGAACCGCGCCGGTCTCCTTGCCGTCCAGCACAGGGTCGCCACGGCCGCGATGCGGAAGTCCGCAGGCGATCACCGCATCGGACAGCTGGCGGCGCGCCGCGACCCGCAGCCGCTGGTCGTTGAACATGGCGCCCTTGCCGCGCTCGGCGCTGTAGAGTTCCTCGGTGGCCGGATTGTAGACAACGCCGGCGACGATGACGCCTTCGCGCTCAAGCCCGATCGATACGGCAAATTGCGGAATTCCGTGCAGGAAATTGGTGGTGCCGTCGAGCGGATCGACGATCCAGGTGTGGGACAGGTCGCTGCCTTCGTGCCGGCCACTTTCCTCGAACAGGAAGCCGTAGCCGGGCCGCGCCTTGGCGAGTTCCTCATGCAGGATCTTTTCGGCCTTGTGATCAGCGGACGTCACAAAATTGGCCGGGCCCTTGAGGGACACCTGCAGGCGCTCCACCTCGCCGAAATCGCGTTTGAGGGCGCGGCCGGCCTTGCGGGCGGCACCGATCATGACGTTGAGGAGTGCGGAGCGAAACATGGAACGGATGTGCCGGTGTTGGAAACGCGCGAGGGGCAACGGCTGCCGCGCCGCGTCGTGAGGACGGAAAGCGCGAACCGCATCGTGGCTCACGCTCATACATGCCTGGGATGCGAGATGCCAGCGCCGTGGTGCGCGGGCGCTAAGCGGAGGCCGGGTCAGGCCCGTTTCCGGAGCGCGAATCATGCAGATTGAATTCGCGCTGACCACCTAACATCTTGGTTTGTCGTATGATCCCTCGGGTCAAGCCCGAGGGCAGGCTTGCCGGAAACGGCTGCAACCCTCGGGTCAAGCCCAAGGGCATGCTTTTCCGGATCATACTCTACGGTTTTTGCGACAGGCCTTCCGGCCTGATGTTGTTGTCGAGCGGCCTTGGCGTGGCCGCAGGCGTGAACTGGGATGTGGCCGCAGGCGTGGGCGCGGAAGTGGGCGAAGGTTTGGCCGCGGCGGCCTCAAGCCACGGCTTGGCATCTTCCTCGGCCTTCATCCGCACGGTCGGGTCCTGCTTGCGGACGTATTCGTCGAGCCAGGGGTCCTTGGCGCCAGCTGCCTTGGCGATCAGATGCCATTTGGCGGCCTCGACGGGATCTTCCAGCACGCCGCGGCCGGCGGCGAGGCAGCGGGCGAGGCGGTTCTGCGCGATCGGGTTGCCCTTCAGCGCAGCCTTGCGGAGCAGTTCGGCGGCCGCGGCCTCGTCCTTGGGAACGCCGACGCCGTTAAACAAGGCTATGGCGTATTCGACCTGGGCCTGGACGTAATCGGCCTGGGCGGCGGCCCGCATCCAGCGCGCGGCGTCGCTTGGATCCTTTGGAACCCCGCGTCCTTCCTTGTAGAGCATGGCAAGGGCGTATTGCGCCTCCGGATTGCCGGCGACGGCGGCCGCCAGGAACAATTCCGCGGCGCGCTTGAAATCCTGCGGGAACTGTTTGCCCTCGAGATAGAACATGCCGAGATTGAACGAGGCGCCGACATGGCCAAGTTTTGCCGCGGCTGCCATCAGCTTGGCGGCTTCGGCAGGATCGCGCGCAACGCCGCGGCCGCCGAGATGCAGCATGGCGAGTGAGAACATGGCATCGCTGTCGCCGCGGTCCGCTGCGCGCTTGAACCAGCCGGCGGCCTTGGCATCGTCGGATTTGATGCCGTAGCCGTTGGCATAGAGCGTGCCGAGCAGGGTCATCGCCTTGATGTCGTCGTGCTCCTTGACCCGCTTGGTGGCGAGGTCGAAGGCGGTCATATACTGGCCGCGCTGAAAGGCCGCGTAGGCCAGATCCGCATCGCTATCGGCCGGTCCCGGAGTGGCGGCGTCTTTTGCCTCTGGCGCGGTTTTGGCCTCAGGTGTGGTCGGCGTCTTCGCGGTTTCCTTGGCAGCCGGCGTATGGGCGGGTTTGGGCGAATGCCTCTTGGCCGCGCGCGGCGTCGATGGCGGCCGTTTCGGCGATGATGTTTTCGGCTTGGGCTGGTCGCGCGCCGCGGGCGGTGTGATCTGCAAGGGGGCCGGAGCCGGGGCCGGCGCGGGCGGTGACGGAATATCGGCCGGCGGCGTAATCTTGAGCGGCGCCTGCGCCGCGGCCGGAGCCGTGAAACAGATCAGCGCCGCGAATGCCATCGCCCAACGCGCCGGGCGGCGGGTTGCGATCATCCGAGAACCTCCGGAACAACCAGCTCAGCAGCGATGTCGCCGATGGCGATCGCCGGACCGCGCGGGTCGCTGAAGACAAACGGGCCGACCGCGATGAAATCCGCTCCGGCGGCGACCAGCGGCGCAACCTCGCCGGCAGCGGCGGCATAGCCGACACAGGGCGCCTGAAACACCTCGGCCCACCACGCGATCCGCTCTTCGATGGACTCAAATGGTGCGCGGTGGCCGGCGGCGTCGGGCTCGCCGAACATGATGTAATCGGCGCCGGCCTCGGCAGCGAGCATCGCGTCATGGCGGCTTGCCAGTCCGCCGCAGCCGGCGATCCGCGCCGGTTTGAGCGTCTCAAGCGCCTCGTTGAAGGCCTCGAATCCGGACAGATGGGCGCCGTCGGCTCCCGAGCGGGCGACGATGTCGGCATGATCGTCAAGGATCATGGCTGCGCCGCGCTCCTGCACAACCGGCGCCAGCGCCTTGACCCGGGTGATCAGGTCGCGTTCGCCGGCACTCGGCAACTGCACCAGAACGGCGGCGACATCGGCAGCGTCCAGCGCCGCGGCGAGCGCCTGCGGGAACGTGGCGAGGTCGGCGTCCCGCGGCGTGACAAGGTAGAGCCGGGGCTGCGGACGGTCTGGTTCTGGTTGATTTCGGCGCGACGCCATGGGGGTGTGCTTTGCAGCCGCAATCGGGCGGTATTTTGTCCCGGTGATCAGAACTTTCCGGCGATCCGGTCGGCCGCCGGCTTTCGATCATACGCAATAACAGCGTACCGCATCCTTACGACGGGGCACGGCTGCGCAGGCGGCATCCCGTCATCGCGTCCGGCGCGGGCGCCGACCTTTAAAGCGTTTTCGATTTCAGTGGAATCGCAAAAGCACTCAATTTTTAGATTTTATCGCATTTCCGGACGGCGAACCGGTTTCCACCCTCGGGTCACGCCCGAGGGCAGGCTTTCGCCGGGAAACGCTCGACCGCCTCAGGCCGCTTTCTCCAAATCGGCCTTCCACTGCCCGAGGGCGGCGAGGTGATTCATCATCGCGCGATGGGAAAACGCCTTCTGCGCCGCCGGAACATTGTCCACTTTGCCGGACCAGGCGACCTGGGGGGCGTGCTGCAAGGCGCGGCCGTAGGAGAAGGTCAGATGCCAGGGCAGGCCGCCGATCTTGTTCATGGCATCGAGCCGCGCGGTCGCCTCCTCGTCGGACTGGCCGCCGGACAGGAAGGCGATGCCGGGCACCGCCGACGGCACGCAATTCTTCAGCACCCGCAGGGTCTTTTCCGCGATCTCGGCATTGGTCACCTGCTTCCTGCTGTCCTGTCCCGGAAGCACCATATTGGGCTTTAGGATCATGCCTTCGAGCGCAACACGGGCATAATAGAGTTCCAGGAAGACCGTCTTCTGGACGAACTCGGTCACTTCGTAACAGCGCTCGATGGAATGGTCGCCGTCCATCAGCACTTCCGGCTCCACGATCGGGACGATGCCCGTGTCCTGGCACAGCGCGGCATAGCGCGCGAGCGCCTGGGCGTTGGCGGCGATGCAGGTGTAGCTCGGAATGTTGTTGCCGATCTTGATGACGGCCCGCCACTTGGCGAATTTGGCGCCGAGACCGCGATATTCGATCAGCCGCTCGCGCAGGCCGTCGAGGCCCGCGGTGATGACCTCGTCCGCGCAGAACGGCAGCGCCTTGGCGCCCATGTCGACCTTGATGCCGGGCAAGGTGCCGGCCTGCTCGATCAGCTTGACCAGCGGGGTGCCATCCTTGGCCTTCTGACGAATGGTCTCGTCATAGAGGATGACGCCGGAAATGCAGTTCGACATCGCGTCCTTGGAACGGAACAGAAATTCGCGATAGTCGCGGCGGTTCTCTTCCGTCGAGGCCACGCCGATGGCGTCGAAACGACGCTTGATGGTGCCGGATAATTCATCGGCGGCCAGCAACCCGCGGCCGGGCGCAACCATCTGGTTCGCGACTTTGTTCAGTGCAGCGAGGTCCATCACAGCCTCCGTTCATCAGAAAGCGGAATCAAAAATACGAGGTGAAGGGTGCGCCGAATTTATTTCACGCGCAAGACATCGACACCGGGCAGCGCCTTGCCTTCCATCCATTCCAGGAAGGCGCCGCCGGCGGTCGAAACATAGGTGAAGCGGCCGGTGACGCCGGCAGCGTTGAGTGCGGCCACGGTGTCGCCGCCGCCGGCGACCGATACCAGATGGCCAGCGGCGGTCAGTTCGGCGGCGGCTTCCGCGACTTCGATGGTGCCGGTATCAAACGGCTCCATCTCGAAAGCGCCGAACGGCCCGTTCCAGACCAGCGTCTTGATTCGCGCCAGCACCGAGACGACGTGCGCGATAGCGCGCGGACCGATGTCGAGAATCATTTCATCGTCGGCGACCTGATCGACGTCGGCGACGCGCGAGGGCGCAAGGGCCTTGAATTCCTTGGCAACGATCGCGTCGACCGGCAGCACAATCTCGC
>CAWDZJ010000007.1:0-110632 GCA_963806815.1 uncultured Alphaproteobacteria bacterium | reverse complement strand
ATGATAGATGCTCGTCTGTCGTTTTTTTCTTCAGGAAAGCTTGCTTTTGCGAGTTTGTTGTCGGAAGGGCTGATAGCGGATGACGTATTTAGAGAATTGGCGATATTATCCTTGAGTTCCCCGAGAGAGTTGATCAAGTTGATGGATATAATATTTAGGGAGCACGATGTTCGTGGGGACGATGCACCTGACCTGTTAGATCGAAAGTCACTGGATATCGGCCAGGATAAGTATGTCGTCGAAACTATCGGAGGCTGGTTCGGCGACAAATTGCTTCAACAAGTTCTGCGTGTTGGAAAGGCGTCTTTTGTCAACAGGGACGTTCAAGCCGTATTTAAAATCGGCGATCAGGGAGCGCGTGTAAAGATTAAGAATTGGGAGGATTTGGGCTTGGTAAGGCAAAGCGGTACGGCCCCAAGCGAGTTAGGCGGAAAGCCCGCTTATCTCTTTGTCGTGGCAGATGCCCGCGTAGAGCGAATTATTCTGAGAAAACTGATTGACGTTGTAGGTGAAGAAATTGATAGCGAGGAAGTCCTTGTGGAAGAAGAAACTAGCGCGGATTGAGCGACACAAATCCTGGTGGGATCATATTTCGAGCCAAAGCCAAGGCAAATATCCGTCACCCTGAGGCGGTCGCCAAAGGCGGCCTTCGAAGGGCGACGGCCTAGGCCGACTTGCATCTCTCAAGCCCAATTGCGGTTGGTCCCGAGTTTCGTGGCCGTTCATCCTTCGAGGCTCGCTTCGCTTGCACCTCAGGTTGACGGCTAAAACTCGCTCGTTGCCACCTCGGCGTTCTGCAGCGCCGCTCGATGCCCACCCTTGCCGCCGCCGGTCCCGGTTGATACCTATCCGAGAGACCGAAAGGCCGGGCTTGTCCCGGCCTTGCAAGTTTCTGAGGCGGCGAGGCTTTTGCCCACTTTGGCAACCCGCGCCGGACCCCCGTGATGATTGACATCGACCGCAAATGACCGAAAAGCCGCGCTACTACATCACCACCGCGATCTCCTATCCCAACGGGGTGCCGCATATCGGCCACGCCTACGAGGCCATTGCGACCGATGCGATCGCGCGCTTCATGCGGCTCGACGGCTATGACGTCTTCTTCCTGACCGGGGTCGACGAGCACGGCCAGAAGATCCAGCAGACCGCGGCGCGCGAGGGCCTGACCGCGCGGCAATTGCTCGACGCGCAACACGCCGCGGTTCGAGGCGATGGTCGAGCGCATGGGCTGCTCGAACGACGATTTCATCCATACCACCGAGGAGCGCCATTACCGCTCCTCGGTCGGCGATCTGGGAGCACATGGCCGCCAACGGCGACATCTACCTGTCGAAATATGCCGGCTGGTACTCGGTGCGGGACGAGGCCTATTACGCCGAGAGCGAGACCACGATCGGCGAGGACAAGGTGCGGCGCGGGCCGACCGGCACGCCGGTCGAATGGGTGGAGGAGGCGAGCTACTTCTTCCGCCTGTCGGCCTATCAGGACAAGCTGCTCGACCTCTACGCCCGCCACCCGGACTTCGTGATGCCGAAGGAGCGCATGAACGAGGTCGCGAGCTTCGTGCGCGGTGGCCTGCAGGACCTCTCGATCTCGCGCACCACCTTCGACTGGGGCGTGCCGGTGCCGGGCGATCCGGAACACGTGATGTATGTCTGGGTCGATGCGCTGACCAACTACATTACCGCCGTCGGCTATCCCGACACCGACAGCGACCTGTTCAAGCGCTACTGGCCGGCGGACCTGCATGTCATCGGCAAGGACATCGTGCGCTTCCACGCGGTGTACTGGCCGGCGTTCCTGATGTCGGCCGGGATCGACGTGCCCAAGCGCATCTTCTCGCACGGCTTCCTGTTCAACCGCGGTGAGAAGATGTCGAAGTCGGTCGGCAACGTGATCGACCCGTTCGCGCTGGCCGACGCCTACGGGGTCGATCCGCTGCGCTACTTCTTCCTGCGCGAGGTGCCGTTCGGCCAGGATGGCAATTACAGCCACGAGGCGATCGTGGCGCGCATCAACGCCGATCTCGCCAACGACCTGGGCAATCTGGCGCAGCGCTCGCTCTCGATGGTGGCGCGCCAGCTCGGCGGCGTGCTACCGGCGCCCGGTCCCTACTCGGAAGCCGACAAGGCGATGCTGGCCGCCGCCGACGCCATGATCGGCAGGGCCCGCGATGCGATGGCGACCCAGCAGCTGCACCAGGTACTCAACCATGTCTGGACGGTGGTCGCCGACGCCAACCGGTACTTTGCCGGGGAGGCGCCCTGGGCGCTCGCCAAGACCGATCCGGCGCGGCAGAAAACAGTTCTGTACGTGACCGCCGAGGTTCTCCGCCAGGTCGCAATCCTCAGCCAGCCGTTCATGCCAATCAGTGCCGGTGCTCTGCTTGACGTTCTCCTGATCCCGGAAGATCAACGCGACTTCAGCAAGATCAATGGCGAATTTCGCATCGCCTCTGGCTTGACGCTGCCCGCACCGAAGCCGGTGTTCCCACGTTACGTCGAGCCGGAAGCAGGCTGACAGAACAAGCCGGAACAGGACCGAACACCGTTTGAACATGCTCGTAGACAGCCATTGTCATCTTGATTTCCCGGACTTCGCGCCTGAACTGCCAGACGTGGTGGCGCGCGCGCACGCGGCCGGCATCGGCAAGCTGGTGACCATCTCCACGCGCGTGAGGAAGTTTGCCGATGTGCTTGGAATCGCGGAACGATTCCCGGATGTGTTCTGTTCGGTCGGCACCCATCCGCATCATGCCCATGAAGAGCTTGATGTCACGGCCGATGAACTGGTCCGGCTCGCAAGTCATTCAAAAGTCGTGGCAATCGGCGAAGCCGGGCTCGACTATCACTACGACTTCAGCACGCCGCAAGCGCAGGAGCAGGGCTTCCGCACCCACATCGCCGCCGCGCGCATGACCGGCCTGCCGCTGGTCATTCATACCCGCGAGGCGGATGAGAACACCGGCAGAATACTGGAAGAAGAGATGGAGCAGGGCGCCTTCAGCGCTGTTCTGCATTGTTACACCGGCGGGCTTGAGCTTGCCGAACGCGCCGTTGCCCTGGGCCATTATGTATCCTTCACCGGCATCCTGACCTTCAAGAATTCCAATGACTTGCGGGCGATTGCTGCAGCGCTGCCGGCGGATCGTATATTGGTGGAGACCGACGCGCCCTATCTGGCGCCGGGCAAGTTTCGCGGCAAGCGCAATGAGCCGGCCTATGTGGTTGAAACCGCGCGCGTTTTGGCCGAGGTTCGGGGTGTGACCTTCGACGAAATCGCGCGCCAGACCACCGCCAACTTCTTCCGATTGTTCAACAAAGTCCCGAGCACCGTATCCGCCACCGCATGAGTCTGACGTTTACCATCCTCGGCTGCGGTTCTTCCGGCGGCATACCGCGCCCGGGCCTGGGCTGGGGTGATTGCGATCCCAACAATCCAAAAAACCGCCGCCGCCGCTGCTCCATGCTGGTCGAGCGCCGCGGCCCAGACGGCGGAAAAACCACCGTATTAATAGACACTTCGCCGGATCTCCGCGAGCAATTGCTGGACGCCAATGTCGATGCGCTCGATGCGGTATTCTATACCCACGAGCACGCTGACCACACCCACGGCGTCGACGACCTGCGGCCGCTGGTGATCCACCGGCGCCGCCGTATCGACGTCTATCTGGACGAAGCTACCTCGCGCGCTATGCACGCGCGCTTCGGCTATTGCTTCATGACGCCGCCCGGCAGCGGCTATCCGCCGATCCTCAACGAACATCGGATCGTTCCGGGCCACGCAATCACCATCGACGGCGAGGGCGGCCCGATACGGGTTCTGCCGTTCCTGCAGGATCATGGCGATATCCCGTCGCTCGGCTTCCGGATTGGCGATGTGGCCTATTCCGCGGATCTGGTCGATGTACCGGCTGAGAGCATTGATAATCTGGCCGACCTCGAAATCTGGATCGTCGACGCGTTGCGCTACAAATCGCATCCCACACATTTCTCGCTATCGGATGCGCTGGCGTGGATAGAGCGGCTACGGCCGCGCCGCGCGGTGCTGACCAACATGCACGCCGACCTCGATTTCGAAACCGTCAGGGGCGAGTTGCCAGCCCATGTCGAGCCGGCCTATGACGGCCTGATGCTGACGGTCCCTGCACCAGGCTGATGCCGAAATACATTGTATTTTTTTGCCTTTCCCGGCGCTTATACTCTACAGTAATTGTTCCATAATATCTCTTATGCGAATTTCAGCATAGCGCTGGGGTCTCTGTGCAACCCCATACAGTCCTCTTAAGGCCGATGGAACTCTGGGCTGGGTTCGACGTTTACTGACCCTTGATGCAACGCTCCCCGCTCCGTCCCAAAACGGCGTTAAATGCGCTCTTGGCAGATACGTTGGCGGTCTACATGAAGACCAAGAATTTCCACTGGCACGTCAGTGGTCCGCATTTCCGCAGCTATCACCTGCTCCTGGACGAACAAGCGGAACAGATCTTCGCGACTGTCGACGAGCTCGCCGAGCGAGTTCGAAAGATCGGAGGCATGACACTGCGGTCCATTGGACACGTCGCCAAGCTTCAACGGATTGAAGACAACGACGAACCGTTCGTCGCGCCGTTGGATATGCTGAAGGAGCTGATGGCCGACAACAAGGCTTCGGTCGAATATATGCGCAAGGCCCACAAACTGGCTGACGACCACGACGATGTCGGTACGGCGAGCTTGCTCGAAGAATACATCGACGCCGCCGAAAAGCGGCTTTGGTTCCTGTTTGAGATGAGCCGCGGCGAACGATCCGGGCATTTATCCGAGACTCGCCTTACTCGGTTTCTGGACATTCGAACGTTATATGGGCTTGCCGGAGGGTTTCCGGCAGCCTTTTGCTTCGTGAGTTGCGCTGAGGTTCAGGACCTTAGATCTGAGCTGCCGATTGTCGGCCATGGTCGATAAATTCATTACAATTTGATAGAATTTTGCGGCTTCGTCCGTAAATCGGTGTTGGCTTGGATTTGCAATGACCCCTTCCCGCGACATCTCCCGTCTGATCGAGATCATGGCTGCGCTGCGGACCCCCGTCACGGGTTGTCCATGGGACCTGGAACAGGATTTCTCGACCATCGCGCCCTACACGATAGAAGAAGCCTACGAGGTTGCAGATGCGATCGATCGTCGTGATTTCGACGACCTCCGGGAGGAGCTTGGCGACCTGTTGCTGCAGGTCGTGTTCCATTCGCGGATGGCCGACGAAGCCGGCCTATTTGATTTCGGCGGTGTCGTTCAAGCCATTACGACGAAACTACTGCGACGGCATCCGCATGTGTTTGGCGACACCTCCAAGCTTTCACCGGAGGAGGTAAAAGGACTTTGGGAGCGGATCAAGGCGGAGGAAAAGGCCGAACGGTTGGCCGCGCGTGAACGGCAAGGGCACGTCAAGGACAAGCCTCCCAGTGCGCTCGACGGAGTTCCAATCGGTCTGTCTGCCCTCACCCGCGCATTGAAGCTGCAAACCAAGGCCGGACATGTCGGATTCGATTGGAACGATCCGCTTGCCGTGCTGGCCAAAATTCGCGAGGAGGCCGACGAGATTGAGGCTGCCCTGCGCGCCGGCGATCGTTTCGAAGCGGGATCTGAGGTCGGTGATCTGTTGTTTGCCGTCGTCAACCTCGCGCGACATTTAAATGCTGATCCGGAAGCAGTACTGCGCCGGACCAATGCAAAGTTCGAACGGCGGTTTGCCGCGATCGAAGGGGCGTTGGCGGCGGATGCAAGAATGCCGCAGGACGCGACTCTGGAAGAAATGGATGCGTTGTGGAACGCGGCCAAAGCAGCTGAGAACGCAAAGTCATGACGGCGGGTGTGATTTGATCTGCGCTCCAAATTTTGCCCGCGCGATCGCTGCTTTGGCCGGATCAATGCGCACCGTCACGTGGAGGTGGCCATCGGCGGCGGTCTCGCGCGCCATCACTTCGGCATGCCTGTAGAGCCAACTCAAGCCGGCACCGTCGGCGGGTTCCAATTCCAGATCGAAGATCAGACGGCGACTACTTAGGCGAGCCTCGATAAGTGCGTTGAGCGGGTCGAGTCCCTGCCCGGTCAATGCCGACACCAGCACGGGCCGTTGATTGGCTGGCTGCCGGTCCGCCAGATTGCTGAGCCGCTCCAGGTTTGCCGCATCCAACAGATCGATCTTGTTCCAGACCTCGATCAGCCGGTCGTGGTCGGCGGCATCGATGCCAAGTTGCACAAGCACGTTTTCGACGTCATGCGATTGCGCTTCCGAATCCGGATGCGACATGTCGCGCACATGCAGGATGACATCGGCCTCGACAACCTCCTCCAGGGTTGCCTGGAATGCGGCGATCAGCATGGTGGGAAGATCAGAAATGAAGCCGACCGTGTCCGATAGGATGATGCGGGTGCCATGCGGCAGATCGACAGCGCGCAAGGTTGGATCGAGCGTGGCAAACAACATATCAGCCGAGAGCACGGTGGCACTGGTCATCCGATTGAACAAGGTCGACTTGCCGGCATTGGTGTAGCCGACCAGCGCAACAATCGGATACGGCACGCGCTTGCGGCTGTCACGGTGCAGCCGCCGGGTCTGTTTGACCTTGGCGAGGTCGGCCTCAATATGCGCAATGCGCTGTTCGATGATACGGCGGTCGGCCTCGATCTGGGTTTCGCCCGGGCCGCCGAGAAAGCCGAAACCGCCGCGCTGGCGTTCCAGATGCGTCCAAGACCTGACCAGCCTGCTCTTTTGATAATTCAGATGCGCCAGTTCGACCTGAAGGCTGCCCTCGCGTGTCCGCGCCCGCCGTCCGAAAATTTCGAGGATCAGGCCGGTGCGATCGAGCACCTTGACGTTCCAGGCTTTCTCCAGGTTGCGTTGTTGCACCGGTGACAACGCACAGTCCATGACCACCAGTTCGATCTCGGAGGTCTTGATCAGCCCGGCCAGTTCCTCGACTTTTCCACTGCCGATATAGGTCGCGGGGCGCCGCTCCGTCAGCGGGACTAGTCCGGATTCAACGACATCGAGATCAATGGCAAGCGCAAGACCGATCGCTTCTTCAAGCCGCGCGGACGGAGTCCGCTCGAATCCGGCGACCGCACGGTCAGACGCGGTCACAGGCGGGCGGCGGAGATAGGGTTCAGTCACCATGGCGCGACCGGTTGCATCCCGTCGCGCGTCGGCTTCAGGCCGATCGACCTGCGTGCTGAACCGCCGGGGTTCCAACTACGGCTTATCTCCGGCGGGCGGCTCTTCGCCACCCTCGAAAAGCTGAATGGGATGTCCGGGCATGATTGTCGAGATGGCGTGCTTGTAGACCAATTGCGAGTGCCCGTCGCGTCTCAGCAATACACAAAAATTGTCGAACCACGTCACCACACCCTGGAGCTTGACGCCGTTGACCAGGAAGATCGTGAGTGGAATTTTGCCTTTTCGAACGTGATTAAGGAAAGTGTCCTGTAGGTTCTGTGCCCGATCGGCTGCCATTGCCGTTGTTCCATTATTTGCTCGCGGACCCCTGCCCCGCGAGGATTTTTTTAAGGTCGATTCTCCCCGTTTTATAACTAAACGCGGGGGTCGGCAGAGCTATTAGATGGTAGGTCTACCGGCAGCGCAAGCCTAAGTTGGCGCTCCGGCGGTCCCGAAGCCACCGCGACCGGTCGTATGGGCCGAAATTTCCGCGTGGCGATGGAAATCCTGACGCAAAGCGGTTGCAAGCGGTCCTGGTGTGCCCTGCCCGACGACCCGCCCGTCGATTTCGAACGACCGGCATGACCGCCTGGCTGGCAGAGGTCACGAACGCCTCGCGGGCGGCATAGGCCTCCGCAACGGTAAAAGGCCGCTCCTCAAGCCGGTAGCCGTGGTCCTGAATCACCGACAGCAGCACGGTACGAGTGATACCGCGCAGAATGCCACTATCCGCCGGCCGTGTGACGACGCAGTTGTCGGCGGTCACAATCCAGGCGTTGCTCGAGGCTCCCTCGGTGACAAACCCCTCGTGATCGACGAACCAGGCCTCCTTTGCCCCCTGTTCACGAGCAGCCTGTTTCGCCAAGACATTCGGCAGCAGTGCGATTGACTTGATGTCGACCCGATCCCAGCGATTGTCCGGGACCGTTATGACGGCAATCCCCACCGCCGCGGTCTTGTCGCCGGCCGCCCGATTTAACGAACGCGCGGTGACGACCAGGCTCGGTTTGATATCTGAATTCGGGAATGCGTGATCGCGGCGCGCGACACCCCGCGTCACCTGAACGTAGACGATGCCGTTTACCACCCGATTTTGCGATACCACCTCTCGCATGACCAGCCCGAGCGCGGTCGCGGACATCGGCGGATGGATCTTCAATTCAGCAAGTGACCGCCGCAGACGCTCCGTGTGGCGGCGTTCGTCCACAAGGTGGCCATCGCGGATCTCACAGACCTCGTAGACGCCATCAGAAAACTGATAGCCGCGGTCCTCAATGTGAACCATCGCGCGGTCCGAGCGGCAATACTGGCCATTGACGTAGGCAATGCGGGACATCAATACCGGCTCAATCGATGCCGAGTGCTTTGAGTTTGCGATGCAAAGCCGAGCGCTCCATCCCGACAAACTCCGCGGTCCGTGAAATGTTGCCGCCGAACCGGCTGATCTGTGCCACGAGATATTCGCGTTCGAACAGTTCGCGGGCGTCACGCAGAGGCAATCCCATCAGCTGTTCGCCGCCATTGCCATTCGGCATGGTCGGAATCATGGAACCGACATCAGGCGGCAGCATGCTGGCGTTGATGGTGGCATCAGGATCGCCACCGGCAAGGATCATCAGCCGCTCGACGTTGTTCCGCAACTGCCGGACATTGCCCGGCCAGTTGTGCGACTGCAGCACCGCCATGGCGTCGTCGCCAATCCGACGCTTGGGCAGGCCGGTGGCGTTCGAAATCTGGTCCATGAAATATTCGACCAGGTGCGGGATGTCTTCACGCCGCTCCGCCAGTGGCGGCACCCGGATCGGCACCACCGACATGCGATGGTAGAGATCCTCGCGGAATCGCCCGGCCGCGATTTCCGCTTCGATATTGCGCCCGGTCGACGAAACGATCCGCACATCGACCGTGACCTTGTTGGTGCCGCCGACACGCTGGAAGGTCTGGTCGACCAAGACCCTGAGAATCTTGTTCTGGGTCTCGCGCGGCATGTCGGCGATTTCATCGATAAACAAGGTACCGCCGTCCGCCTCTTCCAGCGCCCCGATCTTGCGTCCGATCCCGCCGTCGCCCTGTTCAATTCCGAACAGTTCGACCTCCATGCGGTCCGGTGTGATCGCAGCGGCATTGATTACAACGAACGGGCCATTGGCGCGCGCCGAGGCGCCGTGAATGGTCCGTGCAACCAGTTCCTTTCCCGCCCCCGACGGCCCGACGATCAGGATCCGGCTGTTGGTAGGCGCCACCTTGTCGATCGTTTGACGGAGCTGATTGATGGCCGGCGAATGACCAATCACGTTGCTCGGCTGCGGCGCGAGCTGCTTGAGCGCCTTGACCTCGCGCTTGAGGCGCAGCGTCTCGAGCGCGCGATCGGCAACCAGTACCAGGCGGTCGGCTTTGAAAGGCTTTTCAATGAAGTCGTAGGCGCCGCGCTTGATCGCGGCGACGGCGGTTTCGATATTGCCGTGGCCGGAAATCATCACGATCGGCAATTCGGTGTGCTGCTGCTTGACCGCATCGAGAATCTGCAGCCCGTCCAGGCGGCTGCCCTGCAGCCAGATGTCGAGGAACACCATGCTCGGACGCCGCGCCGCGACCGCCGCCAGCGCATCATCGCCATTGCGCGCCGTGCGCGTGGTGTAGCCTTCGTCCTGCAGGATCCCGGCCACCAGTTCACAAATATCCGCTTCGTCATCGACGATAAGGATGTCCGCCGCCATGCCTACCGCTCGTTCATTGCTGTTATGGGCTCCGGTACGTCCGCGGTCTGATCTGCCTCTGCAGCAAACCGCAAACGAATCCAGGCGCCGCGTTGCCCCGGGATTTTCTGAGATGCGTCGTGAAGTTCAATCAGGCCGCCATGGTCCTCGAGAATCCGACCGACAATCGCGAGCCCCAGGCCGGTGCCCTTCTCGCGCGTCGTCACGTAAGGCTCAAGCAGGCGGTTGCGGTTCTCGGTCGGCAGACCGACGCCATTGTCGACGATGTCGATGATGATGTCGCTGCCGTCGCGCGCGGCAGCAATAGCAATGGTGCCTTTTCCAAGCTCGTCGGCCGGCACCGCCGCGATTGCCTCGGCGGAATTCTTGATCAGGTTGGTCAGCGCCTGTGAGATCAGCCGCCGGTCGAAGTGCGCCGGCATAGGATCCTCGGCAAGTTCGACCGGGATGTCGATGTCCGGATAGCCGACCCGCATCAAGAAAGCCGCCTGGCGCACCGTATCGGCGACATCCTCAGCGGCGATCACCGGTTTCGGCATGCGCGCAAAGCGCGAGAATTCGTCGACCATCCGCCGGATATCGTCAACCTGGCGAACAATCGTATCGGTGCATTGCATGAACACGGCCGGATCGTCGGTGATGGACTTGCCGTATTTGCGGCGCAGGCGCTCGGCGGAGAGCTGAATGGGGGTCAGCGGGTTCTTGATCTCATGCGCGATGCGGCGGGCGACATCGGCCCAGGCCGACGTCCGCTGCGCGGCGACGAGTTCGGTAATATCGTCAAGCGTGACGACAAAGCCGCGATGCGGCGAGCCGGCCTGTTCGCTGGTGACGCGCACGAGCAGATTGCGCTCGCGGCCGTTGCGGCTGATCGTGACCTGCGATTGCACGAGACGCTGTCCGCCGTTTTGAACCTGGTCAACGATTTCGGCGAGTTCGGGGATGATTTCCGACAGCGGCTTGCCGAGCGTATCGGCCTCGTTGCATCCTATCAGTTGTTCGGCCGAGCGATTGAAAATGCTCACCTGACCTTCGGAGTCGACACCGATAACGCCGGCGCTCGCGCCAGCCAGCACCGCCTCCGTGAAACGCCGCCGGCTGTCGATCAGGTCGCGCGCACGCACGATGTCGTCGCGTTGGGTTCGCAATTCCTGGGTCATCTTGTTGAAGGTTTCGCCGAGATGGGCGAGATCACCTTCCGAACGCCGAATCGGAACCTGGACGTAAAGATTGCCGGTGGAAACTAGGTTGGCGGCGCCAATCAGGCGCCTGATCGGGGCGACGAGATAGTTCGCGAAATTCAGTCCGATCCACACCGCGGACAACAGCACGATCAGCGCAATGACGGTGTACATCAAACCGAAAGCGATCTGGACACCGATCCGACGCGATTGCAGTGCCGCGTATTCCATGACACTGGCGCGAGTCAGTCGCAATTGCCCCACGACTTGGGGATCGATCTGGCTGGCGACGTAAAGGTAGCCGTTGTCATAGCCGCGCAACTTGATGATCGAAGCGACATATTTGTTTTCGAGAAAGACTGCGATTTGCGGCTCGGACGTCGTTACCGTCGCCATGGCGCGCGCATTCGGCATGGAAAACGCCTGTTTTATCGGCGTTTCAGCCTGCGCGATGACCTTGGCGTCACGGTCGATGATTTTTGCTGCGGGTAGGCCGCGCACCGCGGCCTGCGCGGAAAGAAACTGCTGAAACCGCGTACGGTCCTTGTCGAACAGCGGTTTGGCCCGCGCCACATCGACCGCCATGGCGATTGTTTCGCCGCGCAGCACTTCGGCATGCTTGCGGATATAGGCCTCGGAGACATAGAGCGAGTTTTGGATTGCCGCCTGCGTCTGAGCAGAAAACAGCCGGTCAAGACCGCGGTCCAAGGTGATGCTGGCCACGACAGCCACCATGATCGCCGGCACGGCGGCAATGATCGAAAACAGGGCAACGATGCGAACGTGCAGGCGGGCCGCCGCGCGCCCTTTGCGCCTTGCCTGGACGATGCGCCAAACCTCGCGCGCGATGATTCCAACGAGAACGAAGACAGCCGCCGCATTGACCAGCAGCAGACTGACGACAACATCGTGTGTCGGTACGATCGGGGTCAGGTCCGCCAATACGACGAAGGTTGCGACCGCCGAGAGTAAAGCAAGGCCGACCGCGAACGGCCCAAAAAGTCGCCCCCCCACCTTCGGCGGGGGCGAAGCTGTAGCGACCGTTTCGGCGGTCGCTGTCTGCTCAACGCGACTCATCGACGTATGCGACCCCTGTGGCCCAAGGTGAGAAGAATGCGGTGATTGGCTGGCCCGATCGGGCTGTCAGAAACGTGCGCGATCTCGGCAACCATTGGTGCTTTTATACAACAATGTTGCCGAATTGCGACAATTCCGGGGCGCGGGGTGATCGCCCCGTGGACAAGATATCGTTCTAAAGTTCAGCTACTTGCGCGAAATATCTGAATATCGAGGTCACGAATTTTTTTCCGCAATGTATTGCGATTAAGCCCAAGGAGATCCGCAGCGCGAATTTGATTGCCTCGCGTTGCAGCCAGCGTAACCGAAAGCAAGGGATACTCAATCTCACGGAGAATGCGGTGATAGAGGCCAGGCGGTGGCAATTCATCGCCAAAGGTTCCGAAATAGGTCGCCAGATGGCGTTCGACCGAAGAGGAAAGCCCCTCCTCGGCACGCTCTTCGTCTGCTGACTGGGTCATCGGCTGCGAGATTTCGGCATCGATCACCGCTGCCGTGATCGTTTCCTGTGGGTAGAGTGCCGCGAGACGCCGAGCGAGATTTTCCAGTTCGCGGACGTTGCCGGGCCACCGGTAGCGCTTGAGGCGATCGAGCGCGGCCTGATCGAGTTGTTTCGGCGGCAAGCCCTCACGCTCGGCCAGAGTCAGAAAATGCCGCATCAGATCGGGGACGTCCTCCAGGCGCTCGCGCAGCGGCGGCAGGCGCAGCGGAACTACGTTCAATCGGAAATACAGGTCCTCCCGGAACATGCCCTGCTGGATCAGAATCCGCAGGTCCTTGTTCGTCGCTGCGATAATGCGGACATCGGTCTTTATCGGAGTGCGGCCGCCGACCGTGGTGTACTCACCTTGCTGTAAGACGCGTAGCAGCCGGGTTTGAGCTTCCATCGGCATGTCGCCAATTTCGTCAAGAAACAGCGTGCCGCCTTCGGCTTGCTCGAAACGACCTGCATTGCGGGCGCTCGCACCGGTGAAAGCACCCTTTTCGTGTCCGAACAGCTCGGCCTCGATCAGGTCGCGCGGAATGGCCGCCATATTGATGGCAACGAAGGGGCCGGTCCGCCGTTTGCCGTAATCGTGCAATGCGCGGGCGACCAGTTCCTTTCCGGTCCCCGACTCGCCGGCGATCATCACGGTCAGATCGGTCTGCATCAGTCGGGCAAGCAGGCGATAGATTTCCTGCATTGCCGGTGACCGGCCGATCAAGGGAAGGGCATCGAATTCGTCAGGCTTCGAAATCGCCGCCGGCCGCTCTTTTGGCTCGGAGAGCGCGCGGCCGACAATGGCGATCAATTCCTTCAAGTCGAATGGCTTGGGGAGATACTCATACGCACCGCGTTCCGAGGCGCGGATCGCCGTCATGAAGGTATTCTGCGCACTCATCACGACGACCGGCAGATCCGGTCGGACCTTTTTGATGCGCGGCAATAGGTCAAAGGCGTTCTCGTCCGGCATGACAACGTCGGTGATAACGAGATCGCCCTCACCCTGGCTGATCCAACGCCATAAGGTCGCTGCATTGCTGGTCGATCGCACTTCGTATCCGGCGCGCGTGAGCGCCTGATTGAGGACGGTGCGAATTGCCGCATCGTCATCGGCCACCAGAATACTTCCAGTCGGCATCGCAGTCCTCTTCAGGTCTCTTCGGCCGCTTCAGGTCTCTTCGGCCGCGTCAATAGGGGGGCCCAGGAACATCGGCATGAGCACACGAAATACGGTCCGTCGCGGCTGAGATTCGCATTCGATAATTCCACCGTGGTCGCCGACGATTTTGGCCACCAATGCAAGTCCGAGACCACTTCCGGTTGGTTTCGTGGTCACGAATGGATCGAACAGATGCGGGAGCAGGTCTTCCGGCACGCCGGGTCCGTTGTCCTTCACGCAAAACTCAAGCGGCAAAGACACGCGGGTGCTTTTTCCCGGCAGCGACAGACGCACGCCGGGACGAAATGCGGTGGTCAGGTGAATTTCGCCATCGGTCGCGCTCTCGCCAATCGCCTCGGCAGCGTTCTTGACCAGGTTCAAGAACACCTGAACCAACTGATCGCGGTTGCCGAGGACCGGCGGCAAGGATGGGTCATAGTCCTCGACGAACTTGATGTGGCGGCCAGTGCCTGATTGGGCGAGCCGCTTAACGTGATCGAGGACCACGTGAATATTGACCGGAGCACGCTCGATCGGCCGCTCGTCGGTGAATACTTCCATCCTGTCGACCAGTTTGACGATCCGGTCCGCTTCGTCACAGATCAAACGTGTCAACTGCCGATCTTCATCGTCAGCCGATTGTTCCAGCAACTGCGCCGCTCCGCGAATTCCAGACAGCGGGTTCTTGATTTCATGTGCGAGCATGGCAGCAAGTGCCGTCACCGATCGCGCCGCGCTACGATGCGTCAATTGCCGGTCCATTTTGTCGGCGATCGTCCGCTCCTGCAGCATAACGACGACATGGCCGGGCAGTTCCGGCAACGGTGCAACGTGAAGGTCGACCAGACGCTCGCCGGGATTTCGCGGCGTCCCGAGATCAACTTTGTATTCGTTGACCGGCGCGCCGCGCAGGCGCACCTGATCGATCAGGGTCAACAGCGGGCTGCCGAACGGAACGAGATCTTGCAGCACATGCCGCCGCAGCAGCGCTACCGACGACTCAAAGAAGTTTTCGGCCGCGACGTTGGCATCGGCGATCTTGCCATCTTTCGCCACCATGATGACCGGATGCGGCAACGCATTGAGAACTGCGTCGGCAGTCACAGAGGGAAAAGCGCTGGCCAGTGTCCCGCTCACCATCAGGCCGCCTCCCGCCACGCCAGAATGTCAAATGCTTGCGCGAGCTCGCGGTGAACTTTCGCCGGCTCCTCGGCGGTCAAAACGCGCTGCCGGCAGGTCTTGAGAACGTGAACCGGCGCGCCGACACTCGCGGCCGCCGTATCAAGCGTCCAGCCGAGATGTTTGCGGGCGTGACGACGGCCGAGTTCAAAACCAAAATGACGAAGGCAATCGTCATAATAGCCGGCGACCAGCGAATGCTGCGCGGCCAGAGGCGGAGCGCTTTCCCGCACACCGGTTGCAAGATAGCGGGCGACCTGCCCGGGAAACCACGGCCGTCCCTGGGCGCCGCGCCCTATCATCAAAGCGTCGGCGCCGGAGGCATCGAGGGCGGCATTTGCGTCATCAAAACTGCGGATGTCACCATTGACCACGACCGGCACGGAGACCGCATCCTTGACCGCGCGAACCGCCCCCCAGTCGGCCTTCCCGCTGTAGAACTGCGAGCGGGTGCGGCCGTGAACGGTGATCATCTTCACGCCGGCCTGTTCGGCACGCCGCGCCAGTTCCGCTGCGTTGCGGGAGCGGTCGTCCCAGCCCAGCCGCATTTTCAGCGTTACAGGCACCTTGACGGCCGAGACCGTGGCTTCGATCAGCCTTAAGGCATGGTCGAGATCGCGCATCAGCGCGGACCCCGATTGCAGCCCGGTCACGTAACGGGCCGGACAGCCCATGTTGATATCGATGACGGCCGCGCCCCTGGATTCGGCAATTTTCGCACCTTCGGCCATCCAGCGCGCTTCACAACCCGCCAGCTGGACCATCGGAATACCAATGCCGCTGCATTCCAGGCGGAGTTTGGCCGTGCGACACCCCTCGGCCAACGCCTTGCCGGCGGTCATCTCAGAAACAACGAGTCCGGCACCCAGCTGAAGGGCAAGACGGCGAAATGCAACGTCGGTCACGCCCGACATCGGGGCAAGGATGACTCGATTCGGCATTGAGACCCCGCCGGCGACCGGCAGGGTCGGGGTAATCTCCGTAAGACGATGGGCCACCGGGGGTACCTGCACATCAATTAGGCGCTGCGCCTATTTGCATATAGTTTAGCCAAAACTTGGCGCTCCGCAAGTGTTGCGTTGCAACATTTTGCCTCATACCGGGCAATGCGAGCGTGCGCGGATAAATGGAGTTTGCGGACAGGCTCTGGCGCGCTAAAGCCCGTGAAATGTCTTCAGAATGGATTTAGCAATGGCAAGGCGGGTCGCGGCCATCGTCGTCGCAGCGGGGCGGGGTCTGCGCGCCGGCGGTGAAATTCCCAAGCAATACCGGCCGATCGCAGGTGTTGCGCCGATCCGGACCAGTCTGTGTCTGTTTTCCGAGCATCCCGAGGTCGGCGTCGTCCTGCCGGTGGTCCATCCGGATGACGCGACGCTTTTCCAGTCAGCGGTTGCAGGTATGGCGATGCTCCCTGCCGTCTCCGGCGGCGCGACACGGCAGGAATCCGTTCGCGCGGGCCTCGAGGCGCTGGTGTCCCACGACCCGGAGTTTGTTCTGGTTCACGACGCGGCACGCCCATTTGCGTCCCCTGCCCTGGTCGCACGCGCGATTGCAGCCGCCGTCGAACACGGCGCCGCAATCCCCGGAGTGCGAATTTCCGACACCGTCAAATCACTGGATGACACCGGACTGGTCACTGGAACGCTTGATCGATCGCAATTGCGCTACATTCAAACGCCGCAGGCATTCTCGTTTCAAAAGCTGCTTGCCGCACACCGCCGTGCGCGCGAGGCCGAACTGAATACGTTTACCGACGATGCGGCCATAGCCGAATGGGCCGGCATGCCCGTCACCATCTTTGAAGGCGAGCAAGGCAACGTGAAACTGACGACAGACGAAGATTTCCGCAAAGCCGAAGCATCGAGCTGGAGCCAGTGCAGTGATGTTCGCGTCGCAACAGGATACGACGTCCACGCCTTTGGCGATGGCGACCACGTCATGCTCGGGGGTGTCCGCATTCCGCATACCCACGGCCTCACCGGGCACTCGGATGCCGATGTGGGGTTACATGCCCTGGTCGACGCAATTCTTGGCGCACTCGCGGACGGCGATATCGGCCAGCACTTTCCGCCGAGCGATCCGCAATGGAAAGGCGCCTCGTCGGACCGCTTCCTCGCATATGCCATGGACAAGGTGCGGCAACGCGAAGGCCGCGTTGCGCAACTCGATGTGACCATCGTTTGCGAAGCGCCGCGCATCGGTCCGCACCGCGACGCCATCCGCCAGCGCATCGCCGAGATCGCGCAGGTGCCGATCGACCGCATTTCGGTCAAGGCGACCACCAGCGAGCAACTCGGCTTTACCGGCCGCCGCGAGGGCATCGCGGCCCTGGCGACGGCGACAATCCGGCTGCCGGGGAGCGATTCATGATCGACGAGACACTGCGTGCGGCCGCGCTGCGGGTGATCGAGATCTGCCGCCAGCGGCACTTCAAGATCGTCACCGCGGAATCGTGCACCGGCGGATTGATCGCCGCGGCGCTGACGGAAGTTCCCGGTTCGTCGGCCGTGCTCGATTGCGGTTTCGTCACCTATTCGAACGCCGCCAAGCACGCGATGATCGGCGTGCCGCAGGACACGATCGAAAGCTTCGGAGCGGTCAGCCGGCAGACCGCCGAAGCGATGGCCGATGGCGCGCTGGCGCGCGCCGGTGCGGACCTTTCGGTGGCGGTCACCGGGATCGCCGGCCCGGGCGGCGCGACCGAGACCAAGCCGGTCGGGCTCGTGCATCTCGCCGCCGCCACCCGCGACGGCCGCTGCATGCACCGCGAAAAACGCTTCGGCGATATCGGACGCAGCAAGGTGCGGGAACTAACGGTGATCGAGGCGCTGGTGATGCTGGAAACGTTGGCGGGCGGCGGTCAGGCCTGAGTGCGAGGCTTGGCATAAACCTGATCGGCGCGACGCTCGAAAGCGTCGGCGAACCGGCGGAATGCCTGGTCGAACATCGCTCCCATCAAAAGCCCGAGCGTACGGCTGCGAAATTCATAGCTGATGAAGAACGCAACGGTACTAGCGCCCTCTCCGATGGCCTGAAACGTCCAACGATTGTCGAGCTTGCTGAATGGGCCGTCGAGATATTCGACCCGGATCTGCAGATTGTTCCGGTCGAGAGTCACGCGGCTGGTGAAAGTCTCGCGAACAAATTTGTAAGCGACCGTCATATCGGCGATCACGACCATGATCCCGCCCTCGCGCTCTTGGCGCTGACGCACGCGCAACCGCTCACAGAGTGGGACGAATTGCGGGTATTGTTCAACGTCGGCGACCAGATCGAACATGTCGGAAGCCGAATGAGCCACGCGCCGCGACGACGAAAACTGCGGCATGGCTCAACGCGCAACGCGCGCGGCGCGGGCGGCCTTGAGACGCGCGAAATCCTCGCCGGCGTGATGGGACGAGCGCGTCAACGGGCTCGCCGAAACCATCAGGAAGCCCTTGGCGTAGGCGATGGCCTCATATCCGGCAAATTCCTCCGGCGTGACGAAGCGCTCGACAGCATGGTGCTTGCGGGTCGGTTGCAGGTACTGCCCGATGGTCAGAAAATCGACGTCGGCCGCGCGCAGATCGTCCATCACCTGCAGCACTTCGTTTCGCTGTTCGCCGAGACCGACCATGATGCCGGATTTGGTGAACATGCCTGGGTCGATTTCCTTGACCTGTTGCAACAGCCGGATGGAATGGAAGTAGCGCGCACCCGGCCGCACCGTCAGGTACTTCGACGGCACGGTTTCCAGATTGTGGTTGAACACGTCCGGTTGCGCCGCGACGACGGTGCCCAATGCTCCATCCTTGCGCAGGAAATCGGGGGTCAACACCTCGATCGTAGTGCGCGGGCATTGCTCCTGGATGGCGCGGATGACTTCGGCGAAATGGCGCGCTCCGCCGTCCGAAAGATCATCACGGTCGACCGAGGTTATGACCACATGGGCCAGGCCGAGCTTGGCAATTGCGGCGGCGACATGCGCCGGCTCGTTCGGATCGAGCGCCGCGGGAAGTCCGGTCTTGACGTTGCAGAAGGCGCAGGCGCGGGTGCAGGTGTCGCCCATGATCATGAAGGTGGCGTGCTTCTTCTCCCAGCATTCGCCGATATTGGGGCAGCCAGCCTCCTCACAGACCGTGTGCAGGCCATTGGCGCGCACGATCTCCCGCGTCGCGGCATAACCCGGCGACATCGGCGCCTTGACCCGAATCCAGGTCGGCTTTTTTGGCATCGGCGCGTCCGGGCGATGCGCCTTCTCGGGATGGCGCGGCCTGGCCTCGGATCCGTTGATCGTGTCGAGAACGACAACCATGGAAACTCCAAAAGGGTCCTTCCGTACTTACGCAATGGGTAGATCGGCCGCAAGACGCGCCGGCCGGCAGCTAGTGGATGCGCGGCCTGCGATTTCAAGCCGCCCCGCGATCACGCCCTGCGGATCGCCTGCCAGATGAACAACAGAACCACGGCGCCGATCGTCGCGGTAATCAGTTCACCCCAGAAATCCGGCACCGCCTGGATGCCGAGCTTGCTGAACAGGAAGCCGCCGAACAGCGAGCCGACGAGCCCGACGATGAGATTACGGATCAGGCCGTGCGGCGCGTCGGTGATTTTCGCCGCCAGCCAGCCGGCGATCAGTCCGACGATGATCCAGGTCAGTACGCCCATGGCCTCGGCCCTCTTTCGGCGGATGATTGACTTCACATCCAGCTTTGCCCAACCGTAGTGTTCTTTGCTGGCCTGGGACGTCGTCAGGTCGCCCTCGTCACGGCCCAATGTCCTATGCTTGACATTTTCCATGGTGCATATGGAGATGCCCAAACCAAGCGCCCCAATTCCAGGAGTGCATTTTCGCCGTGAATATCGTCGATCCTATTCTGTTCCAATGCAAGATAAGCCCAGACGCGCCAGCGCTTTGTGTGCCCGGCGAACAGCACACCGTGATTACGTATGGGCGCCTGGAAAAGATCGTCAACAGTGTTACCCGCAGGCTGATGGGAACTGGACTGCAACGCGGCAGCGTTGTCGCCATCTTTATAAAGGACAACATTTTTCATGCGGCATTGATCCTGGCGCTCGCGCGGCTCGGGATCATTTCCGTTTCCGGCCGCGATCCCGAGTTGCCGCGCGATATACCCTTCGATGCGGTTATCTCCGATACGAGCTATCCATTTACCGGGGCCAAACAGACCATTTTGTCTGAGTTTTCCTGGGCAACCGGCGATGGCTCGCCGATATCTGCTTCGCAGTTCTTGCCTACGGTGGTAGACGACATCTGCCGGTTTGTCCTGACATCCGGAACGACGGGTGATCCGAAAGCTGTCGCTTTCAGTCATCGTCAAGTCAGCGAACGGCTGTTCCGCAACGATCTCGTATTCGGCAATCGGTTACCGTTTTGCGCCCGGACCTATGTCGACCTCGGGTTTGCGACCTCGCTCGGATACTTTTTCCTGATTTATATGTTGTCGCGCGGCGGGACGGTGTTTTTCATCGGCAGCAATGCGGACGCGACCACAGAGGCGTTCGATTTTTATGGCGTCCAAAATTGGGTCGGCGCACCGGCCGGTCTTGCGAACTATCTCGAATACTATGAAGAGCACACCGCGAAGCCCTGCAATCTGGGCATGATTATGTCGGGCGGCAGCCAGCTGATGCCATCGCTGTCCGAGCGCGTACGGGCCCGATTGTGCACAAACGTTGTTTCCGCATACGGGTCTACAGAAACGAGCATGGTTGCGGCCGCGCCCGCGCATGTTATCGCCAAAACCCAGGGCGCGGTCGGCTATCTGACACCGGGCATGATTGTTCAATCCGTGGACGAATCCGATCAGCCGTTGCCGCTCGGGCGAGAAGGACTGGTTCGAATTCGAGGACCGCTAAATGCCATGGAATATGTCGGCGATCCGAAAGAATCGGCGCTCGCCTTCCGCGGCGGTTGGTTCTATCCCGGTGACATCGGGACGGTAACCGCCGAGCAATTGCTGATCATTTCAGGCCGCCAGAAGACGGTCATGAATCTTGGTGGCGACAAGGTAAAGCCGGAATTTGTGGAATCGGTTCTGACGTCATTCGGTGGTGTGGAGGACGCCGCAGCTTTCACAATTATCAATCAATTCGGAATTGAAGAAATGTGGGCCGCCCTGGTTTCGCGCGCAGGAATTGACGAACGCTCAATGCACATTCACTGCCAACAGAAACTGCCCCACAATTTCGTGCCGGTGCGCTTCGTACGGCTTGAATCCATTCCGCGCAACGAGATGGGAAAGATCGATCGGCGTCTGCTGCCAGAACTGGCCAAGGCCCGAGCGCACTAACACTCCAGGGTTGTTGTTCGCACGGAAATTGTTGATACCGAAACAACACTCGGAATGGAACGTATTTCTGGTAAAATGTTACTTTGGCATTTCTTGTATGCCGTTGGAAAAACATACAATATAAACCACGTTTTTCTTCTGTGTGTTGCTTTAGGGTGACAGAAATAGTTACGGCAAAATGGTAAACGATTTTTATTGGTTCTTCCGTTGAGCAATCGGGTCGCAGTCTGGTTCGCGTAACGAGTACCGGTTCTGCTGAATTGGGGCGCAGAGCGGTCGAAGCTCATCGCAACACAGGGGACAGCAACAATGAGGATCAAAGGCTATTTGCTGGCTACAGCTTCAACCGCAGCTTTTGCCACGGTCGCCGGCGCTGCCGACATGCCGGTCTACAAGGCTCCACCTGCTCCCGTTTACGTTCCGCCCCCGATCACGTGGGCTGGGCCGTATATCGGTTTCAATATCGGTGCCGTTTGGAACAAGACTGAGGCCACGGAATCCGCTCCGTGGGATACCTATTACGGTTACGCGTCTTCCTCGGCCTCAAAGACAAAGGTCGGAGGAACGATCGGCGCTCAAGCCGGCTACAATTGGCAGAGCGGCCCCTGGGTCTACGGTATTGAAGGCGACATTAACTGGGTCTCGGCTAAAGCCAGCCTCGCCGGCACCGGTTATCTTAACAACGGGACTGCCGAACATAAGCTGAATTGGCTTGGTACGGTCCGTGGTCGGATCGGCTATTCCTGGAATGACAATTTCATGATCTACGGCACCGGCGGCGTCGCCTTCGGTGGTGTCAAGAACTCCTGGGGCAATGGGTATTTCAGCTACAATGACAGTTCGACCCGCACCGGTTGGACTGCAGGCGGCGGCTTCGAGTGGATGTTTGCGCCGAAGTGGAGCCTGAAGGGCGAAGCGCTCTATGTCGATCTCGGCAAGAAGACCGTCACGTCCTGCTATGACGGTTGCGGTTATTCGACGACTTTCAAAAATACCGAGGTCATCGCTCGTGTCGGCGTCAACTACCACTGGTAAGCCGCTTCCGCTCCATCGGAATCTATAATTCCTCGATGGTCCCGAGATTTCACCTCGGGACCATTTTTATTTGCGGGTCGCGATAAAGAAATAATTTGCCTTATCGAACCGAATTCGGTTGTCCCTAGAGAAGCCGAGATTGGGCGAGCGGAAGGCATCAGGACACTTCATTTAGAATATTTTTAATAAATATCGACACAATAAAGGATAAATTTCTAAATGTGGCTTATTTTTGTCAGAAAATCGCAAATCACGAGGCAATCCCGACCGAACCGTACAGCGGTTTTCGGTGATGTGTTGCCGCGCGGTCACAGCCTTTAACGTAACCATATGCTAAACGATTCCACATACGAAGGGGGCGGAAACGCCCAGAGGCCAAGAAGCATCGGTTAACTTTCTTGGCCCCTCGGTTGACAGACAATCCCAGGAAACCGGTGCTTCGCAACAGGTAGTGAACATAGGGACGAGCAAAAATGAAGACCAAGAAGTATCTATTGGCTGCGGCCATGTCGGCATTCGTGGTGAGCGGGGCGGTTGCCGCGGACATGCCTGTTTACAAGGCTCCTCCCGCACCAGTGTTCGTGCCCCCGCCGCTGACTTGGGCCGGGTTTTATATCGGTGTCAACGGCGGTGCCGTTTGGAACACTGTGAAGGCCACCACGACTGATTACATTGAGAGTTGTTACTACAGCTCCTGCTATTACGACACTTGGAATACCTCGAATTCGAAGACCAAGGCTGGTGGCACCTTTCGGCGGCACCATCGGATATAATTGGCAGGGTGGCCCATGGGTCTATGGTATCGAAGGCGATTTAAACTGGGTCTCCGCGAAGGTTTCCGCCAGCCGTTCGTTTACGACGTATTTTACGTGTACTACGATCTCGGCGCAACGGGACCATTTCAAGCGAACTGACTTGGCTTGCGACAATTCGCGGCCGCCTAGGTTACGCCTGGGGTCCGACCATGATCTACGCTACCGGCGGTGTCGCGTTTGGCGGTGTAAAGAATTCGCTCTCCGCCAACCTGTACGACGATTATTATAATGTATGGCGGCTTCACGCAAAGCAAGAGCCAGACGCGGACAGGATGGACAGTCGGTGGCGGTATCGAACACATGTTCTCGCCGAATTGGACGGTGAAGGCTGAAGCCCTTTATGTGGACCTTGGCAGCACGAATGTTCTGCCGGGCAGCGGTTACTACGAAAATTACCCCTACAGCGTTTACGGCACCACGCAGACCAAGATCTCCAATACAGCGGTCGTTGCTCGTGTTGGTGTGAACTACAAGTTCGGTGGCTACTAAGCCGAACGAATCCGTCAAAGCCTAAAGTTGAAAGGCCCCGGAGCATGGCTCCGGGGCCCTTTTGATTTCGAATGTTGAGGTAGACTAACGCCGTCTTAAATATTCAAAACTCGCCCATAGGCATCCAGCACCGCTTCCTTCATCATTTCCGACAAGGTTGGATGCGGAAAGACCGTGTGCATCAGCTCTTCTTCGGTGGTCTCCAGGTTCATCGCGATCACATAGCCCTGGATCAGTTCGGTGACTTCGGCACCGATCATGTGAGCGCCAAGGAGTTGTCCGGTCTTCTTGTCGAAGATCACCTTGACGAGACCCTGGTCGTCACCCAGCGCGATGGCCTTGCCGTTGCCGGCGAACGGAAAGCGGCCGACGCGAATCTCGATCTTCTTCTCCTTGGCCGCCTGCTCAGTCAGCCCGACCGAGGCGATCTGCGGCGAGCAATAGGTGCAGCCCGGAATCAGCCGCTTGTCCATCGGATGCGGCTTGAGGCCCTTGATCGCCTCGACGGAGATGACGCCCTCGTGCTCGGCCTTGTGCGCGAGCATGGGCGGACCGGCGACATCGCCGATGGCGTAGATGCCGGGAACACTCGTGCGTCCGTAGCCATCGATCGCGATCGTGGCGCGCTCGATCTTGACCCCCAGCTTTTCCAGACCGAGGTTCTCGACATTGCCGACAACCCCGACCGCCGAGATCACCCGGTCCACAGTCATCGTCTGCGTGCCGCCCTTGCCGTCATCGATCGTAGCGGTGACCGAATCAGCCTTCTTTTCGAGTTTGGTGACTTTGGCGCCGGTCAGGATCTTGATGCCCTGCTTTTCGAAGGCCTTGCGGGCGAGTGCTGCGATCTCGGCATCTTCGACGGGCAGAATCTGGGGCAGGACTTCGACCACTGTCACGTCCGCCCCCATGGTCCGATAGAACGACGCAAATTCGATTCCAATCGCGCCTGAGCCGACAACGAGCAGAGACTTTGGAATGCTCTGCGGGACCATGGCTTCGAAATAGGTCCAGATCAGCTTTTTGTCCGGCTCAAGGCCGGGCAGGATGCGCGGTCGCGCGCCGGTGGCGATGATGATGTGCTTGGCCTGGTAGGTCCCGGCCCCGAGCGCTCCCTTCGGAGCCTCGCTTTTCGAGGGCTTGACGGTGACCTTCCCGGCAGCTTCGATCGTGCCCTCGCCCCAGATGACCGAGACCTTGTTCTTGCGCATCAGGAAGCCGACACCGTCATTGAGGCGCTTGGAGACTGCGCGCGAGCGCTTGACGACGGCGCCGGGATCGTAGCTGGCCTTCTCCACTACCAGCCCGAAATCCTGCGCATGCTGGATGTGATGGTAGATTTCCGCCGAACGCAGCAGGGCCTTGGTCGGAATGCAGCCCCAGTTCAGGCAGATACCGCCGAGATGGTCGCGCTCCACAATGGCCGTCCTCAATCCCAGCTGCGCTGCTCGAATTGCGGCGACATAACCGCCGGGCCCGGAGCCAATGATGATGAGGTCGAAGGAGGTATCTGCCATTTCGGGTCTCTTACGTTTGAGCCTGGGCGGGCCGCAGCCAAAGCCAACTAAATCATCCAAGGCGCGGAGTCATCCCCTCGCTGCTAGATCCTCGGCCGATTGGCCGTCTTACTGATCAGCTGAAGGAATGTCGCGTGGTGGACGCCGGCTGCGATCGTGGTCCCGATGACCAGGAACCAACCCACTCCGAAGCTCGGGAGCGCCCGAAAGCAGGCAATCGGTCCACAGGTAACCGCTGTGGCGAGATAGGCAAGGACAAGCGAGCCGGCCAAAACGCGGACCGTGCTCCACGCGATCCAGCGCGCCAGTGCGGCGCGCGCGATCAACCACATCGCCATCAAGATCATCAGCGCCACGGGCACCGCCAAGATCATGGGGCCGGCGACCCAGGCATCGAGCTGCGGACCGGTCTGGAGGAAGACAATCCAGATTGCACTGATCACGACAATCGACAGCAGCGCGGCACCAATCGCGACCAGGTAGGCGAGCCACGGCTTCATCTGGCGACCGCCTTGGTCAGCAGCACCCAGTCGCCGCCGTGGTCGGCGCCGGGACCAGCGATGACGGGCAGGCGCGCCCGTTCGCCATAGCCGACGCGAGCGTAGAGCCGCGCGGCCCCTGTGTTCGCGCTGGCGACAATGACGCTGGCCTCGCGGGCGCCGGCGGCACGCGCGCGCTCTTCGGCGCGCTCCAGCAGCCGGGTGCCGAGCCCCTGCCCGCGAAATTCCGGAAACGCCGCCAGCACGTTGACGTACCATGAGCCCGGCGCCTTGGCCTCAAGTTCCACAAGGGGACGGATGCTCTCGGGAATTTCGCTCAGGTCGCCGCTGTCGTAAGGATCGTCGAGGCGATAGTCGATCAGGCAGCCGGCGACCTCATCGTCAACTTCAATGACGGTCGCGTTGCGCCAGGAAAACGCACCGGTATCGCGCGCGGCGCGCGACCGCCCAAACTCCAGCAGCGACTGGCCAGGCGCTTTCATGGTGTTCCACATAAACGACGGCATCCCCTCGCCCGCGATGTCGACAAGGACAGCCAGCGCGCAGGCGTCGGATTTGCGAGCGGGGCGGATTTCCGGATTTGTTGTTGTCAATACCAAGGCACTCCGCTGGTTCGATGCGCGCCGCGACGAGCCGTTGCGGCTGCCGGTCACACCACCATCATCACCGGGTTCTCGATCAATAATTTGAACGCGCCGAGCATTTGCGCGCCGAGCGCACCGTCGACCGCGCGGTGGTCGGTCGACAGCGTCACCGACATGATCCACGCCGCCTCGACCTTGCCGTTGCGGACGATGGCGCGTTCTTCTCCAGCGCCGACCGCTAAAATTGTTGCGTGCGGCGGGTTGATGACGGCGGCGAAGTCCTTGATGCCGTACATGCCGAGATTGGACACGGCACTGGAGCCGCCCTGATACTCTTCCGGCTTCAGCTTGCGGGCACGCGCGCGGACTGCGAAATCCTTCATCTCGTTGGAGATGACGGACAACGATTTCGTTTCCGCCTTGCGGATGACCGGCGTGATCAAACCGCCGGGGATCGAGACCGCGACGCCGACATCGGATTGCCGGTGTTTGAGCATGCCGCCTTCGGTCCAGGTCACATTAGCGTCGGGCACGCGCCGCAATGCCAGCGCCAACGCCTTGATGACGAAGTCGTTGACGGACAGCTTGAACGCCGGCTTGCCGTCCTCGTCCTTCGGCGCAGCCGCGTTGATCTCTTCGCGTGCGGCAAGGAGCCGGCCGATATCGCAATCGACGGTCAGATAAAAGTGCGGGATGGTGAGCTTCGCCTCGACAAGGCGCCGGGCGATGACCTTGCGGATGGTGTCGTGTGGGACGACTTCGTAGCTGCCGTCCGCGAACAGCGCGCGGATCTTATCGTCGGACGGCGCCTGGATCGGCTGCGGTGTTCCTGCCTCGGCCGCGGCCGGCGCACGCAGGCCCTTGCCGCTCCGCGCGGCGTCGACGTCGCGCGCGACAATCCGGCCGTGCGGTCCGGAACCCTGTATACGGGCGAGTTCGATGCCGGCTTCCTTGGCCATCCGGCGGGCCAGCGGTGAAGCAAATAACCGCGAGGTCGCGGCACCGGGAGCGGCCACCGATGCTGCGGGGGCCGGCGGCGCAGGCGATCGCGGTGCCGGTGGGGACGACGTAGGTTTGAGCTCGGCTTGCGCTGGCGGCTTTGCCTCCGGTTTGGCGGCCGCCGCCGGCGGTGGCGCTGCAGCTGCACCGGCGCTTGATGCCGCGGCCTTGACGTCTTCGCCGTCAGCCGCCAGGACCGCAATGACCTTGTTAACCGGCACGTCGTTGGTCCCTTCCGGAACCACGATTTTGGCCAGCACGCCCTCGTCGACCGCCTCGACTTCCATGGTCGCCTTGTCGGTCTCGATCTCGGCGATCACGTCACCGGACTTAACGGCGTCGCCTTCCTTCTTGAGCCAGCGCGCAAGATTGCCGGCCTCCATGGTGGGCGACAATGCGGGCATCAGGATGTTGATCGGCATGGCGCGGCCCTCAGCGATAACAGACTGATTTCGCGGCGGCCACGACGTCGGCGACCGAAGGCAATGCGAGTTTCTCCAGATTGGCCGCGTAGGGCATCGGCACGTCTTTTCCGGATACGCGCGTCACCGGCGCATCGAGCCAATCGAAAGCGTCTTCCATCACGCGCGCCGCAATTTCCGCGCCAACGCCGGATTGTTTCCAACCCTCTTCTACAGTGACCAGGCGCCCCGTCTTTTTCACCGAAGCAATGATCGTCGCGCTATCCATCGGCCGCAGCGTTCGCAGATCGATCACCTCGGCTTCGATGCCGTCCTTTTCCAGTTCCTCGGCGGCCTTCAACGCGTAGCTCATGCCCATCGACCAGGCGACGATCGTCACATGGTCACCGGCACGTGCGATGCGCGCCTTGCCGATCGGCAGAATGAAATCATCCAGTTTAGGCACCGGGAAGCTATGGCCGTAAAGGATTTCGTTTTCCAGAAAGATCACCGGATTGGGATCGCGGATCGCCGCCTTCAGCAAGCCTTTCGCATCAGCGGCTGTGTATGGCGCGATCACGGTCAGGCCGGGGATGTTGGAGTACCAGGCGGAAAAATCCTGGCTGTGCTGTGCACCCACGCGGGCCGCCGCGCCATTGGGTCCGCGGAAGACGATCTGCGTTCCGATCTGGCCACCCGACATATAGTGGGTCTTGGCAGCGGAATTGATGATCTGATCCATCGCCTGCATGGCGAAGTTGAAAGTCATGAATTCGACGATCGGCTTTAGCCCCGCAAGCGCGGCGCCGACCCCAAGGCCGGCAAATCCGTGTTCCGTAATCGGCGTGTCGATGACCCGGTCGGCGCTGAATTCCTGCAACAGTCCCTGGGTGATCTTGTAGGCGCCTTGATATTCCGCGACTTCCTCGCCCATGACAAACACGTCCGGGTCGCGGCGCATTTCCTCGGCCATCGCGTCGCGCAGGGCTTCGCGCACCGTCATGGTGACAAATTCCGTTCCGGCCGGAATTTCCGGATCGCTGACTTCATCAGGTTCAAGCTGCCTTGTTTCGGGGGCGGCGGTCGGCGCTTGGATCGGCTCATGGATGTCGGCTTCGCCAACAGGTGGCGCCGACTCGGCGACACGTTCCTGGACGTCCGGGCTCGACGTGTTGATCGCTGAGGCGTCCTCGCCATCAGCCAGGATCATTGCAATCGGGGTATTGACCGCCACGTCGGCGGTGCCTTCCGGCACCAGAATTTTGCCCAACGTTCCTTCGTCTGCGGCTTCCACTTCCATGGTTGCCTTGTCGGTTTCAATCTCGGCGATAACGTCACCGGACCGAATGGCCTCGCCCTCTTTTTTCAGCCATTTGGCAAGATTGCCCTTTTCCATCGTGGGCGACAGTGCGGGCATCAGGACTTGAATCGGCATTGGCTTTACGAAATCCGTTGAGCGTTGAACCGAGGGCGTTTCATGGGTGGCAAAAGCGGTTATACTGACGGAGTGATCTGTTACTGCAACACGTCTGTGTAGAGTTCTGACGGGTCCGGCTCCGGATCGTGCGTGGCGAATTCGGCAGCCTCGTTGACAATCGCCCGGACTTCCGAATCGATCTTCTTCAACTGGTCTTCGGTCACGAGCTTTTTGGTCAGCAATCGTTGACGCACCTGTTCGATCGGATCGCGTTCGGTCCGAATTTTTTCGACCTCCTCGCGTGTGCGGTACTTCGCCGGATCGGACATTGAATGGCCCCGATACCGGTAGGTCATCATTTCGAGGATATAGGGACCCTTGCCGTCGCGGCACCACTGGACGGCCATGTCGCCCGCAGCCTTGACCGCACGAACGTCCATCCCGTCAACCTGAAGTCCCGGAATATCGAAGGACAGGCCGCGTTTGGAAAAGTCCGTCTGAGCGGAAGACCGCGAGACCGAGGTCCCCATCGCGTAGCGATTGTTTTCGATGATGTAGATGACCGGCAGCTTCCAGAGCTGCGCCATGTTGAAGCTCTCGTAAACCTGCCCTTGATTGGCAGCGCCATCACCGAAATAGGTCAGGCTGACATGGTCGTTCTTGCGATAGCGGTTGGCGAACGCCAATCCGGTTCCCAGCGGCACCTGCGCGGCAACGATGCCGTGACCGCCGAAAAAGTTCTTCTCGACGGAGAACATGTGCATGGAGCCGCCCTTGCCCTTGGAATAACCGCCGCGGCGCCCGGTCAACTCCGCCATCACACCCTTGGATTCCATGCCGCAAGCCAGCATGTGGCCGTGATCACGGTAGCCGGTGATGACCTGGTCGCCCTCCTTAATCGCCAACTGCATGCCGACGACGACGGCTTCCTGTCCGATATAGAGGTGGCAGAAGCCGCCGATCAGGCCCATGCCGTACATCTGACCGGCCTTCTCCTCGAAACGCCGGATGAGCAGCATTTCGCGCAGCGCAAACAGTTCCTGTTCCTTGTCGAATTCCGCGACCTGCGGGGCCATTGAACCGCTTTTGGCGGGCTCCTTGGTCGTGCTGACCTCTTTGGAATGCTGGTTTGCAGCTTTCTGCGCCGCACTCTTGCTAGGGGCAACGGCCATAGGGTCTCCTTGGACTGGCCTAACGTGAAATGGTCAGGGCGTTGTGCCTCCCCAATAGCGGAATTTACGCTGCGGCGGAAGCGAATGTGGATGGCCCGCGGCCAGCGACCACGGTTCTTTCAAGTCCCCGCGACTGCGTGGAAATTGAGCAACCCTGTCGGCTCGATCGCAGTTATTGCGGCTGGCGGGGCGGCGTTTTGATCAGGAACGTCAAATCCCGGGGATCGACATAGTTGAGCAAGGTGCGAGCGCGTTCGTCCACCATATCGGGGTCGAGCTTATCGGACCGCAGAAGTGCCACCCGGCGCTCCCAGGACTTGCGCTCGTTACGCATGCGACGCAGCTCTGCCGAAAGTTGGGATTGCTGCTCTTCAAGCGCCTGTTTGGCGCGCAAGCCATGCTTGCCGGAATAGGCGTTGATGCCGAAATAGCCGATCAACGCGACGGCCAGGGCATATAGCCCGGCCGTGCCAACAATCATCCGAAGGCGAATGCGAGTCACCATGGCAGCATGGTGCATCCGGCGCGGTTAACGGTATATTAACGCTGACGCGCTGATTACGCCGCTGAAAGCGGCCTGCAACGCCTTCCCATAAACCATTGTAATAATAAGCGAACTTCGCCCCCAGGGGACAGCAGCAGCTGTCACACCGGCGCTTTCCAAGCCGAACGGCCGGCATAGCGGGCGCGATCACCCAACTCCTGCTCGATCCGCAAAAGCTGGTTGTATTTTGCAGTGCGATCGGAGCGCGCGAGCGAACCGGTTTTGATCTGGCCGCAATTGGTCGCGACCGCGAGATCGGCAATGGTCGCATCCTCGGTCTCGCCGGAGCGATGGGACATGACGGCCGTGTAGCCGGCCCGATGCGCCATCTCGACCGCGGCCAGTGTCTCGGTGAGCGTTCCGATCTGGTTGACCTTCACCAGGATTGAATTGCCCAGGCCGCGGCGGATGCCTTCTTCCAGCCGGACGATATTGGTCACGAACAGATCGTCGCCGACCAACTGGCATTTGTCGCCGATTCGATCGGTCAGAGCTTTCCAGCCATCGAAATCATCCTCGGACATTCCGTCCTCGATCGAAACGATCGGGTAACGCGCTATCAAATCGGCGAGATAGTCGACCTTCTCCTCGCGCGTCCGCGTCGTTCCCTCGCCGGTGAAATCGTATATGTCGTCAACGAAGTATTCGGTGGCGGCGCAGTCCAATGCCAGCATGACGTCCTCTCCAGGACGAAAGCCGGCTCGCTCAACGGCCTTCATGACATAGTCGAGCGCAGCGTCGGCATTCGGCAGGTTGGGCGCAAAGCCACCCTCGTCACCGACATTGGTGTTGTGGCCGTCCGCCTTGAGCGTGCTCTTCAGGGTTTGAAAGATTTCCACACCCATGCGCAACGCATCGGAAAACGTCTCCGCGCCTACCGGCATGATCATGAATTCCTGGAAGTCGATCGGGTTGTCGGCATGGACGCCGCCATTGATGATGTTCATCATCGGCACCGGAAGTACCCGCGCACTGACACCGCCGACGTAGCGGTAAAGCGGCAGCTGCGTCGCGGTTGCCGCCGCCTTGGCGACGGCCAGCGATACGCCCAGGATCGCATTTGCTCCCAGCCTGGCTTTGTTCTCGGTGCCGTCGAGCGCGATCATGGTCTCATCGATCTTGATCTGCTCCTCGGCATCCATTCCGCTCACGGCGTCGAAAATCTCGCCGTTGACCGATTCAACCGCCTGCAACACGCCCTTGCCCAGATAGCGGCTGTCATCCCCGTCGCGCAGTTCGACGGCCTCATAGGCGCCGGTCGAGGCGCCGGACGGCACCGCGGCACGGCCCAGTGTTCCGTCCTCGAGGATGACGTCGACCTCGACCGTGGGATTGCCGCGGCTGTCGAGGATTTCGCGACCGATGATATCGATGATGGCAGTCATTTTTTCAGCCCAGGTTTGGCGTGGTTCTACAGCAGCAAGCGGTCATCGCAAAGAGGTGGCAGGTAGGCAAGAAGTCAGCCCAAGATGACTCCGCCGGGCGCCTCCTCAAGGCCGAGGCCCATCCGCAAGAGCGCGTCGCCGACCGGATGCGGCCGCATGTGATAGGCAACGACATGGGAGCGCGCTGCAAGTGTAATTTGCCTGAGGCGATGATGGTCGGAAAGCGCATTGCGGATGACCCGTCCAAGACCGCCAGGTTCATCCGGCTGGTAGAAGAAGGCATGCTCGCCGTCGACGTAGGGATGATAGCGGGTAATCGTGGGCTGGTTGATCAGCGGGATCGAAAACGCCAATGGCGCTTCGTAGTGCCGCAGACAATCCCAGCCCAGCCCTTCCGGCGACCATGTCAGCCAGGCTCCCGCCATGCGCCGCATGAACTCGTCCTTCGGAATGCGGCCCTCCGGGATGTCGACGCGAATCCCCTCTTCGGCCAGCTTGCGCAATTGGCGGATACCCTCGCTGCGGACGGTTGTTCCACCCTCGACCGTGAGCGCGGCAAAGACATCGGTATCCTTGTCGGGAAACGGCGCAGCCGGATCATATAAATCGCTGCTGCAACCGATCGTGTAAGGCCTCAGCCGCTCCACTCGGCGCTTGTATTTCTCCATCCGGCGGATGCGGGCACCGGGAAGTCCCGGGTGCCGTGCATTCTGGAACACCTGCCAGCGGTCGACCGGCAGTTCGCGCTTGAAGAAGTAGCGCGCCCGGTCGAGCAGGAAATAGTTGTGCGGCGCAATCGGACGGGAGTCTTCCGGATCGATCGCGATGACAGGGATATCCTTCGGCACCAACCGCGCAAGCTCCGTGCCGAAAACCCGGACCAGCGAGGCGAAAGGCCGAAAGGGCTTGTCGAATACCGCCCGCAATTGCCGCCAATTCCAGGGCGCGTAGGGCTGCACCCACACGACCACCAGGTCAATACGGCCCTCGCGCATCTCGCGCAGGGCCTGCCGCGCCGCCCGCAAGGTGAACAATTGCCGCGCCTCTTTCGACGGCCGCCAATGCCGGCCGGTCCACAGCAGCGTGGAGCGCTCGGGAAATGCCGACGTCAAGGTGCCGTGATCCCCGATTTCGAGGATGCGCGCGGTCTCGAAGGTCGCGGGCGCCCGCGCCATCAGGCCAAAGCCGCCGCCAGACGCGGCACGCGAAATTCCGAATTCCAGGCCAGTTTCGTTGCGTTCATGGCATCGGCATTAACGGTGGCACGGTATCGTTGCACGGGACTGCCAGGGGCTTTCACTCGGGCTTCGGTCGGCCGCTTCTACAGCAAGGGCGGCGATGCGAAAAGTCTTCCCCGCAGCGCTGACCAGTGGCGCAATGTCCGTGTTTTCGCTAATTTGCCGCCGGAGGCGCACCATGAAATACGTCGATCGCGTTCTGCAAGACGGTGAAGTCGTCCGTCACACCGCCAAGATTTACTGGAAGGTGTACCTGCCAAGCCTCGCAGTGCTCATAGTCGCATTTGTCTCATATATTTTATCTGGGACTGCAGGCGGAGGCCAAGGCCTCTGGTCAAGAATTTGGTTCTATTTGGCGATCACGCTTGCCGTAATCGGGGTCGTAATGTTGTTTCTAGAATGGTTACACTGTTGGATTACCGAAATTGCCGTAACCAATCGTCGAATTATCTTCAAGACCGGTCTCATCATGCGAAAGACCAATGAGTTGAACATGGAACGGGTTGAAAGCGTTCAGGTCGATCAGTCGATTCCTGGCCGTATCCTTGACTACGGGAACGTAATGATTCTTGGTACCGGGAAAGGCAGTCTAGAGATGATTAAGAACGTCGCAGCGCCAATTGAGTTTCGCAATAGCATCACCGGCGTTTAATCGCTGATGGCCGCCAAACCCCGACTTCTCGGCCGCAATGCCACCATTTCCGCGTCGCCAGCAGAGGCGGCGCTCGATCGTGTGCTCAATCCGCATCCGGATACGAACTATATGGCGCGGTTCACCGCGCCGGAATTCACCACACTCTGCCCGATCACCGGGCAGCCGGACTTCGCGCATCTGGTGATCGACTACGTACCGCGGAAATGGCTGGTCGAATCCAAATCGCTCAAGCTCTATCTCGCAAGCTTTCGCAATCACGGCGCGTTCCATGAGGACTGCACCATCGCGATCGCAAAGCGGATCAATACCCTGCTGAAACCCAAATGGCTGCGAATCGGCGGCTACTGGTATCCGCGCGGCGGGATTCCGATCGATATTTTCTGGCAGACCGGCCGGCCGCCGGTCGGCGTATGGCTGCCGGACCAGGGTGTTCCCTCCTACCGCGGCCGTGGCTGAAGCTTCTTAGCCTCAGACAAAAAACTGACCGAATGCGGCTGCCAGGATGCCGGCGGGAACGACGTAGCGCAGCAGAATGCGCAGCGCCACGGTCCAACCGGTCGGCAGGCGGAGTTCGTCTTGCAGCAGTCCATGCGGCAGCGCCCAGCCCGCCATGATCGCCAACAGCAAGCCGCCGAGCGGCAACATTAAATTCGAGGTGAGAAAGTCGAGACCGTCATAGATCGTGAATTGGCGGAACGCCGGGATCATCGCCAGCGGGTGAACGTCCTTCCAGAGATTGAAGGAAAACACCGTCGCCAAGCCCAGGATAAAACAGACGAACGCAATCAGAATTGTCGCTGGCAGGCGGGACCAGCCGTAGCGGCGCATGGCCAACGCGACCGGCATTTCCAGGAGCGATATGGCCGAGCCGAGCGCCGCGACAGTCAGCAACAGAAAAAACCCGATTGCCGATACCGTGCCGAACGGCATCGCAGCGAAGGCCAGCGGCAATGTGATGAACATCAGGCCCGGCCCGCTCGAGGGATCGAGCCCCTGCGCAAATACAATTGGAAAGATCGCAAAACCGGCAAAGAACGAAATCGCGGTGTCGCCGACGACTGTGGCGATCGCGACCTCGGTCAAATTGACCTCGCGCCCAGCATAGGCTGCGTAGACAATCATGACGCCAAGCCCAACGCCGATCGAAAAGAACGCCAGACCGAGTGCTTCCAGCGCAACGTGCGGGGTCAGTTGCGTCAGATCGAAAGCAAACAGGAACCGGAAGGTCGGGCCAATGCCGGTCGTTACGACGGCAAACGCGGCAAGCACGACAATCAGCACCATCAACACTGGCATCAAAATCTTTGAGGCGGCTTCTATGCCACCGGCGATGCCGCGCGCGACGATGATCGCCGTGATGATCAGGAACCCAGCGTGATAGAGCGTCATTTGAAGCGGGGCCGCGAGGAAGGCATCGAACCGTTGCTGAGCCGCCTGTCCTGTCCCGGCCGGCAACCCGGAGTGGATGGTCTCGATCAGATAGCCCAACGCCCAGCCGCCAATCACCGCATAGAATGTCAGGATCAGAAATCCACTGATCACACCGAGAATTCCGACCAGTATCCAGGCCCGATTGAGACCATACGCCTTCGCCACGGCGGCAATACTGCCAACCGCGTCGCTGCCGCCGCGTCGGCCAATGGCGAACTCGACGAACATCAAAGGCAGGACGATCAGGACGATCCCGATCAGATAAAACAGCACGAAGGCGCTGCCGCCGTTGCTGCCAACCTCGTAAGGAAACTTCCAGATACTGCCGATACCGACGGCGCAGCCGATGGTCGCCAGAATGAAGCCGAGGCGGCTCGACCATTGTTCGCGACCGTTAGCCGCCGAACCCTTGGCGCGGCCTGTGGTCACGGCGCCGATGGCCGGGCGGCCAGGAATATCGCACAGGTAATCGCGACTGCGAGAATGACGAATGCCCCGCCGATTATGCTGATCGTCGTGCCGAGTTGCGCAAAGGCGAAGCCATAGACCACCGGGCCTGCGGCCTGGCCCATAAAATACGACGATGAATGCAGCGACATGGCCGCACCGCGCATGGTCGGAACCAGTTCAGTCACCTGAACCTGAATAAACCCGTGCAGCAGATAAAGCCCGAAGCCGATGACCATGAATGCGCCAAACTGGACCGGCCATTCGACAAACAGCGCAAATACGATCATGGCACCGGCTGACAATATGCCGCCCGCGACCACAAGGCTGCGACTGGAAATATTGGCGACCAGTACGGACGCGGTCAGCGCATAGATGGCGCCACCGGCTGCGAATCCCGCAACCACCAAGCCAGCGATCGAGGTCCGGGTTTCGCCCTCGGCAAACAACAGGAGCGCGACATAGGGAAACAGCCCGAAAACGAAAATCCCTTCCAGGAATACCGAGCCGTAGCAGAACTTCGCCAGCGGATTGGCCAGGACCTTGCGCCAGCTCCGCGGAATCGCACGCAGGTCAAACGGCTGCGCGGCACTGGTCGTTACGCCCCTTAAAGCGAAAAAGGCACCGCCCGCCGCCATCAAACCGAAAGCACCGGTGCAGGCGAAAACGCCCCTCCATCCGACAAGATCGCCAAGTACGCCGGAGACGGAGGCGCCCAGCATGTTGCCGAGCATTCCGGCCAGCAGCAGGCGGGCGATGGCGACCTGACGCTGATTGACGGGAACGAGATCGCCCGCGATCGCGAGCGCCATCGGAAAGACGCCGCCGGCTACGAGACCGGCCATCACCCGCAGCACCAGTACAACGCCAAAAGCGGTCGCCATCGAACTCAGAATCGCCGCGACCGAGACCACGAACAGGCTCATGGTCATGATGCGGGTCTTGCCGATCATGTCGGCAATTGGACCGAGGATCGGTTGAGCCAGCGCATATGGCAGGGTGAATGCCGTCGACAGCAGCGCCGCCGTCGAGACCTCGACATCAAGGTCGACGGCGATCCTCGGGATCACCGGGTCAAGCGCACGCGTGAACAACGTCGATGCGAAGATGACCAGGCTGATGACGGTGAGCGTGCGGTTGATGGTCGGGCTCTTTCGGTGTTGACCTGTACCGGTGACAATGTTGCCGGTTAGGACTTCGCCACGTGATCAAAGGCCATCAGATTACGCAGCAAGGCTTCCATGTCTTTCAGCGCGATCATGTTGGGTCCATCGGACGGCGCCTTGTCGGGATCCGGGTGGGTTTCGATGAACAGTCCGGCAACGCCGACCGCGACCGCCGCGCGCGACAAAACCGGCACGAATTCGCGCTGCCCGCCGGATGAGGTGCCCTGCCCGCCGGGCTGTTGGACCGAATGGGTGGCGTCAAAGATGACCGGCGCGCCGGTGGTCCGCGCCATGATCGGCAAGGAACGCATGTCGGAGACCAGGGTGTTGTAGCCGAAGCTGACGCCGCGCTCGGTTACCAGGACATTGCGGTTACCGGCGCCGGTGATCTTGGCCACCACGTTGACCATGTCCCATGGCGCGAGAAACTGGCCCTTTTTCACATTGATGGTGCGACCGGTCCGTGCCGCCGCGACCAGCAAATCGGTCTGCCGGCAGAGAAAGGCCGGAATCTGCAAAATGTCCACCGCCTCCGCGACCGGTGCGCACTGGTCGGATTCATGGACATCGGTCAGGACCGGTAAGCGATAGGAGGCACGGATATCGGCAAAGACCGTCAGCGCCTTGTCCAGACCAAGGCCGCGGGCGCCGGCGGCACTGGTGCGGTTGGCCTTGTCGAAGGAGGTCTTGTAGACCAACCCAATGCCGAGGCGGCTCGTGATCTCCTTCAGTGCCGAGGCCATTTCCATCGCGTGTTCGCGGCTTTCCAGCACGCAGGGACCCGCGATCAGCGCAATCGGGAGATTGTTGCCAAAGCGCACGTCCCCCAATTCGACGATGGCATTGGGGATTAATTCAGCATCCACAATCGTTGTCCTTGCGGTGTTTTTGCATCCGGACCATGCGCGAACCTTAATTCGCCCGCTGTTCAAAAACGAGCGTTGCGCCAAAGGCGGTTTCGGCCGGAATGATAACCCGGTTCATGACGACTTGGTGCCCAATCCCGCCGTTTCCGAGGATATCGCGCACGGTCGTCAGATTTGCGACTCCGATCCGGACGGCAGCCAGACGCGCACTGCGCGCGATATCCGGTGACGGGACATGGTAATGATCCGAAAATGCCCTCGGGTCCATGACATGGATCTCGCCACGCGGCGTCACCACCGAAATCCCGCTCGATGTCGCCTGCAGATCGCGCTCGCTCGTGAACGTGGAGAGGAAAATGTGATGGTCGGTCGGGTTCTCCGCGACCAGCACGACGCCCCTAATGGTGGTCGAGGTATTGGGATGGGCCTGCAGGCGCGCATCCCAGAACAATTCGGGATGCTTCTGTTGACAGGTTGCGAAGGCGCACTGCGGCGCCAATCGATCGGTGGCAAAGGCCAAGCCAAAGCCGACCGTCACGGCACTGCCGTCCGGCCGCGATCCCTGGCGTTCGAACCGCACAGCTTGCGATGCGGCAATTCCGGCTTTGTGAAATTCAATCGCGTCAGCATCGGCGTCCTGACTTTCGAGCATCAGCGCCGAAAGGCCCTCATGCCGCTCCAGGAACTTTTGATGGAAGCGGCCGAACAGAACTGACAGCCCTTCGCCTTCCAGTTTCTCCGGCTCGGCGAGCGTCAGCAGTTCCAGAAAGACCCCGGAGAACTGAATGATGCGGTTATGCGTTCCCCATGAATGGAAATTGCGCGGACCGACGACAAAGCCAAGGCGATGATAGAATGCGGCTGCGGCGTCCAGGTCCCGGACCGCGTGAACAGCGTGATCGAGCCCGCGGGCCATACGATTCAAGTCCTGTTGGAACGGGGCTGCGATCCTCGCACCGTAAGTAATTTCGAAGCTGCCGCGCAGGAGATCAGACCAGCCGACTTTGTTCAACCGCCGCTCCAATGAAGGAAGCAAACAGCGGATGCGGCTCGAACGGTCGAGACTTCAGTTCAGGGTGGAACTGCACGCCAATGAACCAGGGATGGTCCTGATATTCGATGATTTCCGGCAACAGTCCATCAGGCGACATGCCGCTAAACCGCATGCCGTGTTGCTCAAGCCGATCCTTGTAGGTGGTGTTGACCTCGTACCGATGGCGATGACGTTCGGAAATCTCATTCGCACCGTAGATTTCCGCGACCCGACTCCCACGGCGGAGTTCGGCGAGATAGGCGCCGAGCCGCATCGTCCCACCGAGATCGCTGCCAATGCCGCGCTGATGAAGCTCGTTGCCCTTCATCCACTCCGTCATCAGGCCGACGATTGGTTCAGGTGTCGGGCCGAATTCGGTGGAGTTGGCCTCGGCAATACCGCTCAGATTGCGGGCGGCCTCGACGACAGCCATCTGCATCCCGAAGCAAATGCCGAAATAAGGCACGTTGCGCTCGCGCGCGAATTGGGCCGCGCGGATCTTGCCCTCGGCTCCGCGCTGGCCGAATCCGCCCGGCACCAGAATGCCGTTGACGTGCTCCAGGAACGGAGTTCGGGTCTTCCCGCTCGAAAATTTCCGACTCGATCCAATCGAGCTTGACCTTGACCTTGTTGGCGATGCCGCCGTGCGACAGCGCCTCGATCAAGGACTTATACGCATCTTTCAGACCGGTATATTTTCCGACTATGGCAATGGTGACATCACCCTCCGGATTGCGGATGCGTTCATTGATCATCGTCCAGCGCGTCAAATCGGGTTCGCGCGCATTCTCAATCCCGAATGCCGCCAGCACCTCGCGGTCGAGACCGGCCTGGTGATAGGCCTCCGGCACGGCGTAGATGTTATCGGCATCGCGGGCTTCGATCACCGCGCTTTCGCGCACGTTGCAGAACAACGAGAGCTTGCGCCGTTCTTCCCGCGGAACCGCGCGATCGGTCCGGCACAGCAGGATGTCCGGCTGGATACCGATCTCGCGCAGTTCCTTCACCGAGTGTTGCGTCGGCTTGGTCTTGAGTTCGCCCGCGCTCGGAATATATGGCAGCAGTGTGAGATGGATGTAAATCGCGTGATCGCGCGGCAATTCATTGCCGAGTTGCCGGATCGCCTCGAAGAACGGCAAGCCTTCGATATCGCCCACCGTGCCGCCGATCTCAACCAGCACGAAGTCGAAATCATCATTGCCGTCGAGGACGAACTCCTTAATCGCGTTGGTGACGTGCGGAATGACCTGGATGGTGGCACCCAGATAATCGCCGCGCCGCTCCTTGGCGAGAATCTCCTGATAGATCCGCCCGGTGGTGATGTTGTCCTGGCGCGTCGCCGGCCGGCCGGTGAACCGCTCATAGTGGCCGAGGTCCAGGTCGGTCTCAGCACCGTCGTCGGTGACGAACACCTCGCCGTGCTGATACGGCGACATCGTGCCCGGATCGACATTCAGATAGGGATCGAGTTTGCGCAGCCTGACGCGATAACCCCGCGCCTGCAGGAGTGCGCCAAGGGCTGCCGAGGCCAAACCCTTGCCAAGGGAAGACACCACGCCGCCGGTGATGAAAATGTACCGCGCCATGGGAGCTTAGGTTTAGACCCGTCCGCATGATTCGACGAGAGACAATTCCGCTGATCTGCGTTGCAATTGCAATTTTGCCCGCATTCCGGATTTCTTATTGTTTGTCAACTGCCTGCCGTATTTTCTTGAGGTGGAGATCAGGCCGCGTCGGGGGCCACCTTGATCCGACAAACTGAAGGGGCCGGTTGCCCGGCCCCGATTTCAAGGTCATTTCGAAAGCGGGACCTGTGGTCCTTGCGGCGCGGCCGGTGGCGTCGTCGTCGGTGCGGTCGTTGTAGGGCCGCTACCCTTTTTGATCGCGTCGAGAACCCCACGCCCTTCCTTGCCGAGCGGAGCCGATGGCGCGCCCGGTTGGCTCACCGGAGCGCCGGTATTCTGGAGGATCGATGTCGGTTGCCGGCCGAAGCCGGCCAGAATCGACAGCAAAAGGCTGGTTGCAAAGAAAATGCCCGCGAGAATGGCGGTTGTGCGCGTCAACACATTGGCGGTTCCCCGGCTCGACAAGAACCCGCCGCCGCCGCCCGACCCTATTCCGAGACCGCCGCCTTCCGACTTCTGCAGAAGCACCACGGCAATCATGGCGAGCACCACCATCAGGTGGATGACGATAATTACGGTTTGCATCAGTTAATCCGATTTCGCAGGCGGGGAGCTCGTTGGCTCGCTTGCTCCCGGTGCGATGCATATAGGAAGTCGCGGCGGTCTCTACACGATACGCCGACGCATTTCCACCCTGTCCAGGGTTTAGCCGCAAGCCTTTGCGATGGCGAGGAATTCTTCGGCTACCAGGCTGGCCCCGCCGACCAGCGCACCATCAACATCGGCAATGGTCAGGATTTCCGCGGCGTTCGACGGCTTGACCGAGCCGCCGTAAAGGATCCGCATCCCATCGCCGGTCTGCGGAAATCGATGCACCAGGTTTTTGCGAATAAAGGCGTGGGTCCCGGCGATGGCAGCAGGAGTTGGGACTTTTCCGGTCCCGATTGCCCAGATCGGCTCATATGCCACGATCAGGTTGCTTGCACCGGCCTCATCGGGCAAAGAACCCTCCAGCTGACGCCCGATCACCGCGACCGTCTGGCCGGATTCTGTGTTCATTTCCGGTTTCGCCAACACAGACGATGGCGGTGAGTCCGGCTCGAAAAGCAGCCATGGCCTTGGCCTGGACATCCGCGTCGGTCTCATGGTGATAGTCGCGGCGTTCCGAATGCCCGACGATGACCAGGGAGGCGCCGGCATCCTTCAGCATTTCGGCCGAAATATCACCGGTATAGGCTCCCGACGGCTTGGCATGGCAATCCTGGCCACCGACCATCAGACGCGAGCCGCGTGCCAAATCCGCGAACATCGGCACCAATGTGGCGGGGGGGCAAACGGCAAGGTCGACGGTTGGTCCCACCGATTCCGTCCCCTGCAACATTTTCTGGAATTCCGAGGCGGACCCCAAAAGACCGTGCATCTTCCAATTGCCCGCCACCAGCTTGCGGCGCTGTGTCATGGCGATCGTCTCCCCGCTTAGGCGTGCTGGTTAGTGCATTTCCGGGCGAATTGGTACCGGAACAGCCTTTGGAAATGTGAAAAAATAGAGGAAAGGTGCTCCGATGAATGGATTCCGCAGGACCCGGCGCTCTGGCAGAACCGCAGGCGCCGGATGAACGGCCAATCAACCGCACGCGCATCATTTTGCGAGACAATCCGACAAGTTGCGGGTTAGAACGCCGCTCCTTATGATGCGCCACCTTTCAGGCGGGCAGTGCCCGGCCACCCTCACACACCACATGATCGGTCATGCTGCGCGGGATTAAAAACGTCACGTCGAATTGGATCGGCAAGACCATCATGGCCCTGGTCATGACCGTACTTGTCTTCAGCTTCGCGATTTGGGGCATAGGCGACATCTTCCGCGGTTTCGGCCAGTCGACGGTTGCGACCATCGGCAAGACCGAAATTTCCATCGAACAATTCCGGCGCATCTACACCGAACGACTGCGTCAGATCAGTCAGCAACTCGGCCGTCCGATCAGCCCGAGCCAGGCGCGAGCGCTTGGGTTCGGCGAACGTGTCCTGGGCCAGATCGTTGCCGAAGCCGCGCTCGATGAACGCGTTCGCGAACTCGGCTTGGCGATCCCGAATGCTGAAATTGCAAAAAAGATCACCGCCGACCCAGGCTTTCGCGGCGCGACCGGGCAGTTCGATCGCGTCCGCTTCGAGCAGATCCTGCGCAATGTCGGCTATAACGAACAGCGGTACGTCAACGAACAGCGGCGCTCGATTTTGCGCGCCGTCATCGCGCAAAGCGTTACGGCTGGCACGATCGTCCCGAAAGCCGCCATCGAGGTGGTCAATCGTTTCGAAAACGAACAGCGCGCCATTGAATATGTGACTTTAAGTCAGTCGCAAGCCGGCAAAATTCCTCCGCCCACGCCCGAGCAATTGACCAAGTTCTTTGACGAGCGAAAGACGCTGTTCCGCGCACCGGAATATCGCAAAGCTGTTCTGCTTTCGCTGGTCCCGGAACAATTGGCGCCCTGGATCGAAGTGTCCGATGCGGATGCCAAGAAATATTATGACGACAACCGAAGCCGGTTTGTGACTCCGGAACGCCGGCAAATTCAACAGATCGTATTCCCAAGCCCTGAAGAAGCGACGACCGCCGCTGACCGAATTGCGAAGGGTGCGACATTCATCGACATCGCCAAGGAGCGCGGCCTCAAGGAATCCGATATTGATATCGGAACCTTGGCCAAGTCGGCCGTCGCCGATAAGGCGATCGCCGAGGCGGCTTTCAAGCTGAAGCCCGACGTTGTCAGTGCGCCTATCAAGGGCCGGTTCGGGACTGCGCTCGTCCGGGTCGCCAAAATCGAGCCGGAGAAAGTTCGCCCATTTGAGGAAGCCGTTCCCGAAATCAAACGCGAAATCGCGCTGGAGACCGCCAAGAACCGTTTGCTCGACAGCTACGACAAGATCGAGGACGAGCGCGCGGCCGGTCTGACGCTTCCTGAAATCGCGAAAAAGCTCAAACTGCAAGTCCGCACGATCGACGCCATCGACCGGTCGGGACGCGATCAATCGGGCCAACCTGTCGCCAACATTCCGGAAGCGGCACGGCTTTTGCCGCTGATCTTCGCGACCGATGTCGGTGTTGAAAGCGACCCGCTACAAAGTGGCGATGGCTATATCTGGTATGAAGTCGCCGCCACGACGCCGTCGCGCGAGCGTAAACTTGATGAGGTCAAAGCCGACGTCGAGAACCGCTGGCGGGATCACGAGATTGCGGAACGCTTGAAAGCCAAAGCCAAGGAGATCGTTGACAAGCTGAAAGCCGGTGAAAAACCGGCAGATGTCGCGACCGCCAATGGCCTGACATTGCAAAGCGTCAGCGGCCTCAAGCGCGGGCAATCCAATGGCGGCGTTCCCGCCCGCGTCGTCAATGATGTCTTTCGTACGGCCAAGGGTGCCGCGGCTACTTCAGCAGGTGAGACACCTACGACCCAGTTCGTCTTTCGTGTCACTGATATCGTAGAGCCAAAACTCGATTCCTCGTCCGCCGACGCAAAACGCATCACGGAGGCGCTCGAACAGGGCTTTTCCAACGATGTTGTTGCCGAATATTTGATGCGGCTACAGAGCGATCTCAACGTCAGCATCAATCAGACCGCCGTCAGCCAGGTCGTCGGCACCGAAGCCAATTGAAGTCCCATGCAGATCGAACCTCAGGCCGACGCCTTCGCTAAACCCTATGCGAAAGGCGAAGCCCAAGTCGTCTGGACAAGCCTGGTCGCCGACCTGGAAACGCCCGTTTCGGCATTCCTGAAGATCGCTTCCGGACAGCTGATGAGCTTTCTGCTGGAATCGGTCGAAGGCGGCGCGACCCGCGGGCGGTACTCGATCATCGGTCTTGCACCCGACGTCATTTGGCGAACGATCGACGGCCAGGCTGAGATCAACCGCAACGCGCGCGCAAGACCGGACACCTTCACCGCCTGTCGGGAGGCGCCACTTGCGGCCCTGCGCGAACTGATTGCCCAAAGCCGCATTGTGCTGCCGCACCAATTGCCGCCGATGGCCGCCGGCGTCTTCGGCTATCTCGGCTACGATATGGTGCGGCTGATGGAGGAATTGCCGGTGCCGAATCCGGATCCGGTAGGCATTCCGGATGCGGTCTTGGTACGGCCAACGCTGGTGGTCATTTTCGATTCGGTCCTCGACAGCCTTACGATCGTCACGCCGGTGCGCCCGCAGACCGATGTCCCTGCTGAGACCGCATACCTCCGTGCGGGCGAGCGCCTTGCCGCTGTTATCGATGCCCTTGAGGCACCGCTCGACCACAGCGCCGCGCAAGTCGACACCGGCCCCCTCGCCGTGCCACCGACCTCCAATACGACGCCCGAGCAATACGAACGCATGGTGCGCACAGCAAAGGACTATATTGCCGCCGGCGACATCTTTCAGGTCGTGCTGTCGCAGCGTTTCGAGGCGCCGTTCGAATTGCCACCGTTCTCGCTCTATCGAGCGCTGCGTCGCGTCAATCCCGCACCCTTCCTGTATTTTCTCGACTTCGGCGGCTACGCGGTCGCCGGCTCGAGCCCTGAGATTCTGGTGCGAGTCCGCGACGGCGAGGTAACAATCCGCCCGATCGCCGGCACCCGGCCACGGGGTGAGACGCCGCAGGCCGACAAGGTACTGGAAGAGGAATTGCTGGCCGACCCGAAGGAGCGCGCCGAACACCTGATGCTGCTCGATCTTGGGCGTAACGACGTCGGCCGCGTTGCCGACATCGGCACCGTCACCGTCACCGATCAGTATTTTGTCGAGCGGTACAGTCAGGTCATGCACATTGTCTCCAATGTGATCGGCCGATTGCAGTCCCGCTACGACGCCCTCGATGCGCTCGCCGCCGGCTTTCCGGCCGGCACGGTCTCGGGCGCGCCAAAGGTGCGCGCAATGGAGATCATCGACGAGTTGGAGACCGAAAAGCGCGGGATCTATGCCGGCTGCGTTGGCTATTTTTCCGCTGCCGGTGAAATGGACACCTGCATCGTGCTGCGGACCGCGCTGGTAAAGGACGGCGTCATGTACGTTCAGGCCGGCGCCGGGATTGTCGCAGACTCCAATCCGGCGTCCGAGCAGCAGGAATGCGTCAACAAGGCAAAGGCGTTATTCCGAGCGGCCGAAGAGGCACGACGCTTCGCCAGCGCCGCTCGGCGGGGCCAATAGGCCGGGGGTCAGCCGACCGCCGCTTGACCCCCTCCGGAGGCGCGTCTAAGACCGCGATGTCACGCGCGAAAGCGCACAAACCAGCTAATTTGACGGGCTGCCGGCGCGGCACCACACTCGAAGCACCATGATCATCCTGATCGACAACTACGACAGCTTCACCTTCAATCTGGTTCACTACCTCGGTGAGCTGGGCGCGGAGGTCGTCGTGCATCGCAACAACAAGATCACGACTGGCGAAGTGATCGCTGCTGACCCCGATGCGATCGTGCTATCACCCGGACCCTGCACGCCCAACGAGGCCGGCATCTGCCTCGACCTGATCGCGGCGGCCAGGCGCAGAATTCCGATCTTCGGGGTTTGCCTCGGCCATCAGGCGATTGGCCAGGCCTTTGGCGGCAAGGTGGTGCGCGCACCTGAACTGGTGCACGGAAAGCTGTCCGAGATTACCCACCGCGGTGAAGGCGTGTTTCGCGGGATCAACGGTCCATTCCAGGCGACCCGCTATCATTCGCTCGTAGTCGAGCGCCCCAGCGTGCCGTCCGAACTCGCGATCACTGCCGAAATGAATGATCTGGTGATGGGTCTGTCGCATCGCAGCCTGCCGGTTCATGGTGTTCAGTTCCATCCGGAAAGTATCGCTTCGGAACATGGCCACCTGATCTTGAAGAATTTCCTGGATATTGCTGACGCATGGAACCAGACAACACAGCGGTTTGCCGCGCGTCGCTCCGCCGAACGCCGGGCATCCTGAGGGGGAACGCGTGAGCGACGATCTGAAAGCATTGATCGGCAAGGTCGCGACTGGCGCCACGCTGACCCGCGAAGAAGCCGCGCTCAGCTTCGATCGCATGATGTCGGGCGAAGTCACGCCGTCGCAGATGGGCGGATTGCTGATGGGTCTTCGGGTGCGCGGGGAAACGGTCGAGGAGATCACCGGCGCGGTTACCATCATGCGCTCCAAAATGCTGCGGGTCACGGCACCGGAAAACGCCATCGATGTGGTGGGCACCGGCGGCGACGCCTCCGGCTCCTACAATATTTCCACGTGCGCCGCCTTCATCGTGGCGGGCGCCGGCATACCGGTCGCCAAGCACGGCAATCGCGCGCTGTCGTCTCGCTCCGGTGCCGCGGACGTGTTGGGCGCGCTCGGCGTCAACATCGAATTGGCGCCGGAGGGCGTATCACGCTGCATCCGCGATGCGGGTATCGGCTTCATGTTCGCGCCGGCGCATCATCCGGCGATGAAGCATGTCGGACCGACGCGGGTGGAACTCGGCACACGCACCATCTTCAATCTGCTTGGTCCGGTTTCGAACCCGGCTGGCGTCAAGCGGCAGTTGGTAGGGGTCTTTTCTCGACAATGGGTGGAGCCCATTGCCCATGTGTTGAAAAACCTTGGATCGGATTGTGTCTGGGTCGTCCACGGCTCGGACGGCCTTGATGAGATTACGATCACCGGTCCGACCTATGTCGCGGCGCTCGAAAGCGGCAAAGTTCGTACCTTCGAGATTTCACCGGGCGACGTCGGCATCGACCTCGCATCGTCGGAATCACTGCGCGGTGGCAACGCTGAACAAAATGCCGAAGCATTGTTCGACGTGCTCAAGGGCAAGAAGAGTCCCTTCCGCGATGTCGCCTCGATGAATGCGGCGGCTGCGCTTGTCGTTGCCGGCAAGGCAAACGATCTCGCCTATGGTATGGAACTGGCGGCAAAGGCAATCAATTCCGGAGAAGCCGAGGGCAGCCTTGATCGTCTGATCGCCGTCTCCAACGCGCGTGGATGATAGATGGCCGACATTCTGAATAAAATCGAGGCCTACAAGCGCGACGAGATCGCCGCAGCCAAACGCGCTTGTCCGCTAACCGAGATTGAAACGCGTGCAAAGGCAACGTCCGCGCCGCGCGGATTCCTCGCCGCCATCCGCGAGCGGCTCGCGGCCGGTAACTATGCGCTGATTGCCGAAATCAAGAAGGCCAGTCCGTCAAAGGGGCTTATCCGGGCCGATTTCGATCCGGCGACGTTGGCCCGCGCCTATGCGGCGGGCGGCGCGACCTGCCTGTCGGTGTTGACCGACAAGCCATCGTTTCAAGGCGCGCCAGAATTCCTCGCCATGGCGCGCGAGGCATGTGCACTTCCGGTTTTGCGCAAGGATTTCATGTATGAGCCCTATCAGGTCCACGAAGCGCGTGCCTGGGGTGCCGATTGCATTCTGATCATCATGGCCGCGATCGATGATGCCACGGCGATGGAACTGGAAAACGTTGCCTTCAGTCTCGGCATGGACGTGCTGGTCGAGGTCCACGACGAGGCTGAGCTTGAGCGCGCTCTGCGGTTGCGCTCACCGCTTCTGGGAATCAATAATCGCAATCTCAAGACCTTCGAGACAACGCTGGCGACCAGCGAGCGGCTGGCGCCGCTGGTGCCGCGTGATCGCGTCATCGTCGGTGAAAGCGGCATCTTCTCCCCGGCCGATCTCTCGCGCCTCGCGGCAGCCGGCATCCCCACCTTCCTGGTCGGGGAAAGCCTGATGCGGCACGACGATGTCGCCGCGGCAACCCGCACGTTATTGGCCCGCGCACCGTCCGCCCGGACGGATGCGGGGGAGTAGCGAATGGCACGCAGCGCCAAGCTCACCCATCTCGGCAGCAAGGGCGAAGCTCGCATGGTCGACGTTTCGGCCAAGCAGGTGACCGAACGTGTCGCCGTGGCCGAAGGCCGCGTGGTGATGTCGAAACCAACTCTGGACTTGGTACTCAAAGGCGACGCCAAGAAGGGCGACGTGCTCGGCGCGGCGCGCATTGCCGGCATCATGGCCGCCAAGCGCACCCACGAGCTTATTCCGCTCTGTCACCCCCTGCCTGTCAGCAAGGTCACTGTCGACATCGAACCGGATCGCAAGCTGCCGGGCTTGCGGGTGCAGGCAACCGTGAAGGTCAGCGGCCAGACCGGCGTCGAAATGGAGGCGCTGACGGCCGTGTCGATCGCGTGCCTCACCATTTATGACATGGTCAAGGCGGTCGAGCGCAGCATGCGGATCGAGGCAATCAAATTGGTCGAGAAGCGCGGCGGCAAGTCCGGCCGTTACCGCGCCAAGGCGGAGTAGCCCTGTGGCGCTGATGCCGGTTGCAGAGGCGCTGGCGCGGATCCTCACCGGAGCCGAGCCGCTGGCGGGTGAGCCGGCAGAGCTTATCGCAGCGCATGGCCGTGTCCTGGCAGCCGACGTGACCGCGCTGCGGACCCAGCCACCCGCCGATGTCTCGGCGATGGACGGCTATGCCGTCCGTGCAGCCGATGTCGCGGCGGTGCCGGTTCATCTGCGTGTCATCGGCGAAGTCGCCGCCGGCCATCCTTTTGGCGAGCCTGTTGGCGCAGGCGAGGCCGCCCGCATCTTCACCGGCGGCGTCATGCCAGCCGGTACCGACACGGTCGTCATCCAGGAGAACACCGAGCGCGCCGGCGATGAGGTCCTGATCAAGGCGTCCGCACGCAAGGGCAAGAATGTTCGTGCCGGTGGCCTCGATTTTGCCGCAGGCGCCGTGTTGCTGTCGAGGGGGCGCCAATTGAGCGCGCGCGACCTGATGCTGGCGGCGGCCATGAACCACCCGAAGATCCCGGTGCATCGGAGGCCGAAGGTCGCGGTGCTGGCAACCGGCGATGAACTGGTGGTGCCGGGCTCGGTGCCGGGCCCCGGCGAGATCGTCTATTCAAACGGCTTTGCCACCCGCGCCATGGCTGCCCAGGAAGGCGCTGACGTGGTCGATCTCGGTATCGTGCCCGACCGGATCGAGGAGATGACGGCGGCTGTGCGCCGCGCCTCGGGGCTCGGATGCAACATCCTGGTGACCTCAGGCGGCGCCTCGGTCGGCGACCACGACTTGGTACAGAAGGCATTCCTGAGCGAGGGCCTCGACCTGTCATTCTGGCGGATCGCGCTGCGCCCCGGCCGTCCGATGATGCACGGCCGGCTCGGACCCATGCATGTGCTCGGCATGCCCGGCAATCCTGTGTCGTCGTTCGTCTGCAGCCTGCTGTTTCTGATTCCGTTGATTCGGCGCCTCAGCGGCCGCGACGACCTTTCTCTGCCGGTTGAAGACGCTATTCTCGGCCGCGACCTGCCGGCCAATGACGAGCGGTCCGACTACATGCGGGCCCAATTGGCGCCCGACGATGACGGCCGCCCGGTGGCGACCCCGTTTGCGCTCCAAGACAGTTCCATGATGGCGATCCTGGCGCAATCCGGCTGCCTGGTGGTGCGTGAGCCGAATGCACCGGCCGCGGAAAAAGGCAGTCCCTGCCGCATAATTCCGCTCGGCTTGTAGACCTCTTCCGGTTGTTCACGTGAAATTAAAGGGTTGCGGAACACATATGGAACATATAGTGTTCGTTCATGATTTGTTTCGGCGCGGTCCACAGGGGCCGTACCGCTGCCGGGAGATCCAATCAATGCTCACACGCAAGCAGTTCGAGCTCTTGCGCTTTATCCACGACCGCCTGAAGGAATCAGGCGTGCCACCCTCCTTCGATGAAATGAAGGATGCCCTCGATCTGCGCTCTAAGTCAGGCATCCACCGGCTCATTACGGCGCTCGAGGAGCGCGGTTTTATCCGGCGCCTGCCCAACAGAGCCCGCGCCATCGAGGTCATCAAGCTGCCTGAATCCGTCTCCCACGGCATGACGAATGGCCGTAGCCGCGGCTTCCGCCCAAGCGTGATCGAGGGCGATCTTGGCCGGGTTCGGACTGCTACGGCAGAGGAGGATAGCGGGCGTCCAATCGCTGTTCCGGTCATGGGCCGGATTGCCGCCGGCACGCCGATCGAGGCGATCCAGACCCGCAGCCACGTGATCAACATGCCGGCCGACATGATGTCGAGCGGCGATCATTTCGCGCTCGAGGTTCGGGGCGATTCGATGATCGAGGCCGGCATCTTGGACGGCGACGTCGCGCTCATCCGCAAGACCGAGGCGGCCGATACCGGCGATATCGTGGTGGCGCTGATCGACGAGGAAGAAGCCACGCTCAAGCGCTTTCGCCGTCGCGGCGCTTCAATCGCGCTGGAACCGGCCAATACCAGCTATGAGGTGCGGATTCTGCCACCCAACCGTGTCCGTATTCAGGGCAAGCTGGTCGGGTTGTTTCGGCGTTATTGATCCCATGCTGCCTCATGCCAGTGGCATGTGACGGCGTCTCCATTGTTGATCTGTTTTCGGTTCTGGCCGGGCTTGTCCCGGCCTTAATCGTTTTTGATCGCGCGTTGGTCGAAACCTTGCCAATGGCGAACCGACACACCACGGGGCTGATGTCAATCATCCGCTTCAATCATCTGCTTCCAGCGTGCTGCGGTCCGGTGTTGCATCGGGAGAACGCGCATTGTTTCGTTTTTTCGCAGCGACGGCTGGTTGTTGTTTCGGTTTTGATGAACCGCTAGCCCATGGACGATCGTAGCCGTTCGGACGCGATGGGATGACAGCGAACGCACCATTGATACGCCGGAGAACGAGCGCACCTGATGACTGCGAAATTGGACGATCGATCACCTGCGCGGAGCAGTAAGGCGGCGCGACCAAAGCGGTCACGACGAGAGCCACACGGCGGCAATCCTCCTCGAAGGCCTCCGGCGTGAGAACCACTGCGACTTTGCTGTCGTCGGCAAGCGTGCCGATGCATCCCGCGATATCGCAACGCAGTCCGGAACCGAGGCCGGCGTCCTTGACGTCGCGTGCGTCGGCGTCGGCGGCCAGCCATTCGCGGATCGCATAGGCATTGCGGCGGCTCTTATGAAATGCGAGTTGGCCCGACGGCATGCGCAGCGCGACCGTGCGCCCATCGGCTGACACCAGCACATCCGGCAACGGCGCGCGCACTGCCCATACGCAGGCCAAGATCAGAAGCACGCCGCCGGTCCAGCGCAGCGGCGTCTTCAGCAGGCATACGATCACCAGCCCCGCGGTCGCGAGGAGAAGCGGCCCGACGCCAAAAGCTGCAACCCGTCCAACGGCACCCGGAAGGCCGGCAATCCAGGTCGCGACTGTGATCATCCAATCGATGCCGATCCCCATGATCTGCCAGATCGGCTGATCAAATCCGAACGGCATGGCGATCAGGCCGATCAAACCGGCCGGCATGGTCCAGGCTGACATGAGCGGCATCACCAACAGATTGGCCAAGACGCCATACGGCGCTAGTCGATGAAAATGAAACGCCGCATAGATCGTCGTCGCCGACCCGGCGACCAGCGAAGCGACGATCAGCGCAAGAATTTCGCGGCCGCCCCATAGAGCAACGCGTGCACCACGCGAGGTATCCGCGCCGGCGATCATCCACGGCAGTCCGCGCTCATAGGCTGCGATCAAAGCCAGCGTCGCGGCGAACGACATCTGAAAACTGGGGTGCACCACCAATTCCGGTGAGAGCAGCATGACTGCGAGAGCGGCGATGGTCAGCGTTCGCAAAGTCAGCGCCTGGCGGTCGATCATGACGCCGGCCAGAACGATTGCGACCATGATGAACGATCTTTGAGTCGCAATCGCCGCACCTGATAGCACCAGATAGAATGCCGCGCCGCAAATCGCGATTGCAGCCGCCCATTTTTTGATCGGATAGTGGCTGGCGAAGCTTGGCAACAAAGCCAGCAAGCCACGCACCGCGAAGAAGATGATGCCGGCGACCACCGCCATGTGATAGCCGGAAATCGAAAGCACATGCGCCAAGCTTGAGACATACATGGCATTTTTGACCGGCGTGGAGATCGAATCGCGTTTGCCGGTAATAAGCGCCGACGCAATTGAACCGGTATCGCCGGGCAGTGCCGCCCGTATGCGGCCGTCGATACCGTCCCGGATTCCGGAAAGCGTCGCCGCCCACGCGACCTGCAGACCCTTTTCGGCCGGCGGCTTCAGGGTCTTCACCCGCCCGAGGACATAGCCGGAGCCACCGATCTGCTTAAAATACATATCCCGCGCAAAGTCATAGCCACCGGGCCGCAGTGGCGGCAAAGGTGGATTGAGTCGCGCCTTGAAAGCCACGAAGGAGCCGACCGGCGGTGCTGTGCCCTTACGGACCGCGACGCGAACGCGATCGAGTTTTACTGCAAGCCGCCGCCCCTCGATCGTGTGGACCTGAACAACAATCCGATCCGACCGCTCGCGCTGTTCGCGCGACATAACGAATCCGGATACCGCAACGTTATAGGCCGGGAGTGGCAATACCGGATGGGCGATCCACGCGGTCTTGACGGTCGCGGTCGCAAAGCCGGCCGACAGAGCTGCGAAGCCGAGAAAAATTGTAAACGCTACGACGCGCCGGCGCGCCAGAATCGTGATCAACGCACAAGCGGCGAACAGTCCAAGCGCCGCCCACCAGAACGGTTCTTGTTCAGCAGTGAAATAGACGGCGATCCCCAGCCCGAATGCGACCGGAAGCCAAGGTACCAGGCGGCCGGGGCCGACCTCGACGGCGAGCCAAGTTCTGAGCCGCTCAACGAAGGCGAGTGCTGCCGCCAACAGCCACTCGGGCCAAAATGGCATTGCCCCGCGGCTTGCGGTGGCACCTTTCGGCCACCACGCCACGGCTCTGCCACGTACCCTGCCCCACCCGACCATCGCGCGGTCCCTAGTGACCCGCGCCGCACCTCAACCCATGACGATGGTATACGACCGTTGCGTGTACTCAAGTACGCTGTCGCTGCGGCGCAGCGTTGTCAGGCACCGGCCTTGGCGACCGTCTTGGCCCAGGTATCGCGCAGGCCGATTGTCCGGTTAAACACCAGACGATCAGCTTCGGAGTCGGCGTCTAAAGTGAAGTAGCCCTGGCGCTCGAACTGGACCACCCCACCCCCCGGTGTCGCCGCAAGCGCGGCTTCAAGCTTACAATCTGACAGGACCTGCAATGAATCCGAATTCAGATCGGCGGCAAAGTTCCCGGCGTCCGGGTCCGGCCGGGAGAAGAGCGGATTGTAGATACGAATTTCAGCCGGTATGGCCTCTGCAGCCGAGACCCAATGCAAGGTCGCCTGCACCTTGCGGCCATCGGGGGCATTACCGCCACGGGATTCGGGATCGTAGGTGCAACGCAATTCGATAACCTCGCCGGCAGCGTCTTTCACAACCTCTCGGCACGTCACCAAATAAGCGTATCGCAGGCGAACCTCGCGGCCCGGTGACAGCCGGTAGAATTTCTTCGGTGGGTTTTCCATGAAGTCTTCGCGCTCGACGTATACCTCGCGGCCGAAATGCACCGTTCGTGTTCCGAGCGCCGGATTGTCCGGATGATTGACCGCCGTCAGTTCTTCGCTGACGCCTTCGGGATAATTCTCGATTACCAGTTTCAAAGGCCGCAGCACGGCCATGCGGCGCGGCGCGCTTGCATTCAAATTTTCCCGAACCGAATAGTCGAACATCGCAACATCGACGGTGCTGTTCGCCTTGGCGACACCAATCCGTTTGACGAAGTCACGGATCGCCGCCGGCGGCACGCCGCGGCGGCGCAAGCCTGCCAAGGTCGGCATGCGCGGATCATCCCAGCCCCGCACATGGCCATGGCGCACGAGTTCAGTCAGCACGCGCTTCGACAGCACCGTATAGGTCAGGTTGAGACGCGCGAATTCATACTGGCGCGGGCGCGACGGCACTGGAAGGTTCTGCAGGAACCAATCGTACAATGGGCGATGATCCTCGAATTCCAACGTGCAGATGGAATGAGTGATGCCTTCAATCGCGTCGGACTGACCGTGCGCGAAATCGTAGCTCGGATAGATGCACCAGGTGGTTCCGGTGCGCGGATGCTCGGCGTGAAGGATGCGGTAGAGCACGGGATCGCGCAGATTGATGTTGCCCGCGGCCATGTCGATCTTGGCCCGCAGCACCCTTGCGCCGTTGGGAAACTCGCCTACGCGCATGCGTCGAAACAGATCGAGGTTTTCCTCAGCCGTGCGGTTTCGAAATGGGCTGTCCCGTCCGGGCTCGGTCAGCGTGCCACGTGCCGTGCGCATGTCCTCGGGCGACTGATCATCGACATAGGCCTTGCCCGCGCTGATCAAGGCCTCGGCCCATTCATAAAGCTGCTCGAAATAATTCGAGGCAAAATAGAGGTGCTCACCCCAATCGAAACCGAGCCAGCGCACGTCGCGCTCGATCGCATCGATGTATTCCTGTTCCTCCTTGACCGGGTTGGTGTCGTCGAAGCGCAAATGGCAGCGGCCGCCGAATTCCGCGGCGATGCCGAAGTTCAACGCGATCGACTTAGCGTGGCCGATATGGAGGTAGCCGTTGGGCTCCGGCGGAAAGCGGGTAACGATCGTCGCGTGACGTTTGGCCACCACGTCGGCCTGAACGATATCGCGGATGAAATCGCGCCCCTCTTCCCGTGCGTTCGTTTCGCTATCCGCCATGTTCCGAACTCCAATCCCAGTCTGCGCGATCCCCGACCGGCGGGATGCGCAGCCTATCTGCCAAATCCGCATCTCGACGCCAAGTCCGGGCGGCGATCGGTGGTGGTATGACCGGACGCCGGCACTGTGCTAAACCCGCCGCCGAACTCCAATCCGCCCACCGGACACCCATCTAAGACATCATGACTAAACCCGTCGTTACCCGCTTTGCGCCGTCCCCGACCGGCTTTCTCCATATCGGAGGGGCTCGGACAGCCTTGTTCAACTGGCTTTATGCGCGCGGACGCGGTGGCAAATTCCTGTTGCGGATCGAGGATACCGACCGGGAGCGGTCGACCGACGCCGCCATCGAGGCCATCCTGGATGGTCTCGGCTGGCTGGGCCTCGATTGGGATGGCGATGCGATTTACCAATTTTCGCGGTCGCAGCGACACCGCGAAATTGCCGAGGTGCTGCTGGAGAGCGGCCACGCCTATCGCTGCTATGCGACGGCCGATGAACTCACCCAGATGCGCGAAGCAGCCCGGCGGGAGGGGCGCTCCCGGCTCTATGATGGCCGCTGGCGGGATCGCGATCCGAGCGAGGCGCCGTCCGGGGCCAAACCCGTTATTCGGTTGAAGGCACCGCGGACCGGTGAGACCGTGGTCGAGGACCAGGTGCAAGGACGGGTCGTCTGGCAGAACGACAATCTCGATGATCTCGTCTTGCTGCGTTCCGACGGCACGCCGACCTATATGCTCGCCGTCGTGGTCGACGACCACGACATGGGCGTTACGCATGTTATTCGGGGTGACGATCACCTCACCAACGCCGCCCGCCAGACCCAGATCTATCAAGCGCTTGGCTGGTCGGTTCCGGAAATGGCGCACATTCCGCTGATACACGGGCCGGATGGATCAAAATTGTCAAAACGGCACGGCGCCTTGGGTGTCGATGCCTATCGCGCCATGGGTTATCTGCCCGCAGCCGTGCGCAACTATCTGGTTCGGCTGGGCTGGAGTCACGGCGATCAGGAGATTTTTTCTACCGCTGAAATGGTCAGTCTGTTCGACCTGCCGCAAATCGGCAGATCGCCGGCGCGGTTCGATTTTGCCAAGTTGGAGAGCCTCAACGCGCACTATCTTCGCGACCTAAGCGACGCGGATCTGGTCGCCGAAATCGAACAGGTTTTGCCGCACGTCGCTGCCGGCGCTCGTCTGGCGGCAAAGATGACCGACGGTGTTCGCGACCAACTTCGCCGCGCAATGCCGGGCTTGAAGGAACGCGCCAAGACGCTGATTGAATTGATCGAGGCTGCGGGTTTCATAACCGCCGACCGTCCCCTCCAGCTCGATGAACGCGCCGCAACGCTTCTGACGGACGACGCGCGTAGAATTCTTACTGGCCTTGCCGAAGCGCTATCCGCGGTCGATCCGTGGTCGGTGTCCGCTACGGAACAGGCTATTCGCACCTATGCGGAGCAAAGAAGATTGAAGCTCGGCGCCGTCGCCCAGCCGCTCCGCGCAGCCTTGACCGGACGCACGACCTCCCCGGGAATTTTTGACGTCCTGTCCGTACTGGGCAAAGACGAGAGTCTGGCGCGGCTCGGCGACCAGTCAGCCTAGCCCGCGGGCGTTTCGCACCCGCAAATGACCAATTTTCGCGCACTTTTCCGCCGGCGGACTTGGTCGAACCCGTTGATTCCAGGCGATCTTGCCGTGCCCATGTGAATGGGTTACCGAGATACGGACAAGGCCCGCCACCAAGGGCCCAAACAGCTCGGACTTGGTTATCTTTCCCCTTGGGGCCGATGACCGCCGCCTAACCGAACGGGGGCTGAAGTATGGATGAAAAGACCGGCGTGAATACGAAGACCGGCAACCTGTCCGTCGGCGACAAGACGTGGACATTTCCAATCTACGACGGAACGATTGGGCCGTCGGTCATCGATATCAGTCGGCTTTACGCCGAAAGCGGAATGTTCACCTACGATCCCGGTTTCACCTCCACCGGGAGCTGCGATTCCAAGATCACCTATATCGACGGCGACGAGGGCATCCTGCTTTACCGGGGATATCCGATCGAGCAATTGGCCGAGCACGGCGACTTTCTCGAGACATGCTACCTGTTGCTCTATGGGGAGTTGCCGACCTCCACCCAAAAGGCGGATTTTGACTATCGCGTAACCCGCCACACGATGGTTCATGAACAGATGAACCGTTTCTTCCTCGGGTTTCGGCGCGATGCGCACCCGATGGCGGTGATGGTCGGTTCGGTCGGTGCCCTGTCTGCATTCTATCACGACTTAACAGATATTTCCGATCCGCAACAGCGGATGGTCGCGTCCATTCGGATGATCGCGAAAATGCCGACACTGGCGGCCATGGCTTACAAATATTCGATTGGCCAGCCGTTCGTATATCCGCGCAATGAACTCGATTACGCGGCGAACTTTCTCAACATGTGCTTTGCGGTTCCATGCGAGGAATATAAGGTCAATCCAGTGCTGGCGCGCGCCATGGATCGGATCTTCATTCTGCACGCAGACCACGAGCAGAATGCTTCGACATCCACGGTGCGGCTCGCCGGATCGTCCGGCGCCAATCCATTCGCTTGCATCGCGGCCGGCATAGCCTGCCTGTGGGGGCCGGCGCATGGTGGAGCGAATGAAGCAGCACTCAAGATGCTGGAGGAGATCGGCACGCCGGATCGCATTCCAGAATTTGTCCGGCGCGCCAAGGACAAGAACGACTCATTCCGGCTCATGGGCTTCGGCCATCGCGTCTACAAGAACTACGATCCTCGCGCCAAGATCATGCAGAAGACCTGCCACGAGGTCCTCTCCGAGGTGGGTATCAAGGATGATCCGCTGCTCGACGTCGCGATGGAGCTCGAACGCGTTGCCTTGCACGATGAATACTTCATCGAAAAGAAGCTTTACCCGAACATCGACTTCTATTCGGGCATCACGCTGAAGGCGATGGGCTTCCCGACCACCATGTTCACGGTGTTGTTCGCGCTGGCCCGGACCGTCGGCTGGATCGCTCAATGGAAAGAAATGATCGAAGATCCGCATCAAAAGATCGGCCGACCGCGCCAACTCTATTCCGGCGAACCAGAGCGCGACTACACTCCGATATCGCGCCGGAAGTAATCGCAGATGCAATAAGCGCTTTCATGCTTGTCCCAAGCTTGGAAGCGCTCTCTTTCATTTTTAGAAGCTTTGCCGACGCGAAATCGGTTTCCGTCGCCGAGATGGGCCGACGCCTTATGCTGCCGGTTCGCGCGAGCGGCGTGAGCTTTTGGCCGCAAGAGCCGTCGCCGCACCGTCATAGCTCCAGGTCAGATAGGCGCCCGCCCAGGTAAAGCCGCCGCCAAACGCCGCCATCATGAGGCGGTCGCCGAATTTCAGCTTGTCTTCATATTCCCACAGGCACAACGGGATGGTCGCGGCGGTGGTGTTGCCGTATTTCTGAATCACGACCATGACCCGGCTCATCGGCAGGCCCACGCGCTCTGCGGTAGCCTCGATGATGCGCCGGTTAGCCTGATGCGGAACGAGCCAGTCGATATCGGCGGGGCTGAGTTGATTGCGGCTCATCAGTTCGCCGGCAACCTCGGCCATGCGCGCCACCGCAAATTTATAGACGGCAGCGCCTTCCTGATGAACATAGTGCAGCCGTTGCGCAACGGTTTCAGCGGTGGGCGGCATGCGGCTTCCGCCGGCCTTTTGATGCAGGTGCAACATGCCGGCGCCATCGGACCGGATTACGGTATCGATGATGCCCGTTCCGTCACGGCGGGGTTCAATCAGAACAGCACCGGCGCCGTCGCCGAACAGCACGCAGGTCGCGCGATCGGTGTAGTCGATGATTGACGACATCTTGTCCGCACCGACAACGACAATTTTGTTATTGCGTCCGCTGGCAATGAATTGGGCGGCGATCGTCAGGGCATAGATAAATCCGGAACATGCGGCTTGAACATCGAAACTTCCGATGTTGCGAATGCCAACCATGTCGCAGATGAGATTGGCGGTCGACGGAAAGACGAAGTCCGGCGTTGTGGTCGCACAGATCAGGAGATCGACGTCCTCGGTGCGGGTACCGGTCTTGGCAAGCAGCCCGCGCACGGCTTCGGCCGCCATATGCGAGGTTCCAAGCCCCGCGCCCTTCAGGATTCGCCGTTCCTTGATGCCGGTCCGCGCGGTGATCCAGGAATTGGTGGTGTCGACCAGCCGCGCGAGATCGGCATTCGTGAGCACGTCCTCCGGGACGTAGCCGCAGACACCGGTGATTGCAGCGCGAATAGGACTTCGGTCGGTCAAGAATGGTTCCTCGGCGAGCAGCCACAAAAAGTTGGCAATGGATGGAATTTCAAGCGTGGTTTCATCACATTACGGCGCCGCCTTCTCGCGTAACATTACGGTGTCACATTCGGGGGCGCTACTGCCGGATGAGCGTTGCCCGAGGTCAGCGTACCCCGGCCCCGCCGCGCCAGGGCGAGGACGATCTCCGCCGCGCGATCGCTCGGCACGGCCTTGCCAATCTGCATGATGGCGTCGAGGCGTTCGAAGGCGGCGCATTGAGCGCGCCGGTTCTCGCTATCCGCAATCAGCGGCATGAGGGCGCCGGCGAGCTTCTTGGGCGTGCAATCGTATTGCAGAAATTCCGGCACCGCGTTGCTGCCCAGAACCAGATTGGCCAAAATCACGCTCGGAACCTTGATCAGTAGCCCGCCTACAATCGCTTCGAGGATGAAGACTTTGTAAGCGGTGACCATCGGGACGCCCGCAAGCGCCAGTTCCAAGGTCACGGTTCCGGACTTCGCCAGCGCGGCGCGGGCAGTTCGGAAGGCCGCCCGCTTTTCGGCCGGTTCGGAGACAATTCGCGGAGGAACGGTCCAATGGCTGCAGGCTGCCTCCACACGCTGCGCCAAATGAGGCACGGTCGGCACAATGACATCGAGGTTGCCCAGGCGGTCAGCCACCCGCGCGATGGTCTGCCCGAAAATGCCAGCCATCCTGTGAACTTCGCCGCCCCGGCTGCCTGGAAGGACCAGAATACGCGGTGGATCGGCGAGCCGTCGCGCCTGCTCCTCGGCATTCGGCCGCAGTTCGGCGGTCTGTTCGCTCAGCGGATGGCCAACATAGGTGCAGGGTGGCCCCCCCAATTTGGCGTGGACATCAGGCTCGAATGGCAGAATTGCCAGGACATGGTCGATATAGCCACGCATTGCCTTGGCTCGCCCTGGCCGCCACGCCCAGACAGTTGGTGACACATAGTCCACGATCGGGATTTCCGGCGCCATGACACGGACCCGGCGAGCCACCCGATGAGTAAAGTCGGGACTGTCGATGATCACCAGCACCTGCGGACGGGCGGCAGCGACCGCGGCCGCAGTTTCTCGGATGCGGCGTAGAATCAACGCCAGGCGGCCAGGAATAGACATGAACCCGAGAATTCCGAGTTCTGTGATCGGAAACAGGCTGGCGAGCCCTGCGGCCGCCATTTCCGATCCTCCGACGCCCTGGAATTGGACTCGACCGGGCAGACGCGCCTGAAGAGCGCGTATCAAGGCCCCTCCCAAGCGATCGCCGGACTCCTCAGCCGCGACTATAAATATGTCGTACGCGGTGCGATCAGAACCCGAGTCAGAAGGCGCGATCTGGATCACAAGGAAATTTCCGTGTCGCGGATCCCGGCAACAAAGACAGTGGCCGCATCCGCAGCCGCGATTACGCGTGCGGGCTCCGCGATCAATGCCGCGCCGGCAACGACAGCAAGCCCGGCAAGGCCCGCACGCGAAACCTCCTCGATCGTTCGCGGACCAATCGTCGGCAAGTCGAAACGATGATCCTGGCCCGGCTTGGGGCCTTTGATCAAAACGCCTCGACCGACTGGTGTTTTAATACGTCCGACTTCGCGCAATTCCGCGATTCGCTGCAACATGCGGTCCGTTCCTTCCGCCGCTTCAAGAGCGAGGACATGTTTGTCGGCGACGACGACCGCTTGCCCGATATCGAACGGGCCGGTGGCCCGCAGCACGCCTAACCCGCGTTGGATGTCATCGTCGTCGCGCTCGGATGGCTGAATACGGCCAAGGATACCTTCCCGGACCAGGACCTCCGGGGCGACGTCCTTTGCGCTTACAAGATGAAACCCACCTAGATCTTCAAACAACCGGCTGACACCTGAAAGAAGGTGGTCGTCGCCGCCGCGATAGGCAGCAATCACCCGCGGAAGCAGCCGCAATGTGGTCAGATCGAAGCGGAGTTCGCGAATGGCAGGCCGGACCAAGTTGCCGATCAGAACGAGATCGCGACAACCCTCCATTTGCATCAAGCGTTTAAATCGACCGGCCTGTCCGATTGCGATCCAGTGATGTGGGTACTCGGCCGTCGCCTTAGGGTCCGCCCAGCCGCGGATTGGAAACAGAACAACGCGGCCGCCGCGATCGCGTATCGAATCCGCCACTGCAAACGGCAGCGTGCCGCCGCCGCAGATGATCGCGATCGGCCGGTCGTGATCAGACACAGAATCGCTTTGCTGCGATCTGGCGGCGGTCACCGCGCCTACTCCTCATGAGCGCGCCGCGGATGACAGAGGCCCCGCTCCGGACCACGGCGGATAAAGGCCACGATCTGTGCGACGACCGGATCCGATCCGAATTCGGATTCCACGGCATCGAGGCGCTGAGCGAAATTGTCGCCCTCGCCATTGTCATCGTCGGTATGGAACAGTTGCCGATAGGCCTTTTGCACGGCGCCGCGCAACTCAAGACCGATGCCGCGCCGCTTCATGCCAACCCGATTGAGGCCCGCCAGCCGCGCCACCGAACCGGTCACCAGCGCATACGGAATGACGTCACCACGAACGCCGGACATTCCCGAAATCATCGCGCCGGTTCCGATTCGGACAAATTGATGAGCGGTCGCGTATCCCCCCATCACGACATGGTCGCCAATCTCACAGTGGCCGCCGATCGCAACATAGTTGGCGAACGTGACGTTGTTGCCGAGGCGGCAATCGTGAGCGACATGCGAACAGGCCATGAAAAAACAATTGTTGCCGACAATGGTCTCCGCGCCGCCGTCCTCGGTCCCAGTGTTCATCGTGACCTGTTCACGAATCAGACAGTCGGTACCGATCAAGAGCCGCGTCGGACCGCCACGGTAGTGCGTCGACTGCGGCGGCGATCCGAGCGAGGTGAAAGGATAGATAATCGTCCTATCGGCAACAGACGTATGTCCCTCGATGCAAACGTGGGACACCAGACGGCAACCGCTCGCCAGCGACACATCGGGGCCAATGACACAATACGGTCCTATATCGACGTCGCCGGCAATGCATGCGGTCGCCGCCACAATTGCGGTGGGATGAATTTTGGACATTGACGCCTATTCGCCCTTTGCGATCATTGCGCCAACCTCGGCCTCACAGGCAACATCTCCACCGATCCTGGCTTCGCCGCGATACCACCACATGGTTCGGCGGTGTGCGATTTTTTTCATGTGATACTCAACGAGGTCACCGGGGCGAACGGGCCTGCGAAACTTGGCCTTGTCGATGGTCAGAAAGAAGACCTTCAGAGCGGGCCCTCCCTCCTCTCCCATATGAAGCAGGACGATTGCGCCCGCGCTCTGGGCCATGCCTTCCAGCAACAGCACGCCGGGCATAACCGGATTACCGGGGAAATGTCCGGGAAAATACGGCTCGTTTACGGTCACCGCTTTGATGCCGATACAGGAATCGTCGCCGGAAATATCCTTGATCCGATCGACAAGCAGGAACGGGTACCGGTGCGGAAGGAGTTTGATAATCCCTTCCGTATCCAGGGACGTGACCGCCTCCTTATTCATCATCTTGCACCCTCTCCGAACCTAGATTGCCTGGACCGAATTATTGCCGGCGACAATACCGTTTCCCCAATGCACGAGCCAATCCGTCGCCGCCATGGATGCCGCGAATGGCCGATGGCATAGCGCATCGTTGAAGATATGGGAATTGGTTCGGTAAGAAATTCGTGCGGCGGAGGAATGACTTAGGGCGCAATGGCCTTTCGTCGAATGGTCGACCTGCGCCGATTTGCTTTGCGCCTGATCTTTTGCAGGACATCCGAAAACAGTCGCGATCGTGCCCTAAATCCCGGCCGCGATTTGACCTGCAGGCGGCACCTCTTCGCGTACGACGCTCGCCGCAGCAACCTGCGCGCCTTCCCCGACCAGAACCTGAGCGGCAACCATAGCCCTTGCCCCGATTACGACGTGGTCTTCCAATGTGGCGCCGTCGGCAACACCCGCCTGGGCGATGATGACGCAATGCCGGCCAATCTTGGCATTGTGAGCAATTGTCGCAAGATTGTCGATCTTCGCGCCCTCGCCGATCACGGTATCCCCAATCACGCCGCGATCAATGGTTGTCCCAGCACCAACCTCAACATTGTCTTGGATAATGACGCGCCCCAAATGCGGTTCCGCGCGTAAAGCCGACTTACCGACGTCGTAGCCGAAACTGTCCTCGCCAATGCGGCACCCGGCCCGCATCGTGACCCGGTCGCCGATCAAGGCATGGCTGACAGATACATTCGATCCAATCGTACAACCACGGCCTATACGGACGCCGGAGCCGACGACGGTCCCCGCACCGACGAATGTTGCCATCCCAATCTCGGCATCGGCACCGATCACGACCCCAGGCTCGATGGTGACGTCGCTTTCAACCCGCGCCGTCGGATGAATGTAAACTCCCGGCGCGATTCCAGCGGCTGCGGTCAACGAAGAGGGCTGGGTCGCATTCGGAAACAACACCCGCACCACATTGACGAATGACTGAAAAGGCTCTGTCACAACGAGTGCGATGCCGCGCTTTGGAACTGCATTTCGAAACGCGGGGTTCACGATGCAGGCGCCGGCATGGGACATCAAAGCCGATTGAACCAGGCCAATGTGGTCAACCAATGCCAAGTCCGAGGGACCGGCCAGATCAAGCGCCGCGACGTTTGCGATCCGCCGGCTGCGATCAGCCGACTGATCCAGTTCAGCATTGATGAGGGTCGCGATTTCGCCGACGGTCAACGCGCCTGCCGGGCGATCGAAAAACGGTTCGGTCATTTCATCAGGCCGCAGCCTCGGCGAACCTCTGTGCCAGTCTCCGCCGACCAATTGAAAGGTCGGCGGATTTATCCCTGTGGGCCTGCACCTTTTTCCAGATTAGGCGCTAGAGTGCGGTTCAGTCAGTTTGAATCGCGCTGACCACACAACATATTGGTTTGTCGTATGATCTTATCGGAAAAGTCTGCACCTTTTCCGGATCATACTCTAGTGGTCCGATCCTAACATTCGCATCCCGTTTCAGCCGGCGCTTTTGCGCATGTTCGAAACATAGGCCACTAGAAAATATATGTTTCTAGTGGAGTTTTGGATTTGACATCCGCTTTGCTGGTCGTCTGCCAGACGGGTAGCGAATGTCAAATCCATTCCACTAGAAACTCGTGCCGCCGCCAAAGCGGAACTGCTGCACTTTATCCCACTTGCCTTGTACCAGCGGGAACGCATAGTCAAACCGCAGCGGTCCAAAAGGCGACTTCCAGATCAAGCCAAGGCCAACGGAAGTCCGGATGACGTTTTCATCCGAATAACAGTTTGAAATGAGCGAACCGCCAGGACCGCGACATTGAAGAGCGACGTCAGGCGGGTGCGTGGCATTACCCCACGATGTCACACCAGTATAGTTCCACAGCGATCCGGCATCGACGTAGGCCGCCAGTTTGACTCCCATTTCCTTGGGAATGAAATAAATCGGAGTCTGAACCTCGAAGCTGGCGCCCCAGTACATCGTGCCACCCAGCGCATCGTGATTAGTGCCCGGCGTAATATCACGCGGACCGATTCCGGATGGTGCAAAGCCACGAACCAAGTTCGGCCCCATCTGGAAATTATCCAGGAACCGAAGCTGCTTGCCGCCCCACGGAGCGATATAGCCGCCTTGCAGATGCAGAACGCCGATCATGTCCGGCAGAACTTCATAGTACGATCGAAGTTCGCCCGTCGTACGGATGAAATTGACGTCGCCACCGACACCGGCGAAGTCCTGCTTCAACTCGGCGAACAGGCCGCTGGTCGGATTCAGGTTATTGTCGAGCGAGTTGTAGATCAGGCTGTATCCGACCAGGGACGTCAACGAGGTCCCCTTGGCTAAGTCGTATTTGACAGGCAGCGATGCTTCGCCGTCCTGGTAACAATCCGGAGTATCCGGAGGAATAATGAGACCGTTGGGGTTGTCGGGCGTCGGATAGGTCGCCGGCCGACTCGTACCGAAGTTCGGATTGACGTTATTACAGTTCTTCAACTGATCCGGCAGGGTGATGTCCTGCTTATAAATTGAATACCGCAATTGCAGGCCGAAATCCTCTCGCAGCTGGAACCCAAGCCGCAGCGATCCGCCATACGTCTTGGTGTCGTAAGACGCATAGGACGACGCCAAGGTCTGCTTGGCGAAAATATCGACGCCAAAGACCATCCGGTAGCCGAGGAAAAACGGTTCGGCAAAGGACAGCTGGAAGCCGCGGGCGCGTTGACCGTACTGCAGGGCAGCGCGGGCATAGATGCCGGTTCCCAGAAGATTGCGCTCGGAAATGGACACTTCACCGAGGAAGCCATCCGATGTCGAATAGCCGCCTGAGACCGAGAAGTCGCCAGTTGAGCGTTCTTCGACCGCGACGTTGACCACCACGCGATCCGGCGCGGAACCCGGCTCACTCGTGATTTTGACGGTCTTGAAGAAATTCAAGTTCTTGAGACGCCGCTCGGCGCGATCAATCAAGGCGCGATTATAGGCGTCGCCTTCCGCGATATCGAACTCCCGCCGGATGACGTAGTCCCGCGTCCGGGTATTTCCAGTAACGTTAATCCGCTCGATATAGCTGCGAACGCCCTCGTTCGCAAAGAACGTGATGTTGATGCTTCTGGCCTGCGAGTTGCGGTCGGCCCGCGGCGTAACATTCACGAACGGGAAACCGCGGCGGGCCGCCTCAATCGTCATATCCTCGACAGACTTCTCGACCGCCACGGCATTATACACGCGGCCGGAACGCGCCTTGAGCTTTGATTCCAACATCGCCGGCGTCAGGCCGCGGACGTTCGAGTCCACGGAGATCTTGCCGAAGTGATATTGCTCACCTTCCTCGATGGTAAAGGTGATGACAAATCCTTTTTGCCCCGGATCGTATTCCGCGACGGCGGCTATGATACGGACGTCGATATATCCGTGCTTGAGATAGAAGCGCCGCAGCAGGTTGCGATCTGCCTCCATCCGATCCGGATCGTAAATATCATTGTTCTGCAGGAAGCTCAGAAGGTTGCCCTGTGCGGTCTTGATCTGATCACGCAACCGATACGACGAATAGGCTTTGTTGCCGACGAAATTGACCTCTTTGACGCCTGTCTTACCGCCTTCTGTAATCTCGAAAACGAGATCCACGCGACCATTCGGCAGGTCAATGATCTTCGGCACGACACGAATGTCGAAGCGCCCGTTTCGCCGATAAATGTCGACAATGCGCTGTACGTCGGCCTGAACTTGTGGTCGTGAAAAGGTCCCGCGCGGCTTCGACTGCACCTCGAGGGTCAACTGCTCGTCTTTGACCTTTTTATTGCCTTCGAAGGAGACACGATTGATGACCGGATTCTCAACCACCGTCACCGTAATCCGGCCGCCGCCCTGACTGATCCGAACGTCCTGGAACAGCCCGGTCGCATAAAGCTCCTTCAGAGCATTGTCGATCTGGACCGGTCCAAGCCGGCCGCCGACAGGCTTGAAATAGGAACGAATCGTCGAGGCTTCGACCCGCCGATTCCCGACCACCGCAATGGATGATGCCGACTGAGCGACGGCGACGTCTGCCATCGTGACCGAAATCGCAACCGGCCCCACCACCAGGCCGCCGAGAACCACGCACGCGACGCCGAGCCCCCGGAAAAACCGCACCACCCCGTTCATTCGCAACGCGCCCTTTTCCCTGCGGCCACCGTAACGGCGGTACTGTTCATCTTGTCCGCGTCCATAGTTTGTACAGAGTTTTCGACCCCATGCAAACGGAAGTCCGCGCCTTATTTCGCTTTACCCTCAAGAAGTTGCACAAAGGCAACGGTCCTAGGAAGTCGCCAAATGGACGATGTCATTGAAGGTTGCAAAGATCATCAGCATGACCACGATTGCGAGCCCAATCCGGAACCCGATCTCCTGGGCACGCTCGGAAAGTGGCCTCCCCCGAAGCGCTTCGATTCCGTAGAACAAAAGATGACCTCCGTCGAGTAACGGTACCGGAAACAAGTTCAACAGTCCGATTGATACCGAGAGGATCGCGGTCAAATTCATCAATGCCGCCATCCCGATGGAGGCCACCTGACCGGACACCTGCGCAATTCGAATCGGACCGCCCAGTTGGTCGGCCGCCTCGCGTCCCGTCACGATGCCGCCGATGTAGAGCATGGTCCGCTTGATCACGAACCATGTCTCCTGCGCCCCCATGCCAAATGCGACCACAGGCCCGACCCGTTCCGACCGGATGTCGCCTGGCGCCATCGAGCGGCTGATGCCGAGGACGCCGATGCGGTGAACATTGCCGAATCGGTCCTTGACCTCCTTGAGCGCTGGCGTGGCTTGCAATTTGATCGAGGTGCCACCGCGGTCGACGGTGAATTCCATTGTCTTGCCGGCACTGGTTGCAACGATGCGTTGCATATCGTTGAAACTATCGACCGGCTCGCCATCGATAGCGATAACCAGATCGCCCGGTTTGAAGTCGGCCTTGGCCGCCGCGCTGTCGGCAACAACCGTATCGACTCTGGGAGTCGTGGTCTGCTTGCCGTAGATCATGAACAGACCGGCAAATATAAAAATTGCCAGGATGAAATTGGCAATCGGCCCTGCGGCTACGATTGCTGAGCGCTTGGCGACAGGCTGATGGAAAAAGCTGACCGAGCGCTCCGATTCGCTCATGGTCTCGATGGCGGATTGATCAGGTGTACTGGCGGCGCTGTCGTCCCCGAAAAATTTCACATATCCGCCGAGTGGAATTGCTGAAATCTTCCAACGCGTCGCATGGCGGTCGTTAAAGCCAACCAATTCTGGACCAAAACCGATCGAAAAGACCAGAACCTTCACACCGCACCAGCGCGCGACCAGGAAATGGCCGAGTTCGTGGAAAAAGACCACCACGCTGAGCACGAACAGGAACGGGATGATCGTCCCCGCGGCTCCACCGCCCCACGCACCAATTGTTTCGAGAATCGAACCCATATTGCCCCTGATTATCCCCGCGCGACGCGGCCCGTCATCCCCCGATACCCTCTAGGATGCCTTTGCGGCAATTTCGGGCACAAGGTGGAGCGCCATCGTGCGCGAAACCTGGTCGATTTCCAAGGCATCGTCGATCGTCTCGAGCGGCCGCATCACGCCGCACCGCGCCGCAGCATCGAGCGTCAAGGCGACAAGTGCCGGTATGTCGGTAAATCCGATTCGGCCAGCGGCAAACTCCGCGACGGCGATCTCGTTCGCTGCATTGAGGACTGTCGTGGCCGCCCTGCCTGCTTCCATGGCCTGCCGGGCAAGCGCCAGTGCCGGAAAGCGATCAAGGTCGGGCTCTTCAAAATCCAATCTCGCGACCTGAGCGAGATCGAGACGGGCAGCCGGACCGTCGATCCGGTCAGGCCAGGCCAGGCAATGGGCGATGGGAATGCGCATGTCGGGGCTCCCGAGCTGCGCTAGAAGCGAACCGTCGCGAAACTCGACCAGGCCGTGGACAATCGACTGCGGATGGACCAGCACGTCGATCTGTTCGGAGGGTAGCCCAAAGAGGTGATGGGCTTCGATCACTTCCAGGCCTTTGTTCATCATCGTTGCCGAGTTGATGGTGATCTTGGCTCCCATCGACCAATTTGGATGCTTCTGGGCCTGTTGTGGCGTCACCTTTCGAATCGCTTCGGCGCTCCAGGTCCGAAACGGCCCGCCGGAGGCGGTGAAGAATCACGCGCCGCACGTCCTCGCGCCGTCCGCCGCTCATGGCTTGGAACAAAGCGTTATGCTCGGAATCGACAGGAAGGATTGCCGCATTCTTAGCGGCCGCCCGCTTCATGAACACGTCGCCGGCACAGACCAGACACTCCTTGTTGGCAAGCGCAATCGTGGCGCCCCGGTCGATGGCCGCCATCGCCGAGCGCAAACCAGCAGAACCGGAAATCGCCGCCACCACCAAATCCGAGGGCCGTGCGGCAGCCTCGATGATCGCGTCCGCCCCGGCTGCGGCCTCGATTCCGGAGCCGGACAGTGCCGCCTTGAGATCACGATAGGCTTCGGTGTCGGCCACGGCCGCAAACCGGGCACCAACCTCGCGTGCCGCCTGGGCGAGCAACTCGGCGTTCCGATAGGCACTCAACGCTTCAACCCTGAACCGCGCGGGGTTGCGCTTCAGCAGATCAATCGTGCTTGCACCGATCGATCCCGTGGCGCCGAGCACGGCGATTGTGCGCTCTGCGAGTTCCGGCGTTCCGGCCGCGTGAATGTGAGGCATCTCGATATTCATGCAGCTACCATATCAGCAATCCGGAAGCCGTGCTTCCAACCCCGCCACGCGCCACACCTATTACAGCTGCAAGGGTGGCCGCGGCCAGAAAACCATCAAGCCGATCCATTACCCCGCCATGACCCGGAATGATGTGACTGGCGTCCTTGGCACCGAAGCGCCGTTTGACCGCCGACTCGAGGAAGTCTCCGGACTGTGCCGCAATCGACAGCATCGCGGCAACCATCACGATCGGAAAGATGGCGGAAAGGCCGACATACTTTGCAACCAGAATACCGGCGATGACCGCAGCAATGAGCCCTGCGATACCGCCGGACCAGGTCTTTTTCGGGCTCAGTCGCGGCAGGAGTTTTGGGCCGCCGACCGTTCGCCCGGCGAAGTAGGCTACAATGTCGGTCGACCAAACGATGGCAAATACGAAAACCAGGGCCACAAAACCGTATTCCGGATCCAAGCGCAGCAGTACGGCCGGAACCGCAACGGCGGAGGCGTAAAAAACGGCCGCGGCCATCCAAAGACGATTTAACCGCGTGGCAACGATCGCTACTGCCGCCGCGCCGACGGCGACCACGGCCAGAGCGGTTGCCGGCCAAGCAGCTGCGGTCAGAACGGTCGCCGCAGCAGTCGCCACGCCGCCGAGGAAGAGAACCCGCCGCCGCTCGGCACCACCGACCAGCGAGGTCCATTCCCAAAGCACGCCGAGAGCCGCGACACCCCAAAATGCGGCGAAACCCCAACCGCCGAGATAAGCAAAAAACAGGGCAAGCGGGATCAATACAAACGAAGCCGCCGCGCGCATGGCAAGCTCGCCCGCGCCTTTTTCGACCGCGCCCAACGCTGGCTTGGGATCTCCCTCAGCCAACGGTCAGGTTGCCGCGCGCGCGGCAAGGCCACCAAACCGCCGATCGCGCCGGTGGTATTCCGCGATCGCGCTTACGAGCGTTGAGCGATCGAAGTCGGGCCAGTAAACGGGAACAAAAATCAGTTCGCTATAGGCGGCCTGCCAAAGAAGAAAATTCGACAAGCGCTGTTCGCCACTGGTGCGGACGATCAAATCGGGATCGGGCAAGTCCGGAACATCAAGATGGCTGGCAAGTTGATCCTCGTTAATCTGTTCAAGCGACAGCCGGCCTTCCACGACATCCTGCGCGAGCTTGCGCGCCGCGCGCGCGATTTCCTGGCGTCCGCCGTAATTGAACGCAACGACCAACGTCATCATCGCATTGGCCTTGGTCAGTTCCTCGGCTTCCTCAAGCAGACGCAAGATGTCCGACTCAAGACCGTCACGTTGGCCGATAACCCGGATGCGAACCCCTTCGTTGTGAAGTTCAACCAAATCATTGCGGACAAACAGCCGCAATAACCCCATCAGTTCGCGGACCTCGGAAATCGGGCGTGACCAATTCTCGGCGCTGAAAGAAAAAATCGTGAGATAGGAGATGCCCATTTCCACCGCAGCCCGGACAGTCTTGCGGAGCGCATCGACGCCACGCCGATGGCCGGCGGCGCGCGGCAGCCCACGCGCCGAAGCCCATCGTCCGTTCCCATCCATGATGATCGCGACATGGCGTGGCACGGCAAGAGGCTGCAACATTTTTCGTGGCCCTTGAGCCTCCGTCACCGGGCCTCTCCCTTAGATCGTGAGGATTTCCTTTTCCTTGGCTGCCAGCAATTTATCAACCTCGGATATGATTTCATCGGTTGCCTTTTGCACCTGTTCGGCATGACGGGCTTGTTCGTCTTCACCGATCTGATGCTCCTTTTCCATCTTCTTGAGCACATCAAGGCCGTCGCGCCGCACATGCCGGATCGCAACGCGCGCCGCCTCGGAATATTTGTGCGCGACCTTTACAAGCTCCTTGCGCCGCTCCTCGTTAAGTTCGGGGATGCGCAGCCGCAGCACCTGACCTTCGGTCTGCGGATTGAGACCGAGATTGGAATTCGTGATGGCCTTTTCGACAGCGTGGACCATGCTCTTGTCCCAGACCTGCACGGAAATCATGCGCGGTTCGGGAACGCTGACGGTCGCGAGCTGATTTAGCGGCATGTGCGCGCCATAAGCGTCGACCTGAATTGGGTCAAGCAAGCTCGCCGATGCTCGCCCGGTGCGCAGGCCGCCCAGCTCTTGTTTCAGCATCTGAATGGCGCCCTGCATGCGGCGCTTGAGTTCGTTGATGTCGTGACTATGGGTCGCCATGGCGCCTCCTCGAAAACCATCCTCCCGAATGGCCTTCATTTCCGTTCAAGTCATCCGTTTCTTTACGCAAACCATCGGCTCTTATTTGACGCAGTTGCTTGTCGGCGCCCGCCAGTCAACGGCCTCGTTCAAGGAACTTTTGGCATCCGATCACCGACCATTGTCGCCCGTGCCTGGCCGCGCAAGACCGCCTCGATCGCGCCAGCCTTTTGAATTGAAAACACAATGATAGGCATCTGGTTTTCGCGAGCAAGGGCGAAGGCCGTGGCATCCATGACCTTGAGATCGCGTTCGATCGCTTCGAGATGGGTCAGGGTCTCGTACCTCACGGCGTTCGGATCGCGCTTGGGGTCGGCGCTGTATACGCCGTCGACGTCCGTGGCCTTGAGAACTGCCTGCGCGCCGAGTTCGGCTGCGCGCAATACCGCGGTGGTGTCCGTGGTGAAAAAGGGGTTACCGGTGCCCGCGCCAAGAACCAGCATCCGGCCCTCATCGAGGTGGCGCTGCGCAGCACGCCGCTCATAGGTTTCACAAATCTCCGGCATCGTCAGCGCCGACATCGCGCGCGCCGGCGCACCGGCCCGCTCGATCGCCGTTTCCAGAGCCAGCGAATTCATCACGGTTGCCAGGATACCCATCATGTCGCCGGTGACGCGCGGAATACCCTGTTTGGAAATCTTCACCCCGCGGCAAATATTGCCGGCGCCCACGACGACCGAAACCGCCACGCCCAGCGCGCGAGTCGCTACGAGATCCGCAGCGATGCGCTCAAGGGTGGGCTGGTGAATTCCGAACCCGCCGGGCCCCATCAGGGCCTCGCCGGACACTTTCACCAATACGCGCCGATAGACGGGCTCCGCCATGCGACCACTCCGCATCACCCTGATCGACTGGCCGCCGAACGGGGCTTAAAGCGTTTCCATGTCGAAGGGGATCATGAAATCGCTCCAACTTCTTGTCGCATTTCCGGAAGGCGAACCGGTATCCACTTCACCTGGAAATGCTCTCAGTATCGCCGCAGAGACATGGCGCGATCAGGTCAACCTTGACCAGCAGCAGCCGCAACCTCGGCAGCAAAATCGGATTCCTGTTTCTCGATGCCCTCACCGAGAGCGAAGCGCACGAAACCGGTAATCTTGATCGGACCGCCGACCTTGCCTTCCGCCTCCTTCGCGGCCTGGGCAACCGACTTTCCGGGATCGTGGACGAATGGCTGATCCAGAAGACAGACTTCCTTGTAGAAGGTCTTTAGACCGGACTCGACGATTTTCTCGACGACGTTTTCGGGCTTGCCCTGGGCGCGGAACTTGTCGGCCAGAACATCCTTCTCGCGCTTGACCAATTCGGGATCAAGCCCGGCGGACTCAAGCGCTTGCGGATTGGCGGCGGCGACATGCATGGCAACCTGCCGGCCGAATGCTGTCAGTTCATCGGCGGCACCGCTCGATTTCAAGACCGACGATGACGCCGATCTTGCCAAGGCCTTCGGCGACGGAGTTATGAACATAGCCCGCGACAACGCCGGATCCGACTGCGAGTCCGGCCGCGCGCCGAAGCGTCATGTTCTCCCCGATCGTCGCAATCGCAGCTGAGATCGCGTCGGCGACTGTCACGTCGCCGACTTTTCCCGCCAGAATGGCGTCAACATTGGAACCGGTGGAAAGCGCCACTTGGGCAATCATCTTTACCAGGCCCTGGAATTCGTCATTGCGCGCGACGAAATCGGTTTCGGAATTGACCTCGACAACGACACCTTTGGTGCCCTGCAGAACCACGCCAATCAGGCCTTCAGCGGCAAGGCGTCCGGCCTTTTTGGCGGCCTTCGCCAGGCCCTTCTTCCGCAGCCAATCGACAGCAGCGTCCATCTCGCCAGCGGTCTCGCCGAGTGCGGCCTTACAGTCCATCATGCCCGCGCCGGTTTTGTCGCGGAGTTCCTTGACCATCGAAGCGGAAATATTCGCCATCATTCAATCTCGTCAAAATTGAAAGGTTGTGCGTCTCGCCGCCCGCATGGCGGGCGGCGCCAATAGCAGGATTATTCGGCCGTCAGTTCCTTGGCCTGGGCAATCCAACCCTCGACTCGACCCGGCAGACCAACTTCTTCGCCAATCTTGCGCGCGGCGGTCTCTTTGAGTTCCGCGATCTGCCAGAAGTGGAAGATGCCCAAATCATTGAGTTGCTTCTCAATGGCCGGCGACACGTGCGCCAGCTTCTTGAGATCATCGGCGACGCCGCGTGGTCCGGACAAGGCCTCGAAGCCCAGTCCCTCGGCCTCGGGAGCCGGCTTGGTGTCCTCGGCAATCGGCTCTGCCGCGGCACCAACATCGATCCCCATATCGCCCTGCGCGCGCGAAATGCCATCGATGGCCGCCTTGGCGATGAGATCGCAGTACAGCGTAATCGCCCGGCTGGCATCGTCGTTGCCGGGAACGATATAGTTGATGCCTTCCGGATTGCAGTTGGTGTCAACGATCGCCGCGACCGGGACACCCAGCCGCCGGGCTTCCTTGATTGCGATGTCTTCCTTGTTGGTGTCGATCACGAACAGCAGGTCCGGTAGACCGCCCATGTCCTTGATGCCACCGAGAGCGCGGTCGAGCTTGTCGCGTTCGCGTTGAAGCGTCAGCCGTTCCTTCTTGGTGTAGGCCTGCGCCTCGCCGGTATTGAGCATCTCTTCAAGCTTGCGCAGACGCGCGATCGATTGCGAGATAGTCTTCCAGTTGGTGAGCGTGCCACCGAGCCAGCGCGAATTGACATAGTACTGGGCCGAACGCTTGGCAGCGTCGGCAATCGCGTCCTGCGCCTGCCGCTTGGTCCCGACGAACAGGATGCGGCCGCCCTGGGCAACCGTGTCGCTGACGGCCTGCAAAGCCCGATGCAACATCGGTACGGTCTGGGCGAGGTCGATGATGTGGATGTTATTGCGGGCGCCGAAGATGAAATTCCCCATCTTCGGGTTCCAACGGTGGGCCTGATGGCCAAAGTGAACGCCAGCCTCCAACAGCTGGCGCATCGAATAATCGGGCAGCGCCATGGTCATTCTCCGGTTATGCCGCCGCGGACCCGTGCGCTCTTTGCGGGGCCTGAGCCTCGAAGAGCCACCGGACGGCCATTCAGCCATGGTCCGCGTGTGAGATGGCGCGCTTATAGCCGGAGGCCGGCAGCGACGCAAGATCAATATCGGAGCATAAAAACTTGTAATTTCAGAGATTTGTCGAAGGCTTACGGGTTTGATCCTGGCCACTATCGCAATGCAGTACCGTCGTTTCGCCGGATCGCGGAACGGTCACAGCGTCTGAACGTCCACAACCCCCGGCACCGCCTTGATGGCGCCGGCAATCTGTGGGGAGACCTTGAAGCGGCCGGGTAATTTGACCTCTACTTCGGCGCCCTGCGCGAGCATCAGCACTATGGAGACCTCGCCGTCGCCGCGCGGTTCGAGCCGCTTGGCGATGCTATCGACCGGATCGGTGTTGCGCAGAAACACCCGCAACGACTTCTGTAGATTGGCGGTCGCGCGATCGAGCGGCTCGACGGTCTGGATGCGGGCACGGACTTCGTCGCCCTGCAACTCGGCGGACAGGCCCAGCAGCACCGCACTGCCCGGCTCCAGCACGTCGCGATATTGCTGCAGCCCCTCGGAAAAAATGACCGCCTCGAAATGACCGGAGGGATCGGACAGCCCGATTATTCCCATTTTCGAACCGTTGCGGGTTCGCCGCTCAGTCCGCGAGACCACGGTGCTGGCGACCCGCCCGGCGCTCGCGCCGGCACGGACCGCCCGGGAGAATTCCGACCAGGAGGCAACCCGCATGCGCTTGAGGGCCGGGGCGTAGTCGTCAAGCGGATGGCCGGTAAGGAAGAAGCCGATGGCATCGAATTCCTTCTGCATTCGTTCAGACGGCAGCCAGGGCTCGACATTTGGCAGCGCCAGCGTATCGGGCATCGCCGGACCACCGAACAATTCCGATTGGCCGATCGCGGCTCCGTCATGCACGCGCTGGGCTGTTCCCAACAAGACGTCGATGGCGGCCGACACACGGGCGCGGTTCGGCTCCAGGCGGTCGAACGCGCCGGCGGCGGCGAGGCTTTCCAGCACACGCTTGTTGACCATGCGCGGATTGATGCGGCTGGCAAAATCCGACAGGTCCTTGAAAGGCCGGTCGCTGCGCGCGGCGACCAGCGCTTCGACCGCCTGGCCGCCGACGCCTTTCAGCGCGGCCATCGCATAATGGATCGTATTGCCGTCGACATCGAAGTGAACGCCGGAGCGGTTGATCGAGGGCGGTTCGACCTTGATCCCAAGCCGTACCGCCTCGGCGCGGAATTCTGCGATTTTTTCCGTGTTTCCAATGTCGAGCGTCATCGAGGCGGCGATAAATTCGACCGGATAATTCGCCTTCATATAGGCGGTCTGGTAGGTCAGCAGCGCATAGGGCGCGGAGTGCGATTTGTTGAATCCGTAATCGGCAAATTTCGCGCAGGCTTCGTAGATCGCCTCGGCATCAGAGACGCTGATGCCGCGCCCGATCGCACCGGACGTAAAGCGGCCGCGATGCGCCTCCATCTCCTTGCGGATTTTCTTACCCATGGCGCGGCGCAGAAGATCCGCATCGCCCAGGCTGTACCCGGCCAGGTCCTGCGCGATCTGCATCACCTGTTCCTGATAGGTGATGACGCCGTAGGTCGGCTCCAGGATCGGCTGCAATTTCGGATGCAGGTAGTCGGTGACTTCGTGGCCAAGCTTGCGGGCGCAATAGGTCGGAATATTCGCCATCGGACCCGGCCGATAGAGCGCCACGAGGGCGATCAAATCCTCGAAGCGGTCGGGGCGCATGTCGACCAGCGCACGCCGCATGCCCTGACTTTCAACCTGGAAGATGCCGACCGTTTCGCCGCGCGCCAGCATCTCGAAGGTTTTAGTATCGTCGAGCGGTATGCGTAACAGGTCGATCTCGATACCCCGCCGACGGACATAGGCAACTGCGGTCGACAGGACGGTCAATGTCTTCAGCCCGAGAAAATCGAATTTGACGAGGCCGGCCGGCTCGACCCATTTCATGTTGAACTGGGTCACAGGCATCATCGATTTCGGATCGCGGTAGAGCGGCACAAGTTCGGCGAGCGGCCGGTCGCCGATGACGATGCCGGCGGCATGGGTCGAGGCGTGCCGCGTCAAACCTTCCAGCTTCAGTGCGATGTCGAAGGCCTGTTTGACCACAGCCTCGGAGTCGCGCGCGGCCTGCAGACGGGGTTCATCCTCGATGGCGCGGCCAAGCGTGACCGGGTTTGCGGGGTTTTGCGGCACCAGCTTGCACAGCTTGTCGACCTGGCCATACGGCATCTGCAGGACGCGACCGACGTCACGCAACACGCCGCGCGCCTGCAAGGTCCCAAACGTAATGATCTGGGCGACTTGCGCAGTTCCATAGCGTTGCTGAACGTAGCGTATGACTTCGTCGCGCCGCTCCTGGCAGAAGTCGATGTCGAAGTCCGGCATCGACACGCGCTCGGGGTTGAGAAACCGCTCGAACAGAAGGCTGAATCGAATTGGATCGAGATCCGTGATGGTCAGTGAATAGGCGACCAACGAACCAGCACCTGAGCCGCGGCCTGGGCCGACCGGAATGCCCTGTCCCTTTGCCCATTGGATGAAATCGGCAACGATCAGGAAGTAGCCGGAATATTTCATCCGCACGATCACGCCGAGTTCATAGGCGAGGCGGTCGCGATAATCCTCGATCGTCCGGCCGGGCGCGAGTTCATGGGTGGCGATACGCCGTTCGAGACCTGTCTCGGCGGCGCGGCGCAGTTCGGCGTCCTCGTCGACGGCCGCACCATCTTCGCCCACGGAAAAGCGCGGCAGGATCGGCGCCCTGGTCGTGGGCCGAAACCGGCAGCGTTCAGCAATCTCCACCGTGGCGGCCGTCGCCTCAGGCAGGTCGGCAAACAGCGCGATCATCTCGGCGCGGGTCTTGAAGCTGTGTTCGGCCGTGAGCTGGCGGCGATCGGCCTCGGCGAGCAGCCGCCCCTCGGCGATGCATATCAGAGCATCGTGGGCTTCGTAGTCGTCGCGACGTGCAAAAAAGGGCTCGTTGGTGGCGACCAGTGGGATCGCCAGACCATAGGCCAGATCGATCAGGGCGGATTCGGCGGCACGCTCGGCGGCCGTGCCGTGGCGTTGCAACTCGATATAGAAGCGATCGCCGAAAAGCCGGGCGAGCTGTTCGCAGCGCGCTCCAGCGAGGCTACCCTGCCCTGCAACGATGGCGGTATCCAGAGGCCCGCCGGGGCCGCCACTCAATGCAATGATGCCGTCGGTACCCTGCTCCAGCCAGGCCAGCTTGACATGCGGCGGTTCGTGCGCCTCGCAATCAAGATAGGCGCGCGAGCTCAGGGCCGTCAGCCGCCGATAGCCGTTCTCGTCAGCCGCCAGCAGAACAATCCTCGGCCGTTCCGTCGGCTGGCCACGGCCCCGACCACCCGGCTCGACATCGCCGAAGTCGACCGTGAGGCAGGTTCCGATGATGGGCTGGATCCCTGCGGACGCAAACTTCTCGGAAAACTCCAAGGCACCGAACATGTTGTCGGTATCGGTCAGCGCCAACGCCGGTTGCCGGTCCGCCTTTGCCAACTCGGCAAGCCGCGCAATGGTGATTGCACCTTCCAGCAGCGAATAGGGCGAATGGCAATGAAGATGAATGAAACCGGGATCTGACAAGGCGGCCTCGCGATTCGAACGCTGCGAGGATGTTGCGGGTCGGCACGGCGGCTGTAAACCGCCCCGTGCCGGGGGACCCTATCGCTTACACCTTATCCCCACTCCCCACGGGATCACCCGTCGAAACCGCATGGCAGGATTAATCGCCAAACCGCCTGCGCAAAGGAATCCGGCGCCGTCAGTACCTTTTCAAAGGGTCGCGAAGACTTGGGCCCAAACGGCCACCATTCCGAGAAACAAGGTAATTGCGGTCAACGCAGCGGCTTCCTCAACCAGAGCACGGAACATGGGGCTCTCCTTTGACAAGAACAAAAAAGGAACATAGTTCTTTTTTTGTTCTCATGTCAAGCCCCTCGCACCCGAACAGCAACTTCCGAACAATCTTCGCCGAAAGGCCGGCACCGGGCGGTTCTTTTAACGCTGCCGCTGGTCCCGCTCCCGCCAGTTTGACGAGCCCTCGTAACCGGGCTTTCCCCACCAATAGGCGGGATTCTTCTGGCACACTTGGGCTCCGCCCGCCGCCGATGCCTTACACTGGTCGATTGTGGAGTAGAGACATGTCGTCCCACCGCCGGGCGCTTGATCGATCAGGCACCACGGATAGTCCTGCGCGACCGCAACCCCAACGCCGAAAACTCCAGAGGCGAGCCCGGCGAGAGCTGCCCCAGATAGAAGCGCTTTCATTTCCATTCTCCTGAAGGCTGCGTGACGTCATCCAAGCTCAAGACCGGACTTCGACTGTCACTGAAAGCCAACGATTAGTCGCCAACCGGGCGCCGCTGCTCGGTTTAGCGAAACAAGGACCGGAAGGTCGGCTGCGGCGGAACCGGGTTATTGGGGTACCACTTGTTCCAGTAGAACCAGGGGTTTTGCTGGCAGGTCATGCCATTGCCCCAGGCCGCCTCCATGCACTGCTTCTTCGTATAGTAGGAACAGTCGACATTACCATCGTAGCCCATATCGGCGGTGCACCACGGCAAAACCGGGTCTCCTGCCGCGGCTGGACTGGCGTTCACGGCGACCAGCGCCAACAGCGCGAGCGGAGCGAGACGGACCCACGACATCTGAAATCTCCGGTTCATGACCAATTCACGTTTCCCTTCGTTAGCCGACAACCTGGAAACAGCACGCTAACAAGCCGGCTCATACTTCTACTCCCATGCCGCATTGTGTCCGACCGGTTAATGAAGCTTTGGCACTGGAATTTGGTTGCACGCCATCTTGGCAGCAGCAAGACAAAATTCCGAAGCGCCCAAAACCGCGATGGCGAGTCTATTCCAGTTCGACCACCAGTCCGTCGCGGATGGTCACTCGACGATCCATGCGTGCGGCTATTTCCATGTTGTGTGTGGCAACGATCACTGCAAGACCGGAAGCGCGGATCAACTGGCTCAACGCCATAAACACATGATCAGAGGTCTTGGGATCGAGGTTCCCAGTGGGCTCGTCCGCGAGCAATATGCGCGGCGCATTGGCGACGGCGCGTGCGATCGCAACCCGCTGCTGTTCGCCGCCGGACAATTCGGAGGGACGGTGCTCAAGACGATCCTTAAGGCCGAGATAGGTCAGCAGTTCGAGCGCGCGATTGGTGGCGGTCTGACGCGAAAGTCCGCGGATCAGTTGCGGCATAACGACGTTTTCGACGGCGGTAAATTCAGGCAACAGGTGATGGAACTGGTAGACGAAACCGATATCCGTGCGCCGGATCCTGGTCCGCTCCGCATCCGATAGGCGCGTCGTGGCGACCTGATCGACATAGACTTCGCCGCTGTCGGGATGTTCGAGCAGTCCCGCGATATGCAGCAAGGTCGATTTGCCGGTGCCGGATGGCGCGACAAGCGCCACGGATTGTCCCGGCCAGACCGCCAGTTCAGCGCCCTTCAGGATTTCCAGCGTGGCGTCGCCCTGCCGGTAATGGCGATCGATCGCATGCAGAAAGATAACGGGAATGTCTTCCTCGGCCATCGATCCACTCACTCGTAGCGAAGCGCTTCGACGGGATCGAGGCGAGCGGCGCGCCACGACGGGTACAATGTCGCCAGCAAAGACAGGACGAGCGCCATTACCACGACCGCCGCGGTCTCTCCAACATCCATTTGGGCCGGCAGTCGCGACAGAAAATAGAGTTCCGGCGTGAACAGATCCGTACTGGTGAGCCAGGACAGGAACTGCCTGAGCGACTCGATGTTCAGACAGACGATCGTACCAAGCACGAAACCGACAAACGTTCCGACGATGCCGATCGACGCACCGGTAATGAGAAAGACGCGCATGATCGCGCCCTGCGTGGCGCCGATCGTTCGCAATATAGCGATGTCGCCGCTCTTGTCCTGCACCAGCATGATGAGGCCCGACACGATATTGAGCGCGGCCACCAGCACGATCAATGTCAGGATCAAAAACATCACGTTGCGTTCGACCTGCAACGCATTGAAGAAGGTCGCGTTGCGCTGGCGCCAGTCAATCATGAAGATCGGTCTTTGCGCGGCTTCATTCACGGCCTTGCGGTAGGAGTCGACCTTGTCGGGATCATCGGTATAGACCTCGATCGCGGTGACATCGCCAGAGCGGTTGAAATAGGCCTGGGCTTCCTGGATTGGCATGAACACGAATGCGGAATCGTACTCTGACATTCCGATCTCGAACACGGCCGCGACCTTGTAGGCCTTGATCCTGGGTGTCGTCCCCATCGGGGTCACAGCCCCCTTGGGCGCGACCAGGGTAATCCGGTCACCGGCGCGCAACGCCAGCTTGTCGGCCAGCCTGCGTCCGATAATAACACCCTGCCCCTGATCAAATCCCTCGAGCGTTCCCTGCTTGATGTTGTTGGCGATAGACGAAAGCTTGTTGAGATCGGCAAGCCGGATCCCGCGAACCAGAACGCCGCTCGCCTGCACGCCGGAGGCCAGTGCCTGGCCTTCGACAATCGGCGCGGCCAATCGCACACCTTTCACCTTGGAAATTCGTTCGGCGACCTGCTGCCAATCGGTGAGTGAGGATTCCAGCGGTTGAATCAGCAGATGACCGTTGAGACCGAGAATCTTGTCGAGCAACTCCTGGCGGAATCCATTCATCACCGCCATCACAATGATCAAGGTGGCGACACCGAGCATGATGCCGAGGAACGAGAAGCCGGCAATGACCGAGATGAATCCTTCCTTGCGCCGCGCCCGCAGGTAGCGCAGCGAAATCATCCATTCGAAAAACGAAAACGGATGAGTTCCGGTCGGTTCGCTCATCAATTCACTCCCGCGCCCCGATTTCATCTGATTCTGGCACAGTCAAGCCAGTACACGATTAACCGCCGCTGCGACATGCGCACAGCTTCGTCGTCACAGGCATAGGCGCTCGATCGCCTCCTCAGGGCTCACCATGACGCGTTCGCCGTCGGCGCGGCACTTTAATTCGACTTTTCCGACGGCAAGCCCCTTTGGACCCACAAGAATCTGCCACGGGATGCCGATCAGGTCGGCGGAGGCAAATTTCGAGCCCGGCCGATCGTCAAGGTCGTTGTACAAGACGTCGACGCCGCGCCCGCGCAATTCCCGATAGAGCTGCTCGGATGCTTGGTCGGTATCGCTGCCACCCTGCTTGAGATTCAAAATTACAACCCGGAACGGTGCAACGGCCTCCGGCCATTTGATGCCGGCATCGTCGTGAAAGGCTTCGATGATGGCCGCAACCAGGCGGCTCGGCCCAATGCCATATGAGCCCATATGCACCGGCCGCTCCACGCCGTCCGGTCCGGAGACGATCGCCTTCATCGGCTCGGAATACTTGGTGCCGAAATAGAAGATGTGTCCGACTTCGATGCCGCGCGCCGTCACCTGCCGATCCGTCGGCATGGCGGCAAAAGCCGCGCTATCGTGCATTTCCGATGTGGCCGCGTAGAGCGAGGTCCACCTGTCGACGATCGCCTGCATGCCGGTCACATTGTTGAAGTCGACATCGGCTCCTGGAACCTCGAACCCCAGATAGTCGCGATGGCAATAGACCTCGCTTTCCCCGGTTTCCGCCAGGATGATGAATTCATGGCTGAGATTGCCGCCGATGGGTCCCGTATCGGCAACCATCGGAATGGCCTTCAAGCCCATGCGGGCGAAAGTCCGCAGATAGGCGACGAACATCTGGTTGTAGGAGTGGGCAGCGCCCACCTGGTCGATGTCGAAGGAATAGGCATCCTTCATGAGGAACTCTCGCGAGCGCATGGTGCCAAAGCGCGGCCTGATCTCGTCGCGAAATTTCCACTGAATATGGTAGAGGTTGAGCGGTAAGTCTTTGTAGGACCGTACATAGGCCCGGAAGATCTCGGTGATCATCTCCTCATTTGTCGGCCCATAGAGCATATCGCGCTCGTGGCGGTCCTGGATGCGCAGCATTTCCTTGCCATAGTCGTCGTAGCGGCCGCTTTCGCGCCAAAGGTCCGCCGGCTGGACGGTCGGCATCAGAAGCTCGACAGCGCCGGCGCGGTCCTGCTCCTCGCGCACGATATCGCAGACACGGCGCAGAACGCGCAGGCCCAATGGCAAAAACGTATAAATTCCAGCGGCTTCCTGGCGGATAAGGCCGGCGCGAAGCATCAGCCGGTGAGAAACGATTTCCGCTTCCTTGGGCGTCTCGCGCAGGATCGGCAGGAAATACTTGGATAGACGCATCAGATTCACTCGCGATTCGGCCGCCATCAACCGAATCCCAGTCAAACCGGATCACCCGTCAAAAAACAAGGGCCACCAACGCCCCCGAGCGTTGGGGAGGCGAGCCAACGGCCCACCTTTGCAACGGTGGCAAAACTAGGGAAATCGGAGTTGATTACATTTACAACTATTCATTTCAGTCCACTTTTTCGTGAATACTGATGGTGACAAACTCGAAAAGTTACGATAGCTTGTCGAGGCTCAGAACAAGGGACGGGGCCCGTCGAAGCTCTGCCTCTTCTGAGCGGTCCAAGTCTTGGGAGGACTAGCCCGACGGCGCGAGTTTACGCTGCCGCCCCGCCAGAGAAGACCAGTCGAAAAACACTGATCATCGGGGATTGAGGGTCACGACATCGCGAATTAAGAGCAGGGCCTTGGCCCTGCTTTTTTTTGCCTTATTCGGAACTGCTGACAGATCTGCTTTGTTCGCCCTCTGTGAAAAATGCAAGTCAGTCTGTTCCTGCCCGAGGCGAAATCAGGCAGATTTCGCCTCTTTCAATATTTCCGGAAACCCAATAACGCGTCAAAGTCATCGAGTGTTATCAATTGATACTTTGCCACGATTGCGAGGACGCCAAATATGATCGTCGTGACGACCGTCGTCCAAACCAGTTTGGCAATGATTCGCGGCGTAATCGGAGCACCTGGCTCGGTGCCTGGTGCCATCTCCTTGCCCTCGTGCTGAGAGCGAATGCCCCACGGCAAGACCGCGAACAGCACGACCCACCAGATGATGAAATAGGTTGCTACGACTGTGGATAGCGACACGGCCCGATATCCTAATATTCAAACTCTCGACTCGGATTGGGTTGTCGGCGCCAAACAATCTCTGTCCAGAATTTCGATCTAACACATTGTCGTATGGCATGCCGGCTAATGGCCGCAACTGAGGCCTGCAGACAAGCATTCACCTGAGACAATGCTCTACGCCTGTTCCAATTCGACCAGTGTCCCACAGAAGTCCTTGGGATGCAGGAACAGCACCGGCTTTCCATGGGCGCCAATTTTCGGTTCGCCGTCCCCGAGAATGCGGGCACCGTCCGCTAGCAGTTTTGCTCGCGCGGCCGCAATGTCATCGACTTCATAACACAGATGGTGGATGCCGCCGTCTGGGTTCCGGTCAAGGAATTTCGCGATCGGCGAGGACTTCTCCCAAAGGTTCCAGAAGCTCGATCTTCGTGTTGGGAAGCAGCACGAAGACCGTCGTCACACCATGGTCCGGCTGCGGCACCGGGTCGGAAATCTGAGCACCGAGGGTATTGCGATATTTGTCCGCCGCGGCGGCGAGATTACGCACCGCAATGGCCACATGATTCAGGCGTCCGATCATATTTGTCGTCCCCATGCATCCCAGCCGGCTCGGTGGGTTATACCGTCAGGACGTGGACATGACACAACGGCTTTTTGCGCCATTCGGACGCGATCGCGGCGCGAACGGCCCGCCGGGCAGCCTCGGCAACTGAATCCGGATCGCGCCGCCGCGCCCTTGGCATCGATTCGACAGCCGATAACAACGCGTCGTAGGCGATGTCGGCCATCGCCTCGCCCGACGCGTTGACGTCCGGAATACCATCGAGTTCGAGTTCCGGTTCACCGATGATGTCACCCTTGTCGTTCATGGCAATTGCCACCGAAACGATGCCATTAAAGGCAAGACGGCGGCGGTCCTGGACAGTGCGCGTCTCCGCTTCGATCAGCAGTGCCCCATCCTTGTAGAGGCGGCCTGACGGGATCTCGTCGACAATCCCCGGCGTTCCCGGCGCCAGCCGCACCAGATCGCCATTGCGACAGCCAACGACCTGTTCGACACCAACGCGTCTGGCGAGCGCCGCATGCTCGGCCATATGCAACGCTTCGCCATGGACCGGGATCAAGGTGGAGGGGCGCACCCAGCCGATGAGTTCCTCAAGCTCCGCGCACCGCGGATGCCCGGAGACGTGGATGAGATGGGTTCGGTCGGTGATCACCTCGATGCCCTGGGTGATCAGGCCGTTGATGACCCGCATCACCGCCCTTTCATTTCCGGGTATCGTTCGCGACGAAAAGATCACCCGGTCGCCACGCGACAGGCTGATATCCGGATGCTGTTCCTCCGCGATACGCGCCATCGCGGCGCGCGCCTCGCCCTGACTGCCCGTGCACAGCGCAACGACCCGATCCGCCGGCAGGCGATGATATAAGTCGGGGCCACGAAACTCCTTGATGCCATCAAGATAGCCGGTTTCGCGCGCAACCTGCGCGATACGCTCCATGGCGCGTCCGACAAGAACGACTTCTCGGCCGGCCTTGGCAGCGGCTTCAGCAACGGAGCGAATCCGACCGACATTCGACGCGAAGGTCGTCACCGCAACACGGCCGCGGGCGGCTTCGATCAAATTGGCGAGCGTGACGGCGACATCGGCTTCCGATGGTGAACGGCCTTCTCGCACCGCATTCGTGGAATCGCCGATCATGGCCATAACGCCGGCATCACCGAGCGCGCGCAGCTTGCCCTCATCGGTCGGTAAGCCGACGACCGGTGTCGGATCGATCTTCCAGTCGCCGGTATGAAGGACCGTTCCGAGTTCCGTGCGAATGATGATGCTGTTCGATTCCGGAATCGAATGCGCCATCGAGACGAATTCCAGATCGAAAGCGCCGACCTGAAACCGTCCCCCGAGCGGAATGATCTTGACTGGAATGTCCGACGCGCCGGGCTCGCTCATGCGCTTGGCTTCAAGCAACGCCGCCGTGAAAGGCGTCGCATAGACCGGCACTTGCAGTTTTGGCCATAAGTCGATCAATGCGCCGTAATGATCCTCATGCGCGTGGGTCAGAACGATGCCGGCCAGATTGCGCCGTTCCTCGATCAAGAATCGGATATCCGGCATGATGATATCGATGCCCGGAAGATCGTCGCCGGCGAACGCCACGCCGAGATCGACAGCAAGCCATTGCCGCCGCCGCGGATCGCCGAGCCCGTAGAGCGCGAGATTCATCCCGATCTCGCCGACCCCGCCGAGGGGCCCGAACACCAATTCCTGATCGTGGGGAGGTTTTGCCATCACCGCTCACTGAGCCGTTGATTCGGCCGCGACCACAAGGCGTTCCGGGAATGCAAAAATCTCCCCGGCGGCGACGATCCGAACCGAGTCATCCGGCATTCGCAACACCAGGCGGCCAACCTCGTCGACGGTTTCAAAACGACCTGTCAGCGATTGCGTTGGCAGGCGGACACGGATTTCCGTGCCCAGCCCGATGGAGCGGGCGAGCCAATCGACACGGATAGACGAAAATCCGGCCCCGCAATTCCATTGCGTCAACCGCTCATCCATCGCCAACGACAACGCAGCAAACAGATCGGATGCGCTCACCGGCCCGCCGGCGCAGGCCAGATCGATGGCCGGATAGTCCGTGTCCCGCGGATGGCTGGCACAATTGATGCCGATGCCGATGACGACCGCGGTGCCCTCGCCGCTGGAATCGACTTCAATCAGAATGCCGGCGAATTTCCGCCGGAAAAGCAGAAGATCGTTCGGCCATTTGATGGACAGCTGGCCATTCAGTTGCGGTACCTGCTTCAATACCGCGTCTTGGATCGCAAGCGCAGCCACGAAACAAAGCTCTGCGCGGTGCGCCGGTCCGCCGGAATCCGGCAACAGCAGGCTTGCGGTGAGATTTCCTGGTAACGACGTCCAATGCCGACCGCGTCGACCCCGACCGTGAGTTTGGATTTGCGCGACAATCCATAGCGGGCCGCGATCGCCGCCATGGGCGCGTCGTAACGCTTCAGCATTGGTTGAATTGAGCGATTGGTAAACAATGAGCCGCGTTCCCGTGGCCGCGACTCCTGGATCAAGTTCCACCATCTAAAGCATTTCCGGGCGAAGTGGAAACCGGTTCGCCGTCCGGAAATGCGACAAAACAAAGAGATAGAGCACTTTCATGATTCTACCTAAATTGAAAGCGCTCTAGAACAGCGACTTGGCTGCGGCGCTGGCTGCGCCAATGAGCGGCGCAGGATACAAAACGAATACGATATTGAACAATCCCGCGACGCCGAGGATCGCCCCCAGTTCGAACCGCATCGGCTCGAATCCCCCGGCTGGCTCCTCAAAATACATCATCTTGACGATACTCAAATAATAATAGGCACCGACAACGCTGGCCAGAACACCGATCACCGCCAAGACATAGAGGCCGGCATTGATCGCCGCCAGGAACACGTAGAACTTGGCAAAGAAACCGGCAAGCGGCGGGATGCCGGCCAGCGAAAACAGCAGCATGGCGAAGAAAAATGCCATCTTTGGGTTGGTTCGGGACAAACCCGCAAGGTCCTTGATCTCCTCGACGGCGACACCGGCCCGGCGCATCGACAGAATGCAGGCGAACGTCCCCAGCGTCATCGCGACATAGATCGCGATATAGACCAGGAGGCCCTCGACGCCTTCCACCGTACCAGCCGCAAGCCCTACGAGCGCAAAGCCCATATGGCCGATCGACGAATAAGCCATAAGGCGCTTGATGTTGTGCTGGCCGATGGCGGCGAAGGCGCCGAGCACCATCGACGCGATCGCAACAAAGACCACGATTTGCTGCCATTGCGGCACGATGCCTGGAAAGGCCGTGACGGCGACCCGCGAGAATATCGCGATACCAGCGACCTTGGGAGCGGCGGCAAAGAATGCCGTCACCGGCGTCGGCGCGCCTTCATAGACGTCCGGCGTCCACATATGAAACGGCACCGCAGAGATCTTGAAACAGAAGCCGGCGAACAGAAATACGATGCCAAAGATCAAACCGATATTGTCGGCCCGTGCTGCCTTGGCAATGCCCGCAAAGGAGACAGTCCCGGTAAAGCCGTAGACCAGCGAAGCGCCGTAAAGCAGCATCCCCGACGACAAAGCGCCGAGCACGAAATACTTTAAACCCGCTTCGCTCGCGCGCGGCGAGTTGCGGTCGAACGACGCCACGACATAGAGCACCAAGCTCATCAGTTCGAGGCCGAGATACAGCGCGATCAGATCACCGGCTGAAATCAGCATCAGCATGCCGGTCGTCGATAGCAACACCAGTACCGCATACTCGAATCGCGCCTTTTGCTCAGCCGCGAAATAGTTTATCGACATGATCAGCGCGACCGCCGAGCCGAGCAGCGCAAGCACCTTCAGGAAACGCGCAAAGTCGTCGACCACAAAGCTGCCGCCAAAAGCGACCACCTTTCCGGCTGGCATCATGACAACGGCGATTCCGGCCGCGACGATCAACACGACAGCGGCCGCGTTGACAGCATTGATCATGCGATCGCCGGCATAGACGCCCCACATCAGCAGCGCCATGGCACCGACCACCAGGATCAGCTCCGGCAAGACCGTCATCAACGCGGGCAATTCAGCGGGCGCATTCATTGGTTCATCCTCGCGATCACCCTATCAATGCCCCAACGCAACGGTCTTGGCCGCCGCCAGCGCCTGCCCGTAACGATCCAGAAGCTGCGCGACCGAGGCCGCCGACATCTCGATAATCGGATTGGGCAGAACGCCAAACAAAATTGTCAGGACGGCAAGCGGCCCAAGAATGATGATCTCGCGAAAGTTCAGATCGGAAATATTCGCGAGCTTCGGATTGTCCAAGGTTCCGAAAATGACGTGCCGGTAAAGCCATAAGGAATAGGCTGCGGCGACGATAACGCCGGTCGTGCCCAAGGTGGCAACAACAATATTGACCTGGAACGTTCCCAACAACGTGAGGAATTCGCCGACAAAGCCGGTCGTGCCTGGAAGGCCGACATTCGCCATGGTGAAGACCATGAACGCGGCGGCGTAAAGCGGCATTCGGTTCACCAAGCCGCCATAGAACGCGATCTCGCGGGTATGCATGCGCTCGTAAACCACGCCGACGCAAAGGAACAAGGCGGCCGAGACGATGCCATGGGAAATCATCAGGAAGATGCCGCCAGCAACACCTTGCGTGGTCGCAGCAAAAATGCCCATCGTCACCAGGCCCATATGGGCGACCGACGAATAGGCGATCAGCTTTTTCATATCCTCCTGAACGATCGCGACAATGGACGTGTAGATCACGGCGATGACCGACAACGTGTAGATCAACGGCGTGAAATCATGCGAGGCGATCGGAAACATCGGTAGCGAAAAGCGCAGGAAGCCGTAACCGCCCATCTTCAGCAGGATCGCCGCCAGGATAACCGAACCGGCGGTCGGCGCCTCGACATGCGCATCAGGCAGCCAGGTGTGGACCGGCCACATCGGCATTTTCACCGCAAACGAAGCGAAGAACGCCAGCCACGCCCAGGTCTGCAGGTTGGGGGGGAAACCGTGCTTCATGAGCTCTGGAATGTCGGTGGTGCCGGCGTTCCAGTACATCGCCATGATGGCGAGCAGCATCAGCACCGAGCCGAGCAGCGTATAGAGGAAGAACTTGAAGGTCGCGTAGACGCGTCGCGGACCACCCCAGATTCCGATAATCAGGAACATCGGAATAAGACCGCCTTCAAAGAACAGATAGAACAGCACCAGATCGAGTGCGCTGAAGGTGCCGATCATGAAGGTCTCGAGTACCAGGAAGGCGATCAAATATTCCTTCATGCGGGATGCGACCGCGTCCCAGCTGGCAATGATGCAGGCGGGCATGATTCCGGTGGTCAGGATTATGAACGGCAGCGAGATCCCATCGACGCCGACGTGGTAGGCACTCAGGCCGCCGAGCCAGGGGACTTTTTCTTCGAACTGAAATTCGGCCGACGAGGCGTCGAAGCGCCACAGCATGATCAGCGAAACGGCGAAAGTGATCAGCGTCGTCCACAGCGCAATCCAGCGCGCGTTGCGGTCAATTGCCGCGTCTTCACCGCGGAATGCCATGATCAGCGCTGCCCCGACCAGGGGCAGAAACATCGTAACGGAGAGGATCGGCCAACTCGACATCAGGGCGTCCCTCCGGCGAACATGAACCAAGTGATCAGCGCCGCGACGCCGATCAGCATGGCGAAGGCATAGTGGTAAAGGTACCCGGTCTGGAGACGCACGACGTTGCGGGTGACGTCAAGCACCCGCGCGGATACGCCATCAGGCCCAAAGCCGTCGATCACATAGCCATCTCCGCCTTTCCACAAAACGCGTCCGAGCCAGAAATAGGGCCGCACAAAGATGAAGTCGTAGATCTCGTCGAAGTACCATTTGTTGAGCAGGAACTGATAGAAGACGTGATGCTGCCGGGCGATGACCGGCGGCAGATCCGGCCGGCGGATGTAGTAGTACCAGGCAATTCCAAGGCCGATCAGCATCGCCAAAGTCGGGGACCATTCGATGCTGAATGACATGTGGTGCATGGCATCCAGGATCTTGACCTCTTCGGTAAACTGGATCGAATTGCCAAAGAACCACTGGACATCCTTGCCTTCGAACAGATCCTCAAACGGATAGCCCGCTGCAAAGGCGCAGAACGCCAAGGCACAAAGCGGCACCAGCATGGTCCACGGGCTCTCGTGAGCGTGGTCGTAGAGATGTTGATCGCGCGGCGTCCCGAAGAAGGTCATGAACAGCAGCCGCCACGTGTAAATCGCCGTCAAACCGGCTGCGACCAAAGTCATGAACCAGCCGTACATCGCGGCCGGATTGTTGCCGTAATAGGCGGCGTGGATGATCGCATCCTTGGAGAAGAAGCCGGCGGTCAGCGGGAATCCGGTCAGCGCCAAGCCGCCGATCACCATCGTCACGAAAGTCACCGGCATCTTGTGGCGCAGCCCGCCCATATGCCGCATGTCGTGGTCATCATTGGTGGCGTGAATGACCGAGCCGGCGCACAGAAACAGCAACCCCTTGAAGGCCGCATGCGCCATCAGATGCCACATGCCGATTGTATAGGCGCCGACGCCCATGGCGGTGAACATGTAGCCAAGCTGGGAACAGGTCGAATAGGCGATGACCCGCTTGATGTCGTTCTGAACGCAGCCGATGGTGGCGGCGAAGAACGCCGTCGTGCCCCCGATGAAGGTGATGAAGGTCTGTACATCCGGTGCAAGGTCAAACAGCGGCGACAACCGGGCGACCATAAAGACGCCGGCGGTGACCATGGTGGCCGCATGGATCAGCGCCGAAATCGGTGTCGGCCCCTCCATCGCGTCCGGAAGCCAAGTGTGCAGCAGAAACTGCGCCGATTTGCCCATCGCTCCCATGAAGAGAAACAAGCAAATCATGGTCATGGCGCCGGCATGCCAACCGAAGAAATTGATCGTTTTGCCGGCGATGGACGGGCCTTGCGCAAAGACGGTATCGAGGTCGAGCGCTCCCGCCATCATGAAGAGCGCGAATATTCCGAGCAGAAATCCGAAATCACCCACCCGGTTGACGATGAACGCCTTGATCGCGGCCGCGTTTGCTGACGGCTTCTGATACCAGAACCCGATCAGCAAATAGCTCATCAACCCGACCCCCTCCCAGCCGAAGAACAGCTGAACAAGATTGTCGGATGACACCAGCATCAGCATGGCGAATGTAAACAGCGAAATGTAGCTGAAGAACCGCTCGCGATGTGGGTCGTCCGCCATGTAACCGACGGAATAGAGATGAACGAACGCCGAGACCGTGTTGACGACAATGAACATGACCACGGTCAGCGTATCGACACGCAGCGCCCAGTCGATCTTGAGGTCGCCGGACACCATCCAGCTCGTCAATGTAATGCGGACGTCGTGATGCAGCAGGCCGACCTCGACGAAGGCGATCCACGACAGCACCATCGCCACGAAAAGAAACGTGGTCGTAATGATCTCACAGGCCCGCACCCCAATGATGCGGCCGAATAGGCCCGCAATCAGGCCACCGAGCAGCGGCAGAAAGACGATCGCCTCGTACATCGTTGCCCCGTCAGCCCTTCATCAGGTTGATGTCTTCCACGGCGATCGAGCCGCGATTGCGGAAATAAACGACAAGAATGGCAAGACCGATCGCCGCCTCCGCGGCAGCGACAGTCAACACCAGAAGCGCGAAGACCTGACCAACGAGGTCGCCCAGGAACGCCGAGAAGGCGACGAGATTGATGTTCACCGCCAGCAAGATCAGTTCGATCGACATGAGGATGACGATGACGTTTTTCCGATTGATGAAAATCCCGAAAATGCCGAGCGTGAACAAAATGGCGGCAACGGACAGATAATGGCCGAGACCGATTGTCATGCGCCGCCCTCCGACAATCCCCGCCCCGAGGGAACTTTCTTGATTTCGATTGCAGTCGCCTTATTGCGCGCGACCTGATCGGCAATATTCTGCCGCTTCACGTTGACCTTGTGCCGGAGCGTCAACACGATGGCACCGATCATCGCGACCAGCAGAATCACTCCGGCAGCCTGAAAGAAGTACACGTAGCGCGTATAGAGCACGAGACCGAGCGCCTCGGTATTGGAAGCGGTGCTGAGCGGCGGGATCGGTGCGGTAATCGCACTCGGAATTGACGGGCTGATTACCCACGTCCCGACGACCAGAAGCAGTTCCGCGAGGAAAACACCAGCAATCAGCGCACCGACGGGAAGGTATTGCAGGAACCCTTGCTTCAACTCGGCGAAGTCAACATCAAGCATCATGACGACGAACAGGAACAACACCGCAACGGCGCCGACATAGACGACGATCAGGATCATGGCCAGGAATTCCGCACCGAGCAGAACGAAAAGACCGGCCGCATTGACGAATGCCAAAATTAAGAACAGCACCGAATGCACGGGATTCTTGGAGGCGATCACCATGAACGCCGAACCGATACATGTCGCGGCGAACACATAAAAGAATATGGCGGCGACAATCATTGGTAATCCCTGCCCCTCGGGCGATCCGATCCGTCTGTTGCGGCAACGCCGCGCTGCGCTAACCGGTCGTGCCTCAGCCCTGTGTGCACGACCACCCCGTTGCCGGGACTGACTGTCCGACGCTGCTCACCGGTACGGCGAGTTGAGCGCGATGTTCTTGGCGATTTCCCGTTCCCAGCGATCGCCGTTGGCGAGCAATCGCTCCTTGTCGTAGTAAAGCTCCTCGCGCGTTTCCGCCGCGAATTCGAAGTTTGGCCCTTCAACGATCGCATCGACGGGACAGGCCTCCTGGCAGAGACCGCAATAGATGCACTTCACCATGTCGATGTCGTATCGGGTGGTTCGCCGCGTGCCGTCATTGCGGCGCGGACCGGCCTCGATCGTAATCGCCTGCGCCGGGCATATCGCCTCGCATAGCTTGCAAGCGATGCAGCGCTCCTCGCCGTTCGGATAGCGGCGCAGCGCATGCTCCCCGCGAAAGCGTGGTGAAATCGGCCCCTTCTCGAACGGATAGTTCAAGGTCGGTTTCGGCTTGAAGAAATAGCGCATGGCGAGGAAGAACGCCGATACGAACTCCTGCAGGAAAATCGAGCGGGCCGCCTGATCCAGCCTCATCGCAACGTTCCTTTCTCACTTGCGCGAACCGCATCGTCTGCCATCGGCATCAGCCGCCAATGGTCCATCCGAACCAATAGCCGATGGCCGCGAACATGATTACTTCGGTTCCCAATACGATCCGCCGCAGCAGCGAGATTTTGCGCTCGAATTCTGCGCGCTCCTGCGTTGTCTGCGACTTGTCCAACGCCCGGAGCCGCTTCTCGAGAAACGTGACGATCACGCCGTAATTGATGACGCCGATCACGATCCCGACCGCACCCCCGATCAATCCGGGAAGCGAGAAGTCCATATTGGTGCGCTCTCCTCATGTCGGTGCCAGCCCCGTGTACTGAAGGACGCCTCCGACAATGGCAACCATGGCCAGCGAGATGGGTAGAAACACTTTCCAGCCAAGTCGCATGAGTTGATCGTAGCGATAGCGTGGCACCATCGCTTTCACCATCGCGAACAGGAAGAACAGAAAAAATGCCTTGAGAACAAACCAGATAATTCCTGGCACCCAGGTGAACGGCGCGATTGGGAATGGCGGCAACCAGCCGCCCAGGAACAGGATGGTACCCAGGGCGCACATGGTGGCAATCGCCACGTACTCACCCAGCATGAACATCATGTAGGGCGTCGAGCCATATTCGACCATGAAGCCGGCAACGAGTTCGGATTCCGCTTCCACCAGATCGAATGGCGGCCGATTGGTTTCCGCCAGCGCCGACACAAAGAAGATCACGAACATCGGGAACAGCCACAGCCAGTACCAATTGAACAGGCCCCAGCTTCCGCTCTGCGCCTCCACGATCTCGGTCAGGTTCAACGACCCGACGCACAACAAGACCGTGACGATGACGAACCCGATCGACACCTCGTAGGATACCATCTGTGCCGCGCACCGCAGCGCAGCGAGGAACGGGTATTTCGAGTTGGACGCCCATCCCGCCATGATGACGCCGTAGACACCAAGAGAGGAGATCGCAAAAATATAGAGAACACCGACATTGATGTCCGCGATGACCCATTTTGCGTTGACCGGAATGACCGCCCAGGCGGCGAGTGCAAGCACGCAACTGACAAGCGGTGCCAGCAGAAATACGCCCTTGTTGGCGCCGGCCGGAATGATCGGCTCCTTGAAAACGAATTTCAGCAGGTCGGCGAACGATTGAAACAGTCCCCAGGGCCCGACGACGTTCGGACCGCGGCGAATTTGAACCGCCGCCCAGATCTTGCGGTCGGCCAAAAGCACATAAGCGACAGCGACCAACAGCACAACGAGCAGCAGCACGCTCTGCGCCACCATCACAATCAAGGGCCAAAGATAGTTGGACCAGAACTCGGCCATCGCGCCCTCTCCTACTCCGCTGCCCTGAGCGCGGAGCGCCCTTCCGCGATCGCGGAGCATTCGGCCATGATGGCCGAGGCCCGTGCAATCGGGTTGGTGAAATAGAAATCGTCAATTGCCGATCGGATCGCCGCCTTTTCCGGCATACCGCCGAGGCCCGCCAGTTTCCTCACGTCGGCCGCATCACCCGGTGCGACCGCGCCGAGCCGCATCAAATGCGGACAAGCCTTGAACAGGCTCTGGCGCAGCTGTGTGAGCGAATTGTACGGCAGCTTGTGGCCGAGCGAGTCAGATAGCGCGCGCAGGATAGCCCAATCTTCCCGGGCGTCACCCGGGGGGAAGGCGGCGCGGGTCGCCATCTGTGGCCTGCCTTCGGTATTGACGTAGATCGCGGATTTTTCAGGATACGCGGCGCCGGGTAATATCACGTCGGCGCGGTGGGCGCCGCGGTCACCGTGCGATCCGATGTAGACGACCAAAGCGCCGCTGCCGATTTCGATTTCGTCCGCGCCCAGCAGGAACAGCACATCAAGCGCGCCTTCGGCCGCCATCTGTTCGGCGCTCATGCCGCCGTCACCAGGCACAAATCCGATATCAAGCCCGCCGACCCGCGAGGCGGCGTGCTGCAGGACCGAAAAACCATTCCAGCCGTCCTTGAGGCAGCCCAGGTCGGCGGCGATCTTGGCCGTCATGGCCGCGACAGCGGCTCCGTCGGGCCGCGCCAGAGCGCCGGCGCCGAGCAGCACCATCGGTCGTTCCGCCTTTTTCAGGACATCGGCAAACGGATGTCGACCGGAAGCGAGTTCAGACAACGAGTTAGGGCCGGCACCAATGTAGTCATAAGAATAGGTCAGATCGACCTTTTCGCCGATCAGCCCGACTTCGAAATTTTCAGCCCGCCAACGCTTGCGGATGCGCGCGTTGAGAACGGCTGCTTCGCGGCGCGGATTTGATCCAACGATTAACAGCGCGTCGGCCCGCTCGATGCCGACGATGGAAGAATTCAAGATATAGGCCGCGCGGCCCCATTTCGGATCGATGGCCGAACCATCCTGGCGGCAATCGATATTCTTGCTGCCGAGCCGCGTCATCAGGTCCTTGAGGGCATACATTTCCTCGACGGAAGCAAGATCGCCCGCGATGGCGCCAATCCGTTCGCCCCGTGCGGATTTCAGCTTGCCTGAAATTGCGGCGAACGCTTCCGGCCAGGTGGCGGCCCTCAACTGACCGTCCTGGCGAAGATAGGGCTGGTCGAGCCGTTGCGTTCGCAAACCGTCGACGACGTGGCGCGTTTTGTCGGAAATCCATTCCTCGTTCACGTCGTCGTTGATGCGCGGCAGGATGCGCATTACCTCACGACCACGAGTATCGATGCGGATTGCCGATCCGAGCGCATCCATCACGTCGAACGACTCGGTCTTGTTGAGTTCCCACGGCCTTGCTGCAAAGGCATAGGGCTTGGACGTCAGGGCGCCGACCGGGCACAGGTCGACGACATTGCCCTGAAGTTCCGACGTCATCGCATGTTCGAGATAGGTCGTGATCTCGGTGTCCTCGCCGCGGCCGATCGCTCCAAGCTCGGGAACGCCGGCAACTTCGGTCGTGAAGCGAACACAACGCGTGCAATGGATACAGCGTGTCATGATGGTCTTCACCAGGGCGCCGACATATTTGTTCTCAACCGCGCGCTTGTTCTCGTGGTAGCGGCTGGAATTGACGCCATAAGCCATGGCCTGATCCTGCAGATCGCACTCGCCGCCCTGATCGCAGATCGGGCAATCGAGCGGATGGTTGATCAGCAGGAATTCCATCACGCCTTCGCGAGCACGGCGCGCCTTCGCCGATTTTGTGTTCACCGCCGGCGGCTCGCCATTCGGCCCTGGACGGCAGTCGCGGACAGCCCAGGCGCAGGATGCGATTGGCTTCGGCGCGCCGACGAGATCAACCAGGCACATGCGGCAATTGCCGGCAATCGAAAGTCGGTTGTGAAAGCAGAAGCGCGGAATCTCAGCTCCCGCGGCCTCGCAGGCCTGCAGCAGCGTGTACTCCGGCGGAACGTCTATTTCCTTGCCGTCGACGATGAGCTTGGTCATAACGATTCCGCTCCGTCTCTTATTCGGCCGCCACGGGAACCGGGTCGGAATGCGGATTGCCAGAATACTGATCAATCCGCCGTTCGATCTCGCCGCGGAAATGCCGGATCAGACCCTGTACCGGCCAGGCAGCCGCGTCGCCGAGCGCGCAGATGGTATGGCCTTCAACCTGCCCGGCTACCTCCAGCAGCATGTCGATCTCGCGCTTTTGCGCCCGGCCCTCCGTCATGCGGGTCAGCACTCGCCACATCCAGCCGGTCCCCTCGCGACAGGGTGTGCACTGGCCGCAGCTTTCGTGCTTGTAGAAATACGAGATGCGCGCGATCGCCCGCACGATGTCGGTCGACTTGTCCATGACAATCACGGCGGCGGTGCCGAGACCAGATTTCAGGGCCTGCAGCGTGTCGAAATCCATGTAGAGATTGTCGTAGCAAACCGAGGCCGGCAGGCACGGCACCGACGAACCGCCGGGAATCACAGCCAGCAAATTGTCCCAGCCGCCGCGAATGCCACCGCAATGACGCTCAACCAGCTCGCGGAAGGTGATGCCCATTTCCTCTTCGACGGTGCACGGCTTTTCGACATGTCCGGAAATGCAGAACAGCTTGGTGCCAACGTTTTTTGGCCGGCCGAAGCTTGAAAACCAGGCCGCGCCGCGCCGCATGATGTCCGGGGCCGAGGCAATGGATTCGACGTTGTTGACGGTGGTCGGACAGCCGTAGAGCCCGACATTGGCCGGGAACGGCGGTTTGAGCCGCGGCATGCCCTTCTTGCCTTCAAGGCTCTCGAGCAACGCGGTCTCTTCGCCGCAGATATAGGCGCCAGCACCGTGATGGACGTAGATGTCGAAGTCCCAGCCGTTGACATTGTTCTTGCCGATCAGCTTGGCCTCATAGGCCTGATCGATCGCCTCCTGCAGAGTCTCACGCTCGCGGATGAATTCGCCGCGGATGTAGATGAAGGCCTCGTGCGCGCCCATCGCAAAGCCGGCGATCAGGCAGCCCTCGATCAGGATATGCGGATCGTGCCGCATGATCTCGCGATCCTTGCAGGTGCCGGGCTCGGATTCATCCGCATTGACGACCAGATAATGTTGCCGTTCGCCGATCTCCTTCGGCATGAACGACCATTTGAGACCGGTCGGGAAGCCCGCACCACCACGGCCGCGCAGGCCGGAAGCCTTCATCTCATTGATGATTCCATCACGGCCCTTTTCCAGGATCGCCTTGGTCCCGTCCCAGGAGCCGCGCGCACGCGCACCAGCCAGCCCCCAATCGTGGCGGCCGTAGAGGTTGGTGAAAATCCGATCCTTATCCTGGAGCATGTCTAGGTCTCGCTCCCCGGTGTCCGACCGCTCGATGGCACTTCGCCGCGGTCGACGCGCTTGGAAAAATCCGTATCGTTGCCGGTCGCCAGGACGCGCGCCTGACCGACCCAGTCTTCCCGATCGATCCGCCCCGGAAACGAGAGATAGGTGCCGACCCATAATATTTCGGGACGCTTCCATGCGGCGATCTGATCGAAATGATAGATGCCCAAGGCATTGAGGCGGCTTTCGTTGACCTTGCCGATGCCACGAATTCGCTTCAGATCATCGGCCGCACCATTGCGCGGTGCCGTCAGGCCTCCAGGCCGCGTGCCGACGGTATCGGCCTTCTGCTCGGCGGTGGCGTCCTTGGGCAGGCTGGCGAGCTTGGCCGCCACTACCGCTTCGTCGTCCTCCGCGCGCATCTCGGCTTCTTCGCTTACGGCTCCCGTGGCTTCACTTGCGACGACGGCACTCGCGCCGGCGTTTGCGCTGCCTTGATAGAGCGCCGAGTCGGTCAAGGTAGTCGGGCCGCCCACGGGCGCAGCAAATTGGCGGTCGATCTGCGGTCCCGGCTTGGGCATGCGGCCGGCCGCCATCTCATCGAGAATGCGCGTGAAACTGTCCGGCGTCAGGTCTTCGTAAAAATCGTAGTTGATCTGAACCATCGGCGCATTCACGCACGCGCCCAGACACTCGACCTCAACCCATGAGAAGTTGCCATCGGACGTGACGGCATTCTGTTCACCGATCTTCTTGCGGCAGACTGCCTTGATGTCTTCGGAGCCGCGCAGCATGCATGGGGTCGTTCCGCACAGTTGGACATGGTAACGGCCGACCCGATCGAGATTGAACATGGTGTAGAAGGTCGCGATCTCGAGAACGCGAATATTGGGCACGCCGAGAACCGTCGCGACATGCTCGATCGCCTTTTGCGGAAGCCAACCGCCGGCCTGGTATTGCGCACGCCACAGCAGCGCGATAACCGCGGACAGCTGCCGTCCTTCCGGATATTTGGCGATTTCGCTCTTGGCCCATGCCATGTTGTCCGCCGTGAAGGCGAAACTGTCGGGCTGGTCAATGGCGAGGCGGCGAACGGACATCGGTTCCTTCCAGTGCGCTTATTCCGGTCGAATCCTCAATGGCGAGCGAGCGGCGCAGATTCACGCAACCGCTGTTCCCAAAACGGACTTGTCGTCGCGAACACGTTATAGCCGGTCGAGGTCGTGACCTTGATACGATCAAGCGTGGCAAGGTCAATCAATTGTTCGAACCGATCGGTTTTCGGGTCGAATACGAAAATTCGATACGGCGTCTCGTTCAGAATGAAACGCGATACCGTGTGGTTGCGGTCGGAGCCATGTTCCTCGCAAATGATGACAGCCTCGCCCTCGAACAGGCGCTTGCCGCCCTTCATGGCGTCAATCTCAACGCCTTCGACATCGAGTTTCACGATCAGGCGGCGACCGCGGGTCACTGAGCCGTCTTCGATCAACGAATCCAAGGCGTAGATCGGAACCGCCTCGCCTTCGGCGATCGGAGCGCCGTTGACCTTGATACTGAGCGCTTCGTGCTTGCTGCCGGTCAGCCAGGCCGTGCCGCCAGTCTCGCGGCCAATGGCGAAGTGCCGGACTTCAAAACGGTTGCCATTCAAGATAGCGTTCGCCCGCAATCGCTCGACGTTCTTGCCTGACGCTTCAACCGCTATCGCCGGATGCTGCCCAAATGGCCGGCTCGACACCAGCACCGACCATAGTCCGAAATTTGCACCACAATCGACGAAGGTGTAGTCCACGTCAGCAACGCTGCGAAGGAATTGATCGAGTTCGGCCTCGTAGACGTAATTGCGATCGAGCAGCAAACTCCAATAGCCGTCGCCAAATGGAAATGCGAACAGGGCATCCTCGTTCAGTTGAACGACGATGTCACGCTTGCTGATCACCGTCGACACCAGCCTGGCGCCGATCGAATAGCCGCGATGGGCGAACGACGCGCTCGCTTTTGCACCTGCCTGCAGCGCGAGCGCCGCACAACGCTCGAGCAGGTTCGTACCGCCGAAATTGCCGGTTTCGCGACTGAATTTGATGGGCTCTTGCGCGTTCATCGAGCGATCGTGGCTACTTGATTTTTCGACAGCTAACCGTCTGCCCGGTTTGGATCAGCGCCGAACACCAAACCAGATTGTTGTCCTTGCGCAGAATGAATTGCAGGAATTGGCCGCCGATGTCCGAGCGAATGATGTCATAGCCTTCGCTCAAATACTTGGCGATCGTCGGCTTTTCCTGTGCGAACCCTGGTGACGCGGCGAACAGAGCCGCGGCAATCAGCGCCACCGGGCGAGCGAATTTTCTCATCGGTCAACCTCTCCGAAGACGATGTCGATGCTGCCCAGGATTGCCGATATGTCGGCCAGCATGTGACCGCGACATAAAAAATCCATCGCCTGCAAATGCGCAAATCCAGGCGCCCGGATCTTGCACTTGTAGGGCTTGTTGGTGCCATCAGAGACGAGATAGACGCCGAACTCGCCCTTGGGCGCCTCTACGGCGGCGTAGACCTCGCCTGCAGGAACATGGAAACCTTCGGTGTAGAGCTTGAAGTGGTGGATCAGCGCTTCCATCGATCGCTTCATGTCGGCGCGCTTGGGCGGCACAATCTTGTGATCGGTGACGCTGACCGGCCCCTGCCCGGCGGGACTCTTCATGAGTTCCAGGCACTGCTTCATGATGCGGATCGACTGCCGCATCTCTTCCATGCGGATGCAGTAGCGATCGTAGCAGTCGCCGTTTTTTCCGACGGGAATATCGAAGTCCAATTCGGCGTAACATTCATAGGGCTGCGCCTTGCGCAGATCCCAGGCGGCACCGGAGCCGCGCACCATCACGCCGGAAAAGCCCCAAGCCCAGGCATCATCCAGGCCGACGACGCCGATATCGACATTGCGCTGCTTGAAGATCCGATTGTCGGTCAACAGCCCTTCAAGATCGTCGCAGATTTCGAGGAAGGGGTCACAAAATTTTCCGATATCATCAATCAGATCCGGCGGAAGATCGCGATGTACGCCACCCGGCCGAATATATGCAGCGTGCATGCGGCTGCCCGACGCACGCTCGTAAAACCCCATCAGCTTCTCGCGCTCCTCGAACCCCCACAGCGGCGGCGTCAGCGCGCCGACGTCCATCGCCTGCGTGGTGACGTTCAACAGATGCGACAGGATGCGGCCGATCTCGCAATACAGGACACGGATGAGCTGGCCGCGCCTGGGAACCTCGAGCTGCAACAGTTTTTCGACCGCCAGGCAGAACGCGTGCTCCTGATTCATCGGCGCGACATAGTCGAGCCGGTCGAAGTACGGGACCGCCTGGGTGTAGGTTTTGTGCTCGATCAGCTTTTCGGTGCCGCGATGCAGAAGCCCGATATGCGGATCAACGCGCTCCACGATTTCGCCGTCGAGTTCCACCACCAGACGCAGCACACCGTGCGCTGCCGGGTGCTGCGGCCCAAAATTGATCGTAAAATTGCGGAGCGTGGCTTCAGCCATGGTGTCGCTCTAGACCTTTTCCGCTGCGGTTTTTGCCTTGCCGGCAACGCGCTCATTGAACCGATCCCAGCGAACGACGGCACGTTCGTGCCGGCCTTCTCCGATTAGATCGGCACCATCATGTGCCTTGACTTGAAAGGTCAATTTGCGGCCGTCGACGTCGGTGCATTCCGCGTCAACCGTCACATCAAGCCCGGGCGGTGTCGCCGCCAGGTGGCTGACATCGACATGAATCCCGAGGCTGCCTTCCCCCGGATCGAGATGTGGCGCCATCAGCTGGATGCATGTCCATTCCATCAGACCGACCATGAAGCCGGTCGCGAAGACGGCTGGCATGGTCTGGAAATCGGCAGCCTCCGGATAAAGGTAGGGGACCGTCTTATTCTCGGGCACCCGATAGACAAATCGATGCCGAAGGCCGGGCTTAAGGCTGTCCTTCATCTCAGCCGTCCTTCTTTTCGGATCCGGCCGCTTTCTCATCGCCCGGCAGGACATAGCCGGGTCCTTCCCAGGGCGAGAGAAAATCGAAATTGCGGAACTCCTGAGCCAATCGGACTGGCTCGTAGACTACGCGCTTGACCTCATCGTCCCAGCGCACTTCGACAAATCCGGTCAACGGAAAATCCTTACGCAACGGGTGGCCCTGAAAGCCGTAGTCGGTCAGCAGGCGCCGCATGTCGGGATGCCCGGTGAACAGAATGCCGTACAGATCGTAGGCCTCACGCTCGAACCAATCGGCGCCAGGAAAGATTTCGATCAACGAAGGAACGGTGGTGTTTTCGTCGACCTCAAGCTTGACCCGAATTCGACGGTTATGCCACGGCGACAGGAAATGATAGACGACGTCGAAGCGATGGTCACGGCCCGGCCAGTCGACGCCGGTGATGTCGATGATCGAACAAAACCGACAGCGCTCGTCATCCCGCAGGAAAATCGCGATCTTTACGATGTCGCGCGGCGTGGCCGTGATCGTCAACTCGTCGTGCGCGACCCAGTGCCCAATGACGGATCCTGCCAGGGCCGCGGAAATTGTTTCACCAAGTCGTTCGAGTGTATCGTCCATCGTTCCGCCTCGGTGGCCTCAACGCTCGATCGTGCCGGTCCGGCGAATTTTTTTCTGGAGCAGAAGCACGCCGTATAACAGCGCTTCAGCTGTCGGCGGACAGCCCGGCACATAGACATCGACCGGAACGATCCGGTCGCAGCCACGCACCACCGCATAGGAATAGTGATAGTAGCCGCCGCCATTGGCGCAGGACCCCATCGAGATGACGTACCGCGGCTCCGGCATCTGGTCGTAGACCTTGCGCAAAGCCGGCGCCATTTTGTTGGTCAGCGTGCCGGCAACGATCATGACGTCGGACTGACGCGGCGATGCGCGTGGCGCAAAGCCGAAGCGTTCGGCGTCATAACGTGGCATCGACATCTGCATCATCTCGACCGCGCAGCATGCCAGCCCGAAGGTCATCCACATCAACGACCCGGTGCGGGCCCATATGACAAGATCGTCAACCGCAGTGACAAGAAAGCCTTTGTCCGAAAGTTCGTCCTGCAGGCCGACGAAAAATGGATCATCCGCGCCGGCCGGCTTGCCGGTGCGCGGATCGATGATTCCAGTCCCCGCCGGAGCGACGACGGTGCCCGCCTGGGCGCTCGTCAATCCCATTCGAGCGCTCCTTTTTTCCATTCATAGACAAAGCCGATGGTCAGCACGGCCAGAAAGACCATCATCGACCAATAGCCATAGACGCCAAGATCGCCGAAGGCGACCGCCCAGGGGAACAGGAAGCTGACTTCGAGGTCAAAAATGATAAAGAGGATGGCGACCAGGTAGAACCGCACGTCGAATTTCATGCGAGCGTCATCAAACGCATTGAAGCCGCATTCATAGGCCGACAGCTTTTCCGGATCGGGTTGCTGGTAGGCGACCACAAACGGCACAACCAGCAACACTACCCCTATTATCATCGCCACCGCGATGAAGACGACCAAGGGCAAATAATCCAGCAAAAGCTCGCTCATCGGCGACCCTTTTTATCAGCGCCCTCCAACCATGGCGCTCCAAAGGAAGACCTCGCGAGGAATGCCACAGCGGGGGACAAAATGCTGTACATTCGAACGAAAACGCCTTCACAGCAGTTCGAACTCGTTCCAGGAACGCGCTTGTTGGAGCCTTAGCGCAGCGCACAAGGACTAGCAAGCCCGTCCGGGAAATAGTGTCACGGCTGACAAGAATACCGGGACGGCGCACCAACGCAGTGTCAGACTTTGCACCAGTTTGCCGCCATAGTGTGCAAGCGCGGGCCGTCCTCAAAGTTCGGTCCCGGCTTCCGACCGGAAAGGCGTCCCGCTGGCTTGGGGGTCCGTTGCCGGCGGCGCTGTGGCCGACGGGTCGATCAGGGCGAGCATGGCTTGCGAAAACAGGCTGGCATCGCCTTGATAGAACCCGCGGTTGAGATCGCTGTTCCTTGCGGTCTGCCGGCATTGCGCGCGCCATTCGGCATCGTCGATCAATCTGGCGGCAGCAGCGACGTACCCATCCACATCGTGCGCGGCGAGTTCCGCCGGAAAGCCCAACCGTGCGAAGATTGCGACATCGGCATGGGCGTGGGCCTCGGCCCCATCAAGACAGACGCCGGTCAAACCCAGTCCGGCAGCGTCCACGATGCTGTTCATATTGCCGTAAGGGAATGGGCACAGGAAAAGATCGCAGGCCGCCAGCCGCTCGGCATAGGCGTCGAATGGCGCCTCGGAAAAGGCGATTGAATGCGGCACCTGCGCCCGCAACTGCCGCACCAGTTCGAGATATGACAATCCGACCGCGGCCAGCGGCATGAACTGGAACTGAATCGGTTTGCGGACCCGCGCCGCGATCTGCCGCAAGGCCTCAAAAAATCTGGGGTTCAGCTTCATCGTCGCGGCCGGAATGGCAATGCGGACAAGGCCGTCCTTCTCGCTTTCCGGGCTACGCGCCCGGGCGGCCTCCGGCAGTGGCCGCTCGACGAACGGCATCGCGGCCTTGGGAAGCGGCAGAACCTGCTCCGAAAAGCATTCGGTCGACCCGACGAAATCCTCCGGCAGAATAAAGAAGTCGATCGCCGGGCTCATGGTCGTCGCGGTGTGTCCAAAGGAGACGCATTGGACCGGCGCCAGCCGCAGCGAGGCCAGCGCGATCACCTGGGAGATCATCCCAACCCCCAGGAAGTAGACGATATCCGGCGCGCGGCGCGTGATGTCGTCCGAGAGGTCCTTGATTCCTGCGAACATCTCGATATCGCGGATCGGCAGGAACTCATCGAACAACTCCTCGCTCGGCCAATCCAACTGTCCGGGATGCCCGACACCGATCACATGAAAGTCCTTGCGCAGCGCGCGAACCGAGGCCGAGTGGGTCCGGTAAACCGAATGGCCTTTGAAGAACGGCTCGAACACCACGACGATCTTCGGCCGCTGTGACGGTTCGCGCGGCCGCGCATTCCGCGCCGCGTCGGCCGGCAGCTCGACACAGCCCGCCTCGCGGCAGACCCGGTTCAACTGCCGCATGAGCGGCGCCTTGATGGCGTGCTTTTTCGGCCCCGTGGCGTAGCTGCAGTGCATGTAGAATTCCGCGACCTTGGCCAATGTCAGGTGGCCGAGTTTCACCGCGTCCAGATGGTCCGGCAGCCATTCCAGCACCTTTTCGCGAAAGTCGAACGCGCGCGGCGTAAACACGTAGCGCGATCCGATCGCGTGAAGCAGTGACACCACCGTTGCCGGCTTATTGGACTGCCACCATTGATTTAGATCGATGTCGAGGGCCGAACCAAGGGATCGCGTCGCGAGAACGCCAAGGAAGCCGTTGCCTTCGAACCGCCAGGAACTGCCTTCCGCCTGGTGCGCCAGCAGCGGCAGGAGGTAATCCGGGCTGCGGAATCCGCTGAGCGCATAGATCAGATCGAGCCAGCGATGTTCCCGCACCAGCCGCTCAAACCCGAGCGGCGTGAAGGTGAATTTCGGGTGGACCAGCATTTGGCCGAACGCTGACCCGAACCGGGTACAGAACCTCAGCGCGATCTCCTCATCCGACCGGTTCGCCGTGCTCTCGCCAAATTCGATTCGGTTCAAGCGGCCGTAATTGCCGTCGATCGCTTCCAGAATGGCCATTGCGCCAAGCAAGGCCTGCTCGCGGTCCTCGGACCGGACCGCCTTTTCAAAACCGGGTAGTGATGGAATTTGAGTTGTCATGGTGAATGGTTTGTTTCCAGGGATTAGGCCCGCTCCGTGTGGGCCAGAGCCTCCGACTGAGGGCCGCAAAGGCCCTGGGAAGCCCGTGCGCTCCGGGCAGAATTCCCAGCTATAATTGTGGATGCCGGACTTGGCGCCGTGCGGCGAATGCGCATCGTATCATGCCAATTCCATCTTGAGAGCCCGGAAGCGGCGCTACGGGACCCGCGACCGAATGCTCTAAAGTCTTGAAATTTCTATGGAAATGGCGGGAGCGACGGGGCTCGAACCCGCGACCTCCGGCGTGACAGGCCGGCGCTCTAACCAACTGAGCTACGCCCCCGCAGGGATGACGCGGACTTAAAGCTCGCCACTTGCCAAGTCAAGGAGTCGCGCGAGCCGTGGCCCCTCCGCCGACGATCGGCGGGGCCGACAACGGCCTGCGATGCTCAAATCCGTCCACATGCCTGTATTTGCCGAAAGCGGTTTTCTCTTGAGAAATGCCCAATTTTCCGCCGAAAGTGGACTATCCACCCCATGCCCGAATCGTCTATCCGACCGATGCATGGTTTTCCTATGCCAGCCTGCTTGACCGAGGAGGGTCCGCTCATGGCAGCTAAGTCTGCAAAGTCGGCAACACCGGCTACCGTCACTTTGAAGCATATCGCCGCCGCGCTTGCGGAGGACTATGAAATGTCGAAGAAGCAAAGCGAGGCGATACTCGGCGACATGATCGCTCTTGTCGTCAAGCATCTGAAGAAGGGCGATCGCATTCGTATCGGCGGTCTCGGCATTCTCCAGGTTCGCAAACGCGCGGCCCGGATGGGTCGCAATCCCGCGACCGGCGAGCCGATCCAAATCAAGGCCAGCAAGAAAGTCGCCTTCCGCGCTTCGAAAGAGCTCAAGGAAGCGGTTTAATCGGATTCGGCTCTGCTCCTTCGGCTGGAGCAGAGCCCGGTCCTTTTGTATTGCCCCGAATGCCCTGCTGGTGTCCGTCAGGCTCAGGCTTGCTGGAAATACGCAATCGCCCCCAGACGATCTGCCGTCGTCGATTTTCCAGCTGATTTATCGGGCAATCCCGTCGCGAAAGCGCCGAAATGCACTGTGCGGCGATCGCCGGTCAGCTAGACGACGGCCGGATATTGCCGGTCGGCAATTTCTGGTGGGCGGTGACGGGCTCGAACCGCCGACCCTCTCGGTGTAAACGAGATGCTCTACCAACTGAGCTAACCGCCCTTTCCTACCTTTAGCGTCACCGGCGATCTCCGGGCAAGCGCCAGGGCTGTGCCGGTACATGTGGCCGGCTCGGAGAGGTTACCGGTTGAGCGCTTCCTTGAGGCCCTTTCCCGCAGAAAAACGTGGCCGCTTGGACGACTTGACCTTGACCGGCTCTCCGTTTCTTGGATCACGGCCATCGCGCGCAGCGCGCTTGACGACGCGAAAATTCCCGAAGCCCATGATCTTGACTTCTCCTCCCCGCCGGAGCGTCGCAATGATGGTCTTGAAGGTAGCATCGACGGCGGACGCCGCAGCCGTTCGCGGCAATTTCGTCCGCGCCGCGACCGCGTCGATCAACTCGTTTTTGGTCATCGGACGGCTCCCTTCTCTTCGCGCATTGGCAAATCATCAGCCGAACACCGTTCCGAGGCAGTAGATTTTGCCGGATCATTCCGAATTGCAAGCCGGTTCAACCAATTGAACCAGCGCTTCAGGCGCCTCGGTAGCGCATGTGTGCCATTACCCGATCTCCGGCAGCGCTGCGCGCGCATGCCGCCGAAACACGAGATCCGGGCCGAGCCCAACCTGTGCGGTCGTGACGCGGTTGCTTAACTTGTCTATAGGTCAGTGGGCGCGGGATAATTTGTCGGACCGACAGGTCGGCCAACGAAAATTCAGGGAGGTGTTGATGCGAGAATTTACAATTGACCGTCGTCGAATGACGGGAGCCATTCTGGGTGCCGCGGCGCTGGCGGTTGGTGCCATGCTCGGAACGCCCCGACCAAAGCCGCAACCGAGGTCACGCTGCGCTTGCACAGCCACGTGCCGCCCGTGTCGACCTCCTTCAAAATCCTCAAAGAGTGGGTGGACAAGGTTGAGAAGGATCCCGGGGCCGCCTCAAGATCCAGATGTTCGGCGCGATGCAGCTGGGCGGCAAGGCGCCGGACATCTATGACCAGGTCAAGAACGGCGTCGTCGATATGGGCTGGACACTACCCGGCTACAAGGCCGGCCTGTTCCCGGCCACTCCGTGTTCGAACTTCCGTTCATTGCCGGATCGGCGCCCGTCGTTTCGCCAGCCGTGAACGAGTATGCGCGCCTCTATGCCAGAAGGAATGGAGCGACGTCCACCCGATCGTCTTCCACTACGCCGGCTCATCGGTGCTTCATCTGAAGAACAAGCGCGTGACCAAGATGGAGGACTTTGAGGGCCTGAAAATTCGCACGCCGTCGCGTGTGTCGTCCGGCGCGTTGAAGGCGCTCGGCGCGGTTCCGGTGCCGGTTCCTGGCATCGCGACCATGGCAGAGATCATGATCCGCGACGTCGTCAATGGCGTGATCACGCCCTGGGCGATTGCCCGCGCCATCAAAGTCGTCGATGCATCGACGTTCCATGCCGATAATACGCTTCACGGCCCAGTCATTGGTCATGATCATGAACAAGAACAGCTACGCCAAGCTGCCGGACGACCTGAAGAAGGTTATCGACAGACAATTCCGGTGGCGAAGCCTCGGCACGCTGGCTCGGCGAGAAATGGGAGGCCAGCGATCAGCCCGGCCTGAAGCAGGCAAAGCAGCTCAGCACGAGATCGTGACCATCTCCGACGCACGAAGACGCGCGGTGGCGCAAGGCCTCGCAGCCGGTCTATGACGCGTGGATCAAGGAGGCTAATGCGAAGGGGCTCGACGGCGCCAAGCTGGTCAGCGAAGCCGAGCGACTGATCGCCAAGTACAAGGGGCAGGCAAGACCCAACTAGCCCATGGCGCACGACCCCAGATCAAGGGGCGGAGAGCGCGCGCAAGACGCGCTCCGCCCTCCGACGAATACGAAGGCGAACGGCTTCCCATCAATCCGACCATCGAAGCATTGACGCGCTGGCTCGCTTTGGCCGGCGGCACGCTGCTGCTGCTTACCATCGCCATCACACTGATCAGCGTCGTGGGCCGCTACGGCTTCAACGCGCCGCTGCCAGGCGACTATGAATCGGTCGAGATGATCGCGCCGTGGCAATCTTCCTGTTCTTTCCCTACACCCACGCCACCAACAGCAATATCGTCGTCAGGTTCTTCACGACCGGCCTGTCCGCCCGCCAACAGCGCATTCTCGATCTGTCCACGACGTCATCTTTACGCTTGTCGCGGCCCTGCTTGTCTGGCGCCTCGCTATTGGGTTTGCCGAGAAGTTCCATCAGCGGCAAATCGACCATGCTGGTGCGGATTCCGTTCTGGTGGTCCTACAGCATTTGCCGTCGCCTCGATGGTCCTGCTTTGCATCGTGTGTCTCGCGAGGCTCGTTCGCCGGCGATCAGAGCGTTGCGGCAATGAGCAACCTCGAACTCGGAATCGTTGTTTTCGTCGCCATGATGGTTGCGATCGCGCTGCGCATGCCGATCGCCATCGCGCTTGTTCGTCGGCGGAACAGTTCGGCTTTGCGACAATCACCGGCGTCGCAGCCGCTGCTCGGGCTTCTCAACGATGCGGCTTATTCACGGGTGGCCACCCATAGCCTGACGGTCATCCCGCTGTTCATCCTGATGGGCCAGTTCGCCGCGCAGGGCGGTATCAGCCAGGCGCTCTATCGGTCGGCGCGCGCCTGGGTCGGGCATTTTCGCGGCGGTCTCGCCATCGCGACGATCGGCGGCTGCGCAGCATTCGGCGCGATCTGCGGTTCCTCGGTCGCGACCGGCGCGACCATGGCCACGATCGCCATGCCGGAGATGCGCCGGTACGGCTATTCCGGCGCGCTGGCCACCGGTTCGCTTGGCCGCCGGCGGCACCCTCGGAATCCTGATCCCGCCGTCCATCATTCTTGTCATCTATGCCATCCTGACCGAGCAGTCGCTGGCGCATCTGTTTGTCGCGGCCATCATTCCCGGCGCGATCGCAGTCGTCGGCTATGCCGTCGCGATCGCGGTCTATGTCCGGATCAACCCGGACGCCGGCCCCGCCGGCGAGCGCGAAAGCTGGCCGGTCCGCCTCCGCAGCCTGCAGGCGGTCTGGCCGGTCGCGATAATTTTTATCGCTGTGATCGGCGGCATCTATCAGGGGTCTTCACGCCGACCGAAGGCGCGGCCGTCGGGGCCGCGGCGACCGGTGTTTTGTCGTGGACCGCCGGCGACATGCGTTGGGAGGCATCAAGGCGGCGCTGCTCGATACCGCGCGGATCACCGGAATGATTTTAA
>CAWDZJ010000006.1:0-17381 GCA_963806815.1 uncultured Alphaproteobacteria bacterium | reverse complement strand
GGTAGCGCGATTTCGATCAACACCTTCTCGGTGTTCGGCGATAACACCGTCAACGTCTACAATGACGGTTATCTACGAGGCGCTGGTGGTCTGTTTCGCCGACGGTCGGCGTGTTCTCCGACGGCCCGGTCACCATCACCAACGACTCCGACGGCGCCATCACCAACCGCACCGGCGACTTCGGCCTGTCGGTGGCGGCACTGTCGATCAACGGCCCGGTGCTGTTGCAGAACGATGGTCACCTTGAAGGCGCCGTGTTGCTCGCCAGCTTGAGCGACACCGCGACCTTCAACAACACCTCGTTCAACAGCTGGGAGACCAGCGGCTTCAGCTTCATCACGGCGTTCGGTGACGCCACGATCAACAATACCGGTGGTGTCTACACCGCGCGGCGATCTGCCGTTCACCTTCATTACGCTTGACCTCGTTCAACGCCAACACCGCCGTCAACAACTATAACTACTGGGAAAACAACGGCCTGACGGTCATCTCCCAGGGCTCGTTCAATGGCGGCACCAACACCGTCTACAACTCCGGCACCTTCCAGAACGCCGGCGTGACGGTCGTTCACCTCCTTCGCCGGCCAGACCCTGGAGTTCAACAACGACGGCGGCTTTGTCAGCATGATCAACGGCAATGCCGATCGTGCGCTGTTCGGGCCGCTGCAGTCGCAGGTCTACGGCACCTGGGTCGGCGACATCACGGTCATCGACGGCAACTACAACGCCTCCGGCGATGCCGAGTTCGGCGTCGACGCCATCCTGAGCGCACCGGGCCCGGCCTCGGCGGCCGACCGGTTGATGATCACCGGCAACGTCAACGGCTCGCCGACCGGCATCGTCGTCAACTCCGACCCACCTCGCCGGGCGCCTTCAACCCGGTCGGCATTCCGGTCGTGTCGGTCGCCTCCGGCAACACCGCGCCGTCCGACTTCTACATCGACCCGGCGTCGAACAACTACTCGACCCGCACCATCAACGGCGCGCAGACGGGCGTCATCGACAAGGGCCTGTTCTTCTACGCCTTGCAGCAGCGGGACGTCGAGCACGGCTGACGGCTACTTCCACGACGGTGACGACCATGTGCTGGTCGGCCTGCCGGATCGTGGAACTCTATCGAGCTGACCAAGGCGGCCTCCGGCGCGCAGAACATCTGGCACGAGACCACCGGCGTGTGGCTTGAGCGCCAGGCCGATCTGCGCATGTTCCTCGACAACCCGGCCTGCGTCGCCGGCGCCGGTGCCGACCTGGCCGTCTACAAGGCCGCTCCGCCGGTCTGCACGGTCAAGGCTCCGACCCCGGGCATCTGGATGAAGGCTGTCGGTGCCTGGACCGACCGCAAGAACGCAGATCGACAGCTACACGTTCTCGACCCACAATTCGGTGAACGCGCTGTCGGTCAAGTACAACACCGACTACAAGCAGAACACCTTCGGCATCATGGGTGGTGTCGATTTCGGCAAGGCCGGTGTGGCCGACCCGAACGACACGCTGCTGGTCGGCGTGATGGGCGGCTACCTGACCTCGAACCTGGACTTCAATGCCGGTTCCAACGGCTTCGATTACTCCGGCCCGACGGTCGGCGGCTATGCCACCTACCTCAACGGCAACTTCTACATCGACGCCATCGTCAAGGCCGACCTGTTGAAGATGAAGTGGAATGCCACGTCGCTGGCGGGCTTCTACGGCTATCTCGGGCAGGAGGTTGATGCCACCTCGATCGGTGTGACGGTCGACTCCGGCTACAAGTTCCGGTTCGCGAACAACTGGTTCTGGGAGCCGGTGGGCACCTTCTCCTGGGTGAACACGACCATCGACGGCATGAACCTGCTCGGCAACAACATCAACTTTGCGAATTCCGACAGCGTCCGCGCTGTCGGGCGGCGCACGGCTCGGCTGGGCCGGCATGACCGGCGCAACCACCAAGGTCGAAGCCGCGGTCACCGGCCGCGTACTGGTACGAGTTCGAGGATCCGGGCACGGTCAACGTGATCAGCTACGGCTACCTGGTCCCCGGAACGTTCCAGGACAACATGAAGGGTGGCTTTGGCGATGTGAACGGCACCCTGAACCTGGTGAGCATCGGCACCGGCTGGTCCGGCTTCGTCAATGGCGGCGTGAAGTTCAACAACGACTTCACCACTGTCAGCGCCAAGGGCGGCGTCCGCTACAACTGGTAATCGCGATCCCTTGCGCGGATCGAGATCATTGCAAGTTCGACAGCATGGACCGGTTGTAAACCGGTCCATGTTGCGTTTAGATGGTGGGCGCGTTTCCTGTTTCGGGTGGCCGGCGACCACCGATATCCATGACGCGCAGCTACGTTTTCCGTCCGGCATGGGCCGGTTGTTTGGGTCATGACCGTTTGTGGTCGCGGCCGGCCTTCGTTCCGGGCGTGATTGGCTCCGCCTAACCGATGAACATCAGAAATCCGGGTAAGTCATGATGCGAATGTTTCGAACCGTGACCTTGATTGTGTTTGGCATCCTGCTGGCGTTCGGCTCGGGTCTCCCGCAGGCTGAAGCTGCTCCGCGCACGACCACAACCGGCAAGCAGGACCGTGAGCCCCCGCGTCCGAGCGGCCCACAACGGATCGAGACGGTGATCTATGATTCCTGGCGGGTGACCTGTCGCGACATCGTCGGGGTCAAGGACAAGAAAAATTGTTCGGCGATGTTGCAGGTGATCGAACAGAAGCAGAAGCGGGTCGTTTTTACCTGGGTCCTCGGCTACGACCCGAAAGGGACGTTGACAGCGGTTTTTCAGACGCCAGTCGGTGTTCAGTTGCTGAGAGGCCTGGAATTGAAGCTTGGCACTGCGCAGGCTCGGAAGGTCAGCTTTATTACCTGCACGAACCGAATCTGCGAGGCCGTCACGCCGATGAATGCGGTGCTCCTGAAAGAAGCGATGACGGCTAAGAGTGCTGTTGCGACGGCTTACGCCATGAACGGCCGCGGCGTGCAGTTCAATATAAACATGAAGGGCTTCGACAAGGCGGTTGAAGCTCTGCAGCAGCGCTAGCCTTTTCGGAAAAGGCGTTCCCGGAGGAATCGCGGCCCGGATTGAACGTCTGTGCCGTCCGAAAGTCGAACCGGATGGTGTGGTCTGGCGACCGACGTGCGTCAGTCCGCGCATTTCCAGTTTCATTCGGCTTGAAAGTGAATGCGTGAGGGTATGCCCCGCTGGGCTACTGCGCGCAGGGGCAAATCGTGTGACGATAAAATCCCCGAGAACAAATTGTCCCCGCGAGTTCGCAGGTGGGCGCGCCCCGATTCCGTAGCCTGACAGCACGGTATATCAAGGTCCGTTAAAACTGATCCGATGGCGATGCCGCACATGATTTCGAGTGAGTGCGGAAATTCCGGGACCGGTCAGGCGAAGGCACAACGCGTTGTCGCGCTCCGGCGGCTTGATTTCATCCTGACGAATTATGTCCCGCGGCGAGCAAAGGATGCCCGCGCCACATGCCGTTACGCTGCCGCCTTGCGGATCGCAATGGCGCTGGCGCCGATGCTGATTGCCGTCGTTCTGCTGGCGCTGTTGGCCGACGCCGGCGCCCAGGCTCTGCGGCCTGGTCCCGCGGGACCGGAAGGCGCGCCGTTCCGCAAACAGCTCTGGCTGATCCCGTCCTCCGACCCCAGCCAGCTCATGCGGGCGACGCTCTACCGCCCGCAAGGTCCCGGACCGTTTCCGCTGGTCGTGGTCTCGCATGGCACGGCGGAGAGTGCCGCCTTGCGCAAGTTGTTCACGATCCCGACCTTCGAGGCGCTGTCATCATGGTTCGTCCGGCGCGGTTACGCCGTGGTCGCGCCGCAGCGGCCCGGTCACGGTGCGACGGCCGGGCCCTATGTCGAGACCAATGTCGATTGCGAGCACGCGCAATACCGACTGGCGGGACTCGCGACCGCCGCCAGCATTCGCGCCACCATTGATTTCCTGAAGACGCAGACTTTCGTCAGCCGTGCCCCGGTGATCCTGATCGGGCATTCCGCCGGTGCCTGGGGCTCGCTGGCGTTCGCCTACCGCAGCGGCGGCGTCAAGGCCGTGATCAATTTCGCCGGTGGGCGCGGTGGTCGCTCCTACAATCAGCCCAATCGCAATTGCGCGCCCGATCGGCTGGTCGCCGCCGCGGCGGAATTCGGCCGCCGCGTACGGGTGCCGACGCTTTGGATCTATACTGAGAATGACACCTTCTTCGGCCCGGCATTGTCGCGTCAGATGGCGGAGGCGTTTCGCGCCGCTGGCGGTTCGGTCGAATATCATCTGCTGCCGCCGTTCGGCGAGGAGGGCCACTTCCTGGTGCAGATCGATGCCGGCGTGCCGCTTTGGGGGCCGATTGTCGCGCGCTTCCTCGCCCGACTGAAGAAATAGCGCAGGCGCGTCCATGAGTGTTGCCGGCCGGCGTGATCACGCCCGGATATTGGCAGTGTTTCGCGCCGGCAACGTCTACGGCTTCATCCCGCGCACGAAGTCCTCAAGCATCGTGATCTCGCGCCGGTCGCCGGTCTCGTCGGCGGCCAGCCGCTCGTAGAGCCGCGCGAAGCCGTGGAATATTTCGCGTGCGCCGTCATCCTCGCTGGTGAATTGGGAAACTTCGTCCATCTCATCAAGAAATCGGTACGCCTTGCTGTACATGTTCGGGATCTGCCGGCAGAGCCAGCCGAACACGGCGGGCTGGCTGGCGGCGAGTTCCGCCCGCAGCGCCGTGTCGACGCCGGCACGGGTCGCGGCCAGGAAGACCGCGGAGCCGAGGGCGGTCAAACCCTTGGTAATGCCGCCGTAGCACATCTTGAGTGAGGAGGCCGCGCCTGCCGCGCCATCGATGACGCGGATTTTGAGACCATAGGCGCCAAGCTCGGCAAAGCGGGGCGCCGCCGCGCCGGAGGTGTAGAACGTCGGACTGTAGCCGTCCGGTCGCGGTGGACTGCCGATGATTCCACAATCGGCAAACGGGCTGCCGGCGGCAGTGATGACGCCTTCGATCTTCTCGGCGGTCTCCGGGCTGATCGCATTGCAATCGACATAGACCGGTTTGTGGTTGGCGGCGCCGATCAGTGGCGCCAGGTGTTCGGCGAGCGCGACCGCGTCGCCTGGCGGCAGGATCGAGAGGATGAAATCGGCGCTGACGATGTCGGCATCACCTGCGTCGACAAGCCCGGCCACTTGCGCGCGCGCATCGCTTTGACGGCTTCGGCCCGCGAGCGATGTCATGACCTTGAGCCCGTGCCCGACGAGCCGCCCGCCGACCGGTGCGCCCATGTTTCCCGGCGCAATGACCGCTACGACTGGCTTCATAATATGCCGCTCCTTTGATTGCCGCCCGGTTGCCGAACGCGCGTGCCTCGCGTTTCTATTGGGCTGGTTGACCCGCCGCCGTCAATATCGTCTGACCGTGGCGATCATCATGGTGATGGTTTGCCGGCGCTATCAGGCTGTGCTTGGCAAGCGCCGATGTTTAGGCTTTGCTTGCCGCCCCCGCCATCCCATCACAACACATGGAAACGCACCGTGGCCAACATCCTCGACGAAACCCGCTATGAAGTCGCGCTCGCCAACCGCATCGTCGCCAACGAGGGCGTGCTCGACGCCTTCGGTCATATCAGCGCGCGCCATCCGACCGATCCCGGCCGCTATCTGCTGTCGCGCTCACGCTCGCCCGAACTGGTCGAGCCGGCTGACGTGCTGGAGTACACCCTCGATTCCGAGCCGGTGAAGCCGCCGACCGTCAACCTCTATTCCGAGCGCGTGATCCACGGCTGCATCTATGAGGCGCGCGATGACGTCGGTGCTGTCAGCCACCACCATTCGCCGACCATCATGCCGTTCGCCATCGCCGGCGTGGAGATCTATCCAGTCTACCATCTCGGCGCCATCATGGGCGCGACCGCGCCGTTCTGGGACAGCTATGACGATTTCGGCGACACCAATCTTCTGGTCGCGACGCGCGAGCAGGGCCAATCGCTGGCGCGCGGCCTCGGCAAGCACGACGTGGTCATGATGCGCCGCCATGGCGCGACCGCCGTCGGCACCGATCTGCGCAATGTCGTGTTCCGCACCATCTATATGAGCCGCAACGCCGAATATCAGCTCAAGGCGATGGCGCTCGGCACCGCTGGTCGGCTCTATCCCGGCGAGATCGAGATGGCGGGCGCGCTCCATAAGCAGCCGAACGTGGTGTCCCGTGCCTGGGAATATTGGTGCATGCGCCTCGACAAGGCCGGTGGCACACCGCCGCGTCCGGGCCGTGCTGTCGCTGGCGCGCGCGTTGCGAGCAAGGCGGCGGCCAAGTCGAAGTCAAAGGCAAGGCGAAGGCTGCGCCGAAGGCAAAGTCCAAAGCCAAAACGAAGACAAAGACTAAAACCAAAGCCAAAGCCAAAGCCAAAGCCAGCAAGCGGCGGTGACAAAGATAATTCCTCCATCGTCATCACCGGGCTGGCGCGAAGCGCCGAGACCCGGTGATTTCGATAAGAATGGCAGTGCCTTTCTAAGCGGGACCCGCGGGACAAGCCCGAGGGTGACGAGGGAGGGTGTGTCAATCCGTGCGGAATAACTCTACAGCTCCGAGACATCGTCGACGTATTTCAATCCCGCCTTCGCCAGCGGCTCGCGCATCCCGTACATATCAAGGCCGAGAATTCCGGAGGCGAGCTTGGCCCGCTTGCCGTCCTCGTCGGTGTGGCGCTTCTCACCCTTGGCGGCGACCTCGGCGGCGGCCTCCTTGGGGATGACGACGACGCCATCATCGTCGGCGACCACCACGTCGCCGGGATTGACGTTGACGCCCGCGCAGACCACCGGAATGTTGACCGAGCCGAGCGTCGCCTTGACCGTGCCTTTGGCCGATACGGCTCGCGACCAGACTGGGAAGCCCATTTCCGTCAGCGGTTTGACGTCGCGGCAACCGGCGTCGATGACGAGCCCGACGACGCCGCGCGCCTTCAGCGAGGTCGCCAACAATTCACCGAACATGCCGTCGGTATTGTCGGTGGTGCAGCCGACCACCAGCACGTCGCCCGGCTTGCATTGCTCGACCGCGACATGAAGCATCCAGTTGTCGCCCGGCTGCGCCAGCACGGTCACCGCCGGCCCCGCGATCTGCGCGCCCGGCCAGATCGGGCGCATATAGGTTTTCATCAGGCCGTAGCGGCCATAGGCTTCGTGCACGGTCGAGACGCCGAGCGCGGCCATGACGCCGACGACATTGGCGTCCGCGCGCTTGATGTTCCTGACAACAACGGTTTTCACGAGACAAGTCCTCCAGAGCAATGATCGGCGGGGCGCGGGTCGCTTGTGGCCGTCAGCCGGGGAAACCGGTGGCCTAGCCGAAACCGCCCGCAATGAAGACCGCTTACCGGAGCGGATCAAGCGAAAATTCGTTGCCTGCGGGCGGCTATTCCGTCGGCTTGCGGCCGGTGAATTGCGGCGACCGCTTTTCCATGAAAGCGCGCACGCCCTCGGCATAGTCCGGACTGACGTGCGCCTGGCGTTGCAGGTCGCGTTCGAGATCGAGCTGGGCAGACAGGTCGTTGCCCCAGGACGCATCGAGCGCGCGCTTGGTCAGCGCCAGACCGAAGGTCGGCGCGGACGCGAAGTGTGCGCAGAGTTCGTGCGCCTCAGTCATCAGGAATTCGTCATCGACCGCGCGCCAGATCAATCCCCATTCCTCGGCTCGGTCGGCGGACAAGGGCTCGGCGGTCAGCGCCAGCCCCCGCGCGCGTGCCATGCCAACCAGCCGCGGCAAGGTCCAAGTGCCGCCGGAATCCGGCACCAGCCCGATTTTGGCGAACGACTGGATGAAGCGCGCCGTACGCGCCGCCAGCACGATGTCGCAGGCCAGCGCGATATTGGCGCCGGCACCCGCCGCGACGCCGTTGACGGCCGCGACCACGGGAATGGGCAGGGTGCGCAGCCTGCGGATCAGCGGATTGTAGTACATCTCAAGTGAATTGCTTTTGACCGGCGGCTCGCCGGGCTTGGTGACGCGCTCGCTGAGATCCTGGCCGGCGCAGAACGCGCGGCCGGCGCCGGTCAGCAGGATCGCACGGCAGTCGGGATCATTTTCGACATCGTCAAGCGCCCGCGCCAGCGCCTCATGCATCGCGCCGGTAAAGGCGTTGAGCTGCTTCGGCCGATTGAGCGTGATGACGCGATAGCCGGCGCGCTGCTCCGAAAGTATGGGTGCTTCATCCATGATCGCTGCTCATCATCGCGCCGCCGGCCTTTGGCGAGGCTGGAGATCGTATGCCGATGCTCGCGGGAATGCACAATCCCTTCGATTCGAACGGCATTCGCGCCGGCTACACGCATTCCCGCAGCGCCTCGATCAGCATGCGCCGGCGTTCGGTTCCGAGCTTGGCCGTCAGCCGCGCCTCATGTTGTGCCGCCAGCGCTTTCACTTCCGACAGGAAGCGTTCGCCATCCGCCGTGAGGTGCAGCGCGTGCGAGCGCCGGTCGGCGGCGGAAGCCAGGCGCTGCGTCAGGCCGCGCTTTTCCAGCCGGTCGAGCAGGCGCACCAGCCGCGCGCGCTCGATGCCGAGCACGTCGCCAAGATCGGCCTGTGACAGGCCGGGATTGGCGCCGATCGTTACCAGCACGGAATATTGCGCCGGGCGGATGTCCGCCGGTGCCAGGGTACGGATGAAATCCTGGAAAATCGCGATCTGGAAGCGCCGGACGAAATAGCCAAGGTGATTGTTCAGCACGCTAAGGTCGATGGGGTCCGCCTTCGGGCGGCGGCCCGGCCGGGCGCGTGGTTTGGCCGGCCGTTTTGCCTGATCCGCCGAAGAGGGCCGGGACAAGCTTGCCGGGGCGCTGTTTTGCGTACGGATTGCCATTCGACAACGACCTCATGAATTCCGTCCAATTGATAATGTTGTTGACGGCTTATGTTGTCTAGAACAACATTATCGAGCGATCCACCGTGCCGGCCGGTGAGGACGGTGCGGTGGGGAACCGGGGACGTGGACAGGTTAGGGCGACGCCCTCGTACCGGTAACAGGTGCTTCGGTAAACCGGCGGGATGATGCGCCGCAAATGCATACGCCGGATCGATGATCTGGCGCGGCATCAGGGCCATTGCATCTTGGCGGCAACAATAAGAATGATAGTGGCAATGACATGCAGCGGCCGCCCGGCCGCGCGATCCGCGAGGGAGGATTTTACAGTGACCGAAAAGACAGCCAATTGGCCCGCGTTCGCGGGCTCGAACATCACCCGTCGAACTTTTGCCGGCGGTCTCGGCGCCGCCGGGCTTCTCGCCGGAACGGCGCCATTTTCCATCGGCCGCGCGCAAGGTGGCAGCCTGAAGGTCGGCGTGCTGCTGCCGCGGTCCGGCGTCCAGGCCGGCATCGGCCAGGACTGCCAGCGCGGTGTCGCCATCACCCCCGGTATTCTCAAGGGCCTTGGGCTGCCCAGCCTGGAAATCATGAACGGCGACACGGAATCGAACGTCCAGGTCGCGCGCGCCCAGGCCGAAAAGCTGATCAACGAAGGCGCGCAGCTTCTGGTCGGCGCTTTCGATTCCGGCCAGACGACGGCCATCGCGCAGGTCGCCGAGCAGAAGGGCATTCCGCTGGTGATCAATATCGCGGCCTCGCCCGCGATCACCGCGCAGGGCTACAAGTTCGTGTTCCGCAACTTCCCGACCGCGCCGATGATCCTCGGCGATGCCTTCAACAACCAGAAGGAAATCTTCAAGGTCACCGGCAAGGCGCCGAAGACCGTGGTGTTCATGCACGTCAACGATACCTTCGGCACCGCCATGCAGAGGGGCATCGGCGCAATGATGCCGAAGTTCAACATGCCGTATAAGATCGTGGAGCAGATTTCCTACGATCCGGCCGCGCGCGACCTTTCGGTCGAGGTGGCGAAGGCCAAGGCCACCGGCGCCGACGCATTGCTGGTCGTGAGCCGGCTTAATGACGCGATCCTGTTGACGCGCGAACTGGTCAAGCGCCGCTGGACGCCGCAGGCCGTGCTCAGCATGGGGCCGGGCTGGTACGAGGACCAGTATCTCAAAACCCTCGGCAAGCTGTCCGACGGCCCGCTCAGCTTCGTGCCCTGGTACGACCCCAAGAAGAAGCTCAGCCCGGTGCTGGAAGCGGCGCTCGCCAAGGCCTATCCGGGCGTCAACCTCAACACCAACCACATCTTCACCTTCGAGGCGCTGCTGGTCGCCTCCGATGCCTTCAAGCGCGCCGGCTCCGACCGATCCCAAGGCGCTTGCCGACGCCATCCGCACCACCAACATCACCAACAATGTCAGCATCGGCCCCGGCATTCGCTTCAATGACAAGGGCCAGAACCAGTGGGTCAAGGATGCCGGGATTCAGAACAAAGGCGGCAAGCTCCTGGTGGTGGCGCCGACCGAGGCCGCGGTCACCAAGCCGGAATGGCCGATGAAGCCGTATAACAAACGCTGATCATCACCTGCCGCAATTCCGCTTTGGCCGCGCGTCGGCCGGAGCGGAGCTTCGCAGGAATTTCCGGTGCCCTTCGACATCTATCTCAACGTCGCCGTCAGCGGCCTGTTGACCGGCCTGGTCTACGGGCTGATGGCGCTCGGCCTGTCGGTGATCTTCGGCGTTGTGCGGGTGGTCAATTTCGCCCACGGCGAGATGATGACCATCGCGATGTATCTCGCCGTTTTTCTGTTTGCTCAATTTGGGCTCGATCCGCTTTTGATGATGGTGCCGATCGCGGCGGTGCTGTTCGCACTCGGCTATGCGATGCAGGCCGGCCTGATCAATCCGTTCATCAGCCGGCCGGAGCACAGCCAGTTCCTGCTGCTGGTGGCGATCGCGATCATCTTCGTCAATGTGCTGCTGATCATCTTCGGCCCGGACGCTCGCAATGTGCAGACCTCCTATTCCTATGACAGCTTCCAGATCGGCCCGCTGATCGTCGACGCCACCAAGACCTATGCCGGCATCGCCGCCATCGTGGTGGCGCTGGCGCTGTTTTCGTTCTTCCGTTTCGCGCCGATCGGCAAGGCGATCCGCGCCTGCGCCGACAATTACACCGGCGCGCTGGTCGTCGGTCTCGATGTAAAGCGTCTCTACGCACTCACCTTCGGGCTGGGTGCTGCCTGCGTCGGTGCGGCCGGCGCCATGCTGGTGCTGTTCATTGACGTGACCCCGGCGCTCGGCCCGGCCTACACGCTGCTGGCCTTCGTCATTGTCATTACCGGCGGGCTCGGCTCGATGGGCGGCGCGCTGCTCGGCGGCATCCTGATCGGTCTCACCGAGGCGATGGCGGGCCTGCTGTTCACGCCGTCGGCCAAGAGCATGTTCGCCTTCGGCATCCTGGTGCTGGTTTTGTTATTCCGGCCGCAGGGCATCATGGGAAAGAAGACCGCATGATCGCCCGCCTGTTGGACGGCGTCTCGCTGCGTGGCGGCATTCTGCTCGCCTTGTTTCTGGCCGCGATGATCGCGGCGCCGTTTTTCGCCAACGACTATCTGCTGACCGTTCTCATCATCATTCTCTACTTCGCCTATACCGGCCAGGCCTGGAACATCATGATGGGCTTTGCCGGGCAATTGTCCCTCGGCCACGCGCTCTATGTCGGGCTCGGCGCCTATACCGCCGCGGCGCTGTTCGTGCATTTTGGCATCGGACCCTGGCTCGGAATGTTGTTGGCGGTGCCGGTCGCGGTCGTGGCCGGGGCGTTTATCGGCTACCTGGCGTTCCGCTTCGGTGTCGCCGGCGTCTACTTCGCGATCCTGACGATCGCCTTCGCCGAATTCGCACGCATCGGCTTCGATCATTTCCGCTGGGTCGGCGGCTCCGCCGGCTTCTTTTTGCCGGTGGCGCAACGCACCACCAACGATCTATGGCGGCTGCGCGGTGATCCGACCATGTTCTATTACGTCATCCTGGTGATGACGGTGCTGGCCTTCATCCTGTGCCACGCGCTGCTGCGCAGCCGCATCGGTTATTTCTGGCAGGCAATTCGCGAGGACGAACCCGCCGCGCGCGCGCTTGGCATCAATACCTTCCGCTACAAAATGCTCGCGGTTGCGCTATCCGCCGGCATGACGTCGCTGGCCGGCGTGTTCTACGCCTTCTATTACAACAACCTGTTCCCGGAACAGATCTTCCATATCTCACAATCGATCGAGATCATTCTCGGCCCCATCATCGGCGGGGTCGGCACCCTGTTCGGTCCGATCCTGGGTGCGTTCCTGCTGACCGGGCTCGCCGAGAGCCTGACCGAGACTCTGTCGGCGCTCGGGCTCGACCTGCCGGGCGCCAAGCAGGTGTTCTACGGCATCTGTCTGCTTGTGGTGGTTCTGGCGCTGCCGGATGGCGTCTGGCCGCCGCTTGCCAAACGGCTTGGCCTGCGTGCCAAATCCAAGGTCGAACACAAGGCCGAATCCAAGGCGGAGAAGGAGTAGCGCGCATGGCGGCCCTGCTCGAAATCGCCGGCATCTCGAAGTCGTTCAGCGGGTTGCGCGCGGTCGAGGACGTCAGCTTCAACGTCGGGGAGGGCGACATCGTCGCCGTCATCGGCCCGAACGGCGCCGGCAAGACCACCTTGTTCAATATGATCGCCGGTATGTTTGCGCCGGACAGCGGCACCATCACCTTCGCCGGCGCGCGCATCGACGGCCACCCGCCGGAGGACATCTGCCGTCGCGGCATCGGCCGCACCTTTCAACTGGTCCGGCCATTTCCCGGGCTGAGCGTGGAAGACAATGTCATTGTCGGCGCGCTGCTGCACCGGCCTGACGTGCGCGCCGCGCGCCGGCGCGCACATGAGGTCATGTGGCAACTCGACCTTTTCAGCAAGCGCGACCAGATGGCCTCGACGCTGACATTGCCGGACCGCAAGCGCTTGGAAGTCGCGCGTGCGCTCGCCACCGATCCCAGGCTCTTGTTGCTCGACGAGGTGATGGCCGGACTGCGGCCGTCCGAGACCGACCGGATCGTCACCATCCTGCGCGACCTCAATCGTGACACCGGGCTGACAATTGTGTTGATCGAACATGTCATGCGCGCGGTGATGGCGCTCGCCGCGCGCATCATCGTCCTGCATCACGGCGCGGCAATCGCGGAGGGACCGCCGGAACAGGTGGTGCGGGAGCCGGCGGTCGTGGAATCCTATCTCGGGGTCGAGGCCTTCACCTGATGCTGACGGTCGAAAACCTTGACGTGTTTCATGGCGACGCCCAGGCGCTCGACGACATTTCGCTCGAGATCGACGAGGGCGCTATCGTCGCCATCGTCGGCGCTAACGGTGCCGGCAAGACCTCGCTGATCCGCACCATCGCCGGCATGCATCGCCCGGCGCGCGGCCGCATTCTGTTTCGCGGTCTCGACATCGCCGGCTGGCCGAGCCATCGCGTCTGCGACCTTGGCATCGGTCAAGTGGCCGAAGGCCGCCAAGTGTTTCCCTCGCTGTCGGTCGCCGATAATCTGGAAATGGGCGCGCTGCTGCCGCGCGCGCGCAAGGTTCACGACGCCAATCGCGACAAGGTCTATGCGCTGTTTCCGAAGTTGAAGGAGCGCGAACACCAGGCCGCCGGGACGTTGTCGGGCGGCGAGCAGCAGATGCTCGCCATCGGCCGTTGCCTGATGGGCGCGCCCGATCTGGTGATGTTTGATGAGCCGTCGCTCGGACTGGCCCCGGCGATCGTGCAGGACGTGCTGCGCATCATCCGCGATCTCAATCGCAACGGGCTCACCTGCGTGCTGGTGGAGCAGAATGTGGCGGTCTCGCTGAAGCTGGCGAGCCGCGCCTATGTGCTGGAAAACGGCCGCGTCACCTTGTCCGGCAGCGGCGCTGAACTGCTCGCCGACGATCGCGTGCGGCAGGCCTATCTTGGGATGTGATTGCCTGTCGGCCGACGGCGGCGGCCGATCATGCCGAGCGCGGCGACCCGTTGCGCCAGCGGCGCATTCGGAAACGCCGCCAGCGGCGCATTCGGAAACGCCGCCCGCAGCGCCTTAAGCATGTCGGCGTCGGTCGCCAGCGAACTTTTCGCGATGTGCGCGGACATCACCTCGGCCAGCGCGTCGCTCTTGGTGTTGCGGCCCGTCAGCGGCGGCGCGATGTGGAACGGGAGTTCGGGTGTTTGCTGCGGGTCCCGGTCGGTTGGGCGAGTCATCTGCAAATTCCAGGAAGGCTGTAGGCCCAGCATGAACAGACTGGGCTGCTTCGGTTAACGGCTCGTTAACGAAGAATTCCGGCTGTTGGTTCCCGGCAATGGAATGGCCGGGACAAGCCCGGCCATGACGATTTCAGGACGCCGATATCAGACAGTACGCTATTTCAGCGGCTGCCCGATGGTGACCGTGAGCGTGCCGATGCCGGCGATCTCGCATTCCAGCTTGTCGCCCGCGACGGTGGCGGCGACTCCCGACGGCGTGCCGGTCATGATGATATCGCCCGGCTCCAGCGCGACCATTTCCGACAGCTTGGAAATGACTTCCGGCGTGTTCCAGATCATCTGGTTGAGATTGCCGTCCTGCCGGACCTCGCCGTTGCATTTGAGCATGATGCGGGCATCCGCCGGATGGCCGATCTCGCTCGCCGGCTTAAGCGGGCCGCAGGGCGCGGAGGCATCGAACGCCTTGCCGACTTCCCACGGCCGCTTGAGATCGCGCGAGGCGATCTGCAGGTCGCGCCGCGTCAGGTCGATGCCGACGCCGTAGCCCCAGATGCAGTCAAGCGCCTTCTCGACCGGAATGTTGCGGCCGCCGCTCTTGAGCGCGACCACCAGTTCGACCTCGTGGTGCATGTCCTTGGTCAGCGAAGGGTAGGGCACGGTCGAGCCGTCCGGCACGATCGCGTCGGCCGGCTTGGCGAAGAAGAACGGCGGCTCGCGCTCGTCCTGGCCCATCTCGCGAATGTGTTCGAGGTAGTTGCGGCCGACGCACCATACGCGGCGAACCGGGAAAGTCTTGTCGGAGCCGGCGACCGCAAGCACGGCCTGCGGCGGGGGCGGAATGACGTAGCGTTGATCGTTTGCGCTCATGGCCTGCATTCGCTGAGGGGAGGGGTTGAAGAGGCGGGAAAAACCGGCGCGGGACGCCCTGAAACGCCCGCGATCGGCTGCCGCATATCACATCGCCCAGGCTTGGGAAAGCGACGACGGCGGCAGGGTCGCAGCGGTGTCAGCGGCAGAACAAGATCGCCAGTCCCGCGTGCGTTGTGTGAAATCCGTCATCCGATCACAGCACCAAGGCCGCAGCCGGTGACAACGCTCGGTCGCAGGGGGGCCGGCGGCTGCTGGTCTTGCGGGTCCGACCGGGACAATGCGGCCCGGTGTCAAATAAGCGAGATATGTCCGAATTAACATCACGGCGACCGCCGGGCGGCTCACCAATGGCTCAATCCCAGAATCGGGGCTTCCGACAGGCCGGTGAAGAAGGTATCATATTCCGGAAGGTCGCGATCGATCGCTCGAATCCCGGTGTATCCGCGTCAACCACAAAGACCGGCCCCGTCACGCCCAGCCCCATGGAGTTGCAATGTTACCCTCAGTCTTGTTCCGGCTTGCGCCGGTCATTGCCGTTCTGGGCCTCGCCGGTTCGGCTCAAGCGCAGGAGCGGAATTATGGTCAGGAAGGTCCTTGGAGGATCATCTCGGCCTATGAGAAAGGCAGCTTCAATCGCTGCATCGCCGAGGTGATATCGCGGAACGGCGTGTTCCGGGTTCACAACTTTCCCGACGGCAGTTGGAGGTTCTCGGTGCCGTGCTTCGGCCTGAACAGTAAAGGCACGATTGCCGTGCAAACCTCCACGGAAGCGGGCCAGCTGCGCGTGTTTACCAATCCCCGGTTTTGCCGGACATCAACCTATGCGCTTCCGCGCGAATGGGTGGACGAGCTTCGCAACACCAGGGAACTATCCGTCGAGATCGGCAAGCGCTGGTTCCGCTGGAATCTCGCAGGGCTGCGCCGGGCGATGTCGACCACGTATCGCTGCGTCCGGGCCTTGGCTGGGCCTCGGCCGAGCGTCGCTCAGCCGCGGTTCGCGCCGCCGCCAGCCCCGCAGCCACGGTTTGCATCGCCGCCGCAGCCACGGTTTGCATCGCCGCCGCCGCCGCGGTTCACGCCCCCGCTGCCCGCACCCCAGCGAAATGCCGTCTATCGGTTCGATTTTGCACGGGCCGGCATGTGGGACATCAAGCGGGTGTCGGCGGAGCCCAGCGGCCGCATCACCGGCGGCTGCACGGCGGACAGCACGGATCAGGTTCTGCTAAATCTCCGTCTGGCGGTCAACTTGCAGATCGCGTTCCTCGACTTTCGCGATGGCACCGACATGCGCAAATATCCGCAGCGCTTTCCGGTACAGATTGCTTTCGGCACCAATCAGCCGTTCCAAAACCATCAGGCCGAGATCATCACGGACAATACCGGAAGTTGGGCGCGGGTCGCCGAATCGCGGAATCTCAAAACAGGGATAGACCGAGCCGATCAGGTCATCATCAAGTCCGCGTACGGCTTTGTGACGATCCCCATGTTCGATCGCGACAAGCTGTGGCCGGCGTTGACGCGCTGCATGCAACTGATCCGCTGACCGCCGGCCTTAGGTCATGCACTCATAAAGGGGATTCCGTTTTGATGCGATGCGTGATTTAACCTTCTGACTGAAGGAGGTTCGAATGGCACGCTTTGATCTGACGGATTTTGAATGGCAGGTGATCCGGCCGCTGCTCCCCACAAAGGTTCGTGGCGTGCCGCGGGTTGATGATCGTCGCGTTCTCAATGGCATCTTGTGGCGGCTTCGGACTGGCGCGCCGTGGGCCGATATCCCCGAGCGCTACGGGCCGACGACGACCTGCTACAACCGGTTTGTCCGGTGGCGCAAGGCGGGTGTGTGGAGCCGGATATTGGAAGCAGTCTCAGCGGCTTACGACGGCGACATCCAGATGATCGACTCCTCTTCCATCCGCGTTCACCAGCATGGAGCGAACGGAAAAAAGGGGGGCGATCCGGTTGCATGGGACGCTCGCGCGGCGGGCTGACGACCAAGATCCACGCCCTCGTCGATGCCTGCGGTCTGCCGACGCGGCTCAAGCTCACCGAAGGCCAGGCGCATGACGGGCGTTCGGCCGAGGACATGCTCGATGCCTTGGCGCCAGCGAGTATCTTTCTGGCCGACCGCGCCTACGATTCCAATGCCCTACGCCTGAAGCTGGAGAAGCGAGGCATCTTCGACAACATCCGCCCAATGCCCAATCGTGTCTGCGTGCCGGCCTTCAGCAAGCGACTTTACCGCAAACGAAACCTCGTCGAGCGCTTCTTCAACAAGCTCAAACACTTCCGCGCCGTCGCCACCCGATACGACAAAGACCCAGACAATTACCTTGCCGGCATCAAACTCGCTGCAATCCGCATCTGGTTGCGATTTAACGAAGTCTTGGTGACCGAGG
>CAWDZJ010000005.1:0-149289 GCA_963806815.1 uncultured Alphaproteobacteria bacterium | reverse complement strand
AATCTGGTTAGCGACTTTTTCTGAACTGCTTTCGCGATCCTGTTGCTGTTTTTCGAAGTGCTGAAATCGACCCGGCTGTCCAGCCGCACCATCGTCGACCATCTGCTGTCGACCGTGCTCTTCATCGGCATGCTGATTGAATTTCTGCTGGTCAGGCAGGTCGCGACCGGCACGTTCTTCCTGCTGCTGGTGGCAAGCTTTGTCGATGTCGTCGGCGGCTTCACCGTCAGCATCCGCACCGCCCAGCGCGATGTCTCCATCGACGGTCTCGACCGTTATCAAGGCCGGTGACGAATTCGCCGCCTTCATGATTCAGCGCGCGGCTCGCCGCTTTGATATCTTCCCTGGAGCTGGCCCCCATTAGGCCGCTCCCTTCGGGGAGGAGCCAAAGGCGGCCTCAACTGGCGACAAAATCATGACCCGAAACTTTCACCTCCCCGGCCGTTCGGCGGTCCATGCCTGCGACGGCATGGCGGCGACCTCGCACCCGCTGGCCACCATCACCGCGGTCGACGTGCTCAAGGCCGGCGGCAATGCCGCCGATGCCGCGGTCGCTGCGGTGGCGACGCTGGGTGTGGTCGAGCCGCACATGACCGGCATCGGCGGCGACTGCTTCTGCCTGGTGGCGCGGCCGGGCAAACCGGTCTGGGGCTACAACGGGTCGGGCCGCGCGGCGGCGACCGTCACGACCGAAGCGTTGATGGCGCAGGGCGTCCGCGAGATCGGCCTCGATTCGATCCACGCCGTGAACGTGCCCGGCGCGGTCGAGGCCTGGGACACGATCCTGAAGACCCACGGCCGCTTCGATCTGGCGCGCGCCCTCGGCCCGGCGATCCGCTTTGCCGAGAACGGAGCCCCGGTCGCGCCGCGCGTCGCCTTCGACTGGGCGCAGGCGGTGGAGCGGCTGCGTGCCGATCCCGGTGCCGCGCGCCATTTCCTGAGGGACGGCGCCGCGCCGAAGGCCGGCGATATCTGGCGCTTTCCCGCGCTGGCCGCGACGTTGCAGACGATTGCCGCGCAGGGACCGTCGGCCTTCTATCAGGGCGCGATTGCGGCCGATATTGCCGCGACCGTCGGCGCGCGCGGCTCGTTCCTGACCGTCGACGATTTCGCCCGTCATGACGGTGAAGAGGCAACGCCGATCGCCACGACCTATCGCGGCTTCGAACTGGTCGAACTGCCGCCGAACGGGCAGGGGCTCGCCGCGCTGGTGCTGCTCAACATTCTCGAACGCTTTGATCTTTCACGGCTCGATCCGTTCGGCCCGGAGCGCTTTCACTTGGCAGTCGAGGCCGGCCGCATCGCCTATGCCGTGCGCGATACCCATGTCGGCGATCCCGGCCATATGCGGGTCTCGGTGCCGGACCTGATCGACAAGGCCTTTGCCGGCCGGCTCGCCAAACGCATCGATCCGCAGCGCCGCGTGCCGCTGCCGGCGGCGCCGGCGCCGGGCGGCGACACCGTCTATCTCACGGTGGTCGATCGCGACCGCATGGCGGTCTCGCTGATTAATTCACTCTATTCCGGCTTCGGCGTCGGCATCGCCACCGAGAAGACCGGGATCATGCTGCAAAACCGCGGCGCCTGTTTTGTCGTTGAGCCCGGTCATCCCAACACTATCGGGCCGGGCAAGCGCTCGATGCATACCATCATTCCGGCGCTTGGTTTTCAGGACGGCCGCTGCACCCATTCCTTTGGCGTCATGGGCGGCAGCTATCAGTCGATGGGGCACGCCCACGTGGTCTCCAACATGGTCGACTACGGCATGGACGTGCAGGCTGCGATCGATTGTCCGCGCGCCTTCTTTGAGGGCGACTACACGACCCTCGAGCAGGGCGTTCCTGTGGCGACGGTCGAGGGCCTGAAAGCCCGCGGCCACGATATCGCGGTGCGCGCGCTGCCGCTCGGTGGCGGACAGATGATCCAGATCGATTGGGAGCGCGGTGTGCTGATTGGCGGCTCGGAGCCGCGCAAGGACGGCTGCGCCATCGGTTACTAGAGTATGATCCCGAAAAGTTGCAGACTTTTCCGAAAAGATCATACGAACAACCATGATGTCAGGTAATCACTGCGATTCAAACCTGTTGAATCGCACTCTGACCGACTGACTTGCCGGACGACAGCCCGATTGGCGGACGAGCTTACGGCTTGTCCTTGTCGCTCATCTTGTTGAGCTGCTGCTGTACGTCGGCAAGCTGACGCTTCAAGGCATCGATGTCGCCGGTGGCGCCTGGCTCGGAATTGGTCTCTGTGGCCGCGGCACCCGCACTCGATGGTGTACCGTCCGGGCGCTGGAACGGCGTGAACATCGAGAAGGCGCGCTCAAACATTTCCATGTTCCGTCGCACCTGGTCTTCGATCATTCCGAACGATCCGCCGCCGAAGGCCTGCGACATCTGGGTGCGGAACTTCTCCTGCTCGCGGGTCAGCGTGCTCATCGAGGATTTTCAGATAGCGCGGTACCAGCATCTGCATGCTGTCGCCGTAGAAGCGGATGAGCTGACGCAGGAAGGCGATCGGCAGCATGCTCTGCCCTTCCTTGCCCTCCTGCTCGAAAATGATCTGAGCAAGAACCGACCGCGTGATCTCTTCGCCGGTCTTGGCGTCGTAGACCACGAAATCCTGACCGTCCTTCACCATGACGGCCAAGTCTTCGAGTGTCACGTATGTACTGGTTCCGGTGTTGTAGAGCCGTCGGTTAGCGTATTTTTTGATCGTGACGGGTTCTTCGGATTTTGCCATGAGTGTTCGCCGGATCCTATCCGAGCGCGCGATCAGCAAAAATGAAAATCAGCTTTGCGTTCGATCATGCGCCAACTGGTTCGAATTGCGCATGGTCTTGTCGACGAACCGCTCCCGCCCCGTCGGATCATGCACTGTACGTCAAGAATAACCACTTTCTTCTCGACTGGGCCACCGTTTTATTGGGTACACCCGCTGACCGGCCGGAGCCGTCGCACAAGGCGCCGTCATGCTCTTGCATCATGGCGGCCCCGCCGTAGCGGCAATGGCGCGTTCCCCTAGCCATATAAGCGGGACGTCATATTGACAGGTTAATGTCTGCCATGGAATTTGCCCCTAGAACCACGGGGATGCCGGGCGTCCGCAGCAGGACCGGGCCGGCATGACATTCAATTCGTGGCATCCAAGTCCGGCAGCGATTCACGGCATGGTGTCATGTTGTCCATGACATTGGACCCGTTTCGATGCCGTATGAGGCCGTAAACAGACCCTTGCCGCCCAGCGTGACCCAAAAGGAGCTTCCCATGAAGGACGATATCGTCATCGTCAGTGCTGCCCGGACCCCAGTTGGGGCCTTCAATGGCGCATTTGCCAACCTGCCGGCCCATGACCTCGGCAAGGTTGCGATCAAGGCCGCGCTCGACCGTGCCGGGATCGAAGGTTCGCAGGTGTCGGAGGTCATCATGGGCCAGATCCTGACAGCGGGTCAGGGCCAGAACCCGGCGCGGCAGGCCTCGATCGCCGCCGGCATTCCGGTCGAAAGCCCGGCCTGGGGCGTCAACCAGCTTTGCGGCTCCGGGCTGCGCGCGGTGGCGCTCGGCTATCAGGCGATCCTCAACGGCGATTCCGATGTCGTGGTCGCCGGCGGCCAGGAATTCGATGAGCCAGGCGCCGCACTGCGCGTATCTGCGCGGCGGCGTGAAGATGGGCAACTTCGACATGGTCGACACCATGATCAAGGACGGCCTGTGGGATGCCTTCAACGGCTATCACATGGGCAACACCGCCGAAAACGTCGCCGCGGCAATGGCAGATCACCCGCGACCAGCAGGACGCCTTCGCGGTCGGCTCGCAGAACAAGGCCGAGGCCGCCCAGAAGGCGTCGGCGGTTCAAGGACGAGATCGCGCCGGTGACCATCAAGAGCCGCAAGGGCGATATCGTGGTCGATGCCGACGAATATCCGCGCCACGGCACCACTATAGAGACGATGGGCGAAGCTTGCGCCCCGCCTTCGCCAAGGAAGGCACGGTGACCGCCGGCAACGCCTCGGGCATCAATGACGGCGCCGCGGCCGTCGTGCTGATGAAGGCGTCCGAGGCCGCCAAGCGCGGCAAGACGCCGATCGCGCGCATCGTCTCCTGGGCGCATGCCGGCGTCGATCCCTCGATCATGGGCACCGGGCCGATCCCGGCTTCGCGCGCCGCGCTCAAGAAGGCCGGCTGGAAGGTCGACGACCTCGACCTGGTCGAGGCCAACGAGGCGTTCGCCGCCCAGGCCTGCGCGGTCAACAAGGACCTCGGCTGGGACCCCGCCAAGGTCAACGTCAACGGCGGCGCCATCGCCATCGGCCATCCGATCGGCGCCTCCGGCGCTCGCGTCCTGGTGACGCTGCTCTATGAGATGGGCAAGCGCGACGCCAAGAAGGGCCTTGCCACGCTCTGCATCGGCGGCGGCATGGGCATCGCCATGTGCGTGGAGCGCTGATCGCTCGCACGTCAAATGAGCGTCGTGCCCGGCACGGACCGGGCACGACGAACTGAAATCGAAAGTTCAGGGGGAGTGAAGACAATGGCACGTGTTGCGGTGGTCACGGGTGGTACGCGCGGTATTGGCGCGGCGATCGCGGTGGCGTTGAAGGCGGCCGGCTATTCGGTTGCCGCCAATTACGGCGGCAACGACGAAGCCGCGGCCAAGTTCAAGGCCGAGACCGGCATCGCGGTCTACAAGTGGGACGTCTCGTCCTACGAGGCCTGTGCCGCCGGCCTGCAACAGGTCGAGGCCGACCTCGGGCCGGTCGACGTGCTGGTCAACAACGCCGGCATCACGCGCGACACCATGTTCCACCGCATGAAGCCGGAACAGTGGACCGCCGTCATCAACACCAATCTCAATTCGCTGTTCAACATGTGCCGCGCCGCGTGATCGAGGGCATGCGCGCGCGCAAGTTCGGCCGCATCATCAACATTTCGTCGATCAACGGCCAGAAGGGCCAGATGGGCCAGACCAACTATTCCGCCGCCAAGGCCGGCGATGATCGGCTTCACCAAGGCGCTGGCGCAGGAAAGCGCCAAGAGCGGTATCACCGTCAACGCCATCTGCCCGGGCTATATCGCGACCGAGATGGTCAAGGCGGTGCCGCAGGACGTGCTCGACAAGAACATCCTGCCGCACATTCCGGTCGGCCGGCTGGGCGAGCCGGAAGAGATCGCGCGCTGCGTGGTGTTCCTCGCCGCCGACGAATCCGGCTTCATCACCGGCTCGACGCTGACCGCCAACGGCGGCCAGTATATGTGATATGTGAAGAGGGCGTTGTCGCTACGCCTTCGATCACATGTCATTGCCGGGCCGCCGTACGCGGGTCAGCGCTTCACGGCGTCCGAGCACCGGCTCCGCGGCGCGACCCGGTAATCCATCTTTTCAGAATTAGACTTGTTTTTTGATAGATGCGCGGATCAAGTCCGCGCATGACATTTGAACAAGCCGTCACGCCGGCGCCTTCTGCGCCCTTCGCTCCGCCTCGCGAACCAGATCTTCGACATCGCTCTGCAGCATCTTGCGCAGGCCTGAGGCAAAAAACACCGTGAGGAGGCTCATCACCCGTGCGGCGAATGTCTGCGGCGTGGCCTCGAAGTCGAAGATGACGCGGCTGCCGCCGCCGTCTGGAAGGAACACGACGGTCGTGACGTAATGGGCGCCGTGGCTGTCGGCCGTGAGCATGATCCGGCGCGGCGGATCGAGCGCCGCGATTGTCATCACTTCGGTCGCCGGCCGCCCAAGCATGGTGCGCGTCTCCCGCAGCCTGGTTCCGACGCCGATCGGGCCATCACTCAGCAATTCGACCCTGTCGATGCCTTTGATGAACTCCGGCCAGTTGGCGATGTCCATATGCGTGGCGTAAAGGATCTCGGGCGGCGCCTGCGAACGGGCTTCCACGGAAATTTTCATCACCGGTCCCCGAATGGATTATGATTTCAAGAATATGTTGCGCGCCCGCAATTTTGGCCGCCGCAAAGTCATAACAGAAATGCGGGCGCGCCACCGGACGCCTCGCGACAATGTGTACGCGAGCGGCGCGACAGCGGCGAGGGAGCAACGCCATGGACCTTGGACTGAGCCCGGAGGAAATCGCGCTGCAGACGCGTGCGCGTGAATTCTCGCAACAGGTTGCAAGGCCGCGCGCGGCTGCGATCGATGCCGAGGGACAATATCCGTTCGATATCGCCAAGGCGTTGGCTGATGCCGGCTTCATGGGTATGACCATTCCGAAGGCGCTCGGCGGCCAGGGCCGCTCCTTTCTGGAAACGGTCCTCGTCATCGAGGAGATGGCGAAGTCCTGCACGGTCACGGCGCGCATCGTGGTCGAAGCCAATATGGGCGCGATCTCGACCGTCATGGCCTATGGCAGCGATGCGCAGCGGCGGCTGGCGGCCGATCTGGTGCTCGCCGGCGACAAGCCGGCGATCTGCATCACCGAGCCGGAGGCCGGCAGCGACGCCACCGCCATGACCACCCGCGCCGACAAGCGCGGCGACACTTTCATCATCAACGGCCGCAAGCACTGGATCACCGGCGGCGGGGTCTCGCGCCTGCATCTGATTTTCGCGCGCGTGTTTGATGAGGATGGCGCGCCGCTCGGCGTCGGCGGTTTCCTTGCCGTGCGCGAGGAGGCCAAGGGCTTGCGCATGGTCCGGCGCGAGAACACCATGGGCCTGCGCGGCATGCCGGAAGGTGAACTCGTGTTTGAGGATCTGGAAGTGTCCGCGCAAAGAGTGGTCATGCCGCCGTCCGGCTTCAAGCGCGGCTTTGCCGATCTGATGAACGCCTACAACAGCCAGCGCGTCGGCGCCGGCACGGTGGCGATGGGCATCGCCGCCGGTGCGCTCGATCATGCGCTCGCATGGACCAAGGAGCGCGAGCAGTTCGGCCGGCCGATCGCTGAATTCCAGGGCCTGCAATGGATGCTGGCCGACATGCAGACGCAGCTCACCGCTTCGCGGCTGATGCTCTATGCGGCGGCGCGTTCGCGCGGGGCGGAGGGTAGCGCTTTCCCCGATCCGATGCTGGCCGCGCAGGCGAAAATCTTTGCCGCCGAAGCTGCGATCAAAATCGTCAACGACGCCCTGCAGATGTACGGCGCGCGCGGCTATTCGCGCGACCTGCCCCTCGAACGCATGGCGCGCGACGTGCGCATGTTCACCATCGGCGGCGGCACCGCACAGGTGCTGCGCACTCTGGTGGCGGGTCGCATGCTCGGCTGGAAATTGCCGCAGACCCGCGACGGCTATCTGAAAGACGCGAAAGCGACGCGGCTTGCGGCGGAGTAGCGTGTCGTTCGGTTACTGTCCCGGCGCCCAGCCCGCGGGGGCCAGTTCGAATTTCTCGAACAGAAATCCCGGCGCGACCGTGCAGCCGACCAGGGTCCAGTCGCCCATGCTTTCGCAGGATTGCCAATGGGTCGCGGGGATGACCACCTGCGGCCGCTGGCCGGCGATTATGTCGGGACCGCAGACCAGCTGTTCGATCGGTCCGTCCGAGGATGCGGCGATCTGCATCGCCAGCGGCGCGCCGGAATAATAGTGGAAAATCTCCACCGCATCCATCACCCGGTGCCAGTGCGAGCGGTCGCCGCGGCCCAACAGGAAGTAGATCGCGGTCGAGGCCGCGCGCCGCGGGCTGACTTCGTAGGTGTCGCGAAAGGTCTCGGTATAATAGCCACCTTCCGGATGCGGCTTGAGGGCAAGAAATCTGATCAGGTCTTCGACGGTCGCTGCGGCCATGGGATGTGTCACCCAGATTTTCGAATGATCGTCGCACGAGTATTCCCGCGCGCATTGCGGCACGAAAGGCCGCATTGCTGATCCGGGGGAACGTCAATGAAGCGTCAGATGAGCGCCCGCTAAAATTTGTTCTTGCGCTCGCGGATTTCGGCAAACACATCGGCCGCCGGTTTACCGGCCATGCCGAGAAATTCCGCCACCTCCGCCACATCGGCGCGCAGGAACGGATTGTCCTTTTTCTCGTCTCCGATCGTCACTGGAATGGTCGGCTTGCCGGCGGCGCGCAGGCCGTAGACTTCCTCCGCACGGGTGGCGAGCGCCTTGTTGTTCGGCTCGATCGTCTTGGCGAAGCGGATATTGGCGTCGGTATATTCGTGGCCGCAATAAATCTGAGTGTCGTCCGGCAGGTCGCGCAGTTTCAGCAGCGATGCCCACATCTGATCCATGGTGCCCTCGATCACGCGTCCGCAGCCGATCGAAAACAGCGTGTCGCCGACGAAGGCGATCTTGTCCTTGGGAAAGAAATAGCTGATGTGGCCGGCGGTGTGGCCGGGCGTCTCGATCACCCGCGCCTCCAGATTGCCGACCCGGACATGGTCGCCCTCGCTGACGGTCTCGTCGACCATCTTGATGCGGGCGGCTTCACCCGCAGGCGCGACCACGCGGCATTTGTGGTGTGCCTTGAGTTCCGGAATTCCGTCGGTGTGGTCGGCGTGGTGATGCGTGACCAGAATCTCCGACAGCTTCCAGCCGGTATCCTTCAGTGCCTTTTCGACCGCCGCCGTCTCCGGCGCGTCGATCGCGGCCGTGACACCGGTGTCGGGATCGTGGATCAGAACGCCGAAATTATCCTGTCGGCACGGGAACAAATGGACTTTCGCGGACATGGGCCTCCTCGCGAGTATCGTGCGCTACGGTGGTTCAATGGTGACGGGACCGTAGCATGCATGTCCAGGTGATTGAACCGGCCACCACCGCCGCCGCCGCCGAGCGCCGCGCAGGTCGCACTTTTTTCAGCAATGATGGTAATAATCCCACCCATGTCCATCGACGTCGTCGATCTGCGCGACTTCTATGCCCAACGGCTCGGCACCGTGGCGCGCCGCTTCGTGGGGCGCGGCATCCGTGCCCGCTGGGATCGCCTGGATGGCCAGCGCGTGCTCGGCATCGGCTATGCGACTCCCTATCTCGGCCTGTTCCGTGAAGAGGCCGAGCGCTGTCTTGCCTTCATGCCGGCCGCGCAGGGCGTGGTGAAATGGCCGTCGGCTGCCCCGAGCCTGGCGGCGCTGGTCGAAGAGACGACGTTGCCGCTCACCGATTCCGCTGTCGATCGCGTGCTGCTGGTGCATGCATTGGAAAACACCCACAACGCGCCCGCGCTGTTGCGCGAGGTCTGGCGCGTGTTGGCATCCGGCGGGCGTCTGCTCGCGGTGGTGCCCAACCGCCGCGGCCTGTGGGCGCGAATGGACACTACGCCGTTCGGCCATGGCCGGCCTTATTCGCGCAGCCAGATCACGCAACTGTTGCGCGAGACCTGGTTCACGCCGACCGGCTGGGGCGAGGCGCTTTATGTCCCGCCGATCGCGCGCGGCTGGTTTCTCGGTTCTGCGGTGGCCTGGGAGCGCACCGGCGCCACCATCTCCGCGCCGTTTGCCGGCGTGCATATCGTGGAAGCGACCAAGCAGATCTATCGCGCGTTGCCGGTCCGCCGCGAGCAGCGGCAATTCGTGCCGGCGCTGCGTCCGGCGCTGGCGCCGTCACCCGGCGGCGCTGCGCGCGACCACGCGCATTGACCGCATCTGGTTGCAACAACGCCTGATCGCCGCGCGCATCAGTCACGACACGTGCCCCGTCACGTCAATGCCGCGACGCCTGTCGTCTGTGTTCCGCAACGATGGAACGGAAGCAGCGTGGCCTATTCCACGCCTTCGCTGGAAGCGGTCGCCTGCGGCGCGCCGGCCTCGCCGCGCGGGGTGCGATGGCGCCTGCGGCGGCGATGCAGCGGAAAGCGATCGGCCTGGGCCGACCATCGCCGTTCGGGCTGTTGGGCTGTTGACCGCCGCCGGTGATGAAGGACGGCAGTCGATCCACTTCGGCCGGTCGCCTCGGCGCCGTCGGCGGCCGGGGCGCGCGCGCCGTTGGCGGGAATGTCGCGGGTCGGGAACGGTTGGGCGTCGCGCGGCAGAACCGGTTGCGGTTCGCGGGTCCGAACGGCGTTTCGCCGGATGCCGGTTGTTCGCGGCTGAACCTGGCTGCCGTCGCGCCGCTATCCTCGTCGCCGTCGTCATAGCTCATCGTCGCGCTGGTCTCCCGGCGGACGGTAGAATGCCGGCCTGGCCCTGGACTCGATCTGTTCCTGGGCGACAGCAATCATGCGGAGATAATGTTCGGCGTGCTGGTGATAGTTTTCTGCCGAGATCGGATCACCCGAGGTCCTGGGCGTCGCGCGCAAGCTGGAGGTATTTTTCGGCGATGTGGATTGGCCGTTCCGCGGATCTTCACGTCCGGGCCGTTCGATTCATAGACCCGTGTCAACGGATTGTGGCTGCTCTTGCGGCTACGTCCGCGCATGCGCTTGTTTTGACCGTTTCTCATGATTGCTCTGTCTGCCAACCCCTTGTTGATCACGACCAGCGACTGCTGACCGCTTGACGTCGCGCGTGCCACGTAAGGCGATTTCACGCAATTGCAAACTCACACGAGTTACAATTCAAACGACTCTAAACTTACACCTCAAGCATAAGCCTCGCCAACGTTGCCGGCGCCTTGCTGTTGCTCTTGCCGATGCCAGGCGGGAACAATTGGCTGCCTGCCGGAAAATGCGATTTGCGTACCGCATCGTCCATAGCGGCCAGCGTCACGATGTGCCCCGTAAAGGCGTCGAATGTTGATGTGTCTTTCAAGCTTTAAGCCACGTCATTGCGTCGAACAAGACCCGGCATGCATAACCCGCATCGCAGCCGACGGCATCGCGCCGCATGTCAAGCATCTCTTGTTCATCCCGTCGAGCCCGGCCGGTCATAACATTATCGCCTATGCACCATCAATTATGCAGTCAACGACGCAGGCGGGGCGAAGTGATAAACGCCAGATGCCATGCCGTTGTCTTGCCGGTGTATTGCCCTTTTCAGTCGTGTCGTTGTCACGCCGTGCGTCATCACAACGCCAAGCATCGTCATACAATACTTCCGCGCTCCCATGGCGGAAGGCTCAATGACGGCATGAAGCCAATAACAGCGACCGGCGCCGCAGCGTCTGTCTGTTTCACCTGAGGCGTTGCAAGCCCTTTGTTACGCTCGAGTTGCGGCGTTGCCCACTGTCGTCATCAACACGGCCGCAACGTGAATGTCCCGGCGCGCCCAATCGATGAAGCATCTCGACCCCGAAATTGCGAACTTGAAACTGTGAACGTGAAGCCGATTTCCGGCTTTGCTCATTCACACCATCCGCGCCACTCGGCCACACAGAGCCTTGCTCCGGGCCATATCGCGGCGCGCTCAGCCGCCTGGGGTCGATTCCGTGGGGGGAACCTAATCGGTCTGAGCCGATAATCCAAGCGGTTTTTTCCATTGGCCAGGGGCTTGCGTGCCATGGTTTACGGCCTGATTTCGAGCGCCCGTGGGATGCCCGCAAGGTCTGGTCGCGCCGGTCCTGCAACATCAAGCCCGGTACTTATAAACAGCGCCGCGACATCGCGCTCCTGACCGGCGCCGAGTTCCACCACCAGCGCGCCCGCGCCTTTGAGCAGCCGTCGCGCATCGGCCGCGATCGCGCGATAGGCATCAAGACCGTCGGCGCCGCCGTCGAGCGCACCGAACGGATCGTAGTCGCGCACATCGGCGTCGAGCGTTGCAATCTCGGCGGTCGGCACATAGGGCGGATTGGAAACAACAAGATCGAACGGTCCCCGCAATGCGCTGGCGTAGTCGCAGTCAACAAACAACGCGCGGTCGGAAAGCCGGAGCTGACGTGCATTGTCGCGCGCGACTACGAGCGTCGCCTCCGCGCGGTCGGTGCCGACGCCGATCGCCTGCGGCAGTTCCGTCAGCAGCGCCAGCAACAAGGCGCCAGTGCCGGTGCCGAGATCGGCGAGCATCAGCGCGCGGTCGCGCCGCCCGCCGCGATCGATGATCGCGAGTGCCAGTTCCACCAAGGTCTCGGTCTCCGGCCGCGGCACCAAGGTTGCTGCCGTGACGTCCAAATCGACGCCCCAGAATTCCTTACGGCCAACAATGCGTGCCACCGGCTCATGCGCCAGCCGCCGCGCGGCGAGCCGCGCCAGCGTTGCCGACTCGCTCTCGCTGAGCGCGCGGTCGGAATGGGCGATCAGTCCGCCATGATCGAGGCCGAGCAGATATCCCACCAGCAACCGCGCATCGAGCTCCGGGGAATCGAAGCCCGTCGCGCGCAGCGCCTGCGCGATCGCGCGGCGCGCCTGCGCGATCGTTGCGCCTGCCGCGAGGCCGGCAATGTCGGTCACGACCGGGCATCCTCCGCCGCTAGCAGCGACGCCTGATGTTCGGTCACCAGCGCTTCGATCAGTTCCGACAGCGCTTCGCCCGCGACCACCTGCGGCAGCTTGTAGAGCGTCAGATTGATGCGGTGGTCGGTAACGCGGCCCTGCGGAAAATTGTAGGTGCGGATGCGCTCGGAGCGGTCGCCGGAGCCGACCTGGCCGCGCCGGTCGGCGGCGCGCGCGGCGTCGCGCCGCTGTTGTTCGGCGTCGAACAGCTTGGCGCGCAACAGCGCCATCGCCTTGGCCTTGTTTTTGTGCTGCGACCGCTCTTCCTGGACGAAGACGATGGTGCCGGTTGGGATATGCGTGATCCGGATGGCCGATTCGGTTTTATTGACGTGCTGCCCGCCGGCACCCTGCGCGCGCATGGTGTCGATTTTCAGATCGCCTTCGTCAATGTCGATATCGACCTCCTCGACTTCCGGCAGAACCGCGACGGTCGCCGCCGAGGTATGGATGCGGCCGGAGTTCTCGGTGTCGGGGACGCGCTGCACGCGGTGCACGCCGAATTCGAATTTCAGTTGCGCATAGGCGCCGCGGCCGCGGATCTCGGCGATGATTTCCTTGTAGCCGCCCATGGTGCCTTCGCTCGCCGAAATGATTTCGGTCGTCCAGCCCTGCTTGGCAGCATGGCGCTCGTACATCCGGAACAGGTCGCCGGCGAACAGGGCGGCCTCGTCGCCGCCGGTGCCGGCGCGAATTTCCAGGATGACGTTGCGGTCGTCCATGGCGTCCTTCGGCAGCAGCGCGACCCGCAACTGCTTTTCCAGCAGTTCCTGCCGTTCCTCGAGTTCCGGCCGTTCGGCCTCGGCCATGGCGCGCATCTCGGCGTCGGTCGCCGCATCCTCGATCATGGCATCGAGGTCATGCAGTTCGCTCGCAACCGCGCGATAGGCCTTCACGCTGGCGACGACCGGATCGATCTCGGCGAATTCGCGCGACAGCTTGACGTAGTTCTCGGGCGAGACTCGGCGCGGACAATTGCGCCTCCAGCGCCGCGTGGCGCGTCAGGAGCGCGTTGAGTTTCTGATCAGGCAGCATTCTGCTTCGTCGTTTTCTTCACAATCGTCATGCACGGCGCGGCGCATCTGATATCAGATACATCGCCGCCATGGGCCACATTCCGGCTAAAGCGGCAGGCCTTCGGCTTCCGCGAAGGCCGTGAGCTTGTCCTTGATCGCGACGCTGCCGGAGGGGCTGTCGATCAGCGGATGGAGCAGCGCCTCGGCCTTGCCGAACATCGAGTTCGTGCAGCATCGCCTTGACCGGACCGATCGCGGACGGCGTCAGCGACAGCGAGCGGTAGCCGATCGTCATCAGCGCCAGCGCTCCAAGCGGCTGTCGAGGCGAGTTCGCCGCACAGCGTGACCGGCTGATCGTGCGCGCGGGCCTTGTCGGCGATCTCGCGCAAGGCGCGCAGCACCGGCGCCGAAATCGGGTCGAAGCGCTCGGCGACGCGCGAATTGCCGCGATCGGCGGCATAGAAGAACTGCATCAGATCGTTGGAGCCGACCGACAGGAAATCGACGCGCGCCAGCAACTCGTCGAGCTGGAACAGCAGCGACGGCACCTCGACCATGGTGCCGACCTCGACCCGCTCCGGCAGCTTGTGGCCGTGACGCCGCAGATGCGTCAGTTCGCGCTCGACGATGGCCCGGGCCTGGTCGAATTCGTCGACCTTGGCGATCATCGGAAACATGATCTTCAGGTCGCGCCCGCCGGCCGCCCGCAGCAGCGCGCGGATCTGGCTGCGCAGCAGCCCGGGCCGGTCGAGGCCAAGCCGGATCGCGCGCCAGCCCAGCGCCGGATTCTCCTCTTCGACCGATTCCGCATATAGGGCAGCACCTTGTCGCCGCCGATATCGAGCGTGCGGAAGGTCACCGGCCTGTCGCCGGCGGCGTCGAGCACGGCGCGGTAGAGCGCGTATTGCTCGCTGGTGCGCGGGAACGCCGCCGACACCATGAACTGCAGTTCGGTGCGGAACAGGCCGATGCCGGCCGCGCCGGTCTCCTCGATATGCGGCAGGTCGACCGACGAGCCCGGCATTGATCATCAGCGTCACCGGCATCGCCGCTCCTTGGTGACGCACGGCCGGTCGCGCAGCGCCTGGTATTGCTGCCTGCCGCCGGGCCCGGAACCGCACCCGCTCGACATAGGCGTTCTCGATATCGGCCGGCGGCCGCACGTGCACCTCGCCGATGATGCCGTCGACGATGATGGCGTCGCCGGTGTCCGACGAGACCGGTGGCATTGGCGATTTCGCCGACCGCCGGCGATGCCGAGCGCGCGCGCGACGATCGACGACATGCGAGTTGGGGCCGCCTTCCTCCAGCACCAGGCCGCGCAGCCGCTCGCGGTCGTAGTCGAGCAGCGCGGCCGGCCCCATCGAGCGCGCGACCAGGATGGCGTTCTCCGGCAGGTGCTCGCGCGCGGGCGCGTGATCCCTGGCCGGTGAGCTGGCGCATCAGCCGGTTGGCGAGATCGTCGAGATCGTGCAGCCGGTCGCGGATATAAGGATCGGTCTGGCGCAGCATCCGGGCGCGCGTGTCCGATTGCACGCGCTCGACGGCGGCTTCGGCCGTCATGCCGCTGCATCACCGCCTCGCGCATGCTTGCGCATCCAGCCGCGGTCGTAGGCGAACATGCGATAGGCTTCGAGCACGTCGCGATGCTCGCCGCCGTCAGCGATGTCGCCGCGCTCGAGCAGCACGTCGACGTCGGCGCGCATGGTGTCGAGCGCGGCATCGAGGCGCTTCAATTCCTCGCTGCACGTCGTCGGCGATGAAATTGGTGATGACGACGCGCGGCTCGTGCAGCACCACATGGCCGAGCGCGATGCCTTCGGAAAGCGGGACGCCGGCGAGACGTGCAGCGTCCGGCGCACCGCCGGCTCGGCGCCGGGCTTGGCGAGCGCCGACAACTCGCCGGAGGCGATCATCTCGGCGAGCACCATCGCCGTGGTCTGCAGCGCCTCGACTTCTTCCTCGGTATAAGTGCGCCGCGCCCGGTTCTGCACCACCATCACGCCGAGCGTGTTGCCCGCGCGCAGGATCGGCACGCCGAGGAACGAATGGTAGACTTCTTCGCCGGTCTCCGGCCGGTAGGAATAGGCCGGATGGGTCTGGGCGTCGGACAGGTTGATGGCGTTGGCTTCGCTGGCCACCAGGCCGACCAGGCCCTCGTCCGCACTCAGCGTGGTCTGGTGGACCGCCTGCCGGTTCAGACCCTCGGTGGCGTATAGCTCGAGCATTCCGTCCACGCGCAGCACGTAGACGGAACAGACCTCCGCCACCATGTTGGCGGCGATCAGGACAACGATCTTGTCGAGGCGCTCCTGCGCGCTGACCGGCTCCGCCATGACCTCGCGAAGCCGGCGCAGCAGCACGCGCGGGCCGCCCATCGCGCCGCGCATGGTGTCATCCTTTCGCGCGCCCGTACGGCCGCGGCTTTATTTTACAAACATGGTCTGATCGCCCGGGCGCCGGCCGCCCGTGACCACGACAACCTCTTGATGCCGTATAGCGAATTGCGCCCGTCAACTGCAAGCGCGAGGGCGATGTTCAGTCCGCGTCCAGCCCGTAGAGGCTGTGCAGGGTGCGGACCGCCAGTTCGGTATAGGCGGCGTCGATCAGCAGCGAAAACTTGATTTCCGAGGTGGTGATGGCGCGGATATTGATCCCGCGCTCGGCCAGCGCCTTGAACGCCTTGGCCGCCACCCCGGCATGGCTGCGCATGCCGATGCCGATGACCGAGATCTTGGCGACATCGGTGGCCCCGTCGAGCCGTTCATAGGTGATTTCGGTCTTGGCCTTCGACAGGACGTCATTGGCCCGGCCGGTAGTCCGCCGCCGGCACCGTGAAGGTCAGGTCGGTGGTCGCGCCGTCGGCCGAGACGTTCTGCACGATCATGTCGACATTGATGCTGGCATCGGCCAGCGGTCCGAAGATGGCCGCGGCCACGCCCGGCTTGTCCTGCACCCGGCGGATGGAGATCTGCGCCTCGTCCTTGGAAAAGGCGATGCCGGTGACGACCTGCTGTTCCACGATCTCCTCCTCGCCGCAGATGAGCGTGCCCGGCGGCGGCGCATGCGGATCGATATCGTCAGGGCTATCGAAACTGGAGCGCACGAAGACGCGCACGTTGTGCACCATGCCGAGTTCGACCGAGCGCACCTGCAGCACCTTGGCCCCGAGCGAGGCCATTTCCAGCATTTCCTCGTAGGCGATCTTGTCGAGCCGCCGCGCCTTCGGCACCACCCGCGGATCGGTGGTGTAGACGCCGTCGACGTCGGTGTAGATGTCGCAGCGCTCGGCCTCGATCGCGGCCGCGAGCGCCACCGCGGAGGTATCGGAGCCGCCGCGCCCGAGCGTGGTGATGCGGCCGGTCTCCTTGTGCATGCCCTGGAAGCCGGCGATCACCGCGACCTCCTTGCGCTCGTTGAAGCGCTTGATCAGTTCCGTGCCGTTGACTTCCAGGATGCGGGCCGAGGCGTGCGCATTGGAGGTCAGGATCGGCAATTGCCAGCCCTGCCAGGAGCGGGCGTTGACGCCCGATGCCTTCGAGCACGATCGCCAAAAGCCCCGCGGTGACCTGCTCGCCGGAAGCGACCACCGCGTCGTATTCGCGCGCGTCGTGCAGCGGCGAGGCCTCCCGGCACCAGTCGACCAGCCGGTTGGTCGCACCCGCCATGGCGGAGACCACCACCGCCACGTCGTGGCCGGCGTCGACCTCGCGCTTGACGTGGCGCGCGACGTTGCGGATGCGGTCGATATCGGCGACCGATGTTCCGCCGAATTTCATCACCAGCCGGCCCATGGGGACGTTCCAGAAACCTTAAATCCAAGAGCATGATCCGGAAAAGTTGCAGACTTTTCCGACAAGATCACGCGGCAAGCCAAGATGTTAGGTGGTCGCCGCGATTCCAACCGACGAATCGCATTCTACGGGAAACACCGTTTGCGCCACGCTCGTACGGAGCGCCGGTGCACAATGGCGCGTATTCATAACGGCGGCTCCAGTTGATCGCAACAGAGCGACGGCAACAGACCGGAGGAGTTTGGATGAAATTCGTCGGTTGTGGCCGGCCGCGCCCGCCACATGGCGCGGTCAATTCTTGGCCGAGGCGGCGGTCGTTCCGCCAAAGGCGGCGGGCGCGTGGCCGGTCCAACGGAAGCCGACATGGCCGCCGGCGGCATCGAACAGGTAGTCGAAGCCGTTGAGGAAGAACACGCTGGTATTGACGAACGGCGGGCGTTCGCGTGGTATGAAATACAGCCGGCGCGGCGCCATGGGATTTGGCTGGTCGCCGACCTTCAGGCTGTAGTTCGCCTGCGGCGCCGTTTCGTTGGGAATAAAAAATTGTAGCGTTGTCCCTCTGCGCAGCGTTGTCGGACGTTTGCCGACGCGAATACGCAATGGCGCTTGATCGTCCGGCACGGTCAGGAACATTGTATTGACGCCGGTATCCATCAGCAGAGCGCCACAGGCAGCCGGCCGGGTGCCATCGACGGAGATGCAAACCGGGGTCTGCGCCCAATCGCGACCATCCGGCTGGCGCTGGAGCTTGACGAGCACAAAGCCGTTGTCCCGCTCTTTGCCGGTAAGTCCGACCTGAACGCCGGTCCGCGTCACGACATAGCCAGGCCGCGGGGCGTTGCTCGCCGGTGCGTTTGATGCAGCGACATGAAGGAACGGATTCTTGTCGGGCCCGCTTTCGGGCTGATGATCCTTCTCGCGCCCAAAGCCGATGCCCATCATCGCGACCCCGCGCGGCTGCTGCCGCGGCTCGCAGCGCCGCGCATTCCGCAAGCAGGCGATCTGGGTCACGGCCAGCACCGGAATCGGATTGGTGGTGATGCTGGCGCCATTGCCGCCGCTGACGGTCACCGGCGTCACCACCCAGGTGCCCTTCATAATCCGGCCCGAACTGGAATAGGTGAGGCGGCCGGAGCCGAGCGAGGGCAATGTCTCGATGTTTGGAATCTTGTCGGCGGAGACCAGGATGCCGGTCGAGCCGGTGTCCATGACGACCTCGGATGCTTGCTTGCCGAACGAAATCCGCAGCTTCGGCGGATACCGGATGTCGTCGTCGGGTCCATGACGGCGAGCATCGGTGTAGGACAGAAAGGCGGGCGCTTGGTCGGCGGCGGCTGGCGCGGCCTGCGCGAGCAACAGAATCGCTGCGGTAAATCGGAGGCTAGTCATTTGCGGTCTCGGTTCACGACATTGGCGCGAATGCAGGTTTAGGCTGTATGAGGGGCTGAGCGCAGGCGGAAGTTTAGACTTTTACCGGTTGTGGGTTTGTTAACTTGCTCAGCGAAGCACCGCGCATATTTTCTGTATGATTAGCTATTCGTCACCCAAACGTCTCAACTTATGGTTGAGAGATTCACCGCAAAATTCGCCCGCGAGGCAATGAAAAGGATGCCGAATTGACCCTGGAACGCCGAGCCAACTCGACCGTGGACGATGCCGAAGTCGCCCGCTTTGCGCGCATCGCTGACGAATGGTGGGACCCGCGCGGCAAGATGGCCCCGCTGCACAAGTTCAATCCGGTGCGGCTCGCCTACGTGAAGGAGGCCGCCTGCCGGCATTTCGGCCGCGACGGCAAGAAGCTCGACTGTCTTGCCGGACTGCGCATGCTCGATATCGGCTGCGGCGGCGGTCTGCTGTCGGAACCGCTCGCGCGGCTCGGCGCTGCCATAGTGGGGGCCGATCCGGCTGAGGCCAACATCGAAGCCGGCCGCGTTCACGCTGAGCAATCTGGACTCGCAATCGATTATCGCGCCACCACCGCCGAGGCGCTGGCGGATGACGGCGAGCGCTTCGACGTGGTGCTGGCGATGGAAGTGGTCGAGCACGTCACCGATGTGGAAATGTTCGTTGCGCGCTGCGCCGAAATGGTGAAGCCGGGCGGGCTGATGATCGCGGCAACGCTCAACCGCACGATGAAGGCGTTCGCGCTCGCCATTGTTGGCGCCGAATACATTCTGCGCTGGCTGCCGCGCGGCACCCATCAATGGGAAAAGTTCGTCACCCCCGACGAATTGGAAGACGCCTTCAAGGTGGCCGGCCTATCGGTCATCGACGAGACCGGTGTGATTTATAATCCACTCGCCGACCAGTGGCGGCTCGCCGACGACATGGACGTCAATTACCTGCTGGTCGCCGAGCGGCCGAAATAGCGGCGGGCCAAATCGAGCGTTGCGGCTGCGTTTTTGCAGCGGCGTCTCTGTCGTGTGCCGGGCAACAACTAACAACGTGATTGTGGCCGGGCTTGTCAGCGCAAGGCGGGTGTTCCCGAATTGCGCCTTCTTCGATGTCTTACGGAAGTCCGCTAAGGCGGACTTCCGATGCCAACCACGTCTTTGGGCTCCGTTCATGCGACCGGTGTTTCACCGGTCATGGCGGTTGTGGGTGGCCAAATCCTGGGCTGCGCGAGGCTCTGGGATTGGTCCCCGGAACACGCGTAGCAAGGACCGCCGCGGATTCGAAACCGTCACATAAGTATATAAATCCGGTGACGATTTCTCTCCTGAAGAATGCGCGGCCTGACCGCTTTTGCCGAATGAGCGGGCACGGCGAATGATCTGCGAATATACTCGTAATAAGTGTTGACTTGGTTCATATGCTACTAAAAGATGTATCATCTGAGCACGGGGGCGCTCATGCGGTTACATCGCAAGCATAATATTTCCGTCTTTGTCGCAGCCATTGCCGCGTTCGCGCTCGCCGCCTGCGCCCAATTGCCGAGCGACGCGAAGGTCAAGGCGTTTGGTGACGCGACGACGTCAGTATCGGACGCCTTAAACAAGGTTATTGACGTCAATGCCGAACTGGCCTTGCGGACAGGAGAGGAATATGGCGCGCGGCCATACATCGAATACACGGCTAATGAAAAGTCGGCGTTTAAATTTCCTCCCGAAAAAGCCCCTGGCATTCGATCAAAAGTATTGATCCCACCTCGGCAGTTAATTGCCGCTGTTGGAGGATATGCCAAAGCATTGGCGGCTGCGGCTGACAAAGGCACAATTAAAGACCTTGAAGCTGCCGCCGTCACATTGAGTTCAACCGTCGGCGCAGTTGCCGCGCCTCTAGCCGGGCCGGCCGTTGTTCCTTTGATTACGCCGGCCGCGAAATTAGTCGGCCGGGGAATTGGCTTGGCAATCGCCAATCAGTATGCTCTCGAGATACGCAACGTAATGCAAGAAACTCATCCATATTTGGTTAAATCCGCTGCGATACTAAAAAATGTGATTGGGCACGTTTACCAAAATAGCAAGACGCTCTACGGCCTTTGGGCAAGTCAAAAAAAGAACGTCCTTATTAGGTTGCGAAACGATAGCACCGTAAATCGAAGTGTGTCCTACGACAACTATCGCGCGGCCGCAGCAATGGCATATGCAATACAAGCTAAGCTTGACGCTTTGTCGACCTATAGCCGTGTTCTGGACGCGATGGTAAATGCGCATGCCAGTTTGATTTCTGACCAACCTGATTCAAGCGAAGCTTTCTCACGGTTTATCGAGCTGGCAAAGGAGCTTGATGATTTCCTCCTGGCTACGAAAGAAGCAAAGCCGTAGTCCGAAAATACGCATGCAATGAGGGCAGCCATGCCAATCACTAATCCAACAGAGACTCGAACAGCGCTGCAAAAGTTGCTCGATTTCATCGGCCCATTAAAGGAGAACGCGCAAACAGCCTCGGAAGCCCAGTTTTTTGAGGATCTTGAACTTGGCGTAACGGGTCTAATTTCTGAAATTGATAGTGATGCGATTCAAAGCTACGCGGACGCAATTAATGCTTTGAAGGCGAGGTTGAACAACAGCTCTGAAAGACTCAAAAAAGTTCAGAAGGATGCAAAGAAACTGGCTGACAACCTTAAGATTATCTCACAGGCGATCGAGTCAGTCGGAAAATTAGCCAAAGATGCCGCGGCTTGAACGCCGCAGCTATTCGTCATAGCTCTTTTCGTGCCAGCACGTTTACACGAACTGTAACCTACAGGGACATCACTCCTAAGGTTTCCGTCCAACTTCGGGCGACCAAAATTGTTCGGCTTGCATTCTTGCCTCGAACCCGCGATGCTCTGGCGCATCCATAACGGGGGATGCGCCATGATCCTGGAACTCGTCGAGTTCAAGTCGCCGGCCGGTTGGGACCGCGCCAAGGTGCTGGAGGACGCCAAGCATGTCGTCGGCAAGTGGCGGGCCAATCCTGAACTGCTGCGCAAGCACTTCCTGCTCGGCTTCGAGGGCGAGGGCGCCGGTGTCTATATCTGGCCGTCGATCGAGGCCGCTAAGAAAGCCCACAACGAAGAGTGGCGCCAGGCGGTGATCAAGCGCAGCGGCGACGCACCGACCATCCGCTATTTCGACCTGTTCCTCATGGTCGACAACGAGAACGGCAAGGTCATCGAGTGGGATGCCGACGGCAAGCCGAACGAGGTCAAGGAAACCGAGCACGCTTGATCGTCCGCGCATAAAGCACCCCTGAAATCCCGCCGCCCGCGATGCCGGACACCGGACTGCTCTGGATCGTGTTCACCTTGATCGCGGCGGCGGCGCAGACCGCGCGCAACGCGACCCAGCGTGAACTGACCGCCAAGCTCGGCACCGTCGGCGCGACCCATGTCCGCTTCCTGTTCGGACTGCCGTTCGCATTGATCTGGCTCGTCGTGCTGCTGCTGGCGACCGGTGCCGCGCTGCCGCAGACCCATCTCGAATACTGGCTCTGGGTGGTGGTCGGCGCACTGGCGCAGATCGCCGCCACCGCGCTGATGCTGGTGGCGATGAACGACCGCTCGTTTGTCGTCGCCGTCGCCTATATCAAGACCGAGCCGGTGCAGGTCGCGCTGTTCGGCCTGGTGCTGCTCGGCGACAAGATCACGCCGATGATGGCGGTCGCGATCCTGATCGCAACCTCCGGCGTGGTGGTGATGTCGCTGCGGCCCGGTGCGCAACTCGGCAGTTCGCGCGGCATGCTGTTCGGGCTCGGCGCCGGCGCGATGTTCGGTCTGTCGGCGACCGGCTATCGCGGCGCCATTCTCTCGCTGGGCATTCCCGGTGATTATGTCATGGCGGCGACGTGCACCTTGGTCGCCGGGCTCGTGATTCAGGTCGTGCTGATGACGGGATGGCTTTACTGGCGCGATCCCGGCGTGATGCGCGCGATCTTCAAGGCCTGGCGGCCGTCGCTTGCCGCCGGTTTTCTCGGCGCGCTCGCCTCGCAGTTCTGGTACCTCGCCTTCGCGCTGGCGACTGCTGCGAGCGTGCGCACCTTGGCGCTGGTCGAGGTGCTGTTCGCACAGGCGATCTCGCGCTTCGTCTTCAAGCAGGAGACCAAGCCGCGCGAAGCCGCCGGCATGGTGCTGATCGTGATCGGTGTCGCCTTGTTGATCTGGGCGCGTTGAGGCATCGGCCTGTCGTCGACGAACACGCAGAGATGATCGCACGGCGGTCGTCCGCAATATCGGTCTTTGCTAGTTTTCATTATCCGTGTCCAGCCAGCAGCGAGCCAAGCCATGACCACCCAGACCTATCCGGGCAAAGCCGTCGACGTGACGTTCGACGGCTCGAAATGCATTCATTCGCGTTATTGCGTCCTCACCCTGCCGCAGGTGTTCCGCGCCAATGCGCCTGGCGACTGGATCGCACCGGATGCCGCCGCCGCCGAGGAAATCGCCGCGCTCGCGCGGATCTGCCCCTCGGGCGCGATCAGCTATCACCGCAAGGATGGTGTCGCCGACGAGGCCGCGCCCGAAGTCAACACGGTGCGGGTCTGGGAGAACGGCCCCTATGCGTTTCATGCCGACGTGCGGGTTAAGGGCGCGGCGGTCGGCTATCGCGCGACGCTCTGCCGTTGCGGCGCGTCCAAGCACAAACCGTTCTGCGACGGCTCGCACGCCGATGCCGGCTTCACCGCGACCGGCGAACCGCCGGTGAAGGATGCGCCCGCGCTTGAAGCGCGCGACGGCGCGGTCGACCTCAAACCGGCCAGGAACGGCCCGCTGATCGTCGAGGGCAATCTGGAAATCTGCCGCGCCAGTGGACATGCCGTCGCCCGCGTCACCAAGACCGCGCTCTGCCGCTGCGGCGGCTCCGCCACCAAGCCCTATTGCGACGGCACCCATGCCAAGATCGGCTTTACCGCCGATGACTGAGATCGCATATTTGCAATCCGCCACCGTGCTGCCGGACAATTTGCCGTTTTCGGACGGCGTGCGCGTCGGCAACCTGATCATTCTCTCCGGACAGGTCGGCAACCGGCCAGGCACGCTGGAAATCGTTCAAGGCGGCATCGCGGCCGAAGCGCGCCAGGTGCTGGAAAACGTCCGCGCGGTGCTCGCCGCCCACGGCCTTTCCTTGCGCGATGTCGTGCGGGTGCAGGTCATGCTCGCCGACATGGCCGACTGGCCGGGCTTCAATGAGATCTACCGCGAATTCTTTTCGCCGCCCTGGCCGGCGCGCAGCGCCTTCGGCGCCAACGGCCTCGCGCTCGGCGCGCGGGTCGAGGTCGAGGTGTTCGCGGCGGCGCGGTAGCGGCGCCGGTTTTTGTCTACTCGTCATGCCCGCGCTTGTCGCGGGCATCTCGCTGAGGAGGGCACGGCCCTGCGTCCCTTATCGGGATGGCCGGGACGGAGCCCGGCCATGACAAAAAAACAAAAAATTGGGAAAAGCTAATTCCGCTCGTCCGGCAACGGCGGCAGCGGGAACAGTTCGATGCCTTCCTCGGCCAGTTCCTTGGCGTCCTCCAACGAGGCCTCGCCGTGGATCGAGCGGACCTCGCTCTCGCCGTAGTGCATCTTGCGCGCTTCTTCCGGAAACTGCTTGCCGACATCGTCGGAATTGCTGATCAGATGATCGCGCAGTTCCTTCAGCTTGGCGCGGAATTCCTGCTCCTGCGGCGAAATCATCGCGACCGGCGCGGTCTCGCTGGCTTCATTGGCCGCGGGCGCTGGCGCCGGGACGTCGGCGCGCACCAAAGCCGTACTTGTATCGGTGCGCGCGAGCCGCGGCGCCATGATCGCCTTTTCCACCTTGGTCGAGCCGCAGGTCGGACAACTCACCAGCTTGCGCTTGACCTGCTTGTCGTAGGCGGCCGAATTCGGGAACCAGCTTTCGAAGTCGTGGCCCTTGTCGCAATGCAGCGCATAGCGGATCACGTCGGGCCTCCGACCGCATGCAGATGCGCCGGTTCCGCCATCGGCTCGATGATCTCGAACCGCTTGCCATGTTGAAGCGAAGGGATCTTGGCCCGCGCCGCCACTACCGCCGCGGGATCGATTTCTGCCATCACCACACCGGGCTCGGTGCCGCCCTCGGCCAGCACCCGGCCCCAGGGATCGACCACCAGGGAATGGCCATAGGTCGCGCGGCCGTTCTCATGGGTGCCGCCCTGCGCCGCCGCCAGCACGAACGAGCCGTTCTCGATCGCGCGCGCGCGCAACAGCACATGCCAGTGAGCCTCGCCGGTCTGCTTGGTGAAGGCCGCCGGCACGGCGAGGAACGAAGCACCGGCTTCCGCCAGCGCCCGGTACAGCGCCGGGAACCGCAGATCGTAGCAGATCGTCAGGCCGAGCCGGCCCCAGGGCAGGTCAGTTAAAACGGCGATTTCGCCGGGACGGAAATTGTTTGATTCGCGGTAGCTTTCGCCGCTGGCAAGGTCCACGTCGAACATGTGGATCTTGTCGTAGCGCGCCTTAATCTCCCCGTGCGGGTCGATCAGGAACGAGCGGTTCACCGCCCGGTCGGGCGAGGCCTTGATCGCCAGCGAGCCGACATGCAGCGTCACCGAAAGCTTGCGGGCCAGATCGCGAAATGCGGCGAGCGAAACGTCCTCCTCCTCCGGCACGATGGTGGCGAACAGCCGGTCACGGTTGAGGGCAAACAGGTTGGTGACTTCCGGGGTCTGGATGTAGTCGGCGCCGGCCGCCTTGGCTTCCTTGATCAGCCTGGCTGCGACATCGAGGTTGGCCTTGGGTTCGAGCCCCGAGCGCATTTGCACCAGGCCGACCTTGAAAGTAGCGCTATCGCCAGTGGCGGAGGTCATCGGTTCAATCCTCGCATTCGGTCCGTGCGGTCAACGCGTGAATCAGGCCGCCGGTTCGGAATCCTGCGCCAGCAGCGGCTCGAGCTTGCCGGTTTCATCGAGCCTATAGAGATCGTCGCAGCCGCCGACATGGTGGCTGCCGATGAAGATCTGCGGCACCGTGGTGCGGCCGCGTGCCCGCTGCACCATGTTCATGCGGCCGGCGCGGTCGCCGGTGACGTCGATCTCGGTGAAGGCGATGCCCTTGCGCGACAACAACGACTTGGCGGCATGGCAGAACCCGCAGAAGCGGGTGGTGTAGATCACAACCTCAGGCATCGCAGACCTCGCGCATGACCGGCGAAAGGACACCAGATTTCCGGCCGGACCAGGCGCCATTCGAAGCGATATCGGCCGGCCCGAATCCGTCAGGATGGCCCGGCGCTCAGACGCTTATATGGGGGAACGCGCCGGGTCGACAACCCGGGCGAACACCAGCACGTCGACCCGGGCGGCCCCGGCCCGGAGCAGCGCCCGCGCGCAGGCCTGCGCGGTCGCGCCGGAGGTCATGACGTCGTCGATCAGCACCAGCCGCCGGCGGGCGATCATGGCCTTGCCCTCGGCGTCGACGCGGAACGCGCCCTGGACATTCTCGGCGCGCTCCTCCTTCGACAGACCGACCTGCTGCACGGTCGCCCGGACCCGCCTGAGCGCGCCATGGCCGACGGGTACCTGACTCATCCTGGCGATTTCTTCCGCCAGCGCCGCCGACTGGTTGAAGCGCCGCGCCCACAGCCGTCGCCAATGCAGCGGCACCGGCACCAGCAGATCGGCTTCCGCGAGCAGTTCATGGCCGGCGCGCGCCATCCAGCGCCCCATCGCCGGGGCGAGATCGAGCCGGTCGCCGTATTTGAGCGAATGGACCAGCACCCGGGAAATGTCGTCATAGCGCACCGCCGCGCGCGAGCGCTGGTAGGCCGGCGGATTGTTGATCGCCTCCATCGACAACAGGCCCGGTCCGGCGTCGAAGGCGAACGGAATGCCGAGCCGCTCGCAATAGGGCGGCGCGATGAAGGCGAGTTTCGACCAGCAGGTTGCGCATAACCCGCGGTCTTCGACCGGCGCGCGGCAGACCGGACACAGAAGCGGCAGTGCGAGGTCGAGCGCGGCGCCGAATACGCCGCGCAACATCGCGGTTGCACGCTTGCGCGCCGGGGTGCGAGGGTGCCCGGCATCGGCGGATGGGTCGGCGAAGTCAGACATCGCACAAAGCTAGCGCCCATTTTTCGCCAACTCAACGGACCACAGAACAATTGATGGCAGAGAGCCCGCAAATTTTTGATCGTGTGTTGCTCCGTGCGCGCCGGCGCCGGGCGGGCGCGCTCGCACCGGCGACGTTTTTGCTTGAACACGTCGCGGCCGATCTGGTTGACCGGCTGTCTCTGGTGAAACGCGAATTCAATCTGGCGGTCGATCTCGGCACCCCGGCCGATGCGGTGCGCGCGGCGCTCGGCGGAAATTCTCAGATCAAGACCTTGATTGCCGCCCATCCGGATGCCGGCCGGGATCGCGAGCAAACAGATCTCGCGGTCGCCGCCGACGAAGAGGCGCTGCCGTTCGCCGACGCTTCGCTCGATCTCGTCGTCTCGGCGCTGGCGCTGCAATTCGTCAACGACCTGCCGGGCGCGCTGGTGCAGATCCGCCGCGCGCTCAAGCCCGACGGCCTGCTGCTGGCCGCCTTGCTCGGTGCCGACACCTTGACGGAACTGCGCCAGTCCTTCGCGCAGGCCGAAAGCGAGATCGAGGGCGGGCTGTCGCCGCGCGTCGCGCCGTTTGCCGACGTGCGCGAGTTCGGCGCGCTGTTGCAGCGCGCCGGCTTTGCGCTGCCGGTTGCCGATGTCGACCGCCTGACCGTGCGCTACGATTCCGCCTTCGCGTTGATGAATGACCTGCGCCGCATGGGCGCGACCAACGCGCTGGTCGAGCGCCGCCGCACGCCGCTCGGGCGCGCGACCTTGCTACGCATGGCGCAGATTTATGCCGAACGGTTTTCAGATCCCGACGGCCGCATCCGCGCGACCTTCGACGTGGTCTGGCTGTCAGGCTGGGTGCCGCATGAGAGTCAGCAAAAGCCTCTCAGCGCCCGGTTCGGCGCGCACCCGGCTCGCCGATGCGCTCGGAACGCGCGAGCAGCCCGCCGGCGAGAAAGCGGGGCGTTAAGCTGGCAGGCGTGGAATTGAGATTGATCGCGGTCAGGAAAAAATCATCGCGATGCGGTCGTAGAGGCCGGTCTTGAGCGCTGCCCCGAATGCCACAACACCGCCGGCGATACCGGCGCCGACGGCAGAGGCGAGGATCGCATACTCCACCGCCGTGCTGCCGCTTTCGTTGCCGGCAAAGCGACGCCAGACATCGCGCCCGCGTTGCAGGTGACGAAGAACAACGACTGACGGTCCCGTCATGGCGGGGTGGCCTTTCAAACCACGCGAGCGGTGCGTGACCGGAAATCGCGTCAGGGCAAGAGCCCGATCAGATGCGGGATCAGCGGCTCGTCCGCCGCCGGCATCGGATAGTCCCGCAACCGGTTCGGCCGCACCCAGGCCAGCGCCTGGCCTTCGCGCGGCTGCACCGTTCCCTCCCACTTGCGGCAGACATAGAGCGGCATCAAAAGATGAAAGTCCGCATAGCCATGGCTGGCGAAGGTGAGGGGAGCCAGGCATGGCTCCTCGACGATGATTCCCAGTTCCTCCTCGAGCTCGCGGATCAAGGATTGCTCGGGCCGTTCACCGGGTTCGATCTTGCCGCCGGGAAATTCCCACAACCCCGCCATCGCGCGCCCCGGCGGCCGCTGCGCAAGCAGGATGCGGCCATCCGGATCGACGAGAGCGCAGGCGGCGACAAGAACGAGTTTCACGCTGACGGCCCCTCACCATCACTCCATCCGGGCGGGCATTAACAATCGCACAAGGCGATTGCTGAAACGGCATTCAGAGCATTGTCACGCGCAAGGAAAGCCGGTACGCCGTCCGAAAATGCGCTGTTGCTTCAAGACCTGTAGTCGCCGTTGATCGCGACGTATTCCTTGGTCAGGTCGCAGGTCAGCACCCGGTCGCGTCCGCGCCCGAGCCCGATCCCGACCTTGATCTGGATTTCCGGCTTGCGCATCACTGCGGCGACTGTCTCTTCCTTGTAGGCCGGATCGCGCGCGCCTTTATGGGCGACCCGGATGCCGCCGAACGCGATTTCCAGCTTGTCGCGATCCGCCGGCTCGCCAGCCTTGCCGACCGCCATCACCACCCGGCCCCAATTGGCGTCCTCGCCGGCGATCGCGGTCTTCACCAGCGGCGAATTGGCGATCGACAGCGCGATCCGCCGCGCCGAGCGTTTGGACGTCGCGCCTTCGACGATGACTTCCACCAGCTTGCGCGCGCCTTCGCCGTCCCGCGCGACCTGCTCGGCGAGATCGGCCAGAACGCTGAAGAACGCCTTGCGGAATGCCTTGAGCCGCGGATCGCTGGCGCGCGCGATGCGCGGTGCGCCGCGCGCAGCGGCCGCCCCGGTGGCGAACACCAGTAAGGTATCCGAGGTCGAGGTGTCGCCGTCGATCGTGACCGCGTTGAAGGTGTCCTCGACGCCTTCCTTGAGCAGGCTCTGCAGCGCGGCCTGCGCGATCGGCGCGTCGGTGAAGACGAAGGACAGCATGGTCGCCATATCCGGCGCGATCATGCCGGCGCCCTTGGCCATGCCGTTGATGGTGACCGTGGCGCGTCCGATCTTGGCGGTCGCGGTCGCGACCTTCGGAAACGTGTCGGTGGTCATGATGGCGCGCGCGGCGTCCATCCAGTGCAGCGGCGCGGCGCGCTCCGCGAGGCCCTCCATCACCGATTCGAATTTGCGGGCGTCGAGCGGCTCGCCGACCACGCCGGTGGATGCCAGGAACACTTGCGTCGGTTTGCAGTCGAGGGCCTCGGCGGCGAGATCGGCAGTCAGCTTGGTCGCGGACCAGCCGGTCTTGCCGGTGAAGGCATTGGCGTTGCCGGAATTGACCACCAGCGCGCGGGGCTTGGCGCCCTTCAAGTGCTTGCGGCACCAGTCGACCGGCGCCGAGGGGCAGCGCGAGCGGGTGAAAACGCCGGCCACCGTTGTCCCGGGATCAAACACCGCCATCAGCACGTCTGTGCGCCCGGCATAGCGGATGCCGGCGGCGGCGGTCGCCAGCCGCACCCCGGCGATTTCCGGCATGTCGGGCACGTGGGTCGGGGCAAGCGGCGAAACAGCGGTCGACATGGCCGGCACCTTTGGCGCTTGGACAACGAAAAACCCGCCCCGAACGGTGTCGGAGCGGGTTGTCCTTACGACAGCGCCGGTGCGCTGAAAAGCGCGATGGCTATTTCTTGGCGGGCGCGCCCGGTGCGGCGGCCTTGCCGTCGTCCTTGGCCTTCGGCGCCTCCGCCGGCTTGTCGAGCCGCTCGATCTTGGCGTCCTTGCGCAGCGAGGTGACGAGATCGGACTGCGCCTTGCGCACCACGAACTGCGCCAGATTGGCCTTCACCGCGTCGAAGGTCGGCACCGGCTTGGTGCGCTTGTCTTCGACCTTGATGATGTGCCAGCCGAACTGGCTCTTCACCGGCTCGGAGACCTTGCCCTTGTCGAGCTTGAACGCCACCTCGGCGAACTGCGGCACCATCTGTTCCTTGGTGAAGTAGCCAAGATCGCCGCCATTGGCCTTGCCCGAGGGGTCCTGGGTCAATTCGGAAGCGACCTTGCCGAAATCCTCGCCCTTTTGGATGCGGGCCAGCGCGGCCTTTGCCTTGGCTTCGGCCTCCTTGCTCTTGGCCTCGGCCTCCTTCTTCTTCGCCGGGTCCTTTTCGCTGGCCGGATTGGGTGCGGCGAACAGGATATGGCGGGCGTGCACTTCTTCTTCCGGCTTCACGCCTTTGACCGCCTCGTCATAGACCTTCTTCATTGCCTCATCGGTCATCGCGGCCTTGCCGGCATCCAACAGCAGCATTTCCATCAGCAGCCGGTTGCGGTTGAACGCCAGCCGCTGCTTGAACTCTTCGCTGTCGCCGAGCTTGCGGGCTTCGGCGGCCTTGGCCGCGAGGATCAGGTTGGCGACGTAATTGATCAGGTATTCCTGCTTCTGCGCTTGCGGCAATTGCTGGACGTTCTGGCCGAGATCCTCTTCGGCAAGCGCGAGATCGCTCTTGTGGATGGCGACGCCGTCAACGCGGGCGATGACGGGATTGGCATCTTCCGCGCGCAGCGAGACGGCTGAGACCGCCAGCAGCATGGTGCCGGCGATGACGGCGAGCGTGCCGGCGCGGCGCAGCGCCCAGCGTTTCGGCTCAGGGTGGTCGGCATGGATCGGGGTCGTCATGACGCTTCCTCGCGTGGATTACGGTTTTGGGAGACCGGATCGGTCGGATGGGGTGGGCCTGTGACGCGATTGGGCGTCATTCAACGGGTTTTCCGCCGCCGCTGCCGGGTGGCGCAAGCAGGATATCCGGCAAACGTATCCGGACACTTACGCACTCAGTATCCGATGACAATGGTCCGGCGGATCGCCACCGTATTAAAATCTCTCCATATTTTCGTTATAAATCCGCGGCGACCACGGTTTTGTGAGCACGGCGGGCCCCGATTGACAAGGGTCCGACCCCCTCCTATCTCTCGACGGCCTCAAGTGCCTTTTTGCTTTTGACGTTCGCGATCCATCGCAGCAATCCCTGGCACGGATTTTGGAAGCAAAGGGGCACTGGCAAGTCTATGATTCTAGTGCCACTTTTCGAATTGAGGTTCCTGAAAGCGCTTGCTGCGACGTCTGCGGGAATTTCAAATCGACGGCATGAGCCGGCCGCTGGGACAGGTGGGCTGTGCACATTGAGAGCCTGAAAAGTGGCGTATTTTCGGATGTAATGGGACCGTCATCGGGACCGTGCATCCGGATCATCCGGACGGAGCGGAACACGCATTGAACCGCCTGCCGGCGTTTGACACCAAGGCCTTGATGGACAACCGCCATCCGACCGACCGCAAAGCCGTCTCCGGCGATACCGTACGTGATTTGATTTGAAAGGACTTCCGGCATGCTCGGCGCAATTGCCCGCAAGGTGTTCGGTTCCGCCAATGAGCGGCGCATCCGGACCTACCGGCCGCAGGTCGACGCCATCAACGCGATGGAAAAGGAGCTGGAGGTCCTCTCCGATGACGCGCTGCGCGCGCGCACGGAGGACTTCAGGAAGCAGATTGCTGAGGGCGCCGATCTCGACGACCTCCTGGTACCGGCCTTCGCAACCGTGCGCGAGGCCGCCAAGCGCACCCTTGGTCAGCGGCATTTCGATGTTCAGTTGATCGGCGGCATGGTGCTGCACGAAGGCCGTATTGCCGAGATGAAGACCGGCGAAGGCAAGACCCTGGTCGCCACCGCCCCGGTCTACCTCAACGCGCTCGCCGGCCGCGGCGTTCATGTGGTTACGGTCAACGACTACCTCGCCACCCGCGACTCCGAATGGATGGGCCAGATCTACAAGTTCCTCGGGTTGACGGTCGGCGTCATCGTCCACGGCATCGACGACGAGGAGCGCAAGAAGGCCTACGAGTGCGACGTGACCTACGGCACCAACAACGAACTCGGTTTCGACTATCTGCGCGACAACATGAAGTACCGGCTGGAGGACATGGTCCAGCGCGGTCATTCCTATGCCATCGTCGACGAGGTCGATTCCATCCTGGTCGACGAGGCGCGCACGCCGCTGATCATTTCCGGCCCGCTCGACGACCGTTCCGATTTCTACAACACCATCGACGCGTTCATCCCCTCGCTCGACAAGACCGACTACGAGATCGACGAGAAGCAGCGCACCGTGACCTTGACCGAGATCGGCATGACACGCATCGAAAAGATGCTGCAGGATGCCGGCCAGCTCAAAACCGGCTCGCTCTACGACGTGGAAAACGTCTCGGTTGTCCATCACGTCAATCAGGCGTTGCGCGCCCACAAGCTGTTCCAGCGCGACAAGGACTACATCGTGCGCAACGGCGAGGTCGTCATCATCGACGAGTTCACCGGCCGCATGATGCCGGGCCGGCGCTATTCGGAAGGTCTCCATCAGGCGCTCGAGGCCAAGGAGCACCAGCCGATCCAGCCCGAGAACCAGACCTTGGCCTCGATCACCTTCCAGAACTACTTCCGCATGTACGACAAGCTCGGCGGCATGACCGGCACGGCGGTCACCGAAGCCGACGAGTTCATGGACATCTACAATCTCGAAGTGCTGGAAATCCCGACCAACATGCCGCTGGTGCGGCGCGACGAGGACGACGAGGTCTATCGCACCGCGACCGAGAAGTATCACGCCATCATCGAGACCATCGAGGATTGCAAGAAGCGTGGCCAGCCGGTTCTGGTCGGCACCACCTCGATCGAGAAGTCGGAACAATTGGCCGAGATGCTGCGCCAGCGCGGCTGGGAACAGCACGACTTCGCCGACCCGAACGCCTTTGCCAAGCTCTACAGCGGCGACGAGGGCGCCACCCGCACCAAGGTGTTCGCGATCCTCAACGCCCGCTATCACGAGCAGGAAGCCTATATCGTGTCGCAGGCCGGCGTTCCCGGCGCCATCACCATCGCCACCAACATGGCCGGCCGCGGCACCGACATTCAGCTCGGCGGCAATGCCGACATGCGCATCAAGCAAGAACTGACCGAGGTTTCCGAGGGACCCCAATACGATCAGAACGTGTCTGATATCCGCGGCCAGGTCGAGCGCCTCAAGGCCAAGGCGCTCGCGGCCGGCGGCCTGTGCGTGCTCGGCACCGAGCGGCACGAAAGCCGCCGCATCGACAATCAGTTGCGCGGCCGTTCCGGCCGTCAGGGCGATCCCGGCCGTTCGGTGTTCTACCTGTCGCTGGAAGACGATCTGATGCGCATCTTCGGGTCGGACCGGCTCGACGGCATGCTGCAGAAGCTCGGCCTCAAGGAAGGCGAGGCCATCGTCCATCCCTGGATCAACAAAGCCTTGGAAAAGGCCCAGCAGAAGGTCGAGGCCCGCAACTTCGACATCCGCAAGAACCTGCTGAAATACGACGACGTGATGAACGACCAGCGCAAGGTCGTGTTCGAGCAGCGGGTCGACCTGATGAAGGACGAGACGGTGGTCGAGACCATCGCCGACATGCGCCATTCGGTGGTCGACGAGCTGGTGAGCAAACACATTCCGGAGAACGTCTATCCGGAGCAATGGAACACCGCCGGCCTCAAGGAAGAGGTGGCACGCGTGCTCAATCTCGACCTGCCGGTCGATCAATGGGCCAAGGAAGAAGGCATCGCGGACGAGGAAATCCGCACCCGCATCGAACGCCGCGCCGACGAGCACATGGCGGCCAAGGTGGCCCAGTGGGGCACCGACGTCATGCGCTATGTCGAGAAATCGATCCTGCTGCAGACCCTCGACCATCTGTGGCGCGAGCATCTCATCATGCTGGAGCATCTGCGCCAGGTGGTCGGTCTGCGCGGCTATGCCCAGCGCGATCCGCTCAACGAATACAAGTCGGAAGCCTTCCAGCCTGTTCGAGGCCATGCTCAACAGCCTGCGCGAAGCGGTCACCGGCCAGCTGATGCGGGTGGAGATCATGGCGAACCCGCCGGACGGCGATGACGAATTCGATCTGCCCTATATGGAAGCCCACAAGGTCGATCCGATGACCGGCGAGGACGAGATGGAGTTCGCCACCGCCGCGCTCGCCGCCGGCGACTACGCCACGGAGCGACGCGTCGCGCCGACCGCGCGCAATGCGAATGATCCGACCAGCTGGGGCAAGGTCGGCCGCAACGAAACCTGCCCCTGCGGTTCCGGCAAGAAGTTCAAGCACTGCCACGGCCGGTACGCGTAGCGCATGATCCCGAAAAGTTGTCAGACTTTTCGGACGAGATTATACGCATCTCAAAATCATCTGATCCCGAAAAGTTGTCAGACTTTTCGGACGAGATTATACGCATCTCAAAATCAACTGATCCCGAAAAGTTGCAGACCTTTCGTAAAGATCAGGCGCGATTAAAATCAACCAGTTTGATCGTCATGGCCGGGCTTGACCCGGCCATCTCGCTTATGAGGGCACGGCTGCGTCGTTCCACGTAAAGCCCGCGAACGCGTCGTTTGCGACGGGTCGTCTGTTGCCAAGAAAATGAAAAATCAGATTAGCGCCAGGCGCCGAAGCGATTCTCGAAGCTGCCCGTGGGAACCATCGGCTGGGCGCCCGACATCACGTTGGAATCCGCCGGCTTGGCGTTATTCGCTGTCTGCACGCCGGGCGCCGGCTTGGCGACGTCGACCTTCGGCCTCGCCGGTTCGCTGAAGGCGGTCGCGGTCGGTGCGGGCGCGGCGGCTTTGGCCTTCGGCGCGGCCGGCGGCTTGGCGGCCGGGCGCGGTACGGGTGCGGGCGGTGGTGCGCTTCGTGTGGTGACCGGTGCCGGCGCGGCGCGGCGCGCCCGGGACGACGATACGGTATCGGCCGGCGTCGCGGCCGGCGGTGCGGTTGCGACGCGAGTTCGTCGGCTGTGCCGGTTCGGCATTCGAGCCGCCGAAAAATCCCTTGAAGAAGCTGCCGATACCGCCGCTGCTGGCGGGGGCCTGTGCGACGGCGGTCTTGGCCTGGCCGCGCGGATTGGCGCGCGGCAACGGCACGTCGGCGGCCACGGCTACCGAGCCGGTGGTGGCGGGAGCGGACGACGCGAATGCTGGCGCCGGCGTGTTCGGATCGACATTGCGCGGCAGGCGGATGTTCTTGGGGATCGTGCCGTATTTCGCAGGCACCGCGGCGGCCGTAATCAGCCGGCCGTCGGAATCGAACACGTCCTGCCCCTTGATCGCCGAGGCGAACACCGGGTTCATGCCGCCGTCGGTGCCGGTCCGGATTGGCGCTTGGCGCGTGCCGCGACGGATCAGCTCAGTGATCTTGACGTTGTCGGTGCCTGCTTCTGCCGCACGGCAGACGCGACGTCAGCCGGCACCGAATAGGCCGGGCAGGTGCCTGTTGCGCTGAAGTGCAGGTCGCGGTCGGATCGGACGGATTGAAGGCGTTGAACACGTAACGCTTTTCGCAGACATCGACCTTGGGCTGCTGGCGCGTGACCTCGAAATGATCGTTGCCGACCTTCAGCATGCTCCAGAACGCGCAGTTCGGATTGGTGCGATGGCGCGCCATGTTCAGCGCCGTCATCCGGAACGGATAGGCCTGCACCTGGAACGATCGCTGGCCGCCGAAGAACGATTCGCGCGCCAGCGCATAGATCTCGCCGATCTGTTCGTCGGTCATCGCGTAGCAGCCGGCGCGACGAGCAGTCGCCGTGCACCATCAGATGCGCGCCGGTGCGGCCATAGGCCCGGTCGAAGGCGTTCGGATAACCGAGATTGAACGACAGGTAGTAGTTCGAATTCGGGTTCATCTGCCCCGGCGTGATCGCATAGAAGCCTTCCGGCGCCTGCCGGTCGCCTTCCTTGATCTTCGGGCCAAGCTCGCCCGACCAGCGGCAGATCGGATAGGTCTTCAACAGCGCGTACCGCCCCGAGCGGTCCTGCTTCCAGACCTCGAGTTCGGCCTCTTCCTTGAAGAGCCGCACCAGGATCGGCGACTCCTTCGACATGTTCTTGGTTTCGATTTCCGACTGCATCTTGTCGGACAGCGGCGCGAGCGCGCGGCCGGAGGGCATCGTGGTCCCGTCGGTGTCGCAGCCGGCAAGCGCCACCGCAACGGCCAGCGCCGCGGACGTGAGCAGCGTGCGCACCAAGGGGCGGCGGTTCAACGTTTGAGTCCCCCGACGGTTAAACGATCCCCGAACCATCATCGCACAATCGTTAGCGTTAAGATACCGTCTCGGCAAGCCGCAGAAAACGGTTCTGTCGAGTTCACCATTTTGTGGTGAAGGAACGGTAAAGAACCCCCTCGATTTTCCCATAAATGCAAGAGCTTAGTGGCATTCTTGGGGCCGCGCCGCGGCCGCCGGACGACCGTCCCCAGGCTTTTCATCTACGGCTGGACTGGGGCACCGTCACAATTGTGCTGGGCGGGACCGATTCAGGGCCGATCGCGAAGGCCAATCCGGCGCGGGCGCCGGACCATAGGTCAGGCGATGGTCCGGCCGATCTTGAGGAACTTTTCGCGCCGTTCGTGTCGCGTGGTGTCGCGGTCGCTGCCGGAGAGCTCCGAAAACGCCTGCGTGATCGCGCGGCGGGCACTGGCGATGGCGGCGGCCGGATCGCGATGGGCGCCGCCGACCGGCTCGGTGATGATGTCGTCGATCACCCCGAACCGAATCAGATCCTGCGCGGTGATCTTCATGTTGGTGGCGGCGTCCTGCGCCTTGGTGGTGTCGCGCCACAGGATCGAGGCCGCGCCTTCCGGCGAAATCACGCTGTACATCGCGTGCTCAAGCATCAGCACGCGGTTGGCGGTGGCGATCGCGATCGCGCCGCCGGAGCCGCCTTCGCCGAGAATGACCGCGACATTCGGCACGCCGAGATTGAGGCAAGCCTCGGTCGAGCGCGCGATCGCTTCGGCCTGGCCGCGCTCCTCCGCGCCGATGCCCGGATAGGCGCCGGCGGTGTCGACCAGCGCGATCACCGGAATATTGAAGCGGTCGGCCATCTTCATCAGCCGCACCGCTTTGCGATAACCTTCCGGCCGCGCCATGCCGAAATTGTGCTTGAGCCGGCTTTCGGTGGTCGAACCTTTCTCTTGCCCGATGACGCAGACGCTTTCGCCGCGGAAGCGGGCAAAGCCGCCGATGATCGCGTCGTCGTCGCCGAATTTGCGGTCGCCGGCAAACGGGACGAAATCGGTCATGATGGCCCTCGATCTAGTCGAGGCGAATGCGGCCGCTGCGGATGGCGCGCGACCTGCGTCTTCTGCCAGGGCGTCAGGTTGGCATAGACGTCCTTGAGCGCCTGCGCGGCCTTGACTTCGAGCTTGCCGATTTCCTCGTCGACGGCGACGGCGTCGCCGGCATCCTGCATGGCGCGCAGTTCCTCGACCTTGGCCTCCAGCTCGGCCACCGGTTTTTCAAAATCGAGGTAGGAGCGCATTGGTTCCCAGGCTGTGCGACGCGGATTAAGTCCTTACGGCGGCGCGGAAACTGGCGTGCACGCCGGGCGAAGTCAAGCAAGGCGGGGCGCGCGATCCGGCCGCAATTGCGCAAGTCCGTCGCCCGCGCCGCTGAAATGGCGGTTTACGGCGCGATGCGCGAAGCGCGGCTGCCATGCCGGCGCAGGAATTCGACCATCGCCGCGCGCATTGCCGGGTAATCGTCGCACAATGGCAGGAGATGAAAAGCACTGTCGCTGAAAAAGGTTTCCGCGTTCAGAATCGCCGCCGCCGCATAGGCGGCATGGCGGTCGAATGGCACCACGCGGTCCATCCTGCCGTGGACGATCAGGGTTGGCACCGCGATCCCGCTCCAGTCCGGCTCTTCGTCCGTTCCGGCCTGCTCGGCGAGGTCGTTTTGGATGCCGGCGCGCCGCAATTCGAATGGCGTGAAGCCCTCGACCATCGATAGCAGGAACTGCCGCCGGCTCGGATCGGCGATGATACGCTCGACCAGGGCACGACGTTCCGCGGGTTCCTGTTGGCTGAGACTTGTCAGCAGCCGGCCGGCAATGCGGCGCGGCGCGGTTCGTGCCGCGAGGTTCATCAGCGCCAATCCGGATGACGACATGAACAGCGCCCTGGCCCATGCCGATTCGGTTTCCTCCGGCACGAAGCGGCGGGTCACGGCGGCGGTCAGCATCAGCGCGGCGACACGGGCCGGATGACGCCGCGCCAGTTCCAGTGCGGTCAGTCCGCCGCCGGAAACCGCCATCACGATCACGCGCCGCACCAGCAAGGTATCGAGCAGCGCGACCAGGGCATCGGCAGCTTGTGCAAACGTGCGTCCGGTCGCGAGCGGCGTGCGCAGATAACCCGGCCGGCTCGGCGCCAGAATGCCGAACCGTTCCGCCACGAAATCGCGGCCGTACAACAGGCACTGATCGTAGCCGCCGAAGCCGCCGTGAATGACGAGGACGGTCGGTCCGAAACCGGCGATCGCGTATTCGACATTTCCCTTGCGGGTCTCGGCGATCCTGCTGCCGGCGGCAAGCGCCGCGCGCCGGCTCACGCCAAGTCCAAGGGCCTGTCGGAAATTCACGGGCGGGATCCAATACCGGCAGCAATCGCAGGACAACAGTCTATGCGCAAATCATCACGCCTTGAATACACGTTGAATGCAGCCAACCGCGGGTTCCGGGCGACGCATGCCGACGGAACCATTCAGGTGAAATCAATTCTCCGGGCGTGCGCGCCACCGTGTCCCTGGCTGGTTGTCTCTGAGACGACGAGCGGCCCAGTAACACCGTACGTCGATATCGCACGTCAATTGACATGGCGGCGTGACATCCTGTGGCGGCCGCTGCCGACGATCGCAGTGGTTGGCGCAGGATTTTTCCGGAACGGGCTGCATTATTTTTGGGGCAAGCCCTGGCCACAACCGTTGTTGATCTGATTAGCTGTCGTTGACAAGGCAACGACCGAGGCAGGACAACGCCATGCAACGAATCGAGCGCGTGCTCGACGCTTTGACCAATGTTCTTGTCCTTGTCAGCGGGATCGCGATCAGCCTGATGGCGTTGCAGATCGCCGCCGATGTCGCCGGCCGCTATCTGTTTCGCGCGCCGCTGCCGGGCACGGTTGAATTCGTTGCGCGTTATTACATGGTCATCCTGGTTTTTCTGCCGTTGGCTTTGGTGCAGCGCCGCGATGGAAATTTCGTCGCCGGATTGTTCACCGATGGTCTGCCGGACACCGTCAAGCGGCCGTTGATCGCGGTCACCCAGCTTGCGATGGCGGCGGTTGCTGGTCTGCTGGCCTGGTGCGGTGTCTCCGCCGCCGAATATGCCACGCGCACCGGCGAGCAGGTGCAGCCCGGCCTGTTCATCATCTATACGTGGCCCGGCCGCTGGCTGGTGCCGCTGGGCTTCGGGCTGATGGCGTTGCAGGCGCTGGTCAACGCGATCCGCCTGTTTTCCGGCCGGCCGCTCGACCGCCTTGATGCGTCGAATGGGGGGTTTGTTGGATATTGTAATTTCTCTAGGCGCGGCGATCACCATGCTCGACCTCGCCCCCAACACTATCGGCCTGATCGGCCTTGCCGCGCTGCTGATTCTGATCTTCGCGCGCTTTCCGATCGCGCTTGCGCTGTCGATCGTCTCCATCGTTGGCCTGATCTGGCTCACCGGCCTGAGCACCACGCTCAGCCTGCTGGAGGCGATGCCTTACGACTTCGCCGCGAGCTGGGAACTCTCGGCCATTCCGATGTTCCTGCTGATGGGCGCGATCGCGTTCCATTCCGGCATGACGGCCGATCTTTATGCCGCGGCGCGGGTGTGGCTGCGCGGCCTGCCGGGCGGTTTGGCGGTCGCCAGCAACTTTGCGTGTGCGGGATTTGCCGCCGCTTCCGGCTCGAGCGTTGCCACCACCGTCGCGATGGGCCGCATTGCGGTCCCGGAAATGCTGCGCGCCGGTTACGACAAGAGCCTCGCCACCAGTACCGTGGCCTGCGCCGGCACCCTCGGCTCGCTGATCCCGCCGAGCGTTCTGATGATCATCTACGGCATCTTCACCGGACAATCGGTCGGCCAGCTGTTCCTCGCCGGATTCATTCCCGGCCTGCTGACCGCGATCATCTATGCCGCGATGATCGTGATCCGCTGCAAGCTCAATCCGCGACTGGCACCGACCATCGATGCGCAGACCACGCTGCGGGAGAAGTTCGACGTCCTGCTGCGCATCTGGCCGCTGCCGTTGCTGATCCTCGGGGTGATCGGCACCATCTATGGCGGCGTCGCCACCCCGACCGAGGCCGCCGCGCTCGGCGTCATCATTGCGACCGCGATTGGCATCGTGCGCGGACAGATGTCGTGGCAGGTCCTGCGCGCCAGCATCACCGAATCGCTGGAAGCGACCGCCGCGATCTTCTTTGTCGCGGTTGGCGCCGTGATGCTGACCCGGTTCATGGTGTTCAGTGGCGTTCCGGAGATGCTCGCTGAGTTGGTGCGGCTCTATTCCGTCAATCTGTTCAGCCTGCTGCTGATCCTGACGGCGATCTATCTGGTGCTCGGATGTTTTCTCGATCCGCTCGGGCTGATTCTCATCACCTTGCCGGTCGTGCTGCCGGCGCTTGAGCCGTTTCATGTAAACTTGATCTGGTTCGGAATCCTGCTCGTCAAATTTGTGGAAATTGGACTGATGACGCCACCGGTCGGCATGAACGTCTATGCCATGAAGACAATTGTCGGCGACGAAGTGCCGCTGGAGGCGATCTTTCGCGGTGTCGCCTGGTTCCTGGTTTGCGAGGCCGTCGTGATCGCGATTCTCATCGCCTTCCCCGCTGTCGCGCTCTACCTTCCGGGGCTGAGCTGGTCGCCGACATTGTTCTGAACGAATTTTCGTGCGTCCCTGACATGCGGGCTTGCCGTTGGACAAACCGGTCCGGAGGGGTACGTTCTGGTCTGGAAATATCGATCATAAAAACATCGATCATAAAAAAGAAAGGAAACGCTCATGTCTCGAAACCTCCATTTCATGCTGATGGCTGCGGCAACCGCCGCAATGGTAACGTCGGCCGAAGCCAAGGAATTACGGTACAATCTGTTCGACGTGCCGCGCAGCTCGACCTATCTGGTGATCGACGAGTTCTTCAAGGACCTGAAAACACAGACCAAGGGCGACCTGACCGGCCGCATCTTCGCCGGCGGCCAATTGCTCAATTTTCCAGCGACGCTCAAGGGCGTCGGCGATGGCGTGGTCGACATGGGTTTCGTCGGCACCAGCCTCAACCAGGGCGAACTGAAAAACACCAATGTGCTGTCGGACCTGCTGCCATTCGTGACCAATTCCTACGTTGCGGCGGCGGCCGCAGCGGAAACCGCAATCCTGGATTGCCAGGGCTGTCGTGATGAACTCAAAGCCGCCAAGGTGGTCTGGCTCGGCGGCTTCGGCCCCGATCCCTGGCACATGATGTGCCGTGAACCGGTGACCAAGCGGTCCGATCTGGAAGGCCGCAAGATCCGCGTCACCGGCGCCTCGCCGACCCGGCTGATCCGCGCCCTCGGCGCCGTGCCGGTACAATTGCGGCCGTCGGAAATCGCGACCGCGTTGCAGGGCGGCCAGATCGACTGCGCCTGCGGCCCGCTGACCTGGCTCGACGACTATAAACTGGTCGACAACGTCAAGACCGTCATCGAGCCGGCGTTCGGCGTCTATGGCGGCCTCGGCGCCTATGTGTTCAACGCCCGCACCTTCGCCGCCTTCACGCCGGAACAGCGCAAGGCGCTGTTGGACGTCATTCCACGGTCGCTGGTCAACGGCACGACCTTGCATCTCGACGGTGCGGCCAAGGCGCGCAAGCTGGCGAAGGAAAAGGGCGTCACGTTCTGGCAGGCCGACGACGACTTCAAGGCGCGTGAGGCGGCTTTCAAGAAGCAGGAAGTCGCCAACCTGATCGCCGATATGCGCAAGCGCGGCGTGGCCGATCCGGAAAAGCCGATCAACACCCATCTCGCCAATATCGAGAAGTGGCAGAAGAAGTTTGAGGAAATGGGCGGCGATCCCAACAAGCTGATCGAAGCGCTGCGCACCGAGGTCTATCAGAAGTCCGTGCTGGCTCAGTAAGCGGACCGGCAAGACCGGGACGCCGAACCCTCGCGGCGTCCCGTGATCCGACAAACAAAGAAACAAACAATCACGCGAAGGGGGCCATCGTGCCGGAACAAGAAATTTCGCTGCAACAGCGCATGACCATGCACAATTCCAATCAGCTCAAGATCGGGCTGTTTGGCGCCAATTGTTCCTCCGGCCGCGCCGTGACCCTGGTGCCCGAACGCTGGAGCGGATCGTGGCCGGACTGCCTGAAGCTGGCGCGCATGGCGGACGAGGGCGGGTTGGACTTCATGCTGCCGGTCGGCCGCTGGAAGGGCTATGGCGGCGACACCGATTATCAGGGCGCGACGCTTGAAACCATCACCTGGGCGACCGGCCTTCTGGCCTCGACAAGCCGCATCACCGTGTTCGGCACCGTGCATGCACCCCTGTTTCACCCGATCATTGCCGCCAAGCAGTTCGTCACCGCCGACCAGGTCGGCGAGGGCCGCTTCGGACTGAATATCGTCGTTGGCTGGAACGAGGACGAATTCGAAATGTTCGGCGTGCAGCAGCGCGAACACGAGCAGCGCTACAAGTTCGGCCAGGAATGGATCGACGCCATCAAGAAAATCTGGTCGGGCGCGGAGGATTTCGACGTCGACGGCGAATTCATCAAGTTGAAAAATGTGCGCGGCAAGCCGAAGCCCTATGGCGGCTCGCGGCCGATCATCATGAATGCCGGCGCATCGCCCGCCGGAAACGCGTTCGCAATCCGCAATTGCGATGCCTTCTTCACCCAGTTCGAGCGCGACTTGTTCGAGCAATCCGCCAAGATCGTGCGGAACGCCAAGGATCAGGCCAGGCAATTCGACCGTGAACTCGACGTCTATGGTGTCGGCGTCATCACCTTGAAGCCGACCCAGAAGGAGGCCGAGAACTATTACCGGCATTGCGTCATCGATTGCGCCGACTGGAATGCGGTCGATCTCATCCTGTCGAAGAAAAACATTTCCCCCGAGACGGTCGGCGCAGAGGAGCATCAGCGCCAGCGGCTTGGCTTCGCGCAGGGCATGGGCGGGCTGGCGATTGTCGGCGATCCCGACCGCGTCGCGGATATCCTCATAAATCTCAGCCGGGCCGGCGTTCGCGGGCTTGGTATTTCGTTCGTCAACTATCTCGATGAACTGCCGTATTTCTTGCAGGAAGTCGTGCCGCGACTGGAACGCGCCGGCGTGCGGGAAAAGCGTGCGGGCGGCGTGACAAATCCTGCGCATTCGTCTTGACTTGTCATGCGCGGGCTCGACCCGCGCATCCATCAAATAAATATAAATCTTTTCAAAGTGATGGATTGCCGGGTCAAGCCCGGCAATGACTTGTTGTGGTTCTACACGAGTGCCTTTTTTTATCGAAAGCGACGGCATCGGCCGGCATAGCAAACTGGCAACTTGCAGCGGTGCGATCACAAACAAGTATGCGGTGACGTCCACTACGCGGTTTTTTCAGCCGCCGCCTGCAGCGCGCTCCAGACACGGAACGGCGTATAGGGCATCTCGATGTGGCCGACGCCGGCGGCGGCCAGCGCATCGTGCACGGCGTTGGCCAGACACGGCACCGCGCCGGTGGCGCCGGCCTCGCCCGCGCCTTTCGCGCCCAGCGGATTGGCCGGCGAGGGGATCGGCCGATCGATCAAGGTCACCGGTGGCAGATCGCTGGCGCGCGGCATGAAATAATCCATGAATGAGCCGGTCAGCGGCTGGCCGGTCTCGCTCTCATAGACGCACTGCTCGCCGATCACCTGACCGAGCCCCTGCATCAGGCCGCCGAGCAATTGGCCTTCGACCATGGCGTGGTTGTAGACGGTCCCGCAATCATCGACCGCGACGTAGTTCACGACCTCGATCGTGCCGGTGTCGGGATCGACCTCGACTTCCGAAATATGCGCGCCGCTCGGGAACGCGGCCGCGACCGGCACCGTGACATTGGTATCGAGCGCATGTTCGCCGTCGCCGGCGTGCCGGCTGATCAGATCGGTCAGGCTGATGCTGTGGTCGGTGCCTTTGACAACATAGTTGCCGTCCTTGAACGCGATGTCGGCGGGCGAGGCTTCGAGTGCCTGCGCGGCAAGCGCGAGACCCTTCTCGATCACCGCCTTGGCACCGTGATGCAAGGCGACGCCGTGGCTGATCAGGGATCGCGAGCCGAAGGTTCCAAGCCCGGTCAGCGGCGGCCCCTTGGGATCGCTGGGGCGCAGCTGGACGCTGTCGTGATCGACACCCAGCAGGTCCGCCACGATCTTGGTGTGAACGGTCTCGTGACCCTGGCCGGTGGGGCCTGCGAGCGTGTGCAAGGTGATGCCGCCGTCCTGGTCGAAGTGGATGGCGATCTCTTCCTTTCCGACCGATCCGGACGGTTCGATGAACGTGGCGCAGCCCATGCCGCGCAATTTGCCCCGTGCCTTGGCCGCGCGACGGCGCGCCTTGAACCCGTCCCAGTCGGCGGCTTCGAGCGCGTCGGTCAGCAGACCTGCCGGGTCGCCGGAATCGTAGGTCGAACCGCTGGGCGTCTTGTAGGGGAAGGCGTCATGCGGAATGAAATTCCGCCGCCGCAATGCGATGCGGTCGATCCCCGTGACCCGCGCCGCCTCGTCGATCAGCCGTTCCCAGAGATAGGCGACGCTCGGTCGCCCGGCGCCGCGATAGGCGGTCCCCGGCGTGGTGTTGGTCAGGATCAGCCGGTGATGGCCGAACAGCGCGGGCACTCTGTAAATATTGCTGGCCATACTGCGCGGTGACGCCATCGTGTTGATGAACGGTCCTGATTTGGAGCAGTAGGCGCCCATGTTGACCAGCCATTCAACCTGAAGGCCGAGAAAGCGGCCGCGCGCGTTGAGCCCCAGCGTCGCGGACAGGACGACGCCGCGTCCCTGATGGTCGCTGACGATGGTCTCCGAACGTGTGCCGGTCCACTTCACCGGCCGGCCGGTGAGCCGTGCCGCCAGCAGCACGGCCACGGTTTCCGGGTAGGCCTCATTGCGCACGCCGAAGCCGCCGCCGACATCGTGGGCGTGAATGTGGATCTTCTCCGGCGGCAGACCGGTGATCTGGGCAAGCGACTTGCGGATGTCGCTGAGGCCTTGGGTCGGCGTATAGACATCGTAGCGGTCGATGCGGCGCGTCATAGCGGGCAAGGCACGACTTCGGCTCCAGCGGATTGCCGGCGATGCGTTGCGCATCGAGCGTCAGGTGCACGCTGTAGGCGGCATCGGCGAGTGCCGCTTCGGTTGCTTTGCGGTCGCCATAGCCGAAGTCGTAGACCAGGTTGCCCGGCACGGACTCGTGCAGCTGCACGGCGTCCGGCGCGCTCGCCTCCGCGGGCGTGACGACGACCGGCAGGTCTTCGTATTCGACCACGATCTGTTCGCAGGCATCGTTCGCGATCGCCTCGGTCTCCGCGACGACCAGCGCCACCGGCTCACCAACAAACCGCACGCGGTCGCGCGCCAGCGCCGGCCGCTCCGGCGTCAGAAACTGGAAGCCGTCCAATCCGGGACCGGGATCCTGCGAGGGGATTGGGCCATACCCTGCCGCATCGATATCGGCGCTGGTCAGCACCGCGATTACGCCCGGCAGGTCGAGAGCCGGCTGCGGATCGATCGAGACGATGCGGGCATGCGCCTGGTTCGCGCGCAGGAAGGCGCCGTGGGCCTGGTTCGGCAGAGTCCAATCGGCCGTAAAGCGTCCGGTACCTGTTATAAGCCGTTCGTCCTCACGCCGTCCCTTGAAGTCATGGCTCATCGGTCGTCTTCCCCGCTAAGAAATTTATCGATTGGCATTTCAGTCCGCCGTAATGCACGAATTGGCAATCTAATAAAGCACGTCATCGACGGGTTGAAGCGGAGGCGGCACATCCGTCATTCCCATCGTCTGTTTCAGATCGATTTCGATCGCCCGGCAAATGGCCACCACCGGCACATCGTGCACGCCGCCCTCGAAAGGGTCTTCGGTGCTGTCGCTGACCCGCTCCATCATCAGAAACACCCATGAGATCAGGGCCGCGAACGGCACGAGCGTAAACAGATAGCTGTCGAGCAGAATCGACGACAGGTGATGCCGCCCGACCTCCGACACCGCCTTCGCCTCGAACGCATCGAGAAACGCCAACGGCAGGAGAAAGACGAACACCCACGTGAAGATGGTGCCGAAATAGGCGATCTGTCGCGGGAACGGCGTGATCTTGATACGATCGCAAGCGCCGTAGGCATCACCGAGCTTTCCGAGCAGGCCGATCATGGCGGTTTGGCGAATGCTGTCCAGGCAGCCCGAGCGGGTGAGATCGCGCACCGCCTGCGCCTGCCGCGTCAGCAGATAGGTCGGCGGGTTCCGAACGCTCCGCGCCGCGGAAAACTCCTCGGGCGCCAGGAAACGGCCGTAGGACTGCGGGTCTTCGCTCATCGTGGCGGCGTCATGGCCAACGCGGCGGTGCTTGAAAATTCGCGTGCGCGCACTGGATTTCAGCCGCGATCCCTGACGTAGCATGTAGGAGGCCGCATAGAGCCAGCCGAGATGGCGGTTGAGCAGATCGTTGACGACATCAGCCGGCGGCTGCGCGCGGTCGCTGCAGACCAGGCCCTGGATCTGCAGGGCCCATTCCCGGCTGAACGCCACGATGGCCCCCAGGGCCCGGCGCGCCTCCCACCAGCGGTTATAGGCCGACGCGCTCTTGAAGCCGACATAGAGCGACACCGCGATGCCGATCAGGGTCACCGGCAGCACGGGCATGACCAGCCACTTGAAGCCTGCGACATCGTGCATCAGTACGACCGCGATCGACCATAGCGTGACGATGACGAGTGACGGCCAGGACTCGACCAGCAAATGACGGAGTTCTGATGTTCCGCCGCACATACATTCCGGTTTGTCCCGTCTGTATTCAAAAGGCGCACGCGGTCGCGGCCGCTGGTTCGTCCGTGGTCATGTCTTTCATTCATACGTGCGCGACGGCACTGCCGACAAGTACCCAAAATCTCATGCGACGTTTCCGTGCAGGGCCCGGTGCAAAGTCACGTGAAAAATGTCACTCCGCGTCGGCGCGCGGCGCACGCCACTCATAAGGCGTCTAGCCCGGTAGTTCGATCTTACATTCGTAGTTCTTGCCGCCCGGCTGCTCGAAGGTGGCGTTGTCGCCCTTGATCCAGAACACGGATTTGCCGTCGGCATTGCTGCTCACGTAGCGCGCGCCGGAGCCTGAGCGGCCTTGCGTGAAGACCTGCTTGTTGGTCCGCCATTCCAGCACCGCGAGCGGCGGCTCGCTGTTGATGAAGATCAGCCCGATCAGCGCGCCGAAGTCCTTGCAGGCGGCGACCTTCGGTCCGCTGCTGATACCGTTTTTGTCCTGCGTGCGCGCATCCGCATAGCCCTGTCGCAATTGGTGGATGCGGATGGCGTATTCATCCAGTACGCAACGCCGCAGATCGCCGGCCTTCCAGCAATCGTTGCGGCCCTTGATCCAGCCGCGCTGATAGGTGACGAGTTCTCGCCTGCGCGTTTCGTTCATGTGCTTGCCGTGGAGCGCGAGGTTGAACAGCCGCGCGGTCTCGCGGTCGAGCGCGGCGAGTTGGGCGTCGCTGCAGACCAGCTTCTCGGCGGCCCCGTTTGCCTTGGCGCAGTCGAAGCTGGGCGCGTCTGAAGCTGCTGCCGACGGCAGTGCGGACGCAATGGCCCAGATGAAAATCGTCGTGAGTGAAATGAAAATTCTTCTCATAAGCCTTCCTCTGGCATCGCCGTCGATGTTTGCGGGGAGATGACGGAGTTTGCCCGGCCAAAAGCGTCACGAAAAGGGCGCGCCATCGGTGTTTTCGTACCGAGGCGAGGCGATCATCGTGCGGACGCGACGGTCAGCAAAAAGCCTGCCCGCGACAGAATCGGGAGCAGGCTTTTGCTTGATCTTAAACGGAAGCGTTACGCGCAGCTTCTACCGGCTCGCCGACTTCTGCTTCGGCGTCACCTTGATGATGCGGTTGGTGCTGCTCTGGTGGATCAGCAGATCGCCGTCCGGCGTCGCGCGCATGTGGCGAATGATGCCGGCATAGACGCCGCCGGAGGGGATTGCCCAGCTCTGGAACGTCTCGGTCTTGGGATCGAACCGCACCAGCGCGTCCGGCCGCACGCCGGATTCGTTGTACCAGACCCCGCCGTCCACGACCAAAATCGCATAGGGATGCGACTTCGGTCCGCTCGGCGACGGCCATTCCTTGATCCCGCCGGTCTTCGGATTGTAGCGGCCGAGCCTTCCTTGCGAGGAATTGACGTACCAGATGATACCGTCGGGCGCGATATCGAGCCGCCGCACCGTGGTCTTCGGGATCGGCAGTTTGACCTCGGTGAGATCCATGGTCTTGGGATCGACCTTCACCAAACAATTGCTACCGTTGCAGGACACCCACGGATTACCCTCGGCGTCAAGCTTGATGCCGTAGGGCTTCGACTTCGGTGTCTTCATGGTGACCAGCTTGATGTCGCCGGTCTTCGGATCGAGCCGCCCGACCATGTTGCTATGCTGGGCGGTGAACCACATGATCCCGTTCTTGTCGAAGATCATGGTGTGCGGATCTTTCGCCGCCGGGTTCGGCATCTTGTATTCGGTGATCTTCTCGGTCTTCGGATCGAACTTGCCGATCGTGCCGTTCATGTTGCCGGAATACCAGATGTTGCCGTCGCTGTCGGGCGTCACCGAATGCGGCTTGGCATTGGCCGGCAGCGGATATTCCGTCATTTTGCCGGTCTTGGGGTCGATCTTGCCGATCAGGTTGCCCCATTGCCCCGCCCACCAGATGTTGCCGTCGGGCGCGAGAACCGGATCACGCGAACGCTGGCCGAGCGTCGGCATGACCCATTCCTTGAACGTCACCTGCATCGGGCCCGGCACCAGTTTCGACGCCCGCTTGGTGTTGGGCGGAAAGTTGGCGGCGAGATATTTGGTGATCTGGTCACGCGACTCCGGGCTGCCGGACAGATCGATCATGGTCGCGGTCAGTTCCTTCCAGCCATCCTGGGTGTAGCCGGAACTGCCGGTGATCATGTTTGTCTGATGACATGCGGTGCAGACGCCTTCGACCATCGCCTTGGCCTCGCCGTCGGGCAAGGCGGGACCCTTGCTCTGGGCCTGGGCGGCAAGCGGGGCGAGCGCGAAGACGGAAGCCGTCAAGAACAGTGCAGCCGGGAACCTGGGCATCCTCAAACCTCCCTAAAAATCTTGATTGCAATTATTCCAGATGCTTCTCCCAGTCCAAATTGGAGTCAAGTGAAATAAAAAAGTCACGGATGCCAACGTGTGCAAGTCAAGAATGATCAACGCGTTCCAAATAGCGCCGAGACTGAATTTTATATGAATTTTATATGCAGTGCGGCGGCCGCTGCTCGCAAATGCATTCAGAAAAGCGAATTGAGGACTTTCAGTGGCGTGATCAACGCCCCACGCTGCTCAGCGCCTCGTCGGTTCTGGCAGGATCGGCGGTCCCGCCGGCGCGGTTGGACCTCTGCGTCGCGGCAAGGAATTCCCGGCCGCGCGCGGTGATGACGACGATGGTATGGCCATTTGCGTCCGGCGCCTGCGCGACCAGACCGTGATCGATGGCGTCTTCCCAGATCGTCAGCCGCGGACAGGACGTGCGCCAAGCATCCATGACATCGCGATAGGAGCGCGGCCCTTGCGCCACCCATTCGACCAGATCGAAAACCAGGGACGGATTGTCGAGTTGCATCGTTCCTACCGCGGGAGCCGCTGCGCGTCCGCTATGCCACTATGACATCGCTGCGCCGTGAAACACCGGGTTGATCCTAGTGGTCCGATTCCGACATTTGCATCCCGCTGCTGCAAGCTCCCGAGCAAATGTCGGAATCAAAGGACCACTAGCAACTATTTGATTCTAGTGGAGCTTTGAATTTGACATTTGATGAACGGCCAGCCGCAAATGGGTATCAAATGTCAAATTCGCTCCACTAGGATCAGCCCGGCGCGGCATCAATGGGGCTGAGGCGCGCTCGACGCTCCGGTCGCTGGCGACATGTCCGTCGCGCGCGAACCGGCGACGCCGCCGGGAATCAGCAACAGGGCCAGGAACGCCAGGGAATACAGGGTATGTCCAACGTTCTGCGACAGGTATTGCGAGATCAGCCCGACCACGAACAAAAAGCCGATCGTCACCGGCCACCCGGGCAGCCCGATGTCGCGGACCCGCTTGGCGGTGAGATTGAGGCTGACAAACAGGAACGCGGCAATCAGGGCGACCATGAGGATTATGAAGGGCACGCCGGCTGCCGCCATCACCGTCGTATGAGCCGCATGGAAATCGGCGTTGAGCATATGGCCGGTGACGCCGAAGGCGACCCCGATCGCCAGGCCGACGAACAGAAACAGCAGCAACAGCAGCGCGATATGGCCGAGAAACGACAACCAGCCGATCCGGCCATTGGCGACATCGAAAAACAGGATATGCAAGTTGTCGCGCTCCTGAAATCAGGGCCGCCGCCCCACGCCAGGATCACGCCAGGGCGCGGAGCGGCGGATGCAGTCGATCGAAGCAGTTCGAACGATGGGCCGATCAGGCCATCGCCCGCTTGGAGTCCGGCGCGGCCGCGCGATTGCCGACTGCGTCGGTCGGAACAAACACCAGCGCCAGGAACAGGACGCCGTGCAGCGCCTGACCCAGGCCGTGCGACAGTGCGGAGACCAGCGCCAGCACGATGGTCAGGCCGATCACCACCGGCCAGCCCGGCAGACCGATATCGCGGATGCGCTTGGCCATGAGATTGAGCAGGCCGAACATGGTCGCGAAGCCGATGACGGCGAAGCACATGATGAGCGGAATGAGCATCCCGGCGCCGAGCTTGTCGTGGGCGCCCTTGAAGTCGACGTGGATTATGTGCTCGGTCACGCCGAAGGTGAGTCCGACCGCGATGGCGGCGAGGACCGCAAGCGCCACCAGCAACAGCCAGTGACCGAAGTAGGGCAGGCGGGCGAGCCGGCCGTTGGTGATGTCAAAGAAGATTGCGTGCATGTTTGGTGTCCTTGCTGAAATCTGAGATGACCGCCGCCGTGGTCGAAAAAAATTCTGCAAGTTCCGGCCGTCGCTCGGTCAATCAGTGTCCTGACGATGTGAGAGTTGCGACGGTGCGATAATGCCATCGACGCATTAAAAACAAATTACGAGACAAATAAAATTGTTAGCAAATGGCCGCGTGGCTCTGTTCATGAAGCAAGCGCTCAATCGGCGGAGGCGATTGATAGGAATTATTTGTTTTGCGGGTGCCGGAAGGATACGGGCCTCGTAAAATACAGGACGATCTGTGAAAACCGAAAATTAACAAACAAAAAGCGGGCCGCGCCATGCGCGAGCCCGCTCTGTAAAATCAATTCTGTAATATCAAGGCGGGATGTCGTTAGCCGCGCAGCTTGCGCCTGATCGCCGGGGCCATCAGCCGCCGCACGACATGACGCGCGCCATCGCGGCCGGTGAGCCAGGCGCCGACTGCCGCGCCGTGTCGCAGATAGAGCGCGCGGAACCAGGCCGGCGCGTCGTCGAGCAACCAGCCGCGGAAGATCAGCCAGCGGATGTCGTTTGCGCCGAAGGCCGCGCGCGCCACCCAGCATTCTGCGCCGTTGCCGTTGAACAGGGTGACGGTCTTGAGAATGCCGGCGACGTTGGTCAGCGCCGGTCCCTTCACCAGGGTCGGTTTCTCATAGGACTTCGCCGGCGTGGCGTTGCCTTGATGGGTGCCGGATTTGCTGGACATCGTGGCTATTCCCTTGTGCGTAAATATTGACGGGAAACCGAAACATGGCGCACCGAACAACGCGCGCGATTCAACAGCGCGCGCGTCCGGCGAACCGCGAAAGTCCGGCGCTGTTTAACCGCGCAGCTTGCGTTTGATGGCAGGCGTCATCATCCGGCGCACGACATGGCGCGCACTGTCGCGGCCCGTGAGCCAGGCGCCGAAAGTCTCGCCGTGACGGATATAGAGCGCGCGGAACCACGCCGGGGCGTCGTCCAAAAGCCAGCCGCGGAAGATCAGCCAGCGGATGTCGTGTTCGCCGAAGGCCGCGCGCGCCACCCAGCAGACCGGTACCGGATTGAACAGCGTCACGTTCTTTACGGTCGCCGCCACCTCGGTGAGGACGGGTCCCTTCACTAGGGTCGGCTTTTCGTAGGTCTTCGCGCTTTTGGTTTTGGTCATGACAATCGCCCCCATGCAATCAATTACGGTAAACGAATGGTATAAAAATCATGGCGATTTGGCAATCCACGGCACGGTCCTGGGGATGGAATAAGGTCGGCCGCGCGCCGGCCTGTCACGTGCCGGATGCCGGCTGGAACAGCGCCGCGATATCCGCGTCCGAGGCGATAATGTCGGCGCGGAGCACGATCGCGCGGTCGATGTCGGCGGGATCGTCCTCGAACCAGTTGGCATAGGGGTTCTGCGACCAGGAACCAGGCTTGGCCGCCGGCCTGCCGTTCTGCGCCTCGAACAGACGGCGGACATAGGCGTCGGCGAAGGCGAAACCGAGCCGGGTCGCCTTTTGCTCGTCGTCGGCATCGATCAGGACCCAATGGCTGTCCTGATCGTCCCAGTCCGGGTTTCGCCGCGAATTCTCGATCTGCTGCGGCGTCTGATAGCCGAACATAAATAGGCGGAGATTGGGGTGTCGCCGCCGGATCGGCGCGATCTCGTCCCTGGCCTTGCAGGCGCCGAGCCAATGCGCGCGCCGCGCGTCATTCGAATCGATCACCGCGCGCTGCCAGACCGCGCCGCAGCGCCCGTGGCAATAGTCGCAATCCCGCGTCATCGCCCCGCCACCGCATTCGGCGCAACCGGGCGAGAACCGGCCGGCCGCCCAGTCGGCGCCGCAACGGGTGCACATTGCGGGCGGGCCGGCGGGACGGCTGTCGCTTGGTGCCGGGCGTCCGAGAATGCGGGACAGGACGGTTCTCAACATGCGTTGCTCAACATGACAGTCGCGTTGGTCCTCTCGCGGCGCGCGCGCGGCGCGAGCCGGACGATTGTCACGCCTTTCCCAGCGGATGCAAATCGCGCCACGCGCATCGCTCAGCCGTGCATCGCGACAACGATACAGCAGATCGCCCAGAACACGGGGTACTCGTAGCCGCCGAGGTGCCACAGCCATTTGCCGCCGCTGTGGCGCCACACCGCCCAGGCCGCGACGATGAGGAAGATGGCGACGAAGATCGCGACATATCGGGTGTAGATGCCGAACACCAGACCGATCGCGCCGATGATCTCGACAAACATGCAGGCGAACACCCAGGCCTTGGGCGGATAGAGCCGGAAGTCGCGATAGACGCCGTACATGACGTCGAGATTCGTCGCCTTCGAATAGAGGTGTGGCACCAGGAACAGCCCGCAGATGATGCGCAGGATGTTGAATTCGTTGGTGAGGTCGAAATTCTGGGCGAGATGGGACATTCCTGCGCTCCCTGGAGGACGATCGGGAAAAGTTGCGGGCCGCGCGGAGCGGACCCTTGCGACAAACAATGACGTGAGGTCGTTCGCGGGATTCGAATCAAACACGTGGTTGGAAGTCCGAATGATGAAAGACGTGGATGACCGGGACAAGCCCGGCCATGACGATGGCGTCAGGCATTTTCAATTTTCGCCGGTCTTATCTGTATCAAACAACGCGTCAGCGCCAACGCATCCTGCTCACCCCTCCGCCAGCGGATGCAGATCGCGCACCAGCGACTTCAGCCGCTCTTCCAGCACGTGGGTATAAATTTGCGTCGTCGAGATGTCGGCGTGTCCTAACAAGGTTTGCACAACCCTCAGGTCGGCGCCGTTGTGTAATAAATGACTGGCAAAGGCGTGACGCAGCACATGCGGGCTGATCTTGGCTGAAGGAATGCCGGCTGCCGCCGCGAGGCTTTTCAGGTCGCGCGCGAAATGCTGGCGGGTGAGGTGGCCGCTCTCGCCGAACGACGGAAACAGCCATTTGGTCTGCATCACCGGCTGAGCCGCTTTCGGCCCGCGTCCGGCCTCCTCCATCAGTGTGAGATATTCGCTCATCGCCGTCTTGGCGGCGGAGTTGAGCGGCACCAGCCGCTCGCGCCCGCCCTTGCCGCGAACGTTCAACATCGGCGCATCGCGCCGCGCCGCAGAGACCGGCAGCGCCACCAGCTCGGAAACGCGCAGCCCGGTGGCGTAGAGCACTTCGATCAGACAATTGAGTCTGGTCGCGCGCAACCGCTCCATCGGCGACCGCCCGGCGTCGGCCGTGCCCGCGCGCGCGGTCGCCAGCAGCCGGTCGACATCGGCAATCGACAGCACTTTCGGCAAGGTGCGGCCGCGCTTGGGCCCCTCGATCACCGCGGCAGGATCGTCGCCGCGCCGGCTTTCCGCGAACAGGAAGCGGTAGAGCTGGCGGATGGCGGAGAGCCGCCGTGCGACCGAGGCGGCGGCAAGCCCGCGTTTTGCCAGTGCCGAGAGATAGTCGCGGATGTCGTCGGTGCCGGCCTCGGCGATGGTCAGCCCGGCGGCGGCAAGGTGTTCGGAGAAATCGGCAAGATCGCGGTTATAGGCGGAAAGCGTATTGACGCCCGCGCCGCGCTCGGCCGCCAGCATGTCGAGGAACAGCGCGACAATTGCCGCGTCGTTGCCGCGCGCACCGGCAGCCGTCCGCGCTCCGCGCTTAGTGCGGCTTGAGGAACTTGCTGGGCGGGACCGTGACGGTGATTTCGCGCGGCTTCGGCTCGACCCAGGTGGCAAGCGAGTAGATGGCGCCATAGGCAAGGCCGCCCAACAGTCCGAGAACCAATAAAAAGCGGAAGAGGCTCGGCACGTTTGCCGCTTGCTCCTCTAATCGTCATGTTGACGGGGGCACGTTAACTATCCGAGTACGACCATGTTCGGGCAGACATGGCAAGGGGAAGCTGTGCATGATTTCCGCAGCCGGCTCTCCCTGTCGCGCGCGGGGGGAGGGGAGCCGGAAGTGCTCATTTTTGTCTTCAGCGTCCAGGAATGGCACCACACTTTTTAACCCTCCCCCCGCATGGCGGTGGGGAGGGTCGACGCGAAAGCGCGTGATCCCGAAAAGTGGGAACCGATATTCGGACTGGATCACGCGAAGAAATCGTGAGCGGCGGGGTGGGGCGCGGTACGTCCTTTCCTCCCCTTTCAGGGAAAGGGGTCGGGACTGAGCGCGGCTCACGCGTCACGATGTCTTTGGTGAGCCCCGGTTGTCTCCGAACGGGCTTTGTGATTCGGTGGCGCCGACATGCCGGTTTGAGGACCATGACCGATTTTGCGGCGCAAAAGACGACCGAAACGCCCGCGACAGAGGCGGCCATTGTGGCCGCGCTCGGCACGCGTTCGGTTGTGCTGGTCGGCATGATGGGAGCCGGCAAGTCCTCGGTCGGCCGCCGGCTTGGCCTGCGACTCGGCATTCCCTTTGTTGATGCCGACAACGAGATCGAGAAGGCCGCCGGCATGACCATCCCGGAGATTTTTTCGTTTCATGGCGAGTCCTATTTCCGTGGCGGGGAGGCTCGCGTCATCGCCCGCTTGCTGGAGGAGGGGCCGCAGGTGTTGGCGACCGGCGGCGGCGCCTTCATGCTGGAGGAGACCCGTGCTGTTGTCGCCGGCAAGGGAATTTCGATCTGGCTGAAGGCCGATTTCGACGTGCTGATGCGCCGGATCAGGCGGCGCTCGGATCGGCCGCTGCTCAAGACCGAGGATCCGGGCGCGACCTTGCGGCGATTGATGGACGAGCGCTATCCCATCTATGCGCTGGCTGATATCACCATCCAGTCGCGCGACGCCCCGCATGAGCGCATTGTCGATGAGGCGCTCGCCGCGCTCGCCGGGTGCCTCGGTGTGGCGGGCCTGGCCGGCCATGGCGGTGCCGCCGCGCCGGAAGCGTTGGCTGACGACGCCGAAGGAGAAACCGAGTCATGACCGCGCTGCTTCGCGCCGACGATCCGACCATCGCCGAGCCAATTATCGTTGACGTCGCGCTCGGTGCGCGCCGCTACGATATCCTGATCGGCCGAGATCTGTTGGCTTCGCTCGGCAAGGGCATCGCCGCGCTGCGGCCGGGCGCCAAGGTGTCGATCGTCACCGACGAGCATGTCGCGCCGCTGCATCTTGCCGCGGCCGAAGCCTCCTGCGCGGCGGCCGACGTGGCCTGCTCGCACGTGATCGTGCCGGCCGGCGAAGGCTCCAAATGCATGCGCGTGTTCGAGGAGGTGTGCGAGGCGCTGATCGCGGCCCGGATCGAACGCGATGACCTGGTGGTCGCGCTCGGCGGCGGCGTCATCGGCGATCTCGCCGGCTTCGCGGCGGCGAGCGTGCGTCGTGGGCTCGATTTCGTGCAGGTGCCGACCACGCTGCTGGCGCAGGTCGATTCCTCCGTCGGCGGCAAGACCGGCATCAATTCGCGCCAGGGCAAGAATCTGATTGGCGCCTTTCACCAGCCCGTTCTGGTCATCGCCGACACTGCGCTGCTCGATACCTTGCCCGCGCGCCAGTTCCGCGCCGGCTATGCCGAGGTGGCGAAATACGGCCTGATCAACGACGAAGCGTTCTTTGTCTGGCTGGAGGCGAACTGGCGCGACGTGTTCGCCGGCGGTGGGTCGTCGGCGAATACCGCGCGCGAGCACGCCATCGCCGTGAGCTGCCGCTCTAAGGCCGCGACCGTCGCCCGCGACGAGCGTGAGACCGGCGAGCGCGCGCTTCTCAATCTCGGCCACACCTTCGGCCACGCCTTCGAGGCCGCCGCCGGGTTCTCAGACCGGCTGCTGCATGGCGAGGCGGTCGCGCTCGGCATGGTGATGGCATTCGACTTTTCCGCACGCCTTGGGCTCACCGATGCTACCGAGGCCGCGCGCGTGACGCGCCATCTTGCCGCCGCCGGCCTGCCGACCCGGATCGCCGACATTCCCGGCGCGGCGCCGAGCCTCGATCAGCTCATGGATCTGATCGCGCAGGACAAGAAGGTCTGGCGCGGCAAGCTGACGTTCATTCTGGCGCGCGGCATCGGGAAGAGCTTCGTCGCGCCGGATATCGATCCGGCCGAGGTGCGCGCCTTTCTCGCGGAAAAATGCGCGGGATGATTTTCACCATGATCCCGGCCGGCCATGTATTACGTTGAAGACATCATCGCGCTCCTGGTGATCGCGCTCTGCCTGATGCTGTCGGCGTTCTTTTCCGGCAGCGAGACCGCGCTGACCGCGTCCTCGCGCGCCAGCATGATCGGCTGGAAAAGCAGGGCAGCGCCGCCGCGGCGATCGTCAACCGGCTGCTCGGCGCGCGCGAGCGGATGCTCGGCGCGCATGCTGCTCGGCAACAACGCCGTCAACATCGCCGCCTCCGCGCTGGCGACCAGCGTGCTGCTGGCCTGGTTCGGCGATTTCGGCGTGCTCTATGCCACCATCGTCATGACCGCTCTGGTGGTGGTGTTCTCCGAAATCCTGCCGAAGACCGCCGCCATCAATGCGCCCGACCGTTTCGCGCTTTTGGTGGCGCGCCCGATGAGGTGGTGGTGCGCGGTGTTCGGCCCCGTGTTGATGGGGGTCGAAGCCTTCGTGCGCTGGATGTTGCGTTTCGCTCGGCATCAGGGTCGGCGAGAACCAGGCGGTCCTCTCGCCGCACGAGGAACTGCGCGGCGCGGTCGATCTGCTGCACCGCGAGGGCGGTGTCGAAAAGCTCGACCGCGACATGTTCGGCGGCGTGCTCGACCTGCGCGAGCTGGAAGTCTCCGACGTCATGATCCATCGCACCAAGATGCTGATGCTGCGGCCGACGATCCCGCCGGACGACGTCGTGCGCGCGGTGCTGGACGCGCCGGTGACGCGGCTGCCGCTGTGGCAGCGGCACGCCGGAGAACATCGTCGGCATGCTGCATGCCAAGGATCTGCTGCGCGCGCTGCAGGCGGTCGGCGGCGACCCACCAAGGTCGACATCGCCGCGATCTCGACGCCGCCCTGGTTCGTGCCCGACACCACGCCGCTCTACGAGCAGCTCAAGGCGTTCCGCCGCCGCAAGACCCCGCTCGCGCTGGTGGTCGACGAATACGGCGAGGTCATGGGCCTGGTGACGCTGGAAGACATCCTGGAGGAGATCGTCGGCGACATCACTGACGAGCACGACGTCGTCATCCCCGGCGTGCGGCCGCAGCCGGATGGCTCGGTCAATGTCGACGGTGGCGTGCCGATCCGCGATCTCAACCGCGTCATGGATTGGAACCTGCCGGACGAGGAGGCGACCACGATCGCGGGTCTCGTGATCCATGAGGCGCGCTCGATCCCGGAGCCGGGCCAGAGCTTCACCTTCCACGGCTTTCGTTTCCGGGTGCTGCGCCGGCACCGCAACCGCATCACGGCGCTGCGCATCACGCCGCTGTCACGCGTGCCCGCGGCCTGAACCTACCGGCCGATTTCGCCCGGCGCTTTGGCATGGATGGCCAGCGCATGGACGGTGCCCGCGAGCTCGGCGGCGAGCGCCGCGTTGATCATGCGATGGCGATCGAGCCGGCTCTTCCCCCGGAACGCCTCCGACACGATATAAACACGGAAGTGACTCTCGCCGCCCGGCCGGTGCCCGGCATGGCCTTCATGCTGGTGTAACTCGTCGGCCACCTCCAGGCTTTCCGGCGTGAAAGCCGCAGTCAACTTTTCTGTGATGAGATCGCGCATCGCCATGCCTCTCGTTATCGGGTCGCGGGCGGTGCGGTCAAGTTGGCGGTGTTGTGTCAGGAAGACTGCGGAACGATGAAATTGTACGCAGGCGATTTCCGTCCTTGCGTCCCGCATGCCGAACTTCGCATAATGTCCGCTTGCTGTTTTGCGCCGTGCGCCAAAACACCGAATGTAAACGTGAACTCGTCGAGATTGAACGGCCAAAACGAACGAAAATGAAAATCACCTCGCCACTCTTTGACCGCATCCGGGTCAAGCCGGAAAAGGATCGCAGCCGGCGCCCGGAAACGCCGAAATGCGAGTGGCAGGGCTGCGACGCCGCGGCCACCCATCGCGCACCCAAGGGCCGCGACCGCGAGAAGGAATACTGGCGCTTCTGCCTGGAGCATGTGCGCGTCTATAACAATTCCTACAATTTCTTCGCCGGCATGAGCGATGACGCCGTCCACCAGTATCAAAAGGACGCGCTGACCGGACACCGGCCGACCTGGAAGATGGGCGCCAACGGCGGCAAGGGCCGCAAGGGCGGCGCACGCCGCGGCGCCGACCGCGACGATCCGTTCGACGGCGCCGCCGAGGATCCGTTTGACGTGTTCCGGGAATTCGGCGGTGGCCGCCGCCGGCAGTCGCGCTTCGAGCAACGCGAACGCGCCGAGGCGCGCACCGTGCACAATGCCGAGCGCAAGGCGCTCGACACCCTCGGGCTCGAAGCCGGCGCGACGTTGGTCGAGATCAAGAACCGCTTCAAGTTGCTGGTGATGCGCCACCATCCCGACGTCAATGGCGGCGACCGGTCGTCGGAGGACACGCTGCGCGACGTGATCCAGGCCTACCAGTTTCTCAATACGCTGCAGCGGCGTTAGAGTATGATCCAGAAAAGTTGCAGACTTTTCCGATAAGATCATACGACAAACCAAGATATTAGATGGTTACGGCGTTTCAATCTGCCTGAATTGAACTCTAGCGCCTGAAGGTGCCGGCGAAGCCGCGGCCGGCCGGAGGTTGAAACCCGAAAAGATACAGGCCCGGTGTGTGACCGGGCCTGTCGCCGAATATCAAATCGTCATCAATCGTCAGTCGCGGCGGCCACCAGCCATGAAGCGGCGCACCGGCGGGAATTAGTCCGCTGCACGCTGATCAGGCCGTTATTCCACCTCTACCCGGTTTTGGAACAGCGTGACCAATTTGATGTTGGCCGCGACTTTCGCCAACGATTCGCGCTTGGCCAGAACCGGCGCTTGATAGGTCTTTTTCATGGAATTCCTCCTGCCTCGAATCGGAAAAAATAAAACGACGCGCCAAAGATTCAGCGCGTCGCCTTGCGGCTTTTAAGGACCCGCGGCGGACCGTCGAAGCAGCAGGCTTTCCAGAAATCGAAAACCTGCCGCCACGACAAGGCCGCGAATCTTAAACTTACTACGGCACGTGAAGTAGCGTGACCGCCTTCACGGTGGCGGCGACCAGCGCCAATAAATCGCGTTTGGTCAGCACCGGCGTCTGGTAACTCTTTTTCATGGATCACCCCAAATGTTGAACGGTAGAACGGAAACAGCTTCGAGCCGAGAACGGCCCCGGCAAACCTCGCACCTAAAGTGCTTTCGATTGAAGCAGCATCACGAAAGCGCTCTATTTTCTGATTTGTCGCATGTCCCGGAGGCGAACCGGTTCCCGGTTCGCCTGGAAATGCTTTAGTTCTGCTGCACGTGAAGCAGCGTGACTGCCTTGACGGTGGCCGCGACCTGCGCCAGCGGATCGCGCTTGGTCAGCACCGGCGCCTGATAGCTCTTTTTCATGGAACACCCCCCAAATATCGAAAGCCGAGCGGAAATAAATTCCCGCCGCGAAAGTCCGGGTAAACTTTGTGATTAATCCGCCGGTTGCACGTGGAGCAAGGTGACCGCCTTCACGGTGGCTGCAACCTGCGAAAGCGCCTCGCGCTTGGCCAGCGCCGGCGGGCAATAGACCTTTTTCATCGGATAGTCCCCCAGTTACATGGTTGTAATTGTTAAGGAGCGTTAACCGGCCTGTCCAGGCAAAGGGCGGCGGAGATTCCAATTTCTCTGCGTTGTGTAGGATTTTCGCCACACTTCCGTCATCCCGGCGTCGGCGGCCGTTGGATGACCGACCGGCTGCGCCGGCTTGATGCGGCGCGAAGGGCCGCGATGGCAGCCATTTCGGCCGCGATCGCGCGTTTTGACCGGCGGGTGCCGCCTCCGCGTCGCGGCCGCGGGCATGCCCGAAATCCTCACCCGCAAGTGAGAATAGGAGCGGGCCATGACGATTCGCCCGGAACGGACCGGCGCGGATCCTGCCAAATTAGCCGTGGAAGCCACTTTTTTCGACCGCCAGCGGCATTATTTTGCTGCTATTGCTTCATGAAAGCCATGCAGCGCGTGCGGCTTTCGCCGCCCGGGACGTTTCTGCTAGAAAGGCTAACGATAGCAACCCCAATTCGGCCGGCCCACAAAGCCGACCAGTCCAAGGGTACCCCGCCCCATCGTCTCCGGCGAGGCGCCGTTGATTTGCGAAGGTCTCACGGCCTGCCTGTCCGGGGCATTCCACGAGAATGCCTCGACAGTTTACCCGTGTGCCACGGAGGATAAATGACGATCGCGACTGAAGACATGACCGGCCTGCCGGACATGAAGGTGTCGGCCCGGCAGGTGTTCGGCATCGACAGCGATATGGAAGTGCCGGCCTATTCCGAGCCGGAGGAGCACGTGCCGGATGTCGATCCGGACTACCTGTTCGATCGCAACACCACACTCGCCATCCTCGCCGGCTTTGCCCACAACCGCCGCGTGATCGTCACCGGCTACCACGGTACCGGCAAGTCGACCCATATCGAGCAGGTGGCGGCGCGGCTGAACTGGCCGTGCGTGCGCGTCAATCTCGACAGCCACATCAGCCGGATCGATCTCATCGGCAAGGATGCGATCGTCATCAAGGACGGCCTGCAGGTGACGGAGTTCCGTGACGGCATCCTGCCCTGGGCCTATCAGCACAACGTTGCGCTCTGCTTCGACGAATACGATGCCGGCCGCCCCGACGTGATGTTCGTGATCCAGCGGGTGCTGGAATTCCTCCGGCCGGCTGACCCTGCTCGACCAGAGCCGGGTGATCCGCCCGCATCCGGCGTTCCGGCTGTTCGCCACCGCCAATACGGTGGGTCTCGGCGACACCTCGGGCCTCTATCACGGCACCCAGCAGATCAATCAGGCGCAGATGGACCGCTGGTCGATCGTGACCACGTTGAACTATCTGCCGCATGACAACGAGGTTGAGATCGTGCTGGCCAAGGCCAAGCATTATCGCACCGAGGAAGGCCGCGAGATTGTCGGCAAGATGGTGCGGATCGCCGATCTCACGCGCAACGCCTTCATCAATGGCGACTTGTCGACCGTGATGAGCCCGCGCACCGTGATCACCTGGGCGGAGAACGCCGACATCTTCAACGACGTCGGCTTTGCGTTCCGCGTGACGTTCCTCAACAAGTGCGATGAATTGGAACGGCCGATCGTCGCCGAATTCTATCAGCGCTGCTTCGGCGTCGACCTGCCGGAATCGACGGTGAATGTCGCGCTGACCTAATTGAAGTCGTCATGCCCGTGCTTGGAACGGGCATCCACGTCTTAAAAACTTTCTGCACAAAGACGTAGATTGCCGGGTCAAGCCCGGCAATGACGCGGAGAACGAAGACGGCGCCGACATATCAAACGCCTGGATCATGACCAGCAACATCAAATCGAAGCCGACCCCGAAGGAAGCCCCGACCGAGCCGTTCAAGCGGGCGGTGTCGAGCTGTCTGCGCGCGATCGCGCGGGCGCCCGAACTGGAAGTCTCCTTCGCCGCGGAGCGCCCCGGCCTTGTCGCCGGCAAGGCGCGGTTGCCGGAGCCGCCGCGCAAGCTGCCGCCGCATGAGGCCGCGATCGTGCGCGGCCACGCCGATTCGATTGCGCTGAAACTCGCCTGTCACGATCCGCGGGTGCACCGGCGCATGGCGCCGGTCGGCCAGCAGGCGCGCGCGGTGTTCGAGGCGGTGGAGCAGGCCAGGGTCGAGGCGATCGGCGCGCGCCGCATGGACGGCGTGGCACAGAACCTCACCGCCATGCTCGACGACCGTTATCATCGCGGCAAGTTTGACGAGATCGCCGACCGCGCCGACGCGCCGATCGAGGATGCGGTCGCCATGCTGGTGCGTGAGCGGCTGACCGGGCTGCCGCCGCCGGCAGCCGCCAAGAAGATCGTCGACCTTTGGCGCCCGCTGATCGAACAGCGCGCCAGCGAAGACCTCGACCGGTTGGGGCGGCTGATCGAAAATCAGCAGGGCTTCGGCGATGTGGTACGCGATCTGCTGGATTCGCTCGACATGGGCGAGGACCGGCCGAGCGATTCGGAGGAAGACGAATCGAGCGAAGAGGGCGACGACAAGGGCGGCAGCGAGGAGGCCAGTGAAGGCGCCTCCAGCGAGTCCGATGACGCCCAGAACGAGAGTACCGAGCAGTCGGAGATTTCCGGAGAGGATGTGCCAGAAACCGCGACCGAGGCGGTCGATGCGCTCGCCGCCGACATGGCCGACGACGCCGAGATGGGCGACACCGAATCCGCCGCCGAACCCCGCCGGCCGCGCCGCGGGGGCACCAACGAGCCGCGCGGTCCGGACTACAAGCCGTTCATCACCAAATTCGACGAAGTGGTTGAGGCCGAGGAATTGTGCGAGCCGGAGGAGCTCGACCGGCTGCGCGGCTATCTCGACAAGCAGCTTGCCAATCTGCAGGGCGTGGTCGCGCGGCTTGCCAACCGGCTGCAGCGCCGCCTGATGGCGCAGCAGAACCGCGCCTGGGAGTTCGATCTGGAAGAGGGCATGCTCGATCCGGCGCGGCTGGTGCGCGTGGTGATCGATCCTTTGCATGCGCTGTCGTTCAAGCGCGAGAAGGACACCACCTTCCGCGACACCGTTGTCACCTTGCTGCTCGACAATTCCGGTTCGATGCGCGGCCGCCCGATCACGGTGGCGGCGACCTGCGCCGACATTCTCGCCCGCACCCTGGAGCGCTGCGGCGTCAAGGTCGAGATCCTCGGCTTCACGACGCGCGCGTGGAAAGGTGGCCAGTCGCGCGAAGCCTGGCTCGCCGCCGGCAAGCCGCCCAATCCCGGCCGGCTCAACGATCTGCGCCACATCGTCTACAAATCGGCCGACGCGCCCTGGCGGCGCGCACGCAAGAATCTCGGCCTGATGATGCGCGAGGGTCTCTTGAAGGAGAACATCGACGGCGAGGCGCTCGACTGGGCGCACAAGCGCCTGCTGGCGCGCACCGAGCAGCGGCGCATCCTGATGATGATTTCCGACGGCGCGCCGGTCGACGATTCCACGCTCTCGGTCAATCCCGGCAATTATCTGGAGCGCCACCTGCGCTGGGTCATCGAGGAAATCGAGACCCGTTCACCGGTCGAACTGATCGCCATCGGCATCGGCCATGACGTCACGCGCTATTACCGCCGCGCCGTCACCATCATTGATGCCGAGGAACTCGGCGGTGCCATGACCGAGAAGCTCGCCGAACTATTCGAGGAAGATGCCGGCGAAGCCATGCCCACGCGGCCGGTGCGGCGCCGTCTACATTCCTGACTCTCTGCGGCCGCGTGAGCCGGACAGGACGCGATTGGCATGAAAGCTGTTTTGCGCAACGCGATCCTGTGTCTGGTTCTGGCGTTTGTGCTGGCCGGACCGGGTTTCGCCCAAGGCCCGCGCGCCGGCGAGACCGCTCAGCGGCTGGTGATCGAGACGCAGCCGGTCACCCGGTTCGACAATGCCGATGCCGGCCGGGTGCAGTTCGGCGCGCTGCGCTTTCGCGGCGGTCTGGTTCTCACGTCACCGAACAAGAATTTCGGCGGCATCTCCGCGCTGCGGCTGGCCAAGAACGGCGCCGACTTCATCGCCCTCACCGACCGCGGCCGCTGGTTCAAGGGCCGCATCGTCTATGACGGCACGCGGCCGGTCGGCATTGCCGATGCCGAAATTGCGCCGATCCTCGGGCCCGACGGCAAGCCGCTCGCCGTGCGTGGCTGGTACGATTCGGAATTCGATCGCGGTCGACGGCGGCACGCTTTACGTCGGCTATGAGCGGGTCAACCAGATCGTCGCCTTCAACTATGGCAAGGACGGGCTCGCCGCACGCGGCCGCGCCATCAAGGTGCCGGCGGAATTCCGCAAGCTGCCGCGCAATCGCGGCCCGGAGGCGCTGGTCTTTGTGCCGAAGGGCATGCCGCTCGCCGGCACTCTGATCGCGCTGTCCGAACGCGGCCTCGACCGCGCCGGCAACATCCAGGGCTTTCTGATCGGCGGCAAGACGCCGGGTCTGTTCACCGTCGCGCGCAAGGACGAGTTCGACCTCACCGACGCCGACATTCTGCCGTCCGGCGATCTTCTGGTGCTGGAGCGGTTCTATGCGCCGCTGCGTGGGCTCGGCGTGCGCATCCGCCGCATCCCGCTTGGGCTCATCAAGCCCGGCGCATTGGTCGACGGCCCGACCATCTTTCAGGCCGACCTGCGCCAGCAGATCGATAATTTCGAGGCGCTGAGCCTGCACCGCGATGCAAGCGGCGAGACCGTGTTGACGATCGTCTCCGACGACAACTTCAACATCATCCAGCGCACGCTGCTGCTGCAGTTCGCGCTCGCGCCGCCGTAACGCGCCGCGCGACAGCCATGCGCCGCGCGAGGCCGCGCCGTGACGATCCGTTTTGTGGAAAGAACGGCCTTATTCGGCCGTCGCCGGTTCCGCAGTGGCGGCTTCGGTCGCGGCGGCGGTCTTCTTGACCACCTGGCGTTTGAGGTCGAGCGCGCGCGGGGATAGCTCCGCGTCGCGGGCCTTGATCAGGAAGGCGTCGAGCCCGCCGCGATGATCGACCGATTTCAGCGCGCGCGCGGAAATCCGCAGCCGCACTGAGCGGCCCAGCGCGTCGGACGCAAGCGTCACCGCGCACAGGTTCGGCAGGAACCGCCGCTTGGTCTTGTGATTGGAATGGCTCACCTTGTGGCCGGTCAACGGCCCCTTGCCGGTCAGCTCGCAACGCCGCGACATGGCAAAAACCTCTTGAAGCTTGGTCCGGCGCGCCTCCGGGCGCGCGGCCCGCGTACAAATCCGCATAAAGGAGACGGCGGACGTATAGTCAGACGGCCGCGGATCGTCAAGCATGGCGGTTCGCCCGGGTGATTCGGCCGCCGGCTGCCGCCACCGCTGCCTTGATCGGGCCAAAGTGCGGGATCATGTCTGCGGTACTAGACTGGGGATAGGTTCGCTCGATTTCGCGTGGCTTCGCTCTGCCGCTGTCGGGTGCGTGTCTTGGTGGATGATTAGGGTAGAGCGGTGAGCCGAAGCCGGGACTTGGCCGCGCGGACCGGCCCGCCCCGGGATGTAAGGTTCGCCGGGACGCAAGGTCAAAGGGATCAAGGAAAAGGGATTAAGTGCCGTGAACGCCGTTCGGTCCGCCGCCCGCAGCTTTGCGACCGTCGCGGTCGCCTTCGCCCTTGGCCTCGTGATCGCGGCCCTGCCGGCCGGCCAGGCCCGCGCCCAGGGCAAGCTCGATGCCCGCTACGTCGCGACCCTTGCCGGTATCACCATCGGCAAGGGCGCCTGGGTGCTCGACATCAACGACAAGACCTACAAGATGGTGGCGAGCGGCCTGACCGCCGGGTTGCTGCGGTTTTTCGCCAGCGGCGAGGGCACCGCCGGCGTCAGCGGCGTGATCACCGCCGGCCAGCCTGTCGCCAAGGTCTATTCCTCCACCATCAAGACCAGCAAGAAAACCGACGCGGTGCGCATGGCCTTCAACGGCTCCAGCGTGAAGGAGCTGGCGTTCGAGCCGCCGCTGCCGCGCAACCGCGCCCGCGTGAAGGTTCTGCCCGAGCATCAGCGCGGCATCATCGATCCGATGACGGCCTCGCTGCTCAAGGTCAGCGCCAACGGCAGCCCGCTGGTCCCGGAGGCCTGCAACAACCGCACCCTGCCGATCTTTGACGGCCGCATGCGCTATGACCTGAAGCTGGCCTACAAGCGCACCGAGAATGTCGAGGCGGAGAAGGGCTACAAGGGCCCGGCGCTGGTTTGCGGGGTGTATTTCACACCGATCGCCGGCCATATCCCCAACCGCACCGCGATCCAGTACCTGGTCAAGCAGCGCGATATCGAGGTCTGGCTGGTGCCGATCGCCGGCACGCGCATCCTGGTGCCGTTCCAGGTCTCGGTCCCGACCCCGGTCGGAACCGGCCGGCTGGTGGCGACCCATTTCATCACGGTCGCACAGGCCGCGAAGGCGTCCGCCAAGCCGGCGGCAAGATCGGCCGCCAAGCCGTCGAAGGCGGCGGCGCGAAACACCAAGACCCCGTAACGATGACGCGGCAAGCGCAGCCCGGACGGGGTGCTCGCGACATCTGGAACCATGATATTGGCACGGCCGTTTAACCCTCCCCCCGCGAAGCGGCGGGGAGGGTCGACGGTGCTGCGCTGGCGCAGCGCCGTCGGGGTGGGGGTGTGTTATCAAAATCTTGAGGCGATGCCGTGTTGGAGCGTTTGCCCCCACCCCTAACCCCTCCCCGCCACGCGCTTCACGCGCGGGGGAGGGGAAAAGTGGAGGTTGGCTGCAAGACGCAATGACGCATGGCGATCCGCGTCGCGGCAAGGCATGTACGCCTTGACACGGTTTCTGCAGTTTTCACCTCGCCGCCCGTACGCGCGGCAATTAACCTTTGGATTTTTGTACGCAACGCACGGCCCGCGTCCATTTACCCGATCTGGTAGGAGTCCCGCGCGACGGCCCGAGATATCGCCGTGAACGAATGCCAACTCCAATTAAGTCACTGATTCGGCCGCGATTCGTTCCAAACTCGTTCCAAAGATGAACGGCCGCCCGCTCGCCGCCGTCACAATTTGACACAGCGGTCACCACGACGCCTTCTGCTACAGCGATACTCACTCACCCCAAAGTCATGCAGCCGGCCCGGCACCGGGCAACAGCGACACCGGATCAACACCTTAGGGCGATTGAGCATGATTCATTGAGAGCGGGATGATTTGAGGTTGAGCAGCATTCTCCGCGACGTCATTCCGGGGCGCCGCGTCAGCGAGCGCAAAATCCATACGCCGCAGCGCCGGGCCTATGGATTCCGGGCCCGCGTCACCCGGATCAGCACCTTGCGCTGTACGGGCGACGCGTTCCGGAATGACGGCAAGGCAAATTCGTTGGACGGGTGCAATATAAAAGTGCTTTCGGTTGAACCAATTCGCGGGTCCGGCGTAGCGGAGGTTTGTTCGGCATTGATTTGGGCGGGCAGTCACGCAATGGCCGACGTGACGTGGAAAGCTATATGACCCTGCATCCAATTGATGAGAACATGGCTCGGAACCGCCGTCGGCTGGAGGAAACGTTTTCGTATACGGAGAACGAAGACGCCGCGCGCGGGCAGTTCGAGCAACTCGCAGCTGATACGGTCGACTTTCTGAAATCCGTTAACGCGCCATTTTACGATTGTTTTGATGTGCTGCCGCAGCGCGCTCGACATTTTCTTTGGATGATCGACCGAGACGACTGCAATTTTGAAATCTCGTCGCAACTGAGGCAGAGATGGGAAGCATGGGATAAGGAGTTTGCAGCGCTACAGTCGCGCAACCCTCAACTCGAACTGCGGGAAGTGATGCACCTCATTGGTGAAACGCATGACTGCAGCAGTTGGCCGAACAATCGTGAGTGGCCGATCTACGACTGGATCAAGGCCAGCAATCCAAATTTGCCGCCGCCCTTCGATGACGCACGCCGCATCGTGACAGCCGAATTTTATCAGCGCCTTTGTGAATTGCAAAATCGCTGCGGTGGGTGGCTTTATTGGAGCAATGCGCAAAAGCGGATCGCTTTTGTGCCGGAAGCCGAATGCGAAAGTGTGCGTGCAGCCCAGGATGCAGAGTTTCGGGATTTATTCGGGGGCCTGTATCAGACTTTTGTCAAGATGCCGGATAAGGGGCCGCGACTTGAGACTATCGTTGCGATGGCACGTGGCAACTCGGCATTTTGGAATCTTCTCAAGACCTGGGAAATTGATGGTAAATTCAAATCCCTGGTCGGTCCCGTCGATCCGATGTTCAAGCCATATCTCGATCGGATACGCCAACCGAACGATGGCTTGACAGACCCCATTATCATGATTGCTCTCAGGCAGGCGATGCGGCGCGACCTCGAGCTTTCAGATTTGTTTCCGGTATAAGGCACCGTAATGGCAATTTCCTTCACGTCCCCGACCAACCGCGATGCCCGTTCGCGCGATGCCCGCGCGCGCGGCGCCGGCGTCACCGCCGTGCTGGGGCCGACCAATACCGGCAAGACCTTTCTCGCCATCGAGCGCATGCTCGGCCATTCCTCCGGCATGATCGGCCTGCCGCTGCGCCTGTTGGCGCGCGAGGTCTACAACAAGGTCGCCGACCGCGTCGGGGCCGATGCGGTCGCGCTCATCACCGGCGAGGAAAAGATCAAGCCGCCGAATGCGCGCTATTGGGTCTCGACCGTCGAGGCGATGCCGCGCGATCTCGATGTCGCGTTTCTTGCCGTCGATGAGATTCAGCTCGGCGCCGATTTCGAGCGTGGCCATGTCTTCACCGACCGCATGCTCAATCGCCGCGCCCGCGAAGAAACGCTGGTGCTGGGCGCGGCCACCGCGCGGCCGCTGATCGAGAAGCTGCTTCCCGGCGCGCACATCGTCAGCCGGCCGCGGCTGTCGCAATTGTCCTTCGCCGGCGACCGCAAGATCGACCGGCTGCCGCGTCGCTCGGCCATCGTCGCGTTCTCGGCCGACGAGGTCTATGCGATCGCCGAACTGATCCGCCGCCAGCGCGGCGGTGCCGCCGTGGTGCTCGGCGCGCTCTGCCCACGCACCCGCAACGCCCAGGTCGCGCTCTATCAGTCCGGCGATGTCGATTATCTGATCGCCACCGATGCCATCGGCATGGGCCTCAATCTCGATGTCGATCACGTCGCGTTCGCATCCGACCGCAAGTTCGACGGCTATCAGTTCCGCCGGCTCAATCCGGCCGAGCTGGCGCAGATCGCCGGCCGCGCCGGACGCGCCAGCCGTGACGGCACGTTCGGAACCACCGGACGCTGCACGCCGTTCGAAACGGAACTGGCGCAGGCGCTGGAAAGCCATTCCTTCGAGCCGCTCAAACTCATGCAGTGGCGCAACAGCGATCTCGACTTCGCCTCGATCGGCGCCCTGCAGGCCTCGCTGGCTGCGACGCCGACGGAGCCGGGCCTCACCCGTGCGCCGGTCGCCGAAGACATTCTGGTGCTGGAACACGCCGCGCGCGACGACCATGTGCGCGAGCGTGCCCGCAGCCGCGACATGGTCGAGCGCCTGTGGGAGGTCTGCCAGGTTCCCGACTATCGCAAGATCGCGCCCGCGACCCATGCGGAACTTGCAGTGACCCTCTATGGTTTCCTGACGCGGGAGGGTAAAATCCCGAACGACTGGTTTGCCGGGCAGATCGCGCAGGCGGATCGTACCGACGGTGACATCGATACGCTGTCCAACCGCATCGCGCATGTCAGGACCTGGACCTTCGTGGCGAACCGGCCCGATTGGCTCGCCGACCCCGATCATTGGCAGGGCGTTACGCGCGCTGTTGAGGACAAATTGTCCGATGCATTGCACGAACGCCTGACTGAACGATTTGTTGACCGCCGCACCAGCGTGCTGATGCGTCGGCTGAGAGAGAACACGATGCTGGAAACCGAAATCAGCAAGACCGGTGAAGTGGTGGTGGAAGGCCACGTCATCGGCCGGCTCGACGGATTTGTTTTTGCCGCCGATCAATCCGCCGGCGGCTCCGACGCCAAGGCGTTGCAGGGCGCCGCGCAAAAGGCGCTGGCTGGCGAGATCGAAGCGCGCGCCGCCAGGCTCGCGCAGGCGCGCTGATGACCAGTTCGTCCTCGCCTCCGACGACACCATCCGCTGGCTCGGCCAGCCGGTCGGCAAGCTGATCGCGAGCGACGCCAGCGACGCGCTGTTGCGGCCGCGCGTGCGCATTCTCGCCGACGAGCAATTGACCGGCGCCTCGCGTGAGGCCGTGCAGGCGCGGCTCGATCTGTGGATCAAGGCGCATATCGACAAGCAGCTCGGCGCGCTCACCCTGCTGGCGGCGGCCGAGGACATCACCGGTATCGCGCGCGGCGTGGCGTTTCAACTGGTGGAATCGCTCGGCGTGCTCGAGCGCCAGAAGGTCGCCGAGGAGGTCAAGGGACTCGACCAGCCCTCGCGCGCGGTGCTGCGCAAATACGGCGTGCGCTTCGGCGCCTATCACATCTACATTCCGCCGCTTGCTGAAACCGGCGCCGCGCCTGCTGGCGACGCAGCTCTATGCGCTCAAGCACGAGCGCGACGACACCAACGGTCTGGCGGCGATCCAGCATTTGGCCGCGAGCGGACGGACCTCGATCCCGGTCGATCCGGCGATCGCCGACGCCGCTCTATCGCATCGCCGGCTTCCGTGTCTGCGGCGAGCGCGCGGTCCGGGTCGACATTCTGGAGCGGCTGGCCGATCTGATCCGCCCGGCGCTTGCCTGGCGCAACAATTCGCCGGGCGTGAAGCCGCCGGGCGCGCTCGACGGCTCCGGCTTCACCATCACCGGCGCCATGCTGTCGCTGACCGGCTGCTCCGGCGAGGACTTCGCCTCCATCCTGCGCTCGCTCGGCTATCGCATGGAGAAGCGGCCCAAGCCGCCGGAGCCGGTGGCGGAGCCTGTGACAGAGCCGGTGACAGAGGCAACGGCGGAGCCGGCGCCGGTCGTTGCGGACGGCGCGGAAGCGAATGCCACCGCCGGTGCGGACGGGGCCGAAACCACAACGGCTGCTGCTGACAGTGAATCGACCAGTGAATCAATAAGTGAGGCTGCGGCCGCAGATGACGGCGCGACGGCGACCACCCTGGCGGCGACGACCGAGAATGCGCCGGAGGCAGCCGCGACCGACACAGTCGAGACCGCCGCTCCGCCGGTCGACCTCGCGCCGGTGGATGTGGCGCCGGTGGATGTGGCGCCGGTGGAGGTGGCACCTGCCGAAACCGCGGCCGAGGCCGAGAGCACGCCGGTCGTGGCCAGTGCCGCGCTGGCGCCCGACGAACCCGTGCCCGTGCTTGCTGTCGAGGCGACAGATGGGCAGGGCGAAGGCACGATGGCACCCGTTGACGAACCGGGGGGTGACACGGTGGCGCAGGCATCCGCCGAGGCCGCCGCCGAACCGGCGCCGGACAGTTCGGCAGATCAGGCCAACCTCGGGACCGAGGAATCCTCTGTGGCCCCGGCCGCCGAGGAATCGGCCGGCGCGGCCAGTACAGTTGGAGAGGTGGCCCCGGATCAGGACAACAACACGGTCCTCGCGGCCGAGGAACCGGAGCTCATCGAAGTTTGGCGCCCAGGTCGGCAAGGCAGTCGACAGGGCGGCCGGCCGGAGCGCAAGCCGCGCGAGGATCGTCCGCGCCGCCAGGGTCCGCGCCGTCACGACCGTTCGCGGTCCGACCAGCCGGCGGTTGCGGCGGCCGGTGCAACGCCGTCTCCCGACGCCGTGGTTGCCGCGCAAGCCGCTGATACGCCGGGAGAATCCGGCGCCGAGGCGCGCCAGGACAGGCCCGATCGCGAGGATCGCCGGCCGCGCCGCAATCGCGGTCCGCGCCGCGACGGCGGCGACCGGCCGGAGGGTCAGGACCGCCAGGCCCGGCCGGAGCGCCATCAGCGTCAGGACCGCAGCGCCCCACGGCACGGCCGCCCCGACCGCAACGACGACCGGGGGCGTCAGAATTTCTCAAGAGGAAACAAGGACTTCCGCGACCGCCGCGAAAAGCAGCCGGACCCCGATTCGCCGTTCGCCAAGCTTGCGGCCCTCAAGGCTCAGCTCGAAGCCAATGCCAAGGAAGGCCGCTAATTCAGGGCATCAGGCTGCAATTTGGACCGTCAGCGCATCGATAAATGGCTCTGGCACGCCCGCGTGGTGCGCACCCGCACCGCCGCCACCGCGCTTGCCAATACCGGCCACGTCCGGGTCAATGGCGAACGCATTGATTCGGCGAGCAAAAATGTCCGCATCGGCGATGTTGTCACGATCGCGCTCGATCGCGCCGTGCGGGTGCTGAAGGTCGCCGGCTTCGCCGACGCCCGCGGCTCAGCCGTGCTGGCGGCAGCAATTTTTGAGGATCTTCAACCGCTTGCGCCGCTCCGGCCGCGCCCCGATGACTCATCCGCGACCCTGCCGCCCGGCCAGCGCGAGGCCGGCAGCGGCCGCCCGACCAAACGCGAACGGCGCCTGATTGATCAATTTCACAAGAAATCCGATATCTGAGGGCCTTTAAACCGGCCGATTATGACCAATCTTGCATGGCAGCGGCTGATGCGATACGCACGCCGCGTCCGCCCCGGAGTTTGGAATGACCTACATCGTCAACGACAACTGCATTAAGTGCAAATACACCGATTGCGTCGAGGTTTGCCCGGTCGATTGCTTCTACGAGGGCGCCAATATGCTGGTCATCCATCCGGATGAATGTATCGATTGCGGCGTCTGCGAACCGGAATGCCCGGTCGAGGCGATCAAGCCGGACACCGAGCCGGGCCTGGAGAAATGGCTGACCGTCAACGCCGATTTCGCCAAGGTCTGGCCGAATATCACGGTGAAAAAGGACCCGCCGCCGGACGCCAAGGACTGGGAAGGCGTTGCGGATAAGTTCGAGACCCAGTTTTCTTCGGAGCCCGGGACCGGCGACTGACGCTTCAGCCGGCGCGGCCGTATCGGCAGCGATCGTCTGTGAAAATAAGCGTATGACCTCCCGGTGAAGGCAGTTGCTGACCGCTCCCGGCGGCAATTTGATTTAAACTTTAACCATTTGTCAGTTTTTGCATAAGGTGAATGGCAGATTTGCCTCTTTCGCGCTGCGGTAGCCTTTGATTTTTGCGCGAAATGTGATATATATCTCAAAAATCTAACGAAAATCGTCTGCCCGAACCGCTCCCCCCGGGGAGCCTATTTTTTCAGGGCTTCCAGGGAACCGTCTTCAGAGGGCGTGTTAATCCACGCGTGTGTGCTGTGGCTAAGAAAGTTCGTTCAACGTCGAAGAAATCCACCACCGGCTCGCGCCGGACCGTCGCCGGCAAGAGCCGGAGCGGAGCCGGAACCAGCCGGAGTGCCACCGGGGCCAGCCGCAGCAGCGCTGCCACCAAGTCCCGCAGCACCACAGCCGGCAGCAGCCGGTCCTCCAATACCGGCGCCAGCCGGAGAACGCCGCCGGTAGCAGCCGCGACACCCCGTCGTAGCCCGCCAGCGGCCAAAACCGCCGTCCGGGCCAAGCCGGACGACAAAGGAGCAACTTCGGGAATGGCCACAAAAAAGACGACCCAACGACAAGGCTTCAAGACGAGCGAGTTCATTGTCTATCCGGCTCACGGGGTAGGCCAGATCATTGCGATCGAGGAACAGGAGGTCGCCGGCCTCACGCTCGAGTTGTTCGTGATCAATTTTGTGAAGGATAAGATGACGTTGCGGGTTCCGACGGCGAAGATCGCCTCGGTCGGCATGCGCAAGCTTGCCGAAGGCCCGATCGTGAAGCGCGCGCTCGAGACGCTCAAGGGCCGTGCCCGCGTCAAGCGTACCATGTGGTCGCGCCGCGCCCAGGAGTACGAGGCCAAGATCAATTCCGGTGACATCGTGGCGATCGCGGAAGTGGTGCGTGACCTGTTCCGCTCCGACACCCAGCCGGAGCAGTCCTACAGCGAGAGGCAGCTTTACGAAGCCGCGCTCGACCGTCTGTCGCGTGAGATCGCTGCGGTGCAGCGCCAGACCGAGACCGAAGCGGTGAAGGAAATCGAAGCCGCGCTGGCCAAGGGCCCGCGGCGCGGACCCAAGCCGGCTGACGATGAGACGGTGGTCGAGGACGAGGCGGCCTGAGGGTCGCGTCCCCCTGCCGACGAACGGTTGCAAGACCAGAGTAAGGCCCGGCGATCTCGCCGGGCCTTATTTTTTGCCTTGATTTTTGTTTGAATAAGCTCAGCGCCGCCGGCGTCCTGGAGTGTTTCCGGCGCCGGCAGTACAACCAGGTGGCATTGTGTCTCATGAGGGTTGAATTATGAGCGCGGGGCCAGTCCTTATTCCAGCGCGACGCCGCAACGCGGTCCGGTCGATGAGTTTGCTTGGCCCTGGGAGCCGACGCTCGTTTCTGACAAACAAGATGAGGCGCCGGTCCTAGTGAAGACTGTGAAGGGATGATGGCGGCAGGCATCTCGGCGTTTAACATTTCGCGACAGATCAGAACGGCGCTTTGCGCTGGTTTGGTGCTCGCGGCCGTCTCCAGTCCCGCGAAGAATTCCGATGCGGGCGATCTGCCAAACTGGACAATTGATCAGGGAATCGCGATTTCGTCTGAGATGAACTCGTGCGCCGGCGGATGTCATCGCGTTGCGGTTTCCACCGGAATGGCAGCGGACCGCTGCCGCCACGCCATCCGCAAACAATTCCGACCAACAGCCTGCCGGCAGCGTCTTGGCCTTCGCTGCACCGTCGCCGACGGACGAGCCCGGTGTCGCGGCACTGATATCGCCGTGGGCGCTTGGCCGGCCGCGATGGTTGAGCGGCGCCATCTCTGCGCTCCAGACATTGGCCGCGGAGGCCAAAGTATCACACCCGCCGCCACGGAGCGCCGTGTTCAATGATGCGCAGATCGCGGCCATCAAACGCAGGTTGAGCCTCACCCGTCGACAACAACGCTATTGGCCGCCGGTGGCCTCGGCGTTGCTTTCAATCACTTGGCAGCGCGCCGGTCGCGCACCGCACAACGGCGTCATCCACGCTGGCAACCGGGCGATCGATCCAAACAGCGCGGCAGTTCAGCGGCTTAACCGAGCCATCGCGCCATTGATCAAAAGTCTCGACAACCAACAGAAGGGCGAGGTCCGCATGTTGCTGAACCTCGCCGGTCTCGGCCGCCTGGCGCGATCGTTCTGAGGCGTCCGCCCGACGTCAATCAATTCAAAAACAAGCATGCGACCCGAAAGGCTTTTCAACAGCACGCGTGATCCGATTCCATCGCATCCTCATCGATGGCATACTTCGACGGTACATCAGGGGGAGGGGTTCATGACGACGACATTTGAGCGAACGGATTCGGCCGGCCGGGACATCGCATTGTTGGTGGCGCGGATTCTGATTGCTGTCCTGTTTTTGGTCTCGGCCTATAACAAGGCCATGGCCTATGGCGGCACGCTGGGCTACTTCGCAAACATCGGAATTCCGATGCCGGCGGTCACGGTGCCTGTGGTTATCGCATTCGAGGCGATTGTCGGCCTGTTCCTGGTTGTCGGATATCAGACCCGGATCGTCGCTCTGCTGCTCGGACTGTTCTGCGTCGTTGCGGCGGCGAGCGCCCACGGAAACTTGGCTGACGGCAATCAACTCAATCATTTCCTGAAGAACATCGCGCTCGCAGGTGGTGCACTCGCTTTGTACGCTGCCGGAGCGGGGCGTTATTCCGTCGACGGCCGGCGTTAGCGCCGGCCTCAAGACCGAGAATTGGGTTGATCGTGCGGCTGTCGCGAACGGTCGTGGCCGGTTGATGCCGGCAGGTATCCTCGGGCTGTTGAGATAGTGTTATCGAAATTGTGCACTTATCCTGGCGCGGGGACACCGCAGCCTGCGGCGCCCGGCGGATTGTGGCACGGGCACGTGAAGGACTGGTCGCAGGCCCGCCACACTTTCTGTGATAGCCGCGCGAGGCGGCCTTCGCGCCATTCAGATTGAGCGATGAGGCGAACCGTCAATGTCAGTTTCACCCAGTGCGCAAACACAGAGCGAGCCTGCCGCGCCGGGTGATATGAAAGGCACCTGGATCGTTCTTGCCATGGCTTCGATCTGCATGGCGGTCGCCGCCTACAATACCACGTCGGCAAACACGATTCTGCCGCAGATCAAGTCGGACTTCGACATGAAGCCGGTCACGCTGCAATGGGTGATGACGCTCTACACCTTGGCGGCGGCGACGTTCCTGCCGATCTTCGGCCGTCTCGCCGATCTCCTGCGCAAGATCAACGTCTTCATATTCGGCATGGCGGTGTTCGCTGTCGGCGCGCTGCTGGTGGCGGCGGCGCCCGACAGTACGATCTTGCTGATCGGACGGCTGTTGCAGGGTGTGGGATCCGGCGCCATGTTCGGAACGTCGCTTGGTGTGCTGAGCGCGGCGACGCCGGAAAGCCGGCGAACCTTTGTGCTCGGATTCTGGGGAGCGATGATCTCGCTTGGCATGAGTCTCGGTCCCATCCTCGGCGGCCTGTTCGGGGAGTATCTGAGTTGGCGCGGCGTTTTTGTCTTGGACCTGATTTTGCTCGCGATTGCGGCGGTCCTGGCGGTCCAGGTTGTGCGCAAGAATTATGTTCCGGACATGCGCCCAGCGCAGGTGCGATTCGACTATCTCGGCGCCGTGAGCCTGGTCCTGTTGCTTGGTCCGCTGGCCTTTGCACTCAGCAACGGTGAATCGTCCGGCTGGACCAGCGCGCGAACGTTGGTGCCGCTCGGTATTGCCGTGATCGCCGGCATTGTATTTTTCATCACGGAGCTTCGGGTTACCGAGCCGCTGCTGCGAATTCACTATTTTCTGCATCCGCGTTTTTTGATGGCAGCGCTCGGAATTCTGATCGGCAGCTTTATCCTGCTCTGCTTTTTCTACTACTTTAATTTGTATGTGCAGTCGCCGGATACGATGAACATGTCGCCGGTCATGGCCGGTGCGGCGGTGTTGCCGTTTACGCTTATCATGTTCGCGTTCTCGGTCGTAGCGCCGCGATTGCTCGCGTCTTATAATTTTCGCTGGCCGATCACAATCGGCATGATCCTTCTGGCGCTGGCGTGCTTTCTGCTGCAGGACATGAACGACACATCGACCTATCGCGAAATCTGGTGGAAGCTTATCATCCTCGGCGTCGGCTTCGGCCTCACGTTTCCCCTTCTGCCACGGCTTGGGCTGCGACTGGTACGCGAGCAGGATACCGGACAAGCCTCGGGCGTCATCAATACCAGCCTGTTTTTTGGCGCGACAATCGGTGTCGTGGCTGGCGGCGTGGCGTCCGCATACGCCACGCGGACCCAGTTGTATGGCGTAATCGCCGCCCTGCCGGTCGGTTCTCATGACCGTCAGGAGGTCGTGGCGGCGCTGGTTCACGATTCGCCCAGCCACATTCAAGATGTGCTCGCGAAAATTGAGCCGGCGACGAGCCAGGCCTTGGTTCTGGCATTGCGCCACCTGAATGACGATGCTTTCAATGCTGCCATGCTGACTTCGGCAGTGGTCGCTGTTATCGGTGTCGTGTTGGCGTTGTTGCTGTTGCGCGGCCCCGTGCCCGAACAACACAGCGCGGCCAAGTTGTTGCCCGATAGCCGGTTGAGCGAGGGTCAGGGCGCGGCGGCAAGATAGGTCAGAGTTGCGATCCCCCATACGATCAGGAAAAAGTGGACCTGTTGGGCGCGCGGCATGCCGATCCAGTACAGAAACCATTCGCCGCCGACGAGAAAGCACGCCCAGATCACGGTGAACGAAAGCACGGCGAAATTGGCCAGGATGTTGGCAGTAACGGGGTCGATCAGCCCGATAGCCGCAACCAACAAGGCCAGCGCTGCAATCCATAGCAGGATCGTCACGGCGATTTCGGCCGCCAGCAGCAGGCGAAACAGCCGCTTCCGTGCCTTCGGACTTGCGATGCGCCGATAGGCGACACGCCGGTAGACCGCCGCGTCATGGCGTTTGATCGCCTGAAGGCTGAGGACGGCGAAGAAGGCGCGCGCATTCACCGCCGGATGCCGAATGTTCTCGTGAGCCGCAAGCGTGAACCACGCGGCCTGAAAAGCCACGATTGCAGATTGGCTGAACAGCGGAAGAAAATGGCTCATGATCCGTCCAGGATATGATCAAATGACGTGATCAGAAAAGCACCCGGAGCATTAACGCGGCCGTTTTGATCCTGTTCCCCGGCGGGGATTGTCCCTGCAAGGCTTGCATGCGCTTCGCTTCCGGTATCTCCTTTTCCCATGCCGACAGCAACTCCGCTCACCATCGATCCGAAAAGCCCCGGCGGCAATGAATCGCCGCATGGTCTGATTCTGTTCGACGGTGTCTGTGTGTTGTGTTCGGGCGGTTGCCGTTTTGTCAGCCGGCGCGATCGGCATGACTATTTTCGGTTTGTGCCGATTCAGCAGGCCGAGGGCCGGATATTGGCCGTGCAACTTTGTATCGATCCCGATCAACCCAATTCATTTGCGTTCGTGGCGGACGGGCTGGGATTTGTGAAGTCGGAAGCCGCGCTGCGGATTGCGCGTGAATTGCCATGGTGGCGTTGGGCCTGGATGTTTCACATTGTTCCACGGGGGTTGCGCGACGGAGTCTATGATTTCGTTGCCCGCAACCGTTATCGCTGGTTTGGCCGTCGCGAAGTTTGCATGCTGCCGAGCGCGGATCGTTCATGGCCGCAGCACGAGGTGCTGCGCCAACCGGCGTCCGGAGAGCCGCGGGCAGCGAGCAGCACGACAGACACCCGAAATGAAAACGGATAGGATAACCGCGGAAGCGCAATCGGGCCGGCGTCAAAAGGCGGCATTCGGGGGAAACACATGCTGGAACTTTACCACAGCGGGCTGACGACCTGTTCCAAGCAGGTGCGCCATTGTTTGCGCGAGAAGGGTTGCCCTATGTCAGCCGCTACGTGGAGTTGTGGCACTATGAGAATTTGAGCCCCGAATACCTCAAGCTCAATCCGAATGGCGTCGTGCCGACACTCGTCCATGACGGGGACGCCATCATCAACTCCTTCTGCATCAACGAATATATCGATGACGCCTTCCCCGACCCGCCGTTGCGCCCGGCCGATCTGAAGGAACGCGCGCGCATGCGCTACTGGGCCTGGACGGCGGATGAGGTGCATTTGTCGCTGGCGCGGCTCACCCATATGCGCATGCTCAAGGCGGCCCTCGACGAGATGAGCCCGCAGGACATCGAGATCATGTTGCGGCATACGCCGGTTCCGGAAAAGCGCGAACGCTGGAATGTTCTGGCCCAAGGCGGCTACACGGGCGATCAACTCCAGGCCTCGCTCGACAATGTCCTGTTCATTTTCGAGCGCATGCAGGAGGAACTGGGTGCCCGGGGCCCCTGGCTTGCCGGCAAGACGTTCTCGCTCGGCGACATCAGCATGACCGCGATCGTGCATCGCATTTTCCAGCTTTATCCCGACCGGATCGATCGCGCGGATTTCCCAATTCTCAACGAATGGTGGCACCGCGTGATGGCGCGCCCGGCGGCGGCCTATGTCTATGCAGAGAATACCGACGAAGTGCCGCCGCGGCCGCCGACCAAGTCGGTTGCCGGCATCAGTGCGTTTCGTATCTGAAACGTTGGTGTTTGGTGTACCGTCCTGTGGGACAAGCGACTTTTCTTCGCGTTGACTCGCCTCGCAGCGGTGGCGATGATAACGAAGAGACAAATGGCAGTGCGTGTCCGTTTCCGATCGGTCGTGAGAAACGTCACGTTGCGACAAGCTGCCCATAACAAGCCATTCATAAATTGCCACCGGGAGGAAATCCGATGCGATACGCATTGCGAATGACATTCGCCGCCGCTGCAGTCGCGGCCGCCGCGCTGGCCATGCCGGCATCCGCCGAGCCGGTAACCCTCAAATTCAATTCCCCGGCGCCGCCGCCGTCGTTCTTGCACAATGGCGTTTTCCGTCCGTGGATCGCGGAGGTCGAAAAGGCGTCGAAGGGCACGTTGAAGATCCAGCTCTATGTCGGCGGTACGCTCGGCAACTTCAAAGTGAATTACGATCGTGTGGTGAACGGCGTCGCGGATATCGGTTTTATTCTCACGTCGTTTGCCGGCGGCAAGTTCAAGAAGCTCGACGTCGCCGAGCTGCCGTTCCAGTCGAAGAATTCGACAGAAGCGGCCGCGGCCTTGTGGAGCATTTACGCCAGTGGCGTGGCCAACGATGAGTTCGACAAGGTCAAGCCGCTCGCCATCTGGACCTTTCCCAACGCCGCGCTGCACACCAAAAAGAAAATTACCTCGGTCGATGATCTCAAGGGCATGAAGCTCGCCACCTCCAATGTGGTCACCTCGAAGATTGTCGAACGCCTTGGCGCGGTGCCGGTCACATTCACGCCGCCTGATACCTATCAGGCCATCAGCCGCGGCATCGCTGAAGGCACCCTGATGCCGTTTACCGGCATGCGGATCTTCAAGATCAACGAGGTGACGGATCATCATCTCGACGAGCCGCTCGGTGCCTCCACCGCGCTGATGTTCATCAACAAGCGCAAATACGATTCGCTGCCGCCCGAGGCCAAGGCCGCGATCGATAAGTTTGCCAATCTCGCCCAGTCGCGTGCGAACCGGGCAGGCGGTCGATGCCGATTGGGCGAAGTCGCGAGCGCTGGTCAAGGCCGGCACCAACGAGTTGTCGCCCGAACAGGAAAAGGTCTGGGAAAAGCTGACCCAACCGGTGGTGGATGAATGGGTCAAGAGCACGCCCGACGGCGCCAAGATCCTCAAGGCGTTCCAGGACGGCATCCAGCAGGCGCGCAAGGCTCCGGCTCCGGCCAAGTAGGATGCCGACCGCGATCGGCAATCCCGCCCGACGCGATCCCTGAACGGCGGATAGACATTTGAGCACGGCGCGCGACGCGAAACCGGATCGAGGAATTCACGGTCAGTGCATTCCTCGACCTGCTCGATCGGCGTGTGACCGCGATCACCCGGTGGGTCGCCTTTGCCGGCGTGATGATGATGCTGGTCATCGTGTTCGGCACCGTCGTCGACATCCTGATGCGGTGGCTGTTGAATGCGCCGATCGGCGGTTTCAACGAAGTAATCTCGATGGGCCTGGCGATCGCCATCGCCGCCACGTTCCCGGCCGGCGCCGCGCAACGCGTCAATCTCACCGTCGATTTTCTCAGCCGCCGCATCAGCCCGCGCAGTCTGGCCTGGCTGAAGGTGCTGGGTGCGGTCGCGTTGCTGTTGTTCTATGCACTGCTGGGCTGGCGGATCGGCGCCTATGCCCTGGAGCTCAACGCTCGCGCGGCGGAAACGCTCTATCTGACCATTCCGATGGGACCGGTGATTGGCATCGTGTCGCTGCTGCTGTTCGTCAGCACCTTGACGCAGATCGTCGTGTTGTGCGTGACCATCAGGTCCGCGCTGGCCGGGGTCCCGGACGTGTCCGGCTGGAGTATCGCGCAGAGCGAAGCCGGCCGGGCCGCCGCGCCGCCGGCCGCCGTCGCTGTCAGCGGCCGCGCCATCATCGGCACGTCGCTGGCCATTGTCGCGCTGACGGCGATAGCGATTGTCGCGCTCGCCGCGATGCTGCCCGACATGACCGCGTGGGCGCGCAGTCATCCCGGCACCTTGACATTGGTCACGCTGCTCGGGCTGTGGCTGCTGATGGTGCTGTATGTGCCGCTGACCGCCGCGATGGGACTGGTCGGGCTTGCCGGCACCATTCTGATGATCGACCCGCAGCCGGCGCTCAGCGTGCTTGGCAACGAGGCGGTGCAGTTTCTCACCAATTCCCAGGTCGCGGTCCTGCCGATGTTCCTGATGATGGGCAGCTTCGCCGTCGTGGCGGGCCTGTCCGGCGACATTTACGAACTGGCGCATACCTTGTTGGCGCACCGCCGCGGCGGTCTGGCGCTCGCCACCATCGGCGGCTGCGGCGGCTTCGGTGCGCTGACCGGCTCGTCGCTGGCGACGGTCGCCACCATCGGCCGCGTCGCGCTGCCGGAGATGAGCGCGCGCGGCTATTCCGTCAGCCTCGCAACCGGCTGTGTCGCCGCCGGCGGCACGCTCGGCGCGCTGGTGCCGCCATCGATTCCATTGATCTTCTATGCGCTGCTCACCGAGCAATCGATCGGCATCCTGTTCGTGGCGGCAGTCGGTCCCGCCGTGCTCGCGGTCGCGCTCTACATGCTGACGGTCGTCCTCTATGTCCGCATGGTGCCGGGCGCGACGCCGCCGCGCGCCGGCCGTGCGTCGGCCGCCGAGCTTGCGCGGGCCTTCAAGAAGGCCTGGGGCGCGATCCTGTTGCTGGTACTCGTCGTCGGCGGCATCTACAGCGGCATCTACACCGAAACCGAAGCGGCGGCGGTCGGCGCCGGTGCCGCATTTCTGTTCGCGCTGTTTCGCGGCAAGCTCACCCGCGCGACGATTTTCCAGGTCATGGGCGAGACCACGGCGACGACGGCGATGATCTATCTGATCATTTCCGGCGTCCTGACCTTCTCGTTCTTTGTCGGCGTGACCGGGCTGCCGCAGCAGATGGAATCGCTGCTGGCCGGGGTGCTGCTGCCGAAGATCGTCATCGTTGCGATCATCCTCGTCATCTATTTGATGCTTGGCGCCATCATGGATTCCCATTCGGTGCTGTTCATCACCGTGCCGATCGTGGTGCCGCTGATCGCGGGCTATGGCTACGATCTGGTCTGGTGGGGCGTTGTCATGCTGATGGTGCTGGAAACCGGATTGATCTCGCCGCCCTTCGGCATTCATGTCTTCGTGCTCAAGGGCATTGCCGGCGCCGACGTGCCGCTCGGCACCATCTTCCGCGGCGTTTTGCCGTTCGTCATCGCCGATCTGATCAAGCTGGTCCTGGTGGTGGCGTTTCCGGCGATCGCGTTGTGGCTGCCCATGACGATGGGCCGCTGACGCGGCATTGCAACGTCGAAGCTTGACCGCGCGCCCTTGAAACCGGCAAGCTGCATGCTGAAAAACAAGAATATCCGCGCCACCAACGAAAAAATTGCAAATGAGGGAGACAACGATGATTCGACCAACGGCCATTCAGGCCCTGCTGGCAGTGTCCGCATTGGCAGCACTCGTTCCCATCGGCGGCGCCGCCGCGCAGCAGCCGATCGCGATCGCGACCACGCCGGCGGGCGGCATCTATCATTCCACCGCCGCCGCCATCGGCAAGGTGCTGGGCGAAAAGGCCGGCCTGAAGATCGGCATCCAGTCGCTCAGCGGCTCCAGCCAGTATCTGCCGATCGTCAATGCCGGCGAACTGCCGTTCGGCATCGCCAATGTCTATGAAACCCGGCTCGCGGTGCAGGGCGAGGACTATTTCAAGGGCCGGCCCACCACCAACATCCGCACAGTCGCCATCCTCTATCCGCTGCGCAATATCCTGTTCGTGCGCAAGGACAGCGACATCAAGACGATCGCGGACCTGAAGGGCAAGCGCGGTCCGGTCGGTTTCACCAGTCAGAAGGTGCTCACCGCGGTGACCAATTCGGTGCTGGCGACCGGCGGGCTGTCGCTCGAGAAGGACATCACCGGCGTCAACGTCGCCAACATCATCGACAACGCCAACAAGTTCAAGGAAGGCCGCACCGACTTCTTCGTCTTCGCGCTCGGCTCCGGCAAAGTCCGGGAGGTCGACGCCGCGGTCGGCGGGCTGCGCGCGCTGCCGGCGCCGAACACCAAGGAGGCGCTCGCCGCCGCGCGCGCGATCATCCCGGTCGTCTATCTGCGCGAGGAAAAGCCGAGCAAGGCCAACACCGGCGTGCTCGAGCCGGTCCACGCCATATCCTATGGCGTCAATCTGTTCGCCAGCACCAAGACGCCGGACGACCTGGTCTACAAGGTCGTCAAGGGCATGCACGACAACGCCAAGGCCATGGGGCAGATCTTTCCGCCGCTGCGGCTGTTTGATCCGGGCGCCATGGCCGAGGCGATCCCCGGGGTCGAATATCATCCCGGCGCGATCAAATATTATAAGGAAATCGGCCAGTGGCCGCCGAAGGAGCGCTGAGGCGTTACCGTCATGCGCGCGGGAGGCATGAGATGGCTCCCGCGCCGCGGATGCTCCATTAGAGCGCTTTCGATTTAAGTGGAATTGCGAAAGCGCTCTATCTTCAATTTTATCGCATTTCCGGACGGCGAACCGGTTTCCAGTTCGCCTGGAAATGCTCTAAGCCGTCATTGCTGCGGCGGTTGTCCCGGCTCCGGCGTCGCGCGCCGCACGATCTTGAGGCGCTTCACCGTCAGGTCGTCGACCGTGAGCGACTTGATCCGCGCCCGGCCGATCGACAGCCGGCCGATCGCCAGTGCGCCGATGGCGAGCGCCCCGACCGCGAGCGCGCCGAGTACGAACGATCCGATCGCGATCGTGCCGACCGCGGCCGCTCCGGCGGAGGCGGCCTTCAACTTGACAGCGGGCGCCGGCGCGGGGTGCGGCCGGCGGATGAGGTTACGCATGGTCGGTGCCTCCTGGAACGCGGTCAATATAAGAGAATACTAAAAATATCGTAGCGCGGAATGCGTGAAGCGAAATCCTGGTTAGTCGTAGGGCGGATTACGCTTCGCTAATCCGCCCTACGCTTGCTCGGCTCCGTCCTTCGACGGGATCGAGGATGAACCCCGCGAACTCCGGGCTTGGGCGATCGTCAAATGTCATTTTGTCATTCCCCGCGAAAGCGGGGAATCCAGTAACCCGTCTAATTTCGACAGCATTCCGGCCGTGCCTATTTTCAGGCGACACGGATTACTGGATCGTCCGCCTGCGCGGACGATGACGACCGTGGTGCGCTGTCATAGGTCATCGCCGGGCTTGACCCGGCGATCCATCGCTAAAAAAGTTCTTTGTCGATGGATGCGCGGGTCAAGCCCGCGCATGACGAGAATTGAAATTGTAGCCAGCATGAGCGCAGCGAAATGCGGGGCGGCCACGCTGCAGAAAATTTCGATCCCGGATTACGCTCGCGCTCAATCAGGGCTACTTGCTGCGCAATTTATCGTCGTGCGCGATGTCTTCTCGATATAGCCCATGCTTATTAAGGCAACTATCTTGAATAGGACTATCTATGCCTGTCTGAGCTTCAACAGCGCACCATTCTATAAAGTCAGGATGCCTAATAGACATTTCAAGCAATTCGAAAACTGTATACGTGTACCAATAAATGAATTGTATTGGCCCGATAGTCATCGTCGTATGGACCCTTACCGGTAGCATTTTTGGAGCCTTAGTAATAACAATGAGGCCCCCGTGCGCGGCGTATGGCAGCGGCTTTCCCTGGGACATGGCGGCTAGTTCTTTGAACGTTTGATCTTCCCGTATGTCGAGCCAAATGCAATTTTTCTCGTTCTTCTTGGCGACAAATCGCGATAAGTGAATAGGTATCGGTGCGCCGATTTCTGCGAGGTGGCATCCAATTCGCTTCGCAAAATATCTGAATAACGGCAAAAATAGGTGCGAGGTACTTTCAAAAAGGTGGCTTCTTATCGCAAGGTCGATTGAGTTTCTGTCGGAATCGTTATCTTCAATCATCGAAATGAGTTCGTCATAAGCATTGTCAGATTCTTGGGTCACGGCATTATTGCATTTTTCACAAATCGAACTGTCATACTTCAAATGTCTAGAGTTTTGGCCTTGTGCAATTCTGAAGCCCGAAGAACCATCACTATTGGAAATGTGCATTACTTCGCCTTTGAAATTGCGGCGAATATCCGTCGCCTTGATCTTGTGCTCGCGAGATCCTTTTGCGAAGCGCCGGCATATCCAGCAAACTCCTGGAGGTGGCTGAAAAACGAATAGCGCGGGGAGCATTTCCTAGCTCGATAACTGGCGGACCAAAGCGCGATCTGTTGCAGAATTTGGTTTGCAATATTTGTTACTCATTTGGAAGACAGTTTTATCGTCCATTTATCTTCTTGGCCTGGGAGCATCGATGCGCCACATTCTCGCCCGAAACTAGGATTATATTCATATTCATCCTTGCTCGCTGAGGGCGTCTACCGGTGACGTTCGGCGGATGGAGCAGGGAGCGGCGCCCGCGCGTCCGGCCTCGTCAGCCGGGCACCCGGGAGGCCTCGGGGCTCCGCCCTACGGGCACTATGACCCGTGCGCGAGGAGCTCGCTGAACGGCGCAAGGCCCGGTTGGCCCTGCGTACGCAAGCGCGGTCCCGAGGTCAAAAGTCGCCGCGGTGGAGCGCCGGCAGGCGTGCGCGCTGAAACGCCAAAGCGCGCGCCACGCCCGCAGGCGTGGACATCGTGTGGCGCCTACCGGCGCTCCGCCCCCTCGCGCCCGGCTCGGTCAAAGCGAGGGGAAACGACAGACGCAACCCGCGCGCACCGCGCGGCGGGGCGGTCTCGGCTGCCCGCCATTCCGGATTCCAGACCAAGGGAGCAAAATTTCATACGCACGACAGGAGACGAATGATGGCGCATACGCGCAAGCAGAAAGGCAAACGCGGTACCGAAGATGAACAAACAACCAGCGACAAGGCTGATGCCGGTGGTTGCCTGTCGCAGGACGACATCGACCGGCCGCGCCGTCGCCTGCACGACGCCTTGTCGTTCTGGATGATCTGCCAGGAGAAGGCTTGCAAACGCGCGCGGGCCTGCCGTGGCGACACCTACGCCTGCGCCCGGCGTCACCAGCCGCTGGTGCCACAGGAGATCAAGGTCTGGCTGAAGAAGGCGATCGAGCTGCGGCTCGACGGATTGTCGCCGGAGGAGGCCGCGCGCGGCGCCGTTGAATTCGTCGCGGCCTATGAGGCGCGCCGGGCGGAGATCGAGGCGCGATTTGCCGCCGCGCGCGGCGACGGGCCGGATGCGTCTTCTCAGAAAACCGATGCGGACGGCAACGCGGCTGAAGCGGTCGCGACGCCGCACCGGGATGCGGCTTCGCCGCGCGTGCAAGTCTTGTGAGCTGCGGATGCGCGACGCGATGTTGAATTATTTCTCGAACCGCACCGTCACCGTGCCGATCGGCGCGAGTTCGAAGCGGATTTCGTCGCCCGGGCCGTCGACCGCGATCGGCGGCACCAGCGAACCGATGATGATGATCTCGCCCGCGCGCAAGGTCTCGCCATTGGCGGCGAGCGTCTCGGCGACCTGGCGCACATTGTCGATCACCTTGCCGGTGTTGGCTTCGAGCGCGTTGCTGGTGATGGTCGCCACTTCCGCGCCGCGGCGCGAAATGCGCGCGAAAAGACCATCGAGCTTGGCGCCGGCAAAGGCCTTGTCCGGCGCGCCGACAACGACACCGCGCTGATAGATGTTGCAGGCCAGCACCGCTTCCGGATCGGCCGGCGGCGTGTGCAGGTCGATCAGTTCGAACGCCGGCCCGAGCGCCGCGATCGCCGCGCGAACGGTCGCTTCATCGGCGCCGCCGGCGAGATCCTTGCCCATGTGGACGGCGATTTCCGGCTCCACCATCGCCTTGCTCCAGCCGGCGAGCGACACCGATGCGCCGTTCTCGACGCGGCCGCCCGCGAGCAGAAAGCCGACCAGCGGCGTCTTGATCGTCAGCCGCTCCATCGCCGCCGGCGAGCCGAAACCGACCTTCCAGCCGAGCGGCTTTTCGCCGGCCGCGAGCTTTTCACGGCGGGCGGCGAGTTGCGTGGTCATGCCGCGCGCGATGCGCGGATCGTTCAGGGCGGTCATGGCGTGTCCTCGGTTGATTGGCAGTGTGCGATAATGGCGGCCGCGGCGGCGGCGTCAGGAATGATGGCTGTCGGGATGGACTTCGTAGCCGGAATCCTCGATCGAGCCGGCGCCCATCCAGCCCCAGACCAGCACGACGTCCTCGTTCGATGTGTTCTTGAAGCCGTGCCAGACGCCGCGCGGCGAATAGACCACGTCGCCTTCGCCGGAGGGCTTCTCGCCGGAGTCGGTGTAGATCATGCCGTGACCCTTGAGCACGATGAAGAACTCGTCGCAATTGTGATGGCGGTGGTTGTCGTGCAGCGCGCCCGGCTTGAGCACGGTCCAGCCGACGACGTGATCGGCACCGGCGGATTTCTTGTCGACCAGGAACTGTACCTGCATGTCGACCCAGCCATCGTCGCGCTTGAGGTTCTGGACATGCGGCACGTCGCGCAGATTGGTGCGGTACATCGTGGCCTTGGTTTCGGTGTCGTTGCTCATTTCGATTGGCCTCCCAGCCGCCGATACACTTCATGCGCGGTGACGAAATCGCGATGGTCGATGCCGAGCCCGCGGCAGGCGTTCATCATTTCGTTGGCGGCGGCCGCCAGCGGCACCGGGCTGCCGAGCTTGCGGCCCATGTCGAGCGCCAGCAGCATGTCCTTCTGCTGCAGGGTCACGTCGGCGAGCGGCACCTCCGGCATGCCGCCTTCGAGAATGAACGGCCCGCGATATCCCAGCACCGGCGAGGCCGCGACGCTTTTCAGAATGGCGTCGAGCGCGACATCGCGTTCGACCCCGCCCTTCTCGGCCAGCGCGACCGCCTCGCCGAACGCGATCACCTCCACCATCAGCAGCAGGTTGACCGCGATCTTCATCTTCACGGCAAGGCCGCTGGCGCCGATATACGTCACCTTCGGCCCGATCGCGCGCAGCACCGGCTCGACCCGTTCGAAGGCGCGGCGGTCGCCGCCGACCATCAGCGAGGCACTGCCGGCCTTCAAGGTGATCGGACTGCCGGAGATCGGCGCATCGAGCATCACGCGGCCGGCCTTCTCGAATTCCTCCGCGATCCCGCGGCTGACGTCGGGCGCGATGGTGCTCATGTCGAGGAAGATGCCGTCGGCGGCAAGCCCGGCGAGCACGCCGTCATCGCCGAGCGCGATCGCGCGAACCGCGGCGCCATCGGTCACCACCGAGAACACGATCTCGGATTTTTGTGCGACCGCGCGGGGCGTATCCGCCCAGCCCATGCCGGAGGCGATCAGCGCCTCGGCCTTGTCACGGGTCCGGTTCCAGCCGGTGACGCGATGGCCGGCCGCCTGCAGGCGCGGCACGATATCGGCACCCATGGCGCCGAGTCCGACAAATCCAATTTCCAAGAGAGCACCCGGTTGATTGCGATGGTCAATAATCGCGTGATGTCACGCGGCGCAAATCTACCGCAAGTTCCGGCCTGGTCGATACGCGATTATGCGGCAGGCGGGCGGGGATTATTCGACCACGATCTTGACGGTATCGCCCGGCGTTACGTTCTGATTGGCGGCAAGACCGTTGAGCACGCGGAAACGCGCCGCCCGCTGGTCGGGCGTCGCCATGCGGGCGGCCATCCGCTCCACGGTGTCGTTGGGACCGACCGTCACCAACTGAATCCGAAACGGTTTGGCGGCCTTTTTCTCCGCGGCATTCATCTGGCGGAAGGTCGCCACCGATTCCTTGAATTGCCGGTCGACTTCCGGCGTCTTGTTCTTGGCCGCATAGATGAAGCGATAGACATTGCTGCCATAGCGCAGGACGTAAAGACGGAACGACCATTCCTCACCGTGGGCGACCGCGGTCGCGCCGTCGAACCCGTTGATTTTGACATCTTCAACCGTCGCCGGATCGACCTTTTCGATCCAGCCGGATTTCAGATACTCGCCCAGCGTTTGCTCGGCGGGAACCTTCACCGCGTCGAGCCGCAGCGCCTGTCCGCCGCCTTCCTTCAGGCCGAGCACCGCCTGAGAGGTGTTGTCGAGCGAGAAACCCGGCGGCACCGTGAACGTGAAGCCGAGCTTGGGATGAACAAAGCGCCGGCCGCGAGCAAAGCCCTCGCTTGGGTCCTCGCCGTAGATCAGCCCGTTTATGCTGCGCAAATAGTCGGCCTTGTCGCGCACGCCGCCGCCGGGAGCGGTGTACTGCCGCGCATTGGCGCGCGCGTTGCGAACCCGTTCCGGTGTCGCCGGATGCGACGACAGAAAGTCGAGCGTGCGCGTATCTTTCGACGACGACGGCTTCAAGTCGGCGCTGCGTCCCATCGATGTGAGAAAGCGCACCGCGCCATAGGGGTCGTAGCCGGCGCGTGCCGAAATGCCGACGCCGATGCCGTCGGCTTCGAACTCCTGAGCGCGCGAGAAGCTCGCCAGCGCGATCTTCGATTTGGCAAGCGCAAGCGCGCCCAGTTCCGGATCGGACAACACGTCATTGACGACGCGGCTGACCAGCGCCGCCTTGCGCGCCTGGTCTTCCCGGATCGCGGCATGACGGGCGATCACATGCGCCATCTCATGCGACAACACGGAGGCGAGTTCGGAGGTGTCGTTGGCAAGCGCGATCAGGCCACGGGTGACGTAAAGCTGGCCGTTGGGCAGCGCGAAGGCGTTCACGGCGGGCGAATTGAGGATATGGACCTTGTAGCGCAGGTCGGGCCGCTCGGAGGCCGCAATCAGCCGTGCCACGATTTTGCTGATCTGCGCATTCAAGGCCTTGTCTTCGTAGGCACCGCCATAAGCGGCGAGAATGCGCTGGTGCTCGCGTTGGGTAGGGGTCTGGGTGACCTTCCGCTGCTGTTTGGGCGGATCAGGAAGGGTGACCTGACGCTGTGCCGGAATCCAGCTGGAGCAGCCGCCGAGCGCCAGGATCAGCAGGGCGGCCAAAGGCACACCGCGCCGGCGGTTCACACCACGCCCGCCAGAACCTCCCCCAGGATATGTCCGTTCTGCGCCCACCACTTTCAATCTTACTCTCAACTCAGTTTTTGTGTTCGACTGTCCTTGCCTCGGTCATCTCGATCTGCTCGGGATGAACGGCCTCGATCAATGGTCCGCCGCGCGCTTGCACCCAGCCACGAACGCGGACCTGACGTCCGGCAAGGACCTTCGGGTCGAGTCCGGCGGCGACGAATTTGCGAGCATTTCGCTTCAGTATCGTGACCGTAAAGTCCTGCGACCATCGCCGGCCGAAATTCACATAGACCGTGGCGCCGCTTTCGCGAACCGACACGACTTTGCCCTCGACGATGGAAAATCGTCCCTGGTCGGCCAGGACCGCGCCAGGGTTCGCCGCCTGCCGCAATTCATAATACGGTTCCCGCCACAGGCCAAGCTTGGCCGCGCGCGCCCGCTGTTCGAGGGCGAGAAGTTCCTTCCCGCAGGCGGCGGTACCGATCCGTGCGCTGACCCGGGCATAACCCTGCGCGATCAGTACGTGTTGGACCGATTGCTGCGCGCCCTCGTGCATTACCGCTGCATAGGCATAAAGCCGGCCGTATCGGTCGGTCTTTGGCCCGCTGCCGCTGAGCATCACCGTCTTGCCGGCGATCAGTGCTTCGAGCGCCGCTTTGGCGGCGTGCGCCGGCGGCCGATTGAGGAACACGATCGCCCGCCGCGGCAGGGGACGGGACCTCGATGCCGGCAAGTCGGACCTCGCGGCCATCGGTGAGCGCGAATGTGCGGCCATCGCTGGCGGATCGCGCCGTCACAGTGCCGATCGGCTCGAAATTCACAAGGCGACGTGACAGTTGCCTTGTGGTTTTCGGAATGCGCCACATTTGCTGTGGACGAAAATCATGGCAGCAGCGACGCCGGGCAAAAACACCCTGCGGAAAGCGTCACGACGGTGGCGTAGCGAATTCATAAACGTGACCGAAATGGGAGAATGCGGCACCATGACGGCGGTTGCGGCCTGAAAGCGAAATTTTTGCGGCAATTCACGGCCGAAACAACGTCATCGGAGCGAGTCCCCTTGATTTTGCAGGGATAAATTGGATCAACGTAGATTCGCCGCCGGGACGGATCCGGCGCGCCGCGCTCTCGCTGTACGAATGGATATTCGTTGCGCCAACGTCGTCTTGGATGGGCGGTCCCGCTGTCACAAAACCTTTGCATAAAGCTGCTTGCTTCCAAACCGGCAATAGCGGGCGAAACACTCACGAATTCTGACTAATTGTGCATTGGCAGCCAAGTCGGGCTCGTCGAGGAATTCGATATTGCCATCTTGCGGTAATCAAACGGCACCTCCGGATTTTCCGGTAGTGGGACTGCAGCTATGAGCCGAGACTTCCGACGACAATTAATTTGGAGCGGCGGGCTTTTACGAAATCCGGGCGCAGCCAAGACGTAAATGACATCATGCGCGGGATAGCCTTGAACGACAGCTTGGCGAAAAGGCTTGGGGAAAAAATTTGATTTCGGCCTTCGCTCCATTTCTCGCTGGGCTCGGTCTTTTTTTCAGCGGCGTGCATTTTATCTCGGTCAATCTGACACCGCTGGCCGGCCGGCGGTTTCGCGCCATGTTGAGCCGGGTGTCGAGCCACCCTTTGGCTGCTGCCATCAGCGGCATCGTCGCGGGCCTCATCACTCAGAGCAGCAATGCGGTGACCTATGTCGCGATTGGCCTGGTCAATGCCAACGCGATCGATTTGCGTCGGGCGATACTGATCCCGACTTGGTCGCATGTCGGGACATCCGCGCTGGTGATGTTGGTCGCCATCGACTTCCGGATTGCCGCGAGCTACCTCGTGGCCATTGCGGGAATCGGCATCTATTACGGCCTCAGTCGCAATGATCAAAGCCGCAGCGTCATCAATATTTTGCTGGGCATCGGATTGCTGTTTCTGGGAATTGAAATGCTCAATTCCGGCGCCGTGCCGCTCCGCGATATCCTCATTCAGGATGGCTCCGTTGCTGCGGTCTCCGGGGCGGCTGGATTTGCCATGCTGTTCGGCGCCATACTCACGGTGATCTGCCAATCGTCCAGCATCGCGGGCGCGATCACGGTTGCAGCGACAAACATTGGACCGATCGATTTCAAAATCGCCTGCTGGATCATTTATGGCGCCAATCTAGGGTCCGCTTTCAATCACTACCTTCTGGCAACCAGCTATCATGGCGAGGCGCGCCAAATCGCCTTGATGCAGACCATCCAAAAGCTTGCCGGCTTTCTTGGCATGCTGGTGTTGCTGGCTGTGAGTGCCGTTGTTCAGCAGCCGTTGGTCGAGCGCGCCGCGACGATGATGGCCAGCGATCCCGGTGGCCAGATCGCATGGGTGTTTCTGGTTTATCAGATCATCGGATCGCTGGCGTGCACGCTCGGCTTTGCTCCGCTGTTACGGCTGTTGTGGCGATTGGCGCCGCAATCTCCCTTCCAGGAAATGTCGAAGGCGGCATTTCTGGTTGACGAGGCCCTGGTCGATCCATCCTTGGCGCTTGAACTTGCAACCCGCGAAGAAGACAGGCTCGTGCAAAGGCTGCCAATGTTGCTCGATGATGTCCGGTCGGATGAAACGGAAACGGTTGGCTCGGCGGAACTGTTGCGCTCGACAAGCCATTCAATCATGGCGGCCATGGAAAGATATCTTGAGGCCATACTCGAAGTGGATCTGGACCGGCGCGACCGTGAGCGCGTGATCCGGTTGCAACACCGGACGGCCAATCTCGGCGCCTTGTTCGATGCCGTATGCGAATTTCGGAGTGCGGTCATCGTCGCGGGACAGTGGCCAATCAGTGCCCGTGTCACGGGCAACATGGTAGAGGCGTTGCACGCCTTGCTCGCAGCCTTGGCTGATGCCTCGGCCTCCAACGATGCCGACGAACGGGATCTTGTCTTGTCGCTACTCGGACATCGCGATGAACTGATGGAACATATGCGTCAGCGGGTTCTACGCGAGAACCCCGATCTGCCGCCAAAAGCTCAGGAAGCGCTTTTTTCGGCGACCATGCTTTTTGAGCGTATCGTCTGGCTGGCCCGCCGCGGGACTTTGCTGCTGGCGCCGGCCAGGGTTGGCGAGGCGGCGGCGAAGTCTCGATGACAACGTTTCGATGACGGCATTGCCATCGAATTGCCCGTTCGATAGTTATGCCGCACGCCGCGATTCCCAAATCGTTTGGGCCGAAAATGGGCCACGATGCCGAACGTCACACCAGACCGAGACGATGGCATAGGCGGAAGTTCTAAACTTGCCCGCGTCAATTTAGCCAGGTGAGATCGGAAAGTTCGAGGCTGCGTCATGGACATTGGCGAACAACGGGTCGGCAACGTTTGGGTCGTAACAGCAACCGGCCGCCTGGACGGCGCAACCAGCGGGGTGTTCGCGCAACGTGTGGGTGCGCTCACCAGTGGTGCGGATGCGAGGCTCATCGTCGATCTTTCGGGAATTGAGTTTCTATCAAGCGCTGGCCTCCGGGCGATCATGACGCTTTTCAAAAAGATCAAGGCTGCCAAAGGCGCGTTCGTCTTGTGCGCGGTTCCGGAACCGGTGAGGGAGGTCCTCGAAATCACCGGCTTTTCGGAGTTGATCCAGATTCACGGTGAGAGAGCTTCGGCTTTGGCCGCCTTGTCATAGCCGTTGCAACAAATTGGCGACGCCCGGCTCTTCATTCGAATGATGATCCAACAGCGTCGGCAAACCTTTTTCAATTTTTCTCCGGGCGCACACCTTATTAAGGTGTACACTTCTCTTCGGACGGCGTCGTGTCGATGTCGCCTGCCACATGTTGCGGCGACACGTTTCCGCGGGAGCTATGAAATTGGCGCGCTTGAGCATAAAGGTTGCCGCAGGCTCAGGACCCACTTTTGGCGTTGATGATCTGGCATGTGCAGCGGCAAGTCATCTGGGTTGTTGGAGCGATGAAGGTCTCGATGTTGTCTGGACGCCGGTGCACGGCGGTGTTGCCGCCATTCAGGCCGTGACTGATGGTCGTGTCGACGTATCCTACGGTGGGCTCGGTCCGGTGCTCCGATATCGGTGCGAGGGACATCCGGTCGCGATCATCGTGTCCATGGCGCGGGGCCTCGCGCAAAATCTAGTCGGCCAGGAGAGCGTTGCCGACGTCACGCAACTCAAAGGCAAGTCGTGGGCGATTGACGGTGTCGGGGCGCTCAGTCATCACATGGCCCGACTGGTTGTGAAGGCGCTGCATATTCCCGAAAGCGACATTGACTGGCAGGTTGTTGGACCTCCGCCGGAACGCATCGAACGGTTGTTGGCCGGCAGTGTTGACGTCTCCCTGATAAGGGTTGAGGAAGCGACCGCCTTGGATCTCGATTTGCGCAATACGTTGCATACGCTTTTGGGATTTGCTGAGCTGAAAAAGCTGGTACCGGTGCAGCCGCATGGCGTTCTTGCTACAACGAGCGCGTTTGCCGAACAAAATCCCGAGGCGATGTTTCGCCTCGCCAAGGGCATGATCCGCGCTTCGCGCGCGTTGAATGATGATTTCGATGCGTTCAAGAAAGTTTGTGACCATCACGTCACGGTATCGGTGCCGGCTGATGAAATTCGCCGCATTTGGCAGCAGGAGCGTGATTTTGGAGGCTTCGCGCTCAATGGCGAACTGACAAGTGCGCATTGGAACGCACAGATGATATCGTTTTTTGAACTCTATCCGTCGTTGCCACGCGTTGCTTATGAGGACGTCATTATCAACCGCTTCGTGACGCAAACGCTTTCCGAACTCGGTCTCCGTAACTGATTTGATCCGGCAATCCGGTTCCCTCTTCGCCAGGATATGCTCTAACGTTTGAGGTTGGGCGCGACCAGCGCTCCCCCGGCGGAGACTTTGCCACCGAAGCGCCGGTGCAATTGCATCCGATAGCTGAACTGATCTGCGCGATGCCAATTGAATGATGCAATCAGGGTTCCGCTCTTCGTAGTGTATCGCCGCAGAAGCAGCAAGGAGAGGCTGCCGGCCGAAAGCCCGAGATTTCGGATCGCTTCCTCCGGCATCGCGACAGCGGTGATATCCTGAACAACTTCCTCGATAGGCTCACCGGACTTCTTCTCGAGAAGGCCGTAAAATGGTCCTGCCGTCGTCGAGAATTCGTCGACGATGGCGGTATAGCGCGCCGGAACGTACGAATGAATGAAGCAGATTGGCGTACCGCCGGGCTTGTCCCAGCGGACGCCGGTCACGCGCAGCCACTCTTCGCCGGTCGCGCCGCCGACGCGCTCCGCGACGGAAGCTTCAAGCGCGACTGTTTCGGTCGCAAGCAGCACATAATGTGTCTGCGTTGCGATCTGGAAAAGGTCCTCGATCGACCGGAACGCCTGCGTATAGGTGACCTGCGGGTCGCGGGCGATGACCAGCGTACCGGTGCGCTGGCGGCGGTGCACAAAGCCCTGGTCGGCGAGACCGCGCAACGCTTCCCTGATCGTAAAACGACTTGCGCCGAACTCTGTGCATAATTCCGCCTCGGTCGGCAGCGGGGAGCCGACCGGATAACGATCTGACAGAATGCGTTCCTTGATCTCAGAATGAATTTGCAGATACCGCGGCAATGTCAGATGAGAATCGATGGTCGCGAGTTTTCCCACGTTTATTCCTTCATGCTTTGCACTAAAATGTCTGCGCTTGCGCGCCCGGTAAACCAAATCAATCTGTCGCCGCCACCTTTTCGCCCGCAGTCCGAGGAGGGTCGCGAACGGCCTCAACCGGCGCCTGCTTCTTCAAGGCTCGCGTGTGGGTCAGCAGGTGCCATGCAATCGCGACGATGCCGGCGCAGAACGCTGCGGTATCGATGATTCGCGCGCCGGTGACTGCCTGCGCCGGCAGGAGCGTGGCGAGGCCGAGCAGGATGGCGACCGGTCGCAGCAATCCGCGGATCGGCGATAGTCCATGGCCGACCAAGCCGGCCGTTACAAGTGGCACCGCGACGATTGTCGTAAGGCATGCGAAGGCAATCTCTGAGGGCGAGCCGATCATCAGCAAGCCGTGCTGATAGATAAATAGAACCGGAAGAAAATAGGCGACCCAGCCGAATCGGAATGCCTCCCATGCGGTCGCCCCCTGGCTCGCGCCGGCGATCGAAGCCGCCGCGAATGCCGCCATCGCCACAGGCGGCGTGATCATCGACAGCATGCCGTAGTAGAAAACGAACATGTGAGCCGCCAATGGGTCGATGCCGAGCTTGACCAGAGTTGGCGCGGCAAGCGTCGCCAAGAGCAGATAGACGCCCGTCGTCGGCAAACCCATACCCAAAATGATCGCCACCAGTGCCGTGACGAGCAGCAGCAGGGGCATGCTCGATTCACCGATTTTGAGCATCCAGAACGACAGGGCAAATCCAAGCCCGGTTATGCTGAGGAGACCGATGATCATGCCGGCCACGGCGGTAACCAACACGACATCGGCGATGCCGGTGCCGCATGATCGCAGCGCGTCGAAGATACCACGCACGTTTAATCGTTCAGTGCCGCGGCCAAAGATTACGATCAATGCAATCAACAAGACGGTCGCGTAGACCGCGGCCTTTTCCGCCGGCATGTTGAATTGAAAGATGCCGCCAAGCAGCGCCGCGAACGAGAGGCCGACCGCAAAGCCGGCAAGTTTAGAGTGCGGTTTGCCGGTCTCGTCCAGTTCGAGCGCCGGCAGCGCAAGCCGGCGCGCCAGAAAATCGATCTGCAGATAGACCGAGAAGTAGTACAGTATTGCCGGAGCAATGGCAGCGATCAGGATCGTGGAATAGGGCACCCGCAGGAACTCGGCCATCAGAAAGGCGGCTGCGCCCATAACAGGCGGCATCAATTGACCGCCGGTCGACGCCACCGCCTCGATCGCACCGGCGACCTGCGGCTTGAGCCCCGATCGCTTCATCAGCGGCACGGTGACAATGCCTGTCGACATCACGTTCGAAACCGCGCTGCCGGAAATCGTGCCGAACAATGACGAAGCAATGACCGCGACCTTGGCCGTATTGCCGTAGCCGCGCCCGGCGAGGCGAGTGGCCAAGCGCGTGAAAACCTCGCCGCCGCCGGCTTTCACCAGAAATGCGCCGAAAAGAATAAAGGGAATAACGACGAACGCCGCGACCTGTAGCGCCTGACCGAGCGTTGCGGTCGAATCCGTGCCGAGGTAGCGCACCAGATCGCCGACCGGCTGGGCTCGTCCCTTCAGCGCCCCGGGAACCATGTCACCGAAGACCGCGTAGAGTGCCAAAATGGCAAAAATCACAATCAGCGCGACACCGACAACACGCCGGAGAGCTTCAAGGCAAAGCCCCACAAGACATGCGCCGAGGATCAGTGATTCCGTTTGGTGCAGGAAGCCTTGTTCCGACAACACCGGAAAGCGATAAAAGAGCCAGATTCCGATCGCGAGGCTGGTAAAGCCCATGGCACCATTAAGAGCCGTGAGCCATCCGCGTTGATCGCTCCGCAAATAAATAACCGCGGCGGCGCCGCCAACGATGAAGCCCGCAACCTGTTCCGGATAGATCAGAAAACCTAAGCGCTGTGGAAGATCCAATACGATTGAAATTGATGACAGCGGCAACAGGATCGCTATGAGGCCAGCGGCGGCCCGCAACAGCATCGCGGCCTGGGATGGCCGCAATGCTTCCTTTGTGATAGAATCCGCAGTCATCAATTCGCGGCCACGCTAGAGCCCGGCGGCCTTGTAAGCCGCAATGGCACCAGGGTGATACTTCAAGGCCGCATCGGGACCCATGTCCGTATCGGAGTAAAGCTTCTTGACATCGTACTCGGCCCAAAGCGCGCCGGCCGCCTTGAACTCGGCCGCACCATCAATGAGCGCCTTCACCACCTTGCCGACAGTTGCATCTGGCACGGATGACGACGTGAACATGGTGTAGTCATAAGCAAAGACCAAGGTATCCGCGGAGATGCCGACATTCGATTTCACCACCGGCATGGTGCGAAGGACGGTCCCGGGAAGCATTTTGGCAACGACTGGCTGATCGGCCTTCTTGAAAGTCAAAAAGCGAACGGTGCCGAGCGTCGCCTGGAAATCCAACACGACCTGCGATCCAACCGTTGCGATCGACGTGTCAATGTCGCCTTGTTTGAATGCGCCGAACTGGCGTGGGAAATTAGCTATCGGCACGGAAGTCACATCGTCATAGGTGAGGCCACCCGCGGCCAGACACATCCGGACAATAAAGTCGCCGAGCGAATTGGCCGCGAAACGGGGTATGCGCTTGCCCTTCAGGTCCGCGTAGGTCGACATTCCGGATTTCGCGCTGACGACCAGACCGGCGGCGAACGGAAACAATTTGGCGACGAGGCGGATGTTGGGATTGGGCTGGCCCGGAGACATGCCGGTACCGGTGACGGCGTAATATGTCTGGGGCAGGTTCGCGATGCCAAACTCGACCTTACCCTGGTTGACCGCGGGAATGTACTGCGAGGTATTTGCCATGACCTGCGGGCGGACCTGCAGGGTCGATTTGCTTGAAATCACTTTTGCAAGAGCGGTCGAAATCTGAGCCGTGGCTCCGCCCTTGGTCGTTGCCAGTCCGATGACCTCTTGGGCGCTCGCGTTCGTTATCAGGACACAAGCGCCGATTAGTGTTGCAAGCCATCTGGTAATTTTCATGTTCTCTCTCCGGGGTTTACGAGCGTGAAACAGGCCGTGACTTGTTAGCTGCGTTCCGGCCCGCGCGTGCGGCCGGTATCCTGCCGTTCAAGGTAGGCGACGGCCTCCGCTTCGCTGACCACGTCGCCGTATTTTGCGTTCATGTCGAACAGATTTGCGCCGTGTGGCGCTTGATGGCGATCTCCGCACGCCTCGCGAATGACGATGGGAATAAAACCGTGAGAACAGGCGTCGACGCAACTCGCACGGACGCATCCGCTGGTCGTCAATCCCGTGATGAGCAACGTATCGATCCCCCAGGATGTCAGCGTTGACGCAAGGCTCGTGCCGAAAAAGGCGCTTGGATACTGCTTGGATATCACCAACTCGTCGTCGCCGACGGCAAGGCCCGGCGGCCATGCTCCGAGCGGGCTGCCTTCCAGAAAATGCCGCAGCGGCTTCGCTTTCTGATAAAACCGTCCGCCATTCAGGGCGTTCTTTTGATAGACGACATTGGTGTAGATAACCGGGACGTGGGCGCGACGGGCGGCGTTGCGCACCCGGATGGCAAATTCCAATGTATCTTCGACGGCGGCATAGAGGTCGCACTGCGGATCGAAATACGCCTGAACAAAATCGATGAGGATGACCGCCGGATGATTTCCGAAGCCAAGTCGGTTTTCGTAGACACCCTGGTAATTGGCGTCGCGATCGGCCGTCACGGTTGATGTCTCCGCTTCCGAAGTTCGATCTGTTCGGACCGAACTGCCGTTGAGAGTTTTCGTTACTGCGCTAGCTCGCTGTGTACCTGCTTCATGACTCGCTTAAGCGTGTTCGGATTATCTAATGCTCGGTGAGCAGCGAACCGAAGCCATCGATGCGATCATTGATGCCGTTCTGGCGCAGGGCCCACCAATAGGTCGCGGTATTGATCGCGATCACTGGCTTGTCGAGCCAGAATTCGGCAATTCCAGCGACACGTGCCATGGCAAGGTTCGTCCCCGCCTGGATGATGGCCTCGACCGACGGATCATTGACCTCGATGATGGCGTCTCGCAGCTGCTTTTCCGAGACGTGCGCGATCTGCATCGGGCTCGGGCAGCGCAAGCCCTTGATGGTGACGACCTCGTAGCCGCAATCCGTGAAGAATTTCACGACCTGCTTGTCACCGACCGGCATGTAGGGCGTGATGACCGCGATGCGCTTGATGTCGCCGTAGGCCTTCAATGCAGCCTGACAGGCATCGGAGCCCATCGCGACCTTGATGCCGGAACGCGCTTCCACGCGCCTTTGCAAATCGATCGATCCCTGCAGGCCGTCCCAAAATGTCTCGGCAGACATTCCCATGACCAAATAATCGGGGCTGCAACTCATTACCGCGTCGATCGCATCCATGGTCGCGTGCGCGGATGTTGTCGATGACAGTTTGTTGAAATCGTCGTCGTTGCGGACCGGATCATCCGGAATTGTGATGCGCGAAAAATGGTTGGTCACGCCGTACAGGCCGCATGGCGTCAAATTCGGGCTGCACGGACGTGTTGGTGGATGGCGCGATAACGCCGAATTTCCGGCGGTATCCAAGCGTGTCGACCATGGCATTCCCCTTAGATCGAACCAGTCCGTTTCTGGACTGCAGCTATTGGATCGTCTCAATGTCCCGAAGCGACTGGATCATTGATGAGCGCATCACGTATTGGTGGTGACGCATGGGATCCTCGGCGGCCGCACGCAAATCATCATGATAGGTTTGCCGCTTCGCGGGATCTCGCTCGTTCATGATTTGTCGATTTCGCAACGCCTGCGCCTGGACGGTATCCAGCGCGACCTTGCGGCGCTGGCGCTCGTAGCGCCCGAGCAAAGCGGAGTCGGCTCCCTGCCAGATGGCGGTCAGCTTTTCAGTGAGATTGATCGGCGTCATGAATGCCGCCGTTCATTCCCATGCCGCCGAGCGGATTGTTGAGATGCGCGGCATCGCCGGCCAGGATGACGCGGCCTTTTACGTATTGGTTAACGACGCGTTCGTGGACGCGGTAGGCTGTTTTGTGCGCGATGGTGTAGGGCGATCCGGACGGGACGATGGACTGCAATCGCTCCTCAATCCTGGCTGGGGTCATCATCTCCGTCTCGCTTTCGGCCGGATCAGTCGGCATCAGAACGCGCCAGAGGCTCGGTGTTCGCAGCAGCACCAGCCATTCATCCGGGTCTGAAATGTAGGCGATATTGGACAGATCGGGTATTGCTTCATGAAACTGGAAATGCGTCGACATGGAGAGAAAGATCTCCGGGTATTGTCATGCCGTCGAATCCGACGTCGAGCGCCTTGCGGATCGCGCTGCGTGCGCCGTCCGCGCCGATCAAATAACGCGCCTCCATCGGCTCTCGACTGCCATCCTCGCGCTCGATGAAGAGCGTTACGGATCCGTGATCCTGTTCCAGGTCAATCTGCGCGCGCGCCGTAGATGATTTCGGCCTCGGCGGAAGCTTCTAGATGAGCGCGCAACAGCCGGGTCAACTTCCACTGTTCGCACTGAAGACGGTAGGGAAATTGCGTGTCACCGCCGAGGGTGGCAAGGTCGAATGTGGCGATGGCGCCTTGCTTGCGATCGCGAAACTGCCAATACCGGCAGACAAGGCCCTGCGCCAGCAATGTGTCGGTAATACCGAAACGCGCCAGGAAATCGAGCGTTGGCGGATGAAATGTTGACGCGCGCAGATCGTCGGGGATCTCGCGTTGAGCCTCGATCACGGTGACGGGAATGCCTTCGGACGCCAGATAGGTGGCCGCTACCAATCCGACTGGTCCCGCCCCGACCACAATGACCCGATCTCTCGTCATCGATGTGTTTCCACGTCCGCAGCCCGGCGCCGTCATATTTGTACGGACTATTGCGGCAGTCAACCCTATTTATGATCTGGACAATTTGTGGGCTGTCGCATAACTTCGGCTTCGTATCCGGCGCTGTGAGTGCCGGTACCTCAGCCTGCAATTGTTTGCGGGGACCTTAGCGTTACCGGTTTCGGCGGTATTGTTGGTGGCATCGACATGACCAATGCGCGTCATCTTTCGAGCTACAGCCAGCGGGCGAAAATCGGCCTCATCGTGCCGCCGACGAACACCGTGAATGAAGCCGAGTGGTGTCGCATGGTCCCCGAAGGGGTGACCTTTCATACCGTGCGAATGCCGAGTCACTCAGCCGTACACACCGAGGAAGAACGGCGCGCGCTGACCGCCGATATCAGCCGTAAAGTCGAGGAACTGGTACCCGCGCGCGTCGACGTCGTCGCCTATGCCTGCACCGCGGGTTCGATGGTGACGCCGCCGCATCAATTGCCGGCGGACGTTTCGGCGGCGACTGGCATTCCGGTCGTCACGACCGCGGCGGCGATTATCGATGTACTGCAGTCCTTCGGCGCGCGGCAGATCTCGATCGCAACACCGTATCATGATGCGCTCAACGATCATGAGGTCGCGTTTCTTCGCGGTGCCGGCATCCATGTGCGATCGATCAAGGGGTTGGGGCTTGGCGCGAACGGGCCGGTTGACTATCCGCGAATAGCCGAAACACCTCTTGCCGCGGTCCGGGCCCACGCCATGGCGGCTTTCGCGCCGGGGTCCGACGCATTGCTCATTAGTTGTACCGATTTTCCGACGTTGCCACTGATCGCATCGCTGGAAAGCGAACTCGGTGTTCCGGTTGTGACGTCAAATCTAGCGACCTTGTGGGCGGCATTGCGAGTTGTTGAGATTTCTGAGGCGATGCCGAGCCTCGGACGCCTGTTTTCAGCGCCGCAGGCGACGTAGGCAGCGAGCGTTGCTTGTACGCGATGTTCGAAATGCGATTCTGTGAAACCGTTTCGTCAATTTTGACGGGATGCGGAGGAGGAGGAAGGCTGGGATGGCTGAAGCAAGTCTTAAATCGGCGCTGAAGGCTGGCAACTTTATCGTTGCGCCCGGCGTATACGATCTCATTTCCGCACTGGTGGCCGATCGCATGGGTTTCCCGGCGCTTTACGTCACTGGATATGGTGCCGTGGCCTCCTATCTCGGTCTGCCGGATGCGGGCATTGCGACCTATCGCGACATGATCGAACGGGTCGGCCAGATCGCGAAGATGACCAAGACCCCCATCATTGCCGATGCCGACACGGGATACGGCGGCCTGCTGAACGTCCGCCACACCGTGCGTGGTTACGAGGAGGCCGGCGTTTCCGCCATTCAAATCGAGGATCAGGAATTTCCGAAGAAGTGCGGCCATACCCCCAACCGTCGCGTTGTTCCGTTGGAAGACATGGTGCAAAAAATTCGCGTCGCATGTGACGCGCGTTCGAGCGAAGACTTTCTGATTATTGCCCGTACCGACAGCCGCACAGGTCTCGGCCTGGATGAAGCGCTCAGGCGCGGGGAGGCTTTTGCCAAGGCCGGCGCCGATATCGTCTTCATCGAGGCGCCGGAGAGCGAAGCGGAGATGATCGCGATTGCCGAGCGCATCGATGCGCCGGTTCTGGCCAATCTCGTCAACGGCGGGCGCACGCCGATGCTGCCGGTGAAACGTCTTGTGGAGATCGGCTTTTCAGTCGCGATCTATCCCGCAATTGGATTTCTGACAACGGCCGGTGCGCTCGAAAGCGCCTATTCCGAAATTCTGAAAGACGGGATATCGAACGGTGCGCCGGATATGTACACCTTCGAAAAGTTCAACCGGTTGATCGGCTTTCCGGAAATCTGGGAATTCGAAAAGCAATATGCTTTGACCGATTAAGAAAGCCTTCTATTTCCGGTAACAATGAAGCTTCGCCTATCTTGAAATCCCCCCGGCTTCGTTGTTTGGAGGTTGTTGATCGTTCTCGGACAGGGTTGGGAACGCAGGCAATTCGTCGCTGACCAGCCGTCCGTCAACAATGACCACTCGATCGGATTGGGGGCGACAGACGATGTCGCCGAGGCTGCGTGCCTTGAAGATTATGAAATTTGCCGGTCCGCCGACGCTCAATGAGCCAAGAGGCTCGACACCCATCAGCGATGCCGGAGCCGGCCCGATCATATCCAGCGCCTCGCCCAGACATTGATCGAGATGATAGACCGAAACCGACATTCGGAAGTTCTCGACCATGTCGTAGTCACCGAACGGATAAAACGAGTCGCGAACGTTGTCGCTTGCGATCGCAACCGGAATTTTGTGGCTGCGAACTTCGTGTACGGGAGGCACCGCGCGCAGCCGCGGCGTGCGGCCGAGCTTGCGATCCTGCAGATATAGGTTTGCACTCGGCAGGGTTACGATACCGATACCTGCTTCAGCGCACAGCGCCAGTGCCCGGTCGATTTGGGTCTCCGGTTGCAGAGCCAAGCTGCAACAATGGCCGCAAATAACGCGACCTTGCATCTGATTGCGGATCGTTGCTTGCGCGACATGTTCGAGGTGGAAAATCTCTGCCTCTGTCGTTTCGTCAACGTGGAGATCAACAGAAAGTCCGCGCGCGCGTGCCAGGGAAAATTGCGCATCGAGGAGGTCATCGATGTTCTCAATAAATGAATAGTTGTGATCGGTTGACCGCCGCAGGACCCCGCCGAGAAGGCCACCCTCCGTCGCCGCGGCAAGATCGGCGAGACGACGGCCATAGTCGGTTGCATAAACGTCGATGGGGACCGAACTCGTCGCCTGAAGAGTGACGCGCCCCTTCCAGTCCTCGCGCAACGTGTCAAAGACAGCCCAACTCGCCTCGGCTTGGCCTTCGTATGAATCGATATGGGTCCGAAGGGCGGAAACGCCGTGGACATAGGCGCAACGCACGGAGAATTCCATGCGTTCGCGGATTTCGTCGTTGTTCCAGTATTTCGCACGGTCGGCGTTGATGGCATTTCGTGCGTTGGCGAACGATGCTCCCAAAAGCCCGATACGTGGCACGACCTGCGACTTGTCAATGTGGGTATGAAGGTCAACGAGGGTCGGCCACAATTGGCGGCCTTGAAGGTCGAGTGTCGGAACTTCGGCGAAATCATCGGAGGCACTTTGGATTGCGGCGATCCTGCCACGCTCGACCAACAGATCCAGCAGAAGGCTGCCGTCACGGTCGCTCGCCGCATCAGCGGGAAATACGGGCAGGAAGGCGCTCGGTACGCGTGCTTTCCTGATCCAGAACGAAGTCGCGTCCGGAATGGGATTTGCGGCGTTCTGGACCATTGCGATGCTCTGTGTAATCTGGACCGGGCCAATCAAGCCTATTGCAATAAAAAATAATGTTTTACCTGTGTCCCAAACCCGAACGAGGTCATACTATTCAGCCTGCTCCGCACGAGCCGCGGATTCGACGTGGGCACGAGAAAAACATGATTTCAGTCTGGTTTTGATTTAGATGTTCGATTGAACTTCAAGCCGGAAGAACAAGGCAAACTTCTGAATCGCCACACTAGCATGGAAATGTAAGACGGGTGTCGAGATGCACCCTGTCAACTGCCGGTTTAATCTGGAGGCGAGACGCGCGATGAAGTTGCAGTGCCGCGTCAATGGCGAGTTTGTAGCCGCCGATGTATCTCCCCGCCTCCTCTTGTCTGACTTCATTCGCCATCATCTGCGGCTGACGGGAACTCACGTTGGTTGCGAAATGGGTGCGTGTGGAGCTTGCACGATTCTTCTCGATAATGAAGCTGTGCGCTCGTGCCTGATGTTTGCTGTGCAAATTGACGGTAGTGAATTGCGGACGGTCGAAGGTCTTGAATCCGCAGGCGGGATGTCGGCGGTGCAAGTGGCCTTTTCCCGCCACCATGCCCTGCAGTGTGGCTATTGCACGCCGGGATTGCTGATGACCGTAACCGCTGCCTACGAAAATGGCACATTGCCGCGTTCGGAGGAGGCGGCGCGCGAATTCCTGTCCGGCAATATTTGCCGATGTACCGGCTACCAGTCGCTGGTCGACGCCGTTCTGGAACTGTCGCAATGAAGCCGGCGCCTTTTGATATGGTGCGGCCGGAATCACTGCAGGAGGCGCTGCATCTGCTTGCCACCGTGCCTGACGCCAGGATCATTGCGGGCGGGCAGAGCCTGGTTCCGTTGTTGAATTTGCGTATGGCGATGCCGGCGATGCTGATCGATATCAATCGCGTCGGCGGCTTGAGTGGCGTCGCTCTTGTTGGCGAGGAACTGCATATCGGCGCAATGACGCGTCAGAAGGATCTGTTCGACAATCCGATGGTTGCAGCCCACGCCCCGCTGGTTGCCAAAGCCATGCCGAATGTCGGCCATGTGCAAACCCGCAATCGCGGCACCGTCGGGGGTAGTCTCGCTCATGCCGATCCGGCTGCCGAACTGCCCCTGGTCATGACTGCGCTGGATGCGACGCTGATCCTGGAAAGCGTGCGGGGCACCCGCAGCATCAAGGCACGGTCATTTTTTGTTGATGCCCTGACCACGAGCTTGGCGAGTGACGAACTCCTGATAAAGGTCTGCATCGCTTGCGCACCGGCGGGCACGCGCGCCGCCTTTCGCGAATTTGCGCGGCGGCATGGTGACTTCGCCATCGCCGCGGCTGCGGTACAACGCACGGTGACCGATGCCGCCGGGGTCTCTTTGCGTGCCGCGCTCGGCGGTGTTGGTCCGCTGCCGAAGGCTTGCGAAAGGCTGGAGGCTATCGCGGCGGACGGCGTCGGGTCGCCGGACGTGCTCGCGGCCATGGTGGACGAAGAAATCAGGTGTCTTGAGCCGCAGGCCGATCTGCAGGCGACCGCGGAATATCGGCGAACGCTGGCGCGGATCGCCTTGCAGGACTGCCTTGCGGAAGTTTTGGCATGACGGCACGCGATTCCCGGTCACCGCTTCGCAAGGAAGATTACCGGCTGTTGACCGGCCGCGGCCGGTTTGCCGATGACGTTCACCGCGACCGCATGGTCGAGGGCGTCTTCATCCGCAGCCCGATGGCGCATGCCGAAATCGTTGGTATTGATGCGCGTGCGGCGATCGACGCCGGTGCTTTGCTTGTTCTGACCGCGCGGGATCTGCCGTTCCTTGATCGGCAATTCATTGTTCGATACTGGCATCCGAGTATTCGCGGCGGATTGCCGCCATTTCTGGCCATCGATCGCGTCCGCTACGTGGGTGAGCCCGTGGCGTTCGTGGTTGCGCCCGACCGCTATCTGGCCGAAGACCTCGCCGCATTGGTCGAAATTGAATATCGCGCGCTTCCCGCCGTCGCGTCAGCGGCAGCGGCACGGCGCCTCGACGCGCCGCAATTGCATCCGGAATGGACCGGCAATGTCGCGGCGCAGTTCACCCAGAGCCACGGTGACGCCGAAGGCGTATTGGCGCGCAGCCCGCGCAAGATCATGCGACGCTATCACTATGCGCGCCAGGTGCCATTGCCGCTGGAGATGCGCAATTGCGTCGCGGATTTCGACGCCTCACGGCAGGAACTGATCGTCTTTCTGTCGACCCAGTCGCACTACAACGTCCGCCAGAACCTCGCCACCATCCTCGATTTGCCCGAAAGCAATGTCCAGGTCGTTGCCGAGGATGTCGGCGGCGGGTTTGGTTCCAAGTCGCGGCCGTATCCTGAGGAGATTATCGTTGCTCATGCCAGCATGTTGCTTGGCCGGCCGGTGAAGTGGGGCGAAGACCGTTTCGAGAATTTGCAGGCGACCACGCATTCGCGCGCCATCGATACCGAGATCGAACTGGCCTACGACGACGACGGCCGCATCACGGCATTGAAGGAGCGGCTCATCGTCGACGTCGGTGCCTATGTCTTTACCAGTGGCATCATCACGGCGGAGATTGCCGCGGCCCGTTGTGCCGGCCCTTATAAGATCGAGAACATCGCGATCGAGGTTGTTTGCGTCGGGACCAATAAGACACCGATCGCGACATACCGCGGTGCCGGACAGCCGGAGGCAGCGTTCCCGCTGGAGACCGCGCTTGACGTGATCGCAAAAACACTCGGCATGTCGCCGTTGGCCATTCGAGAGTGCAATATCGTTCAACCCGCTGATATGCCCTATGCGTCCGCGCTCGATTACGGCGCTGCAAAAAGCGCTTATGAAAACGGCGACTATCCGGCCATGCTGAAAATGGTGACTGGAGACGCGGCCTACACTGATGAGGTTGGAAAGAACGGCAACGGCGATCGCATCGCCTGGGGACTGGCGTGCGGGGTGGAGGCGTCCGGCTTCGTCAATTATGAATCTGCGCGTGTCGCCATCGATCCGTCGGGGCTGGTCACGGTCTCATCGGGAATGTCATCGCAAGGGCAGGGCCAGCAGACCACCTACGCGCAGGTCTGCGCCGAGACGCTCGGTGTCGATTTTGATCGCGTGCAAGTCCGGCTTGGCAATACCGGCGTCATCCCATTTGGTCGCGGCGGCTTTGCAACCCGCGGCGCGGTGCTGGGGGCGAATGCCGTTGCCGGCGCGAGCACGGAACTGCGCGCTCAGGTTTTGCAGATCGCCGCGGTTTTGCTGCAGGCCGATCCGGCCAGCCTGACGATTGCCCATGGCCTGATCATGCGTGACGGTGAAGCGACGACATTGTCGGTTGGTGAAGTCGCGCGCGCGATCGCGCCCGGCGGGCCGCTTTATTCCGGAGCCATGCGGCTTGAGACCGAGCATGTTTTCGACAATCGCGACCTGCTGACCCTCGGGGTGTCGGTGCACGCCGCGCAGGTGGCGGTGGATCCGCGGAGCGGATTTTTTCGCGTGACCGACTATCTGATCGTGCACGATGCCGGGCGGATGCTGAACCCGGTCATTGTCAACGGTCAGATTTTTGGCGGTGCGGTTGAGGGGATCGGCAGCGCTGTATTGTCGGAAATCTCCTATGACGAGGAGGGGCAGCTTCTCAACGGCACTCTTGCGGACTACCTCGTGATGACGGCTCCGGAGGCCCCCCGGATCCGCATCGCGCACGTGGACAGCCGGGCCTCGACCAATCCGCTCGGGGTCCGGGGTATCGGGGAGGGCGGCCTGATCGCCGTTCCGCCCGCGATTGCCAATGCGCTCGCCCGTGCCATTGATCCCGTCGGAATTGGGCACGAGCGCCATCTTGCAAGGCTTCCATTGACGCCGGAAACGGTGCTACAGGCGGTTCGGGCTGCCGACACTGGAAATGATCAGCCACCGGCGTGGCAGCTTGATTGGCCGTTGCCCTGAGCCATTGCCTGCTGCATGTTAGGGGCTTGAAAAATCAACATTTTTCATCTTGATGCGTGCGCGAACCGAAATGGCCTCGAAGAAAGCTGGCAAGCGCGCTGTGCCGCCAGCGCCGTCTCCGCGCGGCGCGGCCAAGGCCAATATCAAGGCTAATATCAAGGCCAATACCAGGGCCAATTCCGATCCCAAGGTCGGTCCGCGCAAACAGATCGTCCGACGCAATCTCCACGACGAGGTGGCGGCGGTACTGCGCGACATGATCATTCAGGATGAACTGCCGCCGGGAACGCGGATTCCGGAAAGTGACCTCTGTGCCCAGCTTGGCATTTCCCGCACCCCGCTCCGGGAAGCGATCCGGGTGCTCGCGTCTGAAGGCCTGGTCAAACCCTTGCCGCGTCGTGGCGCCGTCGTGGCAACGCCCAGTCCGGATGAGATCGAAGGCCTGTTTCACGCCATTGGTGCCATTGAGTTGGTGTGCGCGCAGCTAGCCTGCGCCAATTTTACAGATACGGAAATCGAGAACATCGAAAAATTACACAAGCGGCTTGTGCAGCTTCACGCCACCGGCGAACGCAGCAAGGACTATTTCCGGACCAATCTCGCCATTCATCAGGCCATCGTGCGCGGCGCGCGCAACGAATTCCTGGCCGAGCTTCACCAGTCGCTCAGTGTGCGTATCCTGCGCGCACGGTTCTTTGTCGACATGCCGAAGGTGGCGTGGTCGCGGGCCCTGGCCGAGCACGGCCGGATTGCGGCGGCTGTCCAGCAGCGTAACGGGCGTCAATTGTCCGAACTTCTGTTGCAGCACATGCTGGGTTCGTGGCGCGACTTCGAAGTGACGCTGAGCCGCTCGCGCCTTGCGCGTTCCTTCATGTCGTAACGCTGATATTTTGCTTGCTGTCTTCTAAAACAGCGGCGCGTTTACGATCCGGCCGCGAACCTCTTCGGTAACTTGCGGCAGCAGTTCGCAGAACTCTCGTGCCCATTGCTGCGGCACCGTGGTGCTGACCTTGACGAAACGGTGGCCGAAGCGGGCGGTATGATAGGTGCCCTGGCGTATCATGATGTTGTGCCGTTGTAGCGCGGCCACGATCGCCTCTGGCTGCAGGCCGGCATCGATGCATTCGATCACCAGGAAATTTCCTTGGGACGGATAGACCGGAATGCGTAATCCGGGAAGCGTGTCGACCACCGCCTTGATCATCGCCTGATTGCCGCGCTGAATTGCCTGGACCTGCGGAAACCATTCCGGTTTGCTGCGCAACCCCGCCATCGCCGCACGTTGCGACAGCACATTGGAGCCGAGATTGTTGGGGGCCGCGACGGCGAGCGTCTCCAGCAAGGCAGGTGACCCGACCAGTGCGGCTATGCGGAGCCCCGCGAGGCCGAGCCATTTGGAGAAGCTGTAGATGGTCAGGGTCTTTTCCGGATAGTACGGCCAGGCAAGCGTGTGGTTGTCGGCGAAGTGCCGATAGGTACAGTCATGGATCAGAATGGCGTCGCGGCGGCGGGCGATGTCCGCGATCTTGCGGATCTCTTCCGCCGGCACGCAGGTCCCAAGCGGGTTGTTGGGATCGACCAGATAGATGATCCGCGTGCGGTCATCGGTCTTTTCCGCGAGTTGGTCGGCCCACAGGTGGTAACCGCAGCTTTCATCGTAGATCGGAATTTCCACGATGTTGCCGCCGGCCGCACGAGAAAACAGTGCCGGCCACTTCCAACCCGGTCGGTCGTTACAAAGCTGTCGCCGGGTGCGATCGCGAAGTGACAGACGTGGTAGAGAGCCTCGATGCCGCCGTCGGTGACGACCGCGCTGCAGCCTTTGAGCCCGAGATCATCGATGATGGCCGCGCGCAATTCCTCGAAGCCGAGCGGCGGGGCATAGGCGCGAAACTCGTCGGTCGCGACGCTCTCCGCGATCGCTTCACGGACTGCCGCGGGAAGTGGGATGTGATTGGTGTTCTGTCCCATCCAGCGCAGGTCGCGATTGGCGAACAGTGAATCGAAATACGTGTTGCGGACTTCAATGTCCGACTTGCCGGGACGTTCTGGAGAAGTTTGCACGGTCAATGGTTCCGACCCTGGACGGTCGATTGAGCCGAGCGATCGCCGTCAGGATCGATCGCTTCGGGATGAGCGGACGCCGAAGCGCTGCGTGGCTTTAGAGCATTTCCAGGCGAAGTGGAAACCGGTTCGCCGTCCGGAAATGCGACAAATCAAGAAGATAGAGCGCTTTCGCGATTCTATTTAAATCGAAAGCGCTCTAGCGGATCGGGGAGAACGGCGCCGGCACCAGAATCCGGATTCCATTTCCACGATGATGTCGGGAGACTGCTTGAGATAGGCCTGCCAATCCGGATCGGCGGCCAAAGCGGCGCGGCGTTTTTCCCGCTCCGCCAGGCTGTCGTATCCCCACAAATGGACGATCTTGTTGAGCGTGCCGATCTCGGTGTGAAAGTAGCCGATCAGATTGCCGAGGATGCGCTTCTGGATTTCGAGCCCGCGCGGATTGTAATCTTCGTAGTACTGCCACACGGCACCCGGCTTCACGGTATAGGTGCGTTCTTCAACGATCATGGTTGTCGTCCTTTATATGTCGAATTGTTGCGGTGTAGATCGGACGGCGTGACCGGCGCGTATCAGACCATGACGTCGCCGCCGGCCGGGCACAGCGTCTGGCCGGTGAAGAAGTCGGAATCCTCGGTCGCCAGGAACAAGGCGGTGGAGGTGACATCCTTGACTTCGCCGACGCGGCCGAGCGGATAGGCGCCGACAATTTCATCGCGCACGTTTTCCGGCATGTAATTGTAGAGGTCCGTGCGGATGATGGCCGGCGCGATCGCGTTGACGTTGATGCCTTGTTTGCCGACTTCGCGTGCCAGGGCCTTGGTAAACCCGATCATGCCGGCCTTGGCGGCGGACAGATGCGTGAAGTCCGCGCCGCCGATGATGCCGAACGTGCCGGTGACGTTGATGATCTTGCCGCTCTTCTGCTTCAGCATATGCGGAATGACGAAGCGCGTGCACAGGAACATGCCACGCAGATGCGTGCGGATCATTTCGTCCCATGTCTCGACCGACATTTCCGCCAGCGGCACGGCGTTGAGGATGCCGGCATTGTTGACCAGGATGTCGATCTTGCCGAATTTCGCGACACCGGCATCCACCATGCGGCGGACGGCCTGTTCGTCGCCGATATCGGCCTGGCACCGCCAGACCATCGCTGCCGTGCTTTTTGGCCGACGCGGCGACGGCCTCGGCAGCGGCGGAATCCTTCACATAATTGACGATCACCTTGGCGCCTTCGGCGGCGAATCCTTCCGCGATTCCACGCCCTAAACCACGGCTGCCGCCGGTGACCAGCGCGACTTTTCCGGCGAGACGGTTTGCCATAACCAAAGGTCTCCTTGCTCTACGATGCGATGCGTGCCCGTGTCCGAGCCCAGGAACCGTCGGACACGGCGGTGAGAAATTGCGAAACGAGCCGGTTGAAGCTCTGAGGCTCTTCGAGGTTTGGCAGGTGGCCCGTCCGCGGCATGACGGCGAGCGCGCAATCCGGCAACGTGCGCTTCAAGAACAGATTGGGTTCGACGCAAGGCGTATCCTCATCGCCAATGACCAGCAGCACCGGATGGGCGAGGCGCGCCAGCTGAGGCTCCAGGTCCCACAACGATGGTCTGCGGGCCAGCACGCCGCGCAAGGTCATCGCCATCCCGGCCGCGGAGTGATCGGCGAGCTGGCTTGCGAATTGCCGCCAGTCGGTCTCGCTCTTCGCTTTCAGCAGCCTGGCATAGGAACTGCCGGCCAGTTCCTCGGCGTAGGCAGCCATGCCGATCACTTCGGCCCGGTCGGCCTCGCTGTTCATCGCGTTGAGAAACTCGTGACGGTTGGACGGTTTGGCGCCGTAACCGCAACCGGCAACCACCAGCGCGTGAACCTGCGCGGGATGGTTCATGGCGACATGCAGCGCTGCAAAGCCGCCCATCGAGAGGCCGACGAGAAAGGCGCGCGAAATGCCAAGTCCGATCATCACTTCCAGGACGTCCTCCGCGGCGCGTTCCTGGCTATAGGCATCAACGGCATCGGGAACCTGCGATGGCGGATAACCGCGCGCATTGAAGCAGACGCAGCGAAATTCCTTGCTCAGTTCCGCAAGCTGCGGCGACCAGCTCAGCAGATCGCCGGAATACTCGTGAATGAAAATGATCGGCTCACCGTGCCCGGCGCTGCTGACGGCCAGTTTCACGCCGTCGGTTGTCGTAATCGTTTTTCGGCTGACGTCGTGCATCGTTGCGGCGCGCCCATCGAGCAATTGGTGGCGACCCTTTGATAGCCTATTGCATATTAAATTAAAAGTGCGTAGTGTTCGGCTATGGGAGCAAACTTGTGTCTTGCCCTTGGATTGATCGGGTTGCCAGGAGTTCGCCTCCGCGCCCCGCTTGGTCCGGACAACGATATCGACCGCTGCTTCATCGCCGCCAAAAACCGTCCCCGTCTTGCGCATGAATGTCCAAGAACCGCACTGCTGTTGAGGGCCGGCAACAGCGTTTGCGTCGATTCCGCCATCGCGCCGGATTCGTGTTCAGCTTGAGGAATCTCGAATGCTCGCCAATCCGACCGAGATTGTTGATCGTCATCTGGCACAGGCAACATCCATCGGCATCACGCAGGAAATGGTGCGCACCGACAGCACCAATGGCAAAGAAGCCCATCTTGGAATGGCGCTAGCGGACCATCTCAAGTCACTCGGAGTGGGGCGCGTATGGTGCGAAGAGGTGTTCGACGGACGTGTCAACACCTTGTGGGAAATCGACACCGGGCGTCCCGGTCCGCATCTCTTGTTCACGGGTCATCTTGATACCAAGCCGGTCTGCGAGGGCTGGACGCGCGATCCGTTCGATGCGGCGATCGAAGACAATCGCATGTTTGGCCACGGCGTCATGGACATGAAGGCAGGCCTGGGCTGTCAGATCGGCGCCATGAAAACGCTGATCGATAGCGGGATTTCATTCGGCGGCAAGATTACGTTCGCCGCGGTCTGCGACCATATGGGAGCGCAGACCGGCGCCATCGATTTGTTCAACCGGCACAAGTTCGACTATTGCGTGCTCGGCGAACTGACCGACATGCAGATCTATATCGCGCATCGTGGCCGGTATTATTTTGATATTTCCACGATCGGCCGTTCCGCGCATACCTGCCACAAATATTTGGCGGTCAATGCGATCGAGAAGATGCTGCCGGTCGCGGAGGAGCTTTCGAAGCTCAAATACTTCCCGAAGATCAGCGATGAAATGAAGGAGCTGGTCGGCCCGGAACTCTATACGGCGGTCGGCCGCATCTATGGTGGACTGTTTCCCGGCGGGCCGTCGATGATTCCGGATCGCTGCACCATCCGTGTCGACACCCGCCCGCAGCCGGGCGTTCCCCTCAATGAGGTTCAGTCCCTGCTCGAAGGCGCCATCGCCAAGGCGAAGGCGCGTGATCCGGAAATCCGCATCGAATTCGAGGTTGCCGACGTCAAGAACTCCTTCATGGTGCCGCCGGATTCCAGGATTGTGGTTTGTCTCAAGCAGGCCTGGGAAGAGGTGATGGGGCGGCCCGCGAAGTTTCTGGGTGGGTCGTGGCTGGCCGACACCGCCAGCGTCGGACATCTGTGCGAGACCGTGATTTTCGGCCCTGGCGGGGAACCGGTCTATCAGCCGGATGAATCGCTGGCGCTGAGCGATATGGAAGCCGCAACCCGGATCAACACACTGACCGCACTTAACCTGATGCGCGGCTGACATCGACAATGCGCGGCGCAGTTCCGCAGGAGCGTTATGCCGTTTCGTGATCTGAGCCTGGAAGACTACACGGCGCTTTCCGCGGCTGAAATGGGCCGCGGCATTGCCAGGGGTGAACTCTCCCCGTCCAGCTTGCCGAGTGCGCGCTTCATCTCGCCAAGACGGTGGAGCCCGAAATCAATGCCTATGTGGCGTTTCTGGATAGCTACGCCAAGGAGACTGCGGCCGCGCGCGAAGCCGAAGTCCGGCACGGCCGCCTGCGCGGCGGACTTCATGGCGTGCCGATTGCGGTCAAGGACAACTTCTATCTGACCGGCTTTGCGGTCAAGAAGGGCTCGCGGACATCGACCGACAAGCCGGCATCTTACGATTCTCCGATGGTCGAGCGCATCGTGTCATCCGGCGCCGTCATCATCGGCAAGACGACGATGCCGGAAATGGGCTGGAAGGGTACCGGAAGCTCGCCGCTGACCGGCTTTACCCGCAATCCCTATGACCCGGCAAAAAACTCCGGCGGCTCGAGCGCAGGCTCGGCGGCGACCGTCGCCGCGCGCGCCGTGCCGATCGCGCTTGGCTCGGACGCGGGCGGGTCAATCCGAATTCCGGCATCGTTTTGCGGCACGGTCGGTTTCAAGCCGACGCTCGGGAAGATCCCGGTCTATCCCGGCACGGTGACGGAGACTCTGTCGCATGTTGGGCCGCTCTGCCGCTCGGCCGAAGACGCTGCGCTGGTTCTGTCGGCGACCGCCGGTCCCGACCCAAGGGACCCGTACTCGTTCGCGGCTCGTGGCAATGGCGAGAGCGTGCGGATGGCCCGACTGCACGCAGGCGCCTTGCGCGTCGGCCTGCTGCCCGATCCGTTCGCTGTGCGCCCGGATCCTGGCGTGGCGGACGCGTTCGGGCATGCCGTCGATATCCTGAAAGGCGCCATCAAGGCCGATGTTAGAACGGTAACATTCGACGCGGCGCTGCCGCGCGCGATTTTTGAGGCGTTCTGGGTGACAGGGCGCGGCTATGGTTTTGTCGATATCGTCAAGAGCAGCGCCGACATCATGGATCCCGGATTGGTGCGCTGCTACACGCTCGCGCAGGACTACACGCTGCCGGAATTCTTTCAGGCGATCGAGGCGCGGCGGAAATTCGTCGCCAATGCCTTCGCGTTGTGCGAGGAGGTCGATGTCCTGGTCACGCCGACGATGCCGTTGACGGCGTTTGCGGCAGAAGACGAGGTTCCGCCTGGCGGCGAGGCCGATGCGCCGCTGCCGTGGGTGACGTGGACACCTTACACCTATCCGTTCAATATCTCGGGGCAGCCGGCGATTTCAATTCCGTGCGGCATGGCTGACGGCCTGCCGGTCGGCTTACAGATCGTCAGTGCCTGGGGGTGCGACGCGGTCGTGCTGGCATTCGCCAAACTCTGCGAAGATGCGCTGCGAAACGGTGCCGCGGCATTACCACTGCCAGCCATGGTGTCGGAGCTCCTCGCGGCGCGGCGCTGATACGGTCTCAGCGACCACGCAAGAGCATTTCCAGGCGAAGTGGAAACCGGTTCGCCGTCCGGAAATGCGACAAAACAAAAAGATAGCGCGCTTTCATGATTCTACTTGAATTGAAAGCGCTCTAGACGCGAAGAGTTACACCACCGGCCAGCGCGAAACCGGTTTGACATTCGACCGTTCCAGCAGCTTCGGTGCGAGTTCGCGGCAATGCGCGCGCACCTCATCGAGATCGATCGTGGTCAGTTCGCGGCCTTCCATCAGGATCTTGCCGTCGACGATGACCGCGTCGACACAATCGCCGCTCGCCGTATAGACCAGACTATAAACGTAATTGTAGGTCGGTACGAATTCGGGACGGTCAATGTCGATCAGGATCAGATCGGCCTTGCGCCCGGCCTCGATGACACCGAGGTCCTTGTCCCATCCAAGAGCGCGGTAGCCGTTGAGCGTCGCCATCTCGATGACGTCTTCGGCGGTGATGACTGACGCGTCAATTCGTGCGTCCTTCGGCAATGTCGCGGCAAGGTACATGGCGCGGAACATGTCCTTGTGATCCCCGGAATTGACGCCATCACAGCCGAGCGCCACGTTCACGCCCGCTTTGCGCATTTCCAGGAACTTGCCCATCTGTGTCGTGCCTTTGGCCAGCTTCAGCGCGGCCGGCGGATTCTGGCACACCTTGGTGTCGGTCTCGGCCAGGTAGGCGACTTCGAAATCGTCGACCGCGGTCATGTGGTTGAGATAGACGTTGGGCCCGAGGACACCGATTTTGTACATATGCTCAACCGGCCGGTGGCCGGTGGCGCGCAGCTCCGCTGCCGCCTCCTCGCGCGAACTCGCCTTGTGCATCAACGTCGACGTGCCGTAGCGGTCGGCGATCTCCTTGGTGCCGATCATCAATTCGTCCGAGCAGGTGCCAACTCCTTCAATTGTGGCGAATATCTTGATGCGGCCATTGGCTGCATTGTGGAACGACTTGATGTTGTTCTCTGTCAGATCGAGGCATTCCTTGAGGCTCATCTTGAGGAAATATTCCGGGCATTTGTGACCGTCCGGGCCGCCATGGTCCCATACCCAGCTGCCGGTGCTCGCGCGGATTCCGCTCTTGTCGATCGATTTGACGATCTCAGGCAGGAACTTGCAGCCCGGTTCCGCAAAACAGGTCGTTCCGGAGCGGATCATTTCGGCGATCAGGCACTGGGAATACCAGTATTCGTCCTGCTCGGTCGTCGCGGCAAAGTAGGGGTAGCACCAGTACTTCAACCAATCGCTGGTCTTCAGATCATCGGGAATGAGGCCGCGGGCGATCTCGTTCAAATGGGCGTGGCCGTCGACCAGGCCTGGCATCACCAGCCGGTGCGAAGCGTCGATCACCCTCTTGCCGGTATACCGCTGCTTGATCTCCGGCGTCTTGCCGACCGCGACAATGCGATCGCCGCTGATGGCAATCGCGCCGTCGGTCAGAATTCGCCGCTGGCCATCGAGCGTCAACAAAGTGCCGCCCGCGATCAGAATATCCACTGTGGTCGGCTCTGACATTCGATAATCCCTTTCTCGTTAACTTTGTCCCCCGCAAGCCCCGCCGTTTGATGGTCATTTTCCGGCTGGTGGCTCTGCCGCACGTTCCGAAGATCTTGCGTTGCATATCCTGGCGGCAACGTGCGTCCAGGAATTGTGCAGGAAATTTTCGGTTGGTGAACCTGGGTTGGTGTGGGTTCGTATTTGCATATTGAATAATTTATCTACTAGAATGGTTTTGGCTAGGGAAATTGTGGATCGTCAGATGCGAAACACAACCGCACCGAGCGGGTATTCCGATGCGCGATGCTGCGCGCAAATCCATTCGGCGTAGGGCGATATTGATGGCGCCACCACGCATGTACTGGTCCAGAACTTGCATTGATGGTGCGTCTGGCGGCTCGGAAAAACTGAATGAGGTATGGCTTTGATGAGTAGTGCGACGTCGTTTTCAATCGACCCGGGATCGACGTCCTCCGCTTCAGCACCGGAAGTGACCATGAAACGCGAACCGGCGCCGACGAAGATCGAATTCCAGGCGGTGACCAAGACGTTCGGTTCCGGGCTAAAACGGATGCTCGCGCTCGACGAAGTCAATCTGGCAATCGCCGACGGTCAGTTCGTGTCCATTCTCGGCGAAAGCGGATGTGGCAAGACGACGCTGCTGCGAATCTTGGCGGGACTGATCCCCGCATCGAGCGGTCGTGTGCTGATTGATGGCGCGCCTGTCACGAAGCCAAGCCGGGATATGGGATTTGTCTTTCAGCAGTCGGTTCTGCTGGAATGGCGCACGGTCTTGGAAAACATCCTGCTGCCAATCGAGATCTTCAAGCTCCGGCTGGATGACTATCGTGACAAGGCGCTGGATCTCCTGCGGATGATGGGATTGGGTGGATTTGAAAACCATCATCCCATTCAACTGTCCGGAGGTATGCAGCAACGGGTGTCGATCGCCCGGGCGCTGATACTATCGCCTTCGGTTCTGCTGATGGATGAGCCGTTTGGCGCGCTCGACGCCATCACCCGCGAACAGATGAATATGGAGCTGCTGCGCATCTGGAGCCACAGTCGCACCACTGCGGTATTCGTGACCCACGACATAGCGGAAGCCGCGTTCCTGTCCGACCGCGTCGTGATGCTCGGCAGTCGGCCGGGACACGTCAAGGAAGTTTTCGATATCGACCTGCCGCGTCCACGCTTGGCGGAGCATCGTTTTGACGACCGCTTCACCCGGCTTTGCCGCGACATGAAGCACGCCATGAGTTCCTAGGAGACAATGGCAATGAGCGTGGCCCCGGTATCAACCGAAGCGGACGTGGCGGAGCGTCCGGTCTGGTACAGGACAAAGCTTGGGCAGTGGACGCTGACGCTTGCTGTGTTCGTCGCGATGCTGGTGTTTTGGTGGCTGACGGTAAAGCTTCTTGGCCTTTCGACGCTTGTTCTTCCGACGCCCTATGAAGTGCTTCAGGCTTTGATCGACGGCACTGCGAGCGGCGTATTACTGATGCATATGTGGGTCACCCTCACGGAAGTGATCCTTGGATTTCTGCTTGGCTGCGTTGTCGGCGTAGCGCTGGGAACCCTCGCCGCGCAAAGTGACCTGATCCGCACAATCATCAGTCCCTACATTGTCGCTTCGCAGGCGATGCCCAAGCTCGCGCTTGCGCCGATCATGGTGATCTGGCTGGGCTTCGGGATCACGCCCAAGGTCGTCATCACCGCGCTGATCTGCTTCTTCCCGCTCCTGGAAAACACCATTATCGGCCTCACGTCGGCCAATCCGTACCAACTTGAGCTGTTCCGGGTTCTGACCGCAAATCGGTGGCAGACATTCTGGAAATTGCAGATCCCGAATGCGCTGCCGGTCATATTCGCAGGACTGCGGGTTGCCATTACGCTTGCCGTGGTCGGAGCGGTGGTCGGCGAATATGTCGGCGCAAACCGCGGCCTCGGTGCGCTCATTATCGCGTCGCAGGGCAGCTTCGATACGCCATTGATGTTCGCGATCTTCGTCTATCTCACGGTCATGGGCATCGTTCTCTACAAGATCATGGAATTGTTGGAGAGCACGTTTTTCTCCTGGCGGCACGTCAAACGCGGCGAATGACGAGCCGTCTGCGAGAGTGGCGAGGGGGCGAACGTTGAAGAGCAGGAATGGACTGGTCCTCTGTAACCAATAAGGAAACACGGCAATGACGACGTACAACAAAGCCTTCCCGGATGTGAATTGCAGGCACGTGATGTTGGGCAGCGCCGCGGTGGCGGCGACCGCCATCGGCAGCCCCTTCGTCAGCAAGGCTGGCGCCCAGGCGCTTGAAAAAGTGAAGATGTGCTGTTGGGGGCCGCGCCTGGCGGAACTCGGCAACGTCTATGTTTCGGAACAGAAGGGGTTTTTCAAGGAACAAGGCCTTGAATTGGACTGGATCCCCGGCAAGGGATCGGGCGACGCGCTGAAGAACATGATCGCGACCAACGGCGACATCGCGTTCGTCGGCCCGGAAGCCCTGCTCTTGGCTGCTGACAAGGGCATCAAGCTCAAGGCGGTCTATGACATCTATCCGAACAACGCCTTCAACGTGTTTTCTCTCAAGAAGCAGCAGATCATCACGCCGGCCGATCTCAAGGGCAAGAAGGTCGGCGTCATCAGCATGGCGAGTGGCACGCGATACAATCTTGCAACCATCCTGGCGTTGAACGGCATGAGCGAGCGCGACGTCGAACTGATCGGGCTTGGGATTAATGCGGCGCCCGCCATTTTGGCCGGCAAGGTTGATGCGATGGCCTCGACCGATACGTTGCTGTACGGCATGCAGGCGTCGGGACTTGGCGCGGTCGATGTCATATGGGCGCGAAACTATCTTAACACTTCGACGGACTTGTTCGTGATCGACGAAAAGAATTTCGAACCGAAGAAGGAATTCTATGTCCGCTTTCTGAAGGCCTATAAGAAGGGCATGGAATACACCATCAAAAATCCGGACGAGGCCGCGGCCATCACGGAGAAGGTCGCGCTCGACGGCAAGGATCCGGCAAGGGTCAAGGCCAGCATCAAGCTGCGAATCCTCACCTCGCAGAACGCCAACACCCGCAAACACGGCCTCGGTTGGATTGATGTTCCGCCGATGCAGGAATTGGTGACGATCTACAAGGGTGCGGGCTTCATCAAGAATGATATCGACATGAAGCCGATGATGACCAACGAACTGGTCATGAAGCTATAGTCCAATTGTCGACGTGATGGGGCAGCCTTACATCTGAAGACCGCGCCGATTGTGGCAATTGTCTCAATCGGCGCAGTGCGCTCTTTGCGTCTGTTGAAATCCTTCTTTGCTCAACCGGGCAATGGGTGTTTGATGATATTGTTGTTATAGGCCCACATAGTGAAGTTGAATTGGCGGTCTATTCAGCTTTCGTCCGTGCCGAAAGATCACGTCACCAAGTTTTGGATGCAAGGAATTGTCAACTGCTCGCTCGCGGAAGTTTTGCGCCAGTAGGTTCGCCCACTGTTCCCAGGACAGTCGAGGCGCAGGTCGACAACGGTTGCGGCGGGATATCAGATCCCGTTAGGTGCACCAACGGTCATCAGGCCGGATGATTGTCCGGTCAATGCTGGCGCCCCGCCGGCAATGAGTTGATCGGTTCGAAGTTCAGGTCCGAAACTGGCCGCGCTTGATCGCTTTTAATTGGGCCACGATGGCCGGCATGGCGATGACGATAAAGTGCAGAAATCCCCAGCGAGTTCCATCAATGCCCATTCCCCGGGCCTTTCTCGAACCCGGCCGGACCGGGAGAATGTTGCACCGAGACCGTGCGACAGCACAATATGAGAAATTTTGCCGTCTATTCTAGCCTGAAAGTGCCGCACCGATGTCAATCGGCATTTAAAATTGGCTCTGACGCAGTTTTGGTGCAGGCCGGCTCATGTGGCGCCGATAAGCCTGGCTTGAAGCAGATCTAGCTTGGCGTGGTCGTACATCTGACGTTTAACGAGTTTGATCTTGGTGATCTGGCCTTCAGTCTGACCGTTGGAGCATGATGTTGTGATTGCGGCGCTGACCGCCGCTTGGCTCTTGATGATGCCGTTGGCAAAGGAAGCCACAAGGCTCTCGCGAGCCCGTTCGAGCCATGGATCAATTACGGCCGAAGCTTTCTTGCGGATCATCGTATGGAAAGTGGCAATGACCTCTCGAGCCTCCACCAGCAAGGGAACGCCATTCTCGATCGCCGCGATGGTTACGGTCTCTGATATTGACAGGGTATAGCGGCCCGTGGGCATGAGTTCGGGCGATCGTTCTGGCGGACGGAACGCAATGCGGGCTTTCAGCATCAGCCATTTCCGCGCGCCGACGTCGTGTAGCCCACTCCGTCACGACCCGAATTGAGCCCCGGAAGCCAAGCACCCTGAAACGCCGCCGTTCAAGATTGCAGATGATTGTTCCGTACCGCTGATTTCGACGCCAAGCCCAGTTGTCGATGCCGATCATGCTCGGCGGAGTAACGGGCGGGCAGCCGCGCCTTCGAACAATCCGCAACTGCGTATCATTGCTAACAGGGAGCATAAGCCGCCGGGCGAAACTTGCCACTGGACGTCCACTCAAAGCGAGGCCAGATGATGCACGACATAATCGAGCCGCACCGTTCGCCGCCCCCATGGCTCCAGAACGCCATCTTGGAAGCGTTCGGTGAAAATGCTCCGGCCGCATAGTACAGCGACTCAGCGGAAGCGGCGCGCCCTGACCACAAGCTGAACGCGCCGCCCTGCCAGCGGCAAGTCGGCTAGGCACCGAAGATATTGACTGTGGACCGGGCGGCCAGTCAGCCGTCAGATGTCCATACTCCATTGGACAGCCATACCGGGATCTGTGTGAGAGATCTCACAATTGCCTCTCCGAATGGTAACTCAGAACTGCCTTCGGCTGCCGCGCCCGTCCAAGCCCGACAAGCTCCGCTTTACGCTCAATAACGCGCAAGTCCTGTTTGCAGTCGAGATTGCGCCAATGCAAAGCTTCCCCGTCCTGGCGGATGTTCTTAACGAAAGAAAATAACTAAACGAATCGGTGTTTCAAATATTTTAGCGCATGTGAGGTGCCTCACGTCTGAGAAGCGAGAGTGGCGCTATCAAGGTAACGTCCTTGATTGACTTGGACCTTGAAAAAATCGCAACCTGGAGACGTCACATGAAAACGCTGATCACCACTCTGCTTCTCGCCACCGCCATTGCCGCTCCGGCTTTCGCGCAGAGCACTCCGCTCACCAACGACACCGTCATCGTTGGCGGACAGTATATCGGTCAGGATCCGGACAGCAATGTCCGCCTGATGTTGAGGCGAGACGCCGGAAGCGAGAACTTCTGATCTTTTCTGATGGAGTATTCAACCAAAAACTGAAAATGGCCCGGCTCAATGCCGGGTCATTTTGTTTGCCGTGCATCAATAAAAAAACCGTATTTAGGATAATTGTGGTACTAAGCAAGACCGTTTATCAATGGAAATGTACATGTATCCGTTCGTCAGTGTCAGAAATGGCTGAGACTGTGTGAACAGATTCATTTATTTGGAATAAAACGAACGGATATTATGTTCGATGCAAATATCGGACCCCAGGAGGCATCGATGACCAACTGTTTCAGCACGACCCAATCAGATCACGATTGAAAAGACGTGCGTCGAGAGCGGAAACCTATCATGGGTGCCTGCGCGCTGCTCGGAGTGTTTATGATTGTCGGATTAAACGTCGAGCGCAGGTATGTTGCACAAAATATGGCTGAGCCGGTTATCAAAGCGCAATCGCAAAGAATGTCAGCCGGCAGCCTGGTGGCCAGCAATGATATTCCCAGGCCGGATGATATTGATGAGTTTGCGGAATTTACAGCAATAGTCTATGCGCCAGCCAAATCAAATCGTCATTCAAAAGAATGGCGGCCGGGAACATTAGAATTACCCCCCGTTTCGAAAGCACATCGAATGAGCGCGGCCGTGCACGGCCATGAAGGATGCCGACGATTGGCGCTAAATTGCGTCCAGATGACGCGATCACAATAGTGGATCAAGACGATTGTTATGACGAAAATCGTCACGACTTAACTATTTTGAGGAGCGTATGATGTCTGCACAATAATCTGTTCGGCCCGAATGGCAAAGGCTGACCCGAATATTTAAGAAATCGTCAAAAGACGAGATCGCCTGTATCCGAAATAATTAGAAGCATTTCGTGGTTGCGTCAATTGTTTCGCTCGTTGCGGCTGTTGCCACGGCGGCTGGCAGCGGCCTCTTGAACGTAGATCAATGTCGGGTCACACCGAGATTGCATTCGCTAAGGGGAACTAAAGTCGCAATGATGGTGGTTCCGGGCGGTGGAGCGTGTTTGATTCTTTCCGCATCCCGCACCTGTCATGGCGAAGTGCAAAGCATTACCACGACGCCACAAAACGGCCTCGTCATTAGGCGTGGGAAGGGCGGCCTGACCTATCGGCCAAATCCCAGAGTTCGGGCCGACGACTTTTTCGCCTTCGCCGCAACTGGTGACCGCAATCAGATCCGACTGCGACATGGGCTCAAGTTCTTACTCGCGTAAAATGAAGAGCCCGGTCGCCGAGGCCACAATGCATTAAAAGGATCGCGAGCCGAAGCATATACAAAAGCGCATTGGGACATGGCGGCTTCGCTTTTCAGCCCAACACGTTGCGTTGGTTCATCGCGGCCGCTTCATATTGCTTCGCCACAGCGGACCAGAAATCTGGCATTTCGCATTAAGTATTGCGGAAATATCTGCGATGAATCCATTTCACGCCCTACCGCGTATGACCCACCACATTGTACGTCGTGACTGCGCGCCGGAATCCCTTGAGAACTAGATCGCCAATCAGTTCTAGTTCCATGACATTTTCAACGACGGTGCGCACGCGAGTTTCCACGAGAATCTGGCCATCGCGAGCCTCTCCGCAGAGTCGGGAGGCGAGATTGGCCACGGAACCGGTGACCGAATATTGCAACCGGCCCTCGAATCCGACGCAGCCCAACGTCGCAAATCCGTGAGCGACGCCTATTCCAAATCCGAGATCGTAGCTGCACTCGCGCCATCCGAGTGCGAGGTGCCGGACCGCATTGCGCATGTCCGTGGCCATCTCCACAGCGCGGATCGGCGGATTGGGACACGGCAGTGGATCATTGAATATTACGAGGACGTCGTCCCCGGCAAAGCGTTCGACAGTTCCTTGATACTTTTGGATAAGGCCGCCCAACGTCGTGTAATAATCCTGCAATACACCCATCACCTCCTCCGGTTCCGAGGATTCGGAGAAAGCTGTAAATCCGCGCAGATCACAACAGACCACCGTCACTTCGCCGCGATGGCTTCCCAATAAACTCTCACCGCCACTCGACATGACGAGTTCGGCTACCTGTGGTGACAAAAAATGCTTGAGCCGACCGACGCGGTTGAGCTGCTCGATTTGATCGGCGACCCGTTGTTCCAATGTCTGGTTCCAGACCTTCAGTTCGCCAGCCTGTTCTTGCACCTGGTCATGCAGAGCCTTGATCCTAAGCACGGATCGAACGCGTGCAACTAAGGCAATATGGTCGACTGGCTTTGTCAGATATTCATCGGCGCCAGCGTCCAGGCCGGCTACGACATCGCTCGTAGCGGCCTTGGCAGTTAATAAAATGATCGGCGTAAATGGCAGATCGAGCTGTCGCTTGATTCTGCGGCAGGCCTCGAGCCCGTCAAGGTTCGGCATCACGATATCAAGAAGGATCAGGTCGGGCCGGTGTTGGTTTGCCATGGAGATGGCTTGCATGCCATCAGTCGCCTGCAAGGTACGATAGCCATGGGACTCTAATCGTGTTGCTATAATATCACGATTGGTCTCGTTGTCGTCGACGATCAGAATGAGGGGCGGGTCGTACATGGCTGCGCCGATGCGTGCAATGGTTCAATCCGGTTTCCAGGCAGCGTTTTCATTCGATTGGGTCAGGATTCGCGCAACAACTCTTGTATTATGGCCAATATTTTGCGCGGGCTGTATGGTTTTGAGACGTATGCGTCGCAACCAGCGTTACGTGCGAGGTTCTCGTCGCCGCTCAAAGCATAGGATGTGACGGCGATGACCGGAATGTTGTTCAGCGCGGGATTGGACTTGATGCGGCGCGTCGCTTCAAAACCATCAAGAATTGGCAATTGAATATCCATAAGGATCAAATCAGGCTTTAGGTTAGCCGCGGTTGTAACTGCCTCTGCGCCATCCCCGGCCTCGAACATGTGGTATCCCGCGTTGGCAAGGAGATCCCGAAGAATTTGCCGATTGTCCTCTTGATCTTCGACCACGAGGATGCATTTTTTCATGATTGCTGGGCCTGCCGTTCGACGATGATCGGAATTGTGAAAGTGAATGTTGCGCCTTCGCCGACTATGGAATTGACCCATATTCGGCCGCCATGGACGTCGATAATGCGCTTGGCAATGGATAGGCCGAGGCCTGTGCCGCGGCGCAATTGTGGTTCCGATGTGCCGGCTTGCTGAAACTCGTCGAAGATCTTGCACTGGTCCTGCGGCGAAATTCCTGGACCGGTATCCCGCACAGACACGGTGAAGTTTCCATTTTCTGTGAGGGCCGCGATGACGACTTCACCCGAATCGGTGAATTTAATGGCATTGCCCACGAGATTCAGCAGCACTTGGGCAAGGCGGCGCTCATCGCCGCGTCCGGGCGGGATGGCTGATGGCACATCAGTTCTGAGTTTCAGTTGCTTTTCCGCGGCCAACGATTCGACGACGTGAAATACGCTATCAATCACGTCACGCATCGAATAATCGGAAATCGATAGTGTGAGCTGACCTGCCTCGATCTTCGTCAAGTCGAGAACCTCATTGATAAGCCCGAGAAGGTGTTGGCCATTGACCTGCACACGATCAACCACGCGGCGCATCTTCTCCGGAACAGGGCCGTAAATGTTGTCGAGTATCAGTTCCGTGTAGCCAAGAATGGCATTAAGAGGTGTTCTAAGCTCATGGCTCATGTTGGCGAGGAATTGCGATTTGTGCTTGCTGGCGATCTCGATTTGTCGGCTCTTCTCGTCGATCTCGCTGAATAGCCTAGCGTTCTGAATGGCCAATACTGATTGTGCGGCGAACGTCGTCAGGAGATCGACGGTTGCCCTGCCGAAAAGGCCAGGTTCCTTACGCCGTACGACGAGCATTCCTGTGACTTTGTCCGGTCTGAGCAATGGCGCGACCAATAATGCGCGATAGCCAGCGCGAGCGAGAATTCGATTGACGGAGGTCGGTGTTTCGTTCCGAAGATCTGCAATTTGTATTGGCCGCCTGTCTGCAATTGCGGTCGAAACGTGCGGGTGATCGAGGCCGATATGTTGCTCCGAAAGTGCCGAAATAATTTCCTGATCCATGCCATATGTAGCCCTAAGTGAAAAGCTTGATCTCGAATCATCAAAGACATAAACTGCGCCGGCTTCGGCACCCGAGAGCTGTACGGCCTTTGCGACGATGGTGGTCAGGACTGTTTCCAAATCGAGGGTGGAGTTGACGGCTTGGCTGACCTCGCCAAGCGCCTTCAGCTGGTCGATGGACTGGGCGAGCTCCTGGGTCCGGATTTGCACCTTATGTTCCATGTCTGCGTAGGAATCGCGCAGTTTTCCCGCCATATCGTTAAATTGGTCCGCCAGGGCTTCGAGTTCATCTCCTGTTTTAATTGAAATGTTTTGACTAAGGTCGCCCTTGCCGATTCGTGCCGCCCCCGCGCCGAGCGCCTGAATCGGAACGACCATTTTTCGCGCCAAGACCATCCCGGAAAGAACGGCGAGCATGAGCGCCCCGAACAACACAAAAGCCATTTGCCGGATCGTCGCATAAAGCGGCGCATAGGCCTCATTCGTTGGAAGTTCGACAAAGACCAGCCAACTGACCGGCGTTATTAGGGCATGCGCAGACAGGACTGTGCGGCCTTGGAGATCGCGAACATCGTCAACAGTACCGGATGAGGTGTCGGGAAATGCGGCTCGTGCTACCTGTACCTGCCGCAGCCCGGAAAGGTCTATGTTCCGAAGAACAAGGCTGATGTCGGGATGTGCGATAAGGCGGCCAAGTGCATCAATGACCATTGCCCGGCCATCCTTGCCGACCTTAATCTGGGAAATCAGGTCCCAAATGAACTTCAAGTTTACTTCCGCCACGCTGACCCCGGTGTCGCGGCGGGATCCGGCAAGCGCCAGCGTCAGGTAGGGCTCTGAGTCATTCCGGAAGTGGACTGTGCTGTAAAAGCGCTTGTTTGCGACCGCTTCGGTGAATATTGGATCGTGCGAATAGTCTTTCCGGCTGTCGATGACATCCATTTCTAGTCGTGAAACGTGTAACCGCTCACGGCCCTGCGGGTCGATCTGGGTGAGCTCGGTAATTGCGGGCACTTGATTAAGCAGACGCAATGAGTTGATCCGCCGTTGCTCCAAGGTGCTTGCCACCCAAGGCAATTGCGTCGTCCAACCGAGTTGCGACTCTATCTCTTTCAGGAACTGCTCAATCTTGATGGCAACAGCTTCCGCTTGTTGACGCTGAATGCGAATAAGCGAGGCTGTATGTTCTTTGTAGAAAAACCACATTTGAAAGCCGCCATTGGCCAGGAGCGCGATGCAAACGACGGCAACGAACAATGCGACATACTTGACGAAAATCCGGCCGCGGACATGAAAATCCGGCCAACGCCTGAAGCCGACGGCACGCCGGATCGAAGCAGGTATCCGACCAGGAACCGCTGCGAACGCCGACGGCAGGTCCAATTGCTTCATTCGATTACTTCATCGGTACGTGCGAGTAGCCAGGGCGATACGGAGAGATTCAATGCCTTCGCGGACTTCAAATTGATGACCAGCTCAAAATTTGTTGGTAATTGAACTGGAAGTTCACCTGGTTTGGCGCCTTTGATAATGCGGCCGGCATAAAGTCCGGTTTTGTAATAGGCTTCCTTGATGCTTGGTCCGTAGCTCATCAAGCCTCCGGCGATGGTATATTCCCTCCACGGATAGCCGGCAGGAATGCCATGTTTGGCAGCCAAGGCCGTGATGGTCGCTCGTTGCGCAGTAAAGAATGGATCGGCGCTCACAAGGAGAGCGGAGACATTTCGGTCGGCCGCTGATGCAAAGGCTGATTTCAGATCGTTGACATTCGCAGCATTTAGAATGACCAATTCAAGGCCGAGCGCCGTGGTCGCTGCGATCATATCTTCCGTTTCTTTAGGCGCGATTACGGTATTTGGATTGAGCAGCATCCCGATCTTGTTGGCGCCACTAACAAGCTCACGCAACACTTCCAGTCGCTTTTTGAGAAGCTCGGTTGTATAGACACTGAATCCAGTAGCGTTGCCACCGGGCTTATTGATGCTGCCGACAAGACCGAGCTTGACAGGATCGAAACCGGCGATGAACAAGATCGGGATGGTGCTTGTAGCCGTTTTTGCCGCGCGCGCTGAAACCAGGCCGCCGGTGGTAGCGATAACATCGACATTCATATTTACGAGTTCGGCCGCAAGTTCCGAGAGCTGTTTATAGTCACCACGTGCCCATCGATACTCGATCTTGACGTTCTGGCCTTCGACATAGCCCGCCTCCTTGAGGCCCCGATGGAACTCTGTCACGAATTGCTTGAAGGCCTTCGGCGAAACGCTGTTCAGAAATCCGATGACAGGCGTCTTGGAAGACTGCGGAGCCTGTGGTGATTGCGCGCCGGCCGGGTCGACCAATGCGAACGCAGCGGTGCCCAGCAGGCCGATGAACTCACGTCGTCGGATGATAGGATTCATGATTAAATCCCGCCTTTCGGGTTGGCCCGTCCCACAATAGCTTATCGTAATATACTGGAAGTTGAGGCGTGTGTGAGGCGCTTCACACGGCTGGTAATATACGGTGGGGTTGTGTTTTCCGTCGCCGAGCCGGTTGAGAAGCTGAACGCTCGTTGAAAAATGGCTGTCCCGCCATGCCTTTGGTATCGCCGGGACGCGCTTCGCGAAGCCAGATCAAGCCCAGCTTGAATAGGTTCTCGATCCAGGCCTGCTCCTTGCCTGCTGTCTCCGAGCACTCTGTGCCAATGAATTGCTTGATGACGTCGGCCACGGTCGAGTTTCCATTAATTTGCCTCAGTATCGCAGCGGTCCGGCTGTCGATATGTACTGGCGGACGACAACAAGCGCTCGATCCGAAGACCACGAGATGGCTTGGGCGGCCGGGAACTTCGGCGGGAAAATCTGCAGCCGTTTGAACGGTATGAAATGCCGAAACGTCGAAATCGAAACTGACCAGACGCGTGCTTGGATTGCGGTAAGGGAAGAGGCCATTGATGGCGCCATCATCAAGCGCCCACCTCTGAATTTGCAATCGAAAGAGCCCATCCGAATTTTCGGTTGAGTTGTCGCCTGCAGCTTCGTCTTCGGCCTCCGCGATCGCAATTTCAACCCGGATTGCAGCGGCGAAGGATGCGCGCGGTAGCGCCGTCATCTTGATCTCAGCCATTTCGACGGTTTTCAGGGTTTTTCGCGCCTGCATGAGATCAAAGGATGACCCGTCGGTCGCGCAGCTTACGGGACAGCCGTATGCGCCGGCCGCAAGCCGGGTCAGGGGAAAGCGGTCCCGGTCCTGCGATGAGCCTGCCATCGTTGGGCTCGCAACACGAACCGACGGTGGGGGTCGACGCTCGGCTGCGCCCTGCAAGACGCTCTCCAGCTGTTGCGGGAAAGGTGTCTTATCCTGCATCGCGCGGGTAAAGCGCCGTCCGCGCTTTCCCATCGCCCCAATTGGTGCTGGGTCGACCGTAATCGAAGCAAGCGTCTGGGTAAGCGTAGCGACGTCGTTGACATCGGGGATTGCAATGCAGCCATACCCGTGCGGCAAGCTTTCATATTCCGGTATCTTGCGTATGATTTCCGTCGCGGCGACCAGGCAGCCGCCACACAGCAGGACTTCGCGTGGCACAATCGGCGAATGGAAGTTGATCGGAAAATTCTGCTCCAGACAACAAACGGCAAGACAGGAGCGGATGAATTCTGGTACCCGCCAATGCGCCAGGAATGGTAGTTGCAGAATGCGATCTGATAACCCAAGCCGGCGCGCGAGCGTTCGGAAGCGCTTTTCGACATCGGCCGGTCCATGCGCGAGCGCGACCAGCCCAATGTCATGCCCCGCCAGTTTTAACCGATACAATGCTTCAAGCAGCGCAAACGACCCCTTCGATTCACCGAGTTTGCCATAAATGCCGAAATAGGGACGATTGCCGGAAAAGGTTCCCCAAACGAGTTCGCGAGAATCCGGGTCGGCCTCGGCATCGCGGCGCAACCGCGCCAAATCGAGAAGCGGCCCATTCGGCGAAAACACGTCTTCGGGTACGATAAAATCGCCGCCAGGAACAATGCGAATCGGCTCGACACCACGCAGGATTGCGCGTTCGGCAACAGTCCGCGCGGCGATCACGGTTTCCGCGGAGCGCAGCACGTGATCGTAAAGCTCCTCCAGCTGGGGATGATGCCAGAGCCGTCCGGCATCGCTGCCGGCCATGCGTACGACGTGCGGCACCCCGGTCATCTGCGAGGCGAGATATCCGGCAACACCATAGGGCTCCAGATAGTGTGAAAGGATAACGTTGAGGTGCCGCTCGCGGTGTACCCGCGCCGTAATCGAGGAAAGTTTGGAAATGAACGGGCTCGCCATTGGAATATAAGATTGCGATCGGTCGACTGGATCAGTCCAATGCACCCGAACCGATCCAGCGTTATAGGTTCCCTCGCATCTTTCCCAGTCTTCCTGCTGCATCAACATGCGATAGGGCGGCTGCACCTCCAGCGCATTGGTAATGACGTGAACATCGTGCCCGCGCGCGGCTAGACCATGCGCCGTCCAGTAGGTTCGCATACTGACCCCGCCTTGAATGGGCGGAAATTTTCCGATGATTCCAATTCTCACAGGTGAACCTCGATCAAGCCGTGGTTTGCGAGTATTTTGATGAGCCCCCGATGGATTGGAGTAGTGCCGATGGTATCTGGCGCGGTCCAATCGTCGAGGGCGGCAAGGAAATCGAAGGTCGCGGATTGGATTTCCAGGATGCCAGGTCGACCGTTGCCCTGCTGAATCGCAATCGCGAGCGACGTCTCCCGTTGCTCGGGAATAATTCTCACATCTCCACCCTCGAAGATCGTTCGGATATCGTGGCCACACCGAACGAGAACAATATCTGGCCGTCTCCGGATGCTGTTCTGCGCGGCGACCGGGATTGAGAGATCAGTTTTGCCGCGATCCTCGTCATAGCGCGCAACAATGGTGGCACAGGCGAGTTCGCAGTCGGCGATGTCCCTCAAATGAGGCGGCTGAGCCATACCTTTCCGCCTTTGATCGCATAAGAATTGATGGAACTGGCGCGCATTTGCAATTCGGCTGATGTCCGAGGGAGGATACGCGTCGACAAAGGAACGAACACTCGCAGCCTCCGAGGCTCCGAGCAGCGCAAACGTCATGGGGAAGACCGCCCGAATCTTTTTCATCCGCTTTTCATGGGAAAATCGGGCTTCTTGATCAAGATAGCGGCGATTCATGCCTTCGAGGCTAGACGGCATAGGACCGCGATCTTCGGTTCTGAAGATCGCTTCGCCGCTAGTCAGATACGCCAGCAGATCAACCTGCCGATCCAAGAGCCGGTTTGTCATGGGTCCTGCGATCTTGCGATTGTGCAACCACGTCGCGTATGGCCGCGACGTCGGTTAGGATTTCATCGACCGCATCAAAGCGGTCGTCGCGCTCAAGAATGACCGTATGCGGCGCATGCCGAGAGAAGACCGCACCCAGGAGCTCAAGTGCTTCATCAGGCACGGGTTCAGAATGCGAGTCTGCCAATATCGGCCGATCCGGATCGTCGGTTTCAATGGCGATGCCGCCGGCCATATGGACTTCCTTGACGATTCCGGCCGGCAGGGCGTTCAGAAAATCGTAGGCATCGAAATGATAATTGGTGGCGTTTAGAAAAAGATTTTCAACATCGAGCAGAAGTCCAGCGCCGGTCTCGCGACAGATCAGATCAAGGAATGCGGCATCGCTTAGGTTCGAATCCGGCCACTGAAAAATGTAGGAAATATTTTCGAGGAGGAACGGAATTGGGACGCGCGACTGAATCGTCCGCACCTTTTCAATGATCGACTCGGCGACGACCTCGGTCTGCGGGAGTGGGAGAAGATTCGCCAAATCGCGGCCGGGCACCCGCGTGAACGCAAGGTGCTCGCTATAGGCCGGCGCATGCAATTGATCAACCAATTCTGCTATTTGATCGAGATAGGCGAGGTCGAGCGGCACATCGGTCCCGATTGACAGTCCGATTCCATGCGCCGTCATCGGGACCTGGCCGACGAGATCGAGGATTGCCTCCCGCTGTGCTCGACCTCCGTGGATACAATGATCAACGGTAACTTCGAGAACGTCGAAGCAATGGAGATTGTAGCGCGTCCAGTCGGCAATGGTGGATCGATATCCGATACCGACGCCGCAAGAGTTGTTCATCGTACCAGTTACCAAACGGGTGCCTCACTCGATAACATATGCCCGAGTCCGCAGTCTGCCTGGAATTGACAGACGATGGGCAATTGCGGCCTTGTTGTTGATGATCGTTTCCGATTTCGAGGCAGGTCTGACGGCCGGCAGCGCAGATTTGCTGTTCCCCATAAGATTGGCTCCCATTGCCCTCTTTGCGCCCTTTAGCAATTCACCAACATAGGCGCCGACTTGCTTATAGGCGTCCGAAAGGCTTGGACCATGGCTCATGAGCCCGCCTGCGGTGGCATATTCCTGCCACGGATAGGCCGCCGGCAACGCGTGACGGCTGGCAAGATCCACGATTGTCTTGCGCTGACTTGTAAAGAAAGGATCGGCGCTGACCAGGATTGCGCCGGCGCCTTGTTGCGCGGCCTCGCCAAACGCCGTCTCGAGTTCGGCGGCCGTACTGGCCGTCACAACGACAAGGCCGGAATTTTTGACTTCAGCGGTTTCGATGGCCGCGACAAAGCTCTTTGGGTTGACCAGGATGGCGATCTTGCCGGCATTCGGAACCATTTCACGTAAGTATTTAAGTCGATCGGCCAGCAATTCGGTCGTGCCGACATTGATGCCGGTGGCGTTGCCACTGGGGCGTTCAAGATTATCAACCAGGCCAGCCTTAACCGGATTGAGGCCGCTGATAAACAGAATGGGTATCGCCTTGGTTGCGGCTTGTGCGGCGCGGGCGGATACGATCCCACCTGTTGCGGCAATGACATCGACCGGCCAGCGGGCCAGTTCGCTGGCTAGGCTCGGAAGCTGATCGTACCGGCCATCGGCCCAACGATATTCGATGGCAACATTGCGGCCTTCATCGAATCCGGCTCCGCTGAGACCTGCGCGGAACGCCGCGACAAAATCAGCGAACTCAGCGGCCGAACCACTGTTGAGAAAGCCGACAACTGGAATTTGTTGACCGTTTGTCATTTGATTCTGCCCTCTCATCCTGGCGGATTATTTGATTAGCCCGAATAATCCGATCCGTTGGCCATTGTCCCTTGAATCGAGATTGCCTGCTTCCAGCTCTTGTGGTGTTAATAAATCAACCGATCGGCAGTTAGCAGAAGTGAATCCGGTATGACTTGGTCGTGAGCGGCCGCAGTCCTGAGATTAATCGCTAGTTCCGGCGCTCCTGACTGGAGATACCGCCTGTCAGCCATTGCCGATGAAGATCCGCCAAGAATGGCTGCAGCCATGAGCCCGAGCCGGGAATAGACCCGGGTCAGATTCGGGCCACGTCCGATCAACCCACCAAGCTCCACATAATCGCACCAGGGATAAGACGCGGCGATGCTATGCTTGGCAGCAAGATCGACAATTGTCCTTCGCTGGCTGTTGAAGTACGGGTCCGCGCTGACGACCACCCCTTGGGCGTCGCGAGAACCATTGGCGAACGCCGCACTCAGGTTGGCAACCGACGCCTCAAAATAGTCGCCGAAGGACTTTTCTTCTTGCGATGCCACGACTGCGCGCGGGTTGACCATCAGCACGATCTTAGCTCCTGCGCCAAGAATCACTTCCAGATCCTGGCGGCGGGCATCCAGCAGGTCGCTGGTATCGACGTTGATGCCGTAGGCTTTCGGATACTCATCTAGCTGATCAATGGAAGGATTGCGCCCGGTCACATATAGGACGGGAATGTTGCTTGGGCTCGCGGCCGCAATCGCAGCCTTGGCCGCGACAATTCCGCCAGCGGCAACCAGAAGTTCGACCTTTTGGTGTACCAGACAGTTTGCCAATTCATCGAGCCTCTCATAATTGCCACCAGCCCATGCTTCGACAACGATCGCATTTCCGTTTGCAGAATTGCTTTTGGCGGCCAGACCCGCTCGAAATGCCGCTGCAAGGTGCTCAAAACCCGCGCTTGGCGTGCTGCCTAGAAAACCTATGATCGATGACATCGCTATCCGCCTCCTGTTCGTCCGCGATCGGCGCGGCGTCTATGGACTGATCAAATACCGGCTGTGCTGTCCAGGAAATCATCAGCCCTGCTTCTTGGGGGCGTTCTTCTTGGAAGATCGGCTTTTTGATACCGAGTTTTTTCTGTTCGCTGCAATCTTTTCGGTGCGCGACAGCGTTTGCGTTCCCGGGGCGTAGCAGCCGCATCCGCAGCCGCAGTAGTGGACGTCGTTTTGATTCCAGGCCGGATGGTCCGCATTGGGATACATTCGCCATGCCAGCACGAAGCGCGCGCCATCGTCATCGCTGGTTTTGATCTCGCTTACCGCTGCATTGATCCGCTCGGCCAGTTTGCGATTGCTCTCAAATCCTTTGGGGTCGTAATGCGTATTGCCATGGTAAGGCGATTGGGGATCGTTCGGGTTCGCCTCCGCCGCAGCCTTTGCGTCCGTTTTCACGCCAGGAAGTGGCACAAGCCCTTTGCCGTGAGCCGTTTTGCGAGCGCCCCTCTTCAGTGTTGCGATCTTCTTTTTAGGAAATACTTCAACCATCACGGTTCTCCCTTCCTGGATGTTTCAAGGCGTGATCGCGGTGGCGCTCTTTATCGGACGCCGGCTTCTGGAATTTGTCTGACGGCTGTTCGAAGTTTCTCTGCGGCGGGACTGCCGTGGAGCCGGAGGCCGCCTGAGGAGCATCGCGCGCCATTCGTCGCGCAGTGCTGTCAGGGGCTGTCCATAGATGCCCACCCAGCGACCTGCCCGTCCGGCGTTCTGTTGGAATGGGACCAGCGGGGTCAGAGCATACAGCGCGCAAAATCGCGCTGGCCCGTAAATATCGAGGAGGAATTCCACGAACGATCCGGCGAGCGGATAAACGTGCGACTGTCCTAAGGGGTCTTCGCCGAAGAGCCGGCCTCCAACCGTCAGAACGAGTGGGCCGGGGGTCGCAATGCGGTCGAGTTCATCGATTTTGACGACCGCGAGGCTTGCCGTCTCGCCGTTCTGGAGGGTATTGGCGATGGCGGCGAAACGTTCTCGCGCGACGTCGTGCAATGGACACCCAAAGTTCGGAAAGGCAGGGTTTTTCCCGAGAGATGCCTGCAGAGCAACGGCCAGCCCTTCCGCCAGGAATTGATTGGCGTTTGGCAGAAAGACATGAACGAGTTCGTGCATGACAGCTGCTCGCCGGGCATTCACACGCCAAAACGGGAATTCCATGTAGCCCCGGTGACCAAACCAGGCTGGAACTAGAGACTTGGAAATCTTGAAATCTATTGACACATCGATCTCGAGAGCGTCGAGGCCGGTCGGCTTAAAGCCGTTCTCCTGGCACCATTCCAGCAATTGTAACAAGCTGTGTTGCAGTTCGACCTTGAACGCGGCGTTTTGCGGTGAGGGGGGAACCGGATGTCCGTCCTCGACAAATATTATGTCAATGTCGGCATCGAAATTCAGATCATGATTCGGAAACGACCCGATCTTGCTCTTGCCAATGCTTTCGTACTCTTGGCATGTCGAAGCCGACCGGCGGCGTCCGGCTGATTGCGCATCGGCTTGCGGAAATGAAACCTTCATTCAAGCCATCCCGGTACAAACACGTTCAAGCCGCGTCATAAGCCGAAGTAGTGCCGGGCGTAGGCCCGTGAGCCAGCATTCCAGGTAGGGCCGCAAAAGAAGCAGAATTGCTGAAATGGTATTGCGGATTTCCTATTCCGTAAAGGCGCGGTCCCCGCTTCGCCAAGCTAGAATCTCACAAATTCGAGTTGTGTGAGCTAGTTCACAGAACAATAAATAACTTTATGATTTCGGGTTCGCGCTGACGAAACGGGGGTATGATGGCAATCGAAAACGATGAAATAGCGCCTTTACAAGAGGCGGTCTGCAAGGTTCGCCAACCCACCGTTTAAGGTTTTCAAAGGTAAGGTGCCGCGCGGGCACCGATGTTAGTTGATCTTCACGGTTGCCGATTACCATTTAACCGAGGTTGCGTGTTGGTGTGGGGTCTTAAAAAAGCAATATATTGCAAGCACAGTGTCATCATATTATTGCTATTTGTAATATTTGTTATGAGTTCTTGCAAAGCATCGATAATTTCATTCTATCTGAATAGAAATGACAGGATGTAGGTCTGTTCAAAAAGGTATTATTCCCGGATTGCTGTATGACGGAGTTGCTTTAAGCCTGTCGAGGTGTTGAGCGTCATGTCGAGCCAAAAAATCGGTCTCTCTTCGGGCCGCACGTTTGATAAGCGCACGATCCTGTTGAAGCACCCGATCTTCGGCCAGCTTGGTGAAGAGGGCGTCGATCGGCTGGCGTCTTATGCCATTCCAAAATCCGTTAAACGTGGCGTAACGATATTCGCAAAGGGGGATCCAGGGACAAGCCTGTTCGCAATCTGCTCAGGAACCGTAAAAATTAGCGCACCGTCCGTCATTGGGCGGGATGCAATTTTCAACCTGGTCGGTGAAGGGCAGATTTTTGGCGAGATTGCGTTGCTCGATGGACAGGCCAGAACCGCAGATGCCACGGCGTTAACCGACTGCGATCTCCTCGCAATCGAGCGCCGAGATTTCATTCCCTTGGTGCATAGTCAGCCTGAAATTGCCTTGAAGCTGATTGAAATTCTGTGTTCGCGACTGCGAAAGACCAGCGAACAAGTCGAGGATTCCATGTTCCTCGATCTGCCCGCGCGATTGGCAAAGGCCTTATTGCGCTTTCTTGACAACGCGGAAGCGGCGCCGGGTGGTCGCAAGATTGTGATTACCCAACGCGAAATTGGCCAGATCATTGGAATGTCTCGGGAAAGCACCAACAAGCAGTTGCGCAACTGGGAACAACGCAATTGGGTTCGGTTGGAGCGCGGGAGTGTAGTGGTACTTGCGCCACATGCCCTGCAAGAAATCGCCGAATGCGATGATGACGACGGATAACTAAGTGCAGTCGATGCGAAATTCAGACAGTCGGGTATGGCTGAGAGGACTTTGAGAAAGCGTCTCGGAGACTTTCATCGCCGAGACGCTATTGAATTCGGATTTTCCGGTAATCAGTAGTTTTCGCTTCCGGCGTCCCGCTTCAACATGAACCGAACATTCGCGTCCGGATCTTGGCCGATATATCGCCCGTTGTCGCTCACAACGCCGGACGATGTCGCGGCGCCGGCGTACGAAGGCGCAATGGTAACCGCAATAATTGCGCTGAGAATTGCGACCAGAGTGGTGCGCTTGAGTGCGTTCCGAGTGAAGTTCATAGTTGGCTCCTGTCAATGTTTTGTTGCTGTGTTGCTAGCCGCTTCTGAGAGAAGGAGCGGCATCAACCGTTCCGCGCGTTGACAGGTAGCGAAGCCGCCGGCGACGGCTGGTGAACTGCCTCACGTAATATGAAAAAAATCATCATCTGTGAGTGTTGTGTCTGATCATCAAATCCTGGCGCCATGCCGGGACACCTGTAAATGTGCGCGAATGATCGCAGACCATACAATTTCGGAAATGTGAGGCGCATCATACTTTTGTTGTGCGAATGGACCTAGCCTCTGAGATGCCGCGAGTGCCTGCGGCCAATGGAGGAGGGCCAAGCCATGAACTCCAAGAGTATTCGCCATATTGCGACACTTGCAATCGCCTTATCTGCCATACTTGTCAGCGATCAATTATCGTGGTCATCGTCGGATCGATCGGATGATGTTACGTTATTGTTTCAGACAGAAACGATCTATCGCCCGGCCTGCGTGGCGGAATACGGCGATACGCAATTCAGGTTTTGTGAATTGCGCGGGTCGTCCGAATTGCGCTAATTCGCGATCTTCGGCATCGCGCGAAATTGGTTGCCGAAGGACCGGTAGGTCGACCGACGAGACGTCGCTGATGCTGCATTTCCGTCCGGACCTGGTCGACATGAGCAAGGCCAAGTATTTCCCGTCAAGCGCGGTCGGGATGGCCAACGAGTACACGCATCTCCGTCCAATCGGTATCCGATCCCTCGGCTGGATCGCACCGGATTTGAATCCAGACGGCGCCGTCGGTGACGCATTGGCCGCGACGGCGGACAAGGGCCGAGCTACCGCCGCGCATCAGGCCGATGCGTTCATCACTTTGCTGGAGGACGTCGCCCGGTTTCCGCTCGATCGCCTGGCTTGAGGCGTGAGAAATCCCGCGCTTTCAGCAACTGTCACCGGGCTCATTGCGCGGGAGCATCAGTCGCATACTCCAGCGGGAAAATCCGCCAAGGCAGCCCGCCAAGGCGCGTGCACCTTTGATTTCGCTGTGATAAATCGGTCGCTGACGGTCCCGTAGCTCAGCCGGATAGAGCAGCGGTTTCCTAAGATTTTGACCCATCGCAGGCCATTGATCCGAAAGGTCTAATTTGGTCGCCGGCTGGAAGTAACAGGAAAGTAAACCACCAGCGGTGGCGAAATTGTCTAAGCCACGTGTTCATGAAATCGGTGTTGTGAGCATAGCGCGCAGAATGTCCGCTGCGATCCGGAAACGACTGAATTGTTGTGTTGCCGCGAAATGACGCGAAGGGCCATGAGCCGGCTATGGATGGTCAAACGAAGTGCCGGAATAAATCGGCTGTGGATCTCCTTCTCTCAAAGGACCACAGAATTACAAATGCCCGAAATGGCACCAGGCCGCAGTTTGGATCAGCGGACTGACCTGACGATGCCATCGGAGAGTAACCGCGATTATTGACCCGCGCTGTGATCCTCTACGGTGCCTTAACCGGCCCGATCAACGGCGTGCGCACCGGCTTCGCGACGCCGAAAAAAACCACCATGGTGTTGGCGGAAAACTGGGTGGAGTGCGCCTCGGCCGGGACCTTGCTGAATCCCGCCTTGGTGTTGTTCCAGCTGTTGGCCACCCAGGCATTGCCGGCCGGGTCGAGCGCGATCGCCGAAATCGTCTGCAGGCCGCCGATATAGCCGCCCTTCGGGGAAATCGGATCACCGGTCTTCACGCCCTGCGGGCAGTTTTCCGTGCGGACGCCGCAAAGCTGGTGTGACGGAATGGCTGGTGGAACTTGCGACCCAGACATTGTCATTGCCGTCGATGGCAATCCCCCAGGGTCCGGTGATGCTGCCGGCCGCGTTGAAGGGGCCGAGCACCGTGCCGTCAGGTCGGATCATCGAGACGTCGCCGCCGGGATATTCGGTGAGGATATTCCAAAGATCGACCCACACTTTGTCCGCGCGCTCGTCCGCCGACATCGAACCTCTCAGCGCCTCAGCCCTGGCTTCGAGCTTCTGCTTGACCAGGGCCAGCTTCTCCATCGCGCCCGGATGGCCGACGAGATTGCCGACCCAGGCATTGCCCTGGCTGTCGATAGCGATGGCATGCGGGTTGAATCCGACTTTAATCTCCTCGGCCTTGCTTGGGTCGCTAGCCGGAAAACGGGTCACGGTGTTGGACGCGCTGTTGGTGATCCAGATTCGGTCCTGCTGATCGATGGCGATTCCGAAGGGGCCCTTCACCTGCAGGGTGCCGTTCACGGGCTTGCCGTCCACGGTGCGGCCGAGAATGCGGCCCTTCGAGACGTCGCCGCCCGGCAGGTGAACGATCTGGTTGTTTTCATTGTCGACGGTCCAGACATCGCCGTTCGGTGCGACGAGAATGCCCTGCATCTGCCCCAGCTTGCCGTCGAAATTGTAGCCCGTCTCGGGCGACAGCGGCTTGCCGGTCTTGCGGTCCAACACAGAAATGGTGCGGCCGATCAGGTTTGTGGCCCAGACCTTGTCGTCGGCCGAAAACGCGAGGCCCCAGCCCGGGCTGTCGAGGCCGCCGCCGCGATAACCTGTGATCATCGGCGAAAGCGGCCGACCGTTCGGCGCGAACTTTCCGATGCCACCGCCGAACTGCTGGTAAATCGTGGTCTGCGAGCCGACCAGCCAGTTGTTGTTGGTCCAGAAATGACCCTCGCCGTCGATGGCGGCGCCGCCCACCGCGAAGAAGCCGCCGCCAGAATAGACCAGCGACAGGGTCCATGCGCTGGGCGCATAGTAAAGGTAAGGTATCAGGGCCACATCGCGGTACCGCTTGCCTTTCGGGACCGGAAAGAACGCGTCCAGCAGGCCGAAGAGCTTGTCCGCATTGTGCGACGGGTGGCGGGCGATGTTCTGCGCCGCGGACAGCGTGTCCGTCGGCGCGACGCCGCCCGGCGGCGTGGCCGCCTTGAACAGCTTGTTGCAAGCCTCGGGTATCGCGGTCACGCAGGCCGACAGGAAAAGCCCCAGCGTGTTCAGCAGGTGGGCCGCCAATGCAATACCCTGGTAGGGATGCGCTGGAGCTCCGTTTATCTATCATTCTCGACAATCTATCATCATCGTTAATCTGTCTTTGGTAACGATCGCGGTTGCACAAAGGCGTCGTTGTTGCGCCGACGGACGACCGGCAATGATAGGCCGTCAGGGGGAAACCAATGTTCAAGTTTTGCCTATGGCCCTCGAAACTTACAGTGGTCGTCGCTGCGGTGGTTGGATTCGCGGCCCCGTGTGCGGCGGCCGGCGTGGCGTTGGTGACCAACGGCAACGACAGCGGCGACGGCTCCTTGCGTGCAGCTCTTTCGGAGGCCGCCAAGAGCGATGCGCCGGCTACGATTCTGGTGACGACCGATGGCGCGATCATCATCAACTCGACCTTGACCTATCAAGGAAAGGCACCGCTTGCGATCTTCGGCCGCGGACAAACGGTGTCGACCGCCGCTGACACGACGCTTCTGACGGTGAGCGCGGGCGCGGACCTTGCGGTGCGCGATCTGAACTTCCGCGGCCGCGGTGGATTTAGCATCAACATTCAGGGCCTTGGCAAGGGCATCTTTGTTGCCGTGCCGAAAGACCGGACCGGCACCGTGCAGGTTTCGCTGGACAAGGTTACAGTGTCCGGCGTCGCCTATCACGGCATTCATGTGTCCGATTGCGACCTCGGCGACAAATGCGGCGCTGGGCGCGGCGGCGGGGGCGACGGCTCGCCGGCGTCGGTCGCGGTGCGGATAACAAATTCGGAAATTTCCGACGTCGGCAATGGCCACTTCGATGCCGATGGGTTGCGGGTCGATGAGCGCGGCCCCGGCGATATTCGCTTCGACGCGCGCGACTTGAAATTTGTCGACGTGGGTGCCGACGGTATCGAGCTGGATGAGGGCGGTGCCGGCAGCGTGTTCGTGGCCGTCATCGATTCCCGGATCGAGGACAATGGCAGCTATTGCGACGCCAAGGTGCTCAAGCCTTTCATGCCGAAGGTGCCTCGCGCCGGGTTCGTGGACGGCAAGGTCCGGGAGGCCGATATTCCGGGCAAGATCAAGGGATCGCCGGACGATGCGTGTCTCGAGCGCGAGGTCGAGCTCTACGCGTCCGGCTTCGTCAAGAGCTACAAGTTTAGCATCGATTTCGACGACGCATTCGATGTCGATGAGGCCGGCCCGGGTGACCTCTGGGCGCTGATCGTCGGCACCTCGATCCGACGCAATCTCGACGAGGGCATCGACTTCGGCGAGGAGGACGAAGGTTCGCTCAATATCGCGGTCTGGCACAGCGTTGCAAAAGGCAACGGCGATGAGGGTTTCAAGGTCGTCGAAAGCGGGCCGGGCGGTGTTACCGGGCATTTTCGCTACGTGATCGCGAGGGACAATGGCGGCAAGGGCGCCGAGCTTGTGCAACGCGATCAGGGCGACATCGATGTTCTGGTCGATCGGGTCACCACCGCCAAAAACGACAAGGGCAAGAAGTCCGGCTTCGAGGTTGTCCAGAAAGGTAATGGCAAGGGCACATTGACGATCCGCAATTCGAAGATTTCCGATGGGGTTGACGCCGTCAACGTCAAGGTCATCGAGGAATAACGTCACGCCTCTATGCGGCAATAGGGCTGGTCGGTAGTTTTTTGCCCACCGCTTGATCTTTGTGACCGCTGGTCACCGCGTCAACGAGACGAGGGTCAGACCTCGAAGGCTGGGCGGAGAGGTCGACGAATACGGTCTGGCCCGCTTGGCGATCTCCGTCGCCATCTTCGGGTCCCGGACCCGCTTCTTCCCGTAGAACTGTTCGATCATCTCGACGGACGTGCCCATGTTCGCAGCGAGCTGAAAGACGCTCACGCCCTCGGTGATCCGCATGGTCGCGTAGGTGTGGCGGAGCGAGTAGGGGACCCGCCTCTTGCCGTCCGAGCCATAGAGGACGCCGGCCTCGCGGAGGACACGCTGGAATCCCGTCTTGAAACTACCGATCGCCGACCCGTCACGATGACAGAACACGAACTCTTCGGGTGACGGCTCTTCCCCCAGTTCATCGGTCCTGAACGTCCGCAGGCGATCGAGGTAATCCTCGACCCCTTCGTTACAGACGACCTCGCGCTCGCCGGTCTTTCCCCTGACGGTCAGGACAAGGCGGAGTTCACCCGTCAGCGTCCTGGTCTCCGACACGTCCCGCCACTTGAGCCTTCGGGCCTCCCCGACGCGGACGCCGGTGTTCGCCAGGATCAGGATGTATTGCTGGAGGTAAAGCCGCTCGCGTCTCCGACGCCTGTCCCTCGCCTTATTCACGTACTGGTCCAGGTAGGCGCAGAGCCGGTCCCACTCCGCCTCGGGTATGTCAGGACGCGGGTTCGGACGGATGGACTTGAGCCGGATCTCGGGCACGTCTCGCACGTAGCCCTTGCGCCTGGCGAACCGGAACAGGTCATTCAGCGCGGTGCGCTCGTTGCGGAGTGTCGAGATCGCCGGTGGGGGCGACTGGTTCGCGCGCCAGTCGGCGTACTGAGCGAGGACGTCGTTGTTCACGAGGTCGATCCGGTGGTCACCTAGGTACCTGACGGCCCAGAGCTCTAGTCGACGGACGTTCCCGTCGGTGTACTTCTTGCTGCGGCTCTCCGATGACAGAGACCGGGACCAGTCGGCGAAGACCTTCTTAAGGGTGGGTGCCTTCAGCGACTCCCCGCGACGGGCTCGGCCCTCCAGCTGATAGTACAGGTCCTCGGCGAACCGTCGGGCCTCGAAATCGTCCCTGGTCTTGGTTGACTTGACGACGAAGCCCTTGACCCAGGGGATCTTGATCCGAACGGTCCAACTGGGGGTGTCGTGGTCGGCCCTTTTATAGAGCACGATTCGGCCGTCGCCCCTGAGGTCGATGTGGGAAATATAATGGGTTCGGGTCCTGGGTGAGGCCATGGGACCGAGTCGAAAAGAAAATTATTAGTAAATGCCAGGTCGCCCGACGTACATGAGAATTTTTTTGGTGGGCAGAAGGCGATTGAATTTGCAGCAACGAGGCGATGAGTTGGTTCTGTCTTCTTAGGTGGCGAGTGATCAACGGCACGTTCAATCAATTCATCGACTTATTGGTTGGCGCCATCGTCGGCGTGATTTCACACGCCGGGTACGTAGGGATCGTCGTCCTGATGGCGATCGAATCCGCGTGCGTTCCACTCCCCTCCGAGATCATCATGCCGTTCGCTGGCTATCTCGCGTCGACCGGACGCTTCAACCTTTTTCTGGTCGCGACCTTCGGCGCTATCGGCTGCAACCTCGGCTCCAGTGCCGCCTATTTTGCCGCAGCGTATGGAGGTCGGAAACTGATCGAGCGTTGGGGACACTTCTTGCTTATCCGCTCCGAAGAGATCGCCTGGAGCGAGCGGTTTTTTGCCAGGCATGGGGCAGTGACGGTTTTCGTCGGTCGCCTTCTTCCGGTTGTGCGGACTTTCATTGCCGTACCCGCCGGGCTTGCGCGGATGCCGCAGTTGCGATTCCAAATCTACACGTTCGTCGGATCCTGGCCGTGGTGCTTCGTACTGGCTCTCGTAGGCTACGAACTCGGCGAGCAATGGGAGAGGAACCCCACGCTTCGGATCTTCTTCCATCGCTTCGATGCTGCGATCCTCGTTGTCATCGCATTTGGCACAGGTTGGTTTCTGTGGCGTCGATTCCGGGTGGAGAAGTAACGCAACCGATTGGCTAAATCCGTGTTCAGCAAGGAAGGTCAAATTTTCCAACGAAAAGTGTAGCCGATGTGAAGCGGCTCACAATCGACATGGAGACGTTTTGCTAGCTTTCCGTCATGACCTAATAGCTCGTAACTGGCGTGCAGCCAGAAGGGAGGTTTGTCATGACCGTCGGCAAAAATCTGAGTTGCATCGCGACTGTGCCTGCCAAACGTTTCATTTTTATAAGCCTGTACGCTGCTATTATCATAGGCACGATTCCGGACGCCAGGGCGGACGAAAACTTCGTGCCGCGACTGCAAGCGCTCGGCCTGCCACAGATCGAAACCTTAACGGCCGAATCCGACTACACGGTTTTTATGCGGCCCGAAGTGCCTGACGATATTCGCACGCTCGCCTTGCGGCGGCTCTGGTTCTCCGATCCGCGCTATCGATTGCTAGATGGTCTTGATAACTACGCTGAGGACCTTTCCGACGCGGGCAGAGGTCAATCCACGAAAGGCCAGATCGCAAAAATAAAATGAAGGCCCGTGGCTGAGATTCTCCGAAAAGCGCGATTCCGGATCGCCGATTTTTGAGAAAAGCTAAATTGGGCGTCGGCGGGTCGCCGAGTTGACCGGCCCTTGCTGGGCTCTTTGTTATGCACACGCGCAGTGGCGGCGCTTCGGTCTGCCGGACGATACGTTCGCGCCCTATGACACCGCTCACGGCATCCACGCCGGCGATATCGAGACGTCGCTGAAGCTGCACTTCCGACCTGACCTGGTCGACATGACCAAGGCCCGGAATTTTCCCTCGATCGCGGTTGGGATGGCCAACGATTGCACGCATCCGCCCGATCAGCGCGCACCCCTTCGGCTGGATCGCACCGGATTTAATCCAAACGGCGCCGTCGGTGACGCATCGGCCGCAAGCGCGGACAAGGGCCGCGCCACCGCCGCGCATCAGGCCGACGCGTTCGTTACTTTGCTGGAGGACGCTGCCCGGTCACCGCTCGACCGCCTTGCTTGAGGCGTGCGAAATCCCGGGCTCACGGCAACTGTCACCGGACTTAGTGGGCGGGAGCGTCAGCCGCACGCTCAGTCGGGAAAATCCGCCAAGACATCCCGCCAAGGCGCGTGCACCTTTGATTTCGCTGTGATAAATCGGTCGCTGACGGTCCCGTAGCTCAGCCGGATAGAGCAGCGGTTTCCTAAGATTTTGACCCATCGCAGGCCATTGACCCGAAAGGGCGATCTTGATCACCAGCTGAAAGTAATTGGAAAGTAAATCTCCGACGGTGGTGGAATTTGCCATGGCCACCTGCTCGTGCGACCGCCGTTGTAATCAAAGCACGCTAATTGCCGGATTTGCTCCGAATGCGATGAGATAACGCACTTCTGCGAAATGACGCGAAAACTCAGTAGCAGTATTCGTTCTGTGGCTGAGATTGGTGATCAATCGACAAGCGCCCCGGCGATTCAGTTGAAATGAATTTGGCCCGGTGATTTAAACTTCCTTTCTGGAGCTTTGTGTTGTGCGTTCCGATTCCTCCATGAATGGGCTACTGTCATGCCGGATGCCGAGCGAGCGGCGCAACTGGTCGCGGACGCATGCCAGCCGTGACGTCGATCCCGTCTTCGACATTCTGTGACCAAGCACCCCCAAAGTGATCACCGTGAAAGCTTTCGAACTCGCCTTCGCTTGAACTCGCGGGCGAAATGCAATCATTCGAGAAATGCAAGGAAATTCGCGAAAAAGTATAGAAAATTCACAAGAATTCCAAATCGGGAAATAACGGGAAGAATAGCAGGGGGAGAGAGGGGCTTGATTACAGGGACCGCGAGCGTGTTATGGGCGATATTCAAGTTTTCAAAAGAGATAGAGCTTAAGACCATAGAGAAAAAACGGAAGTATTGCGCGATGACTCCTCGAATACCATATATCCGACAGTGCAATATTCAAAATCGCCAGGCGTCATCGATGTTAATACTTGCGAAAAAACCAAAGGCCGCCTTCAATCCGAACTTGATCGATAAAAACACCACCGGCGACACGCGCATGTTCGCTCAGGGTGGGGTGAATGCGGAGCTAACGCCCAGCGAGTTCGCCGGGCTCATCGACAAAGGGATCGTGTCCTCGTGCCAGCTGGTCAGCGACCGGCAGAATGGGCCCACTGAACCGCAACGATCATTTTCACCGGGTAAAACCCGTCCTTCGTTCCGGACTCGCCTGTCGCAGAACGGGCAGTCGAGGACGCACGCGAAGTCGTTGCCTTGCTTGGTGGCGCTAGTGAACAGGTTATACGGGCCGGTGAGATCGTCTTTCACGCGATTTCCATCTATGGCGCAGATCGGGCGGCGTTCAAGCGCTTCGTCGCGGTCCTCGTAACGGCCAATATCCTGACGAAACGGGATGGCGAGCTTCTTCAGCGATCACCGAAACTGAAAAAGTTGGCGGCGATCGGCGAAAGTGCCCAGTTCCTGCGACGTCCGGAAACTGCGACAGGGTTGGAGGCTTCTCGTGTCTTTACCAGTTGCACATTCTGTTCAAAGAGCTGCCGGGCGATGAAGATTGCCGGGTTAAGGCGCTGCGGGCGATTCTCGCTTCTGGTGAGGCCAAGGGCGAGCTCTCCCGCGAATATTTGGAGCAGGAAACCCGTCGGGCGAAGTCCCAGCGCCGCGCGCCAAAGAGCAAGATCCCGTCGTTTGCTCCCGCTTCTGACAAGGTGATCAAACCGGCACCAGCGAGCGTGGGATTCGTGCTGATGACCCAACTGTCCTTGATCTGAAAAGGATCAAGGACACGTTTATCGATGAGCGCAACATCGGTCTTTGTGGGCGCGTGCATGAGCGATGTGCCGACGCGGCCATCGCAGTCGTGGAAGCGCCGCTCCACGCACTACTCGCCATCACAACGCACCTGTTGGCTGGGTTCGACAATCCGCGGATTTACCTCGCGGCAAATCCAGCCGAACCGGACGTCACCGAAGCGACTGCGATCATCGTGGCCACTCATGGAAAGGGACTGAGTCCAAGTCTGCGGAACATCACCTGGGAGGGCGAACGGGACATCTTCCAGCTTGCCCAGCAGATCGCCCCAAACGCTGAGCGCAGGCTTCACGTCTTTGCGGACGAACCCCGCGAGGGCTGGCAGTCACTGATCGGTGAAGAAAATTGGGGACAGACTCGTGACCGAACTCATGTCCCTCCTCACCGAATCAGTTCGGGATCAGTCGCGAGCCGATGAGGTCGCCTTGCTGCTGTCGGCTGGGA
>CAWDZJ010000004.1:0-67045 GCA_963806815.1 uncultured Alphaproteobacteria bacterium | reverse complement strand
GCAACATGCCCGGCAATGGCGGTCTGGCCGCGGCCAGTTGGCTCGCCGATATCGCGCCGCGCGATGGCACGGTGCTTTTGATGATCACACAGAACCTGCCGGTCGCGCAGGCGCTGGGCGCGAAGGGCGTGGAATTCGATGTCCGGCTGTTTAATTGGATCGGCAACACCACCGACAGTCCGAACGTCATCAATTCATGGCACGCCACCGGCATCAAGACGATCTACGATGCCATGCAACACGAACTCACGCTCGGCGCGACCGGGCCCGGCGGCGGAAGCTACTACTATCCGCTGGTGATGAATGCGCTGATCGGAACCAAGTTCAAGATCGTTTCTGGATATCCTGGCGGAACCGAAATGAATGCTGCGATGGAAAGCGGCAAGATTGGTGGACGCGGCGCCAATTCCTGGGCATCTTGGCTTTCGACACGCCCCGATTGGATCGCGGAAAAAAAGGTTCACATTCTGGTCCAGGTCGGATTGAAGCGACACCCGGATCTGAAAGACGTGCCTTTGATGCATGAACTTGCCAAGAACGAGGAAGACGCAAAGGTTCTCCTGTTCTTTTCTCCGACAGTTCGATCTCGCGGGCGATTGTCACCACTCCGGGAACTTCGCCGGAAAAGGTCAAGGCGTTGCGCCGCGCCTTCGACGCCACCATGCGGGACCCTGAATTTCTTGCCGAGGCCAAGCGCGCGAAGATCGACATCAGCCCGACCAGCGGCGAGGAGGCCCAGGCGATCGCCGGATCGATCATCAGCACCCCGTCCGATATTGTGGCGCGCGCTAAGAAGATCGTGACGCGCGCGGGCAAGAGCAAATAACCGGACTACACCGAGCAGGCCGCTAAAGAAGTCTCCTGTTGATGCCGGTCTCAGGATTTTCAGGAGCCGTGTCGGATTTTGGATCGCTCGCGAAGGGCTGTTGCTGTCTTGATGTTATCGGGCGGTGACCGCGACGGCGAAGTTCGTCTCGACCTTGGCGGGGCATCACGGCATCGCATTCTCACGCCCACCCGGTATCTCCGTCGCGCGTATGCTGGTCACCGAACTTCGGACGTTGTTGGCACAGATTAGTCAAGTCCTATTCAGCGGTTCAAATGTGAGGTATTTCAGAAATCCGCCGCCGGGACATATGACACATGGTCCTTGAACTGAATCTGCCAAACGATCATCCGTTGCGGTTCAAGCTGAACAACGAGGTGCATTCGCGGCCGCCCGAAGCCATCGTCACGCCGGCGCGTTTGTCTTATCTTGCGCTGTTCTCGCCGGCGGCGCAGCGCGAAGAGGAATGGCAGCGTGTCTGCGACCTCGCGCGGGACTTCGGCGTCGCGCCGCCGGCCGCCAATGTCAGTCATTACAGCGAGGATTTTGGCGCCTTCCGGCTGAAATGGGAACGGCATACCGAATTCGCCCGCTATACCTTCATCGTTCCGGGCGCCAATGCGGACGACCCGTTTTCCGATCCCGCCATCAATGCGGTGCCGGCCGCGTGGCTTGGCGCGTTGCCGGGCGAGTTGATGGTGGCGACCCATGTTGCCGTGCTGGGTGCCGATGACGACGCCGGACCCTGAGGACATCGCGACACGCTGGTTCGGCGGCAATGTTCTGATCGGCGCCTCGGTCGGCGGCGGCGCGGCTTGCGCCTTCGCGGATTTCCGCATTCACGACGATGGCTTCAGCCGGCTGCTGCTGCAGGATCGCAGCATGTCGCCGCGGCAATGTGGCCGGATGGTGCAGCGCCTTCTGGAGATCGACACCTATCGGATCCTGGCGCTGCTGGCGCTGCCGGTTGCCCAGGAGGCCGGGCCCGGTCCAGACCGCAGCACGAACAGGAACTGGCGGAAATCACGCAGGCTCTGGCGGCACCCGGCGACAAGGACGAGCAGGGTCTGCTGGAGCGGCTGACGCAGCTTGATGCGAAGATCGAGAACCGTGGCTCGGCGACCTACTACCGGTTCAGCGCGGCAGAAGCCTATTACGATCTGGTCCAACGCCGTATCGCCGACCTGCGGGAAGAGCGGGTCGAGGGCCTGCAGACCTTTCAGGCGCTGATCGAGCGGCGGCTGGCGCCGGCGATGAGCACCTGCCGGTCGATTGCCGCGCGTCAGCAGGCGCTATCCGATCGGGTCGCACACACCACCCAGCTGCTGTCGACGCGTGTCGACCTGACACGCGAACAGCAGAACCAGGCCGTGCTGGAATCGATGAACCGCCGAGCCGGTCTGCAACTCCGGTTGCAAAGCACCGTCGAGGGGCTCTCGGTGGCGGCGATCACCTATTATCTGACGGGCCTTGTCGGCTATGCCGCGAAGGCGTTGAAATCGGCGGGTGTGCCAATCAATGTCGACATCGCCATCGGCGCAAGCATTCCCGTTATCGCATTGCTCGCCGCGTTCGGCATCCACCACATCCGCAAGTCCGTGACCCGGCCCGCGAAATCCTAGAAGGATTTCGTTTTAAATAAAATCAGGAAGCTCTAACTTCCTGATTTGTCGCATTTCCGGACTGCGAACCGGTTTCCACTTCGTCTGGAAATGGTCCAGGGCGCGCTGGGCGCGCAATGGCATTCACCAGTCCAAAGGCCATCGCGATTCCGGTCCCATGCGCTCCAGGAACAAGTCGGGCTGCTGCGGCCGGCATTCCGTCGCCGCGCGCCGGAATGATCGGCCACGTTGCCGCGCCGGCTGCGTGCTGCGATCGTGAGCTTTTAGATGCCGGTCACGGCACTCCACGCCGTTTTTGTGGGTGGCGTCCGGCGATCGCGCCTGAACCAGTAGCACAGTTCCGTTGGATAACGTTCCGTTGAATACCGAATTGCGGTTCGCAGGCGCGGCCGCTGCGGGCGACACCACCAACAAGCTGACGGCGAACATTCCGGCAATGGCAATCATCCCTCGATCTTCGGTCAGCATGGCGGCATTCCTTCCGGTGGTCCACTCCTCATGATCCGCATGACCAACAATGTGGTGACGGGAACGGCCAGCCGCCAGTCGAACGCCCCATGTCCGCATCCGACCAACCGGCCGATAAGAGATGAGCCCCACGCCGTGCCGTGTCCGAAAAATGTCGTGGCTCGACCGCCCATGTTGGCGGCCACGCCCAATTCAGAGTTAGGAAAATTGCTATTCGCCGAAGGCGTTGCCGTCGTGGACGGAGCATTTGGCGCCACGCGCTTTGGCTGATCGGATTTCGATCGTTTCGCCGCTGACAAGCGATGTTATCCGCATCGTCGCCGAGCCGGATTGCCGACCAATGACGACATGCGCAGTGCAGCTTGAAAACCCATTGTCGAAATTCATCGTGACCGCGCGGGCGCCGAGATCCACGCCGCCGATGGCGCTTAATGTATGCCCGCTGAATTTCAGAACTCGCGGCCCTCCCGTTGAAGTCGTCGCGCGCTCGCCGACGGTGTCCCTGGAGCCGGTTCTTGCCCCGCGGGCGCCTCCGGTCGCCGCGCGACGCGAGAACAAATTGCCCTTGCTTGAGATATAGATGGTCAATGTCTGCGGAATCTGCCTGGACTTGAACTGTCCCTCGCTTGCGCGACGCTGCAATCGATCCTCTGTCCAGGTCACGACGATGGACTTGCCGCGCAACTGCATAGGAGCGCTTGCGGCGAGGATTGTGGTCGGCGCAAATACTAACAACGCGGCGGCTGCAAAGAGGCAATTGAGACGCATCACGTCTACCCTTCCTGTTCCTTGAAATCTCACTCGTTTCAATGCGGCTTGTCCAGGGGAGGCGCTTATACCGCCGCTATGCGGCGGCGCAGGGCGCGCTGCTGAGGGGCCTGGCGCGCGGCCGCCAAGTCCTTTGGTAGTGTGGCCGATAGACATGAAAAAGTCCCGGAGCCGAAGCTCCGGGACCTGACAGTCCGATCACCCATTTCGGGGGAATGGCTTAGAATTTGTAGTTCACGCCGACACGTGCGATCACGGCGGTATTCGAAATCTTTGTGTTTGTGGATCCAGAGATGGAATCGAAGCAGTCGGGATCATAGCAGCTCCCGCCGCTGCGGTTCAGCGTGGTGTTCCCGAGGTCGACGTAGAGCGCTTCGGCCTTCACGGTCCAATTCGGCGTGAGCATGTGTTCGATGCCGCCACCGGCGGTCCAGCCGGTCTTGGTCGAGGTCTTGCTTTGCGAAGTCGAGACCGATGCGATGCCGTGGGCATCTTCATAGCCATAAGCGGATATGGAGTTCTTGACGCCGCCGAACGCCACGCCGCCCGTGGCATAGATCATCGTCGGGCCCCAGGAATAGCCAAGCCGGCCACGAATTGTGGACAGCCAGGTCAACTCGCTGGAAACCGTGCCGCTGACACCGATGTAATTGACGGCGTCGTAAAGTGACCGGCTGGCCGACACCTTCGCGGAAACCCAGTTCAGATCAGCCTCGACACCATAGACCCACGGCCCGCCTTGCCAGTTGTAGCCAATCTGGCCGCCGAAGGTTCCGCCGGCCTTGGTCTTGGAATGGGAATCATTGAAGCCGCTATCGAAGCAGCCGCCGTGATAGTCGCTGCAGACTTCGACATTGTCGCTGGTCGAGGTCTTCACCGTGTTCCACACCGCACCACCATTGAGACCGGCGTAAAACCCGGTCCAGGTCAGCGGCGGGGGCACGAAGACCGGCGGAGGCGCCTTGTACATGGGCATGTCCGCTGCGCTCGCACCGGTGGCTGCAAAAGCCGTTATCGCGGCGGCCAGCACTAAACCTGTCGTTCTCATAGTTCACCCGTCCCTTTTGTTAACACTCAATTAGGAATTACCGACACGTCCGAGGGGCGTGCTCTGGTAAATCGTCTGCGTCGAACGAAATAAGCCCACCCCAAGGGTTAAAACGTTCGTTACGGACGTTTGTATCATCCAAAAGTAAAAAATTGTCGCTGGTCGGCGAAAGACCGCGATCGCACGGCCTCAGGCTCAATTTTCGGCAGAATTGTGGACGGCCGGCGACCGCCATCAGCGCCGCTCGCATCCAAGAGAAGGGTTAACCTTCAAGGGCGCCGCGGTTCGGCTTCCGCGCTTGATCCGCCGGGTGCGATACGGACCGTCAGATTGGCCGATCTACCCGGCAAACCGTCAGTGTCCACTTAGGGCCCGGACCGGGTTTCAAAAACGCCGCGATTGCCTCACATGCCTCCGCATGCTGCCAGAGGTCCTGAAGCAACCGAGCGAGACCAGTGGCCGGCGATCTGTTCCGCGGAGCAGATTAAAGTGGCAGCGATGAAATCCAGTTCTTCGATCTTCAGGCGTGCCGGTAGACGCACGTCGCAGGCCCGCATCAGCATGCCGCGGGTCTTCGGCAGGTCGTAGTCCCGTTCAAAGAATTCCCAATTCCAGAAAGCACGAGCATTGTCCTCGGCCAGGCCAAAGACCTGAACGGGTACGCCGCGGTCGGTCGCCAAGGTCTGGAAGGCGCGGGCCTCGTCGTCCGTTTCGAATCCGCGCAGATTGAATTGGATGGAATCCGGTGCGCGCCGTTCCCGCGGAAGCGCCGCCGGCACATGCAGCCAATGCGAGCTGTTGAGGAGGTCAGCCACGTATTCGTGGTTTCGCCACCCATCGCGCACGCGCCGGGGGATCTCCTCGATCTGGGAACTGATGACGGCCGCGGACAGGTTGTTCATGCGCATGTTGTAAAGCGGCAGACGGTTCTGCCAGCGACGGAAATTTCCCTCCGGAACGGCATGCTGACGCCAATTGTATTCATACGCTCCGGACATGATGACGGCGCGTGCAATCAACTCTTCATCATCGGTGATCAGCATTCCCCCTTCGCCCGCGTTCATGAGCTTGTAGGACTGAAAGGAGAAGCAGCCAATTCGCCCGATCGTTCCGATTTTCCGATCGTTCCACAAAGTGCCGAGCGAATGTGCCGCATCCTCGATGACTGGAACATGGAATGCGTCACACAATTGCATGATCGCATCCATGTCTGAGGTGTGCCCGCGCATATGGCTGATCATGACGGCTTCGGCGCCGTCTTTCAGCTTTGATTCGAAATCACGAATATCGATGCGGTAGTTATCTCCCACCTCCACCAGGACTGGCTTGCAGCCGGCGTGTACGACTGCCGACGGAACGGCTGCGAATGTAAAAGCAGGAAGCAGAACCTTCGCGCCCGGCTTCAGGTCCAGGGCCTTCAGCGACAGGAAGAGCGCCGAAGAGCAGGACGTGACCGCCAATGCGAAACGTGTCCCCATCAACGCAGCGAATTCGTCTTCGAGCCGGGACACGGGCGAACCGGCACTTGACCGGTAACGAAACAGGTCGCCGCGCGAAAGCAGATTGTCTATCTCGATTTTCGCGGAACTTGGAATGGATTCAGCGTCATGGAGATCAAGGAGCAATGCCTCGTCCGCATTCCCGGTCTCCTGAGACCGTACATTGATCGGCAGGTTTACGACCGGCGAGCCAGCGGATGATGGCCTGTCGTCGGCGGTCCGATTTTTTAGGCTTGTTGGCATGACGGACGGCCTCTCTTGCCGGGTGCGTTCTGTATGGGGGTGCCGGGGAAAACCAGTCGCGCGACTAGACCTTCGGGTAGCCGCAGGACCTGAAGAAATCCGCAACGTCGTCCGTCAGGAAGCCTTGCCCGCTGCCAAGCTGCAGCAAGTCCCAGCCGCCCCCGGTATTCGACTCGATGAGCACGGGGCCATCTTGGGTAATGGCGATGTCCATGGACTGATAGCGGACGGGTTGGAATATCGGTGCGCAGGTATGGACGAGTTCAATGACGCGATCCCACATGGGGACGATCTTGCCCAGCATTGGCGCGTCCGTCTCCGGATGACGCTCGTAGTCCGTCGTTCCAAACGCATCCTTTGATCGCACGGATAGGATGGCGCCGGTCGCCGGATCGATATTGCAGGCGAGATTTCCCGGCCGCCAAAAGCTGTCCGCGATATTTCCGCGCGCGGGCAGCTTCAGGATGCAGAACGGGATTTTGATGCCCTTCTTGTCGAGCAGAATTGCCACCCGCACGGTGGCGAGACTTTCAGTGAAATCCGCGAAGAAGGGATGATTGGTCTGCGACGCCTGGAGGAGATAGGGGGTGTCGCCAACATATCCGTCTAGGAACTCTTGATAGGACATAGGCCCAGAGTATTTCAAATTCAGCATTGCGTCGTCGGCATCCTCGACCTGGAATGCACCGAAGCTGCAGATGCCACGGTTCTCTTTTCCGAACACATGGCCATTTCGTTGGGATTTCATGAAACTGCGAAGGTCTTCGACGGTCGAAATCTTGCGCGTACCAGGATAGCTGCGGTCGCCTTTGTCGATCACGGCCAATGTTTCAGGGACGTGGGCACCGTGACCGGCGAGGATGTGCGAGCAAAGCCATTTGTCTTCCGTTGTGGCCTGCCAAGTCATGTCACAACACAATGCCGTAATCGGCCAATGCAGGTTGTTCGTCAGGAAGCGAGACTGGGCTTCGGCATCGTATCGGGTGGTGTCGTAGACGCCGTACTGCACGTACTCGGTGAAAGGGAGCCTGCCACGGCCGCGACTGAGTCGCGCAAACTCGAACACGATTTCGGAGAGTGGTCGCGAACTCTTCCTTTGGGCATGGCGCAGGTATTCGAGCAGGCCCGGCTTGGCCTTGTTCCATTCCTTGCGGTCGCGGGAGACGGCATGCTCGATGGCGGGCGCGGCGTCGGGAGGTGTTGCCTCTGTCGGTCGCCGCGCTGCCATGACGTCATCGTTGCTTGCCGACGCCGAATGGTGGTCGACAAAAGGCAATGTGCTCGACTGCATCGCGATGTCCCTGGTTGTCCGTCACGAGGCTGACTTATTTTGGTTAATCAATCATTCCTTTCAGTCGAATATTGGGGGGCGCAGTTAACGAAACCGAACAATTCGTTCCCTGATCAGGCAAGTGGCACTGAATTGCGCGAACAATCCGTCCTGCACTCCTCATGGTCTCCGGCATCGCGGCGCACGCTGATTTCTTTTGCCGCCGCGCGCTCCCTAGGATGCGTATAGCGATCAAAAAAGTTTTGAACCGTTCTTTTGCGCGAGATTGAGGAATCGACGAACCACAGAGATGACCTGCGGCAATCCTGATTGGCTCCCTACCGACAGCAACCAGGAAAGGATTGCCCGCCGCTTTGAAATCTGCGGTTCGGCGCCGGCAATCTTTCGGGGCGCGGTCCGAATGGCCGGGCGGGGATTTCGGCCCCCTAGTCGCTGCAAGGGCAAGGCCGTTGTCTTCATTCCGAGTGCTGCCAACGGCAGTCACGCGAAATGGAATGGATCGGGGGTTCGTTATCCCGTCCATGCCAATTCCCAAGCCCGTTTCAACGGGCTCGGGAATTGGCGGAGAGGGAGGGATTCGAACCCCCGATACGGTTGCCCGTATGCCGCATTTCGAGTGCGGTGCATTCGACCACTCTGCCACCTCTCCGTGGCCGCCGGGACACAGGGCCCGCGTCGGTCGGCGCTATGTAACCAACGTGGCCGACTGAAACAAGCGTTCACCACCAGGCTTCCCCTTCGGATCCTTCGGACGGCCCCGAACCAAGGCGCCTTTGCGAAATAACCTATTGCTTCAACGCGATAATTGTCGAAAGCTCGGTCGTTCTTGCCGCCGCCTGGTCGCGGACCAAACGGCGTGATCGCGACGGGCCGGCAGTCGCTAGCCGGGCCTATCCGGAGTTCCCGTTCATCGGCGGCCGTGAGGCGAACCAGGCGCCTGGCCGCCAAGAACCGTCGCCACCGGTATAAATATCACGATAAATTTCAATCGGCCGGCATAGCGCGGAAGTTTCATTTGTATTAATTGGTTTCGGTCGCTTGGCGCTCGCCCGCCAGAGCCGACGTTCCAGAGGCGCCCGGTGTTCAACTCGGCTGCGGTTCGCCGCGAATTGCGCGGCATCATCATCGCCCTTCTGCTGGTCGCCGCGACCACGATCGTGGCCTATGCGCTTGTTCGCCTGCTCGGCATTCGCCGCGGCTCGGCCCTTTACCTGATTCCGGTCCTGATCGCGGGTATGCGGTTGGGCGTGATTCCGGCCCTGGTCGCCGCCTTTGCCGGAGTGATCGGGTCCGGCTACCTGTTTCTGGCGCCGAATTTCCTCTTCAACCGCCCGATCGAAATGATCAACCTGGCGCTGTTCACGGCGGTGGCGATCGTGGTCAGCCACCTCGCCAATTCGATGAAACGCCAGACCGAACTCGCGCAAACGCGAGAACGGCAAATGGGCGAACTCTATGTGTTTTCGCGCCGCCTCGCGGCCGCCGCCAGCGGTGCCGATATCTATGCCACCATCCACGACCACCTGGCCTATCTGATACACCGCAAGGTCATGCTGTTCGTTCCCGCGCCGGACGGTACCGTCACGACCGTTCCGTCCGATGCCACGGTTCCAATCCAGGTGCAGGGCGCCGTTCAGCAGGTCCGGGACCGTCGCGATGCGGCCCCGTTGTTTGTCCAAGCCAACGGTTCGACCTGGCTTGTCCGCAATGTGTCGCAAAAAAACCCCGATTTCGGCGCTATCGCTATCGATCTGGGCACCCAATCCGGCGCCAGCGCGGTGGAGGTCGGCCATCGCATCGATGAGGCGCTGGCGGATGCAACCGCGACATTGGAGCGGCTCGATATCGCCAATGCCGTCAATGAAGCGAAAATGCGGTCTGAAACGGAACTGCTCCGCGAAGCGCTGATCGACTCGGTGTCGCATGAACTGCGAACGCCGTTGGCATCAATTCTTGGTGCCGCAACCGTGCTTTCGGAGGCCCCGGCGCTGGCCGCCGATCAGCGCCTGAAGTCGCTTGCCGGCGTCATTCACGACGAAGCCGAGCGGCTCAATGATGATATTCAAAACCTGCTTGATGCCACCCGCATCAGCCGGAAACAGGTCCATCCTCATAAGCAATGGATGGAGCCGGCCGACATCGTCAATTCAGCGCTTCGCCGGCGGCGGCGATTGTTGACCGATCACCGGATCGCGCTCGAATTGCAAAAAGACCTTCCGTTGATCGATGTCGATGCGACCTTGATTGAACAAGCCTTTGTCCAGGTTCTGGACAACGCCATAAAATATTCTCCCGTTGGCTCAACCATCGTCGTCAATGCCCGTCGAAACGGGCAGGAACTTGTGTTGTCGGTCGTCGATCGCGGTGTCGGCGTGACCGACGAGGAGAAATTGCATCTCGGCCAAAGATTTTTCCGCGGCCCGCGTCATACGCGCACCACTCCAGGTTCCGGACTCGGCCTCTGGATTGCCAAGTCCTTTGTTGCCGCCAACGAAGGACGAATTGAGATTGCAAGTGAAGGCGCCGGCCGCGGCACGATCGTCTCGATCCATCTCCCGGTGGCCGAAAGCGAAATCAAAGAAATCGAAGCACAGCCCAATGACCAGTACGCCTGACGTGAAAGAACATGCTTCCACCGTCCTGGTGGTCGACGATGAAGCCCAGATCCGCCGCTTTCTTCGCTCGGGTCTCGAACTCGACGGGTTCCATGTCGAGGAAGCGCAAACCGGTGGCGAAGCCATTCGCTGGGCCACGTTGCGGCCGCCGGATCTCATCATCCTCGATCTCGGCCTGCCGGACATGGACGGCTCAGAGGTCGCCCAACGGTTGCGGTCGTGGTCGCGCGTGCCTTTGATCGTGTTGTCCGTCCGCTCCAGTGAAGCGGAAAAGGTTCGGCTTTTGGAAATCGGCGCCGACGACTATGTCGTCAAACCGTTCGGCATGGCGGAATTGCTGGCGCGCGCACGTGCCGCCCTGCGTCGTCAGGTGCGGGCAACCATCGCCGAACCGATCGTCAAGTCCGGGCCGCTGACCATCGATCTCGCCAATCGCGTGGTAACATTCGACGGGCGGCGGGTTCCGCTGACGCCGAAGGAATACCGCCTGCTGCAGGTGCTGGCACAATATGCCGGCAACGTCGTCACCCACCAGTTCCTGCTGAAGGAAATCTGGGGAACGTCGCATGTGCACGATGTTCATTACCTGCGGATCTTCGTGCGCAAACTCCGACAGAAGATCGAGGTCGATCCGACGCAGCCACTGGTGCTCCAGACTGAACTGGGTATCGGCTATCGTCTGGTTATCGACGAACAGCACGCGGCCCCGCCGGCCGCATGAACTGATCCGGGCGATTGTTTATTCCGAATTCACTGCCCGGGAGGCTTTCTTTATTCGTCTTCGGATCATCCACGCTCCTAGGCTTCCGGCAGGCGGCCGAGAGCGCTCGGCGGCGCCGATCAGCGGCGGAGAGGTCGATGGTCCAGTTCCTGACGGGTGTGCTGTTGAGCGGCGCGTCCAGCACCGTTTTTTGGGTGCTGCGGCCCTACAATGGCCAGCCGCATCGCGTCATCACACAGCCATTTCTGGAAATAGCGATCCCGATCACCATTACCATAGGTTTGGTCATCGGGCTCGCAATGATTGTCGCTGGGATCGCCAGCCTCAATCCATTTTAACGCCTGATCCTCAATAGATCGCGCTGCGGTCGCTTCCGCGGCGACCGGGAAGGGGGCCTCCGAGGCGAGTCCCCCTATTTCTTGCCGGCGGCACCGGCCTTTTTCACGACTTCCGCCCAGCGTGCGATTTCCGATTTCACGAACGCCTGCAATTCTTCCGGCGAAGGGCTCACCAGCGGAATGATGCCCTTGCTGTTGAAGTCGTCCTGCGTCTTCTTCGATGCAATGATCGTTTTCAACTCGGCATTCAGCTTGGTGAGAATGTCCTTCGGAATTCCGGCCGGCGCGATCACCATCTGCCAGGACGATGCGTCGTAACCGGGTACCCCCAGTTCGGCGATCGGGGCAATGCTGGGATCGGCCGCGACGCGTTGTTTGGTCGATACGCCGAGCGCGCGCAGCTTGCCGGCCTTGACCAGCGGATAGGCGGTGGCGAAATCGCCGAACATGACCTGGGTGTGGCCGGCAACCGTATCCTGCAGACCGGGCGCCAGGCCCTTGTACGGGACATGGGTCATCTCGGTTCCGGTCATGGTCTTGAACAGTTCCATGTAAAGATGGCCGGCGCCGCCGTGGCCGTTGGAGGCATACGCCAGGCTGTTTGGCTTGGCTTTTGCGAGCGCGATCAATTCCTTCACCGTCTTGGCCGGCACCGAAGGGTTGACCACCAGCAGGAACGGAATTCCGGCGACCAGCGCGACCGGCTGCAGATCCTTGACCGGGTCATAGGCCAGCTTCTTGTAGACGCTGGGGTTGATGGCCATCGTCGTACTGGTGCCGAGCATGATGGTCTGGCCGTCCGGCGCCGACTTGGCGAGATGGGCGGCGCCGATCGAGGAAGCCGCGCCGGGCCGATTTTCGATGACAAAGGTGCCGCCGAGCCGCTGCTCCAACTCCTTGCCGAGGAAGCGCGCCATGCGATCGGTCGTTCCGCCCGGCGCGTAGGGCACCAGGAATGTGATCGGTTTGTTGGGATAGTTCGTCCCCTGGGCCGACACCGGGTTGCCGAGGGCAGTCAGGACAAGCCCCGCAAGACCCAGAACGATCTTAAACGAGCGATTGGAGTGCGACTGCAGCATATTGGTTTCCTTCCGAACGCGCGGTGTTTTCCCGCTTCAAGCACGATTCCAAAAAATTACAGACTTCCTAGTAACTATCATGCGGCAAACAAAAACGTTGAAGACCGACTGCGATGCGATCGGCGATCGATCACGGTCTAGGATGAGGGTGTAAGCTTACCGCACTCGCGGACCAGTGTCAGCAATCACAGGACGTAACGGTCCGATTGGCGGGAACCACAGCGACGGCATGTCGGCACAAGCCGCGTTCGAACTTGATTGTTGATCCGCCGTTATGTGGCGCTGTCAGCGGATCCGGCGTTCCCGATGATGCTCACGCTCCGGTGCCGGACGGTTTCGGCGCGACCAGCGTGCGGCTCCGCGCCCGGGCCATGAATTCGTAGACCAGCAGGGCCACGCCTCCGACTAGGCCGACGGCGTCCACCAATGCGCCGCCGCTGAAGGCGTCGGCCGGAATCAAAGCAGCGAATCCCGTGGCAGCGAACAGCAGCCGGAACAGCGGGTTGAGCGGGCGCACCAGATGGCCGACCGCAGCGACCGAAATCAGGAAGACACCGAACACCGCTGTCGCCACGGCGATCGAGACGTCGCTCCAGGTCCCGATCAACAACAGGCTGGGCGAGAGCACGAACAGCACCGGCACGACGAAGGCCGTCCAACCAAACCGCACGGCGGCAAAACCCGTCCGCATCGGATCGGCATTGGCCAGCGACGCCGCCGCGAAGGCGGCAATGGCAATCGGCGGCGTGATCATCGACATCATGCCGAAATACATCACGTACATATGGGCGGCGATCGGCTGGACACCGACCTCGACCAACGATGGTGCGACCAGCGCGGCCAGCAACACATACACGCCGACGGTCGGCAGGCCCATTCCCAGGATGATGCAGACGATCGCCGACAGAAACAGCAGCAGGAAGAGATGGCCTTGTCCGACCTGCACGAGGATCAGGGTCAATTGATAGCCGAGCCCGGAAACGGCCAGGACACCGATGACCACGCCGGCCGCGCCGGTAATCAGAATGAGATCGAGCGCGCCATGCCCGGTCTCGCAGATGGCGGTAAGCAATTTCCCGGGTCCGAACCGCTTGCCCTCAAAGCCGAACACGACCGCCGGCACGATCAGGCCGAGGATCGCCCACATGACGGCGGCTTCCGGCTGCAGGTTCAAGGCGAATAGCGCGTATAGCAGCACCACGAATGAAATCGGAAAATACCAGCCGGCCGCCATGACCTTTCCAGCGCGCGGAATCTTGTCGGGCTCGACTGGCGGCATGCCCTCCTTGGCCGCTTCCAGATCGGCCTGGATGAACAGGGCGGCATAGTAGAGCAACCCGGGCACCAGCGCGGCCAGCACCACTTCGGCGTAGGAAATTTCCAGGAACTCCGCCATCAGGAAGGCGGCCGCGCCCATCACCGGCGGCATCAATTGCCCGCCGGTCGAGGCCACGGCCTCGATCGCGGCCGCCTTGTGCGCCGGATAGCCGGCACGCCGCATCAGCGGCACGGTCACAATGCCGGTCGCGACCACGTTGGCGACGGCACTCCCGGAGATCGAGCCGAACAGGAATGAGCCCACCACGGCGATCTTGGCGCCGCCGCCGCGAAACCGGCCCATCGCCGACATCGCAATGTCGGTGAAGAAGCTCATGCCACCGGTGCCTTTGAGGATCTGCCCAAACAAGACGAAGGCAATCACGATGGTGGTCGCGACCTTGATCGGCAGGCCGAGCACGGCGTTGGTGTCGGCGGCGAGATAGACCGACAGTTTGCGCCAATCAGACGCCAGACCGGAACCCGGCAGTTTGTCCGCGAGCAATGCATAGGCGATGAAGATAATCACCAGTATGGTCAGCGTCGGACCGACGGCACGACGCATCGCCTCGAGCAGCAGGACGATGATAATCAGCCCGATTGTAACGCTGTCGGGTGTCCGCAAATAGATCAGATCGACAATGGTCGGGTAGTTCAGCGCGAGATAGCCGGCTGCCAGGAAACCGGCCAGCGAACAAACCACATCGTACCAGGGCAACGAAACCCGTTCCTTGCCGACAATCGGAAATTTCAGAAAGGCCATGGCCAGCGCAATCGCCAGCATGCTGGCCAAAAACTGCTGGTCGTAGATTTCGAGCCCGACCCGGGCGTAGAAATTAAGCGCCCAGCCGACGCCGCCGAGCGTCAGAGCGACCGCCAGTGTGTCGACCAGCCAGCCGGGATAAGGCAGCGCGCCCCAGCTTGCTGGCGGCGCCGGCGTCCCTTGCGTCGTGAGATCGTCCACCATCCAAATCCAAGCTCCCCGGGCGTGGAATATCGTGTTCCGGCTCTCGTGTGGCGGTTCAGAACTTCGCTTGATCTTCGCGTCAAGTCGTTCGAGCGAACTTCGGAAACGGGACGCCTGCTCCTGCCGGAATGCCGTCTTGTTGCGCGGCTTAGAAGACGCTCATCCAACAACAACCCGAGGCACCCGCCGCGGGTTGTTATTCGTATCCGGCCTCCGCTATTGCAAACCCGCGGAGGCCGGACGGTTTGCGTTAAAGGTGCGGCGTATGATGTCGCATTAAGGCGTCTTCGGCGGCCACTGGCCGATTTCCTTGTAGAACTTGATGGCGCCGGGGTGATACTCGACGCCCGTGATCTTCTGCGCCATGTCATCCGGCTTGAACAACCGCAGCGGCGGGAAGACCTGCCCAAGCGCCTTGGCGTTGTCGTGCAGTCCCTTGACCATCTTGTAGACCACATCATCCGGGGTCTTGGTGCTGGCAAACAGGTTGACGCCGTAGGAGATCAGATAGACCGGCTCCAGCACGCCGGTATTCGCCTTGCTCGGCTTTTCCTGACGCAGGTAGACGACCGGCACCACCTTCTGGGCCTTGGCAAGCGTATCTGGCGAGTTCTTCACCGACAGTGCGCGGACGCCGCCGACCGCCGCGTCGACTTCCTTGACCTTGCCGGCGCCCAGCGCGAACACGAAAAAGTCGGTGCGGCCTTCCTTGAAGGCGTTGGCCTGGGCGACGATGTTGGCGACGTTGACGCCCTTGATGTCTTTGTCGAGCGACAGCCCTTCGGTCGCAAGCACCGCATCGGTCACCGCGGTCAGGATTTTCTGGCTGGTGAAGCCGACCGGACCGCGTTTGCCCTTCAGGTCAGAGAGCGTCTTGATATCGCTGTCCTTGCGGACAAAGACGGTATGGCGCAACGGATAGAGGACCGCCACCGAACGGACGTTCTTGGTCGGCCGGCCCTTGAAATAATCCAGGCCCTGCACGGCAAGGCTGGTTTCAAAGACGTTTGCGATTCCGAATGGCAGTTCGCCGGCATTGATGATCGGAATATACTGGCTCGAACCACCAAGGGCCTGGATCGTGATCTTGAGCCCGGCCTTATCGCCCAGGACCTTGCCGATGGCGGCGGCCGTCGAATTATAGATTGACCCCGATTGCGGCGTAGCAATCGCGATTGGCTGCTGCGCTGCGGCAGCGGTGACGTGGGCCAGGGCAGCAAGGGCTGCCAGCGCCGGTATGGCTGTACGACGGATCATCATTCTCTCCCTTTTGTGCGTCTTGTTGCGCTTGGTGTTGGTGATCGCCGGTGCGATCGCGAATCTCCTCATGCGTTGCCGTGATGTTGGCCTGACAGATCACCCCGACCGTTTCCGATCCGAATCGGTTCGATTGCCGGCCTCGCCAACCCTTCATCCTTGCCTAACTTGGAAGGGCTTGGGGTGCCGGGTCAAGGCAAGACCACTCACCTGCGACCGATCGCCTACCACGCGATCAGCAAAAGTGCGTACCGGGCTTACGTCGATCGATTTATAACCTATTGATTTGATAGACAATTCAGCCGAGGCGGCAGTGCGCCTCATAGCGCGCGATGCAGGTGCGCAGCACCTCGTCGCCGGGCCGCTTCCACCAGTCTTCCGCCGAGAAGATCTCCACCTCCTGCGGGCCGTAGAAGCCGGCCGCCTCGATCATGCCGCGGAAGGCGCGCAAGTCGATGACGCCGTCGCCCATCATGCCGCGATCGAGCAGCATGTCGCTTGGTCGGCACCAGCCAGTCGCAGATGTGATGGGCGAGGATCCGCTTGTCTGCGCCGGCGCGCGCGATCTGGTCGGTCGAGATCCGGGTCCCACCAGACGTGATAGGTGTCGATGGCGACGCCGACGCCCGTCGCCGAGCTGATCGCAGAGATCGAGCGCCTGGGCGAGCGTGTTCGACGCAGGCAGCGGTCGGCCGCGTACATCGGATGCAGCGGCTCGATCGCGAGCGGCATGTTGCAGGAGCGCGCATAGGGCAGGACGGCCGCCAAGCCGTCGGCCACCATCTGCCGCGCGCCGCCGGCATGTCGCGCGAGCCTTCGCGGCAAGCCGCCGGCAGACGATCACCAGGCATTCGGCGCCGAGCGCGACCGCCTCGTCGATGGCGCGGCGGTTGTCGTCGATCGCGGCCTGGCGTCCGGCGGCGTCGGCGGCCGGAAACATGCCGCCGCGGCAATAGCCGGTGACGCGCATGCCGTTGTCCTTGATCGCGCGCACGCATTCGTCGAGGCCGATCGCGGCGACCTGGTCGCGCCACGGATCGACCGCGCCGATGCCGTGCCGCCGGCAGGCCTCCACCGCCTCGCGCACGTTCCAGTGCGCGCGAACGGTGGCGAGGTTGATCGCGAGTCCGTCGAGCGACATCGTTTGCGGCGCTCACGCCAGGCCGTGCAGTGGCGAGCAGCTTGCTCATGCGCGCCGCGGCGAGTTCGGGATCGTGCAGCACGCGCGCCTTGTCGGCGAGACGGAACAGTTCGGCGAGATGCAGCAGCGAGCGCGCGCTCTCCTGGCCGCCGACCATGATGAAATGGTCCTGCAGGCCGTTGAGCCAGGCGAGGAATACGACGCCGGTCTTGTAGAACCGCGTCGGCGCCTTGAAGATGTGGCGCGACAGCGGCACCGTCGGCTCCAGGATGCCGTGAAAGCCCTGCAGGTCACCTTGCGCCAGCCGCGCCGAGGCCGGCGGAGGCCGCCGGCGCGATGGCATCGAAAATGCCGAGCAGCGCGTCGGAATAGCCCTCCTCGTCGCCGGCGATCAGTTCGGCATAGTTGAAATCGTCGCCGGTATACATCCGCACGCCGGCCGGCAGGCGGCGGCGCATCGCGATCTCCTTCTCCTTGGACAGCAGCGAAATCTTCAGGCCGTCGACCTTGGCGGCGTTGTCGCTGGACGATGCCGAGGCAGGTCTCCATCGCCGCCATGTGGTCGTCGGCGCCCCAATAGCCGGCGAGCGCCGGATCGAACATCTCGCCGAGCCAGTGCAGGATCACCGGCTGCTTAACCTGGCGACAGGATGCGGCCATAGACGCGCGCGTAGTCGTCCGGCCCCTTGGCGGCGGCGCGAGCGCCCGGCTTGCCATCACGATGAGCTGGCCGTCCATCGCCTCGATCGCTTCGATCTGCTCCTCATAGGCGCGGATCACGTCGTCGATGGTCACGTCCGGACCGGGATCGAGATGATCGGTGCCGACGCCGCAGGCGATGCGCACGCCGGGCCGCGTCTTGGCGGCTTCGAGCGCACGGCGGATCAGTTCGCGCGCATCAGGCCAGCCGAGCCCCATGCCGCGCTGCGCGGTGTCCATCGCTTCGGCGACGCCGAGGCCGAGGTCCCACAGATAATGCCGGAACGCGATGGTGCGCTCCCAGTCGATCGCCGCCGTCAGCCAGGGATCGATGTCGGCGAGCGGATCGGCAACCACGTGGGCCGCCGCATAGGCGATGCGATTGAACGCCGGCGCCGCGCCTTTCTTCGGCAGGACGATCGGCTCGCCGGTGGTGTAGGGCGCGAGCCGGCGGTCGGGCAGCGGAAGCGAGATGGTCGCCAAATCGACCTCCTTCAGATGTCGAGCTTCGGCACGTCGAGCCAGCGCCGCTCGGCCCAGCTCTTGAGGCCGAGTTCGGCGAGTTGCACGCCCTTGGCGCCTTCGACCAGATCATGCTTCCACGGCGTGCCGGCGTAGAGATGGCGGATGAAATCCTCCCACTGGATCTTGAAGCCGTTCTCGTAGCTGATGTTGTCCGGCACCTCTTCCCATTGGTCGTAGAAGTTCATGGTCTGCGGCACGTCCGGATTCCACACCGGTCGCGGCGTGTTGACGCGATGCTGGGTGAAGCATTGCGTCAGCCCGGCGACCGCCGAGCCGTGGGTGCCGTCGACCTGGAACGTGACGAGATCGTCGCGCCGCACCCGCACCGCCCAGGATGAGTTGATATGCGCGACCACGCCGCCTTCGAGCTGGAAGGTGGCATAGGCGGCGTCGTCGACATCGGCCTGTAGGTCTTGCCGTTCTCGTCGACACGGCTTGGAATGTGCGTGGCGCCGAGACAGCTCACCGCCTGAACCGGCGCGAAAGTATGGTCGAGCACGTAGCGCCAGTGGCACAGCATGTCGAGAATGATGCCGCCGCCGTCGGCCTTGCGTAGTTCCAGCTCGGGCGCTGCGCCGGCTGGCCCCAGTCGCCTTCGAACACCCAGTAGCCGAACTCGCCGCGCACCGACGAGCATGCGCCCGAAGAAGCCGGCATCGCGCAGCATGCGCAGCTTGCGCAGGCCGGGCAGGAACAGCTTGTCCTGCACCACGCCGTGCTTGACGCCGCGCGCCTTGGCGAGCTTGGCGATGGCGATGGCCTTGTCGAGCGAATCGGCAGACCGGCTTTTCGCAATAGATGTGCTTGCCGCGCTTCGATCGCGCGGGTGACGAGGTCCGCGCGCATCTGCGTGGTCGCGGCGTCGAAGAACAGCGTGTCGTCGGGATTGGCGAGCGCGGCGTCGAGATCGGCGGACGCAGCGCTCGACGCCATGTTCGCGCGCGAGCGCGGCGACCTTCTCGGCATTGCGGCCGACCAGGATCGGATCCGGCATCACCCGGTCGCCGTTTGGCAGCGCGACGCCGCCCTGTTGCCGGATCGCGAGGATCGAGCGCACCAGATGCTGGTTCAGCCCCATGCGTCCTGTGACGCCGTGCATGATGATGCCGAGCCGATGGGTTGCCACCGCAAATCCTCCGATTGATTGCTGCCTGGCCTGCCAGCGCAGGTTCGTGGTTAAGTAACTGTCTGGTTACAATGCCGCGCGCCCCGCCTCCAAGTCAAGAGGGGGCGGCGCCCGGCACCCATTTCCGGCATCAATTCAAGGCCGCAAATAGCCGAGCACGACATCCGCGATATGCTGGCCCCGTTCCGTCGAGCGCGGCCTGCGCGCCCAGGTTCCGGTTGAAGATGGTCGATAGCGTGTACTGGTTCGACAGATAAAAAAAGCCGAGCGCGGCGATGCTAATATAGAGCTGGACCGGATCGACGCCCTTGCGAAACACCTTCTGTTTCGACGCCCCGCTGCGAGCAGTTCCGAAATCATCCCGACCAGCGGCGAATGCAACTCGCGAATGGCCTTCGATTTCTTCAGATACGCCGCGCGATGCAGGTTCTCCGTGGCGAGCAGGCTGAGGAACTCCGGTTGCTCGAAGAAGTAGTCCCAGGTGAACCGGACCAGCGCGCGCATGCCCTCCTCCGGATCGAGATCGTTGAGTTTCAGCCCGATTTCAGCGTGGCGGATCGCCGCATAGGCCGATTCCAGCACGGCGAGGTAGAGCCCGTCCTTGTCGCCGAAATAGTGGTAGATCATCCGCTTGTTGACGCCGGCCTTGCGCGCGATTTCGTCGACGCGGGCGCCGTCCATTCCCTTTGCCGTGATCTCGGCGGTTGCGGCAGCAAGAATCGCGGCTTTCGTGCGCACCGGGTCGCGTTGGCCGGATCGGGCGTCGTGGCGCTGGCATTTCTGGTGATGCGAGCATCCGATGCGCGATTGCGTTCAGGCCGCAGCGGCACGGTCCGCGCGCCCTTCAAAAAGGTCGCGGCCTTCGACCAGCGCGCGCATCTTGCCGTCGGCAATCGTTGCGCTTGAGCATCCAGAAACCGCAATCGGGATGGATGTAGGTCACGCGGCCCTGGCCGACCGTTCGTTCCGCATGTTCGATGGCGCGCGCGACCTTGTCGGCGCTCTCGATCTCGGTCGACTTGATGTCGATGACGCCGAGCCCGAGCCCGATCTCCGGCCGCAAATGACGAAAGATTGCCAGTTCCTCGGTTGGCCGGTGCGCTGTCTCCATCACGATGTGATCGACATGCAAAGCGTTGAGGTAATCGATCAGCTTTCCCCAATCGCCGCGCTGAATTGATTGGCCGCCATAATTGCCGAAGCACAGATGCACGGCCGGAATGGTTTTCACCGCATCGAGCACCAGGTTCATGGCGTCCGCGGCCCAGCGCCACTCATCGGGACTGCCCGGAAGATTGGCCTCGTCGATCTGCACCACGTCGGCGTCGACATGCGCAACCTGTTCGGCGAGCGCCGCCGGCGATCGCCATCGCGAGGTCGGGCACGTTCTTGTAGTGATTGTCGAGCAAAGTCTTGGCCAGCATGTGCGGACCGGTCAGCGTGAACTTGAAAGGCCGCGTGGCGAGAGCCTTGGCGCGCGCGCAGGCCTGCGGCAGATCAAGCGTGCCCGAACCGACCGGACCATCGACCACGGCCGGCGGCCGGGTGCGGAAACCCATGCCGCGCTGCGCGCGATAGGTGACCAGTTCGTCGAAAGTCACCTCGCTGCGAATGCCGGCCATGGGCCGCACGAAATACTCGATCATCCCGTTGGTCTCGGGATGGTTGATATCGAAGCGCGACAGTTCGCCGTCGCAGACGACGTCGAGGCCGGCTTGTTCCTGGGTGTGAATCACGACCCGTGTGGCGTCGATCAGCGCCTGCTCGGACGGCAGGGCGACCAGCCAATCCGGCACCGGATAGGAGCCGACGACTGTTGTCTTGATGCGCGCTTCCGAGGCCACATTAAGTCTCCTGCCGTTATTCAGCGCGCCTGGCGTTGTTGCTGATGGTGTTCCGGCGCACTAGTATCGAACTGGTTACTTATAGCGCCGCCGCCCGCTGCGTGCCACCGTTTCAGGAACAGCCTGCATGCCGTCGACCGATCCCGTTCTGCCGGACCAATTTCGTGACGAAGACCACCTCGAGGAGGTGATGACGTCGCCGGATCCAGCGGTGACGGCGGATCTCGGCGGCCTCGATGGCGACATCATCATCCTCGGCGTTGGCGGCAAGATCGGTCCGACCCTGGCGCGGCTGGCGAAGCGCGCTGCCCCCAACAAGCGGGTTGTCGGCGTGGCGCGGTTCAGCGAAGCAGGGCTGCGCGACAAGCTGACCGGTTGGGGCGTCGAGTGCATCGAGGCCGATCTACTCGACCGCGCCCAGGTCGAGGCGCTGCCCAAGCTCGCCAACGTGGTTTTCATGGCCGGCCGCAAGTTCGGCTCCTCCGGCAACGAAGACCTGACCTGGGCGATGAACGCGCATGTTCCGGCGCTGGTCGCGGAGGCGTTCGCCGGCTCCCGCATCGTCGCCTATTCGACCGGCTGCGTTTATCCCTACGTCAACATCCTGCATGGCGGCGCCACCGAAGCCACGCCGACGATGCCGCCGCCCGGCGCCTACGCCAATTCCTGCGTCGCGCGCGAGGCGATGTTTCAATATTTTTCGCGCACGCGCGAAACGCCGGGCCGCATCATCCGGCTCAACTATGCGATCGATATGCGCTACGGCGTGCTGCACGACGTCGCGCAAGCGCGTAATGAACGGCGAAACCGATCAATCTCGCCATGGGCCACGTCAACGTCGTCTGGCAGGGCGATGCCAATGCCATGGTGCTGCGTGCGCTCGCGCATTGCACCACGCCGACAAGTCCGCTCAATGTTCAGCGGCCCGGAGACCATCAGCGTGCGCTGGCTGGCAGAAGCCTTCGGCGAGCGCTTCGGCAAGCCGCCGGTGCTGACCGGCATCGAGGCGCCGGACGGCTGGCTGATCAACACCACGCAGGCGATGCGACTGTTCGGCTATCCGCGCGTGCCGCTGGCACGGATGGTCGACTGGACGCGGACTGGATTTCCGCGGCCTGCCGAGCCTCGGCAAGGACACCCATTTCGATACCCGCGATGGCACTTTCTGATCCGGCGCTGGCGCGCGAATCGCCTCTGCGCGCTTGCGGAACTCGCCGACGCCGAGGCGCTGGTGCGCGAAGCCGGCTGGAACCAGACTGCGGCCGATTGGCGTATCTTTCTTGATTTCGGCACCGTCTATGCCGTGCGCAACAGCGCCGGCCGTGTGGTCGCGACCGCGGCGACGCTGCCCTATGGCGGCCGCTTCGCCTGGATCAGCATGGTGCTGGTCGCCGGCGAGTATCGCCGGCAGGGCCTGGCGCGGCGGCTGCTCGGCCGCTGTGTCGACGATCTGAAGAAATGCCGGCCTGGTGCCGGTGCTCGATGCGACGCCCGGCGGGACGCGGCGTCTATCTCCAGCTCGGTTTCATCGATAGCTGGAGCTATGCAGCGGCTCGCCTGTCGCGACAGCAAGGCCGGCACGGTGGCGCTTCCGGAAATCGAAGGATTGACGATCCGGACCATCACCGACGGCGACTGGCCGGAACTGTGCCGCTATGACGCCGTCTGCCTTTGGCGCCGATCGCGCCGCCGTGCTGGGTCGGTTGCGCGGCCGCGCGGGCGTGGCTGAACGCGTCGCCTGTCGCGACGGCCGCATCGTCGGTTTTCTGCTCGGACGCGATGGCCGTTCCGCATTGCAGCTTGGTCCGCTGGTGGCCGACGACGACGCAACGGCACTGGCGCTGCTTGCGCATGCGCTGCGCTGCGACTGCGACCGCCGTCTATATCGATCTCGCCGATGCCAAGCGCATCTGTCGGCGATTGGCTAGCGCAGCAGTGGCTTCGTGCCGCAGCGGCCGCTGACGCGGATGCTATATGGCGGCGGCGAACGGTTCGACGATCCCGTCCGCACCTTCGCGGTTGCGGGACCGGAACTGGGCTGAGCCGCCAACCGGTTCGGTTCACATTGCAAAAGAAAAGGGCCGGCGCGATGGCCGGCCCTTGAAGCAAATTCGCCGATCCGATCAATACAGCTTGGGCGGATTGATCGGCGGCATCTTGACGTTCTTGTCGAGGAACTCGTTGGTGTAGGCCGTCTTCACGTCGTACGGCTTTTCCATTTTCAGATATTCGTTGACCAGGTCGTAGTCGGCCTGCATGCGCTTGGGATCGAACCAGCCGAGCGCCACCTTGCGCGAGAAATCATCGCTCATCAGAATGGTGACGAGGTGCCAATTGAGCAGTTCGTTCTTGAAGCGCAGCGCGCCGTTGGCCTCGACCAGCGCCTGAATGCAGGGGTCGGGTTTCTTCACGCAATCGGCAAATGCCTTTTGCGTGATCTTCATGAACTTGTCGACCTTGTCCTTGTTGGCCTTGAGCCAGGCGCCATTGACGATGATCGAGTTGCCGTAAGGGTTGACACCGGCGTCCTTCCACGCCAGGAAGCCCATATCGCTTGCCGAGTTCGCGCGCGAACACGTGATGGAGGTTGAAGAACGACGTGGTGGCGTCGATCGTCCTGGCCTTGAGCGCGCCGAGCTTGGCATTGGCGGCGATGTTGACCCAGGTCACCGAGTTGGGATCGATGCCGTTGGCCTTGGCCAGCGCCGGCCACATCGTGCGCGCGCCGTCGCCAGCCGGATTGCCGATCTTCTTGCCGGCGAGATCCTTGACGCTCTTGATGCCGGAGCTCTTCAGCCAATAGAGCCCTTGCGGCGAATTGGCATAGACATTCATCACGCCGACCAGATCGGCACCCTTGCCGCGGAACAACAGGACACCGGCCATGTCCGACAGGCCGAGCTGCGCGGCGCCGGCGCCGACCTTCTGCGCGGAAGCGGCCGAGCCGCGGCCGGTTTCGAAGCTGATGTCGAGGCCGGCCTTTTTATAGCAGCCGCATCTTCTGCGCATAGAAGTAGGGCGCGTGGTCGCCGCCGGCGACCCAGTTCAAGACGAAGGTGAATTTTTCGGCGGACGCCGGCGACGGCGCCAAGTCGCGACGCCGGCAAGCGCTATCAGCCTCAGTTTCAACAGATGGTCTTCATATAGACCTCCTCCCGTGGGGTTGGGCCGCGGCAGACCATTTCCCGGTTCTCGACGCGCAGCAAGGCTTCTGGTAACTATATAGTTACCCGAACGATAGGATCGGGTTTGAAGCCCTGTCAATCGGCAGATGCCGGCAATCGTCGGGTGCGATTCAAGCGCAGATTGTCGTGGATGAAGATTGAGTGACGATGACATCACGCTGGACGGATTGGCCGACGCACGGTGCTCGCAGGCCTTGCGCCGCGGAACGGTCATTCCGGCGCATCCTCTGGCTTTGATGCAGGCCGCAAGTTTGATCCGCGCCGCCAGCGGGCGTTGACCCGCTATTATCTTGATGCCGGCGCCGGCGGCCTTGCCGTCGGCGTCCATACCACGCAGTTCGCCATCCGCGATGTCGGCCTCTATCAGCCGGTGCTGGAACTGGCGATGCGCGCCGCCGCTGGATTGGGCACAAACGCCGCCGATCATGATTGCCGGGCTTGCCGGCCGCACCGATCAGGCCGTGAGAGAAGCCGAGACGGCGCGGGATCATTGGCTATCATGCCGGCCTGTTGTCGCTTGCGGCGATGAAGGGCGCGAGCGAGGACGAATTGATCGCGCATGCGCGAGGCGATTGCGCGCGAGATCCCGCTGATCGGGTTCTATCTGCAGCCGGCGGTCGGCGGCATCGTGCTGCCGGTCTCGTTCTGGCGGCGATTTGCCGCAATCGAAAATGTGGTGGCGGTCAAGATCGCGCCGTTCAATCGCTACCGGACGCTCGACGTCGTGCGCGGCGTGGTCGAGGCCGGGAGCAGCCGAGACGCGTCACGCTCTATACCGGCAATGATGATCACATCGTCCTCGACCTGCTGACGCCGTTTATCGTCATGGTCGGGCGGCGAACCGAAGACGGTTCGCATCCGGGGCGGGCTGCTCGGGCATTGGAGCGTGTGGACAAAGCGCGCGGTCGATCTGCTCGAGCGCATCCACGCGACCGTGGATGCCGGCGTGGTTCCCGCCGAATCTCCTGGCGCTCGACTCGCAGATTACGGACTGCAATGCGGCGATCTTCGACGTCGCCAATAATTTTCACGGCGTCATCGCCGGCTGCCATGAAATCCTGCGCCGGCAGGGCCTGCTCGAGGGCATCTGGTGTCTTGATCCGGCGGAGTCGCTCGGGCCCGGTCAAAGCGCCGAGATCGATCGCGTCTATGCCGCCTATCCGCATCTCAACGACGATGATTTCGTGCGGGCGAATCTGGACAGGTGGCTGGCATGAGTGAAGTGCGGCGACGAAGCTGCGGTCTGCCGCGAGCGGCATGACGGCTGGTGATCGGCAGGTCGTTCCATATCATCGCGCGATGCCGGCGTTCGAGGCCTTGGGGGGACGGCCATGGCGGGGCCGGGAAACGATCCAACGATACACACTGGCGGTGCTGAGCCATCTGCTGCTGATGGCGGTGTGGCATTTCTTCGTTGTGTTCAGGACGTGCCGACTTTCGTGATGCCGTCGCCGCTGGCGACCCTCAAGGCGCTGGTCGTTCCGAACTATCGCTGGCTGGAGAACATCGCCGTCGACCGCGACCGAGATTTTCGGCGGCTATGCGCTTGGCGGTCGTCATCGGCATCGGCATCGCGCTGTTGTTTTCCTGGTCGCGCTGGCTGCAGATGGCTGGCGATGCCGCTGCTGGTCAGCCTGAACATGATCCCCAAAGTCGCGCTCGGGCCGCTCATCATTGTCTGGTTCGCTACGGCATCGGCCCGAATATCATGATGGCGTTTGCGATCTGCTTCTTTCCCGATCGTGCTGACGACGGCGCGAGGGCTGAGGGAGGTCGAACCCGACCTGCTCGATCTGGTGCACTCCGCTGCGCGGCTCGCGCTGGCAGCTCTTCACCAAGATCCAGCTGCCGGGGGCGCTGCCCTATATTTTCTCCGGCATGAAGGTCGCGGCGGTCCTCGCGGTCGCCGGCGCCATCGTCGGCGAGTTCCTCGGATCGGACCGTGGCCTCGGCTATCTGATGCTGCAGGTGCAGGTCACGCTCGACACCGCCGCGATGTTCATGGCTGTCATTCTGATTACGCTGATCGGTGTTGCGCTTGTACGGCATGGTCTTCGCCCTCGAACGGATGTTCGTCGTCCGCGACGCGCGGATACAGTAGGCGGCGAATGACGCGACCGTTCATCCATCTCTCGGGCGTCAGCAAGATCTACCGCACGCGCGGCGAGGAATTTCTCGCCATCTCGGAAGCGACCTTCGATGTCGAGGCCGGCGAACTGGTTTCGCTGGTCGGTCCGTCCGGCTGCGGCAAGACCACGTCTGCTCAAAATTCTCGCCGGCCTGCATCCGCAGGATTGCGGCGAGGTGCAGATCGGATCGCACGGCTCATCCGTTCGATCCCGTCGCGTGATATCGGCATGGTGTTTCAGCAGCCGTTGCTGCTGAAATGGCGGCGTATCATCGACAACGTGCTGCTGCCGGCGGAAATCCTCGGCCTGCCGATGGCGGAGAGCCGCGAGCGCGCGCGCGACCTGTTGGCGATGGTCGGCCTTGGAGGCGACGAGCACAAATACCCCTACGAATTGTCCGGCGGCATGCAGCAGCGCGCCGCGATCGCCCGGGCGCTGATCCATGATCCCAAGCTGATCCTGATGGACGAGCCGTTCGGCGCGCTCGACGCGTTGACGCGCGAGAAAATGAATCTCGAACTGCTGCAGATCTGGAGCCGGTCGCGCAAGACCATTCTGTTCGTCACCCACGGCATCAGCGAGGCCGTCTTCCTGGGAACGCGGGTCATCGTTTTGACCGCCGGGCCGGCGCGCATGGCGGACAATTTCCAGGTCGAACTGCAGCATCCGCGTACGCTCGACATGAAGACGAACGAGAAGTTCGGCGAATACACGAGGCGCATCTACCGGCTGCTCGGCATGGATTAGGCACGCCGCCGGTCGCGCCGCCGGCCGCCGGACTCGAGACGCGGGACCCGCACCATGGCGGATTATGACGGCATCATTATTGGCGGTGGCCACAACGGCCTGATCCTGCAGGCCTATCTCGGCAAGGCCGGCCTGAAGGTGCTGACCTTGGAGCGCCGGCAAGAGGTCGGCGGTGGTCTTGCCACTCAGGAAGACCCGCGCTTTCCGGGCTTTCTGCACAACACCCATGCCTTCTTCCAGCGCGCGATCACCGCGATGCCTTGGTACGCCGATCTGGAACTCGAGCGTCACGGCGCAAGTTACATCGAGCCGGAACTCAACGTCGCCTTGTTGACCGGCGACGATCGTGCTCTTGCCTGGTGGACCGACATCGAACGGACCATCGCATCGTTCGCCGAATTCAGCCGGCGCGACGCCGAGACCTTGCGGCGCTGGCACGACGACTTCGTCCCGATCGTCGCCAACATTCTTGGCCTGGGAAGGCCGCTCGCCGCCACTGCCGCCGCAGGAACGCCAAAGGTTGCTGGAGAAGAGCAGCGCGGGCCGGCGGCTCCTGGAGGTCAGCGCGCTGTCGCCGCTGGAATTCGTGCAGCAGGAATTCGAGAACCCGACGGTGCAGGCCGGCCTGCTGTTTTTCAATGGCTTGCGCGAGGTCGATCTGCGGGTGCGTGGTTTCGGCCATCATATCGCCGCGCTGCTGGCGAGCCCGGCCAAGGCACAGATGTCGCGCGGCGGGTCGGCGGCGCTGGCGCGAGCGCTCGAAGCGGCGGTGCGTGAGAGCGGCGGCGATATCCGCGTGATGACCGAACCGAAGCGCATCCTCGTTGAGCAGAACCGCGCGGTCGGCGTCGAGACCGCCGACGGCGAACGGTTCCGGGCGCGGCATTTCGTGATTTCCGCGCTCAATCCGCATCAGACCTTTCTCGATCTTCTCGACCCGCCGCTGGTGCCGCATGGCCTGCGCGATCAGGTCGAGCGGTTCCAGTACAATCTGCTGGCGCCGCTGTTTGCGCTCAATCTCAATCTGCGCGAGCCACCGCGTTATCGCATCGCCACGCAACGGCCGGAATTGGCTGACGCCTTCATGGTGATCATGGGCCTCGATCATGTCGATCAGTTCCAGGACATCGTCCGCCATCATGAAGCCGGCACCATGCCGCCGACCGTGATGTGGGGCGCCTGTCCGACTGTGTTTGATCCCTCGCAGGCGCCGGCCGGCCGCCACACCGGCTTCATGTGGGAAAAGCTGCCCTATCGGCTCAACGGCGATCCGGCGAACTGGGATGCCGCGCGCGGCCCGCACGGCCGCGACATGCTGCGTCTATGGCAGCGCCATGCGCCGAACCTCGAAGATGCCGTCATCGACAGCTTCACCCGCTCGCCGCTCGATATCGAGCGCTCGCTGCCCAATATGCGCGAAGGCGATTTGTTGGTCGGCGCCTTCACCAACGGTCAGATCGGCTACCACCGGCCGTTTTCCGGTGCCGGACATTATCGCGCGCACATTCCGGGGCTTTATCTTTGCGGCTCCAGCAGCCATCCCGGCGGCAACGTCACCGGCCTGCCGGGCTACAACGCGGCGCAGGTCATCCTTGCCGATCTCGGCATTGATGCGGATTGGATGCCGACGCCGATCGCCGAGCGGCTGGCCGCGCTTTGACCCGGCAATGATACGACTGGGTCTCAAAATGCCAGGTCGTCGGTCACCGCCTCAATGCCGGCGCGTGCGCACTTGTCGTCCATGCTTCCGCCCGGCGCGCCGGACACACCGACCGCGCCAATGATTGCGCCCTTGGCCTCGACCGGAACGCCGCCGCCGAGCATCAGCGCGCCACTGATGAAGTTGGCGCCATAGGCTTCCGCACCCGGCTTGGCCGCTTCTGAAAGGCTCAACGTGTCGCTGCGGAAACTGGCGGCTGTCCAGGCCTTGCGGCGCGCGGTTTCCGGTGTGTGCGGACCGGCGAACCGGTCGCGGACCAGCGCTTGCACCACGCCGGAGCGATCGACCACGGCGACCGCGACCTGAGCGCCCTCGCGGCGGCAGGCTGCCAATGCCGCTTGAGCGAGCTTGACCGCGAGTTCGGGCTTCATCGCGTGAAACGTGACCAGCGCTTCTTCTTGCGCCTGAACCGGCGCCGCCGACGCGGCACTCAGAGCGAGGATCGCTGCGGCAACCATGAGTTTTTTCATTGTTTCCTCTCCATCAAGGGCACGCCGTTCCGTATTGGTTGGTCATGCGTCGACTGCTATCGCGCGGCTTGGTGCCGGGTCATCCGTAGTGTCGCCAGCACCGAGCCCTCCAGCAGATAGGCAAGGCCAAGACGCGCGCCGGCCACGATCGACAGCATGACGACCGGCACCGAAACGGCGAGCACCGAAGCGCCGGTCACGCCCTGGCCGATCGTGCAGCCCAGGGCGAACACGCCGCCGACGCCCATCAACGCCGCACCGATCAGGTGGCGCCCCAACTCGCGGGCATCGTCACAGGCTTCCCAGCGGACATCGCGCCTGTTCCACGCCACGGCCGCGGCACCGATGATGATGCCGAGCACCAGCCCGACGCCGTAGTCCGGCAGCACGCCAGTAAAGGCGAGGAATTGAATGATGGTGTCACCGACCGGAACCACGAACGAGCCGGCTTCCAGCTGCACCGGATAGAGTGAGGCTTCCGCGGCCCATGACGTAATCAGCCAGCCGGCGGCGATTGCCAGGCCGATGATTGTGCCGGTCGCGATGCTGGCATAACGGCGGCGGAAATTCGCATCGGCAAAGATCCAGGCCAGCAGACCGGTAACGACCGCGACCGCCGTTATCACCCGCGCGTCAAACCCGAGCGTCGCCGATACCAGGCTGCCCAACGACTGATCGCCGGCAAAGCCAAGATCGATCGCAAGATTGTCGACCAGATGCACGCGGCCTTGCGCGATCAGGCCACGCTGTGCCGCGATCGCCGTCAGGCCGAGAATCACCAGAACGATAAGCGACCGCAGGCTGCCGCCGCCGAGGCGCACGAGTGCACCGAAGCCGCAGGTTCCGACCAGCGCCATGCCGAAGCCAAACCCCAGGCCGCCCGCGATCGCGCCGGTCAATCCGAAACTCGGGGTCAGATAGAAAGAGCCGGACAAGTCGATCATGCCCGACAGCGTCATCGATTGCGTTGCGATGATCGCGACCGTGGCCGCCAGGACCCAGGTGCGCAGCCCGCTGCTGTCATTGGCGTACCAGTAGCGCTCCAGCGCGGCCATCGTGCAGAAGTGCTGACGGCGCGCCACGGCACCGATCACGATCCCGATCACCACACCGATGATTGGCAAAAACCAAGCGGCATCCGCCATGTGCCTTGCTCCTCCCGTCGATATCGCCGGCTTTATTTATTTCGTTATCAGATCGTAGGCACGCCGCCGGCGACGTGACAATCGTTAAACAGCATCTGCGTCAATTGCGACCGCCCCGCGCCTTCCTGGCGGGGTTTCTGGAACGACCTAGTTCCGGTCGCGAAGTTTGCCTTCACGCATCGGCTTGCAGAAGAACTCGTATAAAAGCTCGATCATCGAGGCGACCTCCTCGTTGGCGATCGAATAATAGATCACCCGGCCATCGCGCCGCGTGGTTACCAGCCGGTCGTACCGCAGCCGCGCCAATTGTTGCGACACGGCGGCCTGCGGCATCGCCATGATCTCTTCAAGTTCGGAAACGGATTTCTCGCCTTCGGTCAGAATGCAGAGGATCAAAAGCCGGCTTTCATGCGACAGCGCCTTGAGCAGATCGCTTGCCTTGCGGGCCTGATCGACCAAGGTGTCGAAGTCTTCCGAATTTGATCCGAGCTTGAGATTGGGCATTTTCACCAGGGTCATCCGGTTGACGGCGATTGCGATACCGGGGGTCGGTGATCGTATCGATAGCGGAGTGGTTCAAATAAGTTCCGGTTCTCTCCGGTGTTGATCGAGGCCGTTTGCCGTGTCATCGCAGTTTCGCCAGCATGTCTGCGAGCAGCGGCCAGAAGAAATTGTCGCCCGGGTAGCCGCGCAAGCGGGCAACTTCCCGGCCGTCCGCGACGAGGATGAATGTCGGTGTGAAGAAATCGCCGGCAATGCCGTGGAGGTCGCTGGGCCACGGCTTGGTGATATCGACGCGCCGCAACGGCGCGGTTTGGCCTTCCGGCGTCTTCGGATAGGCCGGCGCGATCTCGGCGTTCCAGCGCATGCACCAGACACAGCCGGGCCGTTCCAGCATCAGCAGTTCCGCCGCCGCCGCGGGAACAGCGCTTGCGCCGGACAGGAACCAAAGCAGTCCCAAAGCGATCGCGAATATTTGAGAGCGCGGGTCGCGCATGCTTCGCCTTCCTGTTGCAATACATATAATTTAACGCATATATTTCGCCGCGTCGAGATGGTCGGGCCGGTTTCCTGTCGATTTGTCCCGCGGCGTCTCTGGGGACATGCAACATGCTGGATGCCAGCTTCGGTGGGGCTTTCCTGGCCGGCCTCATCTCGTTTGTCTCGCCCTGCGTGCTGCCGATCGTGCCCGCTTATCTGGCCTATCTGGCTGGCATCAGCTTCGAGGAACTCAAGAGCGACGATCAGACATCGGCCGCCGCGCGGCGAATTGTCTGGTCGGCGGTGGCGTTTGTCCTCGGCTTTACCACGATATTTGTCGCGCTTGGTGCGACCGCAAGCATCGTCGGCCAGTCGATTGCGCGTCACCTCGACACGCTGGCGATCATTGCCGGCGCCGTTCTCATCGTCATGGGCCTGCATTTTCTCGGATTGTTCCGCATTCCCTGGCTCTATCGCGAGGCGCGAATTCAGGTGTCCCACAAGCCGGCAGGCCTGCTCGGCGCCTATATCATGGGGCTTGCTTTCGCGTTCGGCTGGACGCCGTGTGTCGGACCCGTGTTGGCGGCGATTCTGTTCGTGGCCGGCGCGAAGGATACCGCGATGCGCGGCGCGTTGCTGTTGAGCGCCTATTCGATCGGGATTGGGATTCCATTCATCCTGGCCGCGGTCTTTGCCGGGCGCTTTATCGGTTGGGCCGGCCGGTTCAGGAAATACATGCGGCAGGTCGAGATCGCGATGGGCATCATCCTGATCATCACCGGCATTTTATTCATGACCGGCCAAATGGCGAATATAGCTAATTGGCTACTGACAACGTTTCCGATCTTTTCGCAAATCGGATGAGGAGAGCTGCAATGTTGAAGCGATTGATGCTGACGATGGCGTTGCTGGCCTGGCCGTCCATAGGTTGGACGGCGACAATCGGAGACGACGGCCTCCACAAGGAAGATTGGTTCGCCATCACATTCCGCGACGTCAAGGAAGACATTGCGACCGCGGCCGCGGAAGGCAAGCGGCTGGTTCTGATCTTCGAGCAGCGCGGTTGCATCTATTGCAAGAAGGTGCACGAGGAAGTGTTGAGCGATCCAAAGGTTCGCGACTACATCAACGCGAACTTCAAGGTCGTGCAATACAATCTCTACGGCGACGAGGAAGTCACCGATCTTGACGGCGCCAAGCTGACGGAGAAGACCGCCGCCCGCAAATGGGGCATCGTCTTCACGCCGACAATTCTGTTCATGCCCGAAAAGCCGAAATCCGGTCTGGACACCAAGCAAGCCGCGGTCGCGGCCATGCCGGGTGCGTTCCGCAAGGGCACATTTCTCGACATGTTCAACTGGGTTCGTCAGAAGGGTTACGAGACCGAGGAAGATTTCCAACGTTACCACGCGCGCCGGATTCGCGAGCGTCAGGCAGCCGGCGAACGCAATACGGATTGACTGGGCCGCGTCGGGGTGAGCCAATAAGCTATTGATAATACAACAGAAAGAGCGATCGCCGCGACATATTGAAAAATTGCAATTTATGCATTGAATGGTCTGGACGTGCCCGATAGGATAGTTAAATGATGCCGGCGGAGATCGGCGGACCAAGACCGTCCAGCAAGACAGTCAAGCAAGACAGAGGAAACGAACCCGATGTTTGGAGGAAAACTGCTTCTTGCAGCCATGGCCCTGGGTGTTGGCATCGCGTCTGCCGCGGCTGACGACGTCGCGCCGGGCAACGTGAAGATCAAGGATGGTGTGGCCGCGACACCATTGACCAGCAAACCCGGGGATCCGGTGGCCGGCCGCAAATTCTTTGCGGATCGCAAGCTCGGCAATTGCCTTGCCTGTCATGCCAACAAGGAAATGGCCAAGCAGCTGTTTCAGGGCGAGGTTGGCCCGCCGCTGGATGGTGTCGCCAGCCGTTGGAAGCCGGATCAGTTGCGCGCGATCGTCGTTAATTCAAAGGCCGTGTTCGGACCGGACACCGTAATGCCGGGCTTCTATTCGCTTGAGGTCGGCAAAAATGTTCGCAAGGACCTCGTCGGCAAAACCATTCTGACAGCGGACCAGATTGAGGGCATCGTCGCTTATCTGTCGACGCTGAAGTGACAATGACGTTCAACGGGAGAACATCGATGAATTTGACACGACGCCAGGCGCTGATGGTTTCAGCCGGTGCGTTCGCGGCCGTGAGTGCCGGGCTGACAGCGTCTGCGGCTTTCGCGGATGCCGCTGCGACCAATAAGCGACTCATGGACTTCACCGGCGGCAAAACGCCGAAGACGGGCACGATCACGCTGAATGCGCCCGAGATTGCTGAAAACGGCAATACCGTGCCGGTTTCTGTTTCGGTGGAAAGCCCGATGACCGACAAATCCTATGTCCAGTCGGTCATGATCCTGGCTGAAGACAATCCGAATCCCGGCGTCATCACCTTCAATTTCACGCCGATGAGCGGCCAGGCCAGCGCCACCACGCGCATGCGCCTGGCGAAGACGCAGAATGTCATCGCCGTTGCCAAGATGAACGACGGCTCCGTTTACATGGATAAGAAACAGGTCAAGGTCACCATCGGCGGCTGCGGCGGCTGATCGGAAGACGAGGAACATCACATGGCAACGCCACGTCCACGCATTAAGCTTCCCAAGACGGCCAAGGCCGGCGAGGTGATCGTTATCAAGACGTTGATCAATCACCCGATGGAATCGGGGCAACGCAAGGGCCGCGACGGCAAGGTTATCCCGCGCCAGATCATCAACAAGTTCACCTGCGAGTTTAACGGCAAGCCGGTGTTCTCCTGCGACATCGACCCCGCGATCTCGGCAAATCCCTATCTGGAATTCAGTGCCAAGCCGACCGAAAGCGGAACTTTCAAGTTTACCTGGGTGGATGACAACGGCTCCTCCTACACCGCCGAACAATCCATCACTGTCCAATAAGAGACCGATTACAGCGAAGCGCTTTCGTGAACCGGCAAAGGACCGGCGAAAACAACAACAAGGCCGGATTCCATTTCCAGGGAGGATGCATGTTCAAGACGACGATGATCGCCGGAGCCGCCGCAGCAATTGCTGTCTGTGGCGCTGCCCTGCTCCAGGCAAATGCCGATCCGGTCAATGATGAACTGGTGATCGACGGCAAGAAGATGGTGACACGCACGAAGCCGCCCGAGGGCCATCCGCTCAAGGAAGTGACTTCGGGGTGGCTCTATCGCACCAAGGAAACCCGGGAACTGGAATCCGATGCGTTTCAAAACCCTGCCATGCTGTATGTCGGCCGTGGCGAGGAGATTTGGAACACGGTCGATGGCAAGGCCGGAAAATCCTGCGCCTCATGCCATGGCGATGCCGCCAAGAGCATGAAGGGCATCGCGGCGGCCTATCCGAAATGGGACGCGGCGTTGAAGCGGCCGATCAATATCGAATTGCAGATCAACAAATGCCGCGTGAACAACATGCAGGCATCGCCCTACAAGTTCGATGCGCCAGACCAGAAAGCCTTGACGACCTTCGTCAAGCATCAATCCCTTGGCGATCCGGTGCACATCGACCTGTCAAAGGGCGATATGAAGACTTGGTGGAACAAAGGCAAGGACGTCTATTACACGCGCTTCGGTCAACTGAACCTGTCTTGCGCCAGTTGCCACGAGCTCAACAACGGCAAGTACATCCGCGCCGACCATTTGAGCCAGGGCAACGTCAACGGCTTCCCGACCTACCGGCTCAAGAACGCCAATATGGTTTCGCTGCATAACCGCTTCCGCGGCTGCATTCGCGATACCCGCGCAGAAATGCCCAAAGCGTTTTCGGACGAACTGATGGCGCTGGAGGTCTACACGACCTGGCGCGGCACGGGCCTGTCGGTGGAAACGCCAGCCGTTCGCCACTAGCAGGTTAATGTTGGCGAGGGCGGCCCTCGCCAGCCGTTCAATGGCATGTCTGTCGATAGCGCCCGCGATTTGCTTTGCGGGCGAACGGGATAGTTTTGTCGAGGATCGGAATGTTCTCAAGACGTGAGTTTCTGACGGCGACGGTTGCCCTCGGTGCCATTGCCGGAATTGGCATGGACGGACGCTGGAGCCGGGTCGCCGCGCAACAGGCGCTGAAGGAAGAGGATTTGCTCGGTGCCGGCAAATTCGGCAACGTCACGCTGCTGCACATCACCGACATTCATGCCCAGATCAAGCCGGTCTATTTCCGCGAGCCGTCGATCAACATCGGTGTTGGCGCCGTCAAGGGATTGCCGCCGCATGTGACCGGCGCCGATTTTCTGAAACTGTACAACATCAAGCCCGGCACCCCGCACGCCTACGCCTTGACCTTCGAGGACTTCAGCGCGCTCGCCAAGACCTACGGCAAGATGGGTGGCCTTGATCGCGTCGCGACCATCGTCAAGCGCGTGCGCGGTGAGCGTGGCGACAACATGCTGCTGCTGGACGGCGGCGACACCTGGCAGGGCAGCTATACGGCCAATGCGACCAAGGGCGCCGACATGGTCGAGGTCATGAATGCGCTCAAGCCCGACGCCATGACCGGCCACTGGGAATTCACGTATGGCAACGAGCGGGTCAAGGAGATTGTCGACGGTCTCGCTTTTCCGTTTCTCGCCGGCAATATTTTCGACGCGGAATGGAACGAGCCGGCGTTCAAGGCCTACAAGATGTTTGATCGCGGCGGCGTCAAGATCGCGGTGATCGGGCAGGCCTTTCCCTATACGCCGGTCGCCAATCCGCGCTGGATGTTTCCGAACTGGAGCTTCGGCATCCGCGAGGAGACCATCGCCAAGAACGTCGCGGCCGCGCGCGCCGAAGGCGCCGATGTCGTCGTGCTGCTGTCGCACAACGGATTCGACATCGATCGCAAACTCGCCGGCCGGGTCGAAGGCATCGACGTGATCCTGACCGGCCATACCCACGACGCGCTTCCTGAGCCGGTGAAGGTTGGCAAGACGCTGCTGATCGCATCGGGCTCCACCGGCAAGTTTGTCTCGCGTATCGATCTTGATGTGGGCAAAGGCGCGGTCAAGGGCTTCCGCTACCGCCTGATCCCGGTGTTCTCCGATGTCATCTCCGCCGACAAGGACATGAGCGCACTGATCGATCGCGTTCGCGCGCCTTACGAAAAGGAACTGAAACGCGAGCTCGCCCGCACCAAATCACTGCTGTACCGGCGCGGCAATTTCAACGGCACGTTCGACGATCTGTTCTGCCAGGCGCTGCTCACCGAGCGCGATGCTGAAATCGCGCTGTCGCCCGGTTTCCGTTGGGGCAACTCGCTGATTCCAGGCCAGGCGATCACAGTCGAAGATCTGCACAGCGCCTGCGCCATGACCTATCCCGCCGCCTATCGCTCGACCATGAGCGGCAAGGTCATCAAGGACGTGCTCGAGGACGTCGCCGATAATCTGTTCAATGCCGATCCCTATTACCAGCAGGGCGGCGACATGGTGCGGGTTGGGGGCATGGGCTACACGATCGACCCCAACGCCAAGATCGGCGCGCGCATCTCCGACATGACGCTGCTCAAGACCGGTGCCCGCATCGATCCGGCACGCGACTACACGGTCGCCGGCTGGGCCTCCATCAATCAGGCGACGCAAGGGCCGCCGATCTGGGATGTGGTCGGCGCCTATCTCGCCAAAAATCCAATCGTGAAGTTGCAGCAGAACCGGTCCGTCAAGCTGGCCGCCTGATTGGCCGGCGCGGACAGCGGACACAAGCAAGATCCAGCAGCCCGGAGTTCATGGGAATGCGACAGAGGCCCGAACCAGAATCCAAAAACCCTGACCCGGCAACGGCGTCCCGGCCACAGGCGCGACCGTCGCGCCGCACACTGCTGACAACCGCGCTGACGTCGGGCGCCGGTCTGGCGCTCGCCGGCCTCGCGCCGGCCAAGGGCGCCGCCGCGGACGATCCGCTCATCACCGAGGTCCAGGACTGGAACCGGCAGCTGGGGCCGGGCGTCGATGAGAAGCCTTATGGCGTGCCGTCGCCGTACGAGAAGGATGTCGTCCGCCGCAACGTGGCCTGGCTGACCGCCGATGCCAAATCGTCGGTGAACTTCACGCCGCTGCACGAGCTTGACGGCATCATCACCCCGAACGGGCTTTGCTTCGAGCGCCATCACGGCGGCGTCGCGGAGTACGATCCGGCCAAGCACCGGCTGATGATCAACGGCCTGGTTAAGACGCCGCTCGTTTTCACCATGGCCGATCTCAAGCGCTTCCCGCGCGAGAACCGGATCTATTTTCTGGAATGTGCGGCCAATTCCGGCATGGAGTGGCGCGGCGCGCAACTCAACGGCTGCCAGTTCACGCACGGCATGGTTCATTGCGTGATGTATACCGGCGTCCGCCTCCGCCATCTACTTGGCGAGGCGGAGCTGAGGCCCAATGCCAAGTGGATTTTGGCGGAAGGCGCCGACGCCGCGGCGATGACGCGCTCGATCCCGCTTGAAAAGGCGCTCGACGATTGTCTGGTCGCGTTTCAGATGAACGGCGAGGCGCTGCGACCCGAACAGGGCTATCCGCTGCGGCTGGTCGTGCCGGGCTGGGAAGGCAATATGTGGGTGAAGTGGCTGCGCCGGCTGGAAGTCGGCGATCAGCCCTGGCAGCAGCGCGAGGAAACGTCCAAATACACCGACCTGATGGCGAACGGCAAAGCCCGCCGTTTCACCTGGTTGATGGACGTCAAGTCGGTCATCACCAATCCAAGCCCTCAGGCGCCGGTCAAACACGGCCGCGGCCCGCTGGTGATTTCCGGCATCGCCTGGTCCGGCAATGGCGCCATCAAGCGGGTCGATGTCTCGATCGACGGCGGCCGCAACTGGCGCACCGCGCGGATCGACGGCCCGAGCCTGCCGAAGGCGCTGCACCGCTTCTATCTCGATATCGACTGGGACGGCTCGGAACTGTTCCTGCAGTCCCGGGCCATCGACGAGTTGGGTTTCGTTCAGCCAACCAAAAACCAGTTGCGCAGCGTACGCGGCGAAAACTCCATCTATCACAACAACGGCATCCAGACCTGGCAGGTCAGGGCCGATGGGACGGTCGAGAATGTCGAAGTTTCCTGAATTCGCCGCGCTGCTCGCGCTGGCGTCAACGCTCGCTGTTGCGCCGGCCGCGGCCGACGGCAATGTCGCCAACGGGCAAGAATGTCTTCAAACGCTGTGCGGTCTGCCATGCGGTAGGCGCCGGCGCGCGGAACAAATTGGGTCCGCATCTGAACGATTTGTTTGGTCGCGCCGCCGGTTCTCTCAGCGGCTATTCCTATTCCAAGGCGATGAAGGACGCCGGTGCCAAGGTTGTCTGGAGCGAGGCAACGCTCGATGCCTACCTGACCAACCCGCGAGGCTTTGTTAAAGGCACCAAGATGGTGTTTCCGGGCCTGCCCAAACAAGCCGAACGCCAGGATCTGATCGCCTATTTGCGCACCTTCGACAAGACGCCGAACGGGCAGCAGCCGGCATCCGCGGCCCCGAAGCCGGCCGCTCCGGCGGCGGCAAAAGCGCCGGCACCGGCAAAATCCCAATCGGTCGCAGCCGCGTCGAAACCGCCGCTCGCCGCTACCGCGCCGCGGCCGACGCACGGCGTCTTCCATCTCGGCCGCCGCGCCACCCCGGCCGAAATCGCCGCCTGGGATATCGACGTGCGGCCGGATGGCCTGGGCCTGCCGAAGGGCAAGGGCACCGTGGCGCAAGGCGAGGCGATCTATACCGAACGCTGCGCCACCTGCCACGGCGATTTCGGCGAGGGCAAGGACCGCTGGCCGGTTCTGGCCGGCGGCTTCGACACCCTGAAAGCCGAGCGTCCGGAAAAGACCGTCGGCTCGTTCTGGCCGTATCTGTCGACCGTCTTTGACTATGTGCGCCGCGCCATGCCGTTCGGCGATGCCCGTTCGCTCAGCAACAACGAAGTCTATGCGCTGACGGCCTATCTCCTTCAGCTCAACGGCATCGTCAACGATCCGGATTTCGAACTGTCGTCGGAGAACTTCACCAAGACACGTTTGCCCAACGAAGCAAATTTTTTCGACGATGACCGGGCTTCGGAACCGTTTTATGCCAAGAAAGACGAGCCTTGCATGAATAATTGTGCGTCCGCGCCGGCCAAGGTCATCATGCGCGCGCGCGTGCTCGACGTGACGCCCGACAGCGACCAGGCCGACAAGAAGCCCGGCGGGTCGGTGGACTAAACGTCCTTCCCGAAAAATTGAAGAGTTTTCAGAAGAGTTCAGGCGACAAAAAGCGGATAACAACGTCAGTGTGTGACAACGCTGCAAGCAAATCGATCATCTTCAAGGAATATGCCTCGTTTTATGCCGAGGCCATTGGGTGGGAGGAAAACGCCAAATGACACGTCTTCTGAATTTTGTTGCCGCCGCGCTGCTGGCGGCCATCGCATTCACCGCGGTGACGATCCCTGGCCATGCGGCTGGCCAACCCCACAAGCTGGCCTTGCAGATCAGCGACAACGACAAAGCCAAGATGAATACGGTTCTCAACGTGGCCGCCAATGTCTCGCGCTATTACAGCGACAAGGGCGAGGAAGTTGAGATCGAAATCGTTGCGTTCAATGCCGGCCTGCACATGTTGCGCGCCGACACCACCCCGGTGGCCACACGGTTGAAGTCATTTTCACAGGGCATGCCGAACGTCACATTCCGGGCCTGCGAAAACACCTTGGATGCGATGACCAAGAAGGAAGGCAAAAAGCCCCCGCTGGTATCGAACGCCAAGATCGTTCCGGCAGGCGTTGTCCAATTGATCGAACTCAATGAGAAGGGTTGGACCATCGTCCGGCCCTGACATTGCGCGGCTTGCGACCGCCTGACCTGGAGATCGCGGGAATTTCGGGCAGGGTCACGTCGAATGGGCGTGACCCGTGCCGCGCATGGTATTTCCGCAACAGCTCCAGCACGCTTTCGATTTGAATGGAAAGACGAAAGCGCTCTGACGTCTTATGCCGCGTTTCCGGACGGCGAACCGTTTGTCACGTCTCCTAGAAATGCTCCAGTGTTCAGCAACGTTCCGGAATCTCTCATGCCTGTTCAACTAGTCCCCGTCCTCACCGCGCATGGCGCCAACATGCCGGCGATCGGCTACGGCACCATGTTGTTCCCGGAGCCGGAACGTGGCGCCGAACTTGTCGCAACGGCGCTCAAGGTCGGCTACCGCCATATTGATACCGCGCGCAAATACGGCACCGAGCAATCGGTCGGCGAGGGCATTCGTGCCGCCGGCATCCCGCGAGACGATATTTTCCTCACGACCAAAGTGACCGAGGAAGACGCGCGCGAAGCTGATTTTGCCCGCTCGGTCGAAACCAGTCTGAAAACCCTCGGTCTCGACCATGTCGACCTGTTGTTGATTCATTGGCCGCAACCGCGGGTTCCACTGGCCGAGACTCTCGGTGCGCTGGCCCGCGCCAAGCAGCAGGGGCTCGCGCGTCACATCGGCGTTTCCAACTTCACCGTGGCATTGCTCGATGACGCTGTGCGGCTTTGTCCCGAGCCGCTGGTCACCAACCAGATCGAATATCACGCCTATCTGCGGCAGGATAAGCTGTTGGCCGCCTGCCGCCGGCACGGCATGCTGGTCACGGCCTATTGTCCTGTCGCACGCGCCGAACTGCTCAATGATCCGCTTTTAAGCGAGATCGCCAGCGCCAAGGGCAAGACCGTGGCACAGATCGCTTTGCGCTGGCTGATGCAGCATCCCGGCGTGACGGCGGTTCCCCGCGCGCTGACGCCGGAGCATATTGCTGAAAACCTCGATATTTTTAATTTTGAACTCACCGCAGATGAGATGGAGCGGATCGCAACGCTGCGCGAGAAGAATATCCGTATCGCCGACCCGGAGGTGCGGCGGCCGGTCTGGGATGTCGGGTAAGTCCTAACGCGCGCCGCGCACGGTTCAACCGTGATTAACCCGCGCGGACCGGAATATTGCCGTTTCCCTGGCGGAGCGCCGCCGCAACGTCCACAATATGGAAATTGCCGGCCGTTCCCGATTGCCTTGGTGAGGGGTCGTGGGCGAGGCTTATGGCAACGAAAAGCACCGCAATCCGCGATCGCGTTTCCGCGCGTTCGCGATCTCATGCGTCAAGGGAGAGCGCCATGCGAAAATCAACCACAATGCCCATTCGATTCGTCACCTATTTGATCGCCGCGCTGGCGGTGGTGGCGCTTGCGCCGGCCGCGGCGCAGGCCAAATGGCCGGAGCGGGCGGTGACCCTGGTGGTACCCTATCCGCCGGGCGGAAATGTCGATCTGGCGGCGCGCATCATTTCAGAGAAGCTGCACAAGGCCTACGGCCAGCCCTTCGTTGTCGAAAACAAATCCGGCGCCGGCGGACTGATCGGCGCCGAGGCCGTCGCCCGTTCCAAGCCCGATGGTTACACCTACTTTGTCGGCGCCAACGGGCCGATCCTGTTCGCACCGACCATGGCCAAGCGCGATGCCTATCAATGGCAGCGCGATTTCATTCCAATCACCATGATCTCGCTGACGCCGATTGTTTTGCAGGTGAACCCGAAGATCGCTGCAAAAACGCTGAAGGAGTTTTTTGCTCTCGCGCGCAGCCAGCCCGGCAAGCTCAACATGGCCTCGCCGGGACCGGGCACCACCAATCATCTGTTGAGCGAACTCGCTAAGCAAAAACTGGGGCTTGATTGGGCCACCGTGCATTACAAGGGAAACACGCCCGCGACCAAGGATCTGATCGCCGGTCATGTCGATTTCAATTTCGATCAGACCACGGTGTCGCTGCCCTATATCAAGGCCGGCAAGACCCGAGCCTTGGCGATCACCGGCAACAAACGCGCCCCGTGGCTTCCCGACGTGCCGACCTTCATCGAGCTCGGTTACAAGGACCTCAATGGCGTGACGTTCACCGGATTGCTGGCTCCGAAGGGCACGCCGCCGGAGATCATCGACAGCATCAGCAAGGCCATGATCAAGATCCTCAAGTCGCCGGACGTGGTGAAGCAGTTCAACGATATCGGCGCCGCATCGGAGCCGATGACGCCGGCCGAGTTCACCAAGTTTCTGGAAAACGAGGACAAGGTCTGGATGCCGTTCGTCCGCTCCATCGCGGCGACCAAGAAGTAGTCTGCGGACATCCAGCCCGGCATGCGCTGCGCCCGTTCGCTTCTGACAGCGGACGGGCGCAAGCAATTTCAGCCGCTCGGCATGCGAGCAGGCGGCCGGGCAATTGCAATTCATGCCGGCCGGTTCCAATCTTGGGGTCAGTGTATGCCAGGAGAGGAACAGCCCATGTCTGTCACGGATCATTCCGGGGCGCGCGCGCTCGATCTGTCGCTTGCCTTCGGCGAGCTCCCCTCCGGATCGGCCCAGGTTGGCGGTGCGCAAAGCATTCGCCGGGCGTTGGCGATCTTGCGCGTGCTGGCGGTCGGCCGCGATCAGGGCCTGCGGCTGAACGACATCGTCCGCGAGACCGGCCTCAACCGGCCGACCGTTCACCGCATTCTCAGCGTGCTGGCCGAGGAAGGCCTGGTGCAGCAGCATCCGGAGACCCGGCGCTATGCGATCGGCCATCACCTGTGGATGCTCGCTCTCGCCCGCCGCAACCGCTATCCGCTATGCGATGCGGCGGCGCCGTATCTGCAGGAGGTCAGCCAGCTCAGTGGCGATACCACATTGCTGGCGATTCCGACCGGGCTTGATCTGCTCAGCGTCGATCGGCGGCTCGGACATTTTCCGGTGCAGATTCTCTCGCTTGATCCTGGCGGTCGTCGGCCGCTGGGTGTGGGAGCGGCCAGCATCGCCATCCTCGCCTGTCTGTCCAAGAACGAGGTTGCGACGATCGTTGAAGCCAATGCCCGCCGCTATCAAAGTCACAAGATGACCGTAGCCGAGGTTCTGGCGCAGGTCGCGGCCGCGCGCCGGCGCGGGCATGCCTTCAATGCGCGCGGCATCATCGCCGGCACCAAGGCGCTTGCGGTTGCGATCCGCGATCCCGCCGGCGTGCCGGTCGGCGCGATCTGCATTGCCGCCATCGCCAAACGCATGACTCCGGTGCGTGTGGAGGAACTCGCGGCCATGATCAAGCTGCGGACCGACAAGATCACCGCTGCGCTGACGCCGTCGAAGGCGCTGCAGCATTGATGCGGCATTGATAATGAACCGCGCGCCGGTTTTGCGCTGGCCGTTGCTCAGGACTTCGGCGTCTGAAAGATCGGCTGCATCGTAATGATGTCGCCAAGGGTGGCGTATTTCGGTCCGCCCAGGCGGGCGATCGGATCGATCTCGGCCGATTCGACCTTGCCGTTGCGCACCAGGCCGTCGCGAATGTGCATCATCACGACTTCACCGATGATCAACCGGCTGCGCGTCTCGCCGAATTCGAAGCAATGACGGAAACGGCATTCCATGCTGACCGGCGCAGCCGCGACCCGGGGCGGCTTGACGAACCGGCTTGGCGCCATTTCCAAGCCAAGGACGTCGACTTCACTGACATCGGCGGGGAACTCGTCGGCGCTGCGATGGACCGCTTCGAGCAGATTGCGATCGGCGATATGTACGACGTACTCTTCGGTGTCGAGGATATTGCGTGCGGTGTCCTTGTAGACGCCGGCTTTGTGGCCGATGCTGATCGCAAGGGTCGGCGGTTTGGGCGACACGAAGGTGAACATGCTGAAGGGTGCGATGTTCCCGACACCGTCCCGGGAAATCGTACTGACCCAGGCGATTGGTCGCGGCACAACGATGCCGATCAAAAGCCGGTACGATTCTTCCGCTTTCAGGTCCTTGGGATCGATTTCCATCGGGCAAGTGCTCGCGCTTCGGATCAACGGTCGAAGCCGAACAGGGCTGCCGGATTGTCGACCAGGATCCTGCGCCGCTCGTCGTTGCTCGCCGTGAAGCGATGGAACAAATCGAGCAGTTCGCCCTCATTCGGCGGCTGCGTCTTTGATAGGGGATGCGGCCAGTCGCTCGCCCAGATCACCCGGTCGGGCGCGGCTTCGATAAACGCGCGCGCGATCGGAATGACATCATCCCACGGGTAGCCAGCGCGGGAAAGCTTTTCACTCAAAGACAACATCACCCAGAAGTTGCCTTTCTTGAGCAGTTCAAGGATTTTGATCACCGACGGATCGTTGATGCCGTTGGCCGCATTCGTCCGCCCCATGTGATCGATAATGACCGGCAGATCGAGGTCGTCAAAAATCTGCGGTCCGACGAGTCCGTCAGGCTCCGGCTGAAATTTGGCGTACCAGCCCAGTTCCTTCACCCGCGCGATCGCGCGCGCAAAGGCCTCCGGCGCCAGCGCCACGCCGAGGCCCTGCCGGGTGAAACGGGCGCCCCGGATGCCGGCTGCGTTGAGCGTGTCGAGATAGGAATTGTCGGCCTCCTCGAACACGATGGCGTTGGCGCAACCGCGATAGTTCGGCCCTGCCTGTTTGAGGCCGTCGAGCACGACCTGATGATCGGCGCCGTAGGTCGTGGCCTGCACGATGATGCCGCGCTCGATTCCGACGGTGCGGTGCATCTTCAGCGCCGCCGCGATCGTCGCCGTCGGCATTTCGTAGACCGCGCCGGGGCGCACGGGATATTGCGCGCGCGGCCCCAGGACATGGAACTGGCAATCGCAACTCTTTGGCGGCAAGGTGAAATGCGGCGGTCGCGGGTTGGGATCGAACGGCAGGTAATCTGTCATGGTTGACCTGTGGTGGGACGTTCACATGTTGATGCGGCGCGCAGTGTGATCAATCGCTCGTGGAGTGGATTCGAAATTCGTTTGAGGGCCTTCCACAAATCATGGAACGAATTTCAAATCCACCACACTAGTCACTTGCGTCGTCGATCACCGCGACGAAGTCGCATTGAATGAGAATTCCAGGCGTGAGCTGCGCGGCCTGCATGGTCTGCCGTGCCGGACGATTGTCGCGATCGGGAAAGACCTTCAGCCATTCCCGGTTGAGCGGCTCACGCTGCGAACGATCCATCATCCAGACGGTGAGCTTGAGAATGTCGTCGAGGCTGCCGCCGGCCTGTTCCATGATCGCGCGCACGTGCTGGAACATCAGTTCGCATTGCGCCTCGATGGTGGTGGCCGGCTTGCCGGTCGCCGGATCGAGGCCATAGACGATGCCTGACATCACCTGATTGCCGATCCGGCACGCGGTCGGGATCGGATTTTTGTGACCGAAGGAGTCAAGATAGATGCTGGTTCGCCTGGCCATGCTTTCCTTCCTTCCCCCCTTCCGCCCCGCCCGCCGTGTCGCGCTGCGGCGGCGAATGGCCGCGCGGCGTCCGGTCGGCTGCGTTTGCTTCTCGGGGGATTGTTATGGCGACAAAATGCCGCCGGCCGTCAAATGCCGCCATCTGATGGCGTCCACATCATGGACAACCGATCGAGGCAAAAACGGCCCGCGTTCGTTCCGAGTGTGGTGTCAATGAGCCGGAGCATGGGTAAATGGAACACCCGCCTGGTAGCGGCGCTCGTTGGCGATATCGGGGGTGGCGCGGTCTTCGGCCTCGCCGTTGAAGGTGATTTCGAGCATCACGCCGCTCGGGTCATGGACGAAGATCTGCCACAGACTGGTTCCCGGCACGAGAGCTTCGCGCCATTCGAGGCCATGGGCTTTGAGCCGGGCGAGGCAATCGTCCCAGCCGATCGCCGTGATGCTGACGTGGTCAATGGCGCCGGTTCCCCACGGCGTACGGCCGTCGGCACCGAGCGCCGGACCGCCCGCATAGATGTGGATGATCGCCTCGCCGATAGGGGTCGGCACCGCGATCCAGGCGCCGGGAAAACCGAAATCCGGACGTGGCGCCAGCTTCAGTCCGAGGACGTTGGTGTAGAAGTCGACCGTGGCATCGAGATTGTTGGTTTTAATCGCGATGTGCATGAGACCCGTGATGACCATGGCGCGGTTTCCGTCCGTTCACTGTTTTGTTAACAAGCAGGCTCGAATTGGCAGGCTCGCAGTGGCGTATTTTTCGGCAATTGCCGACCGCGACAGCCAGCCGCACGCTTTGCGAAAAGGATAATAATGACCCGATTAAGCCCTCCCGCCAATCCATCCATGGCGGTATTCAGGGCTTTGTCAGCGCCGGAGCAATCCAAGGGCCTTGCGAATATCGCGCCCCGGTGCCGAGTTCCCGGCGTGCTCCCCAAAACAGCCTCTTTGTAAGATTGAAATAATTGAACGGCATTGTGGGCTGCTCGCACTAATATCGGCCCGACATCCCTCGATCATTGACGGACACCGAAGCAGCGCCATGAACCTCGTTTTGACCAAGATATTTGCGACGGCGCTGGCCTTTAGCCAGGTCACGACCCAGCCTGAACTCGGTCAGGACGCAATTCGATCCCACCGCCGATCGCGAGGCCGTGGTCCAGATCATTCGGGCCGGCTGCGATCACATGCGCAAGGCCTTCGATATTGAGGATCTCAATCTCGATGATCTGATTTCGACCGCCATGGACGATCCGCAGGCGCTCGGCGCGGAGATCAAGGCGCTGCGCGGCGTGAATTTCGGCGAATTGCACGTGGTCTACCGGCAGTTCTGCAAGGGCGAGGCCATTGCCGAATTCGCCGGTCGATATTGCCCAGGTGATCGAATTCTATAACAAGGCGGCTGCCGATCTTCCCGACCACAACCGCCTCAAAGGCTTCCAACTTCCCGGTATCACCGAGGTGCTCGACGGCAAAGGCAAGCGCTTCGCCGAACTTTATCAGCCGCGGAACCGCCGCATCTGGGTTTCGCTGTCCGACATACCCGAAACCGTACAAAAGGCGTTCGTGGCGGCTGAAGACAAACGCTTTTATCAGCATCACGGCATCGATGAGCGCGGCCTGATTCGCGCCTTTCTTGGCAATCTCACCCAGCCTGGCCGTCCGCAGGGTGGCTCGACCATCACCCAACAGGTGGTCAAGAACGTCCTGGTCGGGACCGACGTGACCTACGAGCGCAAGATTCGTGAGATGATCGTGGCCTCGCGCGTCGAACGCACCTTGAGCAAAGGTGACATTCTCGAGATCTATCTCAACTCGATTTATCTTGGCCGCGGCTCCTGGGGCATCGAAATGGCCGCGCGCAGCTATTTCGGCAAGCCGGCGAAAGCGCTTGATCTTGCGGAAGCAGCTCTGTTGGCTGGTCTTGCCAAGGGGCCGAGTTATTTCAATCCCGACCGGCACCCGGATCGTTCCCGCGACCGCACCGCATATGTGCTCAGCCGCATGCAGGAAGATGGCATGATCGGGGCCGACGCCGAAAGGACGACTTTGGCCGAGACGCCAAAGCGGATCGCCTACGCGCCGGAGCGGCGCGACAGCGGTTTCCACTTCATCGATCAACTGCGCCGCGAGGCTCGCGACAAGGCCGGCATTGAATCACTGACGGCACGTAGCCTCACCGTGCACGCGACGCTCGATCCGGTGCTGCAGGAAGCAACCGAGGCCGCGTTGCAGGAGGGCCTTGCGCGCTACGAACTCAATACCGGCCGCTATCGCTTCGAAGGCGCTGAGGCCAATATCGCCGATGCGGTCAAGCGCATCGCCGAGAAGGAAACGGCGAATCCGCCGGTTCCACCGGCGGAGCCGACCACTGAACGGCGGAATCGGCCAGCCCGCCGGAAGCGCCGGAGTTGACCGCACCCAAACCCTGGCAGCGGGCGCTCGCGCAGGCCCGGCTGCCGCTTTACGACGTGCATTGGGAACCGGCGGTGGTCATTGCGAAAGAAGCCCGCAAAGGCGGCGGCGAGGTCATTCAGGTCGGGCTCATCGATGGCCGCACGCTTCCGATGTCTGTCGGAAGTTCGGCAATCCGTCGCAAGCTGACACTCTATGATGTGGTCTATGTGCAGCTTCGCGAAGCGGGCCGCAAGCGCGCCGCGCGCGCCGAACTGCGAACCCGGCCGCAAGTGCAGGGCGCCGCGCTGATCCTGGAAAACAAGACCGGCCGCATTCTCGGGATGGCCGGAGCTTTCTCCTATCCGCTCAGCCAACTCAATCGCGTGACCCAGACGCGGCGCCAGCCAGGCTCGGCCCTCAAGCCGCTCACCTATCTGGCGGCACTGCGGAACGGATTGCAGCCCAACACCCTGGTCTCCGACACGCCGATCACCTTGCCGCCGATCGGCGATGTCATGAACGCGCGTGAACAGGACTACTGGTCGCCGAAGAACTATGACAACACCAGTTCAGGTGTCGTGACGATGCGTCGCGCGCTTGAGCGGTCCCGCAATCTGGTCACGGCCCGTCTGCTGGACGGCGGAATTTCCGATCGGCCTCCGGCCAGCCTCGACCGGATCTGCGAACTCGCCAAGGAGGCGCGGCTGTATCAGGAATGCGAACGGTTCTATCCGTTCGTGCTCGGCGCCCAGGCCGTGCGTTTGATCGATCTGGCCGCCTTCTACGCGGCGGTGGCGAACGAGGGCAAACGGCCGGAGCCGCATGCGGTGGAATCGATCGCGCGTGACGGCGTGGAGGTCTATCGCCATGACGACGAGAAAGCGGCGACATGGATGGGGACGCCGGATCGTGCCGCAATGTATCAGCTCAAAACCATGCTTCAGGGCGTGCTGGCCCGCGGTACGGCCATCTCCGCGAGCAATCTGGCGCCCTATGTCGGTGGCAAGACCGGCACATCCGACGATGAGAATGATGCCTGGTTTGTCGGCTTCACCAATGACATCACGGTTGCGGTCTGGGTCGGTTACGACAATGCGACCAGCCGCCGGACGCTCGGCAGCGGCCAGACCGGATCTTCCGCCGCGTTGCCGATTTTCGTATCGATCGTGCAGGCGGCCTGGGCCAACGGCATTCCGAAAACGCCCCTTAATCCGCCATCGGCGGAGGCAAGGCGGCATCTCGCGGCGGCCCCGATCAATCTGGTCAGCGGTGATCGGGTTTCGGCCGGCACGCCGGGCGCCTTCACGGAATATTTTCACCTTGATCAGAGCGGCGCATTCAAAGATACGCAATACAGCCTGGTCTCGCGCGAGGACGTCTATGCTTCGCGTAACAACTACGATGACGGAGCCCGCAGCGGGTGGAACGATCCCAATGATGGCCGATATTATTCCGAGCAGCCTGGTTATTATCAGCCGCAGCGCCGGCCGCGGTCGATTTTCGAAAGCCTGTTCGGAATTCCGCCCCGTGTCGACGAAGAGGAACGCGCGCGAGCCGCGGAGCGCGGGCGCAAGCGCGATCCGGACGTGTTCTGGCGCAATCGTCAATTTCAATGAGTAATGTCCCAATGTCATTACGATGCATCCTTGCCGCGCTGCTGGTGGCGTTTGTCACGGGCCATGCGGCGCGCGGAGAATTTCACCATTAACGAAGTCGCCGCGGTGGCCGATGTGCCGCTTGCCGACATCAAGCCAGGAACGATTGTTTTCAGTGACTACCGCAAGGCCAAGTTCGCCGATGCCGATACCGGCTTGATCGAATTTGCCGACTGGGCGCGTGAGAAGCCCGAGCAAAAGCGCTTTTTGGCGCTCTATCCCACCTATCTCGATTCGAAACGATCAAGCGAAGCCATGCCCGGCGCGAGCACCGCTGGCGAAGCGAAAAACAATGCCAAGGACGACGCCAAGGACGACGCCAAGAGCAATGCCGCGAGCGATGTGAAGGTTTCCAAGGATTCAAGAAAATCGACAGTCACAAAGTCCGCTTCCAAGGCGAAGTTGGTGCGAAACAAGGCACCCGAGCGGCTCTATATGTACGTCGCGGAGGCACGCTTCCTGTTGCCGCGCGCACCGGCTTCAATCGATCTCAAGCGCTATCTGAATATTGCCTTTCTGGAAAAGATGGATCCGTCGATCAAGCACACGCTGATTACGGCCGGCGACGTGCAGCCCCTGCGGGCAGCGCGGGACATCGTCAATCGCAATCCCGAATCGTGCCTGGTGTCAGGAGGAAGGCGAAGCGCTCTGTATCCAGTCGCGCTATCAATTCGAAGGCAAGCTACCGACCGGCATCAAGCTCGCCAACAAGCTGTTTGAAACCAGTCGCAAGATTGCCAATCATTTGACGTTTCAGAGCGAAATGCGGTTGTTGCCGCCGTCGGAGATCGATCAAGCTGCGTTCGCGCGGTTGACGGCGCTCGATTCGCCGATCGCCGGCGTCGTTGAACAGAACATTTTTTATGTCAATCAGGTGATGCAGTTTGGCAAGTTCCTGGTCGTGTTTCAGGAATATCCTGCCGATCCGCTCAAGACTGTGGTGACCGCCTATATGGCGCTCGCGGTGCGCTCCAATGTGATCGAAAGCAAGAAGCAGTACTCCAACGTTCCGGTGCTGCGCAATCTGGTCCCGGCGCAGGTGCTGCTGGGTAACAGCTCATTCAATACCGGTAAATCGATCAGCGCCGGTCTGCCGAAATATACCCGTAACCGCATCAAGGCGATCGCAGGCTTTCTGGCTGCGGACTAGACATTTCCAGGCGAAGTTAAAACCGGTTCGCCGTCCGGAAATGCGACAAAACAAGAAGATAGAGCGCCTTTGTGATCCCACTAAAACTGGAAGCGCTCTCGCTCAAAAACAAGTTCGACCAGGCACCCTACAGCGCCGCAACGGTGGCACGCTTCGGCCGGTCGGTCGAGATATAGCGCGCGGGCTGCCGGATCGGGGTGCCATTGGCTGTGACCAGACAACTGGGAGCGATATTTGGCCAGGTCTGCTGGCTGCAATCGGAGCGGGAATTCAGATCAAGTTGGTTGTTCGTGCTGTTGACCTGCTGTTTCCTTTTCAGGTTCTCAAGCGCGGCGGCAGCTTGTCGGGTGAGCGCGGCGAAGTCGACCGCGCGGCTTGCCGGCTCGTCTGACGGCGCGAACTGGCTTGAATAGCGCGCGGCCACGACGGTGTTTGTGTTCGGCTGGGAACCGGCGGTCGCAAAGCTGCTGAGCACGGCGGCTGCGGCAGCGATTGCAACCGAAGTGGCGACCAGGCGCTTATCAAAAGTGATCATTGCGGCGTCCTCCAGCGGGGGTTGAAGGCGTTCATTGCTGAAGGGAATTGTTAACCATGTCCTGTTGCGGCAGGTTTTCGCGGGTCGGACGAAATGGTTACCGGAACGATCCTATTGTTTCCTGGGGCGGATTCCGACGAAACAAATCCCGCCTCGGACACACCGCCATGCAAGTGCTGGTAATGGGGTCAGGCGTCGCCTTCGGCGGGCGAGAACACGTAACCGGTGCCGCGCACGGTCTTGATGACAGTCGGATGGCTGGGATCAGGCTCGATCTTGCGTCGAATCCGGCGTGATCCGCACGTCGATCGCCCGGTCGAACGCCTCGGCATCGCGAGCATTGGCCAGTTCAAGCAGGCGTTCGCGCGACAGTACCCGCTTGGGATTTTCCGCAAAGGCCTTCAGCAGCCCGAATTCCGAACTGGTCAACGGATGTTCCTGGCCCTCGCCATCACGTAGCACCTGGGCATCGAGGTCGAGCCATTTGGTTCCGAACCGGACCGTTATTCGCTGCTCGCCGGACGCCGCTGCCGCGGTCTGCGCCGCGGTGCCGCGGCGGAGCACCGAGCGGATACGGGCCAGTAATTCTCGCAACTCGCAGGGTTTTGCCAGGTAGTCGTCGGCACCGAGTTCCAGTCCGACCACGCGGTCAATCGGGCTCGCCGTGGCCGTCAGCATGATGATGGGAATGTTCGCCTGTTGCTTGAGCGATCGCACAATCGAGAGCCCGTCCTCCTCCGGCATGTTGAGATCGAGGACGATCAGGTCCGGCACCTGGCTGGCGATCGTCTTGCGTAGGCTGGCTCCGCCATCACACAGCGTCACGTCGAAACCGTGCATCCGCAGATAGTCCCCGACCATCTCGCGGGCGGACGGCTCGTCGTCGACGACGATAATGTGTTGATTTCGGCTCATAAAATCCGCCGGAGGCAACATTACGCCCGTTTGGGCGGTTCACACACCTGTCATCAATCAATGAGCGGGCGGCAGACGCCATGGAAACCCGCACTCTCAATTGTGCCGCAATTGATCGCGGGCCACTTCCCTTGTCAACCGGGTTCCCGGCCTGCTTTTGGGTCGAATTCCAGCCCTTGGGTCGGCCTCGCGGTCAGCCTGACTTGGGTATGCCTTATAATCTCGGCTAATATTACGCATATTGGCAAGAGATCGGGGATTTGTTTCATTTTGCCACGATTTCGCGATCGACCGGAGATCGAAGATGGCCACTGGCGGCGATTTCATCACGCTGGTTGACGAGCCCGGCGCGGTCGGCGACGCCGACCAGGAGCCGCGTTGGAAGGTCGCCATCGTCGACGATGACGAGGCGGTCCACGAGGGATCGCGCTTTGCACTCGATAATTATTCGCTGCATGGCCGCGGACTGGAACTGCTGTCGGCCCGCAGTGCCGATGAGGCGCGCGCGCTGTTTCAGGCGCACCCGGACATCGCCGTCGTCCTGCTCGACGTGGTGATGGAAAGCGACACCGCCGGGCTCGATTTCGTCAACTACATCCGCGACGACCTGAACAATGACACCGTCCGGATCATTCTGCGTACCGGCCAGCCTGGACAGGCGCCGGAGCAGCGCATCATCGTCGACTACGATATCAACGACTACAAGGCCAAGACGGAACTGACGTCCGACAAATTATTTACCGCGATCACCGCGGCCTTGCGAAGCTACGAGCAGCTCAAGCGCCTGGACGAGACCCGCCGCGGCCTGGAGATCATCGTCGAGGCGACCCCCACGCTGTTCGACTACAAGTCGATTCAGCGCCTGGCCGAGGGCGTGCTGACCCAGTTGGCGTCGCTGCTCGATGTCAACTGCGTCGGCATCCTGGTGCTGCGCGAGGGCGGTTTGAGCGGAGACTTTTCGGTGCTCGCGGGCGCCGGTTGTTATAAGAGCTATGTCGCGACAGATGAGTGCAAACCGCTTGGCCCTGAATTGCGCAGCCTCATTCTCGATGCATTCTCCCATCGCGGTCATCAGTTCCTCGATGGCCGCTATCTGCTCTATGTCGGCACCGGTTCAGGCCGTGAAGTGGTCGTCCTGCTGGAAGCCACCAAGCAACTGTCCGATACCGACCGCGCCATGGTCGAAGTGCTGTGCAGCCGGCTTTCGATCGCCTTCGACAACGTCGCGCTTTATGATCAGCTGCAACAGGCAAACAGCACGTTGGAGGAACGCGTCATACAGCGCACCAGCCAATTGACCGCCGCCAACGGCAGGCTGCGGGCACACTGGGAGCGATTGCGCGCGGCCAACAATTTCAAGTCCGAAATCCTCGGCAAGGTGGCGCACGACTTGCGCAATCCGCTCAGCGTCATCGTCGGGCGGACCGAGATCCTCAACGAACTCATTCCCCAGACGCCATTTCCCGTCGACAAGGCGCAGTCCCAGGTTGAATCGATTCAGAAATCGGCGCGGCGTCTGGCCGTCATGGTGGATGAACTGATTGACCAGGCGATGGCCGATGCCTTGGACATCAGCATTCGTCATGAACAGCTCGACCTCGCCATGCTGGTGACGGAAGTCGTCGAAGCCAATCGTCCGCTGGCCGAGCAGAAGCAGCAGGAGATATCCGTCGCTGCGCCGGAAAGCGTTTCGGTCAACGGCGATCATGGCCGTCTGCGCGACGCCATCGACAATCTGCTCAGCAATGCGATCAAGTACAGCCCGGTCGGCGGCCGCATCGCCATATCGGTCGCGAGCGATACCGGCGCAAGTGTCATTTGCGTGCGTGATACCGGTCCCGGCCTATCGCCCGAAGACAAAGCGCGCCTGTTCGGCCGGTTTCAGCGCCTGTCAGCTAAGCCGACGGCCGGTGAAAGTTCGACTGGCCTCGGCCTGTCGATTGTCAAACGGATCGTCGACCTGCATGGCGGGCGGGTAACGGCCGAGAATGCCGATGCCGGCGAGGGTGCGATTTTCACCATCGCCCTGCCGGTCGACGCCCGGCCCTCGGCGGTCTAAACCAAGCCTTTGCTACCGCGCGCTTGACGAGCGTACCAAGCCTGCGGTTTCGGATTTATCATGCGGATCAGCGGTAAGGTTGCCCTCGTCGGCGGTATTCCCATTACGATCGCGGCAGCGATCGCGCTGGTCGCTTGGGTCTTGCTGAATGAAAGCGAACGCGCGCGCAATGGCGCTGTGATCGCCGGTACGGTCTATCGTGATCTGCTGGTCGCCATGGCGGTGCGTAACGACTACCTCAGCGCGCTGCCGGCCGATCGTGCCGTTCAGCAAAAGCGGTTTTTTGGTCTTGCCGGCCATGCGCTGGAAAATCTGCAGGCGCTTGCGGATCTGGCGCGCGATCCGGCGCCGCGCGAGGCGACCACGGCAACACGGCGCGCACTGACCCGTTATGTCGCGGGGATGAAGACGCTGGTGGTCGTGACCGGCCGCAATGACGCGTTGATCTCGGACATGGCCGAGCGCGCCGGCTCGCTGATAGCGTTGACCGACCAGGCGCGTCGGCGCCAGCGCGCTTCCAATGCCGACATCGTGGCGGCGCTCGCGGCCGGCGATCGCAGGCTGCGGGCCAGCCGCGATATTGTCGACCGGGCCTATGAGCTGCGTACCGCGCAGTTCGAGATCGCGATTCAGGACGCGATCTTGCGTGGCGGCGCGGCGTCCGAGAACGCCCGCGATGTCGCCCGGCGGCGGCTGGCGTTTTCCGCGGCCCAGTTGCGAAGCGCCGCAACCGAATTGCTCGCGGTTCTTCGCTCCGGCGGCCATGATGGCGACGCCGAGCAACTCGGCGTTTTGGCTCAATCCGTCGAGTCCGAATTGACTGAGCGGCTGCGCGTTTCCCGCGATGGCAATGCCGATGCCGGCGGCCGGGCGGCAACCAAGACCGATGCGGCCGAAAAGCTCGCCTCGTGGACCGATCAGCTCCTGAAAGTCAACGTCACTGCGCAACGCTCCCTGCACGATGAACTCGCGCAATTGTTGACCTACTCGGTACAGGCTAACGAAACTCAACAATCCACCCAGAACATCGCCATTGTCACGCTCAAGCTCGGACAACGAACCCGCGATGCGCTTGCCAATCGCGAGCCGGCCGAGGCCGAGCCGCTCATTGCCGAAAGCCGCAAGCTGGCAGCGACCGTGGGATCGTTGCCGATTTCGCCGTTGATCCAGGCGGAAATGATCGAGGCGATCGACCAGTGGCGTAATGCCCTGGTGACGACCGTCGCCGGCCTGCGGCGGCAGAATGCGACCGTCGCCGATATGAATGCCGACGCACGGACCATGATTGAGGGAGCGCGCGCACTCGATGACCTTTTTGCCGGAGACGCGCGCATGATTGGCGACACCATCCGGCGAATTCTGATTTTCGGCGCCGCCATCGGTCTGCTGTTCGGCGCCGGCACGGCCGTTCTGGTGGCGCGCTCGATCACGCGTCCGCTCAGCCGGCTGCAACATGGCATGGTCGAGCTTGCGGCCAATCCCGCTGCCGGCACGCTGCCGGATTCCAATCGCAGCGACGAACTTGGCGAAATGACCCGTGCCGCCAATTTCTTCGTCACGGAAATCAGTCGCCGCGAACATGCGTTGCGCCGCGCCAAGGACCAGGCGGATGCGGCACTCGCCGATCTCCAACTGGCGCAGGCCAACCTGATCCAGGCCGAAAAGCTTGCATCGCTTGGCGAACTTGTGGCCGGCGTTGCCCACGAGATCAACACCCCGCTCGGCATCGCCCTGACCACCGCGACCTCGATGGGTGAGGAGGTCAAGCGGCTGTCGGACGCTGCGGCGGCGGGACAATTGCCACGCGCCGCCTTCGAACGTTTCGTCGAGCGGATGCGTGACGGTGCGCATTTATTGTTCACCAATCTCACGCGCGCCGCCGGCTTGGTGCATAGCTTCAAACAGGTTGCAGCCGACCAGGCGAGCGGCGAGCGCCGGCGCTTCGAGGTCAAGACCTGGCTCGACGACCTGTTGCGAAGCGTCGGTCCTGTGCTGCGCAAGACAGGCCATACCGTCGTCGTGGACTGCCCGCCAGGCATGACGATCGATACCTATCCGGGCGCGCTCGGGCAGGTCGTGACCAATCTCATGATGAACGCATTGACGCATGCCTATCGCGAAGGCGAGGTGGGCACGTTAAGTTTGCAGGTGGTGACGCCCCGCCCCGATGTCGTTCGGCTGATTTTTGCCGATGATGGCAAGGGCATCAGCGCGGACAATCTTCGCCGGGTGTTCGATCCGTTTTTCACCACTGGCCGCAGCCGGGGCAATACCGGACTTGGATTGCACATCGTGTATAATCTCGTGACTAGCCGGCTGCATGGGAAAATTGACGTTGCGAGCGAACCCGACATTGGCACGCGCTTTACCATCGAGATACCGGTGACGGTGCCGGAAAGCCCGCCGGAGCACGTCCTCTCCACGGTCTCATGAGGATGCGATGAAATCCTGGCTGATCAGCATCGCGTGCGCTGCGCTTCTCGTCAGCGGCGTGGCCGAAGGCAAGACGCTGGTGTTCTGTTCGGAAGGCAGTCCCGAGAGTCTGAACCCGCAATTGGCAACGACGACAACCGGCATGAATGCCGGGCGACCCATGTTCAATAATTTGGTCGAGTTCGCGCCTGGAACCTCGCGGATCGTTCCGGCGCTTGCGGAATCGTGGACGATTTCCGACGACGGCAAGGACTACACCTTCCGGCTCCGTTCCGGTGTGAAATTTCATTCCAATGCCGTGTTCAAGCCAAGCCGCGACTTCGATGCCGACGATGTCTTGTTTTCCGTGTTCCGGCAATGGAAGCCCGACCATCCCTATTATCCGGTTTCCGGCGGCCGCTACGACTATTTCAAGGACATGGGGATGCCGGACCTTCTGCAGGCGGTCGAAAAGATCGATGACCGCACCGTGCGGTTTCGGTTGAGACGTCCGGAGGCTCCGTTTCTCGCTAACATGGCGATGCCGTTCAATGTCATTCTGTCGGCGGAATATGCCGATGTCCTAGCCCGGGCTGGTACCCCGCAGCGTATCGATACTGATCCGATCGGCACCGGCCCGTTCAGGTTTTCCGGCTTCCAGAAGGACATTGCCATCCGCTATCGCGCTTTTGATGATTACTGGGCCGGCCGCCCGGCCATCGATGTGCTCGTCTATTCGATCACGCCGAACTCTGCCGTGCGTCTCATCAAACTGAAAGCCGGCGAGTGCCATGTCATGGCGTTTCCCAGTCCAAGCGACACCGCGCAGATTGCCGCCGATCCGGCTTTGAAGCTGTTGCGGCAGGCGGGTCTGAACGTCGGCTATCTCGCCATGAATACCAAGATCCCGCCGTTCAACGACGTTCGTGTCCGGCGTGCCGTCAATTTCGCGATCGACAAGGCGGCGATCGTCAAGGCGATCTATCGCGACGGCGGCGTGGTGGCGAAAAATCCGATCCCGCCAAGCCTGTGGTCCTACAATGATAAGATTGCCGATTATCGCTATGATCCCGTCGAGGCCCAGCGGCTGATATCGGCAGCAGGATTTCCCGACGGCTTCGAGACCGAGCTTTGGTATCTGCCGGTCAGCCGGCCCTATAATCCCGATGGCAAGCGCATGGCCGAATTGATCCAGTCCGATCTGGCGAAGGTGGGGATCAGGGCGCGTCTGAAGACCAAGCCATGGAGTCGAGTACCGGGCCGATCTGCAAGCCGGCATTCCGCCGATGTCGCTGTTCGGCTGGACCGGAGACAATGGCGATCCCGACAACTTCCTGCACATCCTGCTTGGCTGCGCGGCCGCGCGGGTCGGCGGCAACAATCTCGCGAAATGGTGCGATCCGAGCTACGATGATCTCGTTTTGCGGGCCAAGCGGACCGCGGATCAGGCGGCCAGACAGGCGCTCTATGAGCAGGCCCAGGTCGTTTTCAAGGCCCAGGCCCCCTGGGTCCCGATCGCTCATTCGGTGGTGTTCATGGCGACGCGCAAGGAAGTCGAAGGGTTCCGCATGGACCCGCTCGATCGTCACACCTTCAGCGGCGTCGACCTGAAAAATTAATTTTGAATGAATTCACCTGTCGCTGGCCCGGCAGAGTGTCAGTTACCGCCGGCCGTGCGGGGCGACGACTCAGCGCAGCAGCGTCGGCGGTGTCTGTGCGACGACCGTCGTTATGGATTGGCGATCGAGCACGATCTGGCCGGTGATTGTCTTGTGCACGACAACGGCCGCGACGACCGCGACCGCGGCTGTCAGGCTGCCAAAGATCCATCCAATAAGCTGAAGACTGATTCGGTCGGCCATATGAACTCTCACGCATGAACACAAAGAACGCCGTTCTCGCCAGACGATCGGACAGGACGGGATGCAGGCGGAACGTACGGAACGGCTCTTCCTTACCAGCTGTTCGTTTCCAGAATCTTGCGTCCCATGTTTCGGCGCTGAAATAGTTGTTGCGCGCAACCTTCCGATCGGTCGGCCATTGGGCCAATGCCGGTGCTTCAATCGGCGCAAATTTCCGGCCGGGACCGCGACCCCTGCGAGATGCAGACGGGCGCCGGCAGAACCGAAAAATGGAACGGTGTTTTATGCCTGCATGGGAATCGGAATCGTGCTGGTCAGGTCGCGTTTGGGACGCGCACCGGTCAGTGGCCGGCCTTCAACCATGAAATACACGGTTTCGACGATATTGGTGGTGTGATCGCCGATGCGTTCGATGTTCTTGGCGCAGAACAGGAGATGGATGCCGGCGGCGATCACGCCGGGGTCTTCCATCATGTAGGTCAGCAATTCGCGGAACAGCGAGGTATAGAGCGAATTGATTTCCTCATCGCGGTTCCACACGGAAAACGCCTTGTCGGGGTCACGCCGGGCGAAGCATTCGAGCGCGTCGCTCAATTGCGCCAGGACGACAGATGTCATGTGGCGGATGCCGCGCACGGTTCTGACCGGGTGCGGGTCGACGCTGAGCGCCATGGTCCGCTTGGCGATGTTTTTCGACAGGTCGCCGATGCGTTCCAGTTCGCTGGCGACCCGGAACGCGCTGACGATATCCCGCAGATCGACCGCCATCGGTTGACGGCGGGCAATCGTTACGATCGCCTTGTCCTCGATTTCGCGCTGCAGCGCGTCGATGAGGTCGTCGTCGGCAATAATCTGCCGCGCCAGGACCAGATTCCGGGTGGTCAACGCCTCGACGGCTTGATTGGTTAATTTTTCAGCGCGCCCTCCCATTTCCATGATGAGTTGGGTCAGGCCCAGCAGTTCGGCATCGAACGCCTTCGCGGTATGTTCGAACATCAACTGTTTTCCTCCTCGGTGCGCACAGCACCGCTGACTGCGAATATCGGACCACCGCCGCCGCTGATCGGCCGATTCGCTGCACTACCGGAATTTGACAGACGTGCCTGCGAGCGAAAAAGGCCTGATACGGCGCGGGCCCATCCGGATTGCCTGCCGCGCCGGGATTCATCCCACGTCTCACATTCTACAGTCCGCTGATTTCTTCTATGTTGACGTTCAATGACAGAAAAATGACGCGGACGAACCGCCTCGCAGTCGCGCGAAAGAGGCGCGGATTTGGCGCAGGATCGTGTCGAACCGTGCCAACTACGCCGCCGAACGGATGCGCTCGTTATACACCGGCAGCGTCAGCCCGCAGACCTCGAACCGGCAGAGATAGCCCAGCAGGAACGCGTTTGCCCCCATGCGATATAGCGCGGCGACATCACCGGCGAGCAGCGCCGCGCGTTCCTGTTCGGTCAGAGCGTAGGCTTTCAGCGCGGCGGCCGGGTCGGCCTTCATGGCCGCGCGGAAACCGTGATCGCGCAGCAATTCGCGGCAGAGATAGTTCACGTTGTAGATCGACATGCTCGGTTCCGTTATCCGCAATTACGCGCAGGGCCAGGCCGCATAGGCATGACCGTTCGGCATTTGGGCCTGGAGGTAACTTGGTTTTTGCGCTCCGATCGTGCCGAGCATGGCGATCCAGTTGAGCAGTTCGCCGCCGACATTGCCGGCTCCAACCATGCGTTCCGCCGTCGCCTCGCTGATCAAGGTTTCGATGTCGCCTTGTTCGAGCAGGCCGCACACCCGCGTAACCCAGTCGGGATCGGGCACGCCGTCGGATCGGCCGGGCGCGATGCGCGGGCCCCAGACTTCGAGCGAGAAGCTGCCGCTGCCCATGGTGACGACCCGCAACGTTTGCGGCCAGGTTTCGACCGCACGCCGCACCGAGGCACCGAGCGCGTAGCATCGCGCCGCTGACGGCAGCGGTTCGAGATGGCCGTTGATGAACACCGGCACCACCGGGATCTGGAAATCAGGCGTCAAGAAGTGCAGCGGCACCATGATCGAATGATCGACGGAATATTCCTGCACGTGGGCGAGGTCGAATCCGGCTTCGACCCCCGTCCGCCGCAGATGGCTGGCGAAGTCGAGCGACGAGGGAATCGAGCGCACCGGCATCGAACGCACTTCGTCATTGGGACCCTTGAAGCGGTCGTCGACCCCCACGGCGAACATCGGGTAGTTGTCCAAAAAGAATGTGTTCAAATGATCGGTGTCGAACACCACGATCAGGTCCGGCCGCAGCGCTTCGAACTCCTGCCGGAGCCGCGAAAAATAGCACGCGGTCTCGCAATCCGGCCCGTCACGTTCGACAAAAAACGGAAAGACCGGCGTATGCGGCACACCGAACCCACCGACGATGGAAGCCACCTGGCAGTCCTCCCAGTCAGACGCGGGCTTTTGCCCGCCATTTGCATGTTGGATGCGGCGCACCTTACAGTTCCCGCATCGCATCGGGCACCATAGTTGCCATAGCCTGGTGGGCAATCGCAAACATCTCGGGCTCCGTGCCGCGCGCGGTCGACGATCGGCGCCCTTGATGGCGGGCCTTTACGGTCCATTGGCCGGCGTGTTGCATCGGCGCCCTGGCAACGGATCCGGTACCATCGCGATCACCGGCAAGTTAACAAACAAGCAGCAGAACTGATCGCTGTTTGCGCAGCGGCGTGTTGCAAATTGTGCAAATTGCTGCTGCCCAATTTCTCGGCAACCTTTGGAATTCCTAAAATCTGCGAGCGCTTAGCCCGATTGCCGCAGCTCCTGTCGGCAACTGGCATAGTCTTTGCTGCAATGCAAAGCGCTAGCCGTGCCTGGCCGTCTGATGGACGGTCTTGAAGGCGCGCGCTTGGCAGGGCCCAATGGCGGGCTCAGGTCGGCATCGATGCCGGTGAGTTGACGCATGTGCCTCGGCGAACAGCCGAGGCGTGCGCAACCAGCGTCGCTGGATGGATGCCGATGGAAATTGCGCCGAGCCATAGCTTTGTCGACGGGGCCGTTGCTTCGAGCAACGGAACCTCGCCGGATGCGTCGCGCTCCGACCCGGAGCCGCATCCGCAAGCGCGATCCGGTCATCGTCGTCGGCGGCGGGCCATCGGGGTTGCGCGTAGCGCAGGAACTGGCGCGGCGCGACTCCCGGTCATCCAGTTCAATGCCGAACGCTGGCGGCCCTATAACCGGGTCAAGCTGACGCCGTTCCTCGCCGGCGAGGTGCAGATCGGCCTTGTCTATCAGCCGAACCTGTTTCCTGCGGCGGCGCCGGTCACCCAATATACCGGGCAGACGCATCCTCGCGATCGACCGCGAAGCCAAGACGGTCGCAAATCAGTTCGGCCGCCGCTGGCGCTATTCGAAGCTGGTCCTCTGCCTTGGCTCGCACGCGCATATCCCGCCCATTCCCGGCCGCGACCTGGCCGGCGTCTATCGCTTCCGCAATTTCGACGACGTCGAGCTTTTGGTCGCGCGCAGCATGCGCTCGCGCCGCACCGTGGTGATCGGCGGCGGCCTGCTCGGCCTGGAAGCCGCGCGCGGCATGGCGCTTGCGCAAGGTCGACACCATCGTCGTCGAGCACGAGACCCATCTGATGGCGCGCCAGCTCGACCGCGCCGGCGGCCTGTCTGCTCGAAGACCAGATCATGGCGATGGGCATCGACGTGCGCACCGGCTGCTCGGTCAAGGCGATCGACGGCGACGCGCGCGTCGAACGGGTCATCCTTGTCGAACGGCGAGACGCATCGACTGCGACACCGTCATCATCTGCACCGGCATCCGCTCCAATATCGAGCTCGCGCGCGAGGCCGGCATCGCTGTTGGCCGCGGCATCACCGTCAACGACGCGATGCAGACCTACCGACCCGGATATCTATGCGGTCGGCGAATGCGCCGAGCATGATGGCCATGTCTACGGCCTGGTCGCGCCCGGACTGGAGCAGGCCGCGGTTGCCGCCGCCCATCTCGCCGGGGAAACGGCGAGCTATCGCGGCTCGGTGCCGACGACCAAGCTGAAGATCGTCGGCATCGATGTGTTCAGCATGGGCGACATCGAGCAACTCGATCAGCGCGCCGATGTCTCGTCGATCGTCTGGAGCGACACCGGAAGCCGGACTTTATCGGCGGCTGGTCTTCGCCGTGGCCGCCTGGTCGGCGCGCTTGGCGGTTGGTGAATGGCCGGAGGTCAACCGCATTCAGCAGGCGGTGCGCGACCGCAGCTTCGTGTGGCCGTGGCAGCGCTGGCGGCTTCGGCGCACCGGCCGGCTGTACCCGGTCAGCAAGCCGCAAATCGGCAGCGCAGTGGCCGGCGGCGGCGACGGTTTGCAACTGCACCGGCGTGACGCGCGGCCAGCTCGGCGAAGCGATCGGCATCGGCGCCGGTCCGATCGAACTGCTGATGCGCGAGACCAATGCCATCACCGTCTGCGGCACCTGCCGGCCGTTGCTGCAGGAAATTCTCGGCGGCATGCCAAGCACGAGCCGGTGTTCGGCGCGCGCACCATCGTCGTCGGCGTCGGTCGCTGGCGGCGCCTTGTTTTCGCTAGCCGCGGTGCTGCTGCCGGCCTGGCCCTATTCGCTCAGCCTGCAAAGTGGCATCGGCCTTGACCGTTTCTGGATCGATGGCACCTGGAAGCAGATTACCGGCTTTACCCTGCTCGGTCTGTCGGCGCTGGTCGCATTTCTGTCGGTGCGCAAACGCGTGCGCGCCGAATGGCTCGGCGACTATCGCTTCTGGCGCATCGTGCATGCCGCGCGTCGGCGCGGCGGCGCTGGCTGTGCTGTTCGTGCACACCGGATTTCATCTCGGCCAAAACCTCAATCGCTGGCTGATGCTGACGTTCCTCACCGTCGCCGTCGCCGGCAGCCTGACCGGCATCGTCACCGCGCGCGAGCATGCCGTACTGGCGAAAGGCAGGGCGTCGCCGCGCCGCGCCTTCGTGTGGCTGCACATTCTGACGTTCTGGCCGATGCCGATCCTGCTCTTGCTGCACGTCGTGACGGTCTACGCCTACTGAGAACTGAAAAAGGATGTCGCGAACGCTCATGCTCTGGATTTTATGGATCACGGTTTCGGCGGCGGGCGGCCTGTTCGTGATGGCGATCATCGTCTATGGCGGCAACCGCGCATTCCTGCTGATCGGGCGCACCACCGACGGCCATCACCAGATCGAGCTCGCCTGCGACGCCTGCCACACCAGCGTGTTCGGCGGGCCGAGATTCTGCAAAATGCCTGTGTCAACTGCCACGGCGCCGAGCTCAAGAGCGAGCAACGATTCGCATCCACTGTCGAAGTTCACCGACCCACGCAATGCCGATCGCATTGTCGGGCTCGACGCGCGCTATTGCGTCACCTGTCATCAGGAGCACCGGCCCGGCATCACCCATGCCATGGGCGTGACGCTGCCCGACGATTACTGTTTCCATTGCCACTCCGACATCGCCAAAGACCGCCCGAGCCATGCCGGGCTGAAGTTCACCACCTGCAACTCGGCCGGCTGCCATAACTTTCATGACAACCGCGCGCTTTACGACCGATTCCTCATCCAACATGCCGGCGAGCCGGACGACTTAAAGGTTCAGAAGGTCGCGCTGCTCGATTTCCTCAACAAGCCAAGCGCGCCGGCTGACGGCCAGCCGATCAAGCTGCCCAAGCCGCTTCACGCCGGCGATGCTGACGCGCCGCCTGACCACCGCGGCGAGGCCAACGTCATTGCCGAATGGTCGATGGATGCCCATTCCCGTGCCGGCGTGAACTGTTCCGGCTGCCACACCAAGAAGGCCGAGCCCAATATCTGGATCGCGTCGCCCGGCATCGAGACCTGCAAATCCTGCCACGCCAACCAAGCCAAGACCTTCACCGAAGGCCGCCACGGCATGCGGCTGCGCGAGGGCTTGTTGGCGAGCCGCGACGGTCCCTTCGGCCTGTTCAAGGCCAGCAAGCTGCCGCCGATGACGCCGGCGCAGGCGCGCCTGCCGATGAAGGCGGATGCCGCGCACAAGACGCTTGAGTGCAACACGTGTCACAGCGCTCACCAATACGATCTTGCGCGCGCGCAGGTCACCGCGTGCGCCGGCTGCCACGACGATCCACACACCAGGGCCTATTTCGCTTCGCCGCACTATGACCTGTTCAAGAAGGAAGCTGCTGGGACGCTGCCGCGCGGCTCAGGCGTCTCCTGCGCCACCTGCCATATGCCGGTGATCGAAACCCAGGACGAGTACGGCACCAAGACGATTTTCGTCACCCACAATCAGAACGACAATCTGCTGCCGAACGAAAAGATGGTGCGCAGCGTCTGTGCGAATTGCCACGGGCTTGCAATTCACACTCGACGCACTCGCCGACCGCAAATTGCTCGACAACAATTTTCAAGGGGTTCCGGCGGTCCACATCGAGAGCATCGAGTGGGCAAAGCGCCGCGTGAAGGAACGGAGCGAGGCGCACAAATGATCCGCTCCACCGACGAACAGAGGAGATTGATATGAGACCAGCTTTGAAAATGGGAGCGGCTGCCGTTTTGGTTGGCAGCCTGACCGCCGCGACGGCGGCTTATGCGGCCTGGTTCGGCAAGGACGCGCCAGGCGGGAATTCCGCTGCAGCAGGTCGCCGACATGCTGCATACGGTCATGAACTCGGACCGGTTCGTCTACACGACCAAGGTAGTGAACCGCCTGATGGTCAATGACAAGGTGATTACGGCGGACGAGCACTTCGTGGACAAGAAAGCGCTGCCGCTGCCGGCGCAGATGTTCCGCTTCGGCGCCGAACGTGCGGCGAGAAAGTCCAAGTCCTTCTCCTACTCGCTGCTGTCGCTGTGGCCGGTCAACAAGCAGAACGCGCCGCGCACCGACGCCGAGAAGACGGGGCTCAAATTCGTCGCCGACAACAAGGGCAAGAACTACTACAGCGAAGAAACGCTGGGCGGGAAGAAATACTTCACCGCCGTCTATGCCGACACCGGCGTCGCGCCGGCTTGCGTCAATTGCCACAACGCCCATCCCGAAAGCCCGCGCAAGGATTTCAAGCTCGGCGACGTGATGGGCGGCGTGGTGATCCGCCTTCCGATGTGATGAACAAACGCAATTAAGACAATCGAGGATAACGCCCGGGGCCAACGTAATGACAAACGAGGAGAACAACGCAATGACACCCGAGCAAGTCAAAATGGTTCAGGACAGTTTCCAGAAAGTGGTGCCGATCGCCGGCACTGCGGCCGATCTGTTCTATGACCGCCTGTTTGAAATCGCGCCGGAAGTGCGTCCGTTGTTTCCGGACGACCTGGCGGAGCAGAAGAAGAAGCTGATCGGCATGCTGGTCACCGCGGTCAGCAATCTGCACCAGGTCGACAAGATCCTTCCTGCGGTGGAGGACCTCGGCAAGCGCCACGTCGGCTACGGCGTGAAACCCGCACTACGAACCGGTCGGCGCGGCGCTGTTGTGGACGCTGGAAAAGGGCCTTGGCGACGCTTTCACGCCGCCGGTCAAGGCGGCATGGACGGAAACCTACGTGACGCTTGCGGGTGTGATGCAGGGCGCGGCCGACCGTCGTTCCGCCGGCACCGGATCGATAAGAAGGGAATTCATGGCACGCCTGTTCGGCTGACTGATCGCTTCGTCGGGCACTGTCTCTGCGCGAAACTGGCCATTCGTCGCTCCCGATGTGCTCAACGCGGCTGCCGCAATCGTCCGGTGGCCGCCGCACGGGCCTGGGCCCGATGCTGGAACGCGACTTGCATTGCCTAGCGTTGAATCCGGCGCACTGGCGCCTTCGGCGCTGGCCGGGACCATGGCCGTTGCCGTCGCGGAGGACGTCGTTCCGAAGGACAATAAGCGTGCAAGAACCTTGAACGGCCGGCCGGTTCCAGATCGATGTTCGGGCCCGGCCGGCGAGCCTCGGCCGACGAGACGCCTCAAGATCGTCATCGTCGACGAGAGTTCGATCCGCGCCGCCATCCTCGAGGAGGGGCTGCGCGAGGCCGGCTTCGTGCAGGTCATCCGGATCGCCGAGATGACCAATCTTCTGGCACGCATTTACGCGGTCGAC
>CAWDZJ010000003.1:0-145174 GCA_963806815.1 uncultured Alphaproteobacteria bacterium | reverse complement strand
TAATCGGAGTGCTTTGGGGTGGAGGATAGTGCTCGCGCCGCAAATGCTCTTCGTGGTATTGCTAGGAAGCGTCTAATGTACCGGGACTCATCCGTCGCGTAGGTCGCCACAAAATGGCCGATCATGACATCACACTTCACATTGAAGGGCATCCCGGTCATCGGGGGAATGCGCTCGCCCATGCTTTGGTGACGAAGCTTCGTCGGCTATTGTCCGCATTAGGACAGGCTGAGCGAAGTTATACCGATCGTGCGGCTCGACAAACCGACTATGAGGTCATCGGTCTTGGCAAGACAAATCCAACTCACGTGACACTGCACCCGGTTCCGCGCGTTCCTAGTTACGATCCTATTCCCGCGTTCAATTGGACGTTTGAGCAATTTCAGCGAATTGGGTCTGGTCTGCCGGTAGATGATCGCGTAGACGCCACACTTGCTAAAACTCTTGCTGAGATTGCGGAAAAACAGCGAGAAGATGACTACAGCAAACTTTGGTTAACGGTGAATGGCGAAAAACTGACGTTGGACGAAGGCTATATGGCCAAGTCTCAAGCGTTAGCTACCCGCCGCATCGAGGACCATTATGCGCCTCAATGGTTTCGTGGCACCTCCTATGGGTCTATTGTTGGTGACCTGCGTCAAGTTGCAGATATTGAAGGCGAGCATCAGTTTGTCATTTTGCCTCCTATAGGCGCGGAGCGCATTGCTTGTACTTTCCCCGAAGACATGCGCGAGCAGATGGGGCAGTACTTGTTTAAGACCGTTCGGGTAATAGGAAAATTGCGGTATCAGCAGGATTTCCCTTATCCGGTTGAGGTAGATATGGAGAATATTGAATTAGTAACTCAAATGGACAGGCCTCCGCATCTCTTGGAATTGAGGGGCATATTCAAAGGGCGTAGACACGCGATAATAGCTTGGGTGAACTATTGGATGGCATCTAATACATTATATTATTGGGATGTATGTATGTTCTACGAGGTGCTAAATGATGAACCAGTAGCCCTGAGAAGAAAGCTGCCGTCACGGAAATCTTGCAGAGAAATAACGATGGTAAGGGGGAGAAGGATATAATTGTTACCTCAGTCATCACTCATCTTGAGGTGCTGCCAAAAAAATTGGCTTCAAAAAAAGCAAACGATGATGATCGGGCATACCTCGAAATGTTTGACGGAAAGCGATTTGTAGACATCGAAATTAATCGCAACATTCTGACGCGCGCTCGCGAGATTTGGGATTTTTATTATCGGGCTGCGGACCAAAAGGCTGGCACTAAAGCTAAAATGATGGATGCTGCCGATGCAGTTCATCTGGCCACAGCAACCATCTATGGCGCTCATGTTTTCCACACTAGGGACGATGACAACAAGGGCACAAAGATACCGTTAGTGTCGCTCTACCAATGGAGTGGACACGAAAAAATTTGTGACAAAAATGTCATGTCAATCGTCTCTCCTGGAAAACGATCAAGGGGTGCTTAATCTTGGAGAAGCAGAAAAAAAACCCTAAGGCCGCCACCGTATTGGATAGCGCGGAGACAGTCTCGCACCTTCATTGAAAAGGCGCGCGAGATTCGGGCCGATGAGGATAAATCGGCGGCTGATGACCTGATGAAAAAGTTGGCGAAGACGCCACCCGATCAAAAAACAAAACGCAAATAGTATCAATCTGGCGCGGCAACGTTTTGGTTGTCTGCCATGACGGAGCTTCTGAGGTCGTCAAGCTTGACCTTCTTTGGTTCTGCCCATTCTTTAAGACTTTGTGGCTTATCCTTTTACTTCTCGCCAGCGTGTAAAAACTGAAACGTCAATTCAATTGATTTATCGTTGTGTCGAAATAGTCCGGTGTTTCTATAGTGAACCGCCCCGGTAACCCCGGAGGCTGTTTGGTTCCAGTTAGGCTGCGATAGCTGTTTCCTCCAGCGACGCAAAGTAAAGGCGGCTTCTGCTTCGGCGGGCGGGATGTTGCCGATGGGTGCTCAGCCCCATGCTCCCTCACCAGCCGCACCGCGCGCTCGCGGACCTCAGGCGAATACTTCGGTTGTCTCTTCTGCTCCGTCATGGCTCCATCCTCTCAAAGAGCGGAGCCTCCGGCAAACCCGGGGCGGTTCAATAGCGTCTCGTCCGATAGTTCGATGGTGCCGTTTGCCGAAAGTGGCAATCTTATAAAGTCCTCCGGCAAAATCGCTGTAGGAGTCCTGGACGATTGAATCATTCACGTTGCCATCAATTATCACTTCGTCGCGGTATGACAGGCCTTGAAGTATTGATTTGTTCATAATCCACTTTAGGGGAATTTGAGCTAACAAATCACTTTGATATCCTCCGCCCACATTTCCATGAGCGCCCACGAACCATCTTTGCTCGACACTATCGATCGTGCGGGGAGGGGACTTGTCCGTCTTTTCGTGTTATTTTTGTCCATAGGGTGGGGGAAAACGCCTTTCGGTGTTCATCAATTGCGATAGCGTGAAAGCCGTTATGTATGGGACTTCTAAGTCCGGTATGTAAGAATTTATATGCAGACGGACTATAGCTGCCAAAGCTAAACCCCGGGACACCAAAAGATCCAACTGTACCCCGTACTCCAACAAATTTTATTGAGACTGGCCGCGAGTAAGTAAGAACCCATGTGTCCTAAGGCTGCATTCACCTAGAGTTCCGCCGTCGCAGTCGCGCTTTAATCGCCAAATAGTCCTCGGTTCGTCTTACGTCTGTACCGCGCGTACAGTTGATTAATGCTTAGTGGGGCACCTGGTTTTAGTAGGCCGCACATGGCGATGAATCCGGCCAAGCTTCTCGCGGTGTATGCCCCCCTACTAAAGCCAAAAATGAAAATGTCATCGCCGGTGTTGTAGTTATCTATCAGCCATTCGTATGCGTCTTTCAGGTTCTTATTGATGCCATAGCCGAACATGCCACCGCGAACTTTCTCTCCGAACTGGGTTCCGAGGCCAGCGTCGTAATATATCCGCTGAATCACTCCTTGGCCGTCCTTTGGCGCACAAAGAGATTTCAAGCGCCAGACATTGGTGTTGTCGCCAACCGTATTCCAAGTCCCATCGAGAAAAAGCGCGAGACGCGCCCGCGCTGGTTGGTCTGCTGTCGGATGCGAATTCACCTCAACCTCCAATGCAGGAATTAACACAATGGATGGACTGGGCTTTGCGGCAGCCATTGGCGCCGCCGTCGCTGCTTTTGTGACAATCGCTGCCGTTTTTTGGGTCACCGGGCTCAACACCCAATTCGGCCAAGGTGGCGACAAAGGTGGCTGCCGTGTCCGCAGCACTGGTTGTGGTTATGGCAATATTTGCGATTTTGTAAGTGAAATCGTGGTGTTCGTCAAGTACATAATCCCCCAGCGTAACGCTGCTCCGGTAGGGTTCGCTCACGTTCGAGAATTGCGCTTGTGGCGGTCGCGCCGGCGCAAACGAGCAATCCCAACAGCCCGCACAATCATGCATCAGCCCAGCCCGGAAACGGTGGCGCTTGCGCGCCAGATGTACATCGACGGTGCGTCGGTGTCGGAAATTCTGGCCGCGACCCAACTCAGCCTCGGCGCACTTTATTATTGGCTCGACGGCGGCCCGGACGATCCGGCGCTGCGCCTGACGCCAATCCCGCGCCGGCGCGACATCAAGGGCCAGCGCCGCCGGCTGACGGAGGCCGCGCGCGCCTCGCTGGTCACACGGCTGTGGCAGAGCGCCGAGCGGCAGGTGCGCGACATCGAGGGCCGGCTCAAGCAGGCCGCGATCGAGCCGGCCGAGCGCGAGCGCGACGCGCGACTGCTCGCCGTGCTGGTCAAGACCCTGCGTGAACTCAACGCCATCGACGACAGCAAACGCGGCAAGGGGGCGGCGGACCATCAGGATGACGAACCACCCCGCGACCTTGACGAATTCCGTCGCGAGCTTGCGCGCCGCATGGACGCGTTTGTCGACAGCCGGACTGGGACCGGCGTTTCTGGCGACCCAGCCGCAAAATGATCTGAACTGTCTCGGCGGCGACTGGGACACCTTCGCGCACGATCATCAACAAATCCCGCATGCTGCGCGCGGCGGCGGACCCTGGACGACCTGGCTCATTCTCGGTGGCCGCGGCGCCGGCAAGACGCGGGCCGGCGCGCAATGGGTCAAGGCCATCGCGCGCGGCGAGGGGCCTTATCGCGACGGCGCGCCCGCGCGCATCGCGCTGATCGGTGAGACCGAGCACGAAGTGCGCGAGGTGATGGTCGAGGGCGTCTCCGGACTGTTGTCTTTGCACAAGCGTTCGGAACGGCCGGTATGGAGCCCGTCGCGGCGGCGGCTGGAATGGTCGAACGGTTCGGTGGCGCAGGCGTTCTCGGCGGAAGATCCGGAAAGCCTGCGCGGTCCGCAATTTTCCGCCGCCTGGGCGGACGAACTCGCCAAGTGGCGCCAGGCCGAAGCGACCTTCGACATGCTGCAGTTCGGGCTGCGCCTTGGCGAACGGCCGCGGCAGGTGATCACCACCACGCCGCGGCCGATCCCGCTACTGAAGAAACTGATCGCGGATACATCGAGCGTGGTGACCCATGCCGGCACCGCGGCGAACGCGCGGCATCTGGCGCCGGCATTTCTCGACACCGTGCTCAAGCGCTACAACGGCACGCGGCTCGGGCGGCAGGAAATCGACGGCGAGATCATCGAGGAGCGCGCCGATGCGTTGTGGTCGCGGGCCGGCCTGGAAGCCTGCCGGGTCGCCGCCGCGCCGCCGCTGCAACGCATTGTGGTGGCGGTCGATCCGCCGGCATCGTCCGGTAAGCATTCCGCGGCCTGCGGGCTGGTGGCGGCGGGGCTTGCCGAAAGCGGAAAGATTTTTGTTCTGGAAGACGCCACCGTCGCCGGTCTGTCGCCGGCCGGCTGGGCGGCGAAGGCGGTCGCGCTGTGGCGCCGGCTGAGTGCCGACGCGCTGGTGGTCGAGATCAACCAGGGCGGCGAGATGGTGCGTACCGTGATCAACGAACAGGATCGTTCGGTGCCGGTGACGACGGTGCGCGCCGTGCGCGGCAAGTGGCTGCGCGCGGAACCCGTCGCCGCGCTCTACGAGCAGGGCAGGGTGAAACACGCCGGCCCGTTCCCGGAATTGGAAGACGAGATGTGCGATTTCGGGCTCGACGGGCTGTCGAGCGGCCGCTCGCCGGACCGGCTCGATGCGCTGGTGTGGGCGGTGTCGGCGCTGTCTTACGGCGCGCGCGACGGGCCGCGGATTCGCAGTCTGTGATCGCGACCAATAACGCTCGGGGCTTCTCATTTCCTCGCGCTCCGACCGCGCAGGATACGGTCACTCCCGGCAAAACAGCGACTTGGCGGCGGGATCGTCGCTGGCGGCGCGCGCGAAGGCCGCGATCGCGGCGTTGCTGAGCGCGACTTTCACAGGCGCGGCGCGCGGTCTGTTGTCTGAAGGCGCACCGGCGAGCTTGGCAGCCGGAATGGCATCCGCGACGCGCTGCATGATGCCGTCGCGCTGGGCGATGAGCTTCTTCTTGTCAGCGAGAGTGACGGGCAGACGGAGATCCTTGAACTCCTCGATCAGCAGTTCCTCGGTCTCGTTGCCGATATATTTGCGCGCCGACGGATCGTCTGGGGTCGGCCGCGCCAGCATGGAATTGAGCGTGGCGAGATAGCTCGCTGCATCGAGAAAACGGGCCAGGAAATCCGGCGCCGCATTGTCCTTGTCGCGGATCGGCGCGAACGCGGGATCGCGCGCGGTGGCGTTGGCGAGGAAACAGCGCCAGTGCTTCTCGGCCGGCAGTGCGGAGACCAGCATGCCGGCGCGCAGGCGCTGCAAATTCTTGGGCGTGACGCGCGCGAAGGTCCGCGTGGTCTTGGAGTCGGATTTGTTCTTGACGTCGGTGAGCACCATGCGCTGGCCGTTGCCTTCAAGCGCGAGCGTCCAGTGCGGCGTTGCGGTCACGGTCGCCTTGGTGACGGCACTGTTGCCGCGACCGGCGACGAACGGTCCCTTGGCGGCGCGCTTCCGGGCGAAACTCAATTGCTGGCCCTTGATCGCAAGCCGCGCGGTCGCGACCAGCGGCGCATCGCTGCAGACCCGGGTCTTGGCGCAGTTCTCCGGCGTGCCGGACCAGAAATTGATCAGCCGGTCCTCGACCCTGCCGTCGCGATTGATGATGAGGAGTTCCTCGGTCGGCGCGAAAGTGCCGCGCTGCCAAAGGTCCGGAAACGTCTTGTCGATCGCCAGCCACCAGCCGGCGAGATCGCGCACGCCGGCAGCGCGCGCCGGATCGCTCGCAAGCCCGCATGCCAGACTGGCGGCAAATAACGAGAACAGTCCGCCGATGAAATGGCGGGGATGCTGCGGGTCGCGCGTGGCCATGGCGCCTCCTGAAATAGGTTGAAAGTCGCCGAAAGTCCTCGCCCGTAATCCCCGCGGCCAGTGTCACAGCCGCCGCGCATCATGGCAAGGCCCGAGGTCAGCGTGCCGCTGCATGCGTGCCGCTCCGGCGATGCAGGGGCTGCGTGTCATAAAAGTCGGGAGATTTCATGGCCGGCCGCCGCCTTCGTGCGGGCGGGTGGTGCGGCAGCCTATTCAGAAAGTCGAGGCATGTTTGAATTTCTCAGGACCATGTTGCGCGCGCCGGAGGCCAAGGCGTCTCGCACGGCGCGGCTGATCGCGCTCGAAAGCACCGGGCGCGCGCGCTGGACGCCGCGTGACTATGCGGCGCTGGCCCGCGAAGGCTTTGCCCGCAACGCCATCGTCTATCGCGCGGTCAAGCTGGTCGCCGAGAACGCGGCGGCCTGCGTGTTCCTGCTCTACGAGGGCGCGGCCGAGCGCGACCGCCATCCGCTCCTGGATCTGCTGGCGCGGCCCAATCCGCGCCAGGACGGCGCGGCGTTGTTCGAAGCGCTCTATGCGCACCTGCTGCTTGCCGGCAACGGCTATCTGGAAGCTGTGCCCGTGGAGGGGCGGGTCCGCGAACTTTACACGCTGCGGCCCGACCGCATGCGGGTGGTGCCCGGTCCGGACGGCTGGGCGGAGGCTTACGAATATCACGTCGCCGGGCGCACGGTGCGGTTCTCGCAGGACGCGCCGCCGCTGCCGCCGATCCTGCACCTGGCCTGCTTCAATCCGCTCGACGATCATTATGGCCAGAGCGCGCTCGAAGCCGCCGCCATCGCGGTCGATACCCACAACGCGGCGGCGCGCTGGAACAAGGCGCTGCTCGACAACGCGGCCCGTCCCTCTGGTGCGCTCCTTTACACCGGGCCGGAGGGCGCCGTGCTCAACGACGCGCAATACGAGCGGCTCAAGCATGAACTTGAGAATACCTATCAAGGCGCTGTGAATGCCGGGCGGCCGATGCTGCTGGAAGGCGGGCTCGACTGGAAGCCGATGTCGCTGTCGCCCAAGGACATGGATTTTCTGGAAGCCAAGCACAATGCCGCGCGCGAGATCGCGCTCGCCTTCGGCGTGCCGCCGATGCTGCTCGGCATTCCCGGCGACAACACCTATACGAATTTTCAGGAGGCCAACCGCGCGTTTTTCCGCCAGACAGTGCTGCCGCTGGCGCAGCGCACCGCCGGCGCGCTGGCGCAATGGCTTGCGCCGGCCTTCGGCGGCGAACTGCGGCTCGCGATCGACGCCGACCGCATCGAAGCGCTCGCCGCCGATCGTGCGGCGTTGTGGACGCGGGTGACCGAAGCACCGTTCCTCACCGTCAACGAAAAGCGCGAGGCGGTCGGCTATGCCCCGGTCGCCGGTGGCGACACGTTCTGATCCTTAGAACCGCACATTGCTTACTTGACCGCGTTGGCTTTTGTGCGCGGCAATTCACGCACGTTGCTGGTGCAGTCCTTCACATTCGCGGTGCGCATCTCGCCGCCGGAGCGAAGCTCGATCTTGCAAAAATGCGGGCGATAGGGGATGCGGAAAATGAAGCGCCGATCCTCCTTGCTGCGCTCCTTGTAGCGCTTGTCGAGCGTGACGATCTGATCCGGCTTCGCAGTGGTGCCACGCACGACCAGGACTCCGGCCACATATTGCACCTCGTCAATTCGAATATCGGCATGGGCTACGGCGGGCATGATTGCCCCGATGCCGAGGATGATGCCGAAAACAGAAGTCGCATATCGCTTCGAGTGTCGCATTGTCGCCTCCATTGCGGTGCGGCGCTTCGGCGCGTTCAAGCGGATTAAACGAACGGTGGCGCCGGATGGTTCCAGGCACGCACGCTGCAATTTCCGATCGAGCTGAAATGGACGACTTGATCCGCACCTTCACCGCGCGCGGCGATCTCGCGCATCTGGCGCTGTTCCTGTGGGCGGCCGGCGCCTCGAGCCTCCTGGTGTTTGCGCTGCGCGAATGGGCCGCCGCCATGCGCCGGTTCGATGATTTCGTGCGGGAGCTCGCCCGCTTCAACGAGCGATTCAAGGGAAAACGCTGATGGACACCTTACATACCGTGCTGCGCTCGATTCAGGGCGAGAACAAATCGCGCCGCGACCATCTCGATGTGTTTCGTGAGTTTTTGAACCATCTCGATCGCATCGGCCGCCGCTCCCGGCGAGCCGGCGCGCCACGCATCAAGGCGGCCGCGTCGCCGCGCAAAGCAAAGCGCAAGACGAAGGGGTAGGGCGTGGAAAGCGCTTTCTTGCGTCGTATGTCATTGCGGGGCTCGACCCGGCAATCCATCGAATGATCATTTCAAGTTTTTGATGGATGCGCGGGTCAGGCCCGCGCATGACGACTGAATTCCTCGCAGCCGCCACACCGCCTGATTTCCTTTTCAACGCCCGCTATCGCAGAGCGCGGCGAAGGATATTTCATGCTTGCTCCCAACAATGAACCGACAGCCACGCAGGTGTTCCGGCCGAAAACAAAAATCGAGCCGGACGGCACCGTCGAAGGTTACGCCAGCCTGTTCGGCGAAGTCGACCAGGCGCGCGACATGGTGATGCCGGGCGCCTTCACGCAAACCTTGAAGGCGCGCGGCATCCGCCGCATCCCAATGCTGTTCCAGCACGATCCGGCCGAGCCGGTCGGCGTGTGGCTGGATTTGCGCGAGGATATGCGCGGCCTCCATGCGCGGGGGCGATTGATCCCCGATGTGATGCGCGCGCGCGAATTGCTTTCGCTGGTGCGCAATGGCGCGATCGACGGGCTGTCGATCGGCTTTCGTACCGTGCAGGGCCGGGTCGATCCGCGCACGCGGGTGCGGCGGCTCTATCAGGTCGATCTCTGGGAGATTTCCATCGTCACGTTCCCGCTGCTCGCGGGCGCGCGCGTCCACGCGGTCAAGGATGTCCGGCTTCCCTCCCGGCCGGCCTCCGTCGCGCGGGCGCGCGCGGAACGGGAATGGCGATCCGTTTCGTTGTCGTTGCCGGGCTCGACCCGGCAATCCATCGCATGAAAATCCGATGATTTTGTTTGATGGATGCGCGGGTCGGGCCCGCGCATGACGGTCATCGGCATGGTGCGGCCCGATCTTCCAAATTATGCCCCCAACCCCAACGAGGTAAGATCCATGGACTTCGAGATTCACGACCGCGCGCCGGAGAGCAAGGCCGGGCTGGCCTCGCGCGAGGCGCAGAGCCTGCACGATGAACTGATGCAGATGTTCGACGCGTTCCGCGACAGCAACGACGCGCGCATCGCCGAACTGGAAAAGCGCGGCGCGAGCGACGTTATCAGCGAGGACAAAGTCGCGCGCATCAATGCCGCGATCGATGCCGCGCAGCGCCGGATCGACGAACTGACCTTGAAGGCGGCGCGGCCGGCAGCTCGGCCGCGAGCGCGGCGCCGCGCCGGACCACGATCGGCGCGAGCACAAGGCGGCGTTCGACGCCTACGTCCGCTCCGGCGAGAGCGCGGGCCTGCGCGCGCTGGAGCAGAAGGCGATGTCGGTCGGCTCCAGTCCCGACGGCGGCTATCTGGTGCCGGAGGAGATCGAGCACGAGATCGGCCGGCGGCTTACCGCGTGTCGCCGATCCGCTCGATCGCCGGCGTGCGCGAGGTGAGCGCGAGCGTCTACAAGAAGCCGTTCATGACCTCCGGTCCGACCACCGGCTGGGTCGGCGAGACCGATGCGCGGACGCAGACCGGCATCGCCGACGCTTGCCGAGCTCACGTTCCCGGCGATGGAGCTTTACGCCATGCCGGCGGCGACCGCGACGCTGCTGGAAGACTCCGCCGTCAACATCGACGAGTGGATCGCCTCCGAGGTCGAGCAGACGTTCGCCGAGCAGGAAGGCGCCGCGTTCGTCACCGGCGACGGCACCAACAAGCCGACGGGCTTTCTCGACTATACCAAGGTCGCCGAAAGCTGCCTGGGCCTGGGGCAAGATCGGCTATGTCGCGACCGGCGTCGACGGCGACTTTCCGGCCGCGAGCGCCGTCCGACACCTGGTCGATCTGGTCTATGCGCTCAAGGCCGGCTACCGGCAGAACGGCGCGTTCGTGATGAACCGCAAGACCCAGGCCGCGATCCGCAAGCTCAAGGACGAGTGGCGGGCTATCTCTGGCAGCCGCCGGCGCAGGCGGGCGGACGCGCCAGCCTGATGACCTTCCCGGTGGTCGAGGCCGAGGACATGCCGGACATCGACACCGACTCGCTCTCGATGGCGTTCGGCGATTTCCGCCGCGGCTATCTGATCGTCGACCGCCAGGGCGTGCGGGTGCTGCGCGATCCGTTCTCCGCCAAGCCGTACGTGCTGTTCTACACCACCAAGCGGGTCGGCGGCGGCGTGCAGGACTTCGACGCCATCAAGCTGATGAAGTTCGGGGTGTCGTGATCGTCTCTTGACGTCTTCGTTTGCGATGCGGCGTGACACGCGGTGTCACGTCGTGTCGCAGGCAAGCTTACCTTGTTTCACCAGATTTACAATTCGCGCTTATGACCTGGTTTGTTTCTCGATACGTCCCGCGTCACTTTATTTTGTTGACACCTCAACCATCCTGTTGAACTCTGCCTTGGCTGATAGGGTGTGACCGGAATACGGTACAGAGTGGCATGCGCCGCTTGGCGGCGCGCGCTGCGTTACAGGCTGGCGGACAGGTGCCAGCGGAATCGAACTTCGGGTATGAACGCCGTTTACCGACGCTGTTTACGAAAGTTGTTTACGAAAGCCGAACACCAACAGTTCCGGTATACCAACGCCGACAAGAGCTCTGGAAAAAGGCAAAGCGGGAGGAGTTGTTTCACAATGAGCCATTACCGTTTGTTGCTGGCCGCTGTCGCGGCTCTTGCGTTCGGCGCCACCAGCGAACAAGTCGCGCGCGCGCAGGATTATCCGGCCAAGCCGGTTACGCTGATCGTGCCGTTCTCGGCCGGCGGCCCGATGGATACGATGGCGCGGCTGGTGGCCGGTGGCCTGACCAAATCATTCAAACAGAACGTCATCGTGGAAAACCGTGCCGGCGCCGGCGGCACCATCGGCGCGCGCGCGGTGCTGGCCGCGGCGCCGGACGGCTATACCCTGCTATGGGGATCGTCGGGAACGCTGACGATCGCGCCGCTGCTCTACAAGAAGGTGGGGTTCGACCCGAGCCCGCTCGAGCCGGTGGCGCTGGTCGCCAAGCTGCCGCATGTGCTGGTGGTGCCGGCGAGCCTGCCGGTGAAGTCGGTGAAAGAACTCATCGCCTATATCAAGGCCAATCCCGGCAAGACAAGCTTCGGCGCTTCACTCGGCACGCCGCCGCATCTGTTGGGATCGCTGTTCAAGGAGAAGGCGGGGCTCGACTCCACCTTTGTGCCCTACAAGGGCGCGGCCGGCTCGATCGTCGATCTGATCGCCGGGCGCACGCAGTTCACCTTCGACGCGCTGACCACGCTCTATCCGCTGATCGAGCAGGGCAAGGTGCGGCCGCTGGCGGTTGTCGAGGAGAAGCGCTGGCCGAAGCTGCCGGATGTTCCAACCATGGTCGAGAGCGGCTTTCCCGATTTCACCATGCTTGCGTTTAGCGGCGTGCTGGCGCCGGCCGGTACGCCGAAGGCGATTGTCGACAAGCTCAATGCCGCGATTAATGCGAACCTTGTGACCGAGGAGGCAAAGCAGAGCCTCGCCAAGTTCAGCGCCTATTCGCAGCCCGGTTCGCCACAGGACTTCAAGACTTACATCAAGACCGTGGCGCCGACCTGGGCCGAACTGGTGAAGATTTCCGGCGCCGCGGCGCGCTGACGATCCGCGAGCGGCTATCTCGGCTTGCGCGCAGTGGCGGGTCGCTTGCGGCCGCGGCGCGGGGCTGCGCCGGCGCGGCGGTTTCGCCGGCGGCCAGCTGCGCCGAGAGGTATCCGATCAGCTTTTCGAGCGTCTTGTGCAAGGTCCGACTTTCCGCGGCTGTGAGCACCGTCGTCAGTTCGTCCTGGAGCAATTGGCGGAGGGGCAGGATTCGGTCGTGCAATTGTTCACCGCTTTTGGTGATGGCCAAGAGCGTGCTGCGCCGGTCCTCGGCGTCCGGCCGGCTGGCGACAAGGCCTTTGGCGATCAAGGCGGAACTGGCTCGGCTGACTTCCGCCTTGTCGGTCCACAGCCGGGCGCTGAGCTCGGTCGCGGTCATCGGCGAAGTCGAAAACAGATGGGTGAGGACCCGCCATTCCGCCACCGTCAGGCCGTGGCCTTCCGTGATCGCCGGATTGGCGTAGCGCTCGATCAAGCGCCGCAAAATGCCGATCTTGTAAATGACGAAATCGAGCGCCTGCGAGCGCCGTCCGGTCTGCTTCGTATTCGGCGCCTGCGGTTTTTTACGGCGCGCGGTTTTCGTGGCCATGGTGGTCCGTCCCCATTCGCGGTTGGGCACTTTCTATCTATATACAAGCCTGGAATGTCTATATTTCATTTCGGGATTTGCTGAAAATCCCGGCCGGCTGCCGGAGCGATCTGGCCACGTCCGGCGCGACTTCGGAGCGATGGCGTCTGGCGCAATTGACTTGCGTGCGGGATTATAATTGATTAATCAACCAATGATGATGCGAGCTAAAACGCCGCCGTCGCTTCAGCGGTGAGAGGGCGGTCCCGCGCTGCGGGGCTGAACCGGCGCGAGCCGGAACCGGGAGAAACAAATGGCGTCCAAGGGTCAGATGCGTCTCGGCGCGTTCTTTAATCCGACCGGTCATCACGTGGCGTCGTGGCGTCATCCGCGGGCGCAGGCCGACGCCGGAATCAATTTCAAGCACTATATCGAGTTGGCGCAGACCGCCGAGCGCGCCAAGTTCGACATGATCTTCTTTGCCGACAATCTCGGGGTCCGCAAGGCGGACATGGAGGCACTTTCCCGCTCGGCGCAATACATCGCGAATTTCGAGCCCATCACCTTGTTGTCCGCGCTTGCGGCGCTGACCTCGCGGATCGGCCTGGTGGCAACGGCATCGACCAGCTACGACCAGCCGTTTCACGTCGCGCGACGCTTCGCCTCTATTGATCATTTGAGCGGTGGGCGCGCCGGCTGGAACCTCGTGACCACGGGCACCGAGCCGGAGGCGCTGAACTTCAGCCGCGACAAGCACTACGGCCATGCCGAACGCTATCATCGCGCGCGGGAGTTCGCGCAGGTGGTGCTCGGCCTGTGGGACAGCTGGGATGACGACGCCTTCGTCCGCGACAAGGACAGCGGGCTGTTCTTCCATCCCGACAAGCTGCATCCGTTGAATCATCGCGGGGAGCATTTCGCGGTCGCGGGCCCGCTAAACGTTCCGCGCTCGCCGCAGGGCCGGCCGGTCGTCGTGCAGGCCGGCGGATCGGACGACATGATCGCGGTCGCCGGCGAGGTCGCGGAGGTGATCTTCTGCGCGCCGTTGTCGCTGGAGCGCGCCCAGTCGTTCTATTCCAGCATCAAGGGCGAACTCGGCAAGCACGGCCGCGCGCGCGATGAGATGAAGGTGATGCCGGGGCTGAGCGTGTTCGTCGCGCCGACCGAGGAGGAAGCGCGCGCGCAGCAGGACTATCTGAATGCGCTGATCCATCCGGTTGTGGCGCGCGAGATACTTTCGCTGGTGCTCGGCGGCCTCGATTTGTCGCACTATTCCTTCGACGGTCCGATGCCGGACGATCTGCCGATGCCGAACGGCAGCCTGAGCATCTACGAACACGTGCTTCACATGGCGCGCAGCGAGAACCTCACGATGCAACAGGTCGCGGTGCGGGTGGCTGGCGCGCGCGGCAAGAGCGTTGTGTGCGGTACGCCTGAGCAGGTTGCCGACCACATGGAGCGCTGGTTCGTCGAGGATGCCTGCGACGGTTTTAACGTGATGCCGCCGTTCCTGCCGGGCTCGCTCGATGATTTCGTCAATTTGGTCGTTCCGGAACTGCAGCGGCGCGGGTTGTTCCGCACGGAATACGAAGGCACGACGCTGCGCGAGCATCTTGGCCTGAAGTGGCCGGAAAGCCGTTACGCGCGTTCCGACACAAATGTCGCGCCGGCGCGGCCCGCGCGGGCGATCGGCGCATAGCGGGTTTTACTGAACCGGCGAGCCCAGCGCGCGCGCGGTGTCGACGATCCATTGACGATAGCGGTAGAGCGGCGTCACGCCGGTGAGGCCGCCGCAGCCGGCGGCGTTGCCGGCCGCGGTCGACCAGCTGACGACGCCTGTCACCGCGAACGGCGCCGCGCGCGCGAATACGGGCGCGCCGGAATCGCCGGTGCAGGCGCCGAGGCCGGCGCGTTGGTTGTTGGTTTTCGGATCGACCAGGCGGATCTGCAAGGTGCCGGGCTGGCCGGTCGCCACCAGTTGCGCGCTGCGGACCTTGCCGCCGCTCCTGCCGTCGCTCGGCACCGTCAGGCCATAACCGATCACCAGAAACGACTCGCCAACCTTGACGCTGCGGTCGGTGCCGCCGAGCGCGACCGGTGTCAGGTTTTCCGGCTTGAGCAGTTTGATCAACGCGACGTCGGCGGTGGCGCGATGGTTGAGCATGGTCTTGAGGCTGAACTGCGGATGGCGGGCGATCCGGCCGATGTCCTTGAGGATCGGCCGGCGGTCGGTGCCGAATTCCACCAGCTTGTAGTCGACGCCCGGCAGCACACAATGCGCTGCGGTCAGGATCAGGTCGCGCGCAAGCGCGACGCCGGTGCATGACGAGCCGCGCGAGCCGACGATCAACGCCACCGTTTTCGCCCAGGAATTGCTTGCCAGCGGCGCGCCGCCGACCAGCGCTGTCGCGGGTGCGGGCGCTCCGAACAATGCGGCGAGAAGAATAAAACAGGCGATACGGCGGGTCATGGGATCCTGTCGTTCCAAGGCGGCGCTGGCGGCGCGGCCGGAACTTATCGCCCCAGTCCGCTTGGAGCAATGAACGCCGGGCGTCCGGCGTGACAATCGAAAGCAAACCATCATGCCCTCCATTCTCTTGACCGCGCCGGCGGCCGAGCCGCTGTCGCTCGCCGACGCTAAGGCCTATCTGCGCGTCGCCCATGACGACGACGATGATGTCATCGCCGCCCTGATCGCGGCGGCGCGGATTCATGTCGAGGCGACAACACGGCGCGCGCTGATCACGCAAACCTGGCGGCTCACGCGCGACGCCTGGCCGCGCAGCGGCCGGATCGCGGTGCTGCCGGTGCCGCTGCAAACCCTGTCGGTGGTGCGGGTCTATGACGCCGACGGCATCGCGCAGGCGATCGACCTGCAATCCTTTGTGGTCGATACCGCTTCGGCACCGGGAGTGATCTCGTTTGCGCCCTGGTCGCTCGCCGTTTCCGGTCGCGCTGTCGCCGGCATCGAACTCGATGTCGCTGTCGGCTATGGCGACGCCGACAGCGACGTGCCCGCACCGTTGCGCCAGGCGATCCGCATGCTGGTGGCACATTGGTATGAGAACCGCGCGGTCGCCGTGGTCGGCGAGAGCGCCGCTTTGTTGCCGGCCAATATCGCGGCGCTGGTCGCGCCATTCCGGGTGGCGTCGCTATGATCGATCCCGGCAAGCTCGACCGCCGGCTGGTTCTGGAAGAGCCGGTCGACACGCCCGACGGCGCGGGAGGCTTCACCCGCACGTATCAAACGGCGACGGCATTGTGGGCGCAGGTCGCGCCGGCGGCCGCTCGCGGCGAGGTCTCCGCCGAAAGCCTCGGCGCGACTGTCACCCATCGCATCGTGATCCGATCTCGCTCCGACATCACCACGCGCCATCGGCTGCGCGACGGCGCACGCAACTTCCGCATCGTCAGCGTGCGCGAACAGGACTCGCAAGGTCGGTTTCTCGCAATCCATGCCGAGGAGCGGCGCGATTAGTTTTTGCCACCTCTCCCCGTGTGCGGGGAGAGGGCGAAGAACAATGCGGACCGAGGCTCCGCAATCCGACAACTTGATCTCTCCGCAAGGAAACATCCAATGTCCACCGCCGCCGCGGCGCTGCGCGCTGCGATCCATGACGCCTTGCTCGCCGATGCGCCGCTCACCAGCCTGCTCGGCGGCGACAAGATTTATGACGAACCGCCGCAGGCCGCGGCGTTTCCATATGTCACGCTCGGGGAGGCGCGCGTCGCCGACTATTCGACCGGCAGCGAAGCGGGCGCGGAACATCAGTTCATCCTGCACGGCTGGTCGCGGCAGGGCGGTCATCGCGAGGCGCATCTGATTGCCGGTGCGCTGCTGCAGGCGCTCGACGATGCCGCGCTGACGCTGACCGATCATCGGCTGATCAATCTGCGCTTCGCGCTCGCCGACGTGCGGCGCGAGGCCGACGGTCGGACCTACCACGCGCTGGTGCGGTTTCGCGCCGTGACCGAGCCGAACTGAACGTCACATTCCCTCATGGTGAGGAGCGTGAGCGGTGCTCGCGCGTCTCGAACCATGCCAACTGGTCGCCTCGTCCTTCGAGACGCGGACTTCGTCCGCTCTGCAGGACGAGAAATTTGATGAAGAGGACAACGCGAAATGGCAGCCCAGAAAGGCAAGGACCTGCTGGTCAAGATCGACGATGGCAGCGGCTTCGTCACCGTTGCCGGCCTGCGGTCGCGGCGGCTGGCGTTCAATGCCGAGACCGTCGACATCACGCACGCGGAATTCCGCCGGACGCTGGCGTGAATTGCTGGAGGGCGCCGGCATCAAGCGCGCGTCGATCGCGGGTCGCGGCCTGTTCAAGGATGCCGCCACCGATGCGCTGATGCGGCAGACCTTCTTCGACGGTGCGGTTGTCGCCTATCAGATCGTGATCCCGGACTTCGGCACGATCGAGGGGCCGTTCCAGATCACCAGCCTGGAATTCGCTGGCGAGCATAACGGCGAAGTGACCTATGAACTGTCGCTGGAATCCGCCGGCGCGCTCGCCTTCACCGCGATCTAAAAGGCGAGAGGGCGAGACCATGGCCAATCACCATCGCGGCGAGATCGACGCCGAGATCGGCGGCGCGCGGCGCACGCTGGTGCTGACGCTCGGCGCGCTCGCCGAGCTTGAAGCCGCGTTCGGCGCCGACGACCTGGTGGCGCTGGCCGAGCGCTTCGGCGGTGGCCGGCTGACCGCGCGCGACCTCATCCGCATCATCGGCGCCGGGCTGCGCGGCGCGGGCGAGGCGGTGAGCGACGAGGAGGTCGCCCGCATGGCGGTCGCCGCCGGCGCCGCCGGCTATGTCCGGATCGCCGCCGATTTGATCACAGCGACGTTCGGCAAGGGCGATGCCGCGCCGCAGACTGCGACGTCGTCCGCGGACCAAACATGAGCCTCGCACCATTTCCCTGGCGCCAGGCGATCGGCTTCGGCCTCGGCGTTTTGCGGCTGTCGCCGCAGGCGTTCTGGGCGATGACGCCGCGCGAACTGGCGTTCGCGATCGAGGCGGTGCTCGGCCGGGCGGACGCGCCGTTTGCGCGCGATGTCCTGGCCACCTTGATGCAGCGATTTCCTGATTCTGGAAGCGGCGTTGGCGGCCGTTTTTCAGATTCTGACTTAACGGTCGACGTGTCGACGGAGGCGCCCAATGCCCGACGATCAGACTGACAGTGCACTGGCCGGCGCCGATCTCGGCGCCCTGATGGGTGACTTGAGTACGCAAACCCGCACGCTCGAAATCAGCGCCAACGGCTTTGCCCGCGCCATGACCCAGGCGTTCAAGAGCGCGGCGATCGGCGGCAAGCAGTTTGACGACGTGCTGAAGTCGCTGGTGCTGCGGCTGTCCGACCTGTCGCTGAAGGTGGCGCTCAAGCCGATCGAGACCGGAATCACGAACAGCATCAACCAGCTGTTCTCGAGCCTGTTCGGAACCTCGCTGACCGCGGCGACCGGCGCGGTGAAGCCGTTCGCGGCGGGCGGCGTGATCGGCACGCCGACCTACTTCCCGCTGACAGGCGGTGGCGTCGGCCTTGCCGGGGAGGCGGGACCGGAGGCGATCCTGCCGCTGGCGCGCGGCGCCGACGGCCGGCTCGGCGTGGCGGGGGCGGGTGGTGCGCGCGCGGCGACCGTCAACATTCAGATCGTAACGCCGGATGCGGACTCCTTCCGCCGGTCGGAGGTCTATCTGACCGGACAGATCGCGCGCGCGGTCGCACGCGGGCAACGGAGCCTGTGATGCTGAGCGTCACACGGAACATCTGACGGATTGGTGCAATCGATGACCTTCGCCTTCCATGAAATCCAATTCCCGCTCGACATCGCGCTCGGCAGCGCGGGCGGGCCGGAGCGGCGCACCGAGATCGTTCTCACCGGCTCGGGCCGCGAGGAACGCAATGCGCGCTGGGCGCATTCGCGGCGCCGCTACGATGCCGGCTATGGCGTCAAGACGTTCGAGGCGCTGAGCGCGGTGGTCGCGTTCTTCGAGGAGCGGCGCGGACGATTGCATGGTTTCCGCTGGCGCGACCGGCTCGACCATTCCTCGGCCGTGCCCGGTGTCGCGGTATCCGCGACCGATCAGGCGATCGGTGTCGGCGACGGTGTGCAGGCAGCGTTTCAACTGATCAAGACCTATGGGGCGCTGCATGCGCCCTACCAGCGCACGGTGACCAAGCCGGTCGCCGGCAGCGTGCGGGTTGCGGTCGATGGCGTCGAGGCGGTGGAAGACACCGACTTCACCGTCGATACCGCGACCGGCATCGTCAGCTTTCTGCCTGGTCATGAGCCAGGCGATGGCCTGGCGGTGACCGCCGGCTATCTCTTTGACGTGCCGGTGCGGTTCGACACCGATTATCTGGAAATCGATCTGTCCGCCTTCGAAGCCGGCGCGATCCCGAAGATCCCGCTGGTGGAGATCAGGATGTAGCGGCGGCGCGGCCCGCTGTTTGTTGTCATCGTCCGCGAACGCGGACGATCCAGTAATCCGTGGAGTCGATGAGGTACGGAATTGCCTCATCAATTCATTGTCTAACAACAGGTGACACGGCGTGCTGGATGCTCCGCCTTCGCGGAGCATGACACTCAATAAATGAGATATGCGGCATCCGGCCGGCAATTAGAAGACTAACGTCTCATGCGCACCATCCCATCCGCTCTTCAAGCCAAGCTCGACACCGGCGCGACGACCTTGTGCTGCTGCTGGATTGTCACCCGCAACGACGGCGTCAGCCAGGGTTTCACCGATCACGACGAAGACGTCATCATCGATGCTGTGACCTGCCGCGCGGGCACCGGCCTGACGGGTGCGGAAGCGACGCAGCAGTTCGGCCTCGCGGTGACGGGTTCTGAAATCTCCGGCGCGCTGGTGGATCAATCGCTCAGCGAAGCCGATCTCGCCGCCGGCCATTATGACGCCGCGGCAATCGACATCTATCTGGTCGACTGGAGCGAGCCGGAGCTGCGCGTGCTGCTCCTGCGCGGCGCGCTGGGCGAGGTGCGGCGCGAGGGGTTGGCTTTCGCCGCCGAAGTGCGCTCGCTGGCGCATCGTCTCAACGAGGACAGCGGGCGGCTCTACACCGCGACGTGCTCGGCCGATCTCGGCGACGCCCGCTGTGGGGTCGATCTCGACAATGCGGCCTATCGCGGCGAGGGAACGGTGGTGGCGCTGCGCGCGACCGCGCAATTCACGGCTTCGGGGCTTGATGGTTTCGCGGCCGGCTGGTTCAGTGCGGGGCGGCTCGTATTCACCTCCGGCGCCAACAATGGGCTTGCGGTCGAGGTGAAACAGCACCGGATCGAATCCGGCTTGGTGGTCATCGACCTGTGGCAGACGATGCCGGAGACGGTCGCGCCTGGCGACACCTTCACGGTCAGCGCCGGCTGCGACAAGCGCTTTGCCACCTGCCGCGACCGGTTCAGCAACAGCGTGAACTTCCGTGGCTTCCCGCATATTCCCGGCAACGACTTCGTTGTGCGCTATCCGGTGCCGGGTGAGCCGGGGCATGACGGGCGCAGCCTGAAGGGTTCGACGTGACAACAATGCGGATTTCACGGTCTCAAATCGTTTCCGAAGTGCGGAGCTGGATCGGCACGCCGTATCGCCACCAGGGGTCGCTCAAGGGTGTCGGCTGCGATTGCCTCGGCCTGGTGCGCGGCGTGTGGCGCGTGCTCATCGGCACCGAGCCGGAGCGGGCGCCGCCCTATGCGCCGGACTGGGTGGAGGCCGCGCGGGAAGAGCGCCTGGCACAGGCCGCGCTGCGCCATCTGACGCCCGTCGACATCGCGGCATTCGCGCCCGGCGATGTCCTGCTGTTCCGCTGGCGCGCCGGCTTCGCCGCCAAGCATGCCGCGATTGCCACCGCGAGCGATCGCATGGTGCATGCGCATGAGGGCGCCGCGGTCGCAGAGATTGCCGTCGCGCCATGGTGGCGCCGCCGGCTCGCTTACGCTTTCCGGTTTCCGGATGTGGTGAATTAATGTTCTGAATCCGTTTGGATTCTGTTGGGCATTGCGGCCATTCGGCGATGACGTCCCGGCGCCCAGCTCCTATGCTGCGGCATTGCGACTCGCCAAATCTGGGAGACCGGCCCCATGCTCGATGGCGTCATATTGCTGTGGTTCATTCTGACGGCGCTCTCCGTCATCTTTGTTGCCATCGACATCCGCACAACGCCAGAAGCAACCGTGATGAAATGGGGTTTCGTGCTGGTGACCTTGTTCATCGGACCGTTCGGCGCGTTCCTCTATATTTTGGGCTGCCGCGAGCCGCTGCCCGGGATGCACGAGGCCTATGTCGCCGCGCCCTGGCGCCAGGCGCTCGGTTCCACGATGCATTGCGTCGCCGGTGACGGCGTCGGCATCCTGGTGGGCGCGGTGATCGCGGCGTTGCTGCTGTTGCCGCCGTTGCCGGACTTCATCCTCGAATATCTGCTCGGTTTCGGCTTCGGCTGGGCGATCTTCCAGGCGCTGTTCATGAAGGACATGGAAGGCGGCTCGTACACCAAGGCGCTGACGAAGACTTTCATTCCGGAATGGACCTCGATGAACTGTCTGATGGCCGGCATGGCGATCGTCTCGATGATCGGCAAGGCGCATGTGGCCGGCGCCACGGAGCCGTCCTCGCCGCGGTTCTGGTTCGTCATGAGCATGGCGCTGCTGGTCGGGCTGTGCGCGGCCTATCCGATGAACTACTGGCTGGTGTCGCGCAAGCTCAAGCACGGCATGCTGACCGTGCGCCCGAAAGCTCAGGCGCCGGCGATGGCCGGAATTCCAGGCATGGGCGGCGCTGACATGAAAGCGATGCCGGGCATGGGCGGTGGCGGCATGGATCCGCAAATGGACATGACGCCGAAGGCGACAATCGGCCAGATCGCCGGCATGGTGGTGCTGTCGATCGTGATCCTGATCATCGGCGTGGCGATCGGGCTGACGTTTTCGTAGGTCGGCGTCACGCAATACCGTCATGGCCGAGCCTGTGTCCCGGCCATCCAACACATAATTTCATCGCAATGATGGATGCGCGGGTCATCGCCTTGTGCCCGGACGGGCCGAAGGTCCGATCTGGGTAACGCGCATGACATTGTCATCGCCTCCAAACAAAGTCTCCTCGCATGGCCTCACTTCTTCTGTCGGTGGCCGGCGCGACCGTGGGCAACGCGGTCGCCGGTCCGATTGGTGCGATTGCCGGCCGCCTGTTGGGTGCCGCAGTCGGCAACGTCATCGACCACACGCTGCTTGGCGGTGGCGACAAGGTGGTGCGCGGGCCGCGGCTTGCCGATCTCGACGTGATGGCCTCGACCGAGGGCGCGCCGATTGCGCGGATCTATGGCCGGGCGCGGCTTGCCGGCGAAGTGATCTGGGCGACCGAACTTGAGGAGAAGGTCTCGCGCCGCACCGAGGATGCCGGCGGCAAGGGCAGTCTCGGCGGCGATTCCGTCACGACAACCACCTATTCCTATTTCGGCAATTTCGCGGTCGGCCTTTGCGACGGCGAGATCGGCACCGTGCTCCGAGTCTGGGCCGACGGCAAACCGCTCGATCTCGACGGTCTGACGTGCCGCATCTATCGCGGTAGCGAAGATCAGGAGCCGGATGCGCTGATCATCGCCAAACAGGGCACCGGCAATGCACCGGCCTATCGCGGGCTGGCCTATGTCGTGTTCGAGCGGCTGCCGCTGGAAGATTTCGGCAACCGCATTCCGCAATTGTCGTTCGAGATCGTGCGGCCGGTCGGCGATCTGGAAAACATGGTGCGCGCGGTCACCCTGATCCCCGGTTCGACCGAGTACGGCTACGAACCGGCACCGCGGTGTCGCGGCGGTTGGGGCAGGGGCGTTGGGCGGTGGAGAACCGCCACATCACCTATGCGCGCTCGGATGTCACCGCATCGCTCGACGAATTGCAGGCGCTGTGTCCGGCGCTTGAGCGGGTCGCCGTTGTCGTCACCTGGTTCGGTTCCGACCTGCGCGCGGGCGTGTGCCAATTCCGCCCCGGGGTCGAGAGCGCGAACAAGAACATCTACAAGTTTGACTGGTCGGTCGCCGGCATCGACCGCGATGACGCCTATGTGGTGTCGCAGATCGGCGGCCGGCCGGCGTTCGGCGGCACGCCGGCCGACAACAGCGTGCGCCATCTGATTTCCGATCTGAAAACGCGCGGGCTCAAGATCACGCTCTATCCGTTCGTGATGATGGACATCCCGGCCGGCAACGCGCTGCCCGATCCGTGGAGCGATGCGGCCGCGCAGCCGGTCTATCCCTGGCGCGGGCGCATCACCTGCGATCCGGCGCCGGGGCAGGCGGGCTCGCCCGACGGCAGCGCGGCCGCGGCCGATCAGGTCGCGGATTTCTTTGGCGATGCGACGCCGGCTGCCGGCAGCTATCGCGCCATGGTTCTGCACTACGCCAATCTCGCGGTGGAGGAGGGCGGCGTCGACGCCTTCCTGATTGGTTCGGAACTGGCGAGCCTGACCCGCGTGCGCTCGGGCTCCGGCGTCTATCCGGCGGTCGATGCGCTGGTGGAGCTCGCCGCCGACGTGAAGGCGATCGTTGGCGGCAGCACGGTCGTCACCTATGGCGCCGACTGGACCGAATATGGTTCGCATGTGGTCGATGCCGGCGCCGATGAAGTGCGGTTTCCGCTCGATCCGCTGTGGGCGTCAAGCGCGATCGATGCGGTCGGCATCGACTATTACGCACCGCTCGCCGACTGGCGCGACGGCAGTGATGCATCTTGACCGTGCGATCGCAACACTCGATCTACGATCTCGATTATCTGCGCGGCAATCTGAAAGCCGGCGAAGCCTATGACTGGTACTACGCCGATGACGTCGCGCGCGCGGCGCAGACTCGCAGCGCAATCAGCGATGGCCTCGGCAAGCCGTGGACCTTCCGCGCCAAGGACATCTGGAATTGGTGGAGCAATGCCGCACTATGAGCGCGTCGGCGGCGTCGAGCTTGGTGCGCCGACCGCCTGGGTCGCGCAATCGAAACCGATCTGGCTGACGGAAATCGGCTGCCCGGCGGTCGACAAGGGCGCAAACCAGCCGAGCGTGTTTCCTGATCCGAAATCATCGGAACTCCGGCGTTCCTTATTTTTCCAGCGGCGGGCGTGACGACTTCATGCAGCGCCGCTATCTACGAGGCGGCATTGACCGCGTTCGATCCCGCGTTCGGCGCGAGCGAGGTGCAGAATCCGATCTCGTCGCTCTATGGCGGGCGCATGGTCGATGGCCGTCCGCCATCCATCTGTGGACCTGGGACGCGCGGCCCTATCCCGCCTTTCCGGCCGCGACCGATGTCTGGTCCGACGGCGAGAACTGGCAGACCGGGCACTGGCTGACCGGACGGTTCGGCTTCGCGCCGCTCGATGCGCTGGTGCGCGTCCATTCTGCCGATGCCGGCATCACCGATGCCGACACCGTGGCCCTCGAAGGCGGGCCGGAGGGTTATATCATCGACCGGCCGATGGCGCCGCGCGCGGCGATCGAACCGCTCGCGCTGGCCTATGCCTTCGATGCCGCGGAGGAGGCAGGCCAACTGCGCGTTCAAGCCGCGCGGCGGTGCCGTCGTCGCCGAACTCACCGAGGACGATCTGGTTCTGCCGTCCGACGGCGCGCCGGCAAGACTGACGCGGGCGCAGGAAACCGAACTGCCGCGCGAAGTCTCGATCGGCTACAGCGACAGCGGTGCCGATTATCATCGCGCGGCGGTGTCGTCGCGGCGGCTGGTCGGCGGCGCGGCGCGCAGCGCCCATGCCGACCTCGCGGTGATCGATAACGATGCCGACATCGAGCGGCGCGCCGAAATCTGGCTGCAGGATCTGTGGGCCGGACGCGAACAGGCTGCGTTCGCTCTGCCGCCGAGCCTGGTGACGCTGACGCCAGGCGACGTTGTCGGTCTGGAGATTTCCGGCCGGCGGCGGTTGATCGAGATCCGCGAGACGGTGGAAGCCGGCGACCGCCGCATCACGGCGCGGACGATCGATCCGGACATCTTCCACTATCCGGTTGGCGCGCCCCGGCGCGACGCGCCGGCGCAGCCGGTCGCGATCGGTCCGGCCCATGCTGTGCTGCTCGAATTGCCGACACTGCTGGGTGAAGACCCGCCGGTGCTGACCTGGGCGGCGGTATTTGCCGATCCCTGGCCGGGGACTGTGGCGATCTGGCGCTCGGCCGATGGCGCGAGCTTCGAGCGCATCGCGCTGGCGGTCGCGCCAGCCATCATCGGCGTGACCCTGGATGCTTTTCCGGCCGGGCCGGTGGCCCGCTGGGATCGCGGCAGCCGGGTGCAGGTCGAACTTTTTGGCGGCGCGCTGGCGTCATTGTCGGATGCCGATCTGCTTGGCGGCGGCAACGCGGCGGCGGTGCAGCGGACGGACGGTTCTTGGGAGGTTCTGCAATTCGCCAGTGCCGAACTGATCGGCGAGAACACCTATGAATTGTCGCGGTTGCTGCGCGGACAGGCCGGCAGCGAATGGGCGATCTCCGATCCGTTGCCGGCCGGCGCGCCGTTCGTGCTGCTGGACGATCAGGTCATTCCGGTTGCGACGGGGCTCGATGCGCTCGGCCTTGCAATGTCGCTGCGCATCGGCGCGGCGCGGCGCGGGCACGGCGACGATGCGGTCGTCGAACTTGCGGTGACGCCGGGGCCGACCGCGCTCAAGCCGCTGGCGCCGGTGCAGGTCCATGCCGTGCGCGACGGCAGCGGCGTCACGATCTCGTGGATCCGCCGCACGCGCCGAGACGGCGATTCCTGGTCGACGGCCGAGGTGCCGCTTGCGGAAGATTCCGAGGCTTACGAGGTGGACGTGATGTCGGGCGTCACGGTGTTGCGCACGCTCACGTCAACGAGCCCTTCGGTGCTCTACCCGGCAGCTGACGAGACCGCCGACTTTGGGTCGCCGCAGACGAGCCTGACAGTGCGCGTCTGTCAGCTCTCGGCCAGTGTCGCCCGCGGCATCGCGGCAGAGGCGGTGCTTGAAATTTAAGCGACCGCTTGGCTCTCCACCAAACAAACCAACCGGTACCCCATGATCGACACGCCCCATCTTGCACTGCCCTATATCGAAGCCGCGCAAGCGCAGAAGCACGTCACGCACAACGAGGCGCTCGATCTGATCGACGCCTTGGCGCAACTCGCGGTCGAAAGCCGTACGGTGGCGGCGCCGCCTGGCTCACCGGCAGACGGCGCGCGCTACATTCCGGCGGCCGGCGCGAGCGGGAACTGGACCGGCTGGGACGGCACGTTGGCCTTCTCCATTGGCGGCGCCTGGGTTCAGCATGTGCCGGCGTCGGGCCTCAAGGCCTGGGTGAAGGACGAGCGGCTCACCGTCACCTACGAAGACGGCGAATGGCGTGACGGCGTCGCGCTGACCGCGCATGGCGGCCGCGTCACCCTGCGGGCCAAGGAGGAAGAGCTGACGCTGACCGGCGCCTATGTCGAGACCGCTGACGCTGCCTTCATCTCCGATCGCGCGATCGTGCTCGGGGTCGCCGCGCGCACCACGCTCGCCGTCACTGGCGCGGCCTCCTATGACGTCGGTATCGACGGCGAGCAGAACAAATTCGGCGGCACGCTCGGCATCGCGCTCGGCTCCAGCAACATCGGCGTCATCGGCCCGACCGCGCTCTATGCCGATACCCGCGTGCGGATCACCGCCAACGGCGCGGACTTTACAGCCGGCAAGGTGCGGCTGATCGTCTATACGCTCGAAATGAGCGCGCCGAGCGCCTGAGGGCGCCTCGGTTCTTGCTGTCCTTCCATCATCAACAAACACGTTGCGGCCTCCTGGCCGCGGCGGGTGATTTCCATGGAGAAGCCCCGTGCCCTACGACCACGCCAGCGATCGCTTTCATGGTTCCAGTGCTTCGCCGTCCGCGCCGGCGCGCGCCTGTGTGGCGGTGACGCCGTCGGACGACGACAATCTTGCGATCTATGCCAAGGCGCTGCGCATCTACGTGCCGTCGGATATCGGCGGCGGCGTCGCGACCGTCGTGGTCACGCCACTGCTTGCCGCCAATGACGCAGACACCGTGACCTTGAGAGTGCCGCCAGGCGTCGCGATCGAGCCGCTCGCCGCGCGCCGGGTCTGGGCGACCGGCACCAGCGCCGGAATTGAAATTCACGCCTACACCGCTTGACGCCATGATCGGTCTTGATCTCACGATACCAGCGCTGGCGCTGCGGTCGCGGGCGCGGAGCGCCTATCCGCTCGACGGCGTGACGTCGCTCGCCTTTGCCTATTCGCTGCGGCGGCTGCGGACGGCCTACAGTGGCGCGATCGTGCGGCTGCGACGCGGCAGCGACGATGCCGAACAGGACTTTGCCGCCGGGCTCGACGGCTGGCTCGACTGGGTCGCGGTGACGGCCTGGGGCGGCGGCGCCACCCTCTATGCCGTCAAATGGTACGACCAGTCGGGCTTCGGCCGCGATCTGGCGCAGGCCGGTTCGACATTGCAGCCGGTGGCCAGCGACAACCCTCGCAAGCTGACCTTCGACGGCGCCGACGACTTTCTGGCGAGCGGCGCATTCGCGATCAGTCAGCCCTGGGCTTATTACATCGCCTACCGGCGGGTGAGCGGCGTGCAGGCGAGCTACGAAAACGTCTTCGACGGCCTGACCGGGGACCGTGGCACGCTCTACCGGCGTGTCGGCACCTTCACCAATGGCATGTGGGCCGGCGCCGAGTTCAACGGCGGCAGCAACATCGCGATTGGAACCTGGGCGGTGGTTGGCGGTGTCTTCAACGGCGCGTCCAGCATCATCAATGTCAACAACGTTGCGACCACGACCGGCGGCAGTGTTGGCAGCAATGTGATGGACGGCTTGACGCTCGGCACGCAGGGCGGCGTCACAACCGCTCGGGCGTCAAATATCGCGGTCAGCGAACTGTTTGGGCTGAGCCGGGGCAGCACGACCGGTGAACTAACCTCCGTTATCACGGCGGTGAAAGGTGCGTGGGGCATCGCCTGACGCGTCGACCCGCGTCGCCTCTATTCATCAAGCCTTCTTCAATTCGTCGACCTTTCAAACACATCAAGGACAATCGATGAGCGCATCGTCCTATGACGAGGCCCTGCGCCGGCTTTTGGTGCATGAGGGCGGCTATACAAACCATCCATCCGACCCCGGCGGGCCGACCAATTTCGGCATAACCATTCACGACTACCGCAAATACGTGAAGCGCAATGCGACGGCTGCGAACGTGCGCGCGATGCGGCTCGACGACGCCAAGGCGATCTACCGCGCCAAGTACTGGGACGCTCTGTGCTGCGATAAATTGCCGGCGGGCGTCGACTATGCCGTGTTCGATTACGGGGTGAATTCCGGCATCGCGCGGGCGGCCAAGGTGCTGCAGCGCTGCCTCGGTTATTCGGCGCCAACAACGCGGATCGACGACGGCGTTGTGCGCGCGGTCGACAACCGCGATGCGGCCGCGCTGGTCGGCGCGATCTGCGACGAGCGGCTGCGCTTTCTCAAGGCCCTGCGGACCTGGCCGGTGTTTGGCCGCGGCTGGGGACGGCGGGTTGCGGAGGTGCGGCGCGTCGCGCTCGCCATGGCCGGCTGCGCTGCACCGGCAGATACCGGTACCGATCTGGAAGACACCGCCGCGCCGGGCAAAGGCGCCGTCACGGCGAACAAAACCGCGCAAAACAGCACTGCCGGCACGATCGCGGCGGGCGGTGCCACTGCCATGCAGCAGGCGCACGAAGCCGGCATGGCGCCGGCGATCATCGTCGCCATCGTCGCACTGACCATCGTGCTGGCCGTCGGCGGCTTTCTGTTCTGGCGCTGGCGCCAGCGCCGCCGCCAGCTTGCTCCCGCGTAAGCGCCTCTCGGCGCGCAGCAGCACCTTTTTCTTTCAGCAAACATACAGCGAGGATCCATGACGACCTTCATCGTTGCGACCATTGCGCTTGCGGCCGGCTATGCGGCCGGCGTCGTTACCTGGCCGATGCTGCGTGCGCGGCTCTCCGCGTTCGCATCCCAGATCGGCAACTTTCTTTCCGGGCAGTGAGGCCGCCATGGATTGGGGCAGTCTGACCCGTCAGGTCATCGGTCTCGGCGCGCCGCTGATCGGACAGGCGCTTGGCGGGCCGCTCGGCGCCACCGCCGGCCGCATTCTAGCGGATGCGCTCGGCGCCGCGCCGACACCGGCGGCGGTCGGCCGCGCGATCGAGTCGGCCGGAGACGATCAGGCCGCCAAGGCGGCCATTGCCTCCGCCGCCAGCCAGGCGGAAGCAAAATGGGCCGAAGCGCTGGCTGAAATCGGCAAGGCGCAGGTCGCCGAAATCGGCGCCACCCAGCGCGCGGAGATGGCCAGCGGCGATCCGCTGCAACGCTGGTGGCGTCCGCTCTATGCGCTCGAACTGTCGTTGATCGAATGCCCGGCCTTTGCCGCGACCCTACTGCATGCGCTGTGGGTCGGCTCCGACAAGGCGATTAACGGTTTTGGTATTGTGACCAGCCTGCTGATCGCCTATTTCGGCGCGCGCTTCGGCGTGCTCGGGGTCTATGTCACCGGCCGCACGCGCGAAAAGCAGGCGCTCGCCACTGGCGAGGCAACACCCTCGATCGTCGGCGAAGTGGTCAAGGCCATCACCCGACGCGGCCGGTAGGGAACTCCGGCCGGCGCTTTTCCTCGTCCTTTCGACCTCCCAATTCTTCCCTCCTGAATCCCGCCTTCCTGATCTCATCTGATCGCTTCCCCTTCCTTCCTTCCTTCCATCCTTATTTCCTTCCTGAGCATTCCTCCCTGATCCTTCGTTCTTGATCCCGCAATCTCGTCTCGTCCTGCCTTTGTCCAGGGCTTTCAGCGCTTCAAAACACACCGTCCACGTCTTCGCCGTAATTTTACCGCTTCGGTAATGCGCGCTCAGCAAAGTCCTGATAGGGATCGTCTCACGGAACACCCCGATCCGAATCCAAGAGAGTTCCATGCGGCGGCTCAGCCGGCTTATTGCGGCCACTTTTTTGATCGCCACACTGGTGCCGGTACCCGGTTCGGCCGCGCAGCGGACGCCGCGGGGCTGCCTGTCGACCGCCCAGCAGCGCGCGGCGATCAAAAGCGGGCGTGCCATCACGCTGGCGCGGACGCTGGCAATCGTCCGCAAGCGGGCCGCCGGGGACGTGATCCGGGCCCAGCTTTGCCGCGAGCGCAGCGGGCTGGTTTATGTGGTGACGGTGATCACCCGCAATGGCAAGGTCGTGCGCGTCCGGGTGAATGCCGCCTCGGGCTCGGTTGTCGGCAAGCGGTAGGCAGGAGAAGACCGTGCGGCTTCTCGTGGTCGAAGACGATCCCGATCTCAACCGTCAACTGGCGACGGCATTGACCGACGCCGGTTACGTGGTCGATCGCGCGTTTGACGGCGAGCATGGCCGCCATCTTGGCGAAAGCGAGCCCTATGACGCCGTCATTCTGGATATCGGCTTGCCGAAGCTGGACGGAATATCGGTGCTCGAATCCTGGCGGCGGGCGGGCCGGGCAATGCCGGTGCTGATGCTGACCGCGCGCGACCGCTGGAGCGACAAGGTCCAGGGCTTCGATGCCGGCGCGGACGACTACGTCGCCAAGCCGTTTCACCTGGAAGAGGTCATGGCGCGCATTCGCGCATTGCTGCGGCGCTCGACCGGCCATGCTAAGAGCGAATTGCAGTGCGGACCGGTCAAGCTCGATACACGAACCGGGCGGGTCGCCGTCGACGGCACGGCGATCAAGCTGACCTCGCATGAATACCGGCTGTTGTCCTATCTCATGCACCACAGCGGGCGCGTGGTGTCACGCAACGAATTGGTTGAGCACCTTTACGATCAGGACATCGACCGCGATTCCAATACGGTCGAGGTTTTCGTTGGACGCATTCGCAAGAAGCTTGGCGTCGATATCATTCAAACTGTGCGTGGGCTCGGCTATCTGCTGACACCGCCAAATGATACGCACTAATTCGCTCGCCGTCCGCCTGTTCCTGTCGGCAACCACCTGGACGGTGGTGATCCTGCTGGTGACCGGCATCGTCCTGTCGTCGTTCTACCGTCATTCGGTGGAGCGGGCATTCGACAGCCGGCTCGGCGTCTATCTGAAAACCATCGTCGCCGATCTCGCGACGCCGGATGACAACGACGACAAGTTTCCGCAATCGCTCGGCGAGCCGCTGTTTGAGTTTCCGTTGTCGGGCTGGTATTGGCAGGTCACCCGGCTCGACCGGCAGGGGATCGAGCCGCGTTCCTCACGCTCGCTGTGGGACGGCGGCCTGCCGCATCTTGAAGATCGCAACGTGCCGGCGACCGCGACCGGCACGCGCCAGAGCTATGTCGATGGCCCCGAGGATCAGCGCCTGCGTGTTGTGGAGCGCATGATCGACCTGGGCGAGGAGGGCCGCTATCTGGTGTCGGTCGCGGGCGACGCCAGTGAGATCGACGACGAAATCCGGGTTTTTGATCAATATCTCGCGGGGACATTTTTTGTCTTGGCTGCCGTGTTGCTGTTGATCACGATGTTCCAGGTTCGCTACGGTCTGGCGCCGCTGAAACGGATTTCCGAACAGCTGATGGCGGTGCGTTCCGGCAATGCCGAGCGGCTGGAGGGCGGCTTTCCGGTCGAAATCGCGCCGCTCGCGCGCGAAACCAATGCGCTGATCGATGCCAATCGCGAGATCATCGAGCGCGCGCGCACCCATGTCGGCAATCTTGCGCATGCGTTGAAGACGCCGCTGTCGGTGATCGTGAACGAAGCCGCGGCCCGCCGCGGCGATCCGTTCGCGGAAAAGGTCCAGGAGCAGGCGGAGATCATGCGCGATCAGGTGGCGCGGCATCTGGAGCGCGCGCGGCTTGCCGCGCATACCCATGTCGTCGGCAATCTGACCGAAGTGCAGCCGGTGGTGAATGCGCTGGCGCGGACCATGGAAAAAATTCATCACAACCGCAAGATCACGATCGACGTCGGCGCTCATGACGGCAGCTACGGCACCGCGCATGATGGGGCGCACAATCGGGCGTATTTCCGCGGCGAGCAGCCCGACCTGGAAGAGATGATCGGCAACCTGGTCGACAACGCCTGCAAATGGGCGCAGTCGCGGGTGACCATCCATGTCTTCTCCGAAAAGGTCGAGGCGCCACACGACGAGGGTGGCGGCCCGGCCGGCGGGCAGGTTCGCATCGTGGTCGACGACGACGGTCCTGGCCTGTCGCCATCCGAACGCGAACAGGTCGCGCGCCGCGGCTGGCGGCTTGATGAGAGCAAGCCTGGTTCCGGGCTCGGGCTGTCAATTGTGCTCGAATTGACGAGCCTTTACGGCGGGGAGCTGCTGCTCTCGACCGCGCCGATTGGCGGCCTGCGCGCCGAACTGGTGCTGCCGGCGGGGTGAATTGAACTCACTCGGCTTGGCGTCGAGCATTCGTTCCAATGGCGACGGGTTTGCCGGTGGCCATGTGAGTTGCCGCCGTCGCCTTGGATAACGCGAACGCAGTTTTGCCCAAATCGTCGCCTCCAGCTAATTTGGCATCGTCCGCGCGCGTAGCGTAAAGACTTGCGCCCGCTATGCGGGCCGGTCGCCGGCCGCAGCCGTTTTCGACTTGGTGCCGCACGACGATCCGAGAGATCAGAGGCTTTTCGATGAACCAGGCCCGAATTGCCGCCGTCGCCTTGGCCGGGCTGACGCTCACGGCGTGTGCCGGCGATCCCTATGGCGGGGCCGGGCCGCGGGAAAATACCGGAACGCTGATCGGCGCTGTCAGTGGCGCGCTGATCGGTTCGCAGATCGGCGGCGGAACCGCCGCGCGGGTCGGCGCGGCTGCTGCCGGAGCTGTGATCGGCGGATTGATCGGCAATCGTATTGGCCAGTCACTCGACGCACGGGACCGGCGGATGGCCTATGCCGCGGAGAACCAGGCGTTGAGGGACGGTCCACCGGGCGCGCCGGTCGGTTGGCGCAATCCGCAGTCCGGCCATTATGGTACTGTCGTTCCCGGGCCGTCCTACGATCGGGCCGGTGACATTTGCCGTGAATTCACCCATACGATCTACATCAACGGCCGGCCGGAATCAGCGCGCGGAACGGCGTGCCGCAATCCCGACGGAACCTGGTCACCGGTCGGATAACTCCTGTAGAGGCTGCGGCATGAACGTTGAGATGACGGAGGCGCAATGCTGTGGCTGCTGATCGCGCTGATGACGGCGGCGGCGATCTTCGCCGTTCTATGGCCGCTGTCGCGCCGCGATGTCGCGGCGCCGTCCGGCAATGATCTGGCGGTCTATCGCGACCAGCTCGACGAGATCGAGCGCGACCGGGCCGCCGGATTGATTCCGGAGGCCGAAGCCGAAGCCGCCCGCATCGAAGTGTCGCGCCGGATATTGGCCGCAGCCGATGCCGAAGAGAACAAGACGGTATCGACGGCGTCATCTGCCGATTGGCGGCGGCGCGCCGTAGCCGTCGTCGCGCTCGTTGTCCTGCCGTTCGGGGCGACGATGGGTTATCTGGCACTGGGCTCGCCCTACCTGGAGAGCCAGCCACACGCCGACCGCCGGCCTACAGCGCGTCCGAATACCTCGCTTGCCAGCATGATTGCTCAGGTCGAGGCGCATCTGGAGAGCAATCCCAAGGATGGACGCGGTTGGGAAGTGGTCGCTCCGGTCTATATGCGGATCGGCCGCTATGACGATGCGGTGCGGGCTCGGCGCAATGCCGTAGAATTGAATGGCGAGACCGCCGTCCGCCTGGCTGACCTGGGCGAAGCGATGGTGGCGGCGGCCAATGGCGTGGTAACGGCTGACGCCAAGAAGGCGTTTGAGCGCGCGATCGCGTTTGACCCCGAGGACGTCAAGGCCCGCTACTTCCTCGGGCTCGCCGCGGAACAGGACGGCCAAAGCAAAGATGCCGCCACGATCTGGCGGCGCATGCTCAAGGACGCGCCGAAAAACGCGCCGTGGATCGGCCTGGTGCAGGCGGCGCTGGCGCGGGTCGAGGGTACGCCTGCGGCCGACGCACCAATTGCGGGCGCACCCGTTGCGGGTGCGCCAGGTCCGAGCGCTGCCGACGTGGAGGCGGCCGCGAAGCTGACCGCCGAACAGCGCAACGACATGGTGCGCGGCATGGTGGCGCGGCTTGCCGACCGCCTCAAGACCGAAGGCAAGGACATCGACGGTTGGCTGCGGCTGGTGCGTGCCTATATGGTGCTTGGCGACCGCGACAAGGCCCGCGCGGCGCTCGGCGAAGCCCGTCAGGCGCTGGCCGGCGAGACGGAAAAACTGCAGCGCCTCGATGCGCTGGCAAAGGGGCTCGGCCTCAAAGGCTGAGTTTTCGGCTGATGACGTTTGGAGACCACAAAGAATGACCCGCAAACAGCGACGCCTGGTGCTGATCGGCTCCGCGGTGGCGGTGCTGGGGCTCGCGGCCGCGCTGGTGCTCAGCGCGCTCAACGACTCCATCGTCTTTTTCAATTCGCCAAGTGACGTGGTCGAAAAAAACCTGAAGCCGGGCACGCGGTTCAGGCTCGGCGGGCTGGTCAAGACCGGCACTGTGGAGCGCGGCAAGGATCTCGCCGTGCGCTTCGAGGTGACTGACGGCAATCGCACCATCACCGTCGCCTACAAGGGCATCCTTCCCGATCTGTTCCGCGAGGGCCAGGGCGTGGTGACGGAAGGCACGCTCGATCCGGCCGGAATTTTCGAGGCCGATTCGGTGCTGGCCAAGCACGATGAAAAATACATGCCGAAGGAAGTGGCCGACAGCCTGAAGAAGCAGGGCCACTGGAAGGACGACTACGCCAAGAAGGCCGGCGCCAAGCCACAAGGGTTGACCAATTGATCGCACGCTTTCAAGGCGGTCTCTTGTTGCAGCCGGCGGGCGCCGGGCAGAAACCTGAGTCGAACACAGCGGCGGTGCGGCGATGATTCCCGAACTCGGTCACTATGCGTTGGTGCTGGCGCTCGGTCTCGGGTTGGTCCAGGCGGTGGTGCCGATCTATGGCGCGCGCCGCAACGATGCGGTGTTGATGGCGGTTGCGGGCCCGACCGCCGTCGTGCAGTTCGGATTTGTCGCGCTGTCATTTGCCGCGCTGGTCTACAGCTATGCGGTGTCGGATTTTTCCGTTCTCAATGTCTATGAGAATTCGCATTCACTGAAACCGCTGATCTACAAGATTTCTGGCACCTGGGGGAACCACGAGGGCTCGATGCTGCTCTGGGTCTTCATCCTGGCGCTGTTCGGCGCGCTGGTCGCGCTGTTCAGCCGGAATCTTCCGGCGGCGCTGCGCGCCAACGTGCTGGCGGTGCAGGCATGGGTCGCGTGCGCGTTCTATCTGTTCATCCTTGGCACTTCGAATCCGTTTCTGCGTCTTGCCGAAGCGCCGTTCGAGGGCCGCGATCTCAATCCGATCCTGCAGGACATCGGGCTCGCCGTGCATCCGCCGATGCTCTATCTGGGCTATGTCGGGTTCTCGATTTCATTTTCCTTCGCGGTCGCCGCGCTGCTGGAAGGCCGCATCGATGCCGCCTGGGCGCGCTGGGTGCGGCCGTGGACGCTGGTCGCCTGGATGTTCCTGACGCTCGGCATCGCGATGGGCAGCTACTGGGCCTATTACGAACTCGGCTGGGGCGGCTGGTGGTTCTGGGATCCGGTCGAGAACGCCTCGTTCATGCCGTGGCTGGCCGGCACCGCGCTGCTGCATTCGGCGGTTGTGATGGAAAAGCGCAACGCGCTGAAGGTCTGGACCATCCTGCTGGCGATCCTGGCGTTCTCGCTGTCGCTGCTGGGAACTTTTCTGGTGCGCTCGGGCGTGCTCACCTCCGTGCACACTTTCGCCAGCGATCCCAGCCGCGGGGTTTTCATCCTCGCGATCCTGACGTTTTTTATCGGCGGCGGTTTTGCGCTGTTTGCCTGGCGCGCGCCGTTGCTGAAGCAGGGCGGCCTGTTCGCGCCGATCTCGCGCGAAGGGGCGTTGGTGTTCAACAACCTGTTTCTGACAACCGCCTGCGCGACGATCTTGGTCGGCACGCTCTATCCGCTGGTGCTGGAAGCGCTGACCGGCGAGAAGATCTCGGTGGGTGCGCCGTTCTACAACGCCACGTTCGGACCGTTGTTCATTCCGTTGCTGTTGGCGGCGCCGTTCGGGCCATTGCTGCCGTGGAAACGCGGCGATCTCAGAGGCGTCGCGCAACGGCTGATGTTCGCGATTGGGCTCGGAGCCATCGCCGTGGCGGCGGTCTTTGCGATCAGGCAGGGCGGTCCGGTGCTGGCGCCGTTCGGGATCGGGTTTGCGATCTATGTGATGGCCGGCGCGCTGACGGATGTCGCCGAACGCACCGGCGTGTTTCGGGTCGCGCCCACAATCGCGCTCAAACGCGCTGCGGGCCTGCCGCGCTCGGCCTGGGGCACGGCGGTCGCGCATTTCGCGCTCGGCGTCACGCTGCTCGGCATCGTCGGCGAAACGCAATGGGGCGTCGAACGCATCGCGTCGCTCAAGCCGAACGGCGAAATTTCGTTGGCGCATTATCAGTTGCATTTCCAGGGCCTGACCCAGCGGCAGGGTCCGAACTACCGCGAGGTCGCCGCGCGGTTCACGGTCCGGCGTGATGGCCAGGCGCTCGGCGTTCTGGAACCGGCCAAGCGCAGCTTTCCCTCGCGCAATTCCGGAACGACGGAAGCGGCGCTGATGACTCGCGGCGTCAGTCAAATTTATGTTTCGCTGGGCGATGCCAATGCTGACGGCAGCATTGTCGTGCGGGCCTACTACAAGCCGCTGGTGCTTTTGATCTGGCTCGGGGCGCTGGTGATGGTGGCGGGCGGTCTGTTGTCGCTGTCCGACCGGAGGCTGCGGGTCGGGGCGCCACGGCCATCCCGGAACCGCGTCGCGCTTGCGCCAGCGGAGTGACGATTGATGCGGCGATTGATCCTGATCGTCATTGCGGTTCTCGGTCTGGCGGGGCCGGCTCTGGCCGTGCAGCCGGACGAAGTCCTCTCCGATCCGAAGCTGGAAACGCGGGCGCGGGATTTGTCGCGCGAACTGCGCTGCATGGTCTGCCAGAACCAGTCGATCGATGATTCCGATGCGCCGCTGGCGCGCGACTTGCGGCTGCTGGTGCGCGAGCGGCTCAAGGCCGGCGATACCAACCAACAAGTGCTGGATTTCCTGGTCGCGCGCTATGGCGAGTTCGTGCTGCTGAAGCCGCCGTTTAACATGCACACGCTAGTATTGTGGCTGGGCCCGGCCTTTGTGCTGCTGGGTGGGGCCGTTGCGCTGGGGCTGATGGCCCGCCGGCGGGCGGCCGCGGGGACAGGCGATTTGGCGGCCCCTGCCGCGGCAAAGTTAACGACGGCCGAGGAATTGCGGCTGGCCAGGCTGCTGGAGCCCGATACCGAGAAATAAAATTTCAAGCGGTGCGCCCAAATTGGTGCTTCCGAATACTGATTTCCGCGTCCGGCGCAAAAATCGAAAAACCTTACTAAAGATTAATCCTGCCGACAGGACGCCGTAAGGCGGCGACCCCCATCTTGGTAAGCGAAGGTGCCGTATGCGCACCGGTTGCCATGATGGAGATCGACATATGACTCAGCCCGCTTCTTCCGCACCGAAGTCGCACATTCTGTCCGCGCGCCGCCTTGCTCTGCTTGCGACCGTCGCAGGCCTTGGCCTGTCAGCCTTGCTCGTCGCGCCTGAGTTCGGGCCGCAGTCACAATTGTCCGCGCTAACCGCGCCAGCCTATTCGCAGAACCTGCAGAAGCCGGCCGGCTTCGCCGACATCGTCGAGAAGGTCAAGCCGGCGGTGATTTCGGTCCGTGTCAAGGTCGGGCCGAAGATGATGAGCTACAACGGCCGCGACAATGGTCAGGGCAACGGGCCGAATTTCCGCAATATGCCGCTGCCTCCCGGCTCATCGCTGGAGCAGTTCTTCCGCCGCTTCGGCCTGCCGGACAACATGACCCCGAATGGGCAGCAGCAGGGACCGCGCCGCAACTTCACCACCGGCCAGGGCTCCGGCTTCTTCATCTCCGCCGACGGCTATGCGGTGACCAACAACCATGTGGTCGACAAGAGCGAGAGCGTTGAAGTCGTCGCCGACGACGGCCAGACCTACCATGCCAAGGTCATCGGCACCGATCCGCGCACCGATCTCGCGCTGATCAAGGTCGACGGCCGCAGCGACTTCCCGTTCGTGCGCATCGCCGACAAGGCGCCGCGTATCGGCGACTGGGTGATCGCGGTCGGCAATCCGTTCGGCCTGGGCGGCACCGTGACCGCCGGTATCGTCTCGGCGCGTGGCCGCGACATCGGCGCCGGTCCGTATGACGACTTCATCCAGATCGACGCGCCGGTGAACAAGGGCAATTCTGGCGGCCCGACCTTTGACATGGACGGCAACGTGATCGGCGTGAACACCGCGATCTTCTCGCCGTCCGGCGGTTCGGTTGGTATCGCCTTTGCGATCCCGTCCGAGACGATCAAGTCCGTCGTCGCGCAGTTGAGGGACCACGGCGCGGTGACCCGCGGCTGGCTCGGCGTGCAGATCCAGACCATCACGCCGGAACTGGCCGACGGCCTCGGCATCAAGAAGGCAGAAGGCGCGCTTGTCGCCGAGCCGCAGCCGAACAGCCCGGCCGAGAAGGCCGGCATCAAGGCCGGTGACGTGATCGCCATGGTCGACGGAGAGGCTGTGAAGGACGCCCGTGCCCTGTCGCGCACGATCGGCCGGAAGGCGCCTGGAACCTCGGTCAAGCTCGGCATCAACCGCAACGGCCGGGACGAGACCATCACGCTTAAGCTCGGCGTTCTGCCGAAGGACTTTGCCAGCCGCGACAACGACCGCTCTGGCCCCGATGCCGACCGGAACGACAATTCGGTGCCGCATCTCGGCCTCGGCCTGGCGCCCGCCAAGTCGGTGTCCGGAGCGGGCTCGGAAGGTCTGGTCGTCACCGAGGTTGACCCGAATGGTCCCGCCGCCGAGCGTGGCCTGAAGACCGGCGACATCATCCTCGAAGTTGGCGGCAAGCCGGTGAAGGATCCGCGCGAGGTGCGCGAAATCCTCGGCAACGCCAAGAAGGACGGCAAGAAGTCGGTGCTGATGCGGGTGAAGTCGGGTTCGCAGACCAAGTTCGTCGCACTCCCGTTCGAACGCGCCTGAGCACGGAGAGAGCGGGATGACTTTTCTTGGAATTGCCATCCCGTTCCAACGCAGGGTTTCGCACGTGATCATTTCCGATAACCCGTCCCCCTCCTTCGGGATCACGCGCGAGGAAAGGGGCTTGCCGCCGGCTTAAGTCGCCCCCGCTGACGGCATGATCCCCTGGGGGCGGGCGTTAAAACCCGTCCCCACAGTCCCGGGCTCCCTACTGGTAACGTCGCCCCCGTCCGGTGGAGTTCGGTCAAGCGGGCGGTGGGGTCCAACCCCGCCGCCCGCCGCGTTTTTGGGAATGATCGTGTAGCAAAGGTGCGTATTCGCCGGCCGCAACGGTCCGAACCGCACGGCAGAATTCCGCGGAACGCCAATCAGGCGAATCATTAATGGTCGATCCCTATATAATCCGCGAAACTGCAGGATCTCTTGGGGCTGCCCCCTGGGGAGCGCCTGCCCAGCCAGTCAGGCCGTCCGAAGATGGGTCGACGACCATGCGCCTCCTGATTATCGAAGACGATAGCGACGCCGCCGATTATCTGGTCAAGGCCTTTCGCGAAGTCGGTCATATCGCCGAGCAGGCCAATGACGGCGAGGAAGGGCTAGCCCTAGCGCTCGACGGTCAATACGACGTGCTGATCGTCGATCGCATGTTGCCGAAGCTCGACGGCCTGACGGTGATCAGCACGCTGCGGGGCAAGGGTCTCGAAACACCGGTCCTAATCCTGTCCGCGCTCGGCCAGGTCGACGACCGCGTCAAAGGCCTGCGGGTCGGCGGCGACGATTATCTGCCCAAGCCCTATTCGTTCTCGGAACTGCTGGCGCGGGTGGAAGCGCTGGCGCGGAGGCGCGGCGGACGGGGAGAGGAAACCGTCTATCGCGTTGGTGATCTGGAACTTGACCGGCTGTCGCATCGGGTGAACCGCGGGCCGGAAGAGATCGTGCTGCAGCCGCGCGAATTCCGGCTGCTGGAATATCTCATGCGTCATGCCGGGCAGGTGGTCACCCGGACCATGCTTCTGGAAAACGTCTGGGATTATCATTTCGATCCGCAGACCAACGTCATCGACGTGCATATCTCGCGCCTGCGCTCCAAGATCGACAAGGGCTTCGAACAGCCATTGCTGCACACGGTGCGCGGCGCCGGGTATGTGATCCGTGACGGCGCTCGGTAAGCTGTTCCGGACGACGGCGTTCAAGCTGACGCTGGTTTATCTCGTCGTATTCGCGATCTTCGCCGCCGCGCTGCTCGGCTATTTCGCCTGGAACACGCGCCGCCTGTTCAATGAACAGATCACCTCGCAGGTTGACGCCGAGATCAAGGAACTCGATGGCCAGTATCGCGAGGGCGGCATCCGCCGGCTGGTCATCATCATCGGTAATCGGGCGCGCCAGCCGCGGTTCGAGCCTTTATCTGGTGACGACCTATAATGGGCAGGGCTTGGTCGGCAATGTCGGCTCGCTTGCGCCCGGCGTGCTGGACAAGATCGGCTGGATCGAGACGGTCTATCGGCGGCTGGACGAACAGAAGAGCCCGGCGCATCGCGCGCTGGTTCGGGTGTTCGAACTGCCGGGCGGCTTCCGGCTGCTGATCGGGCGCGATCTGGAAGAGCGCGAGCGGCTCTACAACGTGATTTTGGCGGCCGGCCGCTGGTCGGCGATTGTCGTTGTCGTGCTCGGTCTGATCGGCGGTTTCGTGGTGGCGCGCCGCATCCTGCGGCGGGTCGACGCCATGAGCGATACCGCCAGCACGATCATGGCCGGCGATCTTTCCGGCCGCCTGCCGATCGCCGGGACCGGCGATGAGCTGGATCGCCTTGCCGCCAACCTCAACGCCATGCTGGAGCGGATAGAGGCGCTGATGGGCGGCCTGAAGGAGGTTTCCGACAACATCGCGCATGATCTCAAGACGCCGCTGACCCGATTGCGCAATCGCTGCGAACAGGCGCTGCGCAATGCCAGGACCGAGCCTGACTATCGCGCGGCCTTGGAGGCGACCATCGAAGAATCCGACGGGCTGATCCGGACCTTCAACGCACTGCTGATGATCGCGCGCGCCGAGTCCGGACAGGCCCGCGCCGGCATGGCTGAATTCGACGTCGCGGAGGTCGCGCGCGGAGTCAGCGAACTGTATGAGCCGCTGGCGGATGAAAAGGGGATCTCGCTGACGGTCGACGCTCCCGAGCACGCGCCGGTGACGGGAAATCGCGAACTCGTCAGCCAGGCGCTCGCCAATCTGGTCGACAACGCGATCAAATATTCCGCCCTGGCCGAGAAGGCCGATCACGTGGCGGCCGAGATCCTGGTCAAGGCGCGCGCCGAGGGCGATCATATTCTGTTGTCGGTCAGCGACCGGGGACCGGGCATTCCGGAAGCGGACCGCGCACGCGCCGTCGAGCGCTTCGTGCGGCTGGAACAGAGCCGCTCCCAGCCGGGCTCCGGTCTCGGTTTGAGTCTTGCGTCCGCGGTCGCGCATCTGCACGGTGGCACGCTTACGCTCGCGGATCACAATCCCGGGCTGACGACCACGATTTCACTGCCGCGCGGCGGGCCGGGACAAGGAACGGTATGACGGGGCTAACCGCCAAAACCGGAACAAATCAAGGGGCTTACCTGAATTCCTTGGCGCAGCGAATAAAGGCCGCGCCGCACGTGGCCGATCCGGAGGCGGCGCGCGGACGCGTTGCCGGCTGGCTTGCCGATGTGCAGGGGACCGACGTCGCGCGGGACCTGCAGCGCCTGTTCGAAGCTTATCCGTTGGTGAACGACCTGGTGACCGTGCTTGCGGACGGGTCGCCCTATCTCTGGCAGCTTGCCAGCCTGGAGCCGGACCGTCTGGTCCGCGTCCTGGAAGCCGATCCGGATCAGCTTTTTCCCGAGTTGCTGGCACAGACCGCGCAGGCGGTGGCTTCGGCCGGCGATATGGACGATGCGATGCGGCTCTTGCGCCGCATGAAGGCGGAGGCCGCGCTGCTGGTGGCGCTTGCCGATATCGGCGATGTCTGGCCCGTGATGCAGGTCACGCGTGCGGTCACCGATATCGCCGAAGCTGGCGTCTCGTCGGCGGTCCGGTTTCTGCTCGCCGATGCGGCGGTTCGCGGCAAACTGCAGCCGGCGGATCCCGATCGTCCGGAGGAGGGGGCGGGTTACATCGTGCTCGCCATGGGCAAGATGGGTGCGTTCGAACTGAACTATTCCAGCGATATCGACCTGATCGTGTTCTTCGATCCGGAGGCTCCGGCCTTGGCGGACGGTGTGGAGCCGGGACCGCTGTTCATCCGGATCACTCGCGCGCTGATAAAACTGATGCAGGAGCGAACCGGCGACGGCTACGTATTCCGGACCGATCTGCGGCTGCGGCCCGATCCGGGCTCGACCCAGGTCGCAATTTCGACGCCGGCCGCATTGAACTATTACGAGAGCGTCGGTCAGAACTGGGAACGGGCCGCGATGATCAAGGCGCGCGCATGCGCCGGGGACCTTGCCGCCGGGCAAGGGATGCTGCGTAGCCTGTCGCCTTTCGTCTGGCGCAAATATCTCGACTTTGCGGCGGTTGCCGACGTTCACGCCATGAAGCGCCGGATGCACGCCTATCGCGGCCACGGCGAAATCGCGGTCGAAGGCCACAATGTCAAACTGGGCCGCGGCGGCATACGCGAGATTGAATTCTTCGTTCAGACCCAGCAATTGATCGCCGGCGGGCGGCATCCGGAACTGCGCGGTCGCGAGACGCTTTCGGTTCTGGCAACTCTCGCCGAAGGCGGCTGGGTCGATACGCAGGCACGCGATGATCTCACCGCGGCCTATTGCTTCCTGCGCACCGTCGAACACCGGCTCCAGATGGTGGCGGACGAACAGACCCATACGCTGCCGTCCGAGCGCGAAAGGCTCGAACGCTTTGCGCGTTTCATGGGTTTTGAGAACCGGGACGCGTTCGCCGCGGTCTTTCTCGGTCATCTCCACAAGGTGCAAGAGCAATACGTCAAGCTGTTCGAGACCGCTCCCGCCTTCGAGGCCAAGCAACGGGGCCTGTCGTTTCCGGTGGAAGCCGATGATCGCGAGACCCTCGACAAGCTGGTGGAGATGGGATTCCAGAAGCCACTGGAGGTCTCGTCGACGGTCCGCCATTGGCTGGCTGAAGATCACCGTACCCTGAAAAGCGAGTTTGCCCGCGAGCAACTAGGCGAATTGGTGCCGATGCTGATCGAGCAACTCGCACGCGCCGAAAATCCGGACGCCGCGGTGCTGACTTTCGATCGCTTTCTGGACAATCTGCATGCCGGCGGCCGGCTTTTGTCGCTGCTGCGACAGAACACCGATATGTTGTCGCTGTTGACGACGGTGCTGGGGACCGCGCCACGGCTCGCCGATACCGTGGCGCATTTTCCGCAGGTGATGGATGCCGTGGTCGACCCCAGTTTCTTCGGGGCGATGCCAGAGGAGCAGGCACTCGCCGCTTCGCTTGCGGCCGCACTTGAGCAGGCACGGTCGCATGAAGACTTTCTCGACCGCATTCGGATGTTCGGGCAGGAGCATCTGTTCCTGATCGGCATACGTATTCTGTCCGGCACGCTGTCGGCGGAACTGGCAGGTGAGGCATTTGCACGCCTTGCCGATGTGCTGATGCGTTCGCTGCATAGCGATCTCACGCGACAGTTCGCGGTGAACCATGGCCACATTCGCGGCCAGCAGACCGCAATCCTGGCGCTCGGCAAGCTGGGCGGCCGGGAAATGACAGCGGCGTCCGATCTCGACCTGATCGTCGCCTATGATTTTGACGATGATCATCCGGAGTCCGACGGCGAGCGGTCGCTTTACGGCAGCCAATATTTCGCGCGGCTGACCCAGAGGCTGATCAGTGCGCTGACCGCGCAGACCAATTACGGCGTGCTTTATCAGGTCGACATGCGATTGCGGCCCTCCGGGCGCGCGGGGCCTCTTGCGACCAAGCTCGACGCGTTCGCGCAATACCAGGAGAGCGAGGCCTGGACCTGGGAGCATATGGCCCTGACGCGCGCGCGCGTGGTGTCGTCTTCACCGGAGTTCGCCGCTCGGATCGAGGAAATTATCCGTGCGGTACTCTGCCGTCCGCGGGTGGCCGAGGTGGTGGCGTCCGAAGTTGTCGACATGCGCAGGGCGATTGCCGCGGAAAAAGACGATAACGATCGCTGGAACCTGAAATACGCCGCGGGCGGCCTGATCGATATCGAATTCATCGCACAATATCTCCAACTCGTTCATGCCGCAGAAACACCCGACATTCTCAACACCTCGACGACAAAAGTCCTGGAAAAAGCGTGGCAGCTTGGACTGCTGGCGACGCCGGATGCGGAGGTGCTTCGGCCGGCGGTGCGGCTTTATCACGACCTGACGCAAATCCTGCGACTATGCCTGCCGGGCGAATTCGATCCCAAAACGGCCGGCCCCGGGTTGCTCGATCTCGTGACGCGGGCGGCCGATGTGCCGGATTTCGCCGCGCTCGATGCGCATATCATCGAGACTCAGGCGAAGGTGCGCGAAAGCTTCGTTCGGATATTGGGCGGAAGTCCCTGAGGTAAATCGGCCGCGTTAGTCTGAATACGTCAGACAGCGCTTTCCAGAATTGCGGCAACCTCGTCAGGCATGTCCATCATCGAATCATGACCACAGGCCAGTGCGTGAGTGATCCAGGCCGGGTCAGCCTTGCAGCGGTCATAAAACGGCTTGAACGGACTGGGCCGTGGCAGGATTGTTGAATGCGCATAAATCCTTTTGGTGACCTTCTGATGCGCGCCGGTCAATTGGATGCGCTCCACAAAGGTCGCTAAGGGATGCGGCTTGGACAATGCATTGTAACGCGCAACGTCGCTGGCATTGACGTTGAAGAACTCGGCAGGCGGGACCGGAACCGCTAATCCGCCCAGTTCACCGGCATTCGAAATGAATTTCGCGTTGTTTTCCGGAAGATTGATATCGAACTGCGATTTGCCGTTCTCGGGGATGAAAGCATCGAGATAGACCAGAGCCGACACCTTGTCCGGAATCCGGTCGGCGACGCCAGTGATGACCATACCGCCATAGGAATGGCCGCACAGCACGGCGCGCGTAACGCCTTCGAAGTGAAAAACATCGACCACGTCGTCGATATGCGTCGACAGGTTGATACCCATATTCAGGAAGCGAAACCGCTCTCCGCATCCGGAGAGGGTCGGAGTGTGCACGCGGTAGCCGCGATCGCGCAGACGGTCCGCCACTCGGCCATAGCACCAGCCACCGTGCCAGGCGCCGTGTACCAGCACGAAGGTGATGCGGTCATCCGTGCCGTTCGGAGATGCTGTTGAGTTTGCGCTGTCCGCCATCGGCTGTTTCTCCCCGCCGCCGTTGTCGTGATGGGCCGGCTTATTTGCTATTGTGCCATAGCAAAGTGGCGGAGTGAACGACGAGCACGTAGTGCGCCCAAGCTGCGCTGGGTTCGATACGGATCAGGCCGAGGCGGCGCGGCGTCGGGGCTTGCGGGGCGCGGGCGCGCTCGCCACGACGGCAACGCGGGGACGTGTGGTAGCGGGATTGGGCCGCGGCGCGGCGATGGCGCCGAGGTTGGTGGTCTCATTGTTCGCGGCGGTCACCGGCCGTGCCGTGCGACCGACGAGCGGCAGCCGGACGCTGACGATGGTTCCGGCACCAAGGGTCGAGCGAATGCGCATCGTTCCGCCATGCAGCTCGATCAACGATTTGGCGATGGCGAGGCCGAGGCCCGAGCCTTGATGGCTCTTGGTCAACTGGCTTTCGACCTGCTCGAACGGACGCCCCAGCTTGGTGAGCCCGTCGCGCGGGATGCCGATGCCGGTATCGGCGATGATAATCCGCACATGGCTCGGCGAGGCGCGGCCGCGCACCTTGATCTCGCCGCCCTCGGGCGTGAACTTGACGGCATTGGACAGCAGGTTCAGCGCAATCTGTTTGAGCGCGCGGCGGTCGGCCTTGAAGCAGAGCGCTGGATCAATGCTGGCGGAGACCGCGAGCTGCTTGTCTTCGGCCCGGCCGGCAATGACCCGCATGGCATCGCTGAGCAGGTGTTCGAGGTCGATATCCTCGTAGTCGAGCCGGATTCGGCCTGCCTCGATCTTCGACATGTCGAGAATGTCGTTGATGACGTCGAGCAGATAGGTGCCGCTTTCGCGGATGTCGCGGCAATATTCATAGTATTTCTCGGCGCCGAGTGCGCCGAACATGCCCGACTCCATGATCTCCGAAAAACCGATGATGGCGTTGAGGGGCGTGCGCAGTTCATGGCTCATATTGGCCATGAACTTCGACTTCGCTTGATTGGCGTCCTCGGCGCGGTTCTTCTCCTTGCTGTATTTCTCGGCAAGATCGGCAAGCTGACGGGTTTGATGCTCAAGGGTCTGCTGGGAATGGCGCAGATCGGCGATGGTCGCCATCAGGCGCTTTTCGCCCTCGACCAGTTTTTCTTCGTGCCGCTTGAGGGTGGTAATGTCGGTTCCGACCGAGACGTAGCCGCCGTCCTTGGTGCGGCGCTCGCTGATGTGGAGCCAGCGGTCGTCGTCCAACTGGGCTTCGAAGGTCCGTGCCCCAGGTCCGGAATGGCCGTCGCCGGTAATGGTGGTGCGGATCACCGGCTTGCGGCCGGCGGCAACCACCGCATCGTAGGGGGCGCCAGCGATGATTGCGTCGTCGGGGAGATTGTGCAGTTCCTGGAAATTGGAATTGCAGAGAACCAGACGGTTGTCTGCGTCCCAAAGCACGAAGGCTTCCGGGATGGTCTCAATGGCGTCGCGCAGCCGCAGGTCGGCGGCGGCGGTGCGCTCGACCAGGCTTTTCTGTTCGCTGATGTCGACGGCGATTCCGATCAGATGCGGACCGGGCTCGTTGGACTGTTGCACCAGTTCACAGCGCGCGCGCAGCCAGACCCAATTGCCATTGGCGTGGCGCATGCGAAAGGCGTGATCGATCGCGCTGACCTTGGCGTCGGCCAGTTGCGCGGCGACCTCATAGAGCCGGATATCCTCGGGGTGGACGAGGGCGCTGACCTCGCCGAAGGTGAGGAGGTCATCCTTAGGATCCAGTCCGAGAATGGCGAACATCGAATGGGACCAGAAAATCCGACCGCGCGCGAGGTCCCAGTCCCAAAGGCCGCAGCGGCCGCGGTTGAGCGCGGTGTCGATGCGGGTGCGGACGGTTTCGTAGATGGTATCGGCTTCGCGGGCGCGGGTGGCCTGCCAGTGGAAGGCAAAGCCGAGGATCAGCACAACAAATCCGGTAGTGGCCGACAGAGTCACTGTCAGAGCGGTGTCGGAGAGCCAGTTCGACAACAGAGTCGAGCGGTCCTGCATTACAGCGATTTGGCCGTGGCCATTTTCGAGCGTGCGTACGGTCGCGAGGACCGGTCGGCCGTCGGCGAGATTGATTTCCAGCACACCGGCATTGGCGCCAAAGGTGGTCAGTGGCTGCGCCGGACCGAGAACGTCGATCAGACGGTGGCCGATGAGATCGGAGGTGTCAGGCAGGCTGGCGACGATGGTGCCTTCGTTGTTCGTCGACAGGATCTGGCGGTCGGGTGAGCGGCCCCAGGATGGCACCGCGGCATCGAGGGTCCGTCGGGCCCGGGTGGCCGTGTTGGCTGGCGTCCCAGTCGAGCGGCCGATGCGTTCGCTGACCAGTTCGGCGATGGCGGAGAGTTCCTTGGCCGATTCCGCCAAGGTCTTTTTGCGTTGATCCAGAATCTGGACAAAGGCGCCGACACAGGCCGTCACCAGAAAGGCGACAATGAGAACGGGAACGGCTCTGCGCAAAAGCGGTTCCGCGGTCAGGAGCCGCCGATACGCGGGCTTTGCGATCGACTGCGCCAGTCCCTTGATGGAATCGGTATGTGCAGACGCGCTCGCGGTTTCGGCGCGCGCCATCTCTGGCCTCCGTTCGGGTCGTCCCTAACCATCCTTGATCGGAAGGATGTGCCGCATCTCTCCGAATCAATTTCATTGGAATCGAAAGATTCCATTTTGTCGAGCATTTTTATGTTAATTTTTAAGGAATTATGGTGGCCGAAAGCGGGCGCTGCGCTTCGCGATTCCCGCGTGTTGGCGGTTCCGGCGCGAATTATTCCGCGCTATCAAATAAAGCGAATCGCGTTTTTTAGGTTTGGAGTTCGGCCAGCGTGCGCTGAACGATATCTGTTACATCACCGGATAGATTGGCAGTGGTGGCAACCCGCCGCAGCGCCGACTCGGCGCGCCCACGCCGCGAGTCTTCCAGCACGCGCCAACTCTTGAAGGCCGAGAGCAGGCGGGCGGCGACCTGCGGGTTGCGGCCGTCGAGGGCGAGCACGGTGTCGACCAGAAAATCGTAGCCGGCGCCGTCGGCCCGATTGAACTGGGTCTGGTTGGCCTGTGCGAACGAGCCGATCAGGGCGCGCACCCGGTTCGGGTTGGAATACGAAAAGGCCGCATGACCGGTGAGGGCCTTGATGTGATCGAGCGTTGCCGGCTCCGGGATCATCGCCTGCAATGCCAGCCACTTGTCGACGATCAACGGATCGGCGGCATAGCGGCGATAGAACGCCGCGATGGCCGCGGAACGTTGCGGACAGTCGGCCAGCGACAGGGTCGAGAGCGCCGCCATCCGGTCGGTCATATTGTCGGCTTGCGCGAATTGTTGATCGGCCAACGCAATGGCGTCCGGCGCTCCCGTTGCCGCCAGAATATCCAGACAAGTGTTGCGCAATGCGCGACGGCCGGTGCTGGCGGCATCGGGCCGATAGGGGCCGTGATCGGTCAGCCGCCGATAGGTGTCGGTCAATTGTTGCTTGAGCCGATCGCCGATTTCCGCTCGTGTCCCGGAACGGGCGCGGTGAATTGCATCGGGATCGACGTCATGGCCGATCTCGCGGGCGATGTCGGTCTCGCCCGGCAAGGTCAGGGCCTGCGCGATGAATGCCGGTTCCAGGGCCTCGTCGGCGAGGATCGCTTCCAACGCATCGAACAATCCATCGTCCTGTTGCGGGACGCGTCCGCTTCTGAAATCTGCGACATGGGCGACCAGGATGCGGTTTGACAAAGTCTGAACCGCCTGCCAGCGATTGAACGGATCGCTGTCGCGCGCGGCCAGAAAGCGCAGATCTTTCTCGCTGATATTGGCGGTCAGCCGCACCGGGGCGGAAAATCCACGATTGAGCGAGGCTGCCGGGGGCTCTGAAACATTTGTGAAAACAAATGTTTCCGCAGACTTGTTGAGAACAAGAGTCGCGCGCGCGGCGGTCGTGCCGTCCGCCAGCGTGAGCGGCAGATCGTGGCCGTTGCGGCCGATCAGGCCGATGACCAGTGGGATCACCATCGGCTCTTTGTTTGATTGACCTGGGGTCGGCGGCACTGTCTGGGTCACTTCCAGTGTATAGGTCCGCGCCGCTGCGTCATGCCGTCCGCTCACCACCAGTTCCGGAGTGCCGGCCTGTGCGTACCAGAGTTTGAACTGCGCGAGGTCAGTTGAAGCGGCGTCGGCGAAGCACTGGAGGAATTGTTCAACAGTCGCTGCGTCGCCGTCGTGGCGCGCGAAATAAAGGTCCATGCCTTTGCGGAAATCGTCAGGGCCAAGCAGCGTCTTGAGCATGCGCACGATCTCGGCGCCTTTTTCGTAGACCGTGGCGGTATAGAAATTGTTGATCTCGTGATAGAGCGCCGGCCGCACCGGATGGGCGAGCGGTCCGGAATCCTCCACGAACTGATGCGCGCGCAACAGCCGGACGTCGGCAATGCGCTTGACTGGCCGCGAGCGCTGGTCGGACGTGAATTCCTGGTCGCGGAACACCGTCAGCCCTTCCTTGAGACAGAGCTGAAACCAGTCGCGGCAGGTGATGCGATTGCCGGTCCAGTTGTGAAAGTATTCGTGGGCAATGATCGCTTCGATATGCGCGAAGTCGGCGTCGGTCGCAGTTTCCGGTGTGGCCAGCACATATTTGTCGTTGAAGATGTTGAGGCCCTTGTTCTCCATTGCGCCCATATTGAAGTCGGAGACGGCGACGATCATGAAAATATCGAGATCGTATTCCCGCCCAAAGGCTTGCTCGTCCCAGCGCATGGAGCGCTTGAGCGCATCCATGGCATAGACACAGCGATCCTCCTTGCCGTGCTCGACGTAGATGCGCAGGGCGACATTGCGGCCCGACATGGTGACGAAAGTGTCCTCGACGCAGGCGAGGTCACCGCCGACCAAGGCGAACAGATAGGATGGTTTCGGGAACGGATCGTGCCAGACCGCGAAATGGCGCGCGGTCCCCGGCAGGTCGCCGGCGGCGACCAGATTGCCGTTCGCCAGCAGGATCGGCGCGTCGGATTTTTCCGCCTCGATCCGTGTGGTGTAGACCGCCATCACGTCCGGGCGGTCGGGAAAATACGTGATGCGGCGAAAGCCCTCGGCCTCGCATTGGGTGCAATAGGTCGTCGACGAGCGATAAAGCCCCATCAGCTGGGTGTTGGCAGAGGGATCGAGCCGTGTCTCGATCTCAAGCTTGAACGGTCCGTGGGGCGGTTGCGGAATCGTCAGGCCGTCGGGCGTCGCCGTGAACCGGTCCGCCGCCATCTCCTCGCCGTCGAGCTTGAGCCCAACGAGATTGAGGCCGTCGCCATCGAGCGCCAGGGGAACCGGGGCTGCCGCTTCCGGATTGGGCCGCAGTACCAGGGTCGTCCGCACGCGGGTTGCGGTCCGGTCGAGCGACACGTCCAGATTGACGGTATCGACCAGCCAATCGGGCGGGCGGTAGTCCTGCAGGCGAACGGGGCGTGGCGTATCGGTGCGCATTGGCGACAATCGCAATTCTGACTGGGTTTGTTGCGGCTCACCGCGGCCGTGGGGGATCGGCGGGAACACGGCTGAGTCGTTGGTCAAAGTGTATATAGCAACCCCTGGGCCGAGGAGAATGGGTGCGGCGATGCTGCGCAGCTGGCCGGTCTCGGTCCGCTGGTGGGGTTCTGAACATTGCGCAGCGGGGGCAGGGCGGTTAATCGTCTGTCCCGGTCCGGCGGGGGCCGGCGAGGACGTGGCGATGCAGGCCTCCAAGGCGCGCATTCTCGAGATCGGCGAATACTTCTTTTTGAAGGACGAGGTTCCCGCCCAGACCGAGCTGCTGTTTACCGGCTGGCGCCGGTTCAGGAAACTCGCACGCTATCAATATGCCGACTGCACGCCGCTGCGTTTTTACCGCGCCTGGCGCGACGTACGCGATGGAAAATACAACTTCGTCGTCGTCTATCTCTCGCAGGCCTCGCCCGCGCATCCGCGCTATTGGCTGCGGTCGCTCGCGCGCGAACCGCTCAAGCCGTGGTCGGCGCTCACCCGCGTGTTCGGAACGCGCTGGCTGCGGTTGGTATCCTGTCCGGTGCCGCTGATCGTGGTCGACATGCATGATTCCTTCGTCATTGGCCGCAACAGCCTGTTCCTGCTCGACAAGGCGGACATCGTCTTCAAGCGCGAATTGCCGGCGGACCGCTGGCAGGTGTTCAGCGATTTCCTGCGGCCGGCGCCACCGTCGCGCCGAGTCCGACAGCAACGGAAATGGCAGCAACGGGTCGCAAAGATGAGCCCGCTGACCCTGCCGACACGCGTGGTCGATACCGCGCCGCTGTGGGACGGCGACTTTCCAGAAAAGACGACCGATATTTTTTTCGCCGGCAATGCCATGGAAAATTCCTGGGTGCGGCGCACTGGAATCGGCGAACTCAAGGCACTGGAATCGCGCGGCGTGCGGGTCGATATTCCAGAGAAGTCGCTGCCGCGGGATGAATTCTATCGCCGGCTGTCGCGGGCGTGGCTGGCGTGGTCGCCGGCGGGCTTCGGCTGGGAATGCAACCGTACCGCGGAGGCCGCGCAATGCCTCACCGTACCGGTCGTCAACATGCCGACGATCGAACGGCATCAGCCATTGCGGGACGGGGAGCATGCGGTTTTCTATAGTGTCGAGCCGGGTGGTCTGACACGCGCAGTCGAGACGGCGCTGTCCGACAAGGAACATCTGAAAACGATGGCCCTGGCGGTGCGGTCTCACGTGCTGGCGCATCACACCACGACTGCGATCGCGGCCTTCATCATCGAGACAGGACTTGCGCTTGGCAAGCCGCGCGATACCGACCGGGTTGCATCAGCGAAAACCTGAGTCACTATCAGCGCTTACCATCAGCATTTCAACCGATCTGCTGATAACAAGGGTGATGCGATGCGGGCGATGGTGCTCGAGGCGATCGGAACGCCGCTGGTGATGCGCGAGCGCGCGACACCGGCGCCGCCGCCCGGCGAAGTGCTGGTCGAGGTCGCAGCCTGCGGCGTCTGCCGCACCGACCTGCATGTCGTTGACGGCGAACTCCCCAATCCCAAATTGCCGATCGTGCCGGGCCACGAAATCGTCGGTCGCGTCGCGGCCCTGGGCGAGGGTGTCGGCGGACTGACCATCGGTATGCGTGTCGGCATTCCATGGCTCGGTCATACCTGCGGATACTGTCCGTATTGTCTGACCGGCCGCGAGAACCTGTGCGATGCGCCGCTGTTTACCGGCTATACCCGCGACGGCGGCTATGCCAGCCACGCGCTGTCCGACGAACGGTTCTGCTTTCCATTGCCGGATGGCGAGGACGACGCCGAAGTCGCGCCGTTGCTGTGTGCCGGCCTGATCGGCTGGCGCAGCTATCGCATGGCGGGCGATGGCGAGACGCTCGGCATCTACGGCTTCGGTGCTGCCGCGCATATTTTGGCGCAGATCGCGCACCGGCAGGGCCGCAGGATCTACGCCTTCACCCGTACCGGCGATCAGGCCGCGCAGGACTTCGCGCGGTCGCTGGGGGCGGTCTGGGCCGGCGGTTCGGACGAGACGCCGCCGGAGCCGCTCGATGCCGCGATCATCTTCGCGCCGGTCGGCGCGCTGGTGCCGGCGGCGCTGAAGGCCGTGAAGAAAGGCGGGCGCGTGGTGTGCGGCGGCATCCACATGTCGGATATTCCGAGTTTCCCCTACAGCCTGTTGTGGGAGGAGCGGCGGGTGGTTTCCGTCGCCAACTTGACGCGCGCCGATGGTCTGGAATTCCTGCCGATCGCCGAACAGGCCGGGGTGAAGTGCGAGGTCACGCGCTATCCGCTGGAGCAGGCGAATGCGGCGCTGTCCGACCTGCGGGAAGGGCGGCTGCAAGGTGCGGCGGTGCTGATTCCGGAACTTTGATCGCGATCTGAATTATCGTGAGCGACTAGAGTGCGATTCCGTCTGCTCGAATCGCGGTGACCATCAAATATCTTGGTATTTTCGTATGATCCCATCGGAAAAGTCTGCAACTTTTCCGGATCATACTCTAACGCTTCGGCTCGGCGTGCCCGATGACGCGCTTGACGCTTGGGAAGCGCCGGCGCAAGCCGCGCTCCACCGCGTCGACCTTTTCATGAACCTCATGGACGGTCAGGTCGGGATCGACGTAGCAGTGGAAATTGACGATCTCGCCGGACTCGGTCTCTCGCACCCGGACCTCGTGGACATCGCGGACGAAGCCGAATTCGGCTGCGAGCGCCGTCAGCGCCGTCTGTATCGCGGCCACACGGTCGGCTGCGGCGTCGTGGCCCGCCAGCCCGTCGGGCTCCAGCGGTTCAATATGGGTTTCGACTTCAACATCGGACCCCAGTTCGTCAATGACGGCGGCTTCCAGGCCGCTCGCGATCTCGTGTGCCGCGCTCAGCGACAGCGCGCCGTCGACCTCGAGGTCGATGGCGACGGCAAGGTGATCGCCGACGGCGTGGACGGTGACGTGGTGAACCGCGAGCCCGCGATTGCGCGCGATCACCATGACGCGTTCCATCACGGTCTCGTCGTCAAGCGCGCGCGGCTCCGTGGTGACGGTGATTTCGGCGAGCGGATATTCGACGCGGATCGCCTGCGTCGTCTGTTCCCGCACATTCGACACACGGTCGAGCGGCAAGGTACGGCTGAGGCCGAGTTCCAGATCGACAAACATCACGCCGGCCGCCTGGCGGGTACGGATGCGATCGATCGCGACGACGCCGGGGACATGGTCGACGATGTCGGTGATCTTCTCGGCCACGCCGGCGGGAGCGGTGTCGGTCAAGGTGTCAATCGTGCGCTTGCCAAGCCGCCAGCCGGCGAGGCACACAAAGATCGCGACCACGATGGCGGCGGCGGCATCCGCCCATTCGAATCCGAGCGCGACAAAGATCAGGCCGACCAGCACAGCGGCGGACGACCACATGTCGGAGCCGAAATGCAGTGCATCGGCTTCGAGCGCCTCGCTCGAAGTCTCGGCGGCGACACGGTAGAGCACGCGGGCGCGAAAGAAATCGACAACGATCGAGACGATGATGACGGCGAAAGCCCAGATTGTCGCCTGGACGGCGTGCGGGCCTTCCGCCAGGAGGCGGTGGACAGCTTCCCAGACCACGACGCCGGACAGGAGAAACAGGAGCGCGGTCTCCGCAAGCGCCGAGACGCTCTCGACCTTGCCGTGACCGTAATGATGCTCCTCGTCGGCCGGCTTGCCGGAGATCCGGACGGCGAAATAGGTCATCACCGTGGCGGCGAAATCGAGCAGGGAGTGCGCGGCCTCCGACAGGATGGCGAGCGAACCCGTTGTCAGCCCGACCGCACCCTTGGCAAGGGTCAGTCCGGCCGATGCCAGGATCGACGTCAGCGCAACCTTTTCCTTGGTGTCCTGCATGGCCTGCCTGAGAGTTGTCACGCCAGCGCCGTCGCTATCGCGGTGGCGTAACGAGACGGTCGCGTATCGTCAATGACAACACGCGACCGGCGGTGGCACAGAGTCACGCAGCAATGGCTTGTGGCATGGCGCCGATCTGGCGAAGCAATTCGTGCTCATCGGCGTAAAGCCAAGTCTCCGCGATCATGCCGTTTTCCAGTCGGTAGCGAACCATGCCGCTGAACGAAACACGGCGGCCTGTCGCTGGAGAGCCCGCGAAAGGACCCGTATGGTCGGCGCTAACGCGCCAGTGCACGGCGACGTTGGTGTCGTCGACAGTGGTCGCAAGCAATTCTGCGTGGCCGTTTGTGAAGGCCATTTGAAAGCCTTGGAACCATTGCTTGTATTGAGCGCGGCTTGCTGGATTGCCGCCAAAAAAGCCGTGGGTAACGATGTTTTCGGAGACGGTCTGGTCGATGATGTCGAGGTATCCGGAATGCGTGTTGTCAAAGAAGCGGGTTACGGTGGCGATATTCCGGTCGATTGAATTGCGATCCATGGCTCTGCCTTTTCGGATTGGGGTTGATTTTAAACTGAACTTCGCCAGGCGATCCCACCGACGCCCGCGGGTGTCGCGGCAGCCTGAGCTATATCAATGGACATTCGTGTCCACTGATTTTGCGCGATTTAGCTCTCGCTCCCGGCCTTGTCAAGTTTTCATTGGACATGTATGTCTATCGATATGAAACGGCGCGGATATACGCTTAAAAAGCGCGCGGAATCGCAAGAGGCGACGCGTGAACGCATTGTTGCAGCACTGATACAATTGCACGAGGAACTCGGGCCGAAGAACGCCACCATCACGGCAATCGCCGAGCGCGCGGGAGTACGCCGGATGACCGTCTATCGGCATTTTCCTGATGAAGAAGAGATGTTCGTGGCTTGCACAACGCGCTGGCTGGAACTTCACCCGCCGCCAGATCCGCGCAACTGGGCGGATATCGCCGATGGATTGGAGCTTTGCCGGCAAGCGCTTCGGGAGCTTTACGCGTATTATCGCACGACGGCGCGGATGTGGACCGTCAGCTTCCGCGATGAGGCCGAGGTTCCGGCGCTCGAGGGGCCCATGGAAGCCTTCCGGAAATTTCTTGCCGCGATCAGTTCCGATATTGTCGAGGCTCTTGGCGGAATCCGCGAAAAGGAAGTCATTGCGACCGTCGAACATGCGGTGCAATTTCAGACTTGGAGTTCATTGTCGTTAAGTGGCCTTGATGACCATGAGGCCGCCAATTTGACTACAAAATGGGTAATGGCTGCGATCAGGGGCTGACAGAGCGGGCCGGGCCGGCACAAACGCGCCGCATCGGCGTTCTCGACGCCGCAATGTCGCAGCCATTCTCGGCGGTCGCTTGGTTGAACGGAATATCGACGATCTGGCAAACAAGCGATTTCGCACCTGAAAATCTGGAAATCTCGTGACGGCTTTAAACACCAAACAACATCGATGGCGCTTCAGCGTCGCGCCCATGATGGAGTGGACGGACCGCCATTGCCGGTTCTTCCACCGGCTCATGACGCGGCGGGCGCTGCTCTATACCGAGATGCTCACGACCGGAGCGATCCTGCACGGCGATCGCGACCGGCTTCTGGCGTTCGATCCGGCCGAGCATCCGGTCGCGCTGCAGCTTGGCGGCTCGGACCCGCAGGCGCTCGCGACCTGCGCCGCGATCGCCGCCGATCTCGGCTATGACGAAATCAATCTGAATGTCGGCTGCCCTTCGGATCGGGTCCAGGATGGCCGCTTCGGCGCCTGTCTGATGGCGGAGCCGGCGCTGGTCGGCGACTGTGTCGCCGCCATGAAGGCGCGGGTCACGGTGCCCGTCACGGTGAAATGCCGGATCGGCATTGACGAGCAGGACCCGGAAGAGGCACTGGATATTCTGACACGGGCGGTGACTGCGGCCGGCGTCGACGCCCTGGTCGTACATGCGCGCAAGGCCTGGCTGCAGGGACTGTCGCCGCGCGAGAACCGCGACGTGCCGCCGCTCGCATACGACCGCGTCTACCGGCTGAAGGCGGCGTGCCCCGCGCTCGACATCATCATCAATGGTGGCGTCACCAGCCTTAAGAGCGCGGCCGTCATCTCGCCCAAGTCGACGGCGTAATGATGGGGCGCGCCGCCTATCAGCAACCCTGGCAGCTGTTGGCGGTCGATCCGGATCTGTTTGGCGAGCCGGCGCCGCTTGTGTCGCTGAAGGATGTGGCCACGGCGCTCATTCCCTACATCGCGCGGGAAACCGCGCGGGGCACGCGCCTGCACGCCATCACCCGGCATGTGCTCGGTTTGTTTCAGGCCGTGCCGGGTGCGCGCGCCTTCCGCCGGCACCTCGCGACCGAAGCTGTCAAGCCTGGCGCCGATGCAGCGGTGTTTGCTGCCGCCGTCGCCAAGGTGTTGGACGGCGAGGGCGATATCGCGCACATTGCAGCCTGATAAAACCGGTCATCTTTGGCCGGGTTCTGTCGGGGATCAGCATGGATTTCGGGATTGGCGGTGGCGAGCTGGCCTGGCTCGTTGTCGTGATCGTGGTGGCCGGGATCACCAGCGGCCTGCTGGCCGGCCTGTTCGGCGTTGGCGGCGGGGCGGTCGTCGTGCCGCTGCTCTATGAGGTCTTCGGGCTGTTCGGTGTGCCGGAAGCGGTGCTGATGCAATTGTGCGTCGGCACCTCCCTTGCGATCATGGCGCCGACGACGGTGCGCTCCTATCTCGCACACCGCGCGCACGGCATCGCGACCGACAACGTGCTGCGCCGGTGGATGGTGCCGGCCATCGTCGGTGTCGGCGTCGGCTCGATCCTTGCGGTGTTTGCGCCATCGGCGCTGTTCCGTTCGGCGTTCGCGGTAGTTGCGACCTTCATCTCATTCAAATTGTTGTTCGGCCGGGCGAACTGGGTGATTTCGAACGACTTGCCGGGCCGTACGCTGATGTCGGTCTATGGCTTCGTCATCGGGCTGTCCTCGTCGCTGATGGGCGTCAGCGGCGGATCGTTGTCGAACCTCATTTTGACGCTCTACGGCCGGCCGATCCATCAGGCCGTGGCGATCGCGGCCGGCATCACCGTGCCGATCGCGCTGGCCGGCACCGTCGGCTATGTGCTCGCGGGCATTCCACATCAGGCGATGCTGCCGCCGTTTTCGATCGGCTATGTCTCGCTGGTCGCCCTCGCGGTGATTGCGCCATTGTCGACCTGGACTGCGCCCTACGGCGCGCGGCTGGCGCACTGGCTTCCCAAGCGGAAGCTTGAAATCGCCTTTGGCTGTTTCCTGTTGCTCGCGGCGTCGCGGTTCATCGTTTCGATGATCTGGTAGCGTAGGTCGCTCAAGGGTAGCTGCGCAGCATCAGTCGATCGCCACGGACCTGCCAGCTTTCCAAGCGGTTGAGAAACGTCATGCCGAGCAGGCTGCGGCGCAATCGCCCCGGCTGCGCGATCAGGGCTGGGACCGAGCGTTCGACAATGTCGCCGACGGCGAGCCGGTCGAGCGTCACGGCGGCGGCGCGGGTTCGGCCATTCGCGGTTTCAACATTGACATCGTAGTCGAGCACCTCGAGCGGCAGGCCCGCGGCCTTGGCGGCATCATGGGTCAGGACCACCGAGCTTGCGCCGGTGTCGAGCACCATGCCCACAGGTGCGCCATTGATGCGGGCCTCGACGGGAAAGTCACCGCTTCGGCCACGCACGATCTCGACCGTCCGGCCGCTGCTGGCGACATAGCCCGGTACCAATTCGGTCATCACCCGGTCGGCGACGCCGCGCAGCTCGAACCGATAACTGTAGCCAAGGACCAGGAGGGCGGCGACCACCAGCCAAAACAAGGTCGCTTCGATCGCCTCCGACAGCCGGCTGCGAAACAGTGCGAAAGCCGAGCCGCCGACGAAAATCAGCACGGCAAGCATGTAGGTCAGCGTGGCAAAATCGTCTGTGGTGAGCCCGGCAATAGTTTCCCGGTCGTGATTGAGCACCACGACCACGAGGCCAGCGGCCAGGATCAGAAGCAATAACCAAAGTCCACGGCGGCGCACGCGACAATCCTCAGGCGGTTTTGTTGGTGGCCATTTGGCCGCGCTGATCAGCGCGTCGCTGCGGCAGGACGCTCATGATGGCGGCACGCTGCTCGTGCGTGAATGTCACCCAGCGTGCGATTTCATCAAGACTGCGGCCGCAGCCCAGACAGAACGCGCCGCCCGGATCGGTCACGCAAATCTGAATGCAGGGACTTTTGATCGTGTCGTCGGCCATGGAATCAATCGGATTTGTCTGCCCGAAAGGATAGGGAACATGGCGGCGAACACAATGGCGCAGCGCTCATTCATTGTCGCAGGCGGGGGCCGGCGGTCTGGGGCAGGCGGGGATTGCTGCGGGCTGGGGTTAGATTTAGCTGGCCTTGCGTTCCGGCGTCAGCGACATGCGCGGTTGGCGGATGGCCGTATTGGTGCTCGGCTTCGGCGGCGGCTGGATTGGTGGTGCCGTTTCGTTGATCGGCGCAAGTGCGGTCATGACCCGTTCTGGGGGAAAAGCCACGACGACTTCCGTCCCGATGCGCAATTTCGATTTGAGCGAAAATGTCCCACCGTGCAAGTCTACCAGACTTTTTGCGATCGGAAGTCCAAGGCCCGCGCCCTGTTCGGCCGACTTGATCGCGTTCGTGCCCTGGCCGAAGGATGCCAGCACGATCGGGATTTCATCGTCCGGAATCCCGGGGCCGCTGTCCTTGACGCTGAGATACTGGCCGCCGGCCGCTGTCGAACCGACCTTCAGCCAAAGTTCGCCGCCTTGCGGAGTAAACTTGATCGCGTTGGAGAGCAGATTGAGGCAGATTTGACGGACGGCACGCTCGTCCGCCCAGAGTTTCGGCAGGCTGGATTCAAAGCTCTCATGAACCGTGATGCCGCGGTTGCGGGCGCGCAATTGCAACAGGTGATGACATTCCTCGACCACGTGGGCCAGTGTCACCGGCTCTTCGTTGAGTTCATAGCGGCCGGCCTCGATGCGCGACAGATCAAGAATTTCATTGATCAGATTAAGCAGGTGGACGCCAGAACTATGGATGTCGCCGGCATAGTCCCTGTATGTTTTCACGCCGTGGCTGCCGAGGATCTCGCTTTTCATAACCTCGGAAAATCCCAGAATGGCGTTGAGTGGGGTGCGCAACTCATGACTCATCTGCGCCAGAAATCGCGACTTGGCGATGTTGGCGGCTTCCGCCCGGCGTCGCGCCTCATCGGAAATTGCCTTGGATTGTTCAAGCTCGCCGATCAGCGCGTCCTTTTCCGCGCGGGCGTGCAATGTCGCCAGGGTCGTCGAGTAAAGGCGATAGGCCAGCAGCGCGAAATAGCCCTGTGCCGCGATGGCCATGATCGCGAGAACATAGTCGTGCAGGTTGGCGCGTAGCGCGAAATTCAAGGCGATGGCGACCGTGACCGGCAGGGTGGCGGCAAAGACCGCAACCGGAACACCCGATGCCAGCATGCTGGATACGGCCACCACGAGCAGCATCACAAACAGCATGAACGTGTCGGCACCGGCATTGCCGCCGATCGGTCGAATCAGGATGAAAGTCCACGCCAGCCCGTAGAACAGATCGAGCAGGATGAAACGGAATCGCCAGCGCTGCAGATCGATGTTGGCGGCCGGCTCGGCCAGGAACTGGCGACACTTTGAAACCATGGTCGCGTGGACCACCAGCACCGCGGCGACCCAAATCGCGGCGGCGATCGCGCCGATCCACAGGCTCGTGAGAAACCCGATTGTCGCGACCAACAATACGATCACGATTGAAGCGGATATGCGGTTCTGTGCGAATTGACGCAGCAACTCGTAGTCGAATGCCACTCCCGTGCCGCTCGTCGAGGTCAGCCGGTCGCGGGCCTCGCGGACCCGTCTTGCCGCGGCGCGCCGTTGCCGGGTTGCCGATGGATCTTTCGGCGGGCCAATCAAACGGTGTGGGGATTCGGTGACAGTCATTCCTGCGGCGTTCGTTCGCGCTATCGCCGGTCCAAACTGTGCCAAAATCCTTAAGGCCGCGCTTAAAAATACGGTAAAAGCCGGAAAGCGTGGCGGGGATCCGTTTACCATATACGCTGAGGCCAAGATCCCTTCTGCCGTATCGCTCGCGCTGTTCGCGCGTAGGCGTTAGTGGTCCGATTGTAACATTCGCATCCTGCTTCAGCCGGCGCCCTTGCCAATGTCAGAATTGAAGGACTGCCAGCAAATATATGTTTCCAGTGGAGTTTTGAACTTGACATTCGCTTTTTTGATCTCCTGCCAGCGGGGTCGCGAACGACAAATCCACTCCATCAGGTGCAATGGCCGGCGGCTGCTGCTAATGCGGTTCGGGAAGGCGGCGAAGACCCGTTCCGGCTAAGACCCAATCCAGCTAGACGTGTTGGCGGAGGGACAATGAAACTTTACGATGGTGGCCGTGCGCCGAATCCACGGCGGGTACGTGTTTTTCTCGCCGAAAAGGGCATCGCGCTGCCGTCATTGGTTGCAATCGATCTCGGCGCGATGCAACAGAAGTCCTCCACCTATTCCGCGATCAATCCGCTGCAAAGGGTGCCAGCCTTGGAGCTTGATGATGGAACGGTGATAACCGAGTCGATCGCGATCTGCCGGTATTTTGAAGAGCTGCATCCGGAGCCGCCATTGTTTGGTCGTGGCGCGAAGGACGTGGCGCTGGTCGAGATGTGGAACCGCCGTTTGGAGCTGAATTTGTTGTTTCCGGTCGCTCATGTCTTTCGTCATTCGCATTCGGCGATGAAGGAAATGGAAGTCCCGCAGGTGGCCGACTGGGCCGAAGCAAACAGGCCGCTGGTTGCCGAGTTCCTTGCAATTCTCGACACCGAATTGACGGATCGTCCATTCGTTGTCGGCGACCATTGCTCTGTTGCCGATATTACCGGGATGATCGCGATCGATTTTATGAAGCCGGCCAAGCTTTCGGTACCCGAGAAGCTCCGAAACGTCCGGCGCTGGTACGACACCGTTTCCGCGCGGCCAAGCGCCAAGGCATGAGCATGCGGCTGACGATCATTGGTTCCGGCGATGCATTCGGGTCGGGCGGTCGGTCCCACACCTGCTTTCACGTGCAATCGTCGAAAGCGACCCTGCTGGTTGACTGCGGTGCGAGCGCCCCGGTGGCGCTCAAGCGGCTGGCCGTCGATCTGAATGCGATCGATGGCATCATCCTCTCGCATCTGCATGGCGATCATTTCGGCGGGCTGCCGTTTTTGTTGCTCGATGCGCAATTCGCCCACAAGCGCGATCGCCCGCTGGTGATCGCCGGGCCGCCCGGCACCCGGCAGCGGATTCGTGATGCGGTCGAGGTGATGTTTCCGCGCGCGGCCAGTTCGACCTGGCGGTTTGCTTGGGAGGTGCAGGAAATCGCGCTGGAAACGACGACGCGGGTTTGCGGGCACGACGTCTGGACCACCGAAGTCGTTCATTTTTCCGGCGCGCCGTCGACCGCGGTGCGGCTCGCGGACGGCGAACGTCTGTTGGCCTATTCCGGCGACACCGAGTGGACCGAGGCCCTGATCAAGGTCGCCGATCAAGCCGATCTCTACATCACCGAATGCTATGGCTATGCCGGTGAGATCGCAGGGCACATGAACTGGCAGACCTTGAAGCCCCGTCTCGGTGACCTCAAGGCCCAGCGGATCATGGTGACCCATATGAGCCCGGGCATGTTGGCGCATCTCGACGAGCTTCGCGGCGCCGGCCTGCTTGTCGCCGAAGACGGCGACGTTATCGCATTCTGAAATCCGTATATCTTGGACGATGACCGGCGGCCGGCTGATTTGGCAGGTTCGTTCCATGGAATTGGGCCTGTTTGCGGATCGGTGGCCGCCAGAGCGGGATGAATTAACTTGGAATTGGCACCCCGCTCTCACTGGGCAGGTTTTTGAGGGATCACGCGGGAATCGTGAACCAGTGATGCGGCTGGCGCGACTGACTCCTGAGGCGTCCGTGTGGGGACCTTATGGAGAGCGCCATGTCATACCGTGGAATTCATATCCTGGCGGCCATCGCCGCGCTGGTTTGCTTAGCGACAACACCTGTTTCGGCTCAGAACAACGCGACAGAGGCGCCGGTCGGGCGCGTCGCATCCGCCGATGCCACCGAGACCGACTTCACGGCGAAGCCATCCGGCAGTGTCGTGCACCGGATGGCCCTGGTCATCGGAAATGCGACCTATAGGACCATTAACGTCCTGAAAAATCCGGCCAACGATTCAAAGGCTGTCACCGATCTCCTGAGCGGTGCCGGTTTTGAGGTGGTATCCGCGTCCGACCTGTCGCGCGACGAGATGCGCGCGGTCGTCGATGACTTCGCCGCCAAAATCAAGAAGAGGGGCCCGGATACCGTTGCCCTGGTCTACTACGCCGGCCATGGCCTGCAGGTCGACGGCGAAAATTTCCTCGTTCCAGTTGACGCATCGATCAAGGCGGCAACCGACGTCGTCGATCAGACCGTGCGGCTCGCCGATGTCATGAAGGCGCTGGAAGCGGTCCCGAGCCGGATTCGCATCGTCATTCTCGATGCCTGCCGCAACAATCCATTCGCCGCGCTCGGCGATGCGGGCGGGCGCGGGCTTGCGATCGTCGATGCGCCGACCGGTTCGATCGTCGCCTATTCGACGGCGCCAGGGACCGAAGCGCTCGACGGACGCGGCACGCACAGCCCGTATACGGCCGCGTTCATGAAAATGATCAAACAGCCAGGGCTGCCGATCGAGCAGTTCTTCAAGCAGGTTCGGCGGCTGGTGCATGAGGCGACCGACGGCAAGCAGACGCCGTGGGAAAGTTCGTCGCTGACCGGTGACTTTGCCTTCTTTCCGGGCCTGGCTCCCGATGTTGCGAACGCACAGGCGAGCGCCGCGCCGTCCAAGCCACAACCTGTCAAGGTGGCACAACTTGCCGACATCCGGACGCGCTCGGTGAACGATGCCTACGACATGGTGATCGAAGAAGATCGCGTCGAATATTACGAAGAGTTCGTCCGGCTTTATCCCAGCAATCCGCTGTGCGATCGCATTCGTGAATTGCTGTCCCGCCGGCGGCAGGTGGTCGCGTGGCACGAGACCGTGCGCATCAATTCGCCGTTCGCTTACAGCAATTACCTGCGGCGGTTTGGGACGAGCGATTTTGCCCGTGCGGCCCGACGGTTGCAGGCCCGTCCTCGTATCGTTCCGGTGGCGCTGTTGACGAACTTCGCCAATGGCCGCCGTCCGGCTGTCGTTCCCGCATTCCGTCTTGGTAGCAAGCGTCTGGTCCTGCCGACCAATCGGATCAAGACCATCTCGCCGCGATTTGGCCGGGCCGGCCTGTCGCCGCGGCTGAATGATCGGATCCAAGTGCTCAAGCCGCGTCCCGGATCAAACAATCGCGTCTCCTCATTGACTCCGGGCCGCAATTTCAAGGACCGCGTCAAGACGACGGTACCCGGCCGCAGCTTCCGTGATCGGGTCAAGACCTTGCCGCCGCGCGGAAACGTGCAAGATCGCGTCAAGACGACGACACCGGGCCGCAGCTTCCGTGATCGAGTCAAGACCCTTCCGCCGCGCAATCAGGCCGGACGGTTCGATCGACGCAACCGCACGGGGTCGGTCCGTTCGCGAGATTTCCGCCAAGGCCGGTTCAACGGCGATCGCAATTCCGGATTTGAGCGCAACCAGGCCCCGCGGCGCTTTCAGTCAAACCGGTTCAACGGCAACCGCAATTCCGGATTTGAGCGCAACCGGGCTCCGCAACGCTTCCAGTCGCAGAACCGGTCTAACGGCAATCGTTTCAACGGCAATCGTTTCAACGGCAATCGTTTCAACGGTAATCGTTTCAACGGTAATCGGTTCAATGGGAACCGCAATGCGGGGTCTAACCGCTTTGGCGGCGGCCAGAGGTTCTCCCGTTCGCAGCGGCGGTTCTGAGGTGCCGCTCCACGACAGCGTGTCCAGCGTTTCGGGTTTCAGAACCGTCCATTCCGAGCCCGATCTGGTCGTGGGCGTCATACGGGTCCGCCGGTAATCCGGCGGACCCGTTCTCCGGTTCCCGCGTCCATTCGCCGCCGGTTCTTCGAATACACTGCAGCGATAGGACGGGCTTAAAACGTGCGTGGGCTGTCTTATTAGTCTATCATCACAGCAGTCGCCGATGCCTGTTGTCAATCTGGGGAGAGGAACATGATTTCGCAGCGCGATTTCGGCGTTATTTGTCGTGTTCGTGACGTTGCTGTCGGCGCCGCCGGTCCTTGCGCAACAGGCTGGCAATTCCAGTCCAACGCAAAACCGTGTCGCGCTCGTGATCGGCAATTCCAATTATCAGGCGGTCACGGTGCTGCCGAACCCGGCCAATGATGCCAAAGCCGTCGCAGAATTCCTGACCGGCGCCGGTTTTGAAGTCATCAAGGCCGACGATGTTACGCGCGACGGCATGCGCAAGGCGGTGTTGGATTTCGCGGCGAAGGCCACCAAGATGGGCGCTGATACGGTTGCGCTCATCTACTATGCCGGGCACGGGGTTCAGATCGACGGCGAAAACTTTCTCGTCCCTGTCGACGCGAAGATCGAGCGCGAATCCGATGTACCGATCCAGGCGCTGCGGTTGGCGGATGTGATGAACATGCTCGCCGACGTGCCAGCGAAAATGCGGATGGTCATTCTCGATGCCTGCCGCAACAATCCCTTTACAACCATCAAGCAGACCACGGGGCGCGGCCTCGCCATCGTCGATGCGCCGACGGGCTCGATCGTGTCGTACGCCACCGCACCCGGCATGACCGCGCTTGACGGCAGTGGCGACCACAGTCCGTTTACGTCGGCCTTTGTTGAAACCGCAAAAGAGCCCGGTCTGCTGATCGAGCAGGCGTTGAAGAAGGTGCGGCTTGCGGTCCACAAGGCAACCGCCGGCAAGCAGACGCCGTGGGAAAGTTCTTCGCTGACCGTCAATTTTTCATTTTTCCCGGGTGATGCGGTTGCCGGCAATCCGACTGGCGACGCCGCGGCAACGGACAAGAATGCCGGCAATGCGCCCGCCAATGACACGTCCGCTGACAATAGCAATCAGCCCGCCGGTCGTGACACCGCAGACAATCGAAATACGTCAACGAGCAACGGTGCTGGTGATAATAGCTCTCAGCCTGCCGGGAATGATTCGGCCAGAAACGACAACGCGCCAGCGGGCAATGACTCCGCTGGCAATGGCAACCTGTCAGCTAACAACGATGCTGCCGGTAACGGCAACGCGCCTGGCAACACTTCCGGAGGAGGTCGCGGCGGACCGAACGGCGACGCCGCACGGCCCCAGAACGTATCCTTTACGTCGGACAAGCGAACGATTGACGAGTGGCGCAAACTGATCCGTTCGCGGCCGCCGAGCGATGCATTCGACCTGGTGATCGAGGAAGATAATCTCGAAGCCTATGAAGCATTCGTGGAAATCTACCCCGTTGCGCCGTTTGCCCCGCAGGTGCGCTCGCTGCTCGGCCGGCGACAGGAAATGGTCGCCTGGTATCAGGCTTTCGTGCTCAACAATGCCAGCGGCTACGAGGCCTTCATCGCGCGTTTTCCGAACAGCGATCTGGTTGCGACGGCGCGCAAGCTGTTGCAGCGTGCGCGTCAGCGGTCAGTGGCTGACAATGCGGCCGCTGGTTTCGCCGCCGCCAATTTGGGGGGCGCGGCATGTTCCTGCACGCAGCCGAACCAGGGGCAGCAGCCAGTGCGGCCGCAGCCGATCCGCACCACGCCGCCGAATGCGACGCCGCTGCCGCAGCCGCCGGATACGGCTTTCGAGAATCCACCGGGATCTCCGCCCGACGGAGGCGGTGTGCCGCCGGTCGTGATCCCGCCGGTTTGGGGCGGCGCGCCGCCGGTCTGGATTGTGCCACCGAGAAATCATGGTGGTTATCCGCCATACGACGGCCATCGCCCGCCAAATGGTGGCAGATATCCGCCAGACGTCCGTTACCCGCCGAACGACGGCCATCGTCCTCCGAATGGCGGCAAGTATCCGCCTGGCGACGTCCGTCATCCACCCGGTGACGTCCGATATCCGCCGAACGACGGTCGCCGTCCGCCGAATGGTGGCAAGTATCCGTCTGGCGGCGACCGGCATCCTTCCGACGTTGGACGTCGTCCTCCGGACGGCGGCAAACGTCCGCCACGTGACGCTTCGTATCCACCGAACAGCGGCAATCGGAAACCGGATCTCGATCGATCTCCGCCGCGCAATGATGTGAGGCCGCCGCGCGGCGGGCGTCGTCCGCCTGAGTTCAATCGTCGGCCGCCGCGGCAGTCGAATTGACCGCCCAACATCCGGCAGCGGCCGCCGCGGCGCGATGTTGCGCCGCCGCGTCGAAGCAATGCCCCGCCGCAGAATTTTGATCGGCGGCGATCCAACATTAAGCGACAACCGCAAAATTTCCGTGGGCCACCACCGGGCGCGCGGCGGGTCGGGCCTGGCTTCAATGGTCCGCCTCCCGGGGCGCGGCGGGTTGGCCCAGGCAACGGGCCGCCGTCCGGATTCCGCGGAGCGCCGCAGGGCCGCCGCGGGCCGCCGCAGGGCTATCGTGGACCGCCGCAAGGCCGGCGCGGGCCGCCGCAAGGCTACCGCGGTCGACCACAGGGTAACCGCGCACCGCCGCGCGGCGCCTTCAATCAATCTCGCGGATTTGGCGGCCGGCCGAATGGCAATTTCCGGCAACCGTCGCGGGGCGGCCGGTCATGCAGCTTCATCAACGGCCGGAGGATTTGCCGGTAGGTCGGGCGCCTGAGACGCCCAGGCTCTTCAGGCTGCAACGCCCGGATGAATAGACAATCTGGCTTGCGACATGATCCGGAAAAGTCGTCGACCTTTCCGGATCGATTTCGATCAGCGTTCAAGCACCGCAATCAGGCTCGATGTGTCCCAACGCTTGCCGCCCATCTTCTGGACTTCCGAGTAGAACTGGTCGACCAATGCGGTCGCCGGAAGGTGGGCCCCATTGCGGCGCGCCTCGGCGAGGCAAATGCCGAGGTCCTTGCGCATCCAGTCGACGGCAAAGCCGAAATCGAACTCGCCCTCGGTCATAGACTTGTAGCGGTTTTCCATCTGCCAGGACTGCGCCGCGCCCTTCGAGATGGTTGCGACGAGCTTTTCGATATCGAGACCGGCACGCATGGCGAAATGCAGCCCCTCGGCGAGGCCCTGGACCAGGCCAGCGATGCAGATCTGGTTGACCATCTTGGCGAGTTGGCCGGAGCCGGCGGGGCCGAGCAGGTTGCACGCCCGGGCATAGGCCGCGATGACCGCCTCGGCACGTGCGAACGGCGCCGCGTCACCGCCACACATCACCGTCAGCACGCCGTTTTCGGCGCCAGCCTGGCCGCCGGAGACCGGGGCGTCGATCGACTCAAAGCCGCGTTTGCGGGCCTCGTGATGCAGTTCGCGTGCGATTTCGGCCGATGCCGTGGTGTGGTCGACAAACACCGCGCCCTTGGCCATGCCGGCGAAGGCGCCATTGGGGCCAAGCGTCACCTCGCGCAGATCGGCGTCATTGCCGACGCAGGCCATGACCAAATCCTGCCCTTCCGCGGCTTCCTTCGGTGTCGCCGCGCGGCGTCCGCCATGATGCCCGACCCACTTCTCGGCCTTGCCGGCGGTGCGGTTATAGATTGTGACCTCGTGCCCACCCTTGTTCTTCAGATGTCCGGCCATGGGATAGCCCATGACGCCCAGACCCAGAAATGCCACCTTCGCCATCATGACCTCCCGAATTACATGGCCGGGCGTGTTCGCGCCCCTTGAATGTCCGGGCGGCAATGTGCCGGCTTGGCGGCTTGCGTCAACCCGGCAATCGAACAGGCACGACGGAGCGTTGACCAGCCGGCCCGGTAGCTTATCTAGTCGGGAACCGCGAGCCGTCCCCCGGCTTTCCGGGTGATAAGGAGACATCATGGCCGCCACCAAGGAACAGGTTCTGCAGAGTCTCGCGAAGGTGGCCGCGCCTGATGGGACACCGTTGCCGGATTCAGGCGCGCTGTCCGACATTGTGGTCAGCGACGGCAAGGTGTTCTTTTCGATCAGCGTTGATGCGGCGGCGGTGAAAGCCTGGGAGCCGGTGCGCGAGCGCGCCGAGGCCGCCGTGCGCGCGACCCCCGGTGTGGCCTCCGCACTCATCGCCCTGACGGCGGAACGCAAGGCGGGCGCGGGATCCGTGCCACGGCCGCAACCGTCGACCGCGCCGCAGGCCCGCGCGCCGCAGGTGCAAGGACAGGGCCAAAAAGGCTCGCCCGGCGTGCCGGGCGTGCAGTCGATCATCGCGGTTGCCTCCGGCAAGGGCGGGGTCGGCAAGTCGACCACCTCGGTCAATCTGGCGCTCGGCCTGCGCGACCTTGGCTTGAAGGTCGGCATCCTCGACGCGGACATCTACGGGCCGTCGCTGCCCAAGCTGTTGGCGATCAAGGAACGTCCGCAGACTATCGACGGAACCCGGCTGAGGCCGATCTCGCGTTATGGTCTCACGGTGATGTCGATCGGATTTCTGATCGATGAAGAGACGCCGATGATCTGGCGCGGCCCGATGGTGATCTCCGCGCTGACCCAGATGCTGCGCGAGGTGGAATGGGGCGAACTCGATGTCATGGTGGTCGACATGCCGCCGGGCACTGGCGACGCCCAACTCACTATGGCGCAGCAGGTGCCGCTCAAGGGCGCTGTCATTGTCTCGACGCCGCAGGATCTCGCATTGATCGATGCGCGGCGCGGCATCGCTATGTTCCAGAGGGTCAATGTGCCGGTGCTCGGCATCATCGAGAACATGAGTTATTTCCTCTGTCCGGAATGCGGCGCGCGGTCCGATATCTTCGGTCATGGCGGTGCGCGCCACGAGGCGGAGCGCCTCAACGTTCCGTTCCTGGGCGAAGTGCCGCTGCATATGACAATTCGTGAGAAATCCGATGCCGGCCTGCCGGTGGTGGCGACCGAGCCGGACGGGCCGCATGCTGCGATCTATCGCGATATCGCCGCCAAGGTCCGAGATCAGCTCCTCGGCGCCGGGGCCGCACGCGCGGCGCCGAAGATCGTGATCGAGGCGTAATTTCTGTTAACGCCGCGCTCAGTATGATGTTGTGAAGTTTGTTTGATCCGACCATTCTGGCGCTATTGAATGCGGCGCCAGGAATTCGGGAGGCATCCATGTGCAAGAGCTTTAAATATTGTGAATGTGTTTTCGGCAGGTTTTTCAGCCATTGTCGCGGCGTCAATTCTACTGTTGTCCGCATCGCTTGGCCCGGCGCAGGCACAGAAGGTCCCGAATCAGCTCACGCAAGAGGTTCTGATCAAGTCCACGTTGCTGACCTTCAACGACGCCAATGTGACAGGCATCTACACCGTTCTACATGCGAAATTGTCGAAGCCGTTTCGCGATCAGTTCTCGGCTGACAAATTAAAGCAGGTCTTCAAGGTCTTTGCCGATAAGCATATCGACGTCGACATTATCGCTGCCAAGAAGCCGATATCGACCCAGGATGCAGCGGTCAGCGATCGTGGGGAGTTGGAGATGAAGGGCTATTTCGATACGACCCCAAGTCACGTCTACTATGATCTCAAGTTCATCCTGTCGGAAGGCGAGTGGAAGCCGATCCGGATCAATGTGGATGTGAAGCGACCAGAAAGCGCGGACAACGCGGACAAGAAATAGTTTAGATCACGGCGCCGTGCCGGTTGCGGACGCTATTTCAGTCTTCCACCCACATTCGCGTCAGGTTGGCGAGCGATTTGGCGACCAGATCGTATTGCGCGGTCTTGCCGTCACGATCGAACATCTGGCGACGAGCGGTATCCAAATCAAAAAGCAGTTCACGTTGCGCCGGATCGCGGATGAAGCTGCGCACCCAGCCGACGGCTGCGAAGCGGGTGCCTCGCGTGACCTCGCCGACCCGATGCAGGGCGGTGGAGGGATAGGCCACCAGCGATCCGGCATCAAGCTTGATCGCCTCTTCGCCGGAAGGCACCTCGATGATCAGTTCGCCGCCGTCGTAACTTTCCGGCTCCGCGAGAAACAACGTGAACGACACGTCCGTGCGGATACCCTGCATCACCGCGTCATCGACATGGCTGCCGTAATGCATTCCAAGGTCGTAGCGTGACAGCAACAGCGGCGAGAGTGCCTTCGGGCGGACCGCCATCCGAAAGACGTCATTATTCATGATGCGATCGCTGATCAGCTTGCGAATGGAATTCGAGCGAGCGATTGGAGCCGTCGACCTGCCGGTTATGCTTGACCAGCCGCGCGGCAAATCCGGCGGTGTCGCGGCCATCGACATACGCGACCTGATCCATCGCGGCTTTGACCGTGGCCAGGTCATCGGGATTGAGAACGTTGGCGATCATGATCTGCATGACAGGGAGCTCTTTCGACGGGCAGCATGGTGCCGCACGGTTGCCCTGTTTTGTAATAGTTCTATAGTTCTTGTCGAGAATATTATTTGCCAAATCTTTATTAGAATAATTAAAAACTATGTCTTTACTGGACGCGCCAGCGTTCTTCATAGTATTGTCCGCCCGCTCGCGACGTCATTGCGGGGGCACACACCAATCGTCGCCACGGGGAACGGATATGAAAAAGGCCAGTAAGATTTGGGTTGGAGTAGGCGCTTTCGTCGTCGTTGGCGCGGGCACCGCCACCGCGATTGACGCTGCTCAAGCCCTCTCCGCCGATGCAGCGAGCGTGCAAAGCCAGCTGGTGCGCGCGACGAACCGCGCGGCAGCACCGGTTTCGCGCGCCGGCGGTATGACGCTTGCCGCCATGAGTCATGGTGATGAAGCCGGGGAAAGTGGCGAACCGGTTGCAAAGAGCGGTGCACAAGGCGGCGAAGAGGGCGGTGCGCCGAGCGCAGCGAAATTGCCGCCGGATCTGTCTTTCGCCTTGAAGATTGCTGAATTGCGCGGTCATCTCCTGATCGGCAATCAACTGGTCACGGATGGGCAGTGGACTGCCGCTATGCCGCACTTCCTGCATCCAACCGAAGAAATCTATGGCGAGATCCGCGGCGACCTGAAGGCGTACAAAGTGCCGCCGTTCGAGGTTGCGCTGAAAGTGCTGGCCAATGCGGTCAAAACCAAGAAGGGCGGCGATATCTATGTTAACGCGCTCAAGACCGTCAACGACGCGCTGGCGGCGGCGGATGTTGGGCTGAAGGCGAAACAACCCGATTGGGCATCGTTTACCGTTGAGACGGCAGTGGAACTGGCCAAGGCGGCGGCCGGTGAGTATGAGGAAGCGATCGTCGATGGGCGGATCAGCAAGCCGGTCGAATACCAGGATGCGCGCGGTTTTATCTGGCAGGCCGAAGCCATGATCGAAAGCGTTTCGCCGGCTTTGGACAAGAAGGATGCGGCGGCGCTGAAAAGCCTGCGCGCGGCGTTCGCCAATCTGAAAAATGCGTTCCCAACAGCGATGCCGCCGCACAAACCGATTGTTGACTATGGTGGTGTGCTCAGCGATGTCTCGCGGGTCGAGCTTGCCGCCGGCCGGCTGATGTGAGGTGCCAATGCGGGAATGGCGTTGGTGGCGGGTGATTGTTTCAGCCTTCGTCGCGGGCGCCGTATCTGGTGCCTTCGCGGCATTGGTGATGCCGGCATCGGACCTGGCTGCGCGACCCGGCCTGTCTGGCCAGGCTGCCGCACCCGCAGCCGATGATCTTGCCGCGCTGAAAGCCAAATATCGCCGCCCCGCGGCGATCCCGTTTCCGGCTAACAATTCCTATTCCAAAGCCAAGCGTCAACTCGGCGAAATGCTGTTTCACGATCCACGGCTGTCGGCCGACAAATCAATCGCCTGCGCGAGCTGTCATGACCGCGGCAAGGGTTTTGCCGACGGCAAGACGCGCGGCAGCGGCGTTCCCGGTCATTTGCTCGGACGGCATACTCCGACCCTGTGGAATCTGGCGTGGGGGGCTGATTATTTCTGGGATGGCCGCGCGCGCAGCCTGGAACAACAGGCGGCCGGTCCGATCGAGTTGCCTGACGAGATGGCGCAGCCGATCGCTAAGGGCGTTGCGCGGCTGAGCCGCGATCCAGTGATGGTGCAGGCCTTTGCCAAGGCATTTCCGGATGCGCCGACGGTCAGTTCGGATAATCTCGTGAAGGCGCTTGCCACTTACGAACGCACTTTCGTGTCGCCGCCGACCCGGTTCGATCGCTGGGTGGCCGGCGATGACGGGGCAATGTCAGCGTCGGAGATCAGAGGGTTCCGACTGTTCAACGGCAAAGCCGGCTGCGCCAATTGCCACAGTGGCTTTGCCTTTACCGACAACGCCTTTCACGATATCGGGCTGCCGGGCGACGACCGCGGCCGCGGCGCGGTGTTGAAACTGCCGGCGGCGGAGCACGCCTTCAAGACACCGGGGCTGCGCGAGATCGGACGCTCGGCGCCTTACATGCATGACGGGTCGCTCAAGACGCTCGATGACGTCATCCGCCGATACGAAAGCGGGATCGTCGATCGCCCGACATTGTCCGCGGACCTGCTGCGCGGCCTGACGCTGTCGCCGCAGGAGCGCGCGGACCTCAAGGCGTTTCTCGGGACGTTGACTTCCGAGCGCGAACCGGAACTGCCGCAGAAGATTGCCGTGACCACCACCGCTGTGACGGCGCCCGCTGTGCACGTCACCACGGTCGCGCAAGACAACAAGGCCTATGCGCCGACCCACATCAAGCTCAAGCGCGGTGAAAAAATCTGGATCGTCAACAACGATACGCGTACGCACAATGTGCGGATTTTCGATCCGCGGCTCGATCTGGATTCCGGCGCGCAAGAACCCGGCGAGACGGTTGAAGTTGCATTTCCGAAATCGGGAAAATTTTTGGTGACATGCGGCATTCATCCGAAGATGGAATTGCATGTCGATGTCGAGCCGTAACGGTCTCTCGCACCGCTGCGCGGGGCGCGGCGGTCGCTGTGCAGAATTCAAAATGCCGATTGTTTGTTCAGCCGCCGGTGACGCTCATGTGGCGCGACAGGGCCGGGCGGCGGTGCGGCGGTCGATGATGAAGTCGTGGCCCTTGGGCTTGCGGGCGATCGCTTCGTCGATCGCGGCATGAGCAGCTCATTGCGCTTCCGATGCGCGCAACGGCGTGCGCAGGTCGGCGGCATCCTCCTGGCCGAGGCACATGTAGAGCGTGCCGGTGCAGGTGATGCGCACGCGATTGCAGGACTCGCAGAAATTGTGGGTCATCGGCGTGATGAAGCCGAGGCGGCCGCCGGTTTCCTGCACCCGCACGTAGCGCGCCGGGCCGCCGGTCTGATAATCGATCTCGTCGAGCGTGAAGCGCTCGGCCAGCCGCGCCCGCACCATCGACAGCGGCAAATATTGGTCGAGCCGTTCTTCGCCGATGTCGCCGAGCGGCATCACCTCGATGAGGTGAGGTCCATGCCGCGGCCGTGCGCCCATTCGATCAGCGCCGGCAGATCTCGTCCTCGTTGACGCCCTTGAGCGCGACCGCATTGATCTTGATCTTGAGGCCGGCCGCCTGAGCGCGCGTCGATGCCCGCCAGCACTTTGTCGAGATCGCCCCAGCGGGTGATGGCGCGGAACTTGTCGGCGTCGAGCGTATCGAGCGAGACATTGACGCGACGAACGCCGAGTGCCGGCCAGTTCGCGGGCATATTTGGTCAGTTGCGAGCCGTTTGTGGTCAGCGTCAGTTCGTCCAGCGCGCCGGATTGCAGATGGCGGACAGGGACTGGAACAAGGTCATGATGCCGCGCCGGACCAGCGGCTCGCCGCCGGTCAGGCGCAGCTTGCGTACGCCGCGTTGCCACAAAGGCCGAGCACAGCCGGTCGAGTTCTTCCAAGGTGAGACAGATCGGCCTTCGGCAGGAACGTCATGTTCTCCGCCATGCAATAGACGCAACGGAAATCGCAGCGGTCCGTGACCGACACGCGCAAATAGGTAATCGCGCGGCCGAACGGATCGATCAGCGGAGCACCGGTGCGGCTGTCGCCGGCGTCACGGTCGATGGCGTCAATTCCATCCGTCACTGCTGTCACAATCCGTCACTCCCGGTCGGCTGCACTGTTTGGGAACTGGGCCCGCGGCGCGGCCGCGGCGCACTGCTCAGGGTGCATGTCGTGTCGAGTATACATATGGAATTTTTCCCGCCGCTGCCATGGGGGTCATTGCCACCTCGGCACAACCCGCTGCCGCTCCGGGGCATGGGTTACGCCGCTCAGCGCGTGGGCCAGGGATAGGCGACGCCTGGAGATGGGCCGACCGGTTGGGCCGGCGGCGGCGAAACCGGCTGGGCGATCGGCGGGGCTACCGGCGGTGCCACGTCCGCTGCTGGCGGTGGTGGCGCCGATGCCGGAGTGGGCGGCGGCGGGCGGCGGGTGGCGACCGGCTTTCGTTTGGTTGCGCGGCGCTTTTTGACCACCGGCGGCGGCGGGGGCGGCGGCGCCAGTTCGAGCTCTGCGACCAGCGGATTGGGATAGAGCCGTGGCGATGCCGACGGCAATTCCGGATCGCGCGGATCGCTGGGGGGAATGAGGCGGGCCGTGGCAACCACCGGATAATAGCCGGCAAGCGAGAAGGTCACGACGACCTCGCCTGGACTATTGACCGCAATCGAACAGGGCGTCGTGCACGCCTGACCGGTGGCCGCCTTGGCCTCCGCGCCTGGAGGGGCCGAAACGAGTTGCAGCGTGTTCGACGATAGTGCTGGCGCCGACGTTAGGACACCCGTCAGCTGCGACGACGTGCACGCGGCAAGTATCAGGCCGCAACCGGCAATGGCGACAACTCCCCGCATGGTCGCACCCGTCCCTTTTGGGGCCTTTCAACCGCCCTGACCAGGACAAACCATACGAATGACACGCGAAAGGCGCAATATCAGTTGCCGAACCGTGAGATTGATGCAGCGGTGCGGTAGGTGCGTTAGATGGCCGCCTTTTCCGTATCCGATTGCGGAAATCACGCACGATCCCGCAGCAACTCTGCAATCGTTGCCGGCAACGCGTCGTAACCGCTGATAATGCGGTCCGGATTGTGATGTGCAATCGGCAGCTCGGTATAACCGAAATCCACCGCGATGACCGGAATAGCCGCCGACCGCGCCGTGGCGATATCGGTCAATAAATCCCCAACCATGATTGCGCGGGCCGGTGAACCGCCGGCCCGTTCGATGGTCTGGATCAGGGCACCGGGATGCGGCTTGCGGACGCTGAAGGTGTCGGCGCCACAGATGGCGTGGAAGCGGGTGGTAAGATTAAGCGTGTTCAACAGGCGCAGAGACAGATCTTCCGGCTTGTTGGTGCAGATCGCGAAGCGATGGTTGCCGGCGTGCAGCGCATCCAGTGCGTGTTCCAGTCCCGGATAGGGGCGGGAATGGACCGCTATGTGTTGCGAATAGTGCTCGATGAAGTCGGCAAACAGCCTGTCGGTGGATTCGACATCGAGCGTGCGGCCCTGCACGGCAAAGCCCTGCTCGATCATGTGGCGGGCGCCGTGCCCGACCAGATTGCGGCCGGTTTCGTACGTGATCGGCACTAAGCCTTCCCGGGTGAGGACAGCGTTCAAGGTGCCGACGAGGTCCGGCGCCGTATCCACCAGTGTTCCGTCGAGATCGAAGACAATTGTGTATTGTGACATAGGTGTCATCGCTATCCTGAGCGGTCTGTTGAGGCAAGTATCGCGGCTTGCGGTCGCGGGGCGGGGCAAAGTGCCCCGAGGTTCGGACTTTGCACCCCAGCCGAACAAGGCTAGATAGGGGCTGGTCGAGGCCCGATCCACACCCGCCAGAACCGAAAGCCGCCAGAATGAATGTTGAAGCGCTGAAACGCGCAGCCGCGGCCCGCGCGGTTGAATTCGTACAGCCGGGCATGAAAGTCGGTCTTGGGACCGGCACGACCGCGCACTATTTCACGCAACTCCTTGGCGAGCGCGTGCGCGCCGGCTTGCAGATTGTCGGCGTTCCGTCCTCGGACCGCACCCGCCAGGAAGCGGAAAAGTATGGCGTACCGCTGACCACCTTCGACCAGGCGCCACTGCTCGACATGACGGTCGACGGCGCCGATGAGGTGGCGCCGGACCTCAGCCTGATCAAGGGCGGCGGCGGGGCGTTGCTGCACGAAAAAATTGTCGCGACCGCGTCCAAACGCATGGTCGTTATCGCGGATGAATCCAAATGGGTGCCGACCCTCGGGCGCCACCCGCTGCCGATTGAGATCATTCCGTTCGGATTCGCGCCGACCTTGCGGCTGATCGAAGGGGCGATTGCAGCGTGCGGCTTGTCGGGATTGATCACATTGCGGCGCGGCGGTGACGGCCACGCTTTTGTCACGGATTCCGGGCACTGGATTGTCGACGCCGCCCTGCAGCGCATCGCGGATCCTCGTTCTCTTGCCTGCCGCCTTGCCGAGATTGCAGGCGTCGTTGAACACGGCCTGTTCCTCGGGATTGCCCATACCGCCATTCTCGCCGGTCCGAACGCGGTTCGCGTTGTTGGGCAGAGCTGAGTTCAGGAAACCAAAAGGGAGTTTGTCCATGGACATGAATCAATTCGCCAGGCTGACGCGCGCGTCGTTTCTGGCGCTATGCGTTGTCGGTTTCGCCGGGAACGCCAGCGCGGCGGATCCGTCGAAGTCGGCGATCAAGACCGCCAAGGAACTGATCGTGGTTAAAGGGTCCGACAAGATCTTCGATCCGATTCTGCCAGGTATCATCGAGCAGGCGAAGGGCGTCTTGCTACAGGTGAACCCGATGGTGTCGAAGGATCTCGACGCGGTCGCGGCGAAACTGAAGGAGCAGTACGCCAAGCGGCGAAGCGAACCGCTCGACGAAATGGCGAAACTGTACGCCTCGCGATTCACCGAAAAGGAATTGAAGGAAGCGCTGGCGTTCTACAAGACGCCGCTCGGCAAGAAGATCATCGTCGAGGAGCCGGCTGTCCTCGAACAGAGTGTGACCACGGTTCATGCCTGGGCGAACAAGCTGTCGGATGAAATTCTGATCAAGTTCCGCAATGAGATGAAGGCCAGGGGGCACGAACTCTAGAGTAAGTTTCGGAAAAGGGCAGACTTTTTCGAAAAGCATGCACTTGGGCCTGACCCGAGGGAACAGACGACAGATCACGATGTCAGATAATCCAGCGTGATCCAGTCCGCGTGATTCAGTCCGACTGAATCGCACTTCAGGAAATTGACCGAAGCGATAGCAGCGATGCCGGATCAGAACGTCGATCTCTTTGTCATTGGCGCCGGCTCCGGTGGCGTACGCGCCGCGCGGATTGCTTCGAGCTACGGCGCCAATGTCACGATCGCGGAAGAATTCCGCGTCGGCGGCACCTGCGTGATCCGTGGCTGCGTTCCCAAAAAACTTCTGGTCTATGCCGCGCGGTTCGCCGACGAGTTTAAGGATGCCGCCGGATTCGGTTGGCATGTCGGTGAGACCAGGTTCGACTGGCCGAGCCTCATTCACAACAAGGATCGTGAGATCAATCGGCTGGAGGCGGCCTACACAACGACGCTGGAACGCTTCAAGGTCAACCTGGTGAAGAGCCGGGCAGTCATGGAGGACGCCCATACGGTACGGTTGACCGCCAATGGCGCGACGGTTCGCGCCGACCACATTCTGATCGCGACCGGGGCGCGACCCTACAACGGCCCGGACATTCCCGGTCTTGAGCACGTCATCAGTTCGAATGAAGCGCTCCATCTTGAAACGATGCCGAAGCGCATCCTGATCCAGGGCGGTGGCTATATCGCGGTGGAATTTGCCGGTGTTTTCGCCGGGCTCGGCGCGGATGTCACTTTGGTCTATCGCGGCGAGAATATCCTGCGTGGTTTTGACGACGATGTGCGGGCGCATCTGCGCTACGAGATGGAAAAGCGCGGCATCACCATCGTCACCGGCAAGACCGTGGCAGGGATCGCGCATTCCCAGGACAGCTACACGGTGACGCTTTCCGACGGCTGCGCGATCGAGGTCGACAAGGTTATGTTTGCGATTGGCCGACATCCCAATATTCACGGCCTTGGGCTTGAGCAGGCCGGGGTGCGTATCGGTGCGAATGGCGGCATTGCCGTCAATGAATATTCGCAGACCTCGGTGCCGCATATCTACGCCGTCGGGGACGTCACCAACCGGCTCAACCTGACGCCGGTCGCGATCCGCGAAGGCCATGCCTTCGCGGACAGCGTTTTTGGCGGCAAACCGACGCCGGTCGATCACCGCGACGTACCAACGGCGGTCTTTTCCGAGCCCGAAGTCGGCGTGGTCGGTCTGACCGAGGCCGAGGCGGTGGCGCGGCTCGATGCCGTCGACATCTACAAGACGACGTTCCGCCCGATGAAGGCGACCCTGTCGGGGCGCGATACACGCACCTTCATGAAACTGGTTGTCGATGCCGCCAGCGACCGCGTGGTTGGGTGCCACATTGTCGGGCCGGATTCCGGGGAACTGATCCAGGTTCTCGGCATTGCCGTGCGCATGGGCGCGACCAAGGCTGATTTCGATGCAACCATGGCGGTGCATCCAACGGCTGCGGAAGAACTCGTCACCATGCGGGAAAAGGCGGAAAGTTTCCGCCGCGCCGCCGCCGAATAGCTCATCCGCGCCGGAAATCCGGCTTGTGGCGGGGCGGTGTGGTTACGCGGTTCTTCAGCCTACGCAAATGTTTGTGCCGCCGGATGGCTCGTGTATAAACCGCCCATCTCCTTATTTCCTGGGGACCGGTTTGCCGCGCAGTGGCGGAGGTAGTGATGTCCGAGCGTTGGACGCCCGATAGTTGGCGGAAAAAACCCATTGTTCAGGTGCCGGATTATCCGGACAAGCAGGCGCTGGCCGATACCGAGCGGCAATTGGCGAGCTTTCCGCCGCTGGTTTTTGCAGGCGAGGCGCGCAATCTGACCAAGGCGCTTGGTCGCGTGGCGGCCGGGGAGGCTTTCCTGCTGCAGGGCGGCGATTGCGCGGAGAGCTTTGCCGAGCACGGCCCGAACAATATCCGCGACTTCTTCCGCGTCATGCTGCAAATGGCGGTTGTCCTGACCTATGCGGGCGGGCTGCCGGTGGTGAAGGTCGGCCGCATCGCCGGCCAGTTCGCAAAGCCGCGCTCGGCATCGACCGAGAAGCGCGACGGTGTCGAACTTCCGAGCTATCGCGGCGACATCATCAACGATATCGCATTCACGCCGGAGGCGCGCACGGCCGATCCACGCCGTCAGATCGAGGCCTTTCGTCAGGCGGCGGCGACGCTCAATCTGCTGCGGGCCTTCGCCCAGGGTGGCTACGCCAATCTTGCCAGCGTGCATCAATGGATGTTGGGATTCGTCAAGGACTCCCCGCAGTCGCGGCGCTACGTGGAACTCGCCGACCGGATCTCGGATGCGCTTAATTTCATGCGCGCTTGCGGGCTTGATCTTGAAAGCCACCCGGAATTGCGGACCACGGATTTTTACACCAGCCATGAGGCGCTGCTGCTCGGCTTCGAAGAGGCGATGACGCGCGAGGATTCGACCCGCCCGGGAAGCTGGTACAGCACCTCAGGACACATGCTGTGGATCGGCGACCGGACGCGCCAACTCGACCATGCCCATGTCGAATATTGCCGCGGCATCAAAAATCCGCTTGGTCTCAAATGCGGCCCTTCGGTCAAGGCCGAGGACCTGCTGCGTCTGATCGATGTCCTGAATCCGGATAACGAGCCTGGGCGGATGACCCTGATCTGCCGGGTTGGTGCCGACAAGGTCGGCGAGCTTCTGCCGCCGCTGGTGCGCGCGGTGAAGCGGGAGGGCAAGGTCGTGGTCTGGTCGTGCGACCCGATGCACGGCAACACGATTTCAACGGCCGGCGGCTACAAGACCCGACCGTTCGATCAGATCCTCAAGGAGGTGCGCAATTTCTTCGCCGTCCACGCGGCCGAAGGAACGCATGCCGGCGGCGTGCACCTGGAGATGACCGGGCAGAATGTCACCGAATGCACCGGTGGGGCGCGTGCGATCCGCGACGAGGAGCTCAACGACCGCTATCACACGGTCTGCGACCCGCGGCTCAATGCCGAGCAGTCGATCGATCTGGCGTTCCTGCTGGCCGATCTGCTGAAGCAGGAACAGGTCGGCAAGGTTCGGCCGCTGCCGGCGGCGTCGGGGCTGTGACCACGGCGGAGGGCAGAATTGTCCGGCGCGGTTGAAAGTCTCCAGTGGCATTATGACTACCTGACGCGGCGGGCGCGCTCGCGGGTGCTCAACGGCACGGCGCGGTTGTTCGATGCCCGGGCGTGCGCCTTCTATGACGAGGTGATGGCGCGCGGCTTTTTCCCGAACGTCTACATCGACGTCCTGCCGGAATACCGATTGCTCTATGTCTGGATTCCGAAATGCGCCACGTCTTTGATCAAGACCGTTCTGATTTTGTTGTCGGGGCGCGAGCCGGGGCCTTATCAGGACCTGCATAAGCGCAAGGTGTCTGGTCTCGAGGGACCACGCCATGTCGGTATTTCACGATTCCATCAGGTCGCAACCGATCCGTCGGCGTTGCGCTTTGCCTTCGTGCGCAATCCGTATGACCGGCTGGTGTCGGCTTGGGCTGACAAATTTCAGGGCAAGCCGCTGACGCGCGGCGACACCTTCGTCGATCTGTATCTTGACCGGCGAGCCGAGGTTGATCCCGCGTTGCCGGAAGGCGCGGACAAGACGTTGTCGTTTGCGGATTTTGTCACCTTCGCAACCGAGACCGCGCATCGCGCCGTCGATCCGCATTGGCATGTGCAGGACGATTTTCTAACGATCCCGGGCGTCAGCCTGAACTTTATCGGCAAGCTGGAAACCTTCAATGCCGACTTCGTCCGGGTCCTCGACCATGTGAATGCGTCCGACGTGCTGCGGACAAAGGCCATCATTCCGGTGAATTCCTCCCGCCGCGCGCATTGCACCGACTATTACAGTGACGACCTGGCGTGCCGGGTCCATACCGCCTATGAGCGGGATTTCGACCGTTTTGGCTATGCGTCGGCCGTCCCGGACTGACGCGGGTTGGTGGCGCTGCCTGCCCCGGCTGCGGACCGCAATCTGAGTGATCTGCCAATTTGTGACGTGTGAGGATGGCATGAACCGCAAAGTCTTGGTCATGGGCCTGCCAGGTTCCGGAAAGACCACACTCGCCAATGCCCTGGCGCGGCGGATCAATGCGGTTCATTTCAACGCCGACGAAATCCGGCAGAACATTCACAAGGATCTCGGCTTCGCGGAGGCCGATCGCATCGAGCATGCGCGTCGGCTCGGCTGGCTCTGCGACCGCGTGGTCTCGACCGGCGGCTTTGCGCTGGCGGATTTCATCTGCCCGACGCCGCAGGCTCGCGCGGCCTTCACCGAGGGCGGCGAGGCGTTCACCGTTTGGATGGACCGGGTCAAGACCAGCGAGTTCGAGGATACCAATCGGATGTTTGTGCCGCCGGACCGCTGTGACGTGCGGGTGACGACCGAGGGCACCGTCGAATATTGGACCGAGACGATCGCGCAGCAATTGCGTCCGATCTTTGACCCCAAAAAATCGACGGCGCTGTTCATCGGCCGGTATCAACCGTTCCACGACGGGCACAAGGCGTTGATTGTCGAGGGCTTGCGCCGTGTCGGCCAGGCCTGCATCGCGGTGCGCGATACCGGCGGCACCGACGACAAGAATCCATACCCCTTCGAGTATGTGCGCGCCCGGATTGAACATGCGATGCGAGAATACGAAGGCCGGTACATCATCGTCGAGCTGCCCAACGTGACCAACGTCTTCTATGGCCGTGACGTCGGCTACAATATCGAGCGCATCGAGCTTGATCCGGAACTGGAAGCGATTTCGGCCACTGGCATCCGCAATCGCCTGCGATCGGTCTGAGTGGCCGCCGCCACTGTTTAAGCCTCTGTCATGACGGTGTCATAGCGCTACGCTGTTGGCGTTGGTGCATGGCTTTGGGTTATGCAGGCCAAACGCTGTTGATTCGGTCAACAAAACGCCCGGGACACCGCCATGGAACGAATGCTTCGCGCCACCGTCAATTCCTGGAACGGCCTTATCGCCGCGACCCGGAGCGAACAGGCTTTTCGCGAGGAACTCGCGCTGCTGATCGTCGCGGTCCCGCTCGCCTTTCTGGTGGCGCAGGATTCCTGGACCCGACTATTCCTGATCTCGCTGGTGGTGCTGGTGATGATTGTCGAACTGCTGAATACGGCGATGGAGAAGCTGGCCGACTTCGTCACCCGGGATGACGATCCCCGGATCGGCCGCATCAAGGACATGGGCTCGGCGGCGGTCGGCCTCACGTTGCTGCTGGCGCTGGCGGGTTGGGTGTGGGCGCTAAGCGTTCGGCTCGCGGGGCTGTAACGGGCCACAATCGCGCCGATTGCGGTCCGCCGGCCGAACGGGCTAAGCATTTCCAGGCGAATTGGAAACCGGTTCGCCGTTCGGAAATGCGACATATCAAGAACAGCGCGCGCTTTCATGATTCCACTCGCCTTGAAAGCGCTCTAGACAAATAGTCATGAACGCACGCCCCGTGAACCATCTCGCCATCGCCGCCGCGCAGCTCAACCCGATCGTCGGCGACGTCGCCGGCAATACCGCGCTGGCGCGCCGCGCCCGGGCGGAGGCGGCTGCCCAGGGCGCGGACCTGGTGGTTCTGACCGAACTATTCATTTCCGGCTATCCGCCGGAGGATTTGGTGCTGCGGCCGGCGTTCCAGGCGGCCTGCCGCGCGGCGATCGAGACCTTGGCGCGCGAGACTGCCGACGGCGGGCCGGCTATCGTCATCGGCACGCCATGGGCCGAGGAGGGCAGGGCCTACAACGCTGTCGCGCTGCTCGATAGCGGGATGATCATTGCGGTCCGGTTCAAGGTCGACCTGCCGAATTACGGGGTGTTCGACGAGAAGCGGGTGTTCGCGCCGGGGCCGATGCCGGGACCGGTCAATTTCCGCGGCGTGCGGCTCGGCCTGCCGGTCTGCGAGGACATCTGGAGCGAGGAGGTGGTCGAGTGCCTGGCCGAGACCGGCAGCGAATTGTTGATCGTGCCGAACGGTTCACCCTATTCGCGACGCAAGGACGAGGTCCGCCTCAACATCGCGGTCGCGCGCGTCACCGAACAGGGCCTGCCGATCATCTATGTCAATCAGGTCGGCGGTCAGGATGAACTGGTGTTTGATGGGGCGTCCTTCGGCCTGCATGCGGATTGCTCGGTCGCGTTCCAGATGGATGCCTTCCGGGAGTCGATCGCCACCACCCATTGGAACTCGGCAGGGGGACACCTGGCGATGTGCCGATGGGCCAATGGCCGACCTGCATGAGGGGCCAAAGGCTGACTACCGGGCCTGCGTGCTGGGCCTGCGCGACTACGTCAACAAGAACGGGTTCAAGGGCGTGGTGCTCGGCCTGTCGGGCGGGGTCGATTCCGCGGTCTGCGCGGTCATGGCCGCCGACGCGCTCGGGCCGGATCGGGTGCATTGTTTGATGCTGCCTTACCGCTACACATCGCAGGAGTCGCTTGACGACGCGGCCGCGGTCGCAAAGGCGCTGGGCGTTCAATACGATATCCTGCCGATTGAAAGCGCCGTGCAAGGTTTCGAGACGGCGCTCGCGCCACTGTTCGCCGGCCTGCCGCGCGATGTCACTGAGGAAAATCTGCAGGCGCGCGCGCGCGGCACCATCACCATGGCGGTCTCCAACAAGTTCGGCCTGATGGTGGTGACGACCGGCAACAAGTCGGAAATGTCGGTCGGCTACGCCACGCTCTACGGCGACATGAATGGCGGCTTTAATCCGATCAAGGATCTCTACAAGACAGAGGTCTATCGCCTGGGCCAGCTGCGTAATGAATGGAAGCCCGCCGATGCGCTCGGATCATCGGGACTGGTCATTCCGGAGAATATCTTTGTGCGGCCGCCGACCGCCGAATTACGCGAAGACCAGAAGGATGAAGATTCGCTGCCGCCCTATGCGGTGCTCGACGCCATTCTGGAACGGCTGGTCGAGCGCGAGGATCCGGTCGCTGCCATCGTCACCGATGGTTTCGACCGCGACACCGTCACGCGGATCGAACGCCTTCTGACGATCGCGGAGTACAAGCGGCGCCAGGCCGCGCCAGGCGTCAAGGTGACGATGAAGAATTTCGGCCGCGATCGCCGTTACCCCATCATCAATCGCTTCCGCGACGACGGCAGGCCGCCGCCCGCACCGGACAATTCGCTGATGAAAGACGGCGGTGTGCTGTCGAGCGGCGAGGCGATCGACTTTTAGCGCTTGCTCCCGACAATCATGAAACTTTGACAAACACCCCGAGGCTCTGAATGCCCGAGGCGACATCCGGTTTCGGGCGGCGTTCATGTTGCGCGCGGCCCGCATCGATGGCGGCTCTGCGAACCCGCTTCGGCCTTGCGGGGAGACCTTGAAAACGCGACTATTCACGCCGGTTCGGCAGGCAAACCGATAACTGGGTTGTCGTGCCGCGCGCCTGGTCCGCCCGCATCCGCGCGCGGCAAGTCCGGAGGATCGCAATGACTGCCGTGACAAAAGCCCGGCTGGATGTCGTTCCGCTCAGCACGCATATCGGCGCTGAAATCCGCGGGCTCGACCTGCGCGAACGGCCTGACGACGAAACCGTCAAGGAGATCTACCAAGCCTGGCTCGACCATCTCGTCATCATTTTCCCCGGACAGCAGCTTTCGCAGGAAGACCTCATCAGGGTCACCTCCTATTTCGGTGAACAGGGCATGCCGCGGCGGCCGCCGAAGTTTTTTCCCAAGGGATACGCTCAGGTTCTTCCCGGCATCATGTTGATCTCCAACATCCGCGAGAACGGTGAGCCGATCGGAGCGCTGCCCGACGGTGAAATGATGTTTCATCACGACATGATCCATTCGCCGATGCCGGACAAGGGAACCTTTCTCTATTCGGTTGAGATCCCTTCAACGGGCGGCAACACTCTGTTCGCGAGCGGATATGCCGCTTATGACACGCTTGATCCGGCCATCCGCGACAAACTCGAAGGCCGCGCCGCGATCCACCACTACAATTACGGATCGACCCAAAAAGGCGACGCCAAGGGCACGCAAGCCTTCGGCGCATGTAGCCACCCGGTGTTCCGCACCAACGAGGATACGGGCCGCAAGGCCGTCTATATCAATCGCTTGATGACGGTGGGGATCGAGGGCATGCCGCAGGACGAGGCCGAGCCCTTGCTCAACGCGGTATTCGATCATGCCGAGAAGCCGGAATTCGTCTATGAGCACGTCTGGCGCGTCGGCGATTTGTTGCTGTGGGACAATCGCTGCTCCTCGCACGCCCGGACGGACTTTCCGTCCAGTGAATGCCGGCTGATGTTGCGCACCACGGTCAAGGGCGCGACGCGTCCGGCTTAACTCGATCAAAACCGGCCACGCCGTTGCGAAAGGGTGTCAATCGTTCGGAAATTCCTCTGGCAATTTGAAACATGCGCGGGCGTGACGCGGCGACCTCACGCTGTCATGTCTTATCGAGCCGGCAGGAAAGTCGGGCCGACTGAACGAATTTTGCGCTTTGGCGTATTCGCCGCAGGCTCGTCGGTCGAGCCGGTTGCAGCGTCGGTCTTGCCGCTTGGATTTTTTGTTGGTGGCGCGGATGCCCCGGATGTCGTCGCCGATGTGCGAACTTGACCTTTCACGCCGCGCGGTTGCGACATGGCCTTGGCACGCTCTTCGGTGACGACAATATCGCCGCGCTCAACGCTGGGATCGTCGACATCCTTTAGCGCGTCCGCCCAGGACTGATCGCTGCGCTTACAACCGCAGGCGGGGTTGTATTCCTTGCGGTACTTGAATGCATTCGGCAGGTCCGAATATAGCCCGCCACCGGCGGATACGGCCTGAGCCACTTCCTCCCCGGGATTGCGATGGCTGAACAGAAGGACCTCCGCGCCTGGACACATGCGTCGGCACGCCTGCGCGTCGTCTGCAAAACGGGCCGGAACCGTGGCATAGGATATCGGGAAGTAATAGCCGTCGCAGGTGCGAACGCAGAGGGTCCGGTAGGTCGATGATTGCCCCACATTGCTGCCCGGATTGACGATGGTTCCCGGGCCGAACAGCGCCTCAAAGAAGTTGCCGGGCTGAGCGGCGGAGCGATATTGCGGACCGCAATCGTTTCGGGCCAGGGCCCCGATGATGGCCTGACGCTGACCGTTCCGATCGGCGGAATTGCCCTGCAATTGCTGAGATCTGGCTCAGCAATTGACCGATGCTGGTGCGCAACTGCTGAATCTGCGTGGTGATGTTGGTGCATTGCGGCGGCTGGTTCTGGAACAGCGAAAAGAAGCCGCGGCCCCGACAACCCAGGCGCTGGGACTGTGCTTCAATTCGCTCCAATTGCGCCTGCTGGCGGCGGAGCGCGTCCTCGTAACGGCGGGCCTGCTCGGAGCGGCCGGCATCCTGGCCGCCGCGATCGAAGGCGGCAAGCTGCGCTTCCAGCCTTAAACAGACCGGGTTTTGTGTCGTGCCTTGCGGCACGCTTTGCGGCACGTCTTGCGCCCAGGACGGCGCTGTCAATGCCGTCAGGGTGCCAAAGGTCAGCACGAGCTTGCGAAAGGAACGGGCGATCTTCATGCGAAATGCGGCAGTTCCGGCGACGAGATCCGAATCATTTGCCCTTCTGGTCCGAAAAGATGGCCCATCCGGGGCAGCAATGAAATCCAGAGCTTTGGAGGGCGTTGATTGCCCGGAATGATGGCGACATCTGATGTGCGCGCACTCTACCGGGGAATCATCAAGGGTGCCACCTCCCACGCCATGCAATCAACTGCTGGCATGCCGTGCAATCCGGTTTCGGCCCGCCTCATAATGCAGATTCCAAAGCACGCCAGCGATAATCAGGCCTGCGCCGGCGAAGACATAAATGTCGATCTTTTCGCCGTAGACCCACCAGCCGATCACCGCAATCAAGGGGATGCGCATAAAGTCCATCGGGACCACGATGCTTGCATCGCCCGAGCGGAACGCATTGCTGAGGCAATAGTGCGACGCCAGCCCAGCGGCGCCAATTCCGATGGCTGTGGGAATGTTTTCGATTCCGAGCTTTGTTACGAACAGCGGATCAGAGCCGATCAACGCCATCGGGAATTGCATGACGTTCATCCAGAAAATGATTGAAAATGCCGACTCCGTTGCAATCAGTTTCTTAGTCGCGATCAAGCTCACCGCGTAGCCGAAGGCCGCTGCCAGGACCAGAAGCGAAGCCGGATCGAATGCCGAAACGCCGGGGCGAATGATGATCAGGGCGCCGATAAATCCCAAGATGATCACACCGATACGGCTGATATTGAGGCGTTCTCCCAGAAAAGACACCGCCAATATTGTGGTCCACACCGGCATTGTAAATTCCAGCGCGAATACCGTCGCGAGTGGCAGGATCGTCACCCCCAGAGCCCAGGCCCACATCGAAACAAAATGAATGCCATTGCGGAAGAACTGCAGTCTGAGGTGGCGCATTTTGATCAGGAGGCGCAGTTCGGGGCGCGCGGCAATCAAGCCGGCCAGCAGCACGAGACCGACGCCGCTGCGCAAGCCCAGGATTTCGATCACCGTCAGCCGCCCCGCGAGATTGCGAACCGACAGGGCCATAACGGTGAACGACAACAGGGCCCCGATCATCCAGAGGACCACGAGGCCGATGTTATTATTATTGGACTGCACGCTTGCGCTCGTTGGTTTCGCACGTCCTCAAAGGGGCGACCAGATCATGCTCTAGCAGTCCCGGTGCGGAGCGTCACTCCGCATCTGGCTGTTGTTCCGGGCGTGCCCGGTCGAAGGTCTCGAGCTTGAGGCAGGCCGCGTCGGCCGCCACGATCTTGGGGAACCGATCGAGCGGAACTTTCAGGCGGCGGGCATTATAGACCTGCGGGACTAGGCAAATGTCGGCCTCGGTTACCGCGTTACCACAGACATAGGGGCCCGGCGTGATCATGGCTTCGATCGCCGCGAATCCGGCCATGACCCAATGGTGATACCAGGCATCGATCTCGGCCTGTTCGTGGCGAAGCTGGCTCTTCAGGTAGCGGAGTGGGCCGGTATTGTTCAACGGATGGATGTCGCAGGCGATGATCTGGCTGACGGCACGGACTTCGGCGCGAGCGAGCGGGTCGCGCGGCAGGAACGGCGGTTCGGGATAGGTCTCATCGAGATATTCGATGATGGCGAGGGACTGAATCAGCAGCTTGCCGAGAATCCAGCGCCAATGCCGGAACACGCATCTGCGGATTGATCGCCTTGAATTCCGGACGATAATTATGGCCGCCGTCCTTGGTGAGATGGATCGAGATTGTTTCGTAGGACAGGCCCTTCAGATTCAACGCGATGCGAACACGATAGGCGGCCGATGAACGGAAATAGGAATAAAGCTCCACGGGTCCTCCTGGCGCATGATCCGCAGGGCGCGCGGATCGCAGACATTAGTCATGCGAAAAGTTGTTTGGAAATGTAGATGTCGGCAGGCGAATTGACCTTCACTATTTGTGAAATGATAAGCGGGATTTACGTCCGGAGTCAGTCAGCGCTCCTGCCATTCTCGATTTCGGTAACGAGTTTTGCGGATTGTTCGGTCAATAGCGTGACGGCGCGGTCGAAGGCTGCCCGATCTTCCGGGGGAACGACCTGTGCCAGCCGCAGGGAGAAATCGACCGCGATCGGCGCGACATCCTCGTAGATGGCCCGGCCTTCCGGCGTCAGCGAGAGGAAGGATTTGCGGAGGTCCTCGCGATTGGCGCGCCGGGTCACGAACTTGCGCTTTTCGAGCTGGGCGACGGCGCGCGAGACCTTGGTCTTGTGCATGTGGGTGTGGGCGCCGATCGCTTTGCCGGTCATCACATCGAAATGGCCGAGCGTTACCATGACCCGCCATTCCGGGATCCCGATGCCATGACGCTGGGCGTAGACCCGTGACAGGGCCTGCGAAACCAGACTGGACAACACATTCAGTCGATGGGGCAGAAAATCATCGAGTTTCAGCAGGGACTCACCGCGTTCAGCGGCTGTTTCGTCGGCGTCCACTCCCCGATCCTGCATATTCATATTGGTCTTGATCTCGGTAGGCCGGTGAATGGGATGCGGCCGGTTGGCAATTGAGCTAACCCGATTGGGCCGAACATTGAAGGAAGATGCGACCGGGCGCAACGGATGACGCTGCCGCGCGTTGAGGCTCTGACCAGGAATTAGACAAAAATGGTATCATGATGCTTCTTTTCGGCTCAGGACATGTATTCCTGATCTGACTCCTGGTCCGAGGCTCGCACAGGGGATGATGGGTGCCTAAATGCCTGCCAACCATTGGAGTTCTAAAGCCATGTCTGCTTTGCCCCATGCCCGCTGCGGACCGGACTTTCGAGGGATCGGCCGCGTATTTTCGTTGGTTGTTGCGCTGGTCATGGTTGGCGCCTGGACAATGCCGGCGGCGGCGGAAGACCCCGACCTGATTTTCAAGAAATCGACGGTCTTCAAGTGGATCTCGCCGAACGACAAGATCGCCACCTATGCCATTGACGATCCGGACGTCGAAGGCGTGGCTTGCCACTTCACCGTGCCGGAAAAGGGCGGCTTCAAGGGCTGGATCGGGATTGCCGAGGAAGTCTCCGACATTTCGCTCGCCTGCAGGCAGGTCGGGCCGATCAAGTTCAAGGCAAAGTTCGAGCAGGGCGAGGAGGTGTTCCGCCAGCGCCGTTCGTTCCTCTTCAAGAAGATGCGGATCGTTCGCGGTTGCGATGCCAAGCGCAATGTTCTGGTCTACGTGGTCTATTCCGACAAGATCATCGAGGGCTCGCCGAAGAACTCGACTTCCACGGTGCCGATCATGCCATGGGGCACCCAGACAGCCGGCGCGTTGCGCCGATTGGCTGGAGAAGTAGCGCAGGTTAGTCCGACCGCGTGCCAATGATCGGAATTCGCCCTTGACGGGCGCGGCCGCATTTGACCATTTTCCCGGCCATGAACGGCCTTATCGCTTTCTTCGGCATTTGCCGGGAGATTATTCGCTAGCGCACTTTGCTGGCTGCGGCCGTCTATTCTCCAGTTCGAGACAGTGACGCCAAGGCCAGCCCGGGCCGGGGAGGCGGTTTGCGCCGTTTTGGCCGGATCGGTTGCACGCGGCGGACTGGATTTGTGATGGAATTGAAGCTTTACGATACGCTGAGCCGCGAAAAGCGGGTGTTTTCGCCGATCGATCCGGCGAACGTGCGCATGTATGTCTGCGGGCCGACGGTTTACGACTTCGCCCATATCGGCAATGCGCGGCCGGTGATCGTGTTCGACGTCCTGTTCCGCCTGCTCAGGCACCTCTACGGGGCCGAGCACGTCACCTATGTGCGGAACATCACCGACGTCGACGACAAGATCAATGCGCGGGCCGCGCAGGATTTTCCCGACCTGCCGCTGAACGAGGCGATCCGCAGGGTCACAAGCCAGACCGAAAAGCAGTTCCACGATGACGTCGCCGCGCTCGGCTGCCTGCCGCCGACGGTCGAGCCGCGGGCGACTGAGCATATTTCGGAAATGAGGAGCTTGATCAGCCGGTTGCTCGACAGCGAGCACGCCTATATCGCCGATGATCACGTGCTCTTCGCGGTCAGATCAATGCCGGACTACGGCAACCTCGCCCGTCGCTCCACCGAGGAAATGATGGCCGGCGCCCGGGTCGAGATCGCGCCCTACAAGCGCGACCCGATGGACTTCGTACTGTGGAAGCCATCGAAGCCGGGAGAGCCGGCATGGCCGTCGCCGGATGGGATCAAGACGCCGGGGCGGCCGGGCTGGCATCTGGAATGCTCGGCGATGTCGTGGAAGCATCTCGGCGAGACCTTCGACATTCATGGCGGCGGCATCGACCTGATGTTCCCGCATCATGAGAATGAGATCGCGCAGTCGCGTTGCGCCTTTCATACGCCGGTGATGGCGAATTACTGGATGCACAACGGCTTCCTGCAGGTCGAAGGCGAGAAGATGTCGAAGTCGCTCGGCAACTTCTTCACCATCCACGATTTGTTGGCCGACTGGCCGGGCGAGGTGCTGCGCTTCAACATGCTGCGCACGCATTACCGCCAGCCTATCGACTGGACCGTGCGCGGCCTGGAGGAAAGCTGGCGTGTGCTCGACGATTACTACGCGGTTGCGGGTGATACCGAAGGTGAAACGATCTCCGGCGGGGTGCTGGAAGCGCTGGCTGACGACCTCAACACGCCGCAGGTGATCACGGCACTGCATGGCCTGCGCAATCTGGCGCAGGGCGGCGATGCACTTGCACGCGATGAACTGGCGGCCTCGTTACGCTTTCTCGGCTTCCTGCAGGACACCAAGCAGGATTGGAACGCGCTCCGGCAGACAGGCAAGGATATCGATGCCGGCAAAATCGACGCGCTGGTCGCCGCGCGCACGGCTGCGCGTAAGGCCAAGGACTTCTCCGAATCCGACCGCATCCGCGACGAACTCGTCGCCATGGGCATCGTGCTGAAGGATTCCAAGGACGGCACCACCTGGGAGGTCGCACGCTAATGGCCCGTGCGCATCCGACCCTCGCCATGCGGCCATTTCTGGCCGAGGACACCGCCATGCTGGCGGAAATCTTTCGCACGAGCATCCTGGAATTGACGGGCGATGATTATGACGGGGCGCAGCAGGCGGCATGGGCGGCGACTGCCGACGACGAGGAAGAGTTTGGCCGGCGGCTGGCCTCCCGGCTGACTCTGATCGCCACGTTCGACGGTTCGCCGATCGGCTTCGCCGCGCTGGAAGACAACCGCAACATCGACATGCTTTACGTCCATCCGGCCGCCGCGCGCCAGGGTGTCGCGACCATGTTGTGCGATGCGCTGGAAAAGCTCGCGGCCGCGCGCGGCACCGTGCGGCTGACCACCGATGCCAGCGACACCGCGCGCGATTTCTTTGGAGAGCGCGGTTTCGAGCCGCAGCAGCGCAACACCGTTGCGCGCGGCGACGAATGGCTCGTCAACACCACAATGGCCAAGCAACTGAGCCCGAAGGGAAAGCCGTCATGAAACAGCCGGACACGCCGTTCCCCAAGCACTGGCTCTACTACATCATCCTGAAATTCGTGGTGATCGCATTGGCGATCGTGCTGGTGCTGTACCTCTATGGCCTTTTCACCTGAGCGCGTGATGGAAAAAGAACGCCTCTATCTGTTCGATACCACGCTGCGCGACGGCGCGCAGACCAACGGCGTCGACTTCACGGTCAGTGACAAACGCACCATCGCCAGGATGCTTGACGATCTCGGCATCGACTATGTCGAAGGCGGCTATCCCGGCGCCAATCCGACCGACACGGAATTCTTTTCCGCGGACCAGGCGCTGCGCGGCAAGTTCACGGCTTTTGGCATGACGCGGCGGCCGGGCCGCTCGGCCTCCAACGATCCGGGCCTCGCCGGTCTGCTGGACGCCAAGGCCGATGCCATCTGCTTTGTCGCCAAATCGTCGGATTATCAGGTCCGGGTCGCGCTTGGGACGACTTTGGAAGAGAACCTCGCCTCGATCCGCGACAGCGTGCGCGCCGCAAAAGCCAAAGGCCGCGAGGTGCTGCTCGACTGCGAGCACTTCTTCGACGGCTACAAGGCCAATCCCGATTATGCGCTGGCCTGCGCCAAGGCCGCCTATGACGAGGGTGCGCGCTGGGTGGTGCTGTGCGACACCAATGGCGGGACATTGCCGCACGAAGTCGAGGCGATTGTCGGCGCGGTGGTGAAGGTCATTCCCGGCGACCACGTCGGCATCCACGCCCACAACGATACCGAACAGGCGGTGGCGAATTCGTTCGCCGCGGTGCGCGCCGGGGCGCGCCAGATCCAGGGTACGCTCAACGGTTTGGGCGAGCGCTGCGGCAACGCCAATCTGGTGTCGATCATCCCGACCCTGAAGCTGAAATCCGACTATGCCGAACATTTCGATATCGGCGTGAGCGACGACAATCTCCGGCGGCTGGTCCACGTCTCGCGCAAACTCGACGAGATGCTCAACCGCGCGCCGAACCGGCATGCGCCCTATGTCGGCGAAAGCGCGTTTGCCACCAAGGCCGGCATTCATGCCTCCGCGATCGTCAAGGAGCCGGCGACCTACGAACACGTCACCCCGGATGTCGTCGGCAACCGGCGCAAGCTTCTGGTGTCGGATCAGGCCGGCAAGTCAAACATCCTGGCGGAGCTGGATCGCCTGGGAATCGCGGCCGACAAGGACGATTTGCGCATCGGCCGGCTGCTCGACGTGGTCAAGGAACGCGAGGCGTCCGGTTATGCCTATGAGGCGGCGGATGCCTCGTTCGAATTGCTGGCGCGGCGCATTCTCGGCCGCGTGCCGGACTATTTCACGGTCGAGCAGTTCGACGTTAATGTTGAGCAGCGCTACAATGCCGTCGGCCAGCGTGTCACGGTCGCCATGGCGGTGGTCAAGGTGAAGGTCGAGAATGAGACCTTGATTTCGGCCGGCGAGGGCAACGGTCCGGTCAACGCACTCGATGTCGCGCTGCGCAAGGATCTCGGCAAGTATCAGGACGCCATCAAGAACCTGGAACTGACCGACTACCGGGTCCGTATCCTCAATGCGGGCACCGAGGCGGTCACCCGGGTCCTGATCGAGAGCCACGACCGCGACACCGGCGAGCGCTGGACCACGGTCGGGGTGTCATCCAACATCATCGACGCCTCGTTCCAGGCGCTGATGGATTCCATCATCTACAAACTGATGAAGTCCGGCGCGCCGGCGTAGGTGCGTTCTCTCATGATGGGTCATTGCCGGGCTTGACCCGGCAATCCATCACGCAAGATAATTAAAATTATTTGATGGATGCGCGGGTCGCGCCCGCGCATGACGAGCTAGGAATTTTTATCGACCGATTGAGGAATATCACCGTCTCATGATCGACCACGTCTCCATCTCTGTTCGCGATCTTGAAGTGTCATCACGCTTCTATGAAGCGGTGCTGGCGGCACTCGGCCATGCCAAGCTGGTGGTGCGGGCGACCACCATCGGCTTCGGCAAGCGCTATCCGGAATTCTGGCTGAATCATCGCCCCGGCATGGCGCCGGTCGCGGCCGACAGCGGCATGCACATCTGCCTGCGGGCGCAGAACGCAGCGGCTGTCGATACATTTTATCAGACGGCACTCGCCTGCGGCGGAACGTCTGATGGCGCGCCGGGGCTGCGGCCGGAATATACGACGGACTATTTCGCCGCCTTCGTTCGCGATCCGGAGGGCAATCGGATCGAAGCGGTCAGCTTCACCACGTCAAGAAGCTGAAGCCTCGCGCAGACCGGTGCGGCGGATCAACGCCAGTGCGATCGGGATTGCGACCCAGGTCAATGTCGCCAAGCCGGGGTCGTAAACCGCGACGCCGCAGGAGGCGATGAATATCCCGGCGACCACCAGGCCGCGCAAGGTGAACATCCGGATGAAGGCGGGCGGCGTCTGGGCGGAAATAAGCCGGCGGCCGGATGAGGCATAGATCCACATCGCCGCTTGCATCAGGCCGGCCGCGGCCGCGGCCAGCGCATAAAATACCACCGAGGCGGTCTGCGAGGTGAACTCGGCCAGCAGCGCGGTCGGGTAGGGCAGGAACGTCACCAGCATCAGGGACGCGAGGTTGAGCATAAACAGACGGTTGTCCGCGCGATCGATCCACCGGTACATGCGGACATGGGCCAGCCAGTACAGCGCGATGACCCAGAAGCTGATGACGAAGCAGACGACCTTCTCGCTGCGCTCCTGCATCAGCGCCCAGATGTCGGTGGCTCTGGGTACGTCGGACGGGATCAGGTCGAGCGCCAGCAAGGTGACGGCGATGGCGAACACGCCATCGGAGAACATCACGATCCGATCCGGCTTGTCCGAGGCCAGGATCGCCGAAGCCGTTTGCGATGGCGATGATGGGGATGGCGCGGTTGGCGGGCTGGCGGGCTCGGTCGCATTGCGTTCGTCCATGTCGCCTCGCTCCGGTAGGCCCGAGAGGGCCCGCCTACATCCGATCCAAGGTTGCCTCACGCATCGCTTTGTCGCCTTCGGGGACCTTGGCGGCCGCCTCGGCGAGCGCCGGCAGAATGTCGGCCACCCGATCGCAGACAAGATAATTGAAGCGGGAGAAGGAATGAATGAAGCCGAGTGCGTTCATGTGGTCGAACAGGGCGCAGAGCGGATCCCAGAAGCCGGCGATATTGGCGATCAGGACCGGCTTGCGGTGGCGGCCGAGCTGCGCCCAGGTGAGCTGCTCGACCAGTTCCTCCAGGGTTCCGACTCCGCCGGGCAGCGCGACGAACGCGTCGGCATGTTCGAACATGAGTTTCTTGCGCTCGTGCAGGTCGCGCGTGACGATCAGGTCGGTGACGCCGGAATGCATGCGTTCGCGCACGGTCAGGAATTCCGGGATGATTCCCTTGACGGTTCCGCCGTGTTCGAGGACAGCCGTCGCCAAGGCCCCCATCAACCCGATGGTACCGCCGCCATAGACCAATTGGATTCTGTTTTCCCCCAGAATCCGGCCGAATTCGCGGGCGGCCGCGGCGAAAGCGGGCTCTTTGCCGGCGCTGGAGCCGCAATAGACGCAGATCGATGAAATCGTGCTCATGCCGGGGATGTGGCATTTGACCCGGGCCATGGTCAAGGCAGGCTGTCCGCCCCCAATCAAATCATGCGCCCCGATCCGTGGCATGACCTGCGGTAATGGGGTGAATTCCGCTCCGTGGGGTGAACGCAGCCTGGAAAACTTCTATATGAGGGTCACCTGACGGTCCGTCGCCTCCGGCGACCCGTCGCATGCTGGGCCCTTGATGAGCGATACCCATATCCGATCCGACCGCGCGCAACGCCGCGAGGTGTCCGCCGAGGGCGGAAACCTGTTCCGCGCCCTGCTGCATCTGTGGCCCTATATCTGGCCGGCCGAACGCCGCGACCTCAAGATGCGGGTGCTGGTGGCGATGCTGCTATTGCTGCTCGCCAAGCTCGCCACCGTCGCGGTGCCGTTCACCTACAAATGGGCGACCGACGCGCTGGCGGGGCAGGGCACCGCGCCGTTTGCCGCCGCCAATTGGCTCGGTTGGGCGATCGCGGTGCCGATCGCGATGACCATCGCCTACGGCGGGATGCGCGTGCTGATGGCGCTCCTGACCCAGATGCGCGACGGCGTGTTCGCCAAGGTCGCCATGCATGCGGTCCGGCGGATCGCGATCATGACCTTCGAGCACATGCATCAATTGTCGCTGCGGTTTCATCTGGAGCGCAAGACCGGCGGGCTCACCCGCGTGCTCGAGCGCGGCCGCAACGCGATCGAGATCATCGTTCGGATGGTTATCCTGCAACTGGTGCCGACCTTGATCGAGGTCGCGCTGATCGCCGGTATCCTGCTCTACATCTTCGACTGGCGCTATGTCGCGATCGTGCTGGTGACCATCACGCTCTACATGGTCTACACCTACTTTGCGACCGAGTGGCGGATCGGCATCCGCCGTCGCATGAACGAGAGCGATACCGACGCCAACACCAAGGCGATCAACTCGCTGCTCAACTACGAGACGGTGAAGTATTTCAGCGCCGAGGCGCGCGAGGCGGAACGCTACGACCGCTCGATGGCGCGCTACGAGGCCTCCAGCGTCAAATCCTATACCTCGCTCGCGGTGCTCAATGCCGGCCAGGCGGTGATCTTCACCATCGGCCTGACCGCGATCATGGCGATGTCGGCCTATGGCATCATGGCCGGCAAGCAGACCATCGGCGATTTCGTGCTGGTCAACGCCATGATGATCCAGCTCTACCAGCCGCTGAATTTCATGGGCATGGTGTACCGCGAGATCAAGCAGGCGGTGCTGGATATCGAATTGATGTTCGCGATCCTGGCGCGGCCGGCCGAGATCAAGGACAAGACTGGCGCGGCGCCGCTCGACGTGCGCGACGGCGCGATCCGGTTCGAGAACGTGGTGTTTGCCTATGATCCGGAACGGACCATCCTGAAAGGTCTGAGCTTCGATGTGCCGGCCGGCCGCACGGTGGCGGTGGTCGGGCCGTCGGGGGCGGGGAAATCGACCTTGTCGCGGCTCCTGTTCCGGTTCTATGACGTCACCGGCGGGCGTATCACCATCGACGGCCAGGACATCCGAGATGTCACGCAATCCTCGCTACGCTCGGCGATCGGCATGGTGCCGCAGGACACCGTGCTGTTCAATGACACCATCCGCTACAACATCCGCTACGGCCGCTGGGACGCCAGCGACGCAGACGTCGAGGAGGCCGCACGGCTCGCCCAGATCGACGGCTTCATCCGGATGTCACCGAAGGGCTATGACACCGAGGTCGGCGAACGCGGGCTGAAACTGTCGGGCGGCGAGAAGCAGCGCGTCGCCATCGCGCGCACCATCCTGAAATCGCCGCCGATCCTGCTGCTGGACGAAGCCACCTCCGCGCTCGACAGTCATACTGAGAAGGAAATCCAGGACGCGCTCGAGCGGGTCTCGGAGAACCGCACCACCTTGGTCATCGCGCACCGGCTCTCCACCATCGTCGGGGCCGACGAGATTATCGTACTGGACAAGGGCGTGATCGCCGAACGCGGCAGCCACGCGCAATTGCTTGCCCATGGCGGGCTCTATGCCAGCATGTGGAACCGCCAGCGCGAGGCCGAGGCCGCGCGCGAGAAGCTGGCAGAGGTCGGCGAAGAGGTCGCGGCGCCCAACCGCAATCCGCCAACTGCCGAGGTTGGCGAGACGGCGGAGCCGGAAGGACTGCCGGCAGCGGCAGCGAACGACGCGCTCGAAAAATTCGACGCGGCCGAGTAGAACATCCGGCATGTCAGTCCTGACCACCATCCGCTCGCAGCTTGCGCCGATCAATCGCGAAGGCGTGCCGTTCGTCGCGGGCTTTGCGCTCGCCACCGTCATCCTGTTCTGGCTTTGGACGCCGCTCGGCTGGATCGCGACGGTCCTGACCGCCTGGTGCATCTACTTTTTCCGCGATCCGACCCGGGTGACCCCGGTGCGGGAGGGCATCGTGGTCGCGCCGGCCGACGGGAGGATCAGCCGGATCATCAACGCGGTGCCGCCGGCCGATCTCGGGCTCGGCGCGCGGTCGCTGCCGCGGGTTTCGATCTTCATGAGCGTGTTCGACTGCCACGTGAACCGGATGCCGGTGTCCGGGCGGATCGAACGTATCGCCTACCGGCGCGGCGCCTTCATTAATGCCAGTCTCGACAAGGCGAGCGAGGACAACGAGCGCAACGGGCTGGTGATCGTCAGCGGTGACCGGCGGATCGGCGTGGTGCAGATCGCGGGGCTGGTGGCGCGGCGGATCGTCTGTTTCGTGCGCGAAGGCACCAGCCTGGGCGCCGGCGAACGCTTCGGCATGATCCGCTTCGGCTCGCGGCTCGATGTCTATCTGCCCGAAGGCACCCGGCCGCAGGTCGCCGAAGGCCAGACCGCGATCGCCGGGGAAACCATCATCGCCGACCTGCGCGCTGGCGATCCGGGCGGCACCTACCGGGTGGGGTGATCCGTTAACCCCCGCCGTTCCCGGGCGTGGCGGGATAACCGGCAACAGGTTATATATCGGTCATGGTCTTCTCACCTTTCGAGCCTGAACGGCGGCCGCGGCGGCGGCGATTTCGGGCGATTCCGGTCCGCACCCTGTTGCCGAACCTGATCACCTTGCTGGCGCTGTGCGCCGGCTTGACCGCGATCCGGCTCGCCTTTGAACAGAAGCTCGAACTGGCGCTGGCGGCGATCGTGTTCGCGGCGCTGCTCGACGGCATCGACGGCCGGGTCGCGCGCATGCTCAAGGGCACCTCGCGGTTCGGCGCGGAACTCGACAGCCTCGCGGATTTCGTGAATTTCGGCGTCGCGCCGGCGCTGATCCTGTATTTCTGGGACCTGCACGAGTTGAAATCGGTCGGCTGGATCGCGGCGCTGGTGTTTGCGATCTGCGCGGGCCTGAGGCTCGCGCGCTTCAACGTCATGATCGACGATCCGGACCGGCCGGCCTGGGCGGCGAATTTCTTTGTCGGCATGCCGGCACCGGCAGGCGCCATCACGGTGCTGCTGCCGATCTACATCCATTTCCTCGGTATGCCGCGGGTGTCGGTGGTCGCGCCGGTGACATTCCTGTTCACCCTGGCGATTGCCTTCCTGATGGTTTCGCGCCTGCCGGTCTATTCCGGCAAGCGGCTGGGCACGCGCGTCCGTCCGGAAATGGTGCTGCCGGTCTTCGTGCTGGTGGTTCTGTTCTTCGCGTTGTTGATCAGCTATCCGTGGGAAGTGCTGACAGTGGGTACGATTCTCTATCTCATGGGATTGCCCATGAGCTGGTACTCGTATCGCGGATTCGAGCGCCGGGCCGCCGAGACCCAGCCGGAACCCGCGGCACCGGCATCCAAGGCCCTGACGGCCGCCGGTGCCGTATCATCGGCGCAAGAGACGCCTGCGAGTCCGCCGCCGCCAGAGCATGGCGATGAGGCACCGCGCCCGTCGCGGCTCAATTGACGATCAGCAAATCCTTGATGTGCGATGTTGCGGGCCAGTGGATGGGTTGCGCGTCGCCGGCGCGAGACGGTTCGCGCCGGGCCGCAACGCCGATCTCGGCTTGAGAGTTCGATGATGGGCCGTCTGCAAGATAAGATCATCCTGATCACCGGCGCGACCGGCGCCATCGGCACCGCGATCGTCGCCGCCATCCGCCGCGAGGGCGGCACTCCGGTCTCGACCGCGCAGATGCCGAGTGACCGCCTCGACCACGAACTCGACGTGACCAGGGAAGAGGACTGGCAGCGCGTGCTTGCCGCGGTCGACGCGACCTGGGGCCGGCTCGACGGCCTGGTGAATTCAGCCGGCATCACCGCGCTCGGCAATATCGAGGATACGAGCCTCGCGACCTGGCGCCAGATCATGGCGGTCAACCTCGACGGCACCTTCCTCGGCTGCAAATATGCCATGGCGCTGCTCAAGCGGCACGGTGGGGCGATCGTCAACATGTCGTCGATCCTCGGCCAGGTCAGCCATCACGATCAGGTCGCCTATTCGGCGTCCAAGGGCGGCATCGGCGCGCTGACCAAATCGGTCGCGCTCTACGGCGCGCGGCTGTCGCCGCAGGTGCGCTGCAATTCGCTGCATCCGGCCTATGTGCGCGGGCCGATGGTCAACAAGGTCGCGGTCGAGACTGGCTATCCGCAGGGCGCTCAGGCACGGCTGGCGCGCGAGATCCCGCTCGGCCGCCTCGGCGAGCCGGAGGATGTCGCGGGGCTTTGCATTTATCTGTTGTCCGACGAGGCGCGTTTCGTCACTGGAGCCGAATTCAATATCGATGGTGGGCTAACGGCACGGTGAGGGGACGGCATGCGTTGCCGGCGTTTTTATCGTGCTCGCAGCTTTTATTGGTCTTTCCAGAAGATCAGCGTGAGCCGAGGCGGTCCGATTTCTAAAAATCATAACGCCTTCTGATTGCGAAGGTTCAGGTGTTATTGTCTTTATTCGGACTGCCGCTTTCAATTATCGGCGCACGGAATTCGACTCCGACCGCGAAAAAGACGCCCTTCGCGTCGTTTGTTTGGACACGCGGGCCCGGTTCCAAATTCGGAAAGGTAACGATATGCAGCAAGCGTCGGCTCATCCGGACGACCCTCACTACATCATGCGCAGCGGCTGGTTGCGCGCCGCGGTTCTTGGCGCGAATGATGGGGTTGTTTCCGTTTCGTCTTTGATCGTTGGGGTGGCGGCGGCCGATCCGAACCCAAGCGCCGTCATCATCGCGGGGATTGCCGGCCTCTCGGCAGGCGCCATGTCAATGGCTGCGGGCGAATACGTATCAGTTTCTTCGCAATCCGACACGGAAAGGGCGGACATCGCACGCGAAACAAAAGCGCTGAAGGATCTTCCGGACGCGGAACTTGCCGAACTCGCCGCCATCTATCAAGAGAAAGGGCTTCGTAGAGAGACCGCGCTTTTGGTTGCGAAAGAGCTCACTGAGAAGGATGCACTTGGCACCCATGTTCGCGATGAACTCGGGCTGTCAGAGGTACACGCGGCCAACCCGCTTCAGGCCGCGTTTACCTCCGGCGCGACGTTCACCGTTGCCGCGGCGGTCCCGCTTTTGGCTGCGTTCGTGGCACCCGCAGGTTCGATTATTCCTGTTGTCCTTGTTGTCACTGTCATCACTTTGGCCGCTCTTGGCGCCTTGGGAGCAAAAGCGGGCGCCGCACCTGTTTTGCGCGCTACGCTACGCGTGGTGATGTGGGGCGTGTTCGCAATGGCTGTCACGGCAGGCGTGGGCTGGCTTTTTGGTGTCAGCGTCTGAGTGGGGACCTCAAAGCGATGCAGTGAGCGGCCGTGAAGACCGCATGAGCGCAGCGATATGCGGGGTAGGTCGAAACACTTCGAGAAGTTAGTTCCGGATTTCGCTTCGGTCATCCGGGCGACCTGGTGCGTTGAATTTCTTTCAAGAGCCGGTCGCAAATCGCGCAATTAATTTCAACCCCCCGACACGAGTCTCTGTTCGTTTTGCAGCTACTTCTGCCGTTCCAGAAATCCGCAGCTGGTCACGATCGAGCGCGATGGACTGGTGCCGGGGTGCGCATAGCAGCGCTCGATTTGATCGGGACCGGCAATCGTCATGTAGTGTGCGCCATCATTGTCGGCGCCGACGATGGTCTTGCCGTCGGAGGCGATTGCCAGCGCAAGCGTATCCTTGACCGCCGGGTTGTTGGTCGCCCAGGCCTGTCCCCACAGCAGGCGGCCATCCTGGCCGTCGATCCGCATCGTGTAGCTCTGCTCGTGGACGCGTGGAGGATCGGACGGCCTCTCGGCACCGGGATGATAGGCGTTGTGGCCGAAGATGATGGCGCGGCTGGTGCCAATCCAGGTTCCCTTGAGATTCGGTACTTTTTCCTGCGCACATGCGATCGATGTGCTGCCGATCAACAGAGCCACCGCCAGAATTCTCATCGCTTTTCCTCCTTGAATCCGGCCCGCGCGCCTCACTTCTGGTTCGGCGGATCGCCCGGCATCAGGTCGTAAGGATGCGCCCAGCCGGGGAGCGCGGCGATGCGGTCGAGCCAGGGCCCGATGTTCGGGTAGTCGGCGCGCACGTCGAACTCAAATTGATTGGCCGGATAATACAAATAAGCCACCAGCGAAATGTCGGCGATGGTCGGCCGGTCGCCAAGCATGAACGGTGCCTTGCCGAGACGCTTGTCGACAATGGCGAGCGCGCCGGTGGCGCGGCCCTTGAGAAAATCGCTGACGGCCTTGTCGCCCTTCGGCTTGGCGAAATTGATCAGGAAGCGATAGGGCCCGAGCAGGCCGTTGACCTTCTGATTATCGAACAGGATCCAGCGTAGCGCTTCCAACTCCTCGTCCTCGCCCTGGGGGAAAAATTTTCCGGAGCGTCTGGCGAGATAGGTCAGGATCACGCCGGACTGCGAGAGTTTGCGTTCGCCATGGACCAGGGTCGGGACTTCACCCATTTCGTTGACATTGGTGCGGAACTCCGGCGTGCGGGTTTCTCCGCCGACAAAAAAATCGACCTCCTTGGGTTCCCAGTCGGCGCCGATTAGATTGAGCATCAATGCGACGCGATAGGCGTTGCCGGACTGGTTGAAGCAGTAGAGTTGGTATTCGGACATGGTTGCTAGCCTCGGTCAGGGTTGGGCGTGGGGTGATTGCCGCGAATGATGCTGCGACCCTCGGCCGCGCAGGGGACTTTGCGGGGGACTTGGCTACCGTCCAGGTGGCGGAGGTGGGGCGGCCGTCCCCGAGCGCGAGAGGGTGACGGGCTGCCTGTTGGTGGCGGATTGGCCGGTGAATTGATCAGGCGTGATCTGGGCGAGCCGGGCCAACGGCTTTTTGAGATGGTTGCGGATGACGACCTCGCCGTTGTCGACGATCCAGTAGCGGCTGGTGAAAAAGTCGCCGGGGCAGCCGCCTTCGGGCGCGATGCTGCCGCCCTTGCCGGCGACCCAGGGGCCGAAGTTCATGCTGCAACTGCCGCCGGCCGGGGATCCAAGAATCCAGCGGCCGACCATGTTGATCGATGGACTGGCGCCCAGAGGCGCGGAGGTGACGGTGCCGCTGGGTGCAGCCGCCAGCGGCGGCGGCCCGCCACTGCCGGTGGTCTGATTGCAATTCGCCAGCAACGTGGCGACAGCAAACAGAATGGCAATACGTACTGAGCGGGCAATCCAGTCAGGCAGCATAGAGGTGGCCACGTCCCTTACCGCATGGTCGGTATGACGAATTCGGCGCCTTCCTTGGTGCCGGACGGCCAGCGCGCGGTGACCGTCTTGGTCTTGGTATAGAAGCGGATCGAGTCCGGACCGTGCTGATTGAGGTCGCCGAAGCCGGAACGTTTCCAGCCGCCAAAGGTGTAGTAGGACAGCGGCACCGGTATGGCAAAATTTACCCCGACCATGCCGACATTGGCGCGCGCGGTGAAGTCGCGCGCGGTGTCGCCGTCGCGCGTGAAGATCGCAACGCCGTTGCCGTATTCGTGGTCGGACGGCAGTCGCACCGCGTCCTCATAGTCCTTGGCGCGCACCACCGAAAGCACGGGACCGAAGATCTCTTCCTTGTAGATGCGCATGTCCGGCGTCACGTCGTCGAACAGGCAGCCGCCGACGAAATTGCCGTTCTCATAACCCTGCAGCTTGAAGTCGCGGCCGTCGACCACCAGCTTGGCGCCCTCCTGGACGCCGATATCAATATACTCGCGCACGCGGTTGAGATGGGCGCGCGTCACCAGCGGGCCGTAATCGGCCTGCGGATCAGTTGAGGGGCCGATCTTGAGGCTTTCGACGCGCGGGACGAGTTTCTTCATCAGCGCGTCGGCGGTCTTCTCGCCGACCGGAACCGCGACCGAAATCGCCATGCAGCGCTCGCCGGCGGAGCCGTAGCCAGCGCCGATCAGCGCGTCGACAGCCTGGTCCATGTCGGCGTCGGGCATCACGATCATGTGGTTCTTGGCGCCGCCGAAGCACTGCACGCGCTTGCCGTTGGCGCAGCCGGTTGCGTAGACGTATTCGGCGATCGAAGACGAACCGACAAATCCGATCGCCATAATGCGGGGATCGTTCAGGATGGTATCGACGGCCTCCTTGTCGCCGTTGACGACATTGAGCACGCCTTCCGGCAGGCCGGCTTCGAGAAACAGTTCCGCGATCCGCATCGGTACCGAAGGCGCGCGCTCCGACGGCTTGAGGATGAAGGCATTGCCGCAGGCCAGCGCGGGCGCGGCCTTCCACAACGGAATCATCGCGGGGAAATTGAACGGTGTGATGCCGGCGACGACGCCGAGCGGCTGGCGCATGGAATAGAGGTCGATGCCGGGACCGGCGCCGGTCGAGAATTCGCCCTTCATCAGATGCGGGATGCCGCAGGCGAATTCGACCACCTCGACGCCGCGCTGAATGTCGCCGCGGGCGTCGGGAATGGTCTTGCCATGCTCGGACGACAAGAGCTTGGCGAGGTTGTCATAGTCCTTGTGGATCAGTTCAAGGAACTTGAAGAACACCCGCGCGCGGCGCTGCGGATTGGTGGCGGCCCACCCCACTTGCGCCATCTCGGCAACGGCGATCGCATGCTCGACCTCGGAATGCTTGGCGAGCGCGACCTTGGCCTGTACCTCGCCGGTATTGGGATCGAATACGTCGCCGAAGCGGCCGGACACTCCCTTCACGTTTTTGCCGCCGATGAAGTGGCCGATCTCACGCATTCACCTTCTCCTTGAACTGGCTTTTGGTTCGAAAACCGCGCGGATGCCCGGGGCAGGCCCGACGTGTTCCCAAGATGGCAAGACTTTCGCAGGTTTTGGCCGTCCGGTCACGCGGATGCAAGGGGCGTGTTGCCGGCGGCGGCCATGATCGGCAGGGAACCCCGACCATGGGCAGCGGATTCGCTGGTTGGTCGGTGGCGACAGCCGGTGCTTGACCGAAGATTCTACGGTCCGCATGATCAGTGGCGGCGATTCCTCGGGGGGCATTGCCGGATAGCTCGGCGGAACTTGCGCGAGACAATGCATTGCGGAAGGGCCGGCGAATGGACGAACCGCACTCTCGAATAGTCGTATTCCCGCTATCGCGCGGGTGATATAAGCCGCCCCCATCGCAAGTGGCACCGACCCGGATTGATGGACAAGGCAAGCAACCAATCGGCGGCGTCGGCCACGGGGCTGGGCGCAGATTCGTCCAATGGTGGCGCTGGCGGTCATGAGCCGGCCAAGGCCAACTTCTGGACACTGACGCTGGGCTGTATCGGGGTCGTCTATGGCGACATCGGCACCAGCCCGCTCTATGCCTTCCGCATTGCGATGGTTGCGGCCAGCGAGGAGGAGGCGGTCTCGCGCGAGGATGTGCTCGGCGTGCTGTCGCTGATCGTGTGGGCGCTGATCATCGTCATCACGCTCAAATATGTGCTGATCCTGTTGCGGGCCGACAATAACGGCGAGGGCGGAACGCTGTCGCTGACCGCCTTGGTATTCCGCGCGCTCGGACGGCGGACACCGATGGTCATGATGCTCGGGATTGTCGGTGCGTCGATGTTTTACGGCGCCTCGCTGATCACGCCGGCGCTGTCGGTGCTATCGGCCGTCGAGGGGCTCGATGTCGCGACCCCGGCCTTCGCGAGCTTTGTGCTGCCGATCACGATCGCGCTGCTGGTCGGCCTGTTCGCGGTGCAATCGCGCGGCACCGGCCGGGTCTCCGTGTTGTTTGGCCCCATCACCACCGTATGGTTTCTGGCGATTGCCGCGGTCGGCGCGATCCATATTGTCGATGAAGTGAGTGTGCTGACCGCCGTGAGCCCGCATTTCGCTGTGCTGTTCATCGCCGACAATGTCGTGATCGGTGTGTTGACGGTGGGTGCCGTGTTTCTGGTCGTCACCGGCGGCGAAGCGCTCTATGCCGATCTAGGCCATTTCGGACGCAAGCCGATCCAGACCGCCTGGTTTTTTCTCGTGCTGCCGTGCTTGCTGCTGAACTATTTCGGGCAGGGCGCGCTCGTGCTTGATAATCCGGCCGCGCTCGACAATCCGTTCTACAATCTTGTTCCCGAATACCTGCTGCTGCCGATGGTGGTACTGGCGACCGCCGCGACCGTGATCGCAAGCCAGGCGGTCATTACCGGAGCCTATTCGCTGACCCGGCAGGCGATCCAACTCGGGCTGCTGCCGCGGCTGGAAATCCGCCACACCTCGGCCTCGCATCACGGCCAAATCTATATTCCGCGGGTCAATACCCTGCTGCTGGTCGGTGTATTGCTGCTGGTCGGGCTGTTCCGCACCTCGGACAATCTGGCGGCTGCCTATGGGCTGGCGGTCGCGACCGCCATGATCGTCGACGGCATTCTCGGTTTCACCGTGATCTGGAAATTGTGGAAGTGGCGGCCGTGGCTGGTGATCCTGCTGATGGCGCCGGTGCTGGCGATCGATCTGACATTCCTCGGCGCCACCATGATGAAGCTCTTCGAGGGGGCTTGGCTGCCAGTCCTGTTCGGCGTGCTGTTGGTATTGATCATGGCGACTTGGCGGCGTGGAACCGCAGTGCTCGCCCAGAAGACCCGGCGCACCGAGGTGCCGCTGACGACGTTGCTGCGCAGCCTGGATAAGTCGCCGCTACATACCGTGTCGGGGACGGCGGTGTTTCTGACCTCGGACCCGGAATTCGCGCCGACGGCGCTGCTGCATAATCTCAAGCACAATAAGGTGTTGCACGAGCACAACGTCATCCTGACCGTCATCACCGCCGACACGCCGCGCGTGCCTGATGAGGACAGGGTGCGGATCACGCCGGTGTCCGGGCACTTCAGCGAGGTGTCGCTGAAGTATGGCTACATGGAAATGCCCAACGTGCCGCGCGGCCTGGCAATCGCCCGCAAGCTCGGTCTGGACTTTCGACATCATGTCGACGTCGTTTTTCCTATCGCGGCGTTCGTTGCGGCCGGCGGCGCAATCCAGCCTGCCGCTTTGGCAGGACCGGTTGTTCATTGGGCTGGCCAAGTCCGCCAGCAACGCGACCGACTTCTTTCAAATCCCAACGGGGCGGGTGGTGGAGGTTGGTACCCAGGTAACTGTCTGATGGGTGCATTGCCTGGCGTGCATAGCTGAATTGCAATCAGGCAGTGGCCACGGCTCTGCCGAATGCGTTCGCGAGGTGGTAAAAGCGCGGCCCGCTGCTTATATTGCGGTGCAACATTTTGAGGCGCCGGGATCGGCGAAAGCACATGGTCAGCAGGGTCGCCGCTCCCGAAGGGAGCGCGGTGGCAGGCGAAGGCAATGGCGGCGCGGTCACGAAAACCGGCTTCTGGAGCCTGACGGTCGGCAGTGTCGGGGTCGTCTATGGCGATATCGGTACCAGCCCCCTTTACGCCTTTCGCGAGGCGGTCATCGCGTCGACCGGCGATGGCCTAGTCGAACGCGAGGTTGTGCTCGGCGTGCTGTCGTTGATCGTGTGGGCGCTGATCATGGTCGTCACGATCAAATACGTGATCGTGCTGTTGCGCGCCGACAATAATGGCGAGGGCGGCACGCTCTCGCTGATGGCGCTGGCGACCCGTGCGCTCGGCCGGCGGACGAATGTGCTGATGGTGCTCGGCATCATCGGCGCGGCGATGTTCCTCGGCGATTCGCATGATCACGCCGGCCATCTCGGTGCTTTCGGCGGTGGAAGGCCTGAAGCTCGCCACGCCGGCGTTCGATCACTTCGTCGTGCCGCTGGCAATCGTGATCCTGGTGGGGCTGTTCATGGTGCAGAGCCATGGCACGGCGCGAGTCGCGAGCCTGTTTGGCCCGATCATGCTGGTCTGGTTTCTGGCCATTGCGGTGGTCGGAGCTGCTTCACATCCGCGACGATCCCGGTGTGTTGCTGGCGTTAAATCCCTATTACGCGGTGACGTTCTTCGCGACGCACGGCATGATCGGCATGATCACGCTTGGAGCTGTTTTCCTGGTCGTCACCGGTGGCGAAGCGCTCTATGCCGATCTCGGGCACTTCGGGCGTCTGCCGATTCAGACCGCATGGCTCGGTCTGGTGCTGCCGTGCCTGCTGATCAATTATTTTGGCCAAGGCGCGCTGGTGCTGGCCGATCCGGTCGCAATCGAAAATCCATTCTATCGGCTCGTGCCCGACATCGTGCTGGTACCGATGATCGTCCTGGCGACGGCAGCGACCGTGATCGCCAGCCAGGCCGTGATCACCGGTGCATTTTCGATCGTGCACCAGGCGATTCATCTCGGCCTTATTCCACGGCTTTCGATCCGCCATACGTCTGAAACCCAGGCCGGGCAGATCTATATTCCGCGCGTCAACTACTCCCTGCTGATTGGGGTGTTGTTGCTGATCGGTCTGTTCCGGTCCTCGAGCGAACTGGCTTCGGCCTACGGCATCGCGGTCAGCACCACGATGCTCGTCGATGGAATGCTGGCGTTCTTCGTCTTCTATAAGCTCTGGCAATGGAAGTTGTGGCAGGCGGCGTTGCTGGTTTTCGCATTTGTGATTGTGGACGGCACTTTCCTGATCGCCAATCTGCTGAAATTCCTGGAAGGCGGTTTCGTGCCGGTGCTGTTCGGTATCTCGATGCTGGTCTTGATTCTGACTTGGCGGCGCGGTACGCGCCTGCTCATCCAGAAAACCCGGCGCACGGAAGTGCCGCTATCGACCCTGCTGCGCAGCCTGGAGCGGTCGCCGCCGCATATCGTGCCCGGCACCGCGGTGTTTCTGACCTCCGATCCGGAATTCGCTCCGACGTCGCTCATGCATAACCTCAAGCACAACAAGGTGATCCACGAGCACAACGTGATTCTGACGGTGGTGACTGCTGATATGCCGCGTGTTCCCGAGGAGGATCGGGTGCGGATTACACCGGCATCCGCGCATTTCAGCCAGATGGTGCTGACCTTCGGGTTCATGGAACTGCCGAATATTCCGAAGGCCCTGGCGGTCGCGCGCAAGCTCGGATTTAGTTTCGATATCATGTCGACATCGTTCTTCCTGTCGCGGCGTTCGCTGCGACCGGCGGCCAAGTCCGACATGCCGGGCTGGCAGGACCAATTGTTCATCCGGCTTGCCAGGTCGGCGAGCGACGCCACCGACTTCTTCCAGATACCGACCGGGCGGGTCGTGGAGGTCGGTACGCAGGTGGCAGTCTGACGACGGCCGGAAAGCGAAATAATTGCGGGAAGACGTACGGCGGTCCCATCAGTCGCAGCGAAAATTGCTATAAGGCTGGCCGGCCGGGGACTCAGGTTGCGCGCTTGAGTCAAGATCGCAATCATCAATCGGAGCCTCGCCATGGCTGGTATGGGTCGCCTCCTGTTGTCCGCCGCGCTGGCCGCCGCCGTCACGGCTGCGCCGGGCCCGGCAAGCGCGCAGCAGCGCGTCGTCAACGTCTACAACTGGTCGGACTACATCGCGCCCGGCGTGCCCGACGGCATTCACCAAAGAAACCGGCATCAAGGTGCGCTACGACACCTTCGATTCCAACGACACCGTGGAAGCCAAGCTGCTTGCCGGCAAATCAGGCTACGATGTCGTGGTGCCGACCGCTTATTTCCTGGAACGGCAGATCCAGGCCGGCATCTTCCAGAAGCTCGACAAGTCGAAACTGCCGAACCTCGTCAATCTTTGGCCGGAAATCAGCAAACGCTCGCCGCCTACGATCCCGGCAATGAGTATGCCGTCAACTACATGTGGGGCACCACCGGCATCGGCTACAACGTCAAGAAGGTGCGCGAAATTGCTCGGCCCGACGCCAAGATCGATTCCTGGGACATCGTGTTCAAGCCGGAGAACCTCGCCAAGTTCAAGAATCTGCGGCGTCGACATGCTCGATGCGCCGGACGACATCCTGTCGGCGGCGCTGTACTATCTGAAACTCGATCCGAATTCGACCAAGGACCCGCCGATCTGGAAAAGGCCGCCGCGCTGGTCACGGCGGTGCGGCCGTCGGTGCGGAAATTTCATTCATCGGAATATCTCAATGCGCTCGCCTCAGGTGAGATCTGCATGGTGGTCGGCTGGTCGGGCGACATCAAGCAGGCGCAGAAGCGCGCGGCGGAAGCCAAAGGCGGCGTCGAGATCGGCTATGTGATCCCGAAGGAAGGCGCGCAGATGTGGTTCGACAATCTCGCGATCCCGAAGGACGCGCGTCATGTCGAAGAGGCGCTTGCCTTCATCAACTTCCTGCAACTGCCGCAGATCGCGGCGAGGAACACCGACTTCATCGCCTATCCGAACGGCAATCTTGCGAGCCAGAAATTCATCGGCAAGGCAATCCTGGACGACAAGACGATCTATCCCGACGCAACGACCATGCGCGGTCTCTACACCATCACCGCGCGCGATGCGCGCACGCAGCGCCTGATCAATCGACTTTGGACCCGGATCAAGACCGGGCGGTAGGGGGGCGTCTTGCACCGGTTCATTCCCCGGATGCGGCGCAGCGCGAAGCGCAGCGGAACGGTGTGCTGCTGATCCGGGGTCGCAACAAGCTCGGAGTTTGGGACACAATTCTTTGCCAACCGAGACACGATGATATTTTTAACGCCAGCGGCGATGCAGCCACAACCATTGCTCGGGGTGTTCGCGAATCCAGGATTCCACTACCGAGGTGATGACCTGCATCGTTCCCGCGACGTCGATCTTGCCTTCGGCGTCGCGCACCGGCGCGATCGGATCGGTGAGATCGACGCGGAAGCGGCCGCCGGGCAAGCGGATGACGCGGGTGCCATGGATCGGGCAGTCAATCTGGCGGGCAAGCCGCGCGATCAGCGGATTGGCGGTGGTGCGGCGTCCGAAAAACGTCACCTCGACGCCGCGGCTGTAATATTGATCAACCAGCATGCCGGCATGCAGGCCGTTCTCCAAAGCGTTGGCGATGCGAACCGGGGCATCGAGCGTGGTCGAAATCAGTTCCGGCATGTTGACGGCGCGGATCTTGGTGATCGCCTCGTCGACCTCGCGAATGTTTGGCCGCCGGTACAGCACCACGCCCTTGAGGCCGTAATAGGCGGTCGCGACCGCGGGCAATTCCCAGTTCGCCAGATGCGCGGCGAAGGTCAGCACCGGCTTGCCGGTCGCCACCAGCCGGTCGTAGCGCTCCAGGCATTCGGGCGTGAGTTCGATCCGTCCGACTTCGGCGCGGTTGCGGTCGAAATCCCACAGGCGGTCGAGATGGGCGAATTCGGCGCCGAGCCGCCCGAGATTGTCCCAGACCCCGCGCAGGATCTGGTCGATCTCAGCTTCCGATTTTTCCGGGAAGGCGCGTGTCAGGTTGGCCTTGCCGACCTTATGTTCCGGCAGCCAGGGGCCGATCATGCGCAATCCGGCGCCGGCGAAGTTGCAGATCCGGTCGGTGTCGAACCAGCGCACGGTCTTGAGCATCACGACCGCCGAGCGGCCGAGAAAGCGCCGGCCCATGCGGCTGGCAAAGCTGCGCCGTCGGCGAATACGGACCAGACGGCGGTGATACGGCGGCACTGGGCTGCCCTTGTTTTAGAACTGAACGACGATCTTGCCGAAAACCTGCCGGCTCTCCAGGCGCTCAAGGCCGCGTTCGAGATCGGACAGCGCAAGTGCGATGTCGATGACCGGCCGCATGCCACCGGCCATCTTGTCGAGGCCCTCGCGGATGTTGCGCATGGAGGCGCCGAACGAGCCGATGATGCGGTACTGCTGCTGAAAGAGCTGCATCAGGTTGAGCGTGGTGCTGGGGCCAGAGGTCGAGCCGCAGGTCACCAGCCGGCCGCCGCGCTTGAGGCACAACAGCGAGCCGTTGAAAGTGTCCGCGCCGACATGTTCGAACACCACGTCGACGCCCTTCTTGGCGGTGAGTCTTGCGCACCGCGCCCTCGAAGCGGTCGGTGCGGTAGTTGATGACGTGGTCGGCGCCGAGCGCTTTGGCCTTCTCGCCCTTGGCGTCGTCGCCGACGGTGGTGTAGACCGTGCAGCCGATCGCCTTGGCCATCTGGATGGCGGCGGTGCCGATTCCGGAGCCGCCGGCATGGACGAGAATGGTTTCTCCGGGCTGCAGCTTGGCGTTGTCGAACAGCATGTGCTGGACGGTCGAGAAGGCGATCGGCGCGCAGGCGGCATCGTTGAAGCTGACGCCGGACGGCACCGGAATGACCAAGCGCGCTTCCAGATTGATCAGATCGCGGGCAAAGCCGTCGATGTGAAAGCCCATGATACCGCCGACGTTCTCACAGAGATTGTCGCGGCCGTCGAGGCAGGCCTTGCACTTACCGCAGGTCAGGGCGCCGTACATCACCACCGGATCGCCGATCTTGAAGTTGGTGACGTCCGCGCCAATCGCAGCGATCTCGCCGGAGGCCTCCGCGCCGACGACCAGTGGCATCTTGCGCTTGGCGAACGCCATGCCGCGAAAGCCCCAGACGTCGATGTGGTTGAGGGCGACCGCCTTGATGCGGATCTGCACTTCGTTTGCGCCCGGCGGTGGCGGGGCCTCGACGTCGAGCAGTTCGAGCTGGCGGTCGGCAATCAAAGTGAGCGCGCGCATGATGTCTCGCGTTAAGGGACCATGTCGGAGCGGCCGGGGAGTGGATGGCGATGCCTATCGCCGCCACGCATCGCCGTCAATGGCGGCGGACGGCCTCGCGGCGGCACCGCCGTCAGGCCGGTTCCGCCCCGATGACCAGGCAGACGTTCTGGCCGCCGAAACCGAAGGAATTGGATATGGCGTGGCGCACGCGGCCGTCGCGCGCCTTGTTCGGCACGACATCGAGCGGGATTGCCGGGTCGGGGACGTCGTAATTGATGGTCGGCGGCAGCCGCTGGTGCTCGATGGTCAAGAGGGTGACGACTGCTTCGACCGCGCCGGCCGCCGACAGGGTATGGCCGATCATCGACTTGTTGGACGAGATCGGCACCTCCTTGGCGCGCTCGCCGAACACGGTCGATACGCCGAGGAACTCCATCTTGTCGTTTTCCGGTGTGCCGGTGCCGTGGGCGTTCACATAATCGATGTCGTCGGGACTGAGGCCGGCGTCGGCGATGCCGTTGGCGATGCAGCCGATGATCGGCTTGCCGTCCGGACTGGACCGGGTGCGATGGAACGAATCCGCGCGTTCGCCGCAGCCTTCGATCACGCCGAGAATGGTCGCGCCGCGCGCTGTTGCCGATTCCAGGCTTTCCAGCACCAGCGCGCCTGCGCCTTCGGCCATGACGAAGCCGTCGCGGTTCTTGGCGAACGGCCGGGCCGCCTTGGTCGGGGAGTCGTTGTGCATCGACAGCGCCGACAGCAGCGAGAACCGGATCAGCGATTCCGGGCTGACCGAGCCGTCGGTGCCGATGCAGAGCGCGGCATCGGTCTCGCCACGGCGGATCGCCTCGACGCCGAGCTGGATCGCGGTCGCGCCGGAGGCGCAGGCGGTCGACAGCGAGACCGGCGAGCCCTTGGTGCCGAACCGGTCGGCCAGCTTGTCGGCGACCGAGGCAAACAGAAAACGGTGATGAAATTGCGCGAACTTGCCGCTCGAGGCCGAGCGCAACATGTCGTCATAGGTGATGGCGTCGTTGGCGCCGGAGGCGCCGGCGACCGCGACGCGCTGCGGCCATTCGATCTCCACCGGGGGCAGGGCGAGGAACAGGGGACCGGGGAAATCGCCGGCCTTGCCGATCCCGGATTCCGCGACAGCCTCCTCGGCAACAATCTCGGCGAACCGCTCCGACAGCCCGGGCGTCGTGACCGGATCGACCGGCACAAAATCGACGGTGCCGGCGATGCGGGTCTTCAGCCCGTCGGTTGCAAACCGGGTGATCGCGTGGATGCCGGATTCCCCGGCCATCAGCTTGGCCCAGTTGTCGGCCTTGCCCGTGCCCAGCGAAGTGATCACGCCGCGCCCGGTGACGGCCACGATCGGCCGGCCGGCCTTGTCCCTGTACGCTGCCATCTCGGCCACCCTTTCCCCGAATTATTGTTAGGATTTAGGGTATCGCCTCGACCAGCGCCAGACCTTCGCCGCGCCAATGGCCGACGCCGGTGACCACGGCCTGGCTCAGCGTGCCGGTCTTCGGCTGTTCGAGGCCGGAGCTGTCGGCCGGCGGAAACAATTGGCCGTGACTGACGGCGAGGGCGGCGAGCGCGACATTGATCGGAAATTGCGGCTCGACCCCGTGGCCGACATAGGAGCCGGTGGCACGCACCGGCATGTCCGGGTGCTCCGCCAGAAAGGCGCGCTCCTCGCTGGTGACGGGTTCGGCCCCGGTCGCGCCGGATATCACCGCGCATTGTCCGGGCTTGATCCGTGCGGCGACCGTGTCCCACATCCGCTCAAGCGCGGCCTGGACCTCGCCCGGCTCGCGCCGCGAAAGTTCGGAGGTGACGGCGCTCAGGCGGGCGATCGGCTTGGCGCCGCGTGCCTTGGCGTGGCTGTCAGCCTCGATCACCAGGAAGGCGCCAAGTGACCCGAGCGCAAGACCGCCGCCGCCGCTGGCGCGCTCCCAGACCGGAGCGAACTTGTTTTTCAGGTTCATGCCGGTGAATTCGTAGTGCAGCAGCAGGTCCTTGCGCTCACCATTGTGCGCGCCGCCGACCAGCGCAATGTCGCTCTGGCCCGAGGCGATGCGCGCCAAGGTGATGCGGACGGCGTCGACGCCGGCGGATTCCTCTCCCATGAAGGTGCGTGAGGAACCGGTGACGCCATGCACGATCGAAATGTTGCCGGCGAGCAGATTGGACAATTGCGCCAGGAACAGGGTCGGGCGCAGGTCGCCCATCAGCCGTTCGTTGAGGAGGGCCGCCGGCTGGTCGGATTTCGGGATCGCGGTCAGGATCGCGCCGTCGACCGCCAGATCGCGCTCGCCGCCGCCGGCAGCGACGATCATGTCCATGTGGCCGAGTATGTCCGGATTGCCCTTGACGCCTGCCGAGTCCAGCGCGAGGCCGGCGGCATAGGTGCCGATGCGCTGCCAGGCTTCCATCTGGCGCTGATCGCCCTTCTTCGGAATCTGTTTGTCGAAATCGACCGGTGCCAGCGGATGAACGATATAGGGCGCGAACGTCGTGGTATCGGCGCCGGGGTGGGCGGCCATAAAGGCCTGCCAATGTGCATCCGGCCCTTCGCCCAGACAGGAGACAATTCCGATGCCGGTGATCCAGGCTTCGCGCGCCGCGTCAGCCATCGGCGAGGCTCTCCATGGGGAATGACAGCCGGTCGGCGGCCTCGCGCATCTGGGCACGAAAATCGTCGTTTGGGAATGGCATCACGCGGAAGGTCAGCGTTGCATTGCAGATCGGCTTACCCTCGCATTTCACCGCCGCGTTGGTGACGGCATAGCCGGAGCCGTCGTGGTCGAGTTCGGCGGTGAGGTCGAGCTTCTGGCCCGGCGTCACGAAGGTGCGCAGCTTGGCTTCCTTGACCGCGGCCAGGAACGGCATGCGGTCGAATTTGGTTGCCGCGATCACCAGCCACCCGGATGTCTGTGCCATCGCCTCGATCAGCAGCACGCCGGGCATCAGCGGATAGCCCGGGAAATGCCCTTCAAAGATCGTGCTGGTTTCGGGGACGGTTGCCTCGACCTGGATCGTCATCTTGCCGCGGTCGAGCCCGACAATCCGGTCGATGAGCTGGAAATACTCGAGGCGCATGCTGCCGCGCGGTCACGCGCTCTTGGCAGCGACAAGCTCGTCGATGCGCGCGCACAAGTTGCTCAGCACGAAATACTGATCGGTCGTCGCCTTGCCGTCGTTGACTTCCTGGGTCCACTGCTCAAGCGGCATCTTGATGCCGAACGCCTTGTCGATGGCGAAGGCGATGTCCAGAAAATCCAGACTATCGATGCCGAGATCGTTGATGGCGTGACTTTCCGGCGTGATCTTGTCCCGGGGAATGTCACAGGTCTCGGAGATGATATTGGCAACGGTTTCAAAGGTTGAGGACATCGATAAGGCTCTGATTCCTAGAAAATTCTGACGCTGACGCGGGTCCGGTTGCGACATTCGGAACGAAGCCGCCCGGCAAATCCCCGGCCCCCTTGCGGTCGCAAGCCCCTATAGCCGAATACGGCAGGCGAGTTCAATGGCGGTGGGGGGCCGATGGGCGTGTAGTCCCTGGTTGCGTGCGCGGTATAGCGGATCGGTGATGCGTCCGTGGCGTCTTTTTTTGGGACTCGCCCAATCTTTGCCGGTTCGCTCGCCGTTCCGCCGGGCCATTGTCCCTCCCGAGACAGGCTCTGGGATCGCCGCGCGGCCCCCGGCACAGGGACCGGCATATTTACGGTATGACGAATCACCTTGGTAAGGCAGTATTACCGCCCGATTGTCGCCTCATTGGGTCAGCAAACGCCTTCCCGTGTAATGTAATGGGTGGTCAGGAGTAATAATCGTGAATCATATCCTGAGGGTGATGCTTCTTATTGGCTCGGTCGTCGTGCTGTCGCTGACAGCGGGGAATGATGGTCATGCCTTTAGCCGGAAGCAGTCGGGGGTTGCGTCGGTCTATTCTTTCGAAAGCGGAAGCAGGACAGCCAGCGGTCAGCGGCTCAATCCACGCGCCCTGACGGCGGCACATCGGACCCTGCGGTTCGGCACCAAGGTGCGGGTTACCAACGTCCGCAACGGGCGTTCGGTGGTGGTCACGATCAACGATCGCGGACCGTTCGTTCGCGGCCGGGTGATCGATTTGACGCCGGCCGGCGCCCGCGTGCTCGGTTTTTCCGGCCTGACGCGGGTGGTCGTGGAAGTTCTCGGATAATGATTGCGTAGAGCATTTCCAGACGGAGCGGAAACCGGTTCGCCGTCCGGAAATGCCTTTAATAACTCGAAATATCGCGCAGATCGCCGGGCATTGATTGCTCGTGGCAATCCCCGGCTCGCGCGGCCCGTCGGCCTTTGCAGGTGTATTCAGGGATTTGCTGCCGGCTGCGTAATCGGATTGCAGTTGCGCCGGCCTGACATCATGCATTCGTCGTTTTTGCGGATCTTCGCCATCACATCGGCGATCCAGATGCCGCCGCCAATCAGCACCACAATGACCGCGAACGCCACCAGGTTGACCCGCATGCGATGGCGGTAGTCATCGTTGTCTCCCGCGTTCTCGTATTTTGCCAGATCTTCGACCGTTTCCTGCGGACGTGGTTGTTGCGCCGGCCGTCCGCCGACGGACAGTGGGCGAAACGCGATGACCCGACCGTCATCTCCATCGCGGTGTGAAGGATCGGTGTTCATGCACGGAATCGGCTATTTATGGCGCTGTCCTTCAGATTACCACCATTTCGGAAATCCGTTGAAGGTTCTTGGTTGCCATTCGATCGCAGTTCAGGGCCGCTTACAGCGCATACATTGAATCAACCGCCAACGCTAAATCCTTGACGGCGGTACAATCTTGGGGAGCCCCGGGGCGGAGAGAGTTCGCCGTAGCGACAGCCGGCGGCCAGCGATCTTCGCGATGCCCGTTCCGGCCTTTGCAATCTCCGCGTGCTCTTTCGCGACACTCGCCGTGAAAGGATTTTCTTGTCTTCGCAATTGCGCGGTGTTAACCGCGCGCCCAATACAGAGATTGGGAACTTCTTGTCGCCCAGGCCGGTTTACGCCACAATTTGCGTCACGCTCACAAAGGTCCACAACAATGGGCCATCAACCGCCGGGGACATCCGGCGGCCATAAAATGACTTGCCGAGGGTCGGGAAACGACCGGCCTTGATGATCAAGGCCGGACGAAGAGGGGCAACGCCGCGGGAGGATACGGCGCGTGAATAGCGCGTTGACGTCGTTCGGCACTTTCGCCGGAATACCGTTTTCAAATATCGCCGAATTCGCGTCATTGCTGGTCTTGCCGTTCGCGCATGAAGACCTGGCGATTATCTATGGCGCCTATGCGGTGGTGAATGAGGTGATGCCGCTGGGTCTGGTGGTTGCCGCGATCTATGGCGGCATGGTCGCCAGCGATTTCGCGCTTTACGGCATCGGTGCCGGGGCGCGGCGTCTGCCGTGGCTGAGCCGTCTGGCCGTCGACGACCGCGTCCGCAATGTCAGCAATACGCTAAAGAAAAATCTGTTCGGCCTGGCCGCATTGTGCCGCGTGGTGCCGGGCGTGGTGTTTGTCGCCTTCGTCGCCTGTGGCTGGGCGCAGGTGCCGTTCCGTCGGTTTGTAACCGCGAGCCTGATCACGGCCGCGATCTATCTGCCGCTGATGCTCTACCTGGCCATTGCGTTTGGCGATGTCCTCAATACTCACGTCGGCTGGTGGACCTGGCCATTGCTGTTCGGCGCGCTGGTGGCCAGCGGCTATGTCCGACAGCGGGTATTCGCGTTCCGTGACGCCGGTGACGAGGTCGAGGCAGAACCTGAGACTTCGGTCAAAGCGCCGGCGCCGGCCGCGTTGATTGGCCATGTCGGCATGCCGCCGCTGGCTGAACAGCATCGTCGCGTTGCCCCGGCCGAACGCATTCCGCCGGGGCTTTTTTATGCACCACTGGTGCTGACCTGGATCGGTTTTGGACTGCGGTACGGCAGCTTGACCTTGCCGAGCGCGGCCAATCCCTCGATTCCGACCGGTGGCATGTGGGGCGAGTCGAAGAGCGATTGCCTGCTGCAAATCGGTGATTGTCATCGCGATGCCGTTGCGGCCCATACGGTCGTCACCCGGGGTGATGGCCTGCGCAGCGTCGGTGCCGATGTCGAGCAGGCGCTCGATCAAATGGCAAGCAGCGGGATCGAATTTCCGGTGATTGCCAAGCCGGATATCGGTTGGCACGGCTACGGCGTTCGTCTCATCAACGACGCCAAGGGACTTGGCGACTATCTCGCGCAATATCCGTGCGGCGCGAAACTGATCCTGCAACGTTTCGTCCCGTTTCATGGCGAGGCCGCGGTGCTTTATGCGCGGATGCCGGGGGAGTCGAAGGGGCGCATCGTGTCGCTTGCGTTCCGCTACTATCCGCATGTGATCGGCGATGGCCGCAGCCGGCTGAGTGACCTCATCCGCCGGGATGCGCGCGCGCAATGGAAGGCGCGACTGCATCTGGGCGCCGATCCGAGCCATCGGTCGCTGTCGCCCCGAGACCTTGACCAGATTCCGGCACGCGGTGAGGTGGTCCAGATCGCGCTGATCGGCAATCAACGGGCCGGCGGTCTCTATCGCGACGCGGGGGCCTATATTTCCGCGGAACTCGAAGCGCGATTCGATGCCATCGCTCACAGCATGAACGAATTTCACTACGGCCGGTTTGACGTCCGGTTTGAATCGACCGCATCGCTATTGCGTGGCGAAGGCTTCGCCATCATCGAGGTCAACGGTATCGGTGGCGAGGCGATCGATGTCTGGGATCCGAGCCTGCCGGTTCGTGAAGTCTACCGGCGGCTGATCGAGCAGCAGCGATTGTTGTACCGGATTGCCGCTGGCAACCGCGCCCGCGGTTTCGCGCCGACGTCTTTTGTCGAATTCTTCGCCTATCTGTTCCGGCAGGAACGGCTGATGCGCCAATATCCAGCGTCATCCTGAGCCGGGCGCCGCGCGGGGCCGCGCGCGTTGGCATGGTCAGACCACGCGTAGACGGCTATAGGATTGCGCCCATGACCCGCCGTCCGCTCCGGAAAATAATTGCACTTGTCACCGCCTATGCGCTGGCGCTGACCGTACTGCTGCCATTCCTGGCGCTGGCAACTCTGCCGGCGGGGGCGGGCGAGTTTGCGCTGGCCGCGATCTGCCGGGGCCAGCAGCCGGGGCCCGCCGGTGACAATGGGGCGCCGATCGGCCATGGCCCAGCCTGTCCGTGCAGTGTCGTCTGCGCCATGGCGGCCTGCACCGGCGCTGCCGCCGCACCGGCCATCGCGGCTGTATCCGAGCGCGCCGACACCGTCGTTCTTGCCACGTTCCCGGCGCAGGGCGGCGAAATTATTTCGATTCCCGAACGCGGGCGGCCGCAAGCCGCGCGCGCGCCGCCGGTCTGACTGCTCCACCGATCCGCTATCTTTTCGATCAATCCGAAATCGCCGCGGGCCTGCGGGCCGTCGTGCGGCGTGGAGCAATGCAAATGAAACTCTTGAATCTGACAATCGCAGCGGCAGCTTTGTTCGCCGTCTTACACGCCGGGCCGTTGCAGGCCCAGGACATCAAGGCCGGCACGCTCGAAATCAAACAACCCTGGGCGCGGGCAACCCCCAAGGGGGCACAGGTTGGCGGCGGCTATTTCAGCGTGACCAACACCGGCAAGACCGCGGACCGGCTCGTGGGCGGTTCATCGGAAGTGTCCGGCAAGTTCGAGATCCATTCCATGACCATGGACAACGGCGTGATGCGGATGCGGCCGGTGGCCGGCGGGCTGGAGATCAAGCCGGGCGAGACCTTGGTGCTCAAGCCCGGCGGTTATCACATCATGTTCATGGACCTGAAAAAGCCGTTGACCAAGGGCGCGACAATTCAAGGGCACCCTGGTGTTCGAGAAGGCCGGCCCGGTCGCGGTTCAATATGTGGTCCAGGCGCTCGGCGCGAAGCCGCCCGGCGCGATGGACGGTCAATCGATGAAGATGAAGCACTGATCGTCGCGTCTTCCGAACTCTAACGACGCGGCCGGCCGGTTCCGGGCCGGCCGCAACACGTCAACTCGATTTCGGTTCCGCGAACGGCAGCTTCTCGCCTTCCGGCAGCGGCATATGGAAGACATTGAGGCTCATTGCGACCAGCGCGTAATAGCCGAGGATGCCGACAAATTCGACCATGCCGGCGTCGCCAAGCAGCTTGTGGACCCGGGCGTAGTTGCGTTTGCCGACGCGCTTGGCGCGGTAGAGTTCTGGATGAAGTCGTAGATCGCAAGCTCATCGGCGGGCGCGGATGTCGGCCGCCGGCCGGCATGCAATGCGGCTATCGTCTTCGGCTTGATGCCGGCCGCCGCGCCGATCTTGGCGTGGGCGAACCATTCGTATTGCGCCCGCCAATGACGGGCCGCGACCAGGATCGCGAATTCCGACAGCCGCGGCGGCACGCGTGTCTGATGGCGGACGAAGCCGCCGAGCTGCTGTGCCAGATGACCGTATTCCGGTGCCTGCAGAAAGACCGCGAACGGCCCGCGCATCTGGGTCGTGCCGCCACGCGGGCCGGAGCGGATGGCGTCGATCAACGTTCGCGCTGAGCCGGCGCTGTGCTTCTCGTCCGGAATATCGGCAATCGGCACGGCATGGGCTTGGCTTTGTTCGCTGGCTTGGCGCTTCTTGCGCGGTCGTCTTGCGGCGGAATTGGCGTCGGTTCTTCTTGTCTTCCTGGCAGGCATGGATTTCCTCGAGCGCGGGATGCGATTTTTTCAGAGGCGGGCGCGAGACGTTCGCGCTATCCTCATTCGATATCCGGAAACACGGACTTTGCACAGGAACGGATAGCATGTACGGACGGACGCAGATGATAAAGCGATATCGTGTTCGGCATCATGTTCGGCATCTTTGGCGCCGCCGCGATGCTGGCGCTGCTGGGCGGTCCGGCACTGGCGGATTCCATCGACGGCGACTGGTGCCATCCCGACGGCCGGCGGTTTACCATCAGTGGACCGCAGATCGTCACGCCCAAGGGTCAATCAGGTCACCGGCGACTACAGCCGCCATGCCTATTCCTACACCGTGCCCGCGGCTGAACCGTCGGCGGGCCAGACGGTCGACATGACGCTCATCAACGAGAACATGGTGCACCTGACGATCGGTAAACCGGCCGGTGGCGCGCCGGAAGTCTGGGAACGTTGCAAGCCCTCGGTCAGCGACCGCGGCGGCGCACGGCGGCGGCTCGGTTGAGCGCTCCCGGCGGCTATGACTATATTATTGTCGGCGCCGGCTCGGCCGGCTGCGTGCTGGCCAATCGCCTGAGCGAGGATCGCGGCGCGCGCGTGCTGCTGCTGGAAGCCGGCGGCCGGGATCGCAATCCGCTGATCCACATCCCGCTCGGGCTCGGCAAGCTGCACGAATACCGGCTGTTCGATTGGGGCTACGACACCGAGCCGGAGCCGAATCTCGGCGGCCGCCGGATCGAGGCGCATCGCGGCAAGGTGCTCGGCGGCTCGTCCTCGATCAACGTCATGGCCTATACCCGCGGCCATCGCGGCGACTATGACCGCTGGGCGCAGAAGGGCGCGCGCGGCTGGTCCTATGCCGACGTGCTGCCCTATTTCAAACGCTGCGAGACCTGGGAAGACGGCGAGAACACCTGGCGCGGCGGGGCCGGGCCGCTCGGCACCGAGTGGGCGAAGACGCAGGACCCGCTCTATGACGCCTGGATCGAGGCCGCCAAGGCGGTCGGGTTTCCGCATACGCCGGACTACAACGGCGGCGACAGGTCGGCTTCGGCCGCAGCCAATACACCATCCGCAACGGTCGCCGCTCCTCGGCAGCGACCGCCTTTCTGAAACCGGCGCTGAAGCGGGCCAATCTGACGGTCGTCACCGGCGCGCTCGCGCGCCGCATCCTGATGCAGGGCACGACGCGCGACCGGCGTCGAATACTTCGACGGCAACGATACCGTCCGCGTCGCGGCCGACCGCGAAGTGATCGTTGCCGGCGGTACGTTCAACACGCCGCAACTGCTGATGCTGTCGGGGATCGGGCCGGCGCAGCATCTGCGCGAGACCGGCATCGATGTCGTTGCCGATCTGCCGGTCGGCAAGAATCTGCAGGATCATCTTGCGGCGCTGCTGCTTTGGACCCGGCGCGAAGTCAGCGCTTTCCGCGACGTGATGCGATTCGACCGCATGGCGATGGCGATGATGCAGGCCTATCTGTTCGGTTCCGGTCCGGCGACCGTGGTGCCGGGCGGCCTGCATGCCTTCATCAAGACGCGGCCGGAACTGGCGCGTTCCCGATATCGAGTTCATGTTCCGCGGCGCGCCGCCGCAGGCGCATCTGTGGTTTCCCGGCATCAAGGCACCGTATCAGGACGGCTACGGCATCCGCCCGACCCTGCTGCATCCCGACAGCCGCGGCGAAATCCTGCTGCGCTCGGCCGATCCGCGCGACCCGACGCGCATCCATTACAACTTCTTTTCCGCGCCCGGACGATCTGCCGAAGCTGCGCGAGGGCTTCAAGCTCGCGCGCGAAGTCGCCGCGCAGGCGCCGCTCGATCCGTATCGCGGCGCGGAAGTCTCACCGGGCCTAACGTGCGACAGCGATGACGAGATCGACGCCTGGCTCCGCAAGGCGGTGATCACCGCCCATCATCCGGCCGGCACCTGCCCGATGGGGATCGGCGCGGAAGCCGTGCTCGATCCGGAACTGCGCGTGCGCGGCATCGAGCGGCTGCGCGTGGTCGATGCCTCGGCCATGCCGGACCTCGTCTCGGCGCATATCAATGCCTGCGTGCTGATGATGGCGGACAAGGCGTCCGACATCATTCGCGGCCGTGTACCGCTGTCGGCGGCCGAGGTGTGATCTACTCGTCGGCGCGTCTTTTGCGTTGTGCCTTTCCAAAACGTCGTCATCGTCCGCGAAGGCGGACGATCCAGTAATCCGTGGCTTTGATGGCCGGTACGGTCATGGAGAAAATGCTCAATAAAAAGCGACACGGCGTACTGGATGCCCCGCTTTCGCGGGGCATGACATTGAATGAATCTGAAAATGAATCTCATGGCCGTTAAGCCCGGCCATAACTGCAATCATTTCACAAAGCTACGCGTCGCCGGCCGGGCCGCCTTGCCAGCGTTTGACCATGTTGGACTCGATATCAAACAGGTCGAGCAGGCGGCCGACCGAATGATTGATGATGTCGTCGACGGTCTGCGGTCGGCCATAGAAGGCCGGCACGATCGGGGCAATGATGGCGCCGATGTCGGACAGCGTCGTCATGGTGCGCAGGTGGCCGCCATGCAGCGGGGTCTCGCGCACCGCCAGCACCAGCCGGCGCCGTTCCTTCAACACCACGTCGGCCGCGCGCGGCAACAGCGAACTGGTGACGCCGGTTGCGATCTCACTCATGGTCTTGATCGAACATGGCACCACGATCATACCCATGGTCGGGAACGAACCGGAGGAAATCGCCGCACCAATATCGCCGATCGGGTAGACCTTGGTGGCGAGCGCGCGCACATCCTTGGCCTTGACGTCGGTCTCGTAGGCAAGCGTCATCTCGGCCGAGCGGCTGATGACAAGATGGGTCTCGATATCAGTCTGGCGCAGCACTTCCAGCATGCGCACGCCGTAGATCACGCCGGAGGCACCGGACATGCCGATAATAAGGCGGCGTGGCGAAGCGATGGTCATGCGATGCTCAAATGCTCATGTCGTGAGAATGCGGCGGACCGCGTTCGCCGCCGATGGTGCCGATCAATAGGTGACCAGGGCGATCCGGTCTACAGTAAAGGGTTGAAGATTTCTCAACCGTGGTGGCGGTGATTTGAGCCGTTCCCAGGCTCGGGTCACGATGTCACGATCGTCATTCCGGCTTAGGGCCGACCTCCCTGTACCAGTCATAGATCTGCGCGCCGGTCCAGAACACCACGTCCTTCTTGGACGCGATGGTTTCCACGATGCGGCGGAGATATTTCGCGCGATGCGGCGCGCCGATAATGTAGGGGTGCTGCACCAGCGCCATGATGCGTGCGGAATCCCTGGAGTTGGCGTAGATCTGCTCGAACTGGTCAAGTGCGCGCTCGGAATATTCCGAGGCCTTGTGATGCTGGATCAGCATCATGGCGACGTCGTTGCATTCTTGCGTATACGGCACGTTGACGATCGGCTTGGTGCGGGTCTTGAGCCACACCGGCTGATCATCGAGCACCCAGTCGCAGACGTAATCATAACCTTCCTCGATCAAGAGATCGGGCGTCTCCCAGGTCTCGGTCAGGCCAGGCCCGAGCCAGCCACGCGGCGGCTTGCCGGTGGCTTTCTCAATCACCTCGCGGGTCTTGCGGATGTCAGCGCGCTCGTCCGGCACCTTCTGCATGTTGCGCTGCGAATAGCCGTGCCCCATGAACTCCCACTTGCGATCGGTCGCGGCCTGCGTGATCTGCGGATAGGCTTCGATCGCGGAGCCATTGATCGCCAACGCCGCCGGCACCTTGAATTCGTCGAAGATGTCGGTGATGCGCCAGAAGCCGACGCGGTTGCCGTATTCGTGCCAGCACCAGTTCGGAATGTCGGGCGATGGCGAGCCGCCGGCCGGCGGGGTGAGCACCGTGCGCGGCATGGTCTGCAGCGGGTCCCATTCCTCGACGTTGACGATCAGCCACACCGCCATGCGCGCGCCGCCCGGCAGTTTCAGCGGCGGCCGTTGCGTGATGGGTGAATAGGACAGCCGTTCGTTCGGCAGCATGCCGGTCTTGCCGGGCCCGACTTTGGCCTGATCGTTCACGGGGACCTCCCAATTTTCTTTGGCGGCTCCCTGTCATGGACGAGAGCGGCGTTTCAATGGTCGGGAGCAATATTAGGGTCAACGGTGAAGCCGTGCCAGCGCCTGGACCAGGACCAACGAGACCTGCGTTGCAGCATGGTCGACAGCCGCGGGTCTAGTACGTCTCGACGTGATAGCGGCCTTCGTCGCGCATGCTGGCGCGGATCGCCTGCCAGTCCAGCCGGTGCGCACGGCAAATGTCGGCAAGCGCGGTCTCGACCCCACTTTCCATGCCGCGCAGGCCGCAGACATAGATGTGGGTGGTGTCGCGCGTGAGCAGCGTGGCGATGTCATCGCTGCGCTTGCGCAGTCGGTCCTGGACATATTCCTTCGGCTGGTCCGACAGGCGCGAAAACACCAGTTCCTGATCCATGATCGTGGCGGGCACCCTCTTGAGCGGACCAAAGTAGGGCAGTTCCGACGGGCTGCGGGCGCCGAAGAACAGGTAAAGTTTTCCTTTGGCGCTCGGCATCGAGCGCCGGCGGCGTTCGGTAAAGGCACGAAACGGCGCGGAGCCGGTGCCAGTGCAGATCATGATGATGTCGGTGGACGGGTCATCCGGCATCAGGAAGGTCGAGCCGAACGGGCCGACGACATCGACGGCGTCGCCGAGCTTGAGGTCGCAAATATAGTTCGAGGCGACGCCGTGATGCACGCCGCCATCGCGCGGTTCCACCACGCGCTTGACGGTCAGCGCGACGTTGTTGGTGTTCGGGCGCTCGCCGTCGCGCGAACTCGCGATCGAGTAGAGCCGCATCATGTGCCGGCGGCCGTTGTCATCGCTGCCCGGCGGGATGATGCCGATGCTCTGCCCCTCCAGCACGGGCATGCGGGTCGCGCCGAAATCGAGAATGACATGGCGGATGTCGGAAGAGGCGTCGGCGGCGGTGAGGCGGAAATTTCCGGTGACCGTCGCCTTGGCCGGATTCTTGCGGTCGAACAGGTTGATGCGCGGTTCGCCGGCGGAGGCCGGCGGCTTCATCCTGCCGCCGGCGCCGCTATGGGCGTCGGCCAGCAGCGCGGCCGCCTCGTCGTCGATCGCTTCGACGCCGCCGCCGGTGGCGCCATCATCGGACGCGAGGGCATCTTCCGGCGGCAGATCGAACCAGGACAGTTGCTCGTCGAGCGAGAATGGCTTTTCCACCAGCACGAAGTGATTGATCGAACCGGTCGGACAGGGCGATACGCAATCCATACAGAAATTGCATTTATCCGGATCGACAACGTAGTTGTTGTCGTCGTGCGTCACCGCGCCCACGGGGCAGGTCGCCTCGCAGGTGTTGCAACGGATGCAGACCGCCGGATCGATCAGGTGCTGCTTGACGGGGGCTGTCATCACCTGGGTGCTGTTTCAATTCGGTTGCGGTACGCGGCGCATGGGCGCCGTGCGGTTCATTCGGCGATCTTTACATATTCGAAGTCGCCCGGCTTGTTGTCGATGCCGACCCGGGGCGGCGCGATCCAGCTGGCGAATTTGCCGATCTGGAACTCCGGCTGCATCAGAACCTCGATGAAATCCTTGTCGGCGGACGACGGCAGGAACTCATCCTTGCGCTTGTCCCAGGACTCTTCCGAGAGCACGCGGCCTTCGGCGTCGGCCTTCACGCTGGAGAACTCGCCGATGTGACGATTGAAGGCGACGTGCGGCAGCTTCAGCTCGAACGGAATGCCGTATTTCTGGATGACCCGGTTCCAGCGGCTGACCCCGCCGTTGCAATCGACCACGTAGTCGTCGCGCAGGCGCATGTTGAGTGCCGACAAGGCCGGAACGTCCTGATTGGTGACCTGGCCGTCGACCAGGCGCAGCACCGGATAGGTGCCCGACTCCAACTGGTGATCGTCTTCCAGCTTGTCCTCACGGAAGCGACCCTTGAGGCCGGCATGGAAGGCGTTGGCGGCGTTGGTCGAGATTTCGTTGCCGAACAGATCGAGCGTCAGCGAGAAGTGGAGGTTGGCCTTCTTCTGCACGGTCGGCAGGTCGATGACGCCGAGCTTGCGCACCGCCTCCACGTCGTAGGGGTCGTCGATACCGGCCTTTTTCATCGCCTCGCAGGTGGCCTCGACGATGCGGCCAACGCCGGTCTCGCCGACGAACATGTGATGGGCTTCCTCCGTCAGCATGAAGCGGGTGGTGCGCGACAGCGGATCGAAGCCCGACTGCGCCAGCGCTTCGAGCTGCATCTTGCCATCGCGGTCGGTGAAGTAGGTGAACATGAAGAACGACAGCCAGTCCGGCGTCTTCTCATTGAAGGCGCCGAGCATGCGCGGCGTGTCGGGATCGCCGGAACGTCGCTCCAGCAGCGCTTCGGCCTCCTCGCGGCCGTCGGCGCCGAAGTATTTCTGCAACAGATAGACCATCGCCCAGAGATGGCGGCCTTCCTCGACATTGACCTGGAACAGGTTGCGCAGGTCATAGAGCGACGGCGCCGTCTTGCCGAGATGGCGTTGTTGCTCGACCGAGGCCGGCTCGGTATCGCCCTGGATCACGATCAGGCGGCGCAGCATGGCGCGGTATTCGCCCGGCACTTCCTGCCAGGCTTTTTCGCCGCGATGCGCGCCGAACGGAATCGTGCGGTCCTCGACCTGCGGGGCGAGCAGGACGCCCCACTTGTATTCGGGCATCTTGACATAATCGAACTTGGCCCAGCCCTTCGGGTCAACGCTGACCGCTGTGCGCAGATAGACCAGCGCCTGCTGAAAACCTTCCGGCCCCATGTCGGACCACCAGTCGATATAGCCGGGATGCCAGCGCTCGAGCGCGCGCTTGACCCTCTCGTCCTGGTTCAGGCCGACATTGTTGGGGATCAGGCCATCATAATCGACGTTGACGATGTCCATGGGTCAGATCCTTTCACGATTGTAGGTGGGCTGTACGCCGGAGCCGTAGAGCTTGAGCGCGCCGGTTTCACCGACCACGTTCGGGCGCTGGAAGATCCAGTTCTGCCAAGCGGTGAGGCGGCCAAAAATCTTGGTTTCCATGGTTTCAGGACCGGCAAAGCGGAGATTGGCCTCCATGCCAGTGAGCGCGTCGGGCGAGAAGCTCGCGCGTTCCTCCAGCATCACCCGCAACTCGTCGTCCCAGTCGAACGACTCGAAGGCGAGGGTGACGAGACCAAGTTCAATGGCCTCTTCGCCGTCGACCGGGGTGCCGATCTTGCCTTCGGCGCGGGTGATGCTTTCCGGCTCACCGAGAAACCGTGTCGCCAAACGGGTGAGCCCGTTACCCATCGGATAAGGGCCGAAATTGGCGGCGCCGAGCATGATGGCGGCGGGCGGCCGGTTGTCGCCGTCCCGGGTGCCGATCAACATCACGGACCGGTCGGCGGCAAAAACCAGTTCGGCAAGCGTGCCGGCAAAACAGGAACCGGGCTCGACGATGGTCACGATCGATTTCGCCGTAACATCAAGCCGTTTCAGGACTCGCTTGAGATAGTGATGGATCTCACGCATCAGCCAGTCGCCACCGGCCTCGCCTTCGGCGACGAAGGCGTCGTAGTCCAACACCGCCTGCGCGTCGCCTTCGGTGCGGATCAGCATGACGCCGATCGCCGGCTCGTTGGCGCGCAGATTGAGAATGGCGTCGTCGAGTTGGCGCGCCATGGCCAGCGGCCAGAATTTGTCACCAAGCGCGTGGGCGACGTCGCGCGAGGCGGGGACCGCGCCTGAAGGACCGCGGACCAGGACGTTGGCAAGCCCGCGCGTGCGGTCGATCTCGACCTCGACGTGCGGGTAGGTGAGCTTGTCGTCGGTGATGGTGCGCTCAAGCGGGGTGAGGGCGATACCCTTGGCGCTCTTGGGGCGGTCGGAGCGGTCGGCCAGTTCGCGGGCTCGGGCGGCGACGGCATCATCCCATTTCGAATTCGGCACGGTCTCATCGATCAGCCGCCAATCGATGGCCTTCTTGCCGCGCACGCCTTCCTCGATCGAACAGAATAGATCCGCAAGATCACGGCGCACCTTGCGCTTGTCGGTGACGCGGGTCAGCCCGCCAGTGCCGGGCAATACGGCGAGCAGCGGGGTTTCCGGCAGCGCCACCGCCGCGCGACGGTCGTCGACAAGCATGATGTGGTCGGTGGCGAGCGCGAGTTCATAGCCGCCCCCGGCGGCGGTGCCATTGATGGCGCAGAGATAGCGCTGGCCGGAGTTCGCGCTGGCGTCCTCGATCGCGAGCCGCGTCTCGTTGGTGAACTTGCAGAAGTTGACCTTGTGACCGTGGGTCGCCTTGCCGAGCATGCGGATATTGGCGCCGGCGCAGAACACATTCGGCTTGCCGGACTTCAGCACCACGGTGCGAACTTCAGGGTGCTCGAAGCGCAGGCGCTGGATCGCGTCGGCGAGTTCAATGTCGACGGCGAGATCGTAGGAGTTGAGCTTCAACTCGTATTCGTCGGACAGCCCGCCGCCTGGATCGACATCCATGATCAGTGCGGCGATGTCGCCGTCGGTCTCGATCCGCCAATGCCGGTAGCGGCTGGGGTCGGTCTGAAATTCGATGCGCTTCATTGCCGGGCAGCCTCGCACGAATGTCCATGGATGATGTGGATATGAAATATTATGCAGAAATCGTCAGTTTAGCGAGCCGAGAACGCTTCCAATATGCATTAAATTGCAGGCCAAGGCAAGAGGCGGTCGCTCGCACTCTTGAGGGCTTAAGGCACGTCCGCGGGCGCCGGATGCAGCGCCGCGAGGAGTGCGGCGGTGCTTTCGTGCGGCGTCCGGCCGCTGGTATCGAGCACGATGTCGGCCTTGGCATAGAGCGGTTCGCGGCTTTTCAGGATTTCCAGGAGGTCGTCCATGGCCCCGGCATTGCCCGCCATCGGCCGCAGGTCGCCCTGGTCGATCACCCGCTGCATGTGGTCTTCCGGCGCGGCGCGGACCCAGACGGTCAGGCAGGACGTCAGCAGCAATTCGAACGTCGCCGGCTCGCCGACAAGACCGCCGCCGGTCGCCAGCACGAAGCGGCTTTCCGAGGCCAGCAATGACTCCAGTGCGCTTCGTTCGGCACGGCGGACGGTTGCCGAGCCGAACATTTCGAACATCTCGCTCAGCGCCATGCCGCTATGGGTTTCGACCGCGCGGAGTCAGCTCGATAAACGGCGTTTCCAGGGCTTTGGCGAGCAGTTTTCCCAGGGTCGATTTGCCGCCGCCGCGCAGCCCGATGAGGGCGATGCGATCCTGCCGGCGGCCGCCGATCGCGGCACCGAAATGAGTGACCAGGTAGTCGCGCGCTTCCGCGATCTGATCGGGCGACAGGCGGTCGACGAGTTGCATCAGCAACGCGCCGTCGGCGGACCGGGCCGGCTCCTCGGCAACCAGATCGCTCATCGGCAGATGCACGGCCTCGGCGATGCGGCGCAACAGCAGAAGCGAGCAATTGCCGGTCCCGGCTTCGAGTTGCGCGAGATAGCGTTCCGATACGCCGGAACGCTGCGCCAGCGCCTTGCGCGACAGGCCGCGCCGGCTGCGGCCGGTCCGGACCCGCTCGCCGACGCGGACAAGAAAGCTGTCGAATTCGGCTGCGGCCGGGGCAGGTCGGGCGTGTTCGTTCATGAGACGGAACATGCACTATAATTCATGGATGTTGCAAGCGTGGAATTTATCTTTCCGCTTCTGCCGTCGTGCCATTAACAGAGGTCCCACCCCCGGCTGTTTTTCGGGGGCCGCGCACCGGACGTGGTCTGGTCCGGTTGAAACTACGGCGTCGGTGGCTATTGTCGCTCGCGCTGAATCGCTTGGGCGGAAGGCCTCACACAAACGATGAACACCACACCGAACCCGGTCCGTGCTGCCATCGCGCGCGGGGATAGCCGTCGTCACCGTCGATAATCCGCCGGTCAATGCCATCTCCGCCGCTGTCCGGCGGGGGTTGATCGATGCCTTCACCGAGCACTCCAGGAATCAAAACGTTTCGGCAATCGTCTTGACCGGTGCCGGGCAAAGTTTCGTCGCGGGCGCAGACATTCGCGAGATGTCAGGGCCGCCGGTCGAGCCACACCTTCCTGAGGTGATCGCGGCGATGGAGGCATGCGACAAACCGATCATTGCGGCGATCAATGGGGCGGCGCTGGGAGGCGGCCTGGAACTGGCACTCGCCTGTGATCTGCGGCTTGCGGTTCCGCGCGCATCCGTCGGACTTCCCGAAACCAAACTCGGCATCGTGCCGGGCTCGGGCGGCACGCAGCGGCTGCCGCGCCTGGTCGGTGTGGCGAAGGCGATCGAATTGATCGCGCAGGCGCGCGTGGTGCGGGCGGGCGAAGCGCTGGCGCTCGGCATCGTCGACCGCGTGGTTGACGGCGATGTGGTGGCGGCGGCTTGCGAGGCCGCGCCCGGGACGCCAGAAACGCCGGCTTTCCGGGATGGCGGTGGGCGAAGGTGATGCGGCCGCGATCGATGCCGCGGCAAAATCGGCAGAGCGGCGCGCGCGCGGCAATCCGGCCATCACGGCTGCGATTGACCTGGTCAAACGCTCCGCCAGCGAGCCGATCGCCGACATGCTGCTGCGCGAGCGCGCGGAATTCCTGAGGCTGCGCGAAACCGACCAGGCCAGGGCGTTGCGCCATCTGTTCTTCGCCGAGCGAGAGGCAACAAAAATCGGCCTTGGCGACACCAAGCCGCGCGATGTGCGACGCGTCGCTGTCATCGGCGGCGGCACCATGGGCTCCGGCATCGCGGTGTCGTTTGCCGATGCTGGATTTCCGGTCACGCTGATTGAGCGCGATGCGCAGGCGGTCGCGGTGACCGGCAAGCGGATCGATGGCGTCTATGATGCGCAGGTGAGTGGCGGACGGCTCAGTGCGGACGCGGCGCGTGAGCGGCGCGGCCGGATCATGGTATCGGAAGACTGGGCAGGCGCCGCCGCGGCAGACTTGGTGATTGAGGCGGTGTTCGAAGACTACGACGTGAAGGCCGAGGTGCTGCGCCGGATCGATCAGGTCGCCGGGCCGCAGGCGATCCTTGCCACCAACACGTCCTATCTCGATGTAGACCGGTTGGCCGCCATGACCCAACGGCCGCAGGCGGTGGTTGGTTTGCATTTCTTCGCACCAGCCAATGTGATGCGGCTCCTCGAGGTCGTGCGCGCGGAGCGCACGGCGCCCGACGTGCTGGCGGCAGCGTTCGCGGTCGGCAAGAAAATCGGAAAATTGCCGGTGCTTGCCGGCGTTTGCGATGGCTTCATCGGCAATCGCATCTACTCGGTCTATCGCCGTCATGCGGAATATCTGGTCGAGGATGGCGCTTCGCCCCGGCAGATCGATCAGGCGCTTGAGCGCTATGGCTTTGCCATGGGCCTGTTCGCGGTCAACGACCTGTCCGGGCTCGACATCGCCTGGGCGATGCGCAAGCGCCGCGCCGCCACCCGTTCGCCCGACGAACGCTATGTCGTGATCGCCGACCGGCTGTGCGAGCTGGGCCGGCTCGGCCGCAAGGCCGGCCGCGGCTGGTATCGCTACGCGGAGGGATCGTCGAAACCGGTCGAGGACCCGGAGGTCGCCGCGATCATCGACGCGGAGCGGGCCGCCAAGGCCATCGCGCCGCGTGCGTTCACCGACGAGGAAATTGTCCGCCGCCTGATCGCAGCGATGGCGAACGAGGGCGCGAAGGTGCTGGCAGAAGGCATTGCGCTGCGCGCCTCCGACATCGATCTGGTCTTCGTCAACGGCTACGGGTTTCCTTCGGTCAGGGGCGGGCCGATGTTCGCCGCCGATCTGGCCGGGCTGTCCAACGTGCTGCGCGAAGCCGAGGCCGCCGCCGCGATCGGCGGCACCGGGTCCGAACCCGCGCCGTTGCTGCGGGACCTGGTTGCGGCCGGTTCGTCTTTCCAGCAATGGGATCGCGAACACGCAACGGCGTGACCCGGCACCGCTGTTCGGTTGAAATTTTCGATCAGGCCGTCATCATTCGAGACAAGCACAAGCAAAGGGGCGATTACGATGGCAGGCGACGCCAAATCCAAACTTGAGCGGGACTATCATGAGGCCAAGGGCGCATACGACGTGCTGGTGACCTTGCGCGAGGAATTTGAGCAATGGGTGGAAGAGGCGGAGGACGATTCCAAGAAGGAAGAACTCGACAACGTCCTCACGCATGTCACGGCGATGGAAGACGAATACAAGGAGCGCAGCGAAGATCTCGAGCGGCGGCTCGGCAAGGCGTAGTGCGTTTTCCGAATTGCCGCTGACCGCGTGGGACGCTCGTTTTATAAACGGCGTCGGTGATCAATTGCGCTTGAAGCCGGTTGCCTTCACGATCTTGGACCAACGCGCCTGGCCTTTCTTGATTCCGGCTGTGAGCGCGGCGTTATCGTCATCCGAGACCTCGAAGCCCTGCTGTTCGAGTTTCTTGCGAACTTCAGGATCGGCCCGGGCAAGAAAAGCGGCTTTCACAAGCCGGTCCTGTTCCGCCTTTGGCGTGTCCTTGCGAATGAACAGCCCGAACCAGATGTTCGCTTCCAATTCCGGGTGACCGAGTTCCGCGACGCTTGGGACGTTCGGCAACGCCTGGAAGCGCTTGGCGCCGGTCGTTGCGATTGCGTTTAGTCGGCCCGATTCAATGAGAGAGCGAGCGACCGCGATTTGCGCAAAACCAAATGGTATGTGACCCGCGCTGATATCTTTGACCTGCGGCCCGGATCCAAGGTAAGGCACATGAACTAGGTCAAGACTGAATTTCTCGTTCAACAGGTAGCCGAGAAAATGCGACGGCGTGCCCGGAGCATAGGACGCGTAACTCAGTTTTCCGGGGTTCGCTTTGATCCACGCGATGAGTTCGTCCAGAGTTTTCGCCGGCACTTTCGGGTTCGTCACCAGCACCAGTGGCGATTCGATGCCCTTGACCAGCGGCACGAAATCGTCGACCGACCAGTTGATCTTCTTGTTGATGATCGGCCAGATCTCCATCATGGCCTGCGTGCCGACAAGGATCGTGCGGCCGTCGGCTGGCTGATTGCCGACATAGCCGGGAACGATGCGAGAGCCGCCCAGGCGGTTTTCGACCAGGATCGTCTGGCCCAGGGTCTTGGCCATATGGTCGCCCATGATTCGACCGAACATGTCGGTGGCGCTGCCGGCCGGGTTGCCTGCGATGATCCGAATGTTCGCACCGGCAGCCTGTGCGGCGACAGGATTTGTTGTGGCCAGGATTTGAAAAGCTGACAGTGCGCCCAGCATTGTCACCGTCCAAAGTGCGCGACGAGCAGCCGCCATGGTAATCCCCCCTTGAAATGTGAATTTTATTTGGTGAATTGAACCATGTTCGGCCGGCTCGACAAAGTGACTTTTTCGAGCCTTTCTTGTCAGTTTCGAACATTAGCCCGTGAAGTGCCTGCCGATCGTGATCCGGTGCCCGCAATGCGGTCCGCTATCGCCAAACCCACGAACCAGACTCATGCGGGATCGCCCGACGTGTGATGGCGGTGCGCCTATCGAGCCATGTCATTTCAGCAACGGTTTGCGGGCGGTCTCCGGCAGCGTCAACAGGCTGACGAGTTGGATGAACGCGAACACTATGAGGTAATAGACGGGTGCGAAGTCGTTACCCGTGCGTGCGACCAGATAGGTCGCGACCAGCGGCGCGGTGCCGCCGATCAATCCGACTCCGAGATTGTAACCGATCGAGGTGCCGCTGACGCGGACTTCGGGCGGCAGCATCTCGACGATGGTTGCGGGAAACACCGCAAGCCCGGCGGAGAAGATCAGCGCTAAGCCCAACTGACCGAGAAGGACCGATTCGAACGAATGTTGGTGCATTAGCCACCACAGCGGCCAACCAAAGAGAATAGTGCCAATGGTGGCCGCATAGAGCAGGGGCTTGCGGCCGATACGGTCGGACAAGGCTGCCGCCGGCAGGATCGCCGCCAACACGACGAAGAGATTGATCGTGTTGATGTCGAGCGCGCGGCCCGTCGACATGTGCATCCGTTCCGTCAGGTAGGATGCCGCATAAACGAACAGCAGGTAGAACCCGGCGGTGTTGACCATCAGGATCGACATCATGCGCAGGATCGTCTGCCAGTGGTCCCGAAACGCCAGGACGACAGGCGAGAGGCCGGCAACCGCGCGGGCTTGCGGCGGTAGCGATTCGCTCAAGCCGCGCCGGATGAGGAGGCCAACGATTGCGATCACGGCGCCGAGCAGAAAAGGCACGCGCCAGCCACCGTGCAACATCGCTGCCTCACCCAACAGGTTGCTGACGCCGGCGCCGATTCCGGATCCGAGGAGAAACCCCATCAGGCAGCCGACCTGTGGCCAGGTGGCGTTAAGACCGCGACGCTCCGGCAGCGACTGCTCGGCGATCAGAACGATCGAGCCGGTGTACTCGCCGCCGATCGAGATCCCCTGCAATAAGCGAAGGGCGACCAGCGAGGCCGCGGCCGCGGTCCCGATCGCGGCATGGGTCGGCAGGATGCCGATGGTGAATGTCGCGATGCCCATGGCAAGGATCGAGATGATCAGCGCCGGCTTGCGTCCCAGGCGATCGCCGATGTGGCCGAATATGACACCGCCCAGGGGCCGTGCGGCGTATCCGATAGCAAAGACCGCAAAGGCGGCGAGCAAGGAGGCAAGGCGATCGCTGGCGGGAAAGAACAATCGTCCCAGAATTGGAGCGAGATAACCGTAGACGGCAAAGTCGTACCATTCGAGGACGTTGCCGGTCATTCCAGCGATGACGGTCTTGGGCGTAAGCGTCGGGCGCGCGGGCACCTGTGAACTGGTCATGAGTGCCCCCGCGCAGTTCGCCGGACCTTAAGGTCAGATGGCAACACACAAGAACTTGTGCGTCGCCACGATCCCCGAAACATGCAGGCGCTCGCGGTGACCGGCAAGCGATTTCAGCGCGCTTGACCGGACGGGTCCGTCATGGCGTCGATCTCCGTCAGCAGCGATGTGAGACGGCTGCATATCAGATTGATGTCCGCGCAGCCTACATTCATCAGGGTGTCCAACCTGGCTGCGGATTCACCCATATCATCATAGCCGAAGGTGCCGGCGCTGCCGGCCAGGCGGTGGACCAGCTGCCGGACCTCGCGATAGCCCGGTGAAGACGGGCCGGACATCGCGGAGGCGAGGCTGCGAATCCGGTCCGCATCGGTCTTGGTTCGATTGATGAAACGGTGAGTCAGTTCTGCGAGCGGATCGGTCGCGTCCTGATTCAAGGGTCCGCTCCGGTTGCGAGGGCGCGGATTGAGCCGGCCAGCGACGACAACTTGAACGGCTTGGCAATGACACCGACCGCGCCAAGAGCGATCAGTTGTTGGCGGTCGCCTTCCTGGGCTTTGGCCGTGATGAAGCCGACCGGAAGATTGCTGGTCCCGGGGTTGGCGCGCAAGGCCGCAAGCGTCGCAGGGCCGTCGAGATCCGGCATGATGACGTCGAGCAGCACAAGGTCGAACGGCGTCGCCTTCGCCAATGCCAGGGCGTCGCTGCCGCTCTTGGCGGTCTGCAGGGAAATGTCCGGCTCGCGCGCGATGAGCATTTCAGCGACCTCGCGCATGACAGGATCATCGTCGGCATACAATATCTTTAGCATCGTCTGCGACAGGTCTGGGTTAGGGTTCGGCGAATATGGGTTGCTCGCATTTTTCGAAGATCGCTTGAAGTTCTGGCAAGGCCCGGATTTGCGCGGCGTCAAAATTCGCAAACGCGGTCTGCACGGCGCTACCGGTATTACAAGCTAATTCCAAATTGCGGCTGGCTTGCGCCAACTCGTGGAATCCCAGTTGTCCCGCAAGCGATACGACCCGGTGTGCAGCCGCGGCCAAGGCATTTGCCTCGCTATAGCGATTGGTCAATACGCCGTTTTCCGGCGATTGGTTGTGCTGCTTTTGGTTCCGCCGTTACGTATTGCTCGCGTCGCTGCCTGCGAGCCTGACGCTTGGCGCGGCATCCGTGACGGCACCGACTGTGTCGCCTTACCGATTCCGCGCCGACCGGCAGGGCGAGGGGCTTTTGCTTTCAGGTGTCGTTCCCGACGACGAGGCGCGCGACGCAATTCTTGCCGCTGCCAAGCGGACGTTCGGTCAGGCGAAGATCGACGATCAGCTTGTGTTTGCAAGCGGCGCCCCGCCGGGTTTCAGCGATGTTGCGAAGACGCTCGTCGAAATATCCGGACGGCTCGCCGGCGGAACCGTCGAAATGGTGGACGGTTCGGTGACGCTCGCGGGGCTCGTCTATCAACCGGGGGCGCTTGCGGAGATCAGCGATGAGCTCTCCGCGACGCTTTCGGAAAGCTTTGCCGTCACCGCCAATACCCTTGCGACCAGCCAGCCCGGTCAGCCGGTGACCGCAGACCAATGCCGCGATCTGATCCAGGCGGTGCTGAAGACGGGGCAGATCACGTTCGACGGCGACAAGGCCGACATCGCCGGGACGAGCAACGGCCTTCTCGACCGTGTGTCGGCGGCCGTTCGCCGGTGCAGTGGCGTGATCGTCGAGGTCGGTGCGCACAGCGATTCGCAAGGGTCGGCCTCCCGCAACCGCGACCGAACGCAGGCGCGCGCGGAGGCAATCGTCGATTACCTCGTCGATGCCGGCGTGCGCCGCGAGAACCTGGTCGCGGTTGGCTACGGCGAATCGAAGCCGCTTGCCGACAACCGCACCGAGGACGGGCGCGCCCAGAACCAGCGCATCGAGTTCACGGTCACGGTGCCGGGAGGTTGAGATGCTCTACGTAATCACCTTCTACTGGCCGTTCATCGTCGCCGCGCTGGCTCTCGGGATCGCGGTCGGCTGGTGGTATCAGGATCCGCGCAGCGCAGCGACGATGCGGACGCGTGGCTCGAGCCTGAGGGCGAAGAGCGATGATCTTCCACTTCTTCGAAGTCTGGCTGATGATCGTGATGACCTTCATCATCGGCTGTGTGCTGGGCGCTCTGCTCTACGGCCTCCTCGCCGACAGCCCGCTGGCGATCGCGCAAGGCGCCGTCGCGGACGGCATCGGCGATGTGCTCGACGGGGTGAAGGCGCGGTTCGGGCGCGCGCGGCTGAGGCGGGCGGCGCCGGCCTTCACGCCGGTCCCCCCACCGACGCCGGTGTCCGGGACTGCGTCGGCGCGCACCGCGTTGGCCCGGCGACGGGTGCCATTGCCCGATTTCATCGCCGAGGCGCGGGATGCGGACGATGTCGCTGTTCACCACCGGTGGACGACTCGCACAGGACGAAACCTATGGCGACGACGACCCGTATGATGACGATCCCTACGCGGACGATGACTGGGAGGATGCGCCGCAGCCGCCGGCCTTGCCGCCGCCCGAGCCATCGCGGCCGCAGCCGATTGCCCGGCTGGTGCCGCGGACCGCGCCGCTTCAGTTGACCCATGCGGCGCCGCCCGCGGAGACGGTCGAGTACGGCCCAGTCGCGTGGAACCCGCGTCTGGCGGAAAGCGCGGAACCGCAAACGGTGATGACCGGCGGCGACCTGGAACGCGTCGCCTCGGCGATGGCGGTCGGAACCGACGGCGTGGTGCCGAAGCGCCGGCGGGGCTGCGGGCGCGCGCGGGGGCGTGCCGGATAACCTCACGCGCATTCGCGGCGTCGGACGGCGGAACGAGCAGCTGCTCAACAGCCTCGGCATCTATCATTTCGGCCAGATCGCGGCGTGGACGCCGGCCGAGATGCGCTGGATCGGCCAGTATCTCGCCTTCCCGGAGCGCATCGACGCGACGACTGGATCGGACAGGCGATCGTTCTGGCGAGCGGCGCCGATACCGGCTTCGAGAAGGCGGCCGATCGCCGCCGCCGCCGCCGTCAGGAGAAGCAGCAGGCCGCCTGAACGGCATTCGCGACTCAGGCCGAGCAGGCGCTGTTCGGCGGCGGATCCGAGCCGGAGCCCGAGGCCGCGCCGGAGCCGCCGCCCGAACTCGAGCGAAGCACTGGCGAGGAGAAGTGCGCGCCGCGCGCTGCGCATCACGCATGCGCGGACGGCGGCGCGGCCGCGCCGCCGACGGCGGGCCGCCGATGCCGCGGTCGATGACGAGACAGCGCTCGCCGACGCGCTATGCCCGCGATGACGAGGACGACGATCGCGGCTCGCTAGCCGGCCGGGTTGCTCGCGGCGGCGTCGTGGGGGGCCACGGTTCGGCAGTTCCTCGATTGCGCGTGATGAAGGCCGAGATGCGCGCCAGCAGGTGACCCTGCCGAGGAGCGGCGGGTGGCCCTCGTCGGGCACGGTCACCGCCTCGACCGCCGGGTTGATGGCGACTTCATCTCGCGGACAGTTTCCGGCGAGAGCAGGTCGGAGTGCTCGCCGCGGATGACGAGCATGCGGGTGCTCTTCAGCGCCCTGAATTCGTCCCACAGCGCCGGCACGGGCTTGTCGAATTCGATGCCGTCGAAGGTGTCGGCGAGCGCCGGGTCGTAGTCGCCGACCGGATGCCCGTCCTCGTCGCGATAGGTGAGGCGGGCGAACACGTCCCAGTCGGCGTTCGTCGCAGCGCGGTGAACTGCGCCATGCAGACGCTGCTGGATGCGCGCCGCGTCGGCCCAGTCGTCCGGGCGCGGCGTGCGCGCCGACGTAGCTCTTGATGCGCGCCAGGCCGCGCGCCTCGATCGCCGGGCCGATGTCGTTGAGCACCACGCCGGCCAGGTGCGCGGCCGCGCCACGCCCATCAGCATGGCGATGATGCCGCCGCGCGAGGTGCCGACCACGACGGCGCGCGGGATGCCCGAGCCGCCGCCATGCCGTCGAGGACGTCGTCCATCTCGGCCAGCGGATTGTAGTTGGCGGTGTCTTGTCCCATTGCGACCCTCCGCGACCGCGATAGTCGAAGGCGACGACGCGGCGGGGGCGTGACCGGTCGCGGGCGAGGTGACGCGCCAGGTCGTGGAAATCGCGGCTGTTGCGCGTCAAGCCCGGCCAGGCAGACCACCGGCAGCCACGGCGACAGCGGATCGCCGTAGTCGCGCGCGAACAGGGTGAGGCCGTCGGGCCGGCGTAGGAGACTTCGCGGAGCGTCGGCTCGGTCGCCGCCTGTTTCGTTGCGGCCCGCGCTATGCCGCGTCCGGAGTGCGGCCGGCGTGTTCAGCCACTCGGCACTGGTATCGGAACGCCGGTCTGCCGCGTTCGAGGTCTCCGCGCTTGAGATCGGACTCGATCGTCAGGGCCGGCGCGAGGCGCGCGCGGTAGACCTGGAGGTTCTCCATGATGCGCTGGACGTAGTTGCGGGTCTCGGTGAAGGGGATGCGCTCGATCCAGTTCGACGGCGTCGACATTCGGGTCGCGCGGGTCGCCGTACTCCTTCACCCAGGCGGCGACGCGGCTTGGCCCGGCGTTGTAGGCGGCAAAGGTCATGATGTATGAGCCGCCATAGCCTGCGATGGAGCTTGCCGAGGTAGGCGGCGCCGAGCGGGGCGTTGTAGGCGGGATCGGTGGTCAGGCGGTCCTGCGAGTAGGCGACGCCGACGAGCTTCGCCATCGCCTTGGCGGTCGCCGGCATGAGCTGGAGCAGGCCGCGCGCGCCGGCGCCGCTCACCGCGCCGGCGATTGAATGCGCTCTCCTGGCGGGCGATCGGCATAGACCATCGGCCTCTCGACGGAACCGGTCTTGGCCGACGCGGGAATCGCATTCGATCGGGAAAGCGGCCGAGTCGACCGGCAGGCCGCGATAGGCGGCGAGCTTGCCGAGCTGGAGCGCGAACTGGTGGCCGCCTTCCTCTTCCGCCATCTCGCAGAGAAGCGCGATTTCTGCCGGGTCGGTGAGCGAATTCGGCAAGCGCGCGGAAGAAGATGCTGTTGCGGTCGCCGCGGTTGAGGTCCTCGAGCTTGTTGATGACCTGGACCAGCTCGTGGTTCTCGAAACGAGCCTTGGCAGCGGCATCGATCCGGGGCGCCGGCTCGATCGGCAGCTGCTTCACGCCGAGGCGCGAGAGGGCGATCTGGCCGTAGAAGGTGGTCGGATAGGCGGCCGGCGCGCTTGTAGTGGGCGATGGCTGCGTTGCGGTCCCCGGACTTCTCGGCCGCACGGCCGAGCCAGTACTCGGCGCGCGACTGGCTGATCGGCATCTGCGAGATCGCGCTCGATCTCAGCGAAGTGCTTGCTGGCGGCCTGCGGATCGCCCAGGAATTCGAGGGCATACCAGCCGGCGTGGAACTCCGCCTCGGCGATGTCGGCACTGCTTTCGGCCGAATGTCCGGCCGCGATCCTGTACGCGGTCTTGGCGTCGCCGAGGTCGAGGAGCTCGCGGGAGACGATCCTGCGCTCGACCCACCAGGCGTCGCCATCGAGTGACTGCCGGATCGCGCGGCGCCGACAGCAGCAACTCCGCAGCCTCCTTCACCTTGTCCGCGCGGCGGAGGTAGCGCACGCGCGTGTAGGTATAGAGCGGGTCCTTGCGCTTGGCGGCCGGAACCGCGTTGAGCGCGCCGGCAGCGTTCTTGCCGGTGTTGACGGCGACGACGGCGTTGGCGAGCGCGATCTCGTCGCTGTTGAGATACTTGGCGTTGCGGAGCGCCGCCGAGTCTGCTCCTCGTAGAGCAGCCGGTCGAGGCGGGTCTTGTAGTCGGCTCCGCTGATCAGCGCACCGAACTCCTTGCGGAGGCGCGCCTCGAAGTCGGAATCGAACCGCTCGGTCCGCCAATAAGCGCCGATCACGGCAGCCGCCTCGCGCTTCTTGCCGACATCGAGATAGGCCCGCGCCAGCAGCATTGTGCCGCTCTCGGTCACGAGCGTCCGGTCTCCGAGCGCCTTGATCACGGTTGCCGCCGGCGGCTTCTCGCGGACCAGAGCCTGTTCGTAGCGCGTCTGCAGGAGGGTCTGGCCCGGCCAGTCGGACAGGCGACGCCAGACGTCGGCGATACGGGTCGAAGGCACGACTGGGGTCGCCGCTGGTCGCGACCAGCCAGTCGATGATCTTGGTGTCGACGGCGTTGGGCAGGGCGTAGGCGGCAGCGGTTGCGGCGGCAAAGTCGCCCTCGTCGAGGAACTTGATGGCGTAGCGGAGCCCGACCGAACCGATGTTGGATTTGCGACGCGCGGCCGGCGGCTTCGCCGCGATCCGGCGTGAATTCCGGGGCCGTCGGTCGTCGTCGTCGGCGGTGGCTGGGCTCGTGGTCGTCGCTCGATGGCGCCGGTCAGCAGCTGCGATGATCGCCGATCGCCGTCGGCATAGGACAGGATCGATCGGAGTGGCCGGCGCTGATGCGCGGCGAGGGTTCGGGCGCGGGAGCGGGATATCGGTGCAGCCTGCGTCCGTCGAGCGAACGAGCCGGAGCCGACGAGCAGCGCGGCGAGCGCGACGCCGAGCGCATCGCGAGCTCGCCACTCCCGCACACCGGCAAACGCTCTTCGGCGCATTGGTTTCACCGTCATTCCGATTCCTCGTCCCTTCCGAGCCTCCAGGCAGAAGCGGGCTGCCGGTCGCTTTGCGCAGTTCGTCCCGCGCGGACCTTATTCTGCCATAGTGAACGAACACTTGACGACCCCGGCACGGCTCGGGCTGCCTTGCCCGTCCGCCCGACCCGGCATAAGGTCGCCGGCCAGAGGAAAACGCTTGAAATTCCGGCAAGGATGTGGCCTGATGTTTACGGGATCGATCACCGCCCTCGTCACCCCGATGCGCGACGGCAGCCTCGACGAGCACGCGTTCCGCGCCTTCGTCGACTGGCAGATCGCCGAGGGGACGCACGGGCTGGTGCCGGTGGGCACCACCGGCGATGCCCGACGCTCAGCCACGACGAGCACAAGCGGGTGGTCGAGGTCTGCATCGAGGTCGGCAGCCGGCCGGGTGCCGGTGATCGCCGGCGCCGGCTCCAACAACACCGGCGAGGCGATCGATCTCGCCACGCTTCGCCGAAAAGGCCGGCGCCGACGGGGTGCTGGTGGTCACGCCCTACTACAACAAGCCCAACCAGGAAGGGCTCTACCAGCACTTCAAGGCGATCAACGACGCGATCGGCATTCCGATCATCATCTACAACATCCCGCCGCGCTCGGTGATCGACATGTCGGTCGAGACGATGGCGCGGCTGTTCGAGCTGAAGAACATCGCCGGCGTCAAGGACGCGACCGGCAAGATCGACCGGGTCAGCCTGCAGCGCGCACGCCATGGGCCCGGATTTCATCCAGCTCTCCGGCGAGGACGCGACCGCGCTCGGCTTCAATGCCCATGGCGGCCATGGCTGCATCTCGGTGACCTCCAATGTCGCGCCGAAGCTCTGTCGCCGAGTTCCAGGAGGCCTGCCTCGCCGGCGACTACGCCACGGCGCTCGCCTATCAGGACCGGCTGATGCCGCTGCACAAGGCGCTGTTCATCGAGCCCAGCCCGGCCGGCGCGAAGTATGCGCTGTCGCGTGCTCGGCAAGTGCAGCGACGATGTGCGGCTGCCGCTGGTCAATGTCGTCCGAGCCGACGCGCAGAGCGCGATCCGCGCGGCGATGGTCCACGCCGGGCTGATCAACTGAGCCGCGCACGATGGCGGCGCAAGCAAGGACAAGCCGGCGCGACCGGATCGCGGCCGACAACCGCCGCGCGCGCTTCAACTACGAGATCGGCCAGACCTTCGAGGCCGGCATCGCGCTGACCGGCACCGAGGTGAAGTCGCTGCGCGCGGGCAGGCGCAACATCGCCGACTCCTACGCCAGCGAGAAGGGCGGCGAGATCTGGCTGTATCAACGCCTATATCCCGGAATACCTGCAGGCCAACCGCTTCAACCACGAGACCCGGCGGCCGCGGAAACTGCTGCTCCACAAGCGCGAGATCAGCCGGCTGGTCGGCGCGGTCCAGCGCGAGGGCATGACGATCGTGCCGCTGAAGATCTATTTCAACGATCGCGGCCGCGCCAAGGTCGAGCTCGCGCTCGCCCGCGGCAAGAAGCTCCACGACAAGCGCGAGACCGAGAAGAAGCGCGACTGGGAGCGCGAGAAGGCGCGGCTGCTGCGGGAGAAGGGCTAGGGCACCCTAGTCCTCGTCGTCCTCATCCTCATCTTCGTCGAGGTCGTCGGGGTCGATGCCGAAGGCCGCGAGCCCGTCGGCGAGGTAGTCGGCGGCCATCGGCGTACCGAGAATGTACCGTGACGTCGCCGTGGTGTGTCCGTCGGCGGCGGCTTCGCGGGCGGCGTCCCACTCCTCGAGGTCATAGGTGCCGCGTCCGACCCACATAAGGGCGACGAGGTCGAGCTGTTCGTCCTCGTCGAGGGCGCGAATGGCGCCCGCGACCTCGCGGATGTCCGGGTCGTCGGAGCGGCTTTCGAGGGCGTCGGCGATTGGGTCGTCGCCCTCTTCGTCCTCGTCACGTTCGACTTCGGCGGGAGCGACTTTCGCCTCGATTCTCGCGGAGCTTGACGATGATCCAGGCGACTTGGCGCGGGCGATTTGCAGTTCCGGCATT
>CAWDZJ010000002.1:0-42509 GCA_963806815.1 uncultured Alphaproteobacteria bacterium | reverse complement strand
CATGTCGTAACCTTGATCCGCGACGTCGACCTGGTCACGCGTCCGCCGGGCATCGAAGAAAAGAATCATCTGATCATCGACGTCGACGACATCGTTTCGCCGATCGACGGCCACACCCACCCGAACGCGGAACATGTCGAGCGCCTGATCGACTTTGCCCAGCAATGGGATCGCGCCGCGCCGCTGGTCATCCATTGCTATGCCGGTATCAGCCGCTCGACTGCCGGCGCCTTCACGGTTGCCTGCGCCCTCAATCCGGAGCGCGAGGAGCGCGTGATTGCGCAAGCCATCCGGCGTGCGTCCGCGACCGCAACGCCGAATGCCCTGATCGTGGCGCTCGCCGACCGCGCGCTCGCGCGCAATGGCCGCATGGTCGGCGCCATCGAGTCGATCGGGCGCGGCCGCATCGCCTTCGAGGGCGAACCGTTCCGGCTCGATCTCGCATGACCGACATTATGGATGCCACGCTGACCCCGATCGAGATCGGCCTCACCGCGGCGATCGTAACGGTCGACGGCGAGGAACCGAAGATCCTGGTCGCCCCCGATCCGAATCATCAGGGCGGACCGCACGGACTGCCATTCGGACCGTTCGACCCGCTCACGCATCGCACTTTCGAAAGCGGGCTACGGGCCTGGGTCGAAGCCCAGACCGGCCTGCGCGTCGGCTATGTCGATCAGCTTTACACTTTCGGCGATCGCGGCCGCCACGCCCGCCCCGGCGATACCGGCATGCACATCGTGTCGGTCGGTTATCTCGCTCTGACCCGCGTGCCGAAGAACGCCAGCGCGCTCAACCGTGCCGGCGCCAGCTTCGAGCCCTGGTACCGGTTCTTTCCGTGGGAGGACTGGCGCGAGCAGCGCCCGGCCATTCTGGATGCCACCATCCTGCCGCTGCTGACCGAATGGGCCGGCCGCAGCAACCGGCCCGAACCGGGCCGTGCGCTCGGCCGCCGCGAGCGTCTGCGGCTGCATTTCGGTATCGGCGAATCGCCCTGGGATGAGGAACGTGTTCTTGACCGTTACGAACTGCTCTATGAGGCAGGACTGGTGGAAGAGGCCCGCCGCGACGGCCGCGAAGCGGCGCTCGCGCGCGGCACTCTGCCCGAACTCGGCGAATCGATGCGGTTCGATCATCGCCGCATCCTGGCAACCGCGATCGCGCGGCTGCGCGCCAAGCTGAAATACCGCCCTGTGGTGTTTGAGCTGATGCCGCCGGAATTCACCCTGACCGAACTGCAACGGACGGTCGAAGCGATCTCCGGCCGTCACCTGCACAAGCAGAACTTCCGGCGGTTGGTAGAAAACGCCGCATTGGTCGAGCCGACCGGTGAGACTTCGACGACAACCGGCGGCCGTCCCGCCGCCCTGTTTCGTTTCCGTGGCGAAGTCATTCAGGAACGGCCGGCGCCTGGTTTGCGGCTCGGCGGCCGGTCTTAATTCCACTTACTGTTGGAATATTGTTTGATGTACAATCCGGCCGCCACCAGCGCGGCCGGGATTTTTCATGGACTCGATGTTCTTTTTCCTTGGCCTTCTGGTGTTGGCCCTGCCGATCGCAGCCATCGCCGGCCTGGTCATCGCATTGAAAGCGCGTGAACAGAATCGCCGGCTGAACTTCGCGTCTCTCCGCGCTGGAAGCCCGCCTCGCCGCGTTCACATCAACACCGCTGGCGGCGTCGCAACCGGCTGCGCCGCCCCAACAGCCCTTCGCGCCGGTCGCGGAGCAACCGCGGGAACCCATCTCCGAATCGATCGCGCAGCCGACGCCGGAAGAACCGCTACCCCCGCCGTCCGAACCGGAGCCCGAGGAGGCGGCGCAATCCGTTTCCGAGCCGACAATTGCGGAGCCGGTTGTAGCACCCAGGGCAACCCCGGCGCGGACGATCGGGTTTGAGGAGCAGTTCGGAACCCGCTGGGTCGTTTGGATCGGCGGCCTTGCGCTGGCGCTCGGTGGCATCTTTCTGGTCCGCTATTCGATCGAGCAGGGATGGATCGGCCCCGGCGTGCGGATCGCGCTCGGTGGCCTTTTGGCGATCGTGCTGATCGCCGGCGGCGAATGGACACGACGGCAGGAACGGCAAATCCAGATCGCCGACCTGCCGCCCGCGCACATTCCCAGCATCCTGACGGCGGCCGGTACCGTTGTCGCCTATGCCACGGTCTATGCCGCCTATGCGCTTTACGGCTTTCTGTCGCCGCCCTCGGCGTTCCTGATGCTCGGCATTGTCGCGCTGGCGACGCTGGCGGCCGCGCTGCTGCACGGTCCCGCGCTCGCCGGTCTCGGTCTGGTCGGCGCCTATGTCACGCCGCTTCTGGTCGCGTCCGCGAAGCCGGATTATTGGGCCCTCTATCTTTACCTCGCGGTGGTGACGGCTGCAGCGTTCGCATTGGCGCGCATGCGCATGTGGAGCGCGCTCGCGTTGGTAGCGATTGTGTTCAGCTTCTTCTGGGTGCTGCCCGGTCTCGGCGTCGTCCCGATCGACGCGCTCGTGCCGCACCTTTTTCACGTCATCGTCGGCTTCGCGCTTGCCGCCGCGCTGATCGTCGCCGGCCTGTTCAACGGCCCGCCGGCCGAGCCCGGCCGCATCGACCCGGTCTCCTCCAGCGCCATCAGCGCCTATCTGCTCGGCGCATTGCTGATCGTGCTGGCGAGCCGGCACGACACGATTGCGCTCTCGGCTTTTGTCGTCATGGTCGCCGCCACCATCGCGATTGCCTGGCGCACGGAGGCCGCGACCGGCGCGGTGCCGACCGCCGCATTGATGGTCGCGCTGATGTTCGCACAATGGTCCGTGAATTTCGATGTCAGCCAACTGGTCGCACCGGCCGGACCGGCCGCAGGCGCGATTCCCGGACCGCAGCCGGCGCAATACGGCGTGCATCTCGCACTCGGCGGATCTTTTGCCATCCTGTTCGGCGCTGTTGGCTATCTGGCGCAGGGCCGCTTCGCCGCGGCACAGATATCGATGCTATGGAGCGCCTGTGCCGTTTTCGCGCCGCTGACGATCCTGATCGCGCTCTATTACCGGATCGCCGGCTTCGAGCGCTCGATCCCGTTCGCCGGCCTCGCGCTGCTGCTGGCGGCGCTCTACGGCTTTGCGACCGAGCGGCTCGACCGCCGCGAAGCGAGCCCCGGCGTTGCCGCTTCCGGCGCGATCTTCGCAACCGGCGCCGTTGCCGCGCTGGCGTTGGCACTGACGCTGGCGCTGGACAAGGGCTGGCTTACCATCGCGCTCGCGCTGATGGTGCCGGGCGTTGCCTGGATCTATGACCAGCGCAACGTCCCCGCGCTGCGCTGGCTGGCCGCCGCACTCGTTCTCGTGGTGCTGGCGCGCGTGGCCTATGAGCCGCGCATCGTTGGCGACGATATCGGCACCACGCCGTTATTCAACTGGCTACTGTACGGCTACGGCGTTCCGGCCGCCTCGTTCTGGTATGCCGGCTATCTGTTGCGCCGGCGCGCCGATGACCGCCCATCGCGCATGATCGACGCCGCCGCAATCCTGTTCACCGTGCTGCTGGCGTTTCTGGAAATCCGCCACTACGCAACCGGCGGCAACGTCTACGGACCATCGACCGGATTGTTGGAGGTCGCCCTGCAGGTCTGCGTCGGCCTTGCGCTGACCATCGGTTTGGAGCGGCTTCGCCTGCGCACCGGCAATATCGTTCACGACGTCGGCGCGCTCGTGGTCGGCGGATTGACACTTCTCGCAATGGTGTTTGGGCTTTGGTTCGCCGAAAACCCGCTGCTCACCGGAGCGCCTGTCGGCGGCCTGATTTTCAATCTGATCATGCTGGGCTATTTGCTGCCGGCGGTTCTGACGACAACGCTGGCGCTGATGACTCGCGGCGACCGGCCGCGCGGTTACAGCATCGTCGCCGCGATCACATCGGTCATTCTTGCTTTGTTGTATCTGACGCTCCAGGTGGCGCGCATCTTCCACGGACAAAGCCTGACCGTGGGCCCAGTCACCGACGCCGAACAGTACACCTTCTCCGCGGTCTGGCTGGTCTTCGGCGTGGTGTTGCTGATCATCGGCATCGCCTTGCGCGCGCAGTCGGTACGGTTTGCCTCCGCGGCCGTGGTCAGCTTGACCATCGTTAAGGTCTTCCTCGTCGACTTGTCAGACCTCACCGGCATCTACCGGGCGCTGTCCTTTATCTGCCTCGGACTGGTGCTGGTCGGGATCGGCTGGATCTATCAGCGGCTGCTGTTTCCGCCCCAGCGCGGCGACGCCGGCGCTCCGCCCGCAACAGATTGACGCTCCTGACATGCGAAGGGCGCCGAACCGGCGCCCTTGATCTCAACCATCTGTCATTTGAACGCGTTGGCGGATGCCGATCTCAATTGTTGCCGGAAGCAACCTTGTCCGCGCCCTGCGTGCCGCGCAGCTTGGCGCGCGAGCGCGCACTGAGAAAATGCGATCGCACGGTGCGGCGGGTGAAGTCGCAATAGGCAAATCCCAGACCGGACACCGACCCGCGGAAACTGACATGATCAGTTTTTATGACATTGAAACAGGGCTCGAAATACAGTCCCTTGAGCGACGCGCACACCGCCTCGCCTTTCACTTGCAGCGTTCCCTTGGGCAGACGAACGTAGCGCACCGGCCCCTGACCGCGAAACTGGATCGAGCCCGAGACCGAACCGTCGGCATGAATGCGCCCGGCCCCTTTGGTGCCCTCAAAACAATTGAAGGCAAACACTTTGCCGACGACGAAACGCCGCGCCTCTTCCGGTTTCAGTTCATCCGCCTTGGCAGGCAGCGCCGCCAGGAGACCAGCCAACACAATTGCAGACCGCGCCAACATCACATGCCCCGTTTTCAGCAACCTACCACCCGGTGCGTTAAATGTTCCCTAACCATAGATTTCGCTGCGAATAAGGCCGTCGCGTTGCTTGAAAGCCACAGCGAACAACTTTTCGACTGTTAACCTTATCCAATTTTTACGACGATGCGTCCCCGCACCTGACCGGCGGAAATCTGCTTGCCGGCCTCGACCACCCCGTCGAGACCGATCTCGCTGGTCATGGCGGCAAGTTTGCCCCGGTCGAGATCCTTTTCCAAGCGATTCCATGCAGCTTCCCGCAACTTTCTGGGACACATGACGGAATCGATTCCCAGCAATGCGACCCCCCGCAGGATGAACGGGGCCACGCTGGTCGGCAGGTCCATGCCGCCGGCCAGGCCGCAGGCCGCCACCGCGCCGCCATAGCGGGTCATCGACAGCACATTGGCCAGCGTCGTCGAGCCCACGCTGTCGATGCCGCCCGCCCAGCGCTCCTTGGCGAGCGGCTTCGCCGGACCCGACAAGTCCTGCCGCGCGACGATCTCCGAAGCGCCGAGACCCTTGAGATAGTCGGCCTCCTCGGGGCGCCCGGTCGAAGCGATGACCGATATCCAAGCTTGGCGAGCAGCACCCGACCGCGACCGATCCAACCCCGCCGGCCGCGCCCGTGACGATGACCGGCCCGCTTGCGGCGGTCAGACCGTGCCGTTCCAGCGCCATCACCGCCAGCATCGCGGTATAGCCCGCCGTGCCGATCGCCATCGCGTCGTGGGCGCTGATGCCGGCCGGCCGCCGCACGAGCCAGTCGCCCTTGACGCGCGCCTTTTCCGCGAAAGCGCCGAGATGGGTCTCGCCGAGCCCCCAGCCGTTGAGGATCACCTCGTCGCCCGGCTTCCAATCGCGGATGCGAGGAGCTTTCGACCGTTCCAGCGAAATCGACCCCGGCGATCATCGGAAACCGGCGCACCACCGGCGCCTTGCCGGTGACCGCCAAGCCCATCCTTATAGTTCATCGTCGAATAGCCGACGCGGACGGTGACATCGCCGTCCATCAGTTCCGCTTCGTCGAAATCGGCCAGCTTGACGGTCTGGCCGGCCTCGCCCTTGTCGATCCGGATTGCCTTGAACGTGGCCATGCTCACCCCCGCTTGTTGTCACGCAAACATTTGCTGCCAACACTATCCCGCCCGGCACGAGAGCGGAATCGCACCGGGCCGCGCCCAACCACCGACTCCTGATGAATGGTCCACAGTCAGGCCGGTACCGCCGCCTCCGGCCGCGCCACCGGCTTTTCGACAATCGGCAGATTGATCAACGCCGACAGGAGGCCGAAGAAAATCGAGAGCCACCACACAAGATCGTAGGAGCCGGTTGCTCGAACACGATGCCGCCGAGCAGACGCCGAGGAAGCCGCCGACCTGATGGCTGAAGAATCGCAGCCCGCCAGCATGGTCAGCCACCGCGTTCCGAACATCACCGCGACCATGCGGTGGTCGGCGGCACGGTCGACAGCCACAACAAACCCATCACCGCACCGAACATGAGCGCGGAGACGGCGTGACCGGGAACATGATGTACACGAACACCGTCAGCGAGCGCAAGAAATAGATCACCGCCAGAGATAGCGCTTCGGAACGCGGTTGCCGAGCCATCCCGCACTCAACGATCCGACGATATTGAACAGTCCGATCGCCGCGATGGTCCAGCCGCCGATCTCCGCCGGCAGCCCCTGATCGACGAGATAGGCCGGCATATGGACGGTGATGAATTACAGTTGAAAGCCGCAGGTGAAAAAGCCAAGGACCAGCAGCATGTAGCACCGGTGTCCGAACGCCTCACGCAGCGCGTTGCGCAACGATTGCGGGCCGGCCACGCCCGGCACCAGGGATGCCGATTCCATGCGCGGCGTCGCCAAGACCAGCGACAGCGGCAGCGCGAGGAGGACCGTCATGGAAATAATCAGCAAGGCGTTCTGCCAGCCGAACGAACCGATCAAGCCGACCGCCAATGGCGAGAACAGGAACTGACCAAAGGACCCGGCGGCCGTACCGGCTCCGAACGCCATCGATCGCCAGCTTGGCGGGACCAGTTTGCCCAGTGCCGCGAGGACGAGGTTGAACGAGCAGCCGGCCATGCCGAACCCGACCAGAAAGCCAGCCGAGATTTGCAGCCCCAGAGGCGTAGACGAATAGGCCATGGCGGCGAAGCCGACGGCATAGAGGATCGCGCCAATGCACAATACCCGCACGGTGCCGAACCGGTCGGCGATCGCACCGGCGAAAGGCTGGCCAATGCCCCACAGCAGGTTTTGCATCGCCAGCGCCAGCGCGAAAACATCGCGGCCCCAGCCATGCGCCTGCGACAACGGCGTCAGAAAAAAGCCCAACGATGACCGTGGACCGAAGCTGACAATCGCGATCAAACATCCGCACAAAATAATGAATGCGGGCGCCCGCCAAAACGCGGGCCTGCCAGCAACTTCACTGGTCGTCATGAATAGCTCCGGCCGAAAAAAATGACGCGCCAAACGGCGCGGTTTCGGCGCCACCTTATGGCCTTGCCGTCGATTTCCAATACGCAACTTGGTGAATTGGCCCCTCGTCTTACGCATGGCTGTCCCGACGCCGCCTCGATATTGCGGAGCGGGGTCTGGAAACGTCCGGAAGAACATGCTATATAGGATTTGCTCGAAACGAGGATAACTCCCTCGATACGTTAATCCTCGATACGCCAAGTAGTGCCGGCTGATGCCGGATGTTTTCGTCCTTACATATGCTCAAAGTGAGCAGATGCACTGGACCGGGACAGGAGGCAGCAATGCCCATTCTGGAAATGTTCGGCCCGCACAGCGGGCGCCCGACCGCTCCCCCGCCGCCCTCGCATGGGGACAGTGCCGCCGCGCGCAAATACGGCGTCCTGCCGGTGCCCTCGCTCGAATGGAACGAGCAGGTCGCGCACGAGACCGCGCATCTCTACGAGCGCATCAAGGATGTCGTGCCGGCGATCGAATGGCCGTTCTTCGCGCCTTATGTGAAGGCGATCAATGCGCTCAAGAAGGAGCGCAACGCCGTCATCCTGGCGCACAATTACCAGACCCCGGAAATCTACAATTGCGTTGCCGATTTCGTCGGCGACAGCCTGCAGCTCGCGCGCGAGGCCACCAGGGTCGATGCCGACATCATCGTCCAATGCGGCGTGCACTTCATGGCCGAGACCTCCAAAATTCTCGAATCCGGACAAGACCGTCCTGATCCCGGACCTGAAGGCCGGCTGCTCGCTCGCCGCTTCGATCACCGGCGAGGACGTGCGGCTGCTGCGGCAGAAATTCCCCGGCGTGCCGGTCGTCGCCTATGTCAACACATCGGCCGACGTGAAGGCGGAAGTCGATATCTGCTGCACCTCCTCGAACGCCGTGCAGGTGGTCGAAAGCCTCGGCTCCGATACCGTGATCTTTCTGCCCGACCAATATCTCGCGAATTACGTCGCGACCCAGACCAAGGTGAAGATCATCGCCTGGAAAGGCGCCTGCGAGGTGCACGAGCGTTTCACCGGCGAGGAATTGCGGCGCTATCGCGAGACCGATCCAGGCCTGCAGATCATCGCCCATCCGGAATGCCCTCCCGACGTTCTTGAGGAGGCCGATTACACCGGCTCGACCGCCGGCATGATCGACTGGGTGCGTTCGCACCATCCCAAGCGCGTCGTCATGGTCACGGAATGCTCGATGGCCGACAACGTTCAGGTCGAATTGCCGGACGTTGAATTCGTGCGGCCCTGCAATCTATGCCCGCACATGAAACGCATCACCCTGCCGAAAATTCTCGACAGCCTCGTCTATCTGAAAGAGGAAGTAGTGATCGATCTGGCGATCGCCGACAAGGCCCGCCGTTCGGTCGAGCGCATGGTGAATCTGAAAAGCTGACCACGCGTCCCCCTCTCCAGGAATTGGCGAGGGGGCCAACGCGCCGCCGGCACCGGCCACCCTCTTCCGATCGCGAAGCGGGAAAGATGAAGCACGATGGCGAATCAATACAAGCCAGTGACGTCGGCAGGCCCACGGTCGGCAACGGCTGACGATATCGTCATCGTCGGCGGCGGACTGGCCGGCTTGTTTTGCGCGCTCAAGCTCGCGCCGCATCCGGTCACCGTTATCACCGCGGCCCCGATCGGCGAAGGCGCCTCCAGTGCCTGGGCGCAGGCTGGCATCGCGGCCGCCGTCGCCGAAGGTGACACCGCGCAAGCCCATGCCTGCGATACGATCGCGGCCGGGGCAGGCATCGTCGACGAACAGATCGCGCACGGCCTGACCGCCGAGGCGGCGGCCCGCATCTACGATCTGCTCGAATACGGTGTGCCGTTCGACAGGGACCTCGCCGGCCATTTGTTGGTCGGGCGCGAGGCGGCGCATTCGGCCCGCCGCATCGTCCACGTGAAAGGCGATCTCGCCGGCCGCGCCATCATGCATGCGCTGGTCGATGCGGTGCGCAAGACGCCCACCATCCATCTCATCGAAGGTGCACAAGCCGAGGAACTTCTGGTCACGGATGGCGCCGTCCGCGGTGTCGGCATTCAACGCGACGACGGTGGCACGCCCCGTCTCGAAATCATCCCCGCGCGCGCCGTTGTGCTGGCAACCGGCGGCATCGGCCATCTCTACGCCGTGACCACCAATCCGCCGCAGGCCCGTGGCGCCGGCCTCGCCATCGCCGCACGCGCCGGCGCCGTCATTGCCGATCCTGAATTCGTGCAGTTTCATCCGACCGCGATTGACATCGGACGTGATCCGGCCCCGCTCGCCAGCGAAGCCTTGCGGGGCGAAGGCGCAACGTTGGTCAATAGCGCGGGCGTGCGCTTCATGCTCGTACTCGATCCCGAGGCTGAACTCGGCCCGCGCGACATCGTCGCGCGCGGCGTGTTCGCCGAAATCGCCGCAGGGCGCGGCGCCTTCCTCGACACCCGTCAGGCGATCGGCGCCAGCTTCCCGCAGCGCTTTCCGACCGTCTTTCAAAGCTGCATCGCCGCCGGCATCGATCCGGTGCGGGATTTGATTCCGGTCGCACCGGCCGCGCATTATCACATGGGCGGTGTCATGACCGACGCGCGCGGGCGCACGTCGCTTGATGGCCTATGGGCGGCCGGCGAAGTCGCGTCCACCGGGGCGCATGGCGCCAACCGCCTCGCATCAAACTCCCTGCTTGAAGCTGTGGTGTTTGCCGCCCGCATTGCGGAGGACATTTCCGGCCGGGCATGGCCGGTGGCCGGCGCGGCGATTTCCGCCGAAGCGGCGAAGCAATACCCGCCCGGATCAAATACATCCGAATCCGAACGCAGGCTTCGTCAGACAATGGCGATGCAGGTCGGTGTCATCCGCGATGGCGACGGCCTGGCAAAAGCACTGGCGGAGATCACCCGGATTGAGCGCGCCTCGCGCGACAACCCCGCGCTTCGCAACATGGCTGTTACCGCTCTCCTGATCGCCGCCGCGGCCTGGCGCCGGCGCGAAAGCCGCGGCGCGCATTTCCGCTCCGATTATCCGGTTGCCGATCCCAACCAGGCAAACCGTACTTTCCTCACGCTCACGGACGCCTACGCCATCGCCGAGGAAGCGGCCGCCAGTGTTGCCGGAATTCCACAACCTGTGGCTTGAAATCACTTCCCGTCAAGGATCGAGACTGCCATGTCCTACGACCTGCTCTGCCCCGACGCCTTCCTCTCCCCGCTCGAAATCGACGCCGCGGTCGAGCGCACATTGGCCGAGGATCTCGGCCGCGCCGGCGACGTGACGTCGATCGCAACTATTCCGGCGGACATGCCGGCCCGCGCCGTCGTCGTCGCGCGGCAAGCCGGCGTGATCGCGGGCCTGCCGTTGGTCGCCGCAGTCTTTCGCCGGCTGGCGCCGGAAATCGAAATCAATGCCGGCATGCCCGGACGGCACCGAGGTCGCGGCCAAGCACCGCTGATGCGCCTCGCCGGACCGGCGCGCGCCATCCTGGCCGGCGAACGCACAGCACTGAATCTTCTCGGCCACCTCTCCGGCGTCGCGACCGCGACGAACGAATTCGTGCGCCGCGTCAACCACACCAATCTGCGCATCTGCTGCACCCGCAAGACGACGCCGGGACTGCGCGCGCTGGAGAAATACGCCGTGCGCTGCGGCGGCGGCTTCAATCATCGCTTCGGCCTCGACGATGCGGTGCTGATCAAGGACAACCACATTGCGGTTGCCGGCGGCATTCGCGCGGTGCTGGAGCGCGCCGCAGCGTCGCCGGTCATCTGGTCAAGATCGAGATCGAGGTCGAAACGCTCGATGCAACTGCGAGAGGTCATGGCGACCGGGCTCGCCGACGCGGTGCTGCTCGACAACATGGATGTCGCGACCATGCGCAAGGCGGTGGAGACTGGTGGCCGGCCGCATGGCGCCGAAGCCTCCGGCGGCATCACGCTCAAGACCATCGCTGCGATCGCGGAGACCGGCGTCGACTACGCCTCTTCCGGCTGGATCACGCATTCGGCGCCCAACCTCGATGTCGCGCTCGACATCGCGATGTGAAATTCGGTCCCTTCGTCTACGCTACAGTTACAGCTTCTTCGCCAATTCGGCGGTCGCTTTCGGGTCGCCCCAGGTCGGTTCCTCGGAGCCGTCACCCCAGCGCCGCGGCCGGTAGAAGGTGTGCACGCCGAGCCGGTACGAGTTTGCGCATGGTCCGCACCCAACACGGATGCACCCAATAGGCATGGTAGTGCGTCGCCTTGCCGATGTTCGGCAGCCACAATTTTCCGTCCAGGGTCTCGCTTGACAATTTCGCTTGGCACGCTTCCATGCATCCGGCTCGTCGACCGTTTCCGGCTTGCCGTCGCAGGCGAAGGTAAATTGACACGCCAGGTGGCCGATGCGCGTTCTGATAAACCACACCGCAGACATCGTTCGGATAGAACGGTGAAAACACCCGGTTCATTACCACCTGCGCGACCGCGATCTGGCCGCGCACCTTCTCGCCGCGCGGACTTCAAAATAAACCGCGTCAGCCAGGCATTTCTCCGCCTTGACGCGTGCCTTGCCGGTCAGCTTCAAACGCTCCGCCGGACTCTTGGAGCGCTTGTCGTCATGATTGACCTCGCCTTTCTTGGCGACGGTCTGACCGTGTTCGACGGATTCCGGTTTTTCTGCCGGCGCAAGGCTCGCGACCTTGGGGGCCGCGCTATGAGCCGCGCTCTTGATGTCGGTGTCTGGCTCCACGTCGGTTCCGAGCCCGAGAACGGTCGGCGCTTTGCCTGGCTCCCATGGCTCGATGCTTTCGCGCGACGGACCCAGCGGGTCGGCCCCGAACAACAGACGGGAAACCCGCGTGGTCGGGTCCTTCTCAGCGGATGGCGGCAGGAGTTCGGGTGCGACATTGGTGTTCGCGACCGGTACCGTCTCGGGCCACGGACTGGCGACATCCGACGCACTGGCGGCAACCGCGACCTTGGCGGCCGCTTTCAGGTCCTGTTGTTGCGGCTTGGCCTTTTCAAGATCGGCCGGCCCAGCCGACGGCGCCGCCTGCAATTTGTTGTCGACAGGTTTCGACTCGCCGGCACCCAGAGCACCGGGCGATGTCGGCTCTACAACAGCCGGTTCGGCGGCGCGGGCGACATCCGGCGTCCCAACTGCAGGCGCATCCGGCTTGGCAGCGGTGGTCTCGCCTGATGGCGATGGTTTGGCAGCGTCCGAATTCGAACCGCTGGCGGTGTCCGGTGATGATGATTTCGCAGTGCGCGGCTCAGCGGAGCGCGCGGCAACGGGCGTTGGTGGTTTGTCAGCCTGTTGCACGGTTGCCGGCTGAGCCTTGGCGGTATCAGCGGGCTTTGCCTCAGGCGCATCCGCGGGCTTGGCGGTCTCAACTTTGGTCTCGCCGGAATCCGCCGCCTTGGCTTTCCCGGTGTCTGGCGCAGCCGGTTCTTTCTTGGGGAAAGCGGCGGATTTGGTCTTTGGCGGCGGCTCGGCCTCGATGGGTTTTGGCGCCGCGATCGCGGCCGCGTCATCAGCCGCAGACGATGGCGCCTCGGATGTCGGTTGCGGCGCCGGCTGCACGACCGGCATTTCACCAAACGGGTCCGGTTCGTCGAACGGCGAATGCACCACTAGCCGATCGCCCTTCAGGCTGCGGTCAACCTTAGGGAATACAAACTGCTGCGGCGGCGGCCCCAGCACCGGATCGGCGTCCGGGCCGCTGCGAACTGAGCCGGTGACGTCGAGCGCATTGGTATCGAAGCTCGCCAGCCGATATTGCAGTGGCTGCGGAATTAAGGTGCCGATCGGGCGCGGAAAACTGAATGTCGCGGCATGGATCGTGCCGAAAGGCGAGGCAATGATGTGCTTGCGCCAGCGATTCGCCACCGCCGGCTGGCTGGCCAGCAAAGCCGCCAGGTCCTGATAGCCGATGGTGTTGGGGAGCGTGGAAAAAACGGCAAGTGTTGCGCCAAGGGAAGCCAGATACCGGCCCCCGGGTCGGGTACGCATTACAGACATTGGTACGCCCCCACGCCACTCACGGAAACAACATCACTGTCGGATTCGGCGACCGTGTGGCGCGAATGCGACGATTAAAATTATTGTCCGATTAACCTTGCGACAGCGTTAACCGCCACCGTTGCGGGCGCAAAAGCGCCTCCCCCGCGCGGCTTGCAGCGTACAAGCCGGGGCAATTTTGTGAACATGGTGAACAAAGCGTCAACGCCGCGGCGGCTCGCGCGCAGCGCAATTGTGGCCAACTCGCGTCAATTCACGCCTGGCTCGCGGCACCCTTGCCGAGCGCGGCCTGCGCCGCGGCCAGCCGCGCGATCGGCACGCGGTAGGGCGAGCACGACACGTAATCGAGCCCGACCTCGTGGCAGAACGCGACCGAAGCCGGGTCGCCGCCATGTTCGCCGCAGATGCCGACCTTGAGATCGCGCCGCACCTTGCGGCCTCGCTCAACGCCGATGCGCACCAATTCACCGACGCCGTCACGATCCATCGAGATGAACGGATCGATCGGAAGAATCCCGCGCGCGGTATAGGTGCCGAGAAAACTTGCGGCATCGTCGCGGCTGATGCCGTAGGTCGTCTGCGTCAGATCGTTGGTGCCGAACGAGAAGAATTCGGCGCGTCTGCGCGATTTCGCCTGCCATCAGCACGGCACGCGGCAATTCGATCATGGTGCCGACCTGATAAGTGATCTTGGCGCCGGTCTCGGTCATCACCGCCTGCGGCCATCGCGTCGATCCGCGCCTTGACCAGATCGAGCTCGTCTTGGTGGCGATCAGCGGCACCATCACTTCCGGCACCACCGGCTTGCCGGTCTTGCGCGCCGCGGCGACAGCGGCCTCGAAGATCGCGCGCGCCTGCATCTCGGCGATCTCCGGATAGACGATCGCCAGTCGGCAACCGCGGAAGCCGAGCATCGGGTTGAATTCGTGCAATTCGCGCGCGCGATCGGCGAGCTTTGCGGATCGGCGTTCATCGCCTGCGCGACCTCGGCGATCTCTTCTTCGGTGTGCGGCAGGAATTCATGCAGCGGCGGATCGAGCAGCCGGATCGTTACCGGCAGCCCCTGCATGATTTCAAACAACTCCATGAAATCCGCCCGCTGCATCGGCAGCAGCTTGGCAAGCGCGGCACGGCGGGACTTTTCATCGTCCGCCAGGATCATCTCGCGCACCGCGCGAATGCGATCGGCGTCGAAGAACATATGCTCGGTGCGGCAGAGCCCGATGCCTTCGGCGCCGAATTTGATCGCGATCTGCGCATCGGCCGGCGTGTCGGCATTGGCGCGCACGCCCAGCTTACGTACCGAATTGGCCCACGACATCAAGATCCCGAATTCACCCGACAGTTCCGGTTCGGTCATCGGCACGCGTCCGGCCAGCACCTGACCGGTCGAACCGTCGACCGTGATGATATCGCCTTTCTTATAAATTTTGCCGCCGACAGTGAGCGTGCCGTTGAGATAGTCGACGCGCAGCGCGCCGGCGCCGGAAACGCAGGGCTTGCCCATGCCGCGCGCTACCACCGCGGCATGCGAGGTCATGCCGCCGCGGGTGGTGAGAATGCCGGCGGCCGCGTGCATGCCATGGATGTCCTCCGGGCTGGTCTCGACCCGCACCAGGATAACCTTGCGCTCCTGCGCCTTCATGGTCTCGGCATCATCGGCGGAAAACACGATTTCGCCCGAGGCTGCGCCGGGCGAAGCCGGCAATCCGGTCGCGATGATGTTGCGTTCGGCATCCGGATCGATGGTCGGATGCAGCAATTGATCGAGCGCGGCCGGATCGACCCGCGTCACCGCTTCCTTGCGCGTGATGAGTTTCTCGTTGGCGAGATCGACCGCGATCTTCAAGGCCGCCTTGGCGGTGCGCTTGCCGTTGCGGGTCTGCAGCATCCACAGCTTGCCCTGCTCGACCGTGAATTCCAGGTCCTGCATGTCGCGGTAATGCCGCTCGAGCTTTTCGTAGATCCGCGTGAGCTCGGCGAACGCCTTCGGCATCGCCTGTTCCATCGACGGCTTCTCGGAGCCGGACTTCCGGCGCGCGGCCTCGGTGATCTCCTGCGGCGTGCGAATACCGGCAACGACGTCCTCGCCCTGGGCGTTGATCAGGAACTCGCCATAGAGTTTCTTTTCGCCGGTCGAGGGATTGCGCGTGAAGGCAACGCCGGTCGCGGAACTCTCGCCCATATTGCCGAACACCATCGCCTGTACGTTGACGGCGGTGCCCCAGCTTTCCGGAATCTGGTGCAGGCGGCGATAGGTGATGGCGCGCTGGTTCATCCAGGAACCGAACACCGCGCCGATCGCGCCCCACAATTGCGCGTGCGGATCCTGCGGGAACGGCGTGCCCTGCTCCTCTTCGACCCGCTTCTTGTAGCGGCCGACGAGTTCCACCCAATCATCCGCATCGAGATCGGTGTCGAGCGTGTAGCCCTGGCGATCCTTGTGGTCGTCGAGAATGTCCTCGAAGTGATGATGTTCGACGCCGAGCACCACATCGGAATACATGGTGATGAAGCGCCGGTAGCTGTCATAGGCGAAGCGCCGATCACCGGACTTGCGCGCCAAGGCCTCCACCGTTGCATCGTTGAGGCCGAGATTGAGCACGGTGTCCATCATGCCCGGCATCGAGGCCCGCGCGCCGGAGCGCACCGATACCAGCAGCGGATCGGTCGGATCGCCGAAGCCGCGGCCGGTCAGCCGCCCGACCGTGTCGAGCGCGGCAACGACCTGCTTTTCCAGTTCCTTCGGATAGGTTTTGTTGTTGGCGTAGTAGTGGGTGCAGACCCCGGTGGTGATGGTGAACCCGGGCGGCACCGGCAGCCCAAGATTGGCCATTTCCGCCAGATTGGCGCCCTTGCCGCCGAGCAGGTCGCGCATCTCGGTCCGGCCCTCGGCCTTGCCGCCGCCGAACGAATAGACCCACTTGCCGGCAACCCCGCCGATGGCGGCCTGCGCACGCTTGGCACGCATTGCGGCGGGAGCCTTTTTGGCGACGACCTTTTTGGCGACGACCTTTTTGGCGCCGGCCTTTTTGGCGCCGGCCTTTTTGGCCGCGCTGGCCTTGGCGGTGCGGGATTTGGCGGTTTTGCGCCCGGCCGATTTGCTGGCTTTGGCGCCGACCGGACGCGACTTTGGCGTGGCGGACTTGGCGCTGCGGGATTTGCTCAGGCGGGACTTGGATTTCTTCGATTTGGCCATGGAATCACGACATTGGGGGCTGCGGCTGGTCGGGAAAGAACACGCGTAATGACCACGGGCAAGCCCCTGGACGCAACCCCGACGACAGCCGCAACTGGGAAATATGAGGTTCCCGAGCGAATTGGGATCAGCGCAGGATACCGAGCCCGAGCAGCCCGACCAGGATCAGGTAGATCGCCACGATATAGTTCAACAGCCTTGGCATAATCAGAATCAGGATGCCGGCGACGATCGCGACGATCGGCTGGAGGTGGGAAATGGTAACATTCATGATTGCTCTCCCGATTTCAAACGGTTGGTTGTGTTCGATTCCCGTCGTGGCAAACTCTAGCGCATCGGCCGATCTCGTGCGCTGATATTCACAGGAGAACGGTCATGCGCGTTTTCGCGGTCGTCGTGTTCTTGGTGTTCGTCATACCGCTCCAGTCTGCCAAGGCCGAGGAAGCCGTCACCATCAGCGGCGGCACGCTCGGCCGCGCGCTGCTCAACAAGCCCGACAATGTGCGCGCGGTTGCGATCCTGGTGCCTGGCGGCAACGGCGTCATGAACATCCAGCCGGACGGAAGTTTCTCAGGTCTGCGCGGCAATCAGTTGGTGCGCACACGCCGGGCCTATCTCGGCTATGGCGTCGCCACCTTGACCGTCGACCGCGACGCCAATCTTGGCGCGGCCATCGCCTATGCGCGCAAGCTGTCGCCGCGCGTCGCGCTAGTTGGAACCAGCCGCGGAACGCAGCGGATCGCGCGCGCGCTCGCTGGCGGCGCCCGGCCGAATTCAGCGGTGCTGACCTCCGGCTTTCTTGATGACGTGCGCGGCACAATCGGCTCACCCGGCCGGTTGCCGCCGACCCAGGTCGTCCATCATCGCAAAGACCAATGCCGGGTCACGCCGCCCGCGGCGGTCGAGCCGTTCAAGCAATGGGGCGGCGCCCGCGTGACCGTGGTGTGGATGACCGGCGGCCCCGGCGGCACACCCTATTGCCGGGCGCGCTCCTATCACGGCTTCCAGGGCCTCGACGGCCAGGTCGTGGCAACGGTCGCGCGCTATGTGGCGAGCCATTGAGGTCTTTTTTAGAAAAATTCCCAGGCAAATAAGAAAAGCGATTGAGCGCGCAGCGCTGTCTGCGGAGTCATAATCCGTCGCCTTGAGGTGGCCGCCAATCTCGGGTTTACCCGAGATTGGAATTTTAGATGCGCGAGTCGGGTAAACCCGACTTGCGAAGGCGGACCTCGAAGGGCGACGGTCACAGAATTCCATTCGCTTCGGACAAGCCTGGCTGAAACTCAGCCTTCGATGCGCGAGAAGTCGGCGACGGCGCGGGTGGCCTCGCGGATTTCGTTCAAGAGCTTGAGGCGGTTTTCGCGCAACGGCGCTTCGTCGACATTGACCGTCACCTTGTCAAAGAACGCATCGACATGCGGCCGCAGCGCCGCCATCGCGATCATGGCGGCCTCAAAATTTTCCGCCGCCACGGCTTTGGTCGCTTCGGCCTTGGCCTGATCGATCGCCTTGGCGAGCTCCCATTCCTCCGCCTGCCGGTAAAGTTCCGGGTTCGGCGCGCCGTCATAGGCGCGCGCATCCTTCTTCTCCTCGATGCGGAGAATGTTCGCGGCGCGCTTGGTGCCCGCGAGCAGATTTTTTCCGTCTTCGGTGTCGAGGAATTTGCCCAGCGCCTCGACTCGGCGCACGATCATCAACAGATCGTCCTGGCCTTCCAGCGCGAACACCGCGTCAACGAGATCGTGCCGCGCGCCCTGGTCGCGCAGTTGAACTTTTAGGCGGTCGGCGAAGAAGGCGAGCAATTCGATACTTTCCAAACGGACGTCGTTGCCTGCCCATTTGGTCGACCCATGACCAATCGCAACTAGGCCGCCGCCACCGGACCGCAGCCTTGCATTACCAATTGAACCATCAACTCTTAAGGCGTGCTCATCAAAGATCGAGATCAATCTTGTCCGGAGCTTGTTATCAGTAACAAGCCGGATCACCCCCAGCGCCGCCCGGCGCAGCGCGTAGGGGTCCTTCGAACCCGTCGGCTTCTCGTCAATCGCCCAGAATCCAACCAAGGTGTCGATCTTGTCGGCCAGCGCGACCGCGACGGACACCGGATCAGCCGGCACCAGATCGTTCGGGCCCTGCGGCTTGTAGTGGTCCTCGCAGGCATGGGCGATGGCTTCGTCCTCGCCCTGTGCCTCGGCGTAATACTTGCCCATCAGGCCTTGCAGTTCGGGAAACTCGCCGACCATCTCGGTCAACAGATCGGCCTTGCAGAGCCGCGCCGCGCGCTTCGCCCTCTCGACATCGGCACCGACCAGCGGCGCCAGTTCCGCCGCCAGCCGCTCGATCCGCTCGATGCGCTCGGCCTGCGAGCCGAGCTTCTCGTGGAACACGATGTCCTTGAACTTCGGCAGGCGGTCTTCCAGCTTCGTTTTCAGATCGGTCTCGTAGAAGAATTTCGCGTCGGAGAGCCGCGCACGGATCACTCGCTCGTTGCCGGCGATGATCGCCGCGCCGTCGTCGCTCGCTTCCGTATTGGCGACCAGGATGAACTTGTTGACCAGCTTGGCCGTCTGCGGATCGCGCAGCACGAAGCATTTCTGGTTGGCGCGGATGGTGGTGCGGATCACTTCCGGCGGGATCGCCAGAAACTCCTTCTCGAACGCGCCCATCAGCACCACCGGCCATTCGACCAGCCCGGCGACCTCGTTCAGCAGCGCCTCGTCCTCGACCACCTCCAGCCCCTGCGCGAAGGCGAGGTTCCTGGCGTCGTGGCGGATGATGTCCCTGCGCCGCTCCGGATCGAGCACGACCTTGTGGCGCTCCAGCTTGGCCATGTAGTCGTCGAGCCGCCGCACCTTGAACGGCTTCGGCGCCAGGAAGCGATGGCCGTGCGTCTCGTCGCCGGCCGCGATGCCGCCGACCGTAAACGGCACGATATCGGGCTCCTCGGTTTCCGGCCCGAAGGTCGCGATGATCGAATGCAAGCGGCCGCACCCAGTTGAGCGCGCCGGGCTTGGCCGATTCCGCGCCCCAACGCATCGATTTCGGCCAGGGAAAGCCGCGCAGCACCTCCGGCACGATCTCGGCAATGACGTCGATCGCCGGCCGGCCGGGCTTTTCGATCAATGCGACATAGAAGTCGCCCTTCTTGTCGGCCTGCACCGTGGCCTGATCGATCGAGGCAAGCCCCGCGGCTTTCAGAAAGCCGTTGATTGCGCCCTCCGGCGCGCCGACCCGCGGGCCTTTCTTTTCCTCGCGCAGATCGGGCTGGCGCACCGGCATGCCCTGCACGCTTAGCGCAAGCCGCCGCGGCGTCGCGAACGCCTTGGCGCCCTCATAGACCAGCCCGGCCGCGACCAGCCTGTCGGTGACGAGCTTTTTCAGATCATCCGCCGCCTTCGCCTGCATGCGGGCGGGAATTTCCTCGGAGAACAGTTCAAGCAGAAGATCGGGCATGGTCGGTTTTTCTCGGTCCGCCGTCTCGCCTTCCCATAGAGGGAGGAGACGAAATATCAGCACTTTAAAAGTGGGCGCCAAAGCCTACGCGACCTAGGCTCCACCCGCCTCCGTCGCCAGCCACGCTTCGCCGCAGGCCTTGGCGAGTTCGCGCACCCGCAGAATGTAGCTCTGCCGCTCAGTCACCGAGATCACGCCACGGGCATCGAGCAGATTAAACACGTGGCTCGCCTTGATGCACTGGTCGTAGGCCGGCAGCGCCATCAGATGCCGCCGCACGTTGCCTTCCGTCACCCAGCCAGCTTCGAGATATTTTTTGCAGGCCGCTTCCGCCATCTTGAACTGCTCGAACAGCATCGCGGTGTCGGAGTGTTCAAAATTATGCCGGGAATATTCCTGCTCGGCCTGCAGGAAGACGTCGCCATAGGTCACCTTGCGGTCGCCCTCGCGGCCGTTGAAATTGAGATCGTAGACGTTCTCCACGCCCTGCACGTACATGGCGAGGCGCTCCAACCCGTAGGTCAGTTCGCCCGCGACCGGCGCGCATTCGAAGCCGGCGACCTGCTGGAAGTACGTGAACTGCGAGACCTCCATGCCGTCGCACCAGCATTCCCAGCCGAGTCCCCAGGCGCCCAAGGTCGGGCTCTCCCAGTCGTCCTCGACAAAGCGGATGTCGTGCAGCTTGGGATCGATGCCGATGGCGTAGAGCGATTGCAGATAGAGATCCTGGATGTCCGGCGGCGACGGCTTCAGGATCACCTGATACTGGTAGTAGTGCTGCAACCGGTTGGGGTTCTCGCCATAGCGGCCGTCCTTCGGCCGGCGCGATGGCTGTACATAGGCCGCGTTCCACGGTTTCGGCCCGAGCGCCCGCAAGGTGGTCGCCGGATGGAAGGTGCCGGCCCCCACTTCCATGTCGTAGGGCTGCAGGATGACGCAGCCCCAATCGGCCCAGAAGCGCTGGAGCGCCAGGATCAGTCCCTGGAACGACCGTTCCGGGCGCATATGCGGAGGCAGACTGGCGGAAACCATGACAAGTCGCGGTGATTTCGCGTGAAAACCGGATGGGCGCGGACCCTATCGGCGGTGTTCCAATGGGTCAAGGCGAGCCACGCTAGGACTGTGGCAGCCCCGACGACCCCGTGCTAATGTCTAAATGCTAGACTTATGCCTTAAGCCCAATCTGCAAGCTCAAACGGTCCGCGGCACGCGATAAATTCGCGGTTCGATGGCAGCCGTCACAATGGAGGGAGGATCTCGTGCGTCTATTCCGTCTCGGCCAAGTTCTACTCACATCGCTCCTGCTGCTCGGCTGCGTCGCAAGCGCCAACGCGCAAACGCAGAACTATCCTAACCGCCCGATCCGCATTGTCGTCGCCTTCCCGGCCGGCGGCCCGACCGACTTCGTTGCCCGGCTGTTGGCCAACAAGCTCAAGGACACGCTCGGCCAGAACATCATTGTCGAGAACAAGTCCGGCGCCAACGGCACGCTCGGCGCCGATTATGTCGCCAAGTCCGCGCCCGACGGCTACACGCTGTTCCTGACCACCGTCGGGGCCGTGACCGTGTCGCCACATCTGCGCTCGAACATGCCGTATGACACGCTGAAGGACTTTGCGCCGGTCATTCACGTCGTGATGAACACGACGATTGTCGTGGTCAATCCGAAATGGCAGGTGAAGAACGCCAAGGAGTTCATCGCGCTGGCCAAGTCGAAGCCCGGTGAAATCCCATTCGCCTCGACCGGCATCGGCGGCACGCCGCATCTGGCGCTTGAATTGCTTCAAAGCTCCGGCGGTGTGAAGTTCATCCACGTACCCTACAAGGGTGCGGCGCCTGCGGTCACCGATCTGCTCGGCGGCCAGGTCGCAGCCCTCGGTGCCGACGTGCCGGTGCTGCTGCCGCATATCAAGTCCGGCAAGCTGATCCCGATTGGCGCCGCCGCCGACAAGCGCTCCGAGACGCTGCCTGACGTTCCGACCCTCGCCGAGCAGGGCTTCCCCAATACGACGTCGGCAAACTGGTATGGCCTGCTCGCGCCTGCCAAGACACCGCCGGCGATCATCGCCAAGCTGAACGCGGCGTTCAACGAGGCGCTGAAGGATCCCGCGATCCGCGCCAAGCTGATCGCGGCGGGTGCCAGCCCTGTCGGCGGCACACCGGAAGATTTTGGCAAGTTCCTCAAGGCCGAATACGACCGCTGGGGCGAGGTCGTGAAAAAATACAACATCAAGCAATAGTAACGAAAAAATTCAGCTCACGGCCCATGCATCGCGCAGGCCGTTTGCTTTCATATGCCGTCCGCCAATGAAACACCCCGGAAACATTCGGCGACATTCGCTGGAAACACGAAGGCGCTAGAGAAGACACCAGGAGATGCGCTGGACCAAATTCAACACCTGCCCGCGGATGCCGCGGGCAGGTGTTGTCATGTTCGCCGGCCTTCACCCCATTGCGTTAACGATCGCCAATAATGTGTTCCAGCTGTCACAGGCCGTTGAACCTTTTTGGCTAGCATGGCGACAGAGGAACACTGCGCGTCCGCACCCCGCCGCCGCCCTATCGGAGAAACGACCATGCCGCTCCTGATCGCCCAAATCTTCGTAACCGGCCGTGCAGGCCCGCGTAACGGCCGCAAGTAAATCATCTCTGAAATCGCCAATGCTACGTTCCACGTCTATGAATCGCCAAAGATCTGCCCTCGGGTCGAACTCGGGGCCAGATTTTTGCGTGACAAGAATTTTCTTGCGACGTGGAATTTAGTGCGACCGCGCGATACAGAATTCGACCGCCTCTTCCAGCGCCTGCTTCATCTCCGAGTCCGGAAACAGTGCAAGCGCGTCGCGGGCGATGGCGCCGTAATGACGAGCGCGGTTGATGGTATCTTCGATCGCCCGGTGCTTCTTCATCAGCGCCAGCGCCTGGTCGAGATCGCCGCCGGTGACTTCGCCGCGTTCCAGCGTCCGGGTCCAGAATTCACGCTCTGATGCGGAACCGCGCCGGAATGACAACACCACCGGAAGCGTGACCTTGCCCTCGCGGAAATCATCACCGACGTTCTTTCCGAGATCGGCGGCCTTGCCGTCATAATCGAGGGCGTCGTCGACAAGCTGAAAGGCGACGCCAAGGTTCATGCCGAACGAGCGGCAGGCGGCCTGTTCCGCCTTCGACCGTCCGGCGATCACCGGCCCGACCTCGCAGGCGGCCGCGAACAGTTCGGCGGTCTTGGCGCGAATGACGGCGAGGTATTCGTCCTCGGTGGTGGCCGTATTCTTGGCCGCAGCCAGTTGCATGACCTCGCCCTCGGCGATGATCGCAGCAGCCGCGGACAGGATTTCCAGCGCCCGCAGCGAGCCGACCTCGACCATCATCTTGAAGGCCTGGCCCAGCAGGAAATCGCCGACCAGAACGCTGGCTTCATTGCCCCACAGCAGACGCGCCGTCATCCGGCCCCGGCGCACCTCGCTCTGGTCGACCACATCATCATGCAGCAAGGTGGCGGTGTGCATGAACTCGACCGCGGCCGCGAGCTTGACATGGCCGTTGCCGTCGTAGCCGGCGAGCGTGGCCATTGCGAGCGTCAGGATCGGCCGCAGCCGCTTGCCACCTGACGAAATCAGGTGATTGGCAACCTCCGGTATCATCGTGACGTCGGAGCCGGTACGCGACAGGATCGTCGCGTTGACGCGCTCCATGTCGCCAGACACGGACTCGACCAGCAGGTCGATGGATGGCTCGGAACGTTGTTCGAAGGGGACAATAACGGCCAAAGCCGCAACTCCAGGGGTCAGTGATGGTCAACAATAGAAACGCGATGGTGTTGCGGCAAGTGTGCCGGCCCGTTGGCAAGGGCTTTAAACCAATCGTGACGGCTGGGGAAGCCGTGACGGCCGGGGATCGCACGATATCGCCGCCCTTGGCGTGCGGCAGGCGCTCCAGCAGGCCAAACGCCCCTGCCGGCACGTCCACGGGTGGGCAATTGAGCGGCGGCGCGCTATGAAAATCCTGTGGCTTCACGCCAAGGGAAAACCCGAAGGAGGATCGGTGCGCGAGATCATTCGGACCAACGACCCGGTTCTGGTGTCGGCTGTGGTGGCACTGCTCGAAGGAGCCGATATTCCCCATCTCGTCTTCGACCAGAACATGAGCGTGATGGAGGGATCGATCGGGATCCTGCCGCGCCGGGTTCTGGTGGCCGATGATTATATGGCGCAGGCACGCCGGCTTCTGCAGGATGCAGGCTACGGTCTCGAGCTTCGACCCGATAGCGCCTGAGCGCGATGGCCGCCATGTCGGGATCGATCGCGTATTCCACAACCACCGGCACAACCGACGATGCCGCGCTGAACGGAAAATTGCGGCTGCGGCAGCCGGCGCGCGGACATCGGTTCGGTCACGACGCGATCCTGTTGGCGGCGGCAACGCCAGCGCGCGCCGGACAGCATGCGGTCGAGTTCGGCGCCGGCATCGGCGCCGCGGGACTTGCGCTCGCGTTTCGGGTCACCGGCTTGCGGGTCACGCTGGTCGAAATCGAGCCCGAACTCGCAGCGCTTGCGCAGGACAATGGCACGCGCAACGGTCTTGAGGATAGGGTCCGGACGATCGCCACCGATGTCACCGCCGCCCCGGCCATTTTGGAAGCGGCTGGCCTGACCGCTGGTTCCGCCGATCTTGTTTTGATGAATCCGCCGTTCAACGATCCTCACCGGCAGCCCGCATCGCCGGATGCCGACCGGCGCCGCGCCCATGTGGCGAATGATTTGACGTTGTCGGCCTGGATCGGCGCGGCCGAACGGCTGCTGGTGCCGCGCGGAACGCTGACCTTGATCTGGCGGGCCGACGGCATGCGCGGCGTGCTCGATGCGCTCGATGCCGGCTTTGGCGCAGTTGCGGTCCGGCCGGTCCATCCACGCGCGGATGTCGCGGCGATCCGCATCCTCGTTCACGCCATCAAGCGCGGGCGGGCGCAGCTGGTCCTGCTGCCCGGCCTCATCCTCAATGATGATCAGGGACGACCGACGGCGGCAGCCGAAGCGGTCCTGCGCGACGGCACGGCGTTACGGATGTCCTGAAGATCGGCGCGGAATATTCAATCAGATCGGACGCGGAACCGATCCGCTGCCGCAGGCCGTAGCCGCTATTCCGGCGCCGTTATTCCGATCGCCGAATCCACCTGGAAAGATCGTCGGCATGCGACGATGCGAGAATCGTCACGATCAGAACGAGCAAAAGGCCGAGCTTAAAGAATTCCATTGTCATCTACCGAACGATCGTGGCTTGTGCGTACGCAGCCAAATGCTTTATTCCCGCAACGCCCGCTTAAGCCGCTGTTATGCATAGCAATCGTTGCGAATGCGTAACTTGAGTTCAGGTTGCGGCGGGCCTATGTCGTGATCATGTCTGAAAACGCCACATCTGATAAAATTCCCGTGACGTACGCCGCGCGCCTGCGAACGGCGTTGCGATCTTTGGTGCCGAAACGTTGGCGCGGCGACATTCCCATTGTGCCGGTGGTCCGGCTTTCGGGAACGATCGGTTTCTCCACACCGCTGCGGCCCGGCCTGACGCTCGCCAATTCCGCGCGCTCACTCGGACGGGCCTTTGCGATCCGCCGCGCCAAGGCGGTCGCACTTGTGATCAATTCGCCGGGCGGCTCGCCGGTGCAATCGCACCTGATCTACCGGCGTATTCGCGAATTGTCGGACGAGAACGACAAGCCTGTCATCGCCTTTGTCGAGGATGTCGCCGCGTCCGGCGGCTATATGATCGCCTGCGCGGCCGACGAGATCATTTGCGACCCGTCCTCAATCCTCGGATCGATCGGTGTGCGCGGAGGATCGTTCGGCTTTGTCGGCCTGATGGACAGACTGGGTGTCGAACGGCGGCTTTATACCTCCGGCGAACACAAAGCGATGCTGGACCCGTTTCTGCCGGAAGATCCGGAAGATGTGGCCCGGCTCAAGTCTATCCAGAAAGATATTCACGAAGACTTCATCGCGCTGGTGAAAGCGCGCCGCGGAACCAAGTTTACCGGCCCCGAAAAAACCGTGTTTTCTGGGGAGTACTGGGCCGGCCGCAAAGCGATCGAATACGGACTTGCCGATCAACTCGGCGATATTCGCGCGGTTCTACGCGAACGCTTTGGCAAGAAGGTCGTCATGCCGTTGATTGCCGAGCGAGGCTTGTTCGGCCTCCGCCAGGCCGGCGTCGGCCTCCAGGGCCGGCGCAACTTCGCCCAGGACTTGGCGGCGGAGACTCTTTCAACGCTTGAGGCGCGCGCCATGTGGGCGCGCTACGGATTGTAAGGGGCGCGGTCTAAAGAAGGAGATCGGCAATGCCACCGTTTTTGATGTCACCGTTGGTCAAATGGGCACTCGGAGCCGCCGGCGCGGCCGCCACCGTGCACTGGGTCGCGAAGGAATGGCGACGGATCAACGACGAGTTGGATGCCATTCGGCCGGCGCCCGCGGCCGAGCGCGTCAAACGCAATCATTTCCCGACGCTACGGCGCGATCCTCGGACCGGCGAATACCGGCCAATGTGACCGGTCGGTTGAGCCCTGCCGAAGGGCTTTGCACGAGGCGATGAATTGAGGACCGGGCCGGCAGACCACCGGTTCACCACCTCTCGCTGATCGGCCGCCAATAGGACCACTTCGCGGCTTGCGGCCCACAGGAATCCGACGTCTTCACAATGCCTTTAATTGTATCTTCTAGAGCATTTTCAGGCGAAGTGGAAACCGGTTTGCCGTCCGGAAATGCGACAAATCAAGAAGATAGAACGCTTTCGTGATTCTATATAAATCGAAAGCGCTCTAGCCGGCCGCAATCCAACCAGTCCGCCGGTTCCGGCGTGATCCGCCCCAACCGGGGACCGGTTCGATTCGCACCTCGGAGGGCATTAATAAAAAATAAATGCGACATAAACAAAGAATAATCGAAGCATAAATCATCAATAAAAAGTAAATAGGTTAATTATTTCATCAAGAGACTTGCTCTTCTGAAACAGCAAAGAAACATCATCACAGTCTATTCATCAACATGTCTTGTGGCAACCAAGTCACACTCGGTCGGAAAACTCTGAACGGAACGCAACGTTCCTTTACAATACTTTGGCCCCATGGTTGCTTGAAACCACTGGGCACCGCGATCGCCGATCATCCAGACGGTACGCTGGCGACTGACGTCGAGGGTCCCTGAACTCAAGGTTCGACGACACGGGGCATGAAATTCCAAAGCAGGTGCGGGTTGCACGTCTGAAAGGATGATCTCTCCGAAAGGAAGCCTACGGAAAATCCGAACCGGCCAGAAATTGGGGCGTCAGTGCCAAGGTTGTGGGTGGCAAACTGGTTCCTTGCTCGGGTCGACTGTGGGGCAGCATTGGTGGCGGCTGTGCTTGGCCGGCCCTGTCAACGCTCCGGCTGAGGCTTCCGCCGTTGTTTCGTGAGTGAAGGATCCTTCCGGTTAAACAACTTGGAGACTAGAGAGATGAAGATGGTGAAAAGTCTTCTCCTCGGCGCGGCAGCGGGGACCGTTGCGGTGGTGGGGGCGCAGGCAGCCGATCTTCCCGTCAAGGCCAAGCCGGTCGAGTACGTGAAGGTTTGCTCGCTGTATGGGGCAGGGTTCTATTACGTTCCGGGCACGGATACCTGTATCAAGTTCGGCGGGTATGTCCGTGTGCAATTGGATGTCGGCGCCGGTAGCGGCGGTCAGGCCCGCGGCACGGGCAGCCAGGCTGGCGAAGGCCGCAATACCCGCAACGACACGTCCAACACCGACTTCCGGAATCGTATCGCGTTCGACATCGACGCCCGCTCGCAGACGGCCTATGGCACGTTGCGGTCCTATGCGCGCTTCGGTATGCAGCAGACGACCCCGGGCAATTCGGTTGGCGGCACCGTCTTCTGGGATCGTGCCTTCATCCAGTTCGCCGGGTTCACCATCGGACACGCGGTGTCATTCTTCGACAACTACGGCTTCGGTGGCGCCCAGTCGCTGCTGAACGTCCGCACCGATGGCTCCACTGGCGCGACCGGTATCACGATCTTTGCCTACACCTACCAGTTCGGCAACGGCTTCTCGGCCTCGATCTCGGCTGAAGATCCGAGCGTCCGTCAGGCGGGTGTGGTCAACCTGGATGACGTCGGCTTCCCGGTCTATTCGTCCTCCGGCAGTGTGGTCACGGACTCCTCAGCCTGGAGCAACCGCGGACAGGGCCAGCGCTTCTGGGACATCGTCGGTCAACTGCGGTTGGATCAGTCCTGGGGTTATATCGGCGTGTCAGGTGCGTTGGCTGACTCCAGCGGCGGCCTGTACACCTGTAATAACCCGGCCGGCGGCGGTGCGTCAGAATGGACGTTCTGCGGCAATCCGGGCAACAAGATCGGCTGGGCGGCGAGCGCCGGTGGCCAGATCAAGATGCCGTTTGCTCCGGCTGACTCGATCGGTGTGAACTTCGTTTATGCGAAGGGCGCCACCGGTTACGCCACCAACATCGGTCGCGCGCAGATGTACTCCAGCGATCCTGGCTACAACAATTCGGGTTGGGGCAGCGTCGGCTTCGGCGCCGTCACCTCTGCGGTCTATGCCGGCGGTTCTGACGTCGAGCTGACCACGGCCTGGAGCATCAACGCCGGTTACGAGCACGTGTGGAACCCGTCGTTCCGTCAGGTCGCTCACTTTGGTTACGTCAAGATCGACTACAACCAGAATGCCACCTACATGATCTGCAACACGAATGTGGGCAGCATTGTTTCGAACTGTAATCCGGACTGGAGCTTCTGGCAGGCGGGCCTGTTCAGCAAGTGGACGCCGGTGCGCGGTCTCGATGTCGGTGTCGACGTGTTTTACACCAAGATCAACACGGCGTTTGAAGGCAATGCATACGGCCTGCCTGCGAACGGTTCGCGTCCGTATGGTGACTACCGCGTCGAAGATCAGGGCCAGTGGTCGGCGATCTTCCGCGTGCAGCGCAACTTCCCCTGATCTCGTAACCAGGGTTGGGGTGGAACCCCCGGCAGCCTAGCTGCCGGGGGTTTTTGTTTGTTTGGAACACCATGCGGAAGCCCGACCAAACATTCGGTACTGATCGAACATCCAATCCAACGATGAGATTGCGACTGCGGATTGCGGCCGTGAGGACCCAGCGCTCGAATTCAAATTGTGCAAACCCGTTGCCCGAAGGGTTGCCGCGCCGATTTATGTCGCAGCGTCTGAGACCTTCGCCGCGTGATCCATCACCGAAAATGCCTCCGGCTGTTCACCGCGCTGATGGCGTTCCCACATTGTCGTGTAAGCGGTCTCGATATTACGCGCGAAGCGCCTAGTGTCGAACAGCGGCGTTGTCAGCCGGTTGGCAACCAGCTTGTCCTTGATCGTGGCGAGCGCCGCGGGATTGCGCGCCAACTTTAGCGCCAGCGCCTCATATGCCTCAAGTGAATGGGTGACCAGTTCCGGCAAGTCAATTGCGTGGAGCATGCTAGCGGCGACACGTCCTTGGAACATCTTGCCCATGCAGGTGAGAACCGGCAATCCGGCCCACAACGCGTCGACCGTCGTCGTGTGTGCGTTGTAGGGCAGCGTATCGACAAACAGGTTGGCAAGACGGTGGCGGGCCAAGTGGTCGGACGGCGCCATCCTCGGCGCGAACACCAACCGTTCCGCGGAAACCCCGTGTAATTGCGCCGCCCGGCGAAGATTCTGCGCCGCAATTTGATTGCCCTCGAACAGCCACAGAACGCTGCCGTCGATTTGCTGCAACAGGCGCATCCAAATCGCAAACATTTCAGGTGCGATCTTGTAGTTGTTGTTGAAGCAGCAAAATACGAAGCCTGTTTCCGGCAGGCCGCATTGCGCGCGCGTTGGCGTCGCCTCCGGGAGTGCTCTTTTCGAGTTGTTCACCCAATAACTATCCGGCATAGTGACGATGTGTTCGTTATAGTCGTCGGTGAGTTCGGCCGGGATGACGTATCGGTCTGCAATCATATAATCGATAAAGTCGACCGCCATGGTCCCAATAAATCCGACATAACTGACCTGGATCGGCGCCGGTCGCCGCCCCAGAACGCCGACCCGGGCATTTTCCGTAAAGCCATTCAAGTCAATCGCAATGTCAATCTCTAGCGATCGCACCAGTGCTGCGATTTCCTCGTCGGTTTTCTCTCTCACATCGATGAACTGGTCCGCGCCACGCTGAAACCGCGCGCGCAGTTCGCTGCCATCATCGGCGCCAAAGGAAATGGCGATGGTCTCAAAACGCGACCGGTCGTGACATTCCAACAGTTCCACGATCAGTCGGCCGACGGCATGTTCGCGAAAGTCGGAACTGAGGTAGCCCAGCCGGACGCGCTCGTGCCGATAACGTGGCCCCTGCCAATTGGGCGCCGACCGCCTCACGACATCGTTGACCCATATCTGGGTCGCGCGCAACTGGTCACGGGAGGAATTGTTGAACGCTTGAAACTGGAACGGCCGAACGACGCGATTGCCCGCGCGCAATTCACTGCGAACCCGCTTCCGCAATCGATCCAAAGAGCGCCAGTCACAAACCTGCAGGTTGGCGTCGATCAAACTGCCCAAGGCATAGGGAAAGCTCGGACTGACGGCCATCAGCCGCTCGTAATCCTCTATGGCGCTTTCAAATCGGCTGAGCCGCATCTTGGCGCTTGCCCGGTTCGCTAGAGCATCCGCGAATTTCGAATTGACCGCCAGCGCCGCATCGAAGCTAGCGACGGCGTCTTCGATGCGCCCAAGTTCGATCAGCGCGTTGCCGCGATTGTTGAGCGTGTCCGGCTGGCCCGGGTCGATATCGAGCGCCGTGTCGAAACTCGCAACGGCATCACCCAACCGCCGCAAACGCAAAAACGTATTGCCAAGGTTGCACCATGACGCGCTCGACTGCGGGTCGATAGCCAGAAGCCGCTCGAAACTCTTCTGCGCTTCTTCTAAACGACCGAGTTGAAGCAGCGCATGGCCATAATTATTCAATGCCCCAAGCGCGTTGGTATTTGCCGTTAAAAGTCGCTCGAAGCAGGCAAGCGCCTCCGCCGGCCGGTCGAGCGCCAACAGCGTGCTGCCGCGGTTAAGAATGGCGCTTTCAAGGTCGGGATTGAGCGCCAATGCCTTTTCGTAGCTCGCCAGCGCGTCGCTCAATCGGCCGAGTTCTCGTTGAATGTTGCCGCGGTTGCTATGAGCATCCGCCGATTTCGGATTTATCTTGAGCGCATCACGGATCAGGCGGTCCGCCTTGTCGTGGCGGCCGAGTTGCGATTCCGCCAGCGCGAGATAATGCATGGCATCGAAATGACCGGGGGCATAGTTGAGAACGGCCTTGTAGCACCGCCTCGCCTCGGCAAAGGCGCCGCGACTGTGTAATTGGATCCCCTTATTGAAGATGCTTTCGAGTTGGTCTTGTCGGTACATGGCAACGATTGCGCTCCGCAAACTCCCTGTGGCTGGCATGCAGGCTGAAATGTAGATAATTCTTGCCTGGAAATGTCATGTAACTGTCGTCAGAGTGGCGTCGCCTTTGCGACGGAGTACTACGAGAGGAGCGGCTCGCACGGCTCGCCAGCGTGACCCGCCTCGCACATCCGGCCCCTGGCTCATTTGCGGGAGGCTCTACGCAGCCTTGCGAAAACCTGCCATCGCGGTGACGATGGTTTTCGTCCATGCAACAGTGACCGGCATTGACCCCGCAGATGGCAACCCGCTTCGACATTTTAAATCATTCTCGCTCAACGGTGCTCGTCACCGGTGGCGCAGGGTACATCGGCTCGCACGTCTGCAAGGCATTGGCGCGCAATGGCTACCGACCTGTCACCTACGACAACCTGATATACGGTCATGACTGGGCCGTAAAGTGGGGCCCGTTAGAGCGCGGCAACATCCTAGATCGCACGCGGCTCGAAGAGGTGATCGGGGATTATCAACCCGCTGCGATCATGCACTTCGCCGCCTTCGCCTATGTCGGCGAATCCGTAACCGATCCCGGCAAGTATTACCGGAATAATGTGGCCGGCTCGCTCACACTTCTGGAAGCGGCTCGGGACTGCAACGTCAAGCAGTTCATATTCTCGAGCACCTGCGCAACCTATGGCGTTCCAGACCAACTGCCGATTCGCGAGGATACCCCGCAACGGCCGATAAGCCCGTACGGCACTTCAAAGTACACCGTCGAGCGCATGCTGGCGGATTTCGGTGCGGCACACGGGCTGCGTTCGATCGTACTGCGATATTTCAACGCCGGCGGCGCCGATCCCGACAACGAGATCGGTGAGGATCACGATCCCGAAACGCACCTAATCCCGCTGATACTGGATGCGGCTTCGGGGCGCCGCCCGAATGTCACAATTTTCGGGGCGGACTACCCCACCCCCGATGGAACCTGCCTGCGGGACTACATTCACGTCACCGATCTGGCTGATGCCCATGTGAAAGCATTGTTGGCCCTGGAGGGCGGGGCGTCATCGGATGTTTATAATCTTGGAAACGGCCAAGGTTGCTCGGTCCGCAAAGTGATCGAGACCGTGTCGCGGATCACCGGGCTGGACGTGCCGATAATCCTGGGGAACCGGCGCGACGGCGATCCGGCGGCACTGATCAGCGATGCGACGAAAGCAAACAATGCGCTGGGTTGGGTCTCACACCACGACCTCGACGACATCATCCGCACTGCTTGGGCGTGGCACCAGAAGACCGGATCGCGGCGCCTCAAGGTTTGAGCGTTTCCGGCATAATGGCGTATCGCCAATCAGCTTCCGCGTTCGGAACCATGATCCAAAAAAATCGCGGGCTATTCAGCAGAAACTGCACGACTAATATCCCTATGGTGGCAAAAGCGATGCCGCCTGCGCGAACTTTGCTCCAAGAAAAACCGCGGCGCTCAGTTGTGGCCGGTCTTGCCCGCGCCAAGGTGGCAGGCGCGCATCCACCACTGCCTATGACCGGCCCGCAGGCTTTCGACAGCGTTACCCGCTGCCTTCAGTGACGGAAAGATCGCAAAACAGGTCGCCCCCGAACCCGACATGCGCGCCAGGTCGCAGTCCGGAAGGGCTTGCAGCGCGCTGAGAACATCGGAAATCCGGGGCGCCAATGCGCGCGCCGGCGCTTCCAGATCGTTGCCATGCGCGTGCAGGAAACGCAGCAGCCGGCCGCGGTCACCCGGAACAATGGGCATCGCCGCAGCCGCTTCACCCTCGATCTCCGTCGCATTGAGTCGGGCAAAGACCTCCCGCGTCGCCACCGCAACGCCGGGATTGACCAGCACAGCGGCAAGCTTCGGCAATTCGAGCGGTTGCGAAAGCCGCTCTCCGATCCCGCGCATCAGCCGCGATTGCGGATCAAGGCAAACCGGCACATCGGCACCGACTGCGCGGGCGGCATCGATCAGCCGCGAATCGTCGAGCGCGAGACTGTTCGCCCGTGCCAACAATCGCAGCGCCGCAGCAGCGTCGGCAGAGCCGCCGCCGAGGCCGGCCGCGACCGGCAATTGCTTGTTCAGGACGAAGTGCCCACCGGTCACCTCAGGGACCCGCTGCGCCAACGCCCGCGCCGCTTTCAAAACCAGATTGTCATTGACGTCGCCGGCATCGGCAGCAGTCGATCCCTCGACCGCAAGCGATAGCCCGTCGCCCGGCACAAGAGTCAGCCGATCGCCAAAATCGGCGAACACCACCAGGCTCGTCAGTTCGTGATAACCATCGCGGCGGCGGCCTTCCACCCGCAAGGTCAGATTGACCTTGGCCGGCGCCCAATCGGCAAGCATGTTCACAGCCTCGGATAGATCGCGATCGCGCCGCAACGATGCCCTACCCGCGGCACGCGGCCACGCCCGACCGCATGCTCAGCCGTCCTTGCCGCTCTTGCCGTCCTTGCCCGTCTTGCCGTCCTTCTTCTTGGTTTCGGCATCGGCGGCGGTCGAGGCATCCGAAGCCAAACCGTTTTTCAGTTTGGCTTGGATCTTCACCAAGTCTTCCGGTTCCGGCTTGAGGTCGCGCGCATGCGCCCACTGGAACTGAGCCTCCAGCTTCCGGCCGACCTTCCAATAGGCGTCGCCCAGATGATCGTTGATCGTCGGATCCTCCGGCTTGAGCTCGACCGCGCGTTCCAGCTGCTTGACCGCTTCGTCGTAATTGCCGAGGCGATAGTGCGCCCAGCCCAGCAAATCGACGATGTAGCCGTCATCCGGCCGCTGCTGGACCGCCTGTTTGATCATCTGCATCCCCTGATCGAGGTTCTTGCCCTGATCGATCCAGGAATAGCCGAGATAGTTCAAGACATGCGCCTCGTCGGGGAACAGCTCCAGGGCCTTTTTCAGATCGGCTTCGGCCTTGTCCCACTGCTTGGAGCGCTCGTAGCAGATGCCTCGGAAATAATAGATCAGCCAGTTCGACTTCTCCGGCTTGCCGAGCGTTTCGACACCCTTGGAATAGGTCACCGCACAGTCGGCGAAATCCTTGCGCGCGCGCAGGATATTGCCGAGCGCCATGATGGCTTCCATGTCCTTGGGACTTTCGGCGATCAGCTTGTTGAGCTTGGCCTTGGCCTCCGCGGTCTTGTCCAGGCTGTCGAGATTGACGGCAAGCTGAATTTGCGCATTCCGCGCCAGCGGCGATTTTGCCGGTACGCGCTCGTAGATATCGATCGCGGCGGCCGGCTTCTTCAGCGATTCATAAAGATCAGCCAGCGACAACAGCGCCAGCGGATGCGACGGCGTGAGGTAAAGCGCGAGTTGCAGATAGACCAGTCCGAGATCCTGCCCGCCTCGCCGTCCGAGCGCAGCACCGAGGCCGTACAACACCTCAGCGGCGCCCTCTTGCGGTGAGTCGATCAACAGCGGCAGCGCCTTGCCGGTCTTCAGCTCGTTCATCGCCATGACAACCAGGGGATGGTTCGGCAGCGCCTGATTGAACGTTTCCAGCACTTTGATGGCTTCGTCGGTCTTATCATTGCGCGACAGCCAGCTGGCATAGGCCTGCACGACGCGCAGCGCCGACGGATCGAGCTTATAAGTCCGCGCCAGCCGCTCGCCGGCTTCCTTTTTCCGGCCTGCGGCATCGAGAATCATGCCGGCATGCAGGTCCTTGAAGATGGTGTACCAATCGGGACCGCTCAGTCGATCGATGGTGGCAAGCGCGCCGGACGTATCCTTCGACCCGAACTGCGACCACGCCGTCAGCAGAGTCGCTGCCAGATCGGTAATTGGACCACGGACCGATTGCCGCAAATTGGTGCGCGCGGTCCGGTAGTGGCGCTGCTTGATGCCGCGCACGCCGAGGACGAGGCGGGCGACCCGGTGCTTGTTGTCGATCTTGATCAGCCGGTTGGCCATCCGGATCGAGTCATCGATGTCGCCACCGGCCAGGACCGCCAGAAAGGCGCGCTCGAGCAATTCCGGATTATTGGGGTCGGCCCGCAGGGCTGCCCGATAATAGGTCGCCGCGGCGCTGGCATCGCGCTGAACGCCGGCATGACGGGCCGCGAGATAGTTGCCGGATGGCGAAACCCGCACCAGATCGCGCATCTTCGGCGCCGAGGTCTGCGCCTGGACAACACCAGGGCCGCCGGCGGCGCAAAGGAAAAGGGCGATGGCCGCGGCCAGACGGGTCGAAATCGGGAGAAGGGGGATCAAGGCGGAGAGCCTCCGATTTGCACCACGCGCCTGCTGCAGGGAACGGCGCGATCTGCCTGTTAATGGGGACATTGTGCCAACATGACCTGTTTGCAACCCGGCCGCAAGAACGCCGACGGCGTCGTTCCGCCGCCCGCATCGCCACCATGATCGAGCCGTTATGGCAGCATCATGGCTTGCCCAATACAAGGCGCAGATTGGTCACAGCCCCTCACATATTGGGATAATTCGGCCCGCCGCCACCCTCCGGCGCGGTCCAATTGATGTTCTGATTCGGGTCCTTGATGTCGCAGGTTTTGCAGTGGACGCAATTTTGCGCGTTGATCACGAAGCGCGGCGGCGCCTCCTCCTCCAGCCATTCATAGACCCCGGCCGGGCAGTAGCGCGCCGACGGTCCGCCATAGACGTCGTGCTCCGACAATTTCTGCAGCGCGATGTCGCCAACCACCAGGTGCACCGGCTGGTCTTCCTCGTGATTGGTGTTGGAGAGATAGACCGACGACAGGCGGTCGAAGGTGAGCGTGCCATCCGGCTTCGGGTAAGGAATCGGAGATGCCGCCGCGGCCAGCTTGAGCGTTGCGCTATCCGGCTTGCCATGCCCAAGCGTGCCGAACAGCGAAAAGCCGAGGGTGTTGGTCCACATATCAAGACCGCCGAGGGCCGCTCCGGCGACCGTGCCATAGCGTGACCATAACGGCTTGGCATTGCGCACGGTTTTCAGGTCACTGCCGATCTCTGTATCGCGCCAGGCCTCTTCATAGGTTGTCAGTTCATCACCGGCGCGGTCCTCGGCCAGCGCTTCACTGAGATGCTCGGCCGCCAGGATGCCGGACAGGATTGCGTTGTGGCTGCCCTTGATGCGCGGCACGTTGACCAGCCCCGCGGCACAGCCGACGAGGGCGCCGCCCGGGAACACCAGTTTCGGGACCGACTGCCAGCCCCCCTCGCTGATGGCGCGCGCGCCATAGGCGATGCGCTTGCCGCCCGCGAAAGTGTCACGGATCAGCGGGTGGGTCTTGAATCGTTGGAATTCCTCAAACGGCGACAGGTGCGGATTGGTGTAGTTCAGATGAACGACGAAGCCGACCGACACCAGGTGGTCGCCGAAATGATACAGAAACGATCCTCCGCCGGTCGCATTGTCGAGCGGCCAGCCGAGCGTGTGCTGGATCAGACCGGGTCGGAAGTGTTCCGGCGAAACCTGCCAAAGCTCTTTTAACCCAAGCCCATATTTCTGCGGCTCCCGGCCAGCGTCGAGACCGTAACGCGCGGTCAGCGTCTTGGTCAGGCTGCCGCGCGCGCCTTCGGCAAACAACGTGTATTTGGCACGCAACTCCATGCCGCGCGCGAACGACGCCTTGGGCGCTCCGTCCTTGCCGATCCCCATATCGCCTGTGGCAATGCCGACGACTTCGCCATTGGCGCCATACAACACTTCGGTGGCGGCAAAGCCGGGATAGACCTCGACCTCCAGCGCCTGCGCCTTTTCCGCCAGCCAGCGGCACAGGTCGCCGAGCGATCCGATATAATTGCCGTGATTGTTCATCAACGGCGGCATCAGCGCGTTTGGCAACCGCAGCGCGCGTCCGGCCGTGAGATAATAGAACCGGTCTTCGCTGACCTCGGTCTTGAGCGGACAGTCTTCGCTGCGCCAATCGGGAAACAGCCGGTCGAGCCCGACCGGATCGATCACCGCGCCGGACAGGATATGGGCTCCGACTTCAGACCCCTTCTCCACCACCACCACCGACAAGGCCGGATTGATCTGCTTGAGCCGAATGGCGGCGGCGAGCCCGGCCGGGCCGGCACCGACGATCACCACATCGAAATCCATTGCTTCGCGGGCGGCCAAGTCCTCAGCGCTCATGGAATATCCCTGCAGTCAGACTGTTATTGCACCCCGGCAGGCACGATGGTCTCCGTTCGGTTTCACATGAGAATTGCCCTAATGCAACCGGTGTAGCCCGGCGGCCGTTCGTCCGGGCCCCGGCGTTCACCCGATATTGAGAACTGTTCGGTTCCATGCGGACGCAGGCATCCCCCGCTAGGCTCAAGGCAACGCCGATTTGACCGGTAGCAGGACATGGCAGAATTCAATCGACCAACGCCCCGCCAACCGGTGCCCCCGCTCTCGGCCGCACTGGCAGGCGGCGGCCGCTTCGATCTTTCGGGGAAACCCCGAAAAACTTCGTCATGGTGGTTTTTTACCGCGGCCTGCACTGCCCGATCTGCCGCCGCTACCTGACGGATCTGGATTCCAAGGTCGAGGAGTTCGAGATGCGTGGGGTATCAGTCATTGCCGTATCCACCGACAACGCCGAGCGCGCCGAGCGCACTATCACGGAATGGGGCCTCCAGCACTTGCGGATAGGCTATGGGCTCGAGCTTGCGCATGGCGCGCGCCTGGGGACTGTATATTTCCACCAGCCGCGGCAAGACCGCGGAGGGCTTCGAAGAGCCGGTGCTGTTTCCCGAACCCGGGATTTTCCTGGTCCGCCCGGACGGTACGCTCTACTATTCTTCGGTGCAGACCCTGCCGTTCTCCCGGCCGCATTTCGACGACATTCTGGCCGCCATCGATTACGTCATCGAACGCAACTACCCGGCACGCGGCGAGGCCTGATCCCTCGTTTCCCAGCCCGCGGACGCGCGTGTGGACCGGTGCATGGGGAACCGTCGCATGCCGTCGCGATGGTGATAGAGTTGTACGCAACCGTCCCTCGCTTTAGGTTCACGCTTCCGACCCATGATCGCCGACCACGCCAAAGCCATTCGCGAATTGCTGGTCTTCTATTCCGAGGCCGGTGTCGACGCCGTCCTCGATGAGGCCCCGGCCGACCGGTTCGCCGAGCCAGCCGGCAAGAGCCGCGGCACGGCCGCGCCGACCGACACGGCGGCGCCGGATCGCGAGCCGTTGTCCATCCCGCCTCCCCCCGTGCCGCGCGCGCCGCGACCGACCATCGGCCCCAGCGAACTCGCCCGCCGCGGTGCGGCACCGGCGCCGCCAGCGCCTGACTCGGCGATCATGGCCGCGCGCGAGGCCGCCCGAAGCGCCGCCGATCTCGACGCCCTGCGCGCCATCCTCGACGGTTTCGAAGGCTGCGCGTTGCGCACCACCGCCAAGCAATTGGTCTTCGCCGACGGCAATCCGCAGGCCCGCATCATGTTTGTCGGCGAAGCGCCCGGACGCGATGAGGACATCGAGGGCCTGCCGTTTGTCGGCCGTTCCGGCAAGCTGCTCGACCGCATGATGGCGGCGATCGGCCTGGATCGGAGCAGCGCCTACATCGCCAACATTGTGCCCTGGCGTCCGCCCGGCAATCGCACGCCAACGCCGCAGGAATCTGCGATCTGTCTGCCGTTCATGCAGCGCCAGATCGAGCTTGCAAATCCCGATATCCTGGTCTGCCTCGGAGGGCCGTCGGCGCAGACCCTGCTCGGCCTCAAGGAGGGCATCACCAAGTCCCGCGGCCGCTGGTTCAAGTACAATACCGGCAAGCGCGAAATTCGCGCGCTGGCAACGTTCCATCCGGCTTTTCTGTTGCGCAGCCCTTTGCAGAAGCGGCTAGCCTGGCGCGATTTCCTCGCGATCAAAAAGGTGCTTGCCGACTGATGGCTGGCCGGCCGCGCAGCGCCGGCCGCGACCCATGACAGTCCTATCGATATCCCGAACTCAAATAGCGACAAGCAATGCGCCGGCCCCCACCAAGGCAACGCCGAGCCAATTCACCAACGACAATTTTTCGCCCAGAAACACCACGCCGAAAATCGCCACCAGCACCACGCTCAATTTGTCGATCGGCGCGACCTGCCCGGCGTTACCCAGCTTGAGCGCGCGGAAATAGCACAGCCAGGACGCTCCGGTCGCGAACCCGGACAGTATAAGAAAGACATAGGTCCGTGACGAAATCGAAGCCGGATTCTGAAACTGCCCGGTCGCAGTGACGATCAGCGTCAAAGTCAGCAGTATGACGATGGTGCGAATGAAGGTCGCGAGATCGGAGCTGATGTTCTCCACGCCGATCTTTGCAAAAATGGCCGTCAACGCGGCGAAGACCGCTGACAATGCCGCCCAGAATTGCCACGTCAACATGCTGTCATCCTTCGGGTGAATTTAACGGCAGAACGACGGTCGCCGGCACTTCAATCATCATGAATCATCCTGATTGCCGTCGGCCCGGCCACCTGTTGAGACATCGATGCGACTCCGATTATCGCTAGCGCACGCAAAGCGGGATATCGAAGCAAAATCTCCTTTGCATGACTGCCTGCGCAGAAAAAGCATCTTACACTTGGCAAGGCTACAAACTATCTTACCCTACGTTACCGGCCAGAATTAGGAGGCGCGCGATGGAACTTGACCCTATCCTCCTGGCGCGATTGCAATTTGCCTTTACGGTCACGTTCCACGTCATCTTTCCGGCATTCACGATCGGACTTGCCGCCTTCATCGCCACGTTGTTGGTGCGTTGGTACCTGACCGGCCGCGATGTCTTGCATCGCCTTGCCCGGTTCTGGACCAAGATCTTTGCGGTCTCGTTCGGCATGGGCGTGGTTTCCGGGATCGTGCTGTCTTATGAGTTCGGCACCAACTGGAGCCGGTTCTCGGTCGCGGTCGGCAACGTCATCGGACCGCTGATCGGCTATGAGGTGCTGACAGCATTCTTTCTGGAGGCTTCGTTCCTCGGTGTCATGTTGTTCGGATGGCGGCGTGTGCCGCCATGGCTGCATGTTCTCTCAGCCATCATCGTTGCTTGCGGCACCACGCTGTCGGCTTTCTGGATTTTGGCTGCCAACAGTTGGATGCAGACACCGAACGGCCATGAGGTCCGCGACGGCGTCGCCTATGCCGTCGACTGGTTCGCCGTGATCTTCAATCCGAGCTTTCCCTATCGTTTTGCCCACATGGTCACGGGCTGCTATTTGACCACGTCGTTGGTCGTGTTGGCGGTGGGCGCGCGCTACATGATCGCCGGAAAGTATCCGGAGGAGTCGCGCATCATGCTGCATATGGCAATACCGTTCATTGCCATCCTCGCGCCGATCCAGGCCGTGATCGGCGATTATCACGGACAGAATACGCTCGAGCACCAGCCGGCGAAAATAGCCGCGATCGAGGCCAACTGGGGCAACCCAGGCGATAAGGGCCCGGTACCCCTGGTGCTTTTCGCAATCCCCAACGAAAAGCAGGAACGCAATGATTTCGAGATTGCCGTTCCCTATCTCGGCAGCATCATCCTGACGCACAGTTGGGACGGCTATTTCAAGGGCCTGAAGGACTTCAAGCCGGATGACCGGCCACCGGTGCTGATTCCGTTCTTCGCCTTCCGCATCATGGTAGGCCTCGGCGTGCTGATGATCCTGGCCGGATGGACCGGCTCATATCTCCTGGTTCGCCGCCGCCTGGAAACGTCGCGCTGGTATCTCAAGGGCGCTTCGCTGATGTGGCCGGTCGGCTTCACCGCGGTCGTCGCCGGCTGGTATGTGTCCGAGGTCGGCCGCCAGCCGTGGCTGGCCTACAACATACTTCGGGTCGCCGACGCGACCTCGCCTGTTCCGGCTGGCAGCATTGTCACCACGCTTGCCTTGTTCGTGCTGGTCTACGGCATCATTTTCTCGATGGGCATCTACTACATCAATCGGCTGATCGTGCGCGGACCGGAAGGCGAAGCCACCGAGCCCCCGCGGCATGGCACGCCGAGCCGGCCGATCTCGTCGGCCGCCGGAGCCGGACGCGAGGCCTTCTCCAAAAGCGGATGATCGGAACTCAACTGACAACAAGAAAATGACGGCGAGCAAATAAACGGCAATTCCGGCCTTCCCGCCAGCGAGGGCAAGGAGCAACGACATGGAAGTCTATCTGCCATTGATCTGGGCCACGCTGATCGGCGTCGCGGTGGCGATGTACGTCATTCTCGACGGCTTCGATCTCGGCATCGGCGTCCTTTATCCGTTTGCCCGGTCCGAACGCGAACGCGATCAGATGATGGCTTCGATCGCGCCGTTCTGGGACGGCAACGAAACCTGGCTGGTGCTCGGCGGCGGCGGCTTGTGGGTGGTGTTTCCCAAAGCCTATGCGATCATCATGCCGGCGATGTACCTGCCGATCATCGTCATGCTGCTCGGATTGATCTTCCGCGGCGTCGCCTTCGAGTTCCGCGCCGTGGCCCGTACCAGCAAAATCTATTGGAATGTCGCCTTCGCCGCCGGCTCGACTATCGCCGCCTTTTGTCAAGGCCTCGTGCTGGCCGGCCTGCTGCAAGGCATCGCCGTGAGCAGCGAGCAAACCTATGCCGGCGGGGCGTTTGATTTCGTGACTCCGTTTGCAATTCTGTGCGGCTTCGCGGTCGTCGCCGGCTACGCGCTGCTCGGCGCCAACTGGCTTGTCATGAAAACGACCGGCGCGGTCGCCGACCGCGCGCGTCACCAGGCCAAGACATTGTTGATTGTCGTGCTGGTGTTCATGGCCGTGGTCAGCCTGTGGACGCCGATTGCGTTCGAGCGCATCAGCGAGCGTTGGTTCTCAACGCCAAACATTTATTACCTTTGGCCGGTGCCGGTCGTGACCGCGCTGGTCGCGCTTGCCGCCTGGGTTTGGCTCAATAGCGGTCGCGAGGTCCTGCCGTTCCTTGCGGCCATCGTCCTGTTTCTGCTCGGCTATGCCGGGCTGGTGATTTCGGTCTTTCCTTATCTCGTCCCGTTTTCGCTCACCATCTGGCAGGCGTCCGCGGCCCCGGGCAGCCAGTTGTTCATGCTGGTCGGAACGCTCGTGCTGTTGCCGATCGTGCTCGGCTATGTCGTGTTCATCTACTGGCTGTTCCGCGGCAAGGTGCAAGAAGGCGAGGGTTATCACTAGAGTGCGATTCGGGCCGATTAAATCGCAGTGACCATCTCATATCTTGGTTTGTCGTATGATCCCTCG
>CAWDZJ010000001.1:0-68107 GCA_963806815.1 uncultured Alphaproteobacteria bacterium | reverse complement strand
CCCGCATCCTGGCGCGGCGCGCTTCGCTCGCCGGAACGTCAATCTTGTCGCTGTTGCCGACGAACACGGCGCCATAATTTTTCCCGCCGCTTCGCGGCCGACATAACCGCTGCGCACGTCACGCTGCAAGATGGCGAGGTCGCGGTCAAGCGGCGAGCCGAAGCCGCCGCCACCGCCCGAGCGCAGAATATAGGCGTCGCCGGGCTTGAGCACCTGATTGAACGCCTTGCCGTTCGGAAAATGCTGCTCCTTGTCCTCGCCGAAGCGATGCAGCGCGACCGAATTGCCGTAACCCGAAAGGCCGCCGAACAGGCCCCACGGCCGGCATTTGACCCGGTCCATCTGTGAGCTGAAGCGGATGTCATGGCGCGCCTGCACGACCTGCTCGGTGCCCAGCCCGCCGCGGTACCGGCCGGCACCGCCGGAATCCGTGCCGCAGTGCATAGCGCTCGACCAGCAGCGGATACTTGGCCTCCACCTGTTCGGTCGGACCGTTGTGGGTATCGCCGTCGTTGATCGCGATCGTTGCGCTCATGCCGTCGCTGTCGTGCTTGGCGCCCCAGCCACCGCCGATCAGCCCGCCGAGTATAGAGGTAGAACGCATTGTCCTTGGGCTTGCGGCCGTTGATGCGGGCGACCACCAGGTCGGCATGGTGACCGGCGATGACCTGATCCGGCATCGCCGGCGCCAGCGCCTTGAAGATCGTGTCGATCACCGTCATCGGATAGGTCATCCACATCCGCATCGCGGCCGGCTTGACCGCGCTGATCACCCGGCCCGGCGGCAGAATGATGTCGAGCGCACGGAACTGACCGTCATTGATCGGCAGATCGAGCGCCGAGGTCAGGCACTTGAATGCGACCTGGCAGCATGAGCGGCCCGCGGTCTCGCCGGAATTGTAGAAGCCCGGAGACCTGCTTGGAGACCTCCGTCAAATCGACGGTCATGCGGTCGCCGGCCACCTCGACGCGGACGCGGATCGGCACCGGCCGGCCGACCTGGATGCCGTCGTCGTCCATGAACGATTCCGCTTCGTAGATGCCGTCGGGGATCTGTCGCACCCGTTCGCGGGCGGCAGCCTCGCTCTGCGTCCATGATCGCTTCGATCGCGCCGAGCACATCGTCGCGGCCGTACTTGCGGATCAGGTCCTGGAAATGCCGTTCGCCGGTCCTGACCGCGGCCACCTGCGCGCGGAAGTCGCCCATCGCGCGCTCGGGCAGGCGGACATTGGTCTTGATGATGGAAATCAGTTCCTCGTTCGGCTCGCCTCTGCGGTAGATCTTCACGATCGGCATCTGCAGGCCTTCGGAGAAGATGTCGGTCGTCGAGCCGTCGAGCGTGCCGCCGACGTCCGGCCAGTGCGCCATGCAGCACGAGAAGCCGACCAGTTCATCATCGTGAAACACCGGCACCGTAAAGGTCATATGATTGAGATGGCTGCCGGTAATGTAGGCATCGTTGGTCAGCAGAATGTCGCCGGGTTCGATGTTTTCAAGCCCGTAATGCGCGATCTTGGCTTTCACGGTATCGCTCATGCCGCGTATGAACATCGGCAGACCGAGCCCGATCGAGATCGTATTGCCCTCGGCGTCGAACAGGCCGACGGTGAAGTCGAGTGCCTCGTAGATGATCATGTTGTAGGCGGTGCGCATCAGGTTGGTCTTCATCTCCTCGGTCGCGGCGATGAGACCGTTGCGCACGATTTCCGTCGTCACCGCATTGATCTGGGCGCGATCAGCGGCTTGGTGCGGCTTGGTTTCAGCGTCCATGTCAACTTCTCCAGATCGTGATGTCGAGATTGCCGAAGGTATCGACCTCCAGCGCATCATTGGGATAGACGACGGTGGTCGAGGCGTGCTCTTCGATCAGCGCCGGACCGGCGATTCTGTTGCCGGCTTTCAGCTTGCTGCGGTCGAAGGTCGGGGTCTCGACGAAGGCGCCTGCGCCAGCGAAATAAACCGGCCGGTTGCCGCGGAAGGCTTGCCTGTCCGGGGTTGCGTCACCGCTTTCGATCCGCTCGACGACAGGCTTGCGCATCAGGCCGGTCGTGGCGCTGCGCAGGCTGACGATCTCGGCCATTTCCGCCGGTGCCGAATAGCCGTAGCGGGTGTTATGCACCGCATCGAAGCGCTGTTTGATGCCGTCGCGGTCCTGCGCCGTGAATAACGTCATCGGCAGGTCGACCGAAACCGCGTGCTCCTGTCCGACATAGCGCATGTCGGCGCCGCGTTGCACGGCGAGACCTGAAAGCAGTGCGCTGTTGCGTGAGATGTCGTCGGCGCCGCGCTGTTCCATCTCCGCGAACATGCGATCCATCTCCTCGAACGAGGCTTCGGCAAGCGGCTTGAACCACGTATTTACGAAGTCGCGCCGCAGATCCGCAAACAGCATGCCGCGCGCTGAAAAGTGTCCCGGCGCCTGCGGAATGATGACACGCCCGATCCGCAACTCGCGCGCGACGGCGGCGGCATGCAACGGCCCAGCACCACCATAGGCGACCAATGCGAAGTCGGCGGCATCGAGCCCACGCTCGGTCGTCACCCAGCGCACGACATGTGACATCTTGGTGGTGGCGATCTGCAGGATACCGTCTGCCGCTTCGACGGGGTCAAGATCAAGCGGTTCGGCGATGCGCGCGCGGATCGCCGCCTGTGCCGCGGCGTGATCAAGCGGCATCTCGCCGCCGAGAAAGCGGTCGGCGCCGAGGCGGCCGAGCACCAGATTGGCGTCGGTGACGGTGGGCTCGACGCCGCCTCGCCCGTAACAAACCGGGCCCGGTTCCGCGCCGGCACTTTGCGGACCCACGCGAAGGGCATTGCCGACCTCGACACGCGCGATACTGCCACCTCCGGTGCCGACCTCCTGGATGTCGATCATCGGGATCTGCAGCGGCAGCCCGGTTGCATAACCGCCAATCAGCGCGCTGCCGGTCATCAGCACCTGACCTTCATAGATCACGCCCGCCTTGGCGGTCGTGCCGCCCATGTCGAAAGCGATGGCGTTCCGCAGGCCGAGTTCATCGCACATTGTCTTGGTGCCGATGACGCCAGCGGCTGGCCCCGATTCCAGCATGCGAATGCAGGCATCCTGCGCTTCTTCGACGTCGAACAGGCCGCCGCTCGACTGCACGATCAAAAAATTGCCGCCGAATCCGGCGCTCTTGAGATGGCGGTCCATTTCGGCGAGATAGCGCCGCACGCGCGGACCGACATAGGCATTGGCAGCCGCGGTCGACGTCCGCTCGAACTCGCGATATTCCTGCGACAGTTCGTGCGAGGCGGTCACGAACAGGTCGGGATAGTCTTCCTGGATGATCGCCTTGACCCGCTGCTCGTGCGCCGGGTTGCGGTAGGAATGCAGGAACAGAATGGCGATCGCCTGCACACCCTTGGCGACGGCGTCAGCGACGGTGGCGCGTACCTCCTGCTCATCCATGCCAATCAGCACGCGGCCTTCGGAATCCATCCGCTCGCGAATCTCGTAGCGCAGTTCGCGTTCGATCAACGGCGCATGCTTGCGGAAAAACAAATTATAGGACTCGGGTCGATTGACGCGGCCGATCTCGTAGATGTCACGAAAGCCCTGGGTCGTGAGCAGGGCGCAGCGCGCGCCGCTGCGTTCGAGGATGGTGTTGATGGCGACGGTGGTGCCGTGCAGGAACAATTGCGCGGCGTCAAAACTGGTGCCGGCCTTGCGCACGCCGTTCTCGATGCCGTCGACCAGCCGCGCCGGAATGGTCAAGGTCTTACCCAGTTGCAAGGTTCCGGTGGTCTCGTCAAAAGCGGCAACGTCGGTAAAGGTGCCGCCGACGTCGGCCGACAGACGGAACGACGCGGGGGTCATCTCACTTACTGACACGGTTGAAAACTCCATTGTCTTTAACGTTGATGAAATTGGTCGCCATGCCGCGCCTCGCCTATCACGGCAGCATCAAGCGCTCGGCCGGCAAATCGGTGATGAAGCTGTGCGCGGCCGCATGGGTGATGAAGACCGGCAACCGCGCGGCCTCCGCCGCCGATTGCGGCGTCACGCCGCAAGCCCAGAACACGGCGATCAGACCGTCGGGTAGCGACGGCACCGGCCCACCGAACATCGGTGCGGCCAGATCGGCGCCGATGGCCGCCGGATCGCCGATGTGAATCGGTGCGCCGTGATTGAACGGAAAGCGTGCGGTCACTTGCGTCGCAATGATCGCCTGCTCCGGGGTCAACCAACGCATTGTCACGATGAGTTTGCCGGCGAACGGTCCGGCCGGCTCGGTTGGCTGCGTCGTGCGAAGCACCCAGCGATGCCGATCTGTCGGAACGCCGGCGCGTTCCAGCGCCCCGTCGAAGGTGATACCGGAACCGATCAGGAAGATGACGAAATCATCGCGCCATAGGTCACTGATTTCGATGCGGTCCGCCTGCGCGACGCCCTCGACGAAAACCGTGTAGCGCGCGCAATCGGTCCGCAAATCGGCGTCTGGCGCAAGCTTGTGCGGCACCGGATCGCCCGGATCCGTCACCTCCAGCACCGGGCAGGCGCGCTGATTGCGCTGGCAATAGAGCATGAAATCGAAGGCGAATTCGCGCGGCAGGATGGCGAGGTTGCATTGTACGAAGCCGTGCGCGAGCCCGCGGCTGGTGCCGGTCAGGCGGCCGCCGCGGATCTCGCGCCGCACCCTTTGGCTCTCAAGCAGTTGCTCTGCGGTCATGCGCCTGCCTCCGCAAGCTCGACTTCGTAGATTTGCGCCTGCCCGGTGCGGTCGGAGGTGAAGACCACGCACGAATTGTCCGGCGAGAAACGCGGATGCGGATGGGTGTGCTGACGCGCCTCCACCGCGACCGGCCCGCTGTTATAGGGAAACGGTCCGTTCCAATGCGCACCTTCCGATGACGCCTCGCTGGGGCAGAGCGGGCGCACGACAGAATGTTCCGCGTCGTCGGTGATCGAGATGGTGTGAAGGCCGATATCGGGAAAATTGGTATCGCACACGAAATGCCTGCCGCTTCGATCGGGCGCAGCATGCCAGGCCGGAAAGCGGGTCATCCAGCGGACCGTGCCGTCGTCGACCGACACAACGCGCATACCACGCGGCCAGTCGACAAAGGCGATGCTGCGCGCCCCCGGAATCCAGACTTCGTGAGTCACCCATTGCAAACGATCTTCGCGTTGATACAAACGACGATTGTTTGCACCGCTCCGATCGGTGATCCAGACCCGGTCCGTCAACGGGCCGGCATAGAGAATGAGGTCGTCGTCGTCCGGACAGAATTGCGGATGGCCGATCGTATCGCGTTCGAGGAACACGGTGCTCGTCTTGTCGGCTGTATCGATCATTACGAAACGCGCAACCGCTCCGGTCTTGACCGGTACTGCCCACCAGCGCCCGCTGGCGGACAGCGCGGTCGTACCCATCGCCGCGCCGACCATGCCTTTCTCGCGAATCTCGGCGTCGCCGAAATCCGCCAGTTGCTGTTCGACCAACGTATCGAGATCGATCCGCCAAGCGCCGCTGCCGGCAACAAAATAGACATGGCGTCCGTCGGCCGACGGATGGATCGACCATTCCGCAAGATCGGGGCGATCGGTCGCCTGCACGAGGTTACCGTCAGAGCGGTCCTCGAAAAATATCTGCGGCGCACCGGAGCGATGGGAAATGAAGACAAGCCGCCGCATGGCATTGTCGTAGGCAGGCACAAAGAAGAAAGGGTGGTGATGGATACTCGGGTCGCGCGTCACCTGCCGTAACCTCCGTCCGGAAACGGGATCCGTGACGACGACATCCTCCCGGGGGTAGACACGGGCCTTGGCCATCACGGCTCACCGACCGGCGCGGCCGGTTTTCGGATGCTGGCCTCCAATTGGGCGGAGGAAAATCCCGGCCAGATCCAGTTCGCAGCCAAAAAGGCAACCGCGACGCCGATCGCCACCAGCCAGAGCAGCGAAGCGGTCGGCGCGATGATTGCGACGATGCCGCAAGCGATCAGTAAAAGTCGGTCGCCCCAGCCGAGCGCCCGCGCACAATATCCAACGATTCCGATCGCCCATACCGCCGTCGAGATCAGCAATCCTGCGCTGGCGATCAGGCTGTGGACCAGCGTAGTTTGGAACAGCAGCCCCGGATCCATCACGAACGCGAACGGGACCAGGAATGCGACAAAGCTCATGCGGAACGCGATCAGCCCGGTTTTCATCGGGCTTGCACCAGCCAGCCCTGCAGCCGCGTAGGATGCAAGGGCGACCGGCGGCGTCACCATCGACAGCACGCAATAGTACATGACAAAGAAATGCGCGCCCATGAGCGGCACGCCGAGATCACGCAAGGCTGGAACATAAAGAATGGCGCCGATGATGTAGGCCGCGACCGTCGGCAGTCCCATTCCCATAATGATGCAGCCAAGAACCACCAGCAGCAGCGAGCCGAAAATGGAACCGCCTCCGGCGGCGATGACACCAGCGGCAAACTTCAACGCAATGTTTGATTGAATGGCGATTGCGATGATGATGCCGATCGCGGCAATCGGCACGGCAATCTCCGCCATCTGCCGGCCGATGCCGCTGATCATGTCGAGCAGTTTGCCCGGGCCAATGAAGTTTTCCTTCCGCAAGAAGGCGACCGGAAAACACGACAGCGCGGCATAGGTTGCCGCCAGTTGTGCCGATGCGTCCAACAGCAACATCACGATCAGGACAATCGGCGGCAGCAGCAAGTGCAATCGCGGCAATATCGACGGTACCGCGCGGACGTCATCACGCGTCAGCGTGCCAAGCCCCGTTTTGCGCGCGTGCAGGTCGGCGCTGAAATAAAGCGCGATGTAGAAGGCGAGCGCAGGGATCACGCCCGCGAGCGCGACCTGCTGGTAGGGCACGCTGAGCAATTCCGCCATCACAAAGGCGGCGACACCCATGACCGGCGGCATCAATTGTCCGCCGGTCGAGGCTATGGCCTCTGTGGCGCCAGCATGCTCGGCGGTCAGCCCCGACCGCCGCATCAGGGGAATCGAAAAGACGCCGGTCGCCGTGACATTGGCAACCGCACTGCCGGATATCGTTCCCATCAGGCTTGAGCCGACAATCGCGACCTTGGCACTGCCGCCGCGGCTGGTGCCGACGAGCCGCATCGCCAGGTCTATGAACAATTGACCGCCGCCGACGACCGAATAGACGACGCCGAAGGCAACGAAATAGAATACGAAATTGACGGATGTCTCCGTAGTGACGCCCAAAATTCCGCTCGTCGTCATCGTGAGGATTTCGATGTATTCCTCTAGACCGAAGCCGCGAAAGCCGGCCCGGCCGGGGATGAGAAATCCAAACGCGCCATAGAGCAGAAAAACCAAAATAACGCTCAGCAAGATCCAGCCGACGGTGCGTCGCACGGCCTCCAGCAGCAATAGGACGAGAATAATCCCGAACAGCACGTCCCACCAATAAACCGGTGAAACATTGTCGATTCGGGTTTCAAACCGGGGGATAGCAAGCCAAAAATAGGCCGCAACGCTGACGACGGCAGCGAGGATGACAACGTCGATCAATCGACACAGCACCACGGACAACCGCGTCGGCGTCAATGGAAACCAAAGGAAGACCAAAGTCAGAACGAGAATGAGATGAACTGGCCGCTCGAACAGCGGTTGCTGCGGATGCAGCAGGATCCAATATTGGAACGCCACCAATATCGCAGCGACAACCAAACGAGGATCGGCGAGCGTTCGCAGCGCGCTCAGGTTCACGGGGCGGCCTCGATTTAGATGAAAGATGAGCCGGCTGCGCGCCGCAGCCGGCTCAAGGCGGCAAACAGCGGCTACATGCTAAAGCCGCGTTCCTTGTAGTAACGCGCAGCGCCCGGATGCAGTGGGATGCCGGTGTTTTCTTTCTTGGCAGCGTCCTCCGGCTTGAAGTTTTTCCAGGCCGGATAATTCTTTGCCATTTCCGGCATATTCTCGATGACTGCCTTGGTGATCTGATAAGCGATGTCATCGGGCAGATCTGCACTTGCTATCAGCACCGTACCGAAATCACCGCTCTTGGTCGGGCCGCTCTGGCCCTTGAACCACTGTGGAATAATCGAGGGCTTCACGCCCGCCTCGGCGAGCGCCTTGCGGGCGCGGTCAGAAATATCAAGGAAGCGCACGTCACCGGTCAGCGACACCTCGGTAATCATCGGATGTCCCTTGAGGACCGTGTCGAAGAGAATGTCCGCACGTCCATCCCGCAAGATGGCGGGAATTTGCGATGGCGCGACCTGGATGATTTCGCCGCCATTGGCCTTGATCTTGGCACGGTCGAGCCCGTAAGCCGCGAGAATGGCATCGACGGCCGGCGGAATGTTGGAGCCTTGCGGCTTCATCACAATGCGGATCGGTTTGCCCGAAGAAAGTATCTTGTCGAGCGTATCGAGGCCGGTCTTTTTGATGAAGTCATTGCGCACCATTGCACCGATAAAGACCGGGTTGAGACCGCCGACCAGTGCACGAATTTTGGTCGCCTTCTTGCCGTTGTAGGGATCGCCACCCTGCGCCGCCAACAGGGAGGTCTGCACGTTGGACAGTGCGATATCGGCCTTGCCGGAATTCACGACCACCGGATTGGCAACACCGCCGCCGCGTGGAATGACTTCGATCGTGCGGCCCTTCAGAACCGGCTTCAGCGTCTTGTCGAGGGTCGAGGCCGCGACATACCAGCCGGAGCCGACCGGCATGGCACCAATCTTCAATGTCTCGGCGGTGGCGGCGCTCCCCGCGACCGCCAATCCGAGCATCACGCTGCCAGTCAAAACGAGTGATCCTAATTTCATCCTTTCCTCCCGATAGTTATTGATGACCTTATACTGCTGTAGAAATCGTACCGCTCGCCTGCAGAGCGCGGGCAATGTCTTGAGCGGCATTGCGCACGGGCTCAAGCGCCCGGACGCGGAACTCCTCCATCGACAGTCTCATCGCCGGTGCCACGACGCTGACAGCGGCGACTGGATAGCCGTCGAGGTCGAGCACCGGCAGGGCCAAAATGCGCAGGCCGTTGCCGAAGGCGGAATCCTGAATCGCGTAGCCCTGTCGCCGCACCATTTCGAGCGTACGAACAAGTTCTGCCCTGCTGGTCGGCCGGACAGCCAGTTCGCCGCGTCGCGGCGGTGTATCAAGCACTCGCGTCAGGTCTTGAGGCGGCAGGTAGGCCAGGATCGCCTGCCCTATCACGCTACAATTCGCCGGAATATTGGTTCCGATCCGGATGTCGACGCCGAGGCGGGTCAGGCCAGCGCGGACCCGCTCGATATAAAGAATGTCGGCACCGTCGAGGACACCGACGCTTGCCGCTTCGCTGATCTCCCCAACCAGCGAGCGCAGGATCGGCCGCGCCAATTCACGCAGATCCGAACGGCCGATCGCGTGCAGACCGAGATCGATGACTTTGAGGGTCAGCCGAAAGCGGCGGCTTTCTGCATTGCGGGCCACATAGCCGAGCATGACCAGCGTATTGAGCATGCGAAATGCGGTGCCGGGATCGAGATTGGCCGCCCGCGCCAATTCGCTCAAGGTCATCTCGGGCCGCTCAGCGCTGAACGCCTCCAACACGCGCAAGCCCTTTGACAGGGAATTGACAATGCTCCGCGCATCATCGTTGCGCGGCTCGTCACCGTCCCCGTTCAAATTTGTGCGCATTGATTTTCGGCCGCGCTTGCCGGTATCGGCGCCCGTCGGACCGGCCTTCTTCCGAGGCCGCTGTTGCTCATTTTGTGAGGTGCGCGCGGCGCGCATGGTGCTTTGATCCTCCCGGCCGGCTTCAGGCCACACTACCGCTTCCGTATTATTGTTTTTCGGAATGCGAAATCTATTTGCAAATTTAAGGCTAATCGCGCGCAAGGGCGTCGTCAACTCAAATAGCGATCGCGCGTGGGTAATATGAGACGGTGACCATCTGCAAAGCAGCGACAGACGATTGCGCGTATTTGAGCATGTTTGCTCGAGGATTTTTATTTAAACTGAATTGAATAATTCAATTGCCGTAACGCGCGCGAACCGCGAGAACTTTCGCACAGTCATGTTTGAGTTCTCTGGTTCGAACAGTATCTGAGCATGACTGAACGCCGCCGGGATTCAGCTCGACGGCAATGTGCATTCAAAGAAGCAAACTTATTGTAGCTGAATAAATTTCAGTCCAATTTTTTTGTTGTTTGTAATCCGTTGAGAGAAAAAACATCAGGTGTTATTATTCTAGTCTATTACCGATCTCACTCGTTGAAATGATGACATCCGCGGAAAAAACATCGCCGGCTAAATAGACCATGACGTTTACGGAGGCGCCAATAGCGCAGGAGCAGATAGCAATGCGATCTCGCCGTTGCAAAGGCGTCAGCTTGCTGCCTTTCTTGTCGCAAACTGCTTTTTTAGATGCGGCACCAGCCCGCCATCGTCGACCATTTCCAGGAGAAACGGCGGCAAGGCCTCGCAGGCAATGATCTCACCGGTCGTCTCGTCAAATATTCTTCCCGCTACAGGATCGGTTCTCAGCAGGTGACCATTACCGATTTTTTCAGACTGCCCGCAGACCAAAACGTAAAGCCCCATATTCAACGCATTGCGGTAAAATATGCCACCAAAGGACTTGGCAATGATCGTCGACACGCCAAGATGACGCAGCGCCTCGGCAGCCTGCTCTCGAGACGACCCTATGCCAAAGCCGTAACCGCCAACAACCATATCGCCTTTTGACACAGTCTTCGCGAATTGCGGGTCCAACGCCTCGAGGCAATGCTGCGCGATGACATCAATGCCATGCTTCATGTAGGTGCCGGGCGCGAGCACGTCGGTATCGACATTGTCGCCGAAAACAAAAGCGCGTCCGCGATTCATTGTGCGCTCTCCGCCAAATAAGGCCGCGGATCGGCAATGCGTCCCTCAACCGCAGAAGCCGCGACGGTGTACGGCGACGCAAGAAAGACTTCTGTGCTGGCCGGGCCCATGCGGCCCTTGAAGTTGCGCGCAGTTGTCGAAAGGCACCGCTCGCCTTCGCCCAATGTGCCGCCATAGCCTGCGCAGATGCCGCAGGCATTCGGCAGAACCTTGGCGCCAGCATCCTGCAATATTTGCATCACCCCCTCGCGTGTCGCGACCTCCTGATCGCGGCGCGAAGCCGGCGCGACCAGCAGACGAACATGGCTTGAGACCTTTCGGCCCCTCAGAATATGCGCCGCCATCCGCAGATCGACCAGCTTGGCACCGGTGCAGGCGCCAACATAGGCAATGTCAAATTTTTCATCAGCGTATTCATCGATAGACCGCGCATTCGCCGGACTATGCGGCGCCGCCACTTGTGGCTTCAAGTTGCCGACATCGACGCTATGACGCTCCGCCACTGTGGTACCGGCAAATTCCTGCCAATAGGAAACATCATCAACGATTGCGCCCGCATTCCTCAGATATTCGACTGTGATGTGATCCGGCGCAATCAAGCCCGTCTGGCCGCCAATCTCCGCCGTCATGTTCGCGAGCGTCATACGCTCCTGCATGGGAAGTCGCGCAATGGCATCGCCGGTAAACTGCACCGCCTGTGCCCGCCCGCCATCCATGCCGAGCATCGCACAGAGGCGCAGCATGACATCTTTGGCGACGACTCCCGGTGTCATGTGGCCATTCAATTGGATTTCAATCGTCTCGGGGACCCGCAACCAGATTTCGCCCGTTGCCAGGACGCCGGCCATTTCCGTCGCTCCAATCCCGAACATATAGGCGCCGAATGCGCCCCCGGTAGGGGAATGGCTGTCTCCGCCGACAACGAACATGCCCGGTTTCAAATGGCCGCGCTCCGGCAGGACAACGTGGCAGATGCCCTCGCCGTCATAAAAACTTTGGATATTTTGTTGCCTTGCGAACTTACGGGTGACTTCGCCGATGCGCCGCGTTTCATCATCGCTTGCCGGAACATAATGATCTGAGATCAGCACGACTTTCGATGCGTCCCACAGGCCGACGCCAAGTTCTTCCAGGATTGGCTTGACGCGCCGCGGGCCACCGGAATTGTGGATCATGGCAAGATCGACCTTGCAGGTTACGATTTCGCCAGGCTCGACGCTGTCGCGCCCGCTGGCTCTGGCAATGATCCTTTCGGCTAGCGTCATGGACACTGCGCGTCTCCAATATTCCAATTCAGGTGATGGCAGCCGCCCGATTGAGCCCATCGATCATGGACGATCGCGTGAGAAACGTACGGAGTTTCTCGCTATCCGCCGCAATGGACTGCAATTCGTCCAGCAGTTCGCGACGGCGTACAGGATCCCGTTCGCGCATGCGAGCGCGGTTGCGATCGGCCTGAGCGATCACATCGTCGCGGGCGACCGGCCGGCGGCGGCGATCGTAAAGATCGAGGTGGTCATCACCGGCATTGTCGCGCAAAACGGCAATCAGAGTCCGCGATAATTCGAAGGCATCGTGGATGCCTCCGTTCAGCCCCATACCGCCGGCCGGCGCATTCAGGTGGGCAGCGTCGCCCGCGACAAAAACACGGCCAACACGATACGATGGCACGATGCGCATATGGACGCGGTAAGGCCGTTGATCGTTGATCTCATATGGCTCCGGCTTGGGTACAATCTCTTGAAAACTTGCCTCCAGCGCTTCCGGGGTCATCTGATCTTCAATGGAAATATCCTCACGCGGATAGATCGATGCCCGCCAGCGCCCCGGGACTTTCAACAGACTGAACTGCCCTCCATCCTTCCAACAGTATGTCACGTTTGACAGCCCTTCGAGGTGCTCCTCAAATGGAAAGGTTGTCGTCGCGAGCAGCGTCGTCTCGGGATATGTGACACCTTCGAACGGCAAGTCGACCGCGTTTCGCACCACGCTACGCGAACCATCGCAACCGACAACATATCGGGCGCGCAGGCGCTTTTCATCTTTGTCGGTCTCTACTTCGGCATCGCCATCGGTTTGATAGACGTTGGTCGCCGCCGTCGAGAATCTCAAATCGATGTGCGGAGACTTTTGCGCGAGTTCTAGCAATGTTTTTGACAACTTCCATTGCTCGACCTGAAGTCGATAGGGATGACGCGTGATATCAGACAGAATCGAAAGGTCGAAGACCGCACGCTCACCCTTTGGATGCCATCGAACCTGCCAGTTTGGGCAAATCAGCCCCTGATCGAGCAACACGGGCGTAACGCCAATCCCATCCAGCATGTCCATGGTCGGCGGATGAAATGTCGAGGCGCGCAGATCCTCTTCGATCGCATCATTTGCCTCCAGCACGATGACGGATATGCCACGCTCAGCGAGGAGAACCGAAAGGCACAGACCGACCGGGCCCGCTCCTACTACAATGACTTCCGCGTCCCGATCAGCACCAGCCATAGACCTACTTTCCTCATAACGCTTGTCCAAGTGACGGCCACTCCGGCTATGCCGCTCGCCAAGTCGCCTATCATAGGGCGCATTGCGCCTCCGGTTTCAATGCTCGATGTGGTATGCGATTTGCTTTGCGGAATGTGAAGTCCAAGCCACGATGTCGGTTGCCGGATTTGTGGGCAGTTTACTGTTGTCACAAAAGGCAGAGACGTTAAAATATATGAGCAGATGGCCTCAGGGGCGACACGTCTGACCGCAATCAAATGCAATCGGAGAGAGAAAGAGACCCCATGAGCAAAACGTCGCGTTTGCTGGCAGCCGTATTGGCTACCGCAATGGGAGCCATCTTGGCCGCGTCTTCCGCAAGTGCCGAGACGTTGATCAAGGTGGCAACCTTCGTGCCGGCCAAGAGCGTCGGTGTCGATAAGGTCATCAAGCCTTGGATGGATGCCGTTCAAGCCGATATTGGCAATAAGGCAAAGCTACAGGGCTTTTGGGGCGGCATTCTTGGCAAGGCGCCTTTTAAGCAATTTGAACTGGTGAAGAACGGTGTCGCGGATGTCACCTGGGTACTTCCGGGATATACAGCCGGACAATTCCCGCAAATGGGCGTATTCGAACTGCCTTTCCTGTTCCGGGATGGTGTGGAAGCATCCATTGTCGGCTGGAAGTTGCATGAAAGAGGTCTGCTCGGGGGGCTGGAGGACGTTCATCTGGTCGGTTTTTTCGCGTCCGAGCCCAATGCGCTATTCATGCGCAAGCCGATCAAGGATCTGGGCGATATTGCCAATAAAAAGATCCGCTCTGCCGGCGCGATTCATGCCAAGTGGCTGGATATGATGAAGGCGAGTCCGCAGACGCTTTCGTCGGCCCAAATGAACGAAGCACTGAACCGCGGCACCATTGATGGCGTGGTGCAAGGCTGGACCGGCATGCGGACCTTCAAGACCATGCCTCTTGTGCAGCAGGCCTACACGGTGCCCGTTGGCGTCATTCCATTTCTCCTCGTCATGAACAAGAAGACGTGGGACTCGCTGCCGAAGGACGTACAAGCTTCAATCATGAAACATGGCGGCCTGAATATGGCTCAAACGGGCGGCAAGGCCTACACGGAAGTCGGGGAAGCCATTCGTGATAAGGCGAAGAAGGACGGAAAGCCTTCGCTTCTCGTGCCGACAAAGGCACAGATAGAGGACTATCAAAAGCAGGCCCAGCCGATTTACGATTGGTGGATCAAAAAGACGCCAAACGGTCAGGCAGTTTACGACGCAGCCATCGAGGAACTGAAGAAACTCCGTGGCTGACCCAGTCCGTCCTGCAACACCCTCGACGTTCGAATCCAAGCTAGACCGCTGGACCCAGTTGATTGCACTCACCGGGTTCGGCGGTCTGGGCCTGATCGCTCTCCTAACATTCTACGACGGCGGAGCACGCTATCTCGGCCTGCCGCGAATCGACGGCTTCTCCGACTACGCGCAAGTTGCTTATGGCATCGTAATCGCGAGTTGCTTTCCTTCAGTCCTGCTCCATTGCAATAACATAACAATCCGCTTTCTCGGTGGCGCGCTTGGACGGGTCGGCAACAACTGGCTCGAAACGTTCGGCGCATTTGTGACGCTTGTGTTCTTCAGTCTCATCGTCTGGCAGTTCTTTCTATTGACGCTGGACTACCAGGCAAGCGGACGCACAACGCAAACGATTGAAATGCCGCTTGCACCCTGGTGGTGGGTGACTTCGACACTTATGGCGCTTTGCATTCCGGTCCAGGCCTGGGTGTTCCTACGCAATCTGTATACCTCTCTGACGGGCGGGCGCGTCGAATTGCGCGAACAGATTACGTCCGAAACCTCCTGATGACAGCGACTGAATAGGGGCGGATAAATGGATTCCCTGACGACGGGCCTACTTGGGCTAGCCGTCATGTTCCTGCTGATCGGCCTACAAGTGCCGGTCGGCGTCGCCATGGGCATTGCCGGCGTCATCGGCTGTGGCCTCATCATCGGCTGGGGGCCCGCAGTTTCGCTTCTGGCGACCGAGCCATCGTCCGCCATTTCGAGCGAGGGCCTGGCCGTCATTGCCATGTTCCTGCTCATGGGAAATTTCGCGCATGTCGGCGGATTGTCCGCGGAACTTTACCGTCTGGCCTATGCCTTTCTCGGCCACCGCCGCGGCGGGCTTGCGATGGCGACCATCGGTGCATGCGCCGGGTTTGGTGCGGTTTGTGGATCGTCGGTTGCCACCGCCGCAACGATGGCGCGCGTGGCGATGCCGGAAATGGTGCAGCGGAATTATTCAAAGTCACTTGCGGCCGGAACGATTGCCGCTGGCGGCACACTTGGAATGATCATTCCGCCGTCGGTATTGATGATCCTTTACGGCATCCTCACTGAAAATTCGATTATCGCCCTGTTCCTGGCCGGCGTAGTGCCGGAACTTATTGCGGTGGCGACCTATATCGGCGCGATCGTGATTTATACGCGCATCTATCCTGAACTCGGCACCGGTTGGGCCGCGATCCACATGGCCCCAAAGACGAAGAACGCTTGGCCAGAGCTGGGCTGTTATCTCACTCGCATCGGTTGTCTCGGGCGGCATTTACTCGGGCATTTTCACCGTCACCGAGGCCGCGTCGGTTGGCGCTGTGATGGCCCTTCTGCTTGGATATTTCCGCAAGCGCATCAATTGGCAGTCGTTTCTCCGCTGCTTTGGCGAAACAGCGACCAACACCGGCCTGATCTTCGTAATTATCATCGGCGCCTCTGTATTCAGTTACTTCGCCACACTCTCGGGACTGCCGGCAGCCACGGTCGAATGGATCGAATCATTGAACCTCCCGCCCTACGCGGTGATTTTCATGCTTCTGATCATGTACCTGATCCTCGGCTCGATCTTCGATACGGTCGCCGCGATGGTGCTGACGCTGCCGTTTGTCTATCCGCTCATTACGAGTCTCGGCTTCGATCCGATCTGGTGGGGAGTGGTCAATATTGTCGTCATGGAGATCGGCATGATCACACCACCGATCGGCATCAATGTCTTCGTCCTGCATGGTGTGTCGAAAGATCTGCCATTAAACACGATCTTTAGGGGCATTATTCCGTTCTTCTTCGCGGATATTGTGCGCCTTGCGATCCTGGTTGCTTTTCCCGTGCTCAGCACCGTACTGCCAACGCTTCTCGGCTGGATGTAGAACGGCGTCTTAGGCCGTCTTCAATTCCGCCATCACCTGTTCGATCGCGACGATGCGTGCAACAGGCCGCAGCGAATCGATGGCCGTGCGATGCGTTTGCCGATCAAACGATGCGCAGCCGTCTTCGAGCAGCAAAACGTCAATCTCACGCACATGCGCATCGCGCACGGTCGAGGCGACGCCGCCGTTTGTGACGATGCCGCAGACCAACAGCCGGCTTATGCCAAGTTTGCGCAACAGCCATTCGAGCCGGGTCTGATAAAAGGCCGAATAAGCGACCTTCTCGATTTTCGCATCGACGGGCTTGAGTTCGTTGACAATGTCATGCCCCCATGAACCCACTTCGAAATCGCCTTGCTTGAGGAAGGGACGCAACTTAAGCAGATGCGGAGAAATGATCGGCTTGCCATCGCGGCCGGACACGAGCGTAAAATGTGTTGATACAACCATGCCGCCAGCTGCGCGCACTGCGCCCACCACCGGCGCGACGCGCGCGGGCAGTATTGCGATATCTTCAGATGACTTACCATTGCGCCCATATGCGCCATCCGGGTGCAAAAAATCGTTTTGCAGGTCAACGATGAGTAGCGCAGTTTGTGCCCACGCCGTCGTGGCGCTCGCAATGTCGGCGCTCATATCAATCGCTGGATTCATAGTACCTTCCCAAGGCCAACATCTCCGGCGTGCCGATGGCCTCATTGAGCCCGTCGAAATCGAACATGCGATTTCGGAACGCCTCGGTCGTACCATTGGCCTTAAGCGAGGTGTAATAGTCCCGCGCGGTGCGGGCGATGGCCCGCACGATCCCGCCAGGAAATATGACCAGTGAAAATCCGAGCGCCTCGAGTTCGCGCGTGCCTTTGAGCGGCGTCAAACCGCCCTCCACCATGTTGGCCATCAGCGGCAACGTGCCCTCCAACGCGCTCGTTATTGCGCCAAGTTGTTCGGGGGTCTTGGGCGCTTCGACAAAAAGCACATCTGCGCCGCATTCGCTGTAGAGTTGGGCGCGTTCGAACGCTCTTTCTTCCCCTTCGACGGCGATCGCATCCGTCCGCGCGATAATGAGCGTCTCGGCGCTTTGGCGTGCGTCCGCAGCAGCCTTGATCTTTCCGATCATTTCGGCGGCCGGAATCAATGTCTTGTCGGAAAGATGCCCGCAGCGCTTGGGGAAGGTCTGATCCTCGAGCTGGATCGCATTCGCGCCCGCACGCTCCAACATGCGCATCGTGCGCTGTGTGTTCAGTGCATTGCCATATCCTGTGTCCGCATCGACAATTAAAAACGATGACACCCGATCACGGATGAGTGCAACGAAATCGACCACCTCGCTCATGGTGACGAGACCAATATCCGGACGGCCGAGCTTGGTATAGGCAAGCGCCGCGCCCGACACATAAAGCGCTTCGAAGCCGGCCGCACTCGCGAGCGAAGATGTCAGTGCGTCGTAAACGCCTGGTGCGACAAGAATTTCCCTGTCATTCAGCCGTTGCTTAAGCGTTTGACCCATTGTGCCTCTCGCCGGCGTCATGCGAAATGCGCGGCTAGGCGCGGGCCCCAATGTTTGGCGTTGACCCATTCCATGACGCTTTCCGCCGTAGGCTTGTTGCCGCGCACCGCTTCTACTGTTCGCCAGGCAAGACACAACATGCACGACATGACTGGCGGACCGTCCCATCCGGCAGCGCTTGCGATCGGCGCCAGCGTCGGCATTCCTGTGCCGAGCATGACGATAGCGTCGAGCTTCTTTCCGCGGAGTTGTTGCAAGGCCTCATCAGCAGACGACGCCGCAAGAGAATAGATCGGATGAAATGTGCTTGCGTCGTTGAAAGCGCCGGACAACTCGCCCACTTTGAAGCCGCGGCTGTTCCAATACACGACACTCGCCTCTGTTAACGACGTCGGATAGGGAGAGACGAGGCCAATGTTATTCGCGCCGAGCGCCGTCAGCGCATCCGTTACTGCCCTTGCGGAGGTAATGAACGGGTAGCCTCTCGCCTTTTCGACACGGGCAACGAGCGCGTCCTCCTGGTCCTTTCCGACAAGATAGGATGGACCGGTGCTGCCAAATGCCACCGCCTCGACTGGCGCATTGGCGAATTGATCAAGGGCTGTCTCCAGAATTGCCCAGTAATCGATAAGCCGCTCTTCGATGGTTTTTTTCGGGCTCATAACCCGCGCATTGATCATCGCATAGCCAGGCGGCCACATGATGTTGAATTCCGGCTCGACGGTCGTATTGGCTTGCGGCGTCAAGGCGCCTATGAGCCCTTTCGGGGCGTATTCAACTCTCTGGAGCATCATTGGGTCTGTGGTCTCGAGAATGGAGTTACAATTCAAGCAGATAACCGGCACCACGCAAGGGGAAACTGGCAACCGAGCGGCGAAAATGGCATCCATGACCCATCGAATTCATGGGGACACGACTGACGACCCTAGCGAGACAGTGCATTCGGCGACAAAATGTCTGCCGGTACGACGTACCGGACGTCAGACTTCGACTTGGCCGACGGCGCCGTACGGTGCTCAGACCGAATAGCGGGAGAACAGTATGCGTGCTTATCAATTGCCGAAAGGTGGAGCTGGCATCGATGCGCTGATCAGGGTCGAACGGTCAGACCCGAAACCAGCCTATCGTCAAGTTCTGGTGAAAGTTGCCGCATGCTCGTTGAACTTCCGCGATCTCGGCATCGTCCGTGGAACTTATCGTCTACCGGTGCGCGAGAACGTCATTCCACTATCGGATGGCGCCGGCGAGGTGATCGAAGTCGGCGACGGTGTCCGGCGCGTCAAGGTCGGGGACAAAGTGGCTGGGAATTTCTTCCAACGCTGGTTCGCTGGGGAGCCGGGCCCTGACACCCATCAGAGCGCCCTCGGCGGCGGTATCGACGGCATGCTGGCCGAATACGTGGTGCTCGAAGAAGAAGGCGTTGTGCAGATCCCGGATCACCTATCGGTCGAAGACGGCGCGACGCTGCCGTGCGCCGGTGTGACCGTATGGCACGCAATGATCGAGCATGCGCGGCTTATAGCCGGGAGCACAGTTTTGCTTCAGGGCACTGGCGGCGTTTCGATCTTCGGCCTGCAACTGGCGAAGACGCTAGGCGTGCAAGTCATCATTACCTCATCAAGCGACGAAAAGCTCGCGCGCGCAAAGCAACTCGGTGCCGACCACGGCATCAACTACAAGACGACGCCAGACTGGGAAAACGCCGCATTGGAAATCACTGGAGGCCGCGGCGTCGACTGTGTCGTCGAAGTTGGCGGCGCTGGCACGATCGCACGTTCATTTAAATCGATCCGCGTCGGCGGACGCATTGGATTGATTGGCGGCCTCAGCGGGCCGGCAACAGAACTCAATCCGGGACTGATTCTCTGCCAAGCGCGCCAATGTCCAAGGTATCTCGGTTGGCTCTACCCAGATGTTTGAAGCGATGAATTCGGGCAATTGCAGCAAACAAAATCAAGCCAGTGATCGACAAGGTATTCGGCTTCGACGAGGTTCAGGCAGCCTATACACACATGGCTTCTGGGAAGCACTTCGGCAAGATCATTGTTCGTATGACCTAATTTGAGAGTGGTGGCCAAATAATTGCTATTTACACAACTAACGGCTGCATTCTTTATGTGGGAGCCACGCCATACTTCAACCTGAGCAAGGTCTGGAAGACATTTTTGACCATTTTTGTTTGTCGCAAAACGGGGCGACTGACGTTGCTGACGCTAAAGTATGCCCCGGAAAGTATGCAGATTTTCCGACAAATATGCCCTCGGGCTTGACCCGAGGGATCATACGGCAATCCAAGTTGTTGAATGTTCTCTGCGATTTACACAGAGTTAGTCGCACGCTGGGCGCCTCGGTACGATGGAACGGCGGCTCGGCCCCCCGTCAGGCGGGTTCCCATGCTTGGAGATTTCGGCACAAGCCCTGGTGCAATCGCTTTCGATGACAACCGGTAATTCGATGGAACCAGTTCCTCATTGGGCTTGCCCTACCCTGATCGCGGCGTTTGCGCGGAGATTTTCTGCACGCAAATCAGACTTGTCAGGGGAATTTGATTTCCTAGCCTCCTGCTGCGATAATACTCAAAATAACCCCATGGAAACGAGCAAGACCGCGGGCCGCCTGCAAAGGTGAACGTCGGTTTTTTTCATTTCGGCTCGATCGCAACGCCGGTTTCGCAGTATTGCGGCCGCAGAATCGCGCGGTAAAGCCGGAAATTCCATATCAGCCAGGACTTTTGAATGTGCGGTCTATGCGGTGAGATCACTTTCGATGGCTCTCCGGCGTCACTGGACGCAGTCGCCACGATGGCACACGTGCTCGCCCCGCGCGGGCCGGACGCAGCAGGAATGCTGGCGCGCGGTCGATTGGCTCTCGGCCACCGCCGTTTGAAAATCATCGATTTATCCGAGAAGGCCCAACAGCCGATGGTCGATCCCGACCTTGGTGTAAATCTGATTTTTAACGGCTGTATCTACAATCATAAGGAATTGCGGGGTGAGCTGCAGCAACTGGGTTATCGCTTTTTTTCGGACGGCGATACCGAGGTCATTCTGAAGGCTTGGCATGCTTGGGGCACGGAAGCACCGAAGCGGTTCCAGGGCATGTTTGCCTTTGTGCTCCATGAGCGCGATTCCGGCCGGGTCGTGATGTGCCGTGACCGGCTCGGTATCAAGCCGCTCTATTACGCGCAGAACGGCAAGATGCTCCGCTTCGCATCCACGCTGCCGGCCCTGGTCGCTGCCGGTGAGGTCGACACGGCGATCGATCCCGTGGGGCTTTCCTATTACATGTCGTTCCACGCCGTCGTGCCGCCGCCTCATACAATTCTTAAAGGGGTTCGCAAGCTGCCGCCCGCGACCATCCGGGTGATCAATCCAGACGGGGATTTCACGGACAGCGTCTATTGGCAGCTTCAGTTCGATCGTTCGCCTGAAGATGTGGCATTGAGCCACGCCGATTGGAAGGACCGTATCGGCGCAGCACTCCGCCGGGCTGTCGACCGGCGCATGGTTGCCGACGTTCCGGTCGGGGTGCTGCTGTCCGGTGGCGTCGATTTAAGCCTCATCGTCGGCCTATTGGCCGAAGCTGGGCAGAAGGGGCTGAAGACCTTTTCGATTGGTTTCGAGGCCGCCCACGGTGAAGAAGGCGACGAATTTAAGTATTCCGATATCATCGCCCGCCACTTCGACACCGACCACACCAAAATCATGATTCCCACAAACGACATGCTGGACGCCTTGCCGGCGACAATCGCCGCAATGTCGGAACCCATGGTTTCGTATGACAATGTCGGCTTCTTTTTGCTGTCAAAGGAAGTCGCCAAGCACGTGAAGGTCGTCCAGAGCGGTCAGGGCGCTGACGAGGTTTTCGCCGGCTATCACTGGTACCCCAAGCTGCACCAGTCCAATGACATCGTCAGCGACTACAGTGCCCTATTCTTCGACCGCGATCGCGAAAGATTGGGCCGCCATCTCAATCCGCACTGGTTGACGGATACCGACCATCCAGCGCGCTTCGTGCAAGAACAACTGATGCACTCTGGTGCCGAGAACGCGCTTGACCGTGCATTGCGTATCGATACGACTGTTATGCTGGTCGATGACCCCGTCAAGCGGGTCGACAACATGACGATGGCCTGGGGTCTCGAAGCACGGGTTCCCTTCCTCGACCACGAATTGGTCGAGTTGGCCGCCCGCGTACCCCCAGAGTTGAAGCTCAAGGATGGCGGCAAGGGTGTCCTGAAAGACGTTGCCCGTGATGTTATTCCATCCGAAGTCATTGACCGGCCTAAAGGTTACTTTCCGGTTCCCGCATTGAAGTATATCGACGGCACGGTGCTGGAGATGACCAGGGATGCGTTAACGTCTCGCGCTGCGCATGATCGGGGGCTGTTTCGGCCGGAATATCTGAAGGTATTGTTTGACGATCCGAAGTCCCACATCACGCCGCTGCGCGGGTCGGAACTCTGGCAATGCGCCTTGCTGGAATTGTGGCTGCAGGCGCAGCATATCTAGAGCATGGCTATGACCATCAACAAATCAAAGCAAGCGCGCGCCAGCAAATCCACAAAGCAGCGTCCGCGGCAAGTACCGAAATCGCCGTCGGTAGATGCACCACCGCTCGAGTCACAACATGCGCGGAAGAAAAACGTCGCCTTTGATTGCGGCTGGGGCCGCCTGCTCTTCGGGCAAACTTTCGACAAGGCCGAAGAATTGGCCGATTGCATTCGCGCCGAAGGGCCGGGCCGGCGCGACATCGCGTTCTACGTCAGCGATCCGCATGTGGTGTTGTCAGCCGCACCGCTCGAATTGTTCCTCGATCCCTCCCACACCTACCGGCTTGACCTTACGACCTATCGTCCGGCCAAACAGCAGCCGCGCGGATTCTATGTACGCCGGCTGTCCTCCGAACAGGATGCCGATGAGGTCAACCGCATTTACGCGGCACGGAATATGGTGCCGGTGCAGCCGGAATTCTTTTGGTCCAAACGTGACAGTCGGGCGATTACCTATTTTGTAGCCGAGGCCGAAGCAACCGGCGCTATCGTCGGAACGGTGATGGGGATCGATCATGCGATCGCTTGCGGCGACCCGGAACACGGAACGTCTTTGTGGTGCCTTGCGGTGGATCCTCAGGCAACATTGCCGGGAATCGGCGAAGCGCTAGTGCGTCGATTGGCGGAGCACTTTCAGGCAAGGGGTGCAAAATTCCTCGACTTGTCAGTTATCCATGACAATGAACAAGCGATTGCACTTTATGAAAAAGTCGGTTTCGTCCGAATTCCTACATTTTCCATCAAGCGTAAGAATGTCATCAACGAAGCACTCTTTACCGAACCTTATTTCGACGATGACAGTCTCAATCCTTATGCCCGCTTAATCACGAACGAGGCGCGGCGACGTGGTATCGGGGTCGAAATTATCGACGCGGAAGGCGGCTTCTTCCGGCTGACATATGGCGGACGTTCTTATGTCTGTCGCGAGAGTTTGTCCGAGCTCACGACAGCTATTGCCATGAGCATATGCGATGACAAGCGTGTAACCCGCCGTATCGTCAAGACCGCGAAAGTTGTCGTTCCGGATCAGATTTATGCGATTGATGATCAACGGACACGCGCGTTTTTGGAAACTTACAAGTCTGTCGTAGTGAAGCCGGCGCGAGGTGAACAGGGCAAGGGAGTCGCGGTCGATTTGAAGAGTTGGGACGAAGTCCGCTGTGCGATCGAGAGTGCACGCAGGACTTGTGACGACGTGATCGTCGAGGAGTTTGTTGAAGGTGTCGACCTGCGCCTTGTCGTCATCAATTTTCGCGTGGTCGCCGGTGCGATCCGTGAGCCGGCGACGATTGCGGGCAATGGAAGAGCCAGCATTCGCGACTTGATCGAACATCAATCCCGCAGGCGGGCCGCGGCAACCGGCGGCGAATCGAAGATCCCGCTCGATGCCGAGACAGAACGCTGCGTAGCCGCCGCTGGCTACACACTTGATGACATCCCACCTGCAGATACCTCTATCGTCGTTCGCAAGACTGCGAATCTCCACACCGGCGGCACCATTCACGATGTGACCGGGGTTCTGCATCCCGTCCTGGTAAACGCTGCGGTACAGGCAGCGCGGGCGATCGACATTCCGGTGACGGGCATCGATTTCATCGTCAGATCGCCATCGAGGCCCGACTATTGGTTTATTGAGGCCAACGAAAGACCGGGACTCGCCAACCACGAGCCGCAGCCAACAGCGGAGCGGTTTATCGATCTTCTGTTCCCGCAATCGATGCCGGCGGTCGTTCGGGACGTTCTGAACCGATAAGCTCTCGATAATTCATATAAGGGGTTGGTCTTTGCCGCATCTTGAGTCACCTTCCCCCGAGCTACCCGGGGAAGGCTCTTCAATGGCAATTCTACCAATCGACATCGATTATCTCGCCAAACGGCTTGAGCAACTGCTCTCAATTCCAAGCCCCACGAGCTACACTGACAATGTCGTGCGCGATTGCTGCGCCGAACTGGACCGGCTCAAGGTACCGTACGAAGTGACCCGCCGCGGCGCGATCCGCGCATGTCTGAAGGGGAAGGCGCGGCGACCGGCACGCGCGATCGCCGCGCATGTCGACACATTGGGAGCGCAGGTCAAACAGATCAAGGACAGCGGCCGTCTTGAGATCGTACCGATCGGTCACTGGAACGCACGGCTCGGCGGAAGGAGCGCGCTGCACGATTTTCACCGAGCAAGGCAGTTATCGGGGCACCATCCTGCCGCTCAAGGCATCCGGCCACACTTTCAACGAGGAGGTCGACAGCCAGCCGGCGGGCTGGCCCTATGTCGAAGTTCGCGTTGATGCGCGCTCGTCGACTTCGGCAGAAGCCCTAAAACTCGGTATCGAGGTCGGTGATATTATCGCGATCGACCCGCAACCAGAGTTCCTCGACAACGGCTTTATCTGCTCGCGACATCTCGACGACAAGGCCGAAGTTGCAGTGATGTTCGCCGCCTTACAGGCGCTGACGGAGGCGCAGGACCTTTTGGCGGTCGACATCTACTGCCTGTTTACGATCGAAGAGGAAGTCGGCGTCGGTGCGTCGACTATCCTGACTGACGACATCGCTTCTCTGATCGCAATCGACAATGGTACCTCGGCGCCTGGTCAAAACAGCGCTGAGTTTGGCGTAACCATTTCAATGGCCGATCAGCATGGCCCCTTTGACTATCATCTGACGCGCAAGCTCGTTCGGCTATGTGTCGAAAATGATATCATCTATCAGAAAGACGTTTTTCGACACTATCGTTCGGATGTCGCTTCGGCGGTGGAAGCCGGATTTGACGTGCGAACTGCATTAATTTGTTTCGGCATCGACGGCTCCCATGGCTGGGAGCGTATTCACATCCACGCGCTACGCTCGTTGGCAGAACTGATTACTGCCTATGCGCTATCTCCCGTAGAGATCAGCCGGGATGCTCTGGTTGTCGGCCCACTGAAGGGATTCCCGCGGCAGCCGACGCAAGAGGCCACTCAGGAACTGACCTCCGATGTCGAATTCGAGGAGGATTAAGCGTCGCTGTCGAACGGATCAAAAGGCAAAGTCCCTCAATCCGCGACAGGAAAAGGCGTGTCGCATCAATAAAAGCAAAACCGCCTGTTCGCGACCCCACATAACGGGAATTTTTAGAAAATCTCCCTGAAGCGAGCAGGATTTCTGTTCCTCCCAGGTCCAGCGCCATGCTCGAAAGGGCGGAAAAGCTTCGCTCAATCGGCATTGTCCACCTGCGCCGCCAAGAAAATGCCTCGCCTTTCAAACACCCGCAGAACTCTTCGGCCGCTTGACCCGCGATCTCCGTTGCACTTGATTTGTGAATCCACCGCAGACCTTTCCGATAAGTTCATACGATAAACCATTAAGTTAGGTGGTCACTGCGATTTATACCTATTGAATTGCACTCTAGCTGTTCATTGCGAACTCGGACTGATCAGCCAGTGCGTCAAAGGCGACTTGACCTGCAACAAAGGGAAAAAGAACACAGAACGTTGCACCCTCACCTTCCGACGATCGCAGCCAGATACGGCCCTTGTGATGCTCAACAATATGGCGCGAGATCGTAAGACCGAGGCCGCTGCCCGACGGACGGCCGGTGTTGCGATCTCGGGCCTTGGCGAATTTTTCAAAGATGAGTTGCCTGTCTTGGGCCCTGACACCTTCGCCATTGTCCGTAACCGATATCAAATAACCGTCCGCAACTTCTGCCCCGAAACCCGAACGCGGGCGCGCGTCGGATCGGCAAATTTTGCCGCATTGGAGAGAAGATTGATGAACACCTGCATCACCCGGTCGCGGTCTGCGTGCACCGGCGCCTTTGCTGGTTCGATTTCAACTTCCAGGGAGCATGCCGCATCGCTGAACAGGCCGCCGGTTGCAGCAACGGCATCCTCCAAAATCATGGCTGGATCGGAGTCAGCCATGTTCCAGTCGGCCTGGCCTTGTTCCAGGCGCGTAAGATCGAGAATGATATCAAGCAGGCGCGTAAGCCGTTGTGTTTCGCTCTGAATGATGGCGAGAAAGCGTTCCGCCTGCTCAGAACTGACCCCACTTTGGTCGCTCAGGATCTCCGAAAACGTCCGGATTGATGTGAGCGGTGTCCGAAGTTCATGACTAACCGTCGACAGAAAATCATCCTTCAATCTATCGAGTTCCTTCAACTGCTCATTTGCGCGAGACAGCTCCTGCGCGGTCGCCTCCAATTCCTGCGACTTGCGTTCGACTTCGCGGCTGTAGGCGATAGCCTGCTGGGTCTCCTCAAGGATCGCCACCACCTCGTCAAGACTGAGCGGCTCCCCTTTGGTGATGGCCGCTACCATGGCCCGGGCGGATGCGGCGCCGATGCTCCCGGCCAGCAACCGTTCGACAAAGGCAATCAACTCCGTGTCGGCCTCTGGGCGGTCGCCAATCGCTTCGCCACTCCTGTCGGCATATTCGCGAAATGCACGGGTCGCCCGCTCCGGGCCAATAAAGCGTTGAAGGAAGGCATACAGTTCATCAACGGCAGCCGATCGGCGCCAGATTTCCGCTTCACCGGGTGGGCGACGAAAGACATCGACGAATGCGATTGCTTGAATGCGCTCAATCATCTCCTGGCGAGAAAACAGTGAAACCAGGATGTATCTGCCGATATTGGCCGCCATGCTGAAAAAGAGCGCGTGGGTTAGCGGATCCCAACCGATGAGGCCAAACAGCGCCTCAGGACGAAGCAGCGCAAAGTGCCAAGGTCCATCGAGAATGGCTATGGAGACGACGCCACTGCGCGCCAACAGAGGGATCAACATTGTATAGGCCCAGGTCACGAATCCCAGTAGCAATCCGGTCAGAGCGCCGGCGCGGGTTGCGTTTTTCCAGAACATCCCGCCGATGATGGCTGGCAGAAATTGAGCCGCGACCGCGAACGAGACGAGGCCGATCTGCGCAAGAGGGCGCGATTCGCCCGTGAGCCGGTAAAAAACATAGCCGAGCAGCATGATGACGAAAATGCCAACCCGACGAATTAAAAGCAGAAGTTGGGTCAGGTCGCCGCGTTCTTCAAGCTTCAGCCAACGAATGCGCAACAATGCCGGCATGACCAGATCGTTGCACAGCATGGTGGAAAGCGCGATCGCCGCGACAACGACCATTGCGGTCGCGGACGACAGTCCGCCGATAAAGGCAAGAAGCGCAAGACTGTGTTGCCCCTGTACGATCGGCACGGTCAGGACATAGAAGTCCGGATTGGCGTCCGGCGGCAGATGGACAAGGCCCGCGGCTGCGATCGGCAATGCGAACAAGCTCATCAACAACAGATAGAGCGGGAACAGCCATGCAGCGGTGGCGAGATGGCGTTCGTTGACGTTCTCGACAATCGTGATGTGAAACTGTCTTGGCAGACAAATAATCGCTGCCATGGACAGGAAAGTCATGGTCAGGAATCGTGCTGCCTCACCTTCCGGTAGGACAATCAGATTTAACAATGCGGGTGTCAGCTTTGTTTCAGCATCGCTGATGCCCGGCCCGAAGGCCATGACCACATAGATTCCGACGGCCAGAATTGCGATCAGCTTCACGCACGATTCGAATGCGATCGCGGCCACCATGCCTTCGTGGTGCTCATTCGGGTCGATGTGGCGGGTGCCGAACAGGATGGCGAAGATCGCCATCCCGACGGCCGTCAGGAATGCGGCATCGCCAATGAAACTCGTCGGTGGCTCCGCGAGGATCGCATTGATTTCAGCGAACCGGGAATAGATTCACCAGCACAGCGAATGACGTCGACACCGCTTTTAGTTGTAGCGCGATGTAGGGCATTGTGCCGACCATGGCGACGACGGTCACCAGCATGCCGAGGAGAGCGCTCTTGCCATAGCGGGATGCGATGAAATCAGCGATCGAAGTGACACGCTGAGACTTCGCGATGCGCGCAATCTTGCGGAGCAGAAACCACCAGCCGAGGAAGACAATCGTCGGTCCGGTATAGATCGTAATGAATTCGACGCCGCGCCGTGCCGCCGTACCAACGGCACCATAGAACGTCCAGGACGTGCAGTAGACCGCCAGCGAGAAGGTGTAGACAATTGGCGATCGGATCAGGCTACGCCCAGTGCGGGCGAGCCGATCACCAAACCAAGCGATCCCGAAAAGAATACCGAGATAGGCCAGAGCGACAATGACGACGATTGGGGTGTTGAGCATCACTCAACTCCGCTCGTCGGTTCCGACATCGCTGCCGGCGCGCCCCTGCCCGGCGCTCAGGCGCCTTGCGAGCCAGGCGCCGATAATGATCGCCAGAAGCCAAGCGCTGTAACAATAGATGTGCAACAGCGGAATGCCGAAGACCAGTTCCGGCACATTGAAAATGGTCAGGATTGGCGGCGTCAAAAGCACAAGGGCGAGCAAGGTCAGGGCGAAAGCCCGATCGGCCAATCGCCCTTCGGCGCGAACCAGGGACGGATCGCGCTTCACGTTTCCGGCCGTTCCGGCGCCAGCAAGGCGCGGATCCGTTCGACCACATCGCGATTGGAAAATGGTTTGGTCACAAAATCGTCGACACCGAGTGCCAGCGCCTTGCGGCGCTCCTTCTCATGGCTTTTGGCGGTCAACATTATAATGCGCGGTCCCGGGCCGGGCATATCGCGTTTGATCGCGGAGACGACCTCGAAACCGTCAAAACCGGGAAGCATGATATCAAGGAGAATGAGATCGGGGCGAAGGGACCGCGTCATCGCCACCGCGGTCGGGCCATCGTGAGCAATACTGACCTCGTAGCCGGCCCGGCGCATCAAAAAGGACAGCGCTTCCACCAAGTGGCGCTCATCTTCGGCAACGAGTACCGAATGGGCCATTGCCTTCCTCCGCCGTCGCTTTTTTGGCAGTAGTCGGCTTTCATCACCGCCTGCCGGGAAAGAATACCGTCGTCCCGCTCTTATGTCACCGCCGGCGCAGCGAGGGACGAGACGCCTTCCGGTACCGGGACCCGGTCGAACGCCCGCTGGGCGCAATTTTCGCGCGGGCATTGTCGACAGGTAATGCCGATCGGTACAGCCGCATGCGCGGCCGAAATGTCAAGGCCGTCTGCGTAGACTAGGCGGTGCGCGTGGTTGAGCGCACATCCGATCATGAGTGCATGGTGCGGTTCGCCAAAACCGATGCCAAACTGGGGCGTATTGGCACGGGCAACAAAGAAAAATGCTTCTCCGTCGGGAAGACGGCCGATCTGGGTGACGATGCGGCCGGGCGACGTGAAGGCATGATGGATGATCCAACGTGGGCACGCATCGCCATACCGAGGTAACCGAAGGCCGGATGCGGAAAACCGCTTCGAGATATTGCCCGCGATATCCGCGCGCAGGAAATGAAGAGGCAAACCCTCGAGACCCGGCCGGCGCAACGTCGTCAAACGGTGGCAGACCTGCTCAAAGCTTGCGTCAAACTGATGCCCGATGCGCATGATGTCAAAGCGCAAGGCGTCAGCTGCGGCATGGAACGGGGCGTAGGGCATGATCAATGCGCCGGCAAAATAACTTGCCAGCGCGCGACGCAACGGAGTTGTAGCTTCCGCCGATTCTGGCGCTGCGCTGTTGACGAGGGTATCGAGCACCTCACTGCATTGCAGCATGCCGACCAGACGCGCCAGGATGAAGCGCATGCTGGTCCGACCCAAACCGTCTGACAGCATAAGTTTGGTGCCGTCCAGGCGTTCGCCGTTCGGCGGAAGTTCAGACGCTGGGCAACGTTCAATGCAAATGCCGTAACGCCGGCCAAGAAATTCAGAGAGCGATTCCAGATTTGGCGGTGCGTACGGTAGCGTCGTCAATGTCTGCTCGGCCGCTTCCTCAATCAGCGGGAAGTAATTCGCGTGGTCGGAAATGAAATCCTCGATCGCCTCGCGCGGTGCGACCCGGGGCCGCCGCGCGCCTCGTCCCCCCATGAAGTCGAACATATCGCTCGCGCGGGTCGTCAGGGTCTCGGCTTCCTCGACCAGCGTGGAAACGAATTGTCGCCGTTCGGCGTCCGAGAGGTCGCCGTAGTCTTTCAGGATCTCCGCATAGGAACGTATGGTGGTGATAAGGGCCAGTATCTGATGGCTCGTCTCAGCAAGAAATAAATCCTCGCCAAGTTTTTCACCAATAAGATCGGAACGCAGGCGCGCCTCACCGTATGCGCGATAGAGACCAAGAATCGCGCGCGCGGCCTGCGGACTGTTCGCGACCACCGCGCCTGCCTCGTCCGCGGAGAAGTCAATTCCTATCGAGGCTGCGTCTGCGGCGACTTCTCCCAACTCGGCGATCAGCCGCGCCTCTTCGGTCCCTGCGAGCGCACTACTGTCGAGGCCGATCGCGGCGGCGATGCGGTATAGCAGCGCACCGCTTATCGGACGCTTATTATGCTCGATGAGGTTCAGATAGCTCGGCGAAATATCGAGGCGAGTCGCGAGTTCGGATTGTGACTGACCAAGGTTCTGGCGTTGCTTGCGAATCCGCTGTCCGACCAGGGCGCGTGCCATCGGCGGTTCCTCCCTGTCATTTTTTTACATCATTACATCGCGCGATGCAATTTCTTTACAAAAAAACCCAATTAAATCATAGTATTATTGAACGATTGACCATCCGGTGCTAGGAGCAAGAAAAAAGACCATGACTTGGCAATCCCACGCCCCATGGAAAATTGGAAACGATCGGAGGATCACATGACCGACCAAAAGTCGTGGCTGACGCGCCCGCGTTCGCGACGTTCCCTTCTCAAAACATCAATCGCAACCACCGCCGGCGCCGGCGTATTCAGCCTGACAGGCGTCGGGCCGATGCATTTTGTCCGCGATGCCTGGGCGGACAATATGCCGATTGGGAACTATCCCAAAGCGACGTCCGGCAAGAGCGTGACGTTCGGATTCAACGTGCCGCAGACCGGCGCCTACGCCGATGAGGGCGCCGACGAGTTGCGCGCCTATAAGCTTGCCGTCAAGCACATCAACGAAGGCGGCGGCATGCTCGAGACGCTGAAGCCCAACTCCCTGAAGGGAAACGGCATTCTCGGCAAAAAGGTCGAATTCGTCACCGGCGATACGCAGACGAAGTCCGACGCGGCGCGCGCATCCGCAAAGCGCATGATCGAAAAGGACGGCGCTATCATGGTGACCGGCGGCTCGTCGTCCGGCGTCGCCGTCGCGGTTCAATCGCTGTGTCAGGAGATGGGCATCATCTTCATGTGCGGCCTGACCCACTCCAATGATACCACCGGCAAGGACCGGCGGCGCTACGGCTTCCGCCACTTCTTCAACGCCTATATGTCGGGTCAGGCCCTGGGGCCCGATTCTCGCCGAAGAGTATGGCAAGGATCGCCGCGCCTACCATCTGACCGCCGACTACACCTGGGGCTGGACCCAGGAAGAGTTGATCAAGAACGCCACCGAGAAGCTCGGCTGGAATACCGTCAAGGCCGTGCGGACGCCGCTCGGCGCCGGCGATTTCTCCCAATATATCACGCCGGTGCTCAATTCCGGTGCGGACGTCCTGATCCTGAATCACTACGGCAAGGACATGGTCAATTCGTTGACCCAGGCCGTCCAGTTCGGGCTGCGCGACAAGCAGGCGAACGGCAAGCAGTTCCAGGTTGTTGTGCCGCTGTTCTCGCGGCTGATGGCTCAAGGTGCCGGCGATGCGATCAAGGGCATCTACGGCACCACAAACTGGCATTGGTCGCTGGGCGATGCGGGCAGCAAGGCCTTCGTCAAAGCCTTCGGCAATGAGTACGGCAATCCGCCCTCGCAGGCCGCACAGACCTGCTACGCGCAGGCGTTGCTTTACGCCAACGCAGTCGAAAAGGCCGGAACCTTCTACCCGCCGGACGTCATCAAGGCGCTGGAAGGCTTTGAATTCGACGGACTCGGCAACGGACCGACCCTGTATCGCGCCGCCGACCATCAGTGCTTCAAGGACGTGCTGGTGGTGAAGGGTAAGGAGAAGCCGAAGAGCCAGTTCGATCTGCTCGAGGTGGTGAAAATCGTGCCGCGTGCGCAGGTCACCTACGATCCGAACATCCCAGCCTTCAATCCGAACGGCAAGGCGGAACTCGGGCCCTACAAGCCGGCGTAACCTGACGCCAATCCGGACCAGCCGCCCCACGTCGGGCGGCTGGTTCTTGTTGCTTTCCTTTCGCCCGCCCTATGCATAAGTGGCCGACTGGGCCACACTGGGACAGAGACGGGGCAGTTGCGCGGGCTGGGGCCATGCTGGATTCGATTGTTCTCCAATTACTGAACGGCCTGGACAAGGGCGGCGCCTACGCGCTGATCGCGCTCGGCCTGACGCTGGTGTTCGGCACCCTGGGCGTGGTCAATTTCGCGCACGGCGCGCTGTTCATGCTCGGCGCGTTTTGCGCGGTCACACTTCAAAAACTTCTCACACTGTCCACCAAAATACGGGACCCGAGCGTCACCTTTTTTGAAGCCTACAAAGAAGTCCCCTACGTCAAGATCTGGTTCGGCGAATTCGGACAGACTTTGATTGACCTTGTCGTGCCATTGTCAATTCTGTTTGCAATCCCGATCATGCTGCTGATCGGCTTGATCATGGAACGCGGCCTGATCCGCTTCTTTTATCGCCGCTCGCACGCCGAGCAGATCCTTGTGACATTCGGGCTCGCGATCGTCCTGCAAGAGATCATCAAGGTGATTTTCGGCGCCAATCCGATTCCGGTTCAGGCGCCACCGGCGTTCTCCGGCAGCGCCGATATCGGCGACTGGCTCGGGTTGGGCAGTGGCGTCGTCTATCCGTGGTGGCGCCTGATCTACTTCGCCTTCTCCGCGGTGCTGATTGGCCTGGTATTCTCGTTCCTGCAGTTCACCACGTACGGGATGGTGGTGCGCGCCGGGATGCGTGATCGCGAAATGGTTGGATTGCTCGGGATCAACATTCAACACCGTTTCACTGTGGTCTTTGGCCTCGCGGCCGTCGTCGCCGGGCTCGCCGGTGTCATGTATACGCCGATCGTTCCTCCGAACTACAGCATGGGCATGGATTATTTGGTGCTGTCATTCGTTGTCGTTGTGGTCGGCGGAATGGGATCCCTCGGAGGCGCGGTGCTGGCCGGCTTTGTGCTCGGCATTTTGCAATCCTTCGCCTCCCTGAACGAAATCAAGGCCATATTCCCAGGTATAGATCAGATCATTATCTATCTCGTTGCAGTGATCATTCTGCTCGCGCGACCGCGTGGATTGCTCGGTCGCGCCGGTGTGATGGAGTCCTGACAAATGGCTCCGACCCCACGCAACGACGCAATCATGATGGCGATCTTTGTCGTCGTCGTTCTGACCATGCCGATTTGGCTTGAGCCAATCGGAGCCGGCTATCCCGATTTGCTGCAACGTTTCGCGATCTACGGCATCTTCGCGGTCGGCTTCAATATCCTGTTCGGGTTGACCGGCTACCTCTCCTTCGGACACGCCGCATTCCTGGGCGTCGGCTCCTACGCAACCGTCTGGTCGTTCAAGCTCTTGTCGTTGAACGTATTGCCGGCACTGGTGTTGTCGGTGCTGCTGGCGGGCGTTTTTGCATTGTTGATCGGCTATATCAGCCTCCGGCGGTCGGGCATCTATTTTTCGATTCTCACGCTCGCCTTCGCTCAGATGTCCTACAATCTTGCCTATTCGGTTTTGACGCCAATCACCAACGGCGAAACCGGCCTGCGTGTAACCCGTGGCGATCCGCAGGTGCTGGACCGGCTGCTTGGCGTTGCGGATACCACAGGCCTGCCGGCGCCCTCGCTTTTCGGCATACGGGCGATTGGTTACGAAGGCTTCTACATCTGCGCGTTTTGCCTGATCATCGCCTTTTATCTCGCGCTGCGGATAACACGATCGCCGTTCGGGCTCGCGCTCCGGGCAATCAAATCCAACCAGACCCGCATGTCATATACCGGTTACCACGTTCGGACCTATACGCTCGCGGCCTTTGTCATTTCCGGCATGTATGCCGGCCTCGCCGGCTCGCTGCTTGCGGTCACTGACCCGCTGGCGGGCGCCGAGCGCATGCAATGGACCGCCTCCGGTGAAGTCGTACTGATGACCATTCTCGGCGGCGTCGGGACGCTGATCGGTCCGATCCTGGGCGCAGGTTTGATCAAGTACTTCGAGAACATCTTCTCGGCCTTCAACGAACAGACGCTCCACGAGACATTTTCGTTCCTGCCCCAGCCGGCCCAGGATTTCGTCGTATCGATCACGCAGCTGTTTGTCGGCGAGGGCTGGCACCTGACCCTCGGCCTATTGTTCATGCTGGTTGTTATCTTTCTACCGGGTGGTCTCATGGAAGGCTTCCGGCGCATCAGTCATTGGTTCCGGAACAGCGGAAAGCCTAAGGCGGCGCAAAAAATTCAACCGGCAGAGTGACAGGTCATGGGCAACATTGTGCTCCACGTCGATGACGTCTCCAAAAGCTTCGGCGGCCTGCACGCCCTGAGCGACATCGATCTGCAGATTGTTGAGGGAAAAACGCACGCAATCATCGGACCGAATGGCGCCGGAAAGTCTACACTCCTCAATGTGTGTGTCGGCCGCTTGAAGCCGGACTCCGGAGCCGTGGTCTTTGACGGAAAGATCCTGACCGGCTGCCCGCCGCACGAAATCAATCAACTCGGCGTAGCACGCGTTTTTCAGACCCCTGAGATCTTCCCTGACCTCACCGTCCGGGACAACGTCATTATCCCAGCCCTGGCAAAGCGAGACGGCGCCTTCGCGGTTGACGCCTGGAAGAACCTGGTGTCGGAAAGAGCAATAGGAGACCAGGCCGAGGCGGCGATCGAGGACGTCGGCCTCCAGGAGCGATCGCTGCACGAAGCCGGCAGCCTGTCGCGCGGCGACAAGCGGCGGCTGGAGCTCGCCATGTGCCTGGTGCAAAATCCGCGGTTGCTGCTGCTTGACGAACCGACAGCGGGGATGTCGCGTCTCGATACCAACCGTACGATCGACCTTATGCAGAAGATCAAGGCACGTGGCATGACAAAAGTCATTATCGAACATGACATGCACGTCGTTTTCAGCCTTGCTGACCATGTGACGGTCCTGGCGCAAGGGCGCATCATTGCCGAGGGTTCGCCCGATCAGGTCCGTGCCGACCCTATTGTCCAGGAAGCCTATCTCGGGGGTGTCCACGAATGACCGCGATGGAGCATGGCGGCGCGCCCCCCCTCGCAAGCCAGACGACGAACGAGCAGCCCGCGAAAGCCGCACAGCAGTCATCAGGCGACGCGTATTTCTCGTGCAAGGATATTCACGCCTATTACGGCGAAAGCTACATCGTTCAAGGCGTCTCGTTCGAAATCAAGGAAGGCGAGATTCTTGCTCTGCTCGGACGGAATGGCGCCGGCAAGACGTCTACGCTTCGCGCTTTGGCCCGCACGGAGAGCCCCGCCTTGCGGCACGGTGAAATCTGGCTTGGCAAGCTGCCGATCCATCCGATGCGTGCGTTCGAGGCCGCACGGGCCGGCATTCAACTCGTGCCGGAAGACCGCCGCATCATCGGCGGCCTGACGGTCGAAGAGAACCTCGTACTGTCGCAGGTCGCGGAGCCGCGTGGCTGGCAGTTAGAGCGGATTTACGACCACTTCCCGCGCCTTGCCGAACGGCGCAAGCAGGAGGCAACAACGCTGTCCGGCGGCGAGCAGCAGATGCTCGCCGTTGCGCGCGCACTGGCCCGCGAGATCAAGCTACTTCTCCTCGACGAGCCCTATGAAGGACTCGCTCCGGTCATTGTCCAGGAGATTGAGAAGATCGTCGCCGAGATCAAGGCAGCGGGAATCACGACGATCATTGTCGAGCAGAATGCCATCGCCGCACTTCAACTCGCCGATCGCGCCGTCATTCTCGATATGGGCGAAGTGGTGTTTAACGGCGAAGCCAACCACGTTCTCGACAACGCCGAATTGCGGACCAACTATCTCGCAGTCTGAGGCGAGCCCGCTCCGATTCGACTTGGCCCTGCCTTCGGCAGGTCGCGACACCTCTATTATTGTTGCGAAAGGCGCATGCGCATCATTTCGGATGCCCGCTCTGCGATCATGATCGTCGGCATGTTGGTATTTGCACTGGTGACCTTGGGCATGACCGATGCGTCGACGACGCGCAGTCCTTCGACGCCGTAAACGCGGCACTCCGCGTCAACGACAGCGCTCGGATCTTCTTTCGTACCGATCCGGCAAGTACAACTTGGGTGGAACATGGTGCCCGCCGCCGCCAAGATCTCATCCTTGTGCAAGGGCCGGCTCCCCTCACCATCGGCGATCAGTCGGCCGGGCCTCACCATCATGTCGAGCACCGCCCGCCGTAACGGCCGTGGCGCCTTGAGAAAAGCTGCGGCAGATCGTGCCTTGATCGCGCCGATCATGCCGGTTCCATTGATAAGCCGCAGCGGCGGATCGCGTGGCAGGAGATACGCTTCGTCGTAGCACTGCCTCACAGCCGGATCGCACAGGAGGCTTTCCGCAAAGCGCGCGGCAATGACCATGCGATCGGCGTCACGCGGGTCCGACAGCAAGTTTTGATGGACGACTGGTGCTGCACTTGGATCCTGCGACGCCAAGGTGACGGTCCCGCGCGAGAACGGCGAATACAGCGCGGCCGCGACCATGCCCAATTGCGCGCCGAACTCCCGGTTACTGACCCGGCCGATCTGATAGTGGAAGAGATCACCTGCCGGGCATCCTTCCAGTCCGGATGAAAAGCGAATCCCGGTCATGGCATATTGCCGCTGGGCGCCCGGCAACCGTGCGTTTGGCTTAATGTGAATGCGAAATGTAATAGCGAATGATTTTGGTAGTTTCGCCCTACGCCAGGCCGGGCAACGCGTACCGGAATTCCGAGCTTGATCAATTCCTCGGCAGGCCCGATGCCGGAGCGCATCAGGATTGCCGGGCTATGAAGCGCCCCGGCGGATACAACGACTTGGTCTGCAGCGATTTCCTTTGTCGCTCCGTTATGTGTCACACGAACACCGCGGACTTTCGTCCCGTCGAACATCAAATGATCGACGCGCGTTTGATCGAGAATGGCGAGATTCGGCCGCGCACGCACAGATGCGGTGAGATAGCAGCGCGCGCTCGTCGCCCGCTCGGCGTCCTGGGAGAGGGGAAGGGCAAAAAAGCCATTGCCGTCACTTGCATAGACGTCCGGCATCGAAGCCATGCCACGCGCCTCGACCGCCCTCTCCATTTCGCGCATATAGGCTGACCAATTATCCCGCGATATCCGGCGGACGACATTCGGTCCGTTCTGATTACGCTCGCGCTGATCCGCATCGAGGTCATGGGTCATGGCCTTGAACGTCGGCAACACGTCACGCCAGCCCCAGTTGCGCGCACCGGCCGCCTCCCAGGCGTCGAAATCGGACGGAAGGCCGCGCAAGGCCAGCATTCCCATCACACTGGAACCGCCGCCCATCACGCGAGCCTGCGGAAACGGCTGCGGCAGATCGTTCGCTCCTATCGCGCTCGTAACACCGGGCCAAAAGTAGTCGCGGTTAAAGAACGAGGTCGGGAAAATATCCCGAATATCGTCCGGAACGCGCTCCGGCGGCGTATCGTAGCCGGCCTCGATGAGAAGAACGGAATGCGCGGAAGACTCCGACAAGCGCGCAGCGATGACCGCGCCGGCCGATCCCCCTCCGACGACGATAATGTCGGCCTTTTTCATGTCGTGACGATCTCCGGCAGTCGACAACGCACTTTCGCAGTCCACCGCGACGCACCCCAATCCTTGACGGAGTGCTCCCTTGTCGGCAGTACCACCGCTATCGGCGCGATGAACCAAGACAACTGCCCCTTATCTGATGAATACTTCAAGCGTCAACTGAGGCATCAATCCGGCGGGAAATCACCTATTCGCTTTTGGTATATCTAGTAGCGAGACGCTAGGGTATTCTTAGCGTCGTTGGTCAGTGGACCAGAAGCCCCTCCTGCCAACACCCAAGTGCGCGGCTCCGGAGATCGAGATGCTCGATACGATCAAGAATGACAGTGGCGTCAAGGAACTGGACTTGGTGAAGTCCGAATCGACTCTCCTGCCTGCAACGCTGGCGATTGCCGATTACGATCGCACCCGTCCGCTCATCGACGGAAGGGTGAAGCCTGCCGGTATCGATCTGGTGACGACAATCGGCAGCATCCCGGAATTCTGTCTCGTGCCGGTCTATGAGCAATATGATTTCGCGGAAATGTCGCTGTCCTGGTACCTGATGGCGCATTGCCGCGATGAACCGGTGGTAGCGTTACCGACCTTTCCGCTGCGAATGCCGGTGCATGCCTACATGTTTGTCCGCGCAGATGCGCCGTACAGCCAACCCGAAGACTTGGCAGGAAAGCGCATCGGAACAAAGCGCTATCGCTCAACCATCAATGTCTGGCTGCGGGGCATCCTGCAAGAATTTCATGGGCTTCGGCCGCGCGATTTCACTTGGTTCACGCCGGCGGAAGAAGGTGGCGGATTCGTCATCCCCGAGGATGTTTCAGTTACCGTTCGCCCTGGCGAAATGTCCGACATGGAAGAGATGCTATTCAGTGGGGAAATTGATGCGCTCTTTACGCCGGTTTTGCCCGACGCGGTGTACCGGCGCGACCCGCGTATCCGGCGGCTCTATCCCGATTGCCGGGCCGTTACCCGGGCCTATTCCAAACAAACCGGCTTTTTCCCGATGACGCACACCGTCGTCATGAGCAAGCGCCTCTGGGAAAAGCAACCTTGGGCGGCTGAGAGCATTTACACCGCACTCAATGACGCCCAGAGGCAATGCCTTGAATTTTACCGTTCCGATCCAAAGCATTCCCTCTTCTGCGAGACGCTTTACACCCAGGAAGAGGAACAGGCGCTATACGGCGAAGACCCCTGGGCGCAGGGTATCGCGGCCAACCGCGCAGCCCTGGAAACGTTTATTCGTTATGCGCATGAGCAGGGCTACATTCCCCGCCAGCCTTCCGTAGAAGAAATATTCGCATCGAATACACGGGCTTTGTAGAAGGTTGGTTGCAGTGTCGTTGACGCGCTCACAAACAGGGCCGTGAAGCAATTCACGTGATCCGCCGGAACGAAAAGCAAACTCTAACCTCTTGCGTTGTTTTTGCCGGCTAATTTTCGGCTCCAATGCAACTGTGTCGAGGTTTTGAAATAAGCGACAGTTGTTGACGACGAATTTTCAATCTCGACATAACAACACCGACGCGCTGTCCTTTAACGGCGAAAATGTCTGAGGCGCGTCGCTTCGCCCCGGTTCGCCTACAAGCACGCTTTCAAGTCCGTGATACAATTCGTCATCATTGTCGTCACGCTGCCGCGACCGGCCACCTCCAGATTGCGAAATGTGCTTATAGCCCCCCGCGGCAACAGTGTAGAACGCCATGCGTTCGCCAAGCGTTGGTTGGATTCTCGCAGATTCGCTGGTACGCTTTTGGGCAAGAACAAGACGGCAGAGATATAAGGCGTTACGAAAAAAATGAAATTATCGGCAGCGGAGCTCCATGCGGGAGTCATGAATGACGACAACCTTAAGGTCGCGGTACGGACTTTGAAGGAGTGCGGATTTATTGTTCTTGAGGATGTTATTTCGCGTGACTGGGTCGACCGGACGCGCCAAGTCTGCGATGAAACCCTAGAACGCTATATGAAGACCGTGAATCCGGAAAAACGCCAGTATTATCAGAACACCCACGCGGCGATGTTTCCGCCGCGGTGTTCGCCCTTCATGGATGCGGTCGCGATTGAAAATCCAATCGCCGTCCAGGTCACGGAGGCCGCTCTCGGGCCGGATTTTTTCTGTACCTTTTATAATACCAATACCCAGTGGCCGCAGTCCGGCATTCAACATGTTCATCGCGATTATGAACATCTGTTTCCAGAACTCCCCATCGCACTTCCCACCATTCAAGTCGCCGTCAACATTCTGTTGACCGACTTTACCCTGGAGAATGGTGCAACCGAGGTTTGGCCAGGCACACATTTGATCGTTGACAGCCATCCAAGCGACGCCGAGGCACTCGAAGAACGCGCGAAGCTGCTTCCATCGGTACGAACCACGGCGTCTGCCGGTTCGATCATCCTGCGTGACATGCGGACGTGGCACCGCGGCATGCCCAACCAAACCAACGAAATCCGAACCATGCTCGCGATGGTTTACGATCGGCCCTTCCTCAATGCCTACATCAGCGCAGCCGAGTTAATTGAAATTCCGCGTGTGGTCTGGGAGGGGATGTCAGAGCACGCCAAACATATTTTCCGCTACAACCCGGTGGTCGACCGGGAGCCTTCGCGGGACGGTACGCCCCCACCGTATTGATCTCCGATCGCTATCGCGGTGTTACCGACGCTTTGGTTCGTCCTCACGGCGATGCTCATTGCGCGTATCCGCCTGCGATCGCGCAACGTAACCGCACGATACGTTTGCGGAGCGCGGGTTGCTTCTCAATCACCCACGCCGCTGCCGTTGCGCTTACTTCGTGATCCTGAAAAAGCGCGTTATCTGGTTACAGGCCCTCACCATCAATTCCGCGTTGCAGACAAAAGCCAAATCCGCGAGGAGATTTCTTTTCTCATCGGGTTGGGACAATCGCGCGCGCAGCAGGAAATCAAACAGGCGAGCCGACAGGAAAGCCTTCGTGCAACCGTAGGCGCTTCCGGGATGGATCGTGAACTGCGCATCGCCCTCGATCATCACGAACGTCTGCCCGATATACCCACCAAAGACGTCCGCGCGATCGCTCACCACTTCGATAGGCATGGTGAATTGCGGGTCCAGCGGAAGCCAATGAACTGGCCGCCCCCCGGTATGCGGCGCAGAACCCCTGGGATGCGTGCGAATGGCCTCAAAGGCATATTCCGCCCAGAAGCGCAATAACCGGTGGAGTTCTTGATTTCCCGGCAGTCTTTCGGGAACGCTTTCGGTATTGCTCGCTCCGAGAGCCTTCTCTTCCTCCGCGCGCTTGATGGCGTCGCGCAACCGCATTTCCTCATCCCGCGCGAGGTCCAACCCCAGGTAATGATGTCCTGGCACCTGCAGGATCGTCCCGGCGAGCAGTGCAGCCCCTTTGCGGGAGACATAGCGGTGAAATGCATAGGTCAACTTCGACGACAGCGCACCCATCATCCGGCGAACATGGGAGAGCCCCGCGCCATTGTTCCGAAAGATGGCGATGATCCCGGTGTGCGAGTGAAACTGGTCACGTCGCGAAATCCCCAGAAGCGCAGATGTGGGACTGCGCTTGCCGTCGGCGATGACGATCAGCTGCGGGGAAAAGGACACCACCTGGTGATCTGATTTGCGAGCGGTGACGCGCGCAAGCCCGCCGTCCTGATCGATGCGCTCGACGACTGTTTCATGGTGGACGATTTGCTCCTGCTCATCCGCAGTCAGCAAGCGGAGTACCGTCTGAAACGCCAGTTCAAGACCGGCCAAACTGACTTCCAACTTCAGACGTCCAAGCGGAAATATCTGATTTTCCTTGAATAGAAAATCGATGACGCCGAGTTGCTCCAGAAGCGCTATAACGGCGTGCGAACGGATGACGACAATCTGCGGTCGCCTGGTCCCGTCTTCCGGTCGCGATTCCAGGACAACAACTTTCACCCCTTGCAAGGCTGCGGAAATCGCACGGATGAGACCGGCCGGTCCGGCGCCAATTATCAGAACCGTATAGTTGCGGCTCGCACCAGTGCGCGTATTGAATACGCGCAAAGTTCTCAGATCTTCGATACGCTGGCGGAAACGCGCCTCGTGCTCGGCCTTGGGTCGCGGAACCGGCAGCTGTAGCGGCAGCGGTTCGGTCGCGGCCGTGGCGAGGAGAGAGCCCGGAATCTCACGTCCGCCGCGGCGAGCCGCGCGTTCCATCAAATGTCGTTGCAGTTCCGGCGAAAGCTGCGGCGCAAACGGACTGAGGGCCCGAATTGTCCGCGCTTGCGACAACGCCTGCGCGACCTCCGAAGGTGTGGAATGAGGACCGGCTGCCGCGTGACCGAAGTCCGCCTCGTATTCTTCAACGAGGCAACCGGCAAGAAAAGAACCGAGTTGCCGTCGCAATTCATCGGGCGCTTGTGCGCCGGATGCCATTGCATTGAAATCCCCCAGCGACAAAGGTTCTCCGGTCAGCCGGTCCATGGTGTCGTCGTAGAGGTCGTGCTCCGAAGCGATGCGATAGAACGGGTTGCAGAATCCGCCAAGAAAATGATCCAGCAGAAACCGGCCATCATCAGCGAGGGCCAGTGGCTGCGACAACGGCCGCCAGTCGTGCAGCATCGTTGGCTCGTCGCGGGCCTGCTCCGGCGTCGTGGCCGTTACACCGGCAGCTTCGGGTCCCACGCAACCTCCCACCGGTGGTCATCGGGATCAGCAAAGAACCCGGCATAGCCGCCCCAGTCAGTGTCGGCCGCAGGTTTGGTGATCCGGCCGCCGGCCGCGACGGCTTCCGCAAGTGTCAGATCGACGAGATCGCGTTCGGCCACATTATGGGCCAGCACGATGGGGGAGCGGCCGAATTCATGAATCGGAATCAGCGTATCGAGCGACAGGAGTTCAATGGGAAAAACCGCCAGCCAAAGACCCCGCAGCGGAAAATAGGCGATCAATTCATTGCTCCGGGGAGAAAGACTCAAGCCCAGCCCGTCGCGATAAAACGCAATCGACCGATTGAGATCGCGGACGCCAAGGGTGAGAATGCTAAGGTGAGGTTGCATACCGTTCCGAAATCCAATCCATTACAGTCGAGGATTTTCCGATACTCCTCCTCGTCGGCATGTTCAATCACTTCGAATAAATTGACCAGCACGCCCTTGCAGGCGCTGCAAGGTGCGGCAATTCCAATGCGTGAAGGGCAGTCCTGCGATCGCGCCGTGTCGCTCACGCGTGCTCAGGGACAGCCGCAAGACCCATGCGCTCCGGCTTCCAATTCCGTGCGGCGACGCCGACCTCCTGGCGCACCACAAGGCGGTGATCGAAATAGTTCTGAGCGTAGGCGAGCATCGAGAGGAAGGAATAGACCTTCTCGGGCGATCGCCGGGCGGTCGTGCCGAGGTAGCGCCAGAATGTCCAGCGGGTGGGATACTTCACGCCGTGTTGGACGACCGCGGACAGCATGAGGCGCCATTCATAGCCCTTCGGCCAGCGCATCCTCCGGCGCGACGGCGCGGGACCAAGTTCGGAAACCTGATCGAACGCGCGCTGCAGGCCGCGCACCGGCTCATAGACAACCTCGTAGAAATTGATCAGTTCGCGCGCGATGCTGTCGATTGAACGTGTCGTCACGAAATTCGGCAATCGTGAAATTTCTCCAAGATTCTTGTCGGCATCCTTGAGCAAACGGCCCTCGCGTTCGAGGCGTTTCCACAGGTCCGTGCCTGGATAGGCGACAAGCGGGTTGAGCAGCACGTCCGCAATCGGTGTTCGTTCAGTGAACGCAATCAAACGTTCGTCAAGCCGGGGCTGTTCGCTGTCGAACCCGATGATCAATGTACATTTTACGCGGATCCCGGCACGACTGATCTTGCGCAGCGCCGCTTCCTGGTCGACCCGCATATTCTGGAACTTCTTGGTTTCCTGCAAACTTTCCTGCTCGAACGATTCGATCCCGACACAGGTCTTGGTAAAGCCCGCTTCCACCATCAATTCGAGCAAGTCCTGCTTCTGAGCGAGGTTCAGCGACGTCTGCGTGATGAATTCGAATGGATAATCACGCGCCTTCATCCAGGGAATGAGCACGCGGCACAATTCCTTCACCCGCTTGATATTGCCAATGATGTTATCATCGACAAAAGAAACCTCACCACGCCAGCCGAGATCGTAGAGCCGTTGCAACTCGTCGATGACGTGCTGTGTGGTCTTGGCGCGCGCCGCCTTTCCCATGATCGCGGTTGCGTCACAGAATTCGCAATGGAACGGACAGCCGCGAATAAACTGGACCGGCAGCGTCATGTAGGCCTGCATATCGAGCAGGTCCCATCGCGGAGCGGAGGAATAGGTCATGTCCGCCTTGTCCGGTGACGACAGCACATGACCGAAGTCTTCGGTGTCGAGGTATTCGAGCAGCCGGGTCATGACGTTCTCGGCTTCACCGATCACGACGAGGTCCGCGCCGAAGGCAATTGCTTCAGCGGAAGCATGAAACGCCCATGGCCCGCCGATGACCACGACCTTGCCGCGCTGTTTGGCCTCGCGCGTCAAGGTTTTGATTTCCTCGGCTTGGATTGACATGCCGGTCATCATCACGGTGTCGCAAGCATCCCAGTCGGCTTCGGAGATTTGCTGGAAGCAAAGATCGACGTACTTCATGTCCCAATTCTGGGGGAGCAATCCAGCGACCGTGATGAGCCCGAGACCCGGCTCCGGCGCCTTCTTGCCGGCCCATTCCAGGACCTTCGAATAGCCGGCGACGACGAAGCCCGGAAACGGCGGCATCAGAAGAAGCACACTGCGATGCCGATGCACAGTCATTGCAACCACCTTTCCATCGCCAGATCAACGCACCGAGGACATGCGCCATCACCGACCACGAGCGCGTTCGGCGGAATGCGGCAAGACAGCGCGGAGGCCGATATTTGACCGCGCCGATTTCGAACCTTCATGATCTCGAAGAGAACATCCGGGCGCGCCATGGATCACTGCCTCAACGCAACGCATTGCATGCCGATTCAACGGCACACGGGCGACTTCTTGGAGGGCCGGCTGTTTAACAACAGCAGCTTAACGGGCGGCATTGGGACGTCAAGCGTCCGGCGGCGGGTCACAATATGCGCGGAAATTGCCCGGAATAAGTGCAACGGCCAAGCGCTCGAATGGCGGTGTGATCGTGGCGCGCAGTTTAAGAAAAGTGCAGCAAATCACCGGGCGCAGGCGTCCCGCCTTACCATTTCCGCGGCGGTATTCCAGATCGCCAATTTCGTTCGATCTGTTCCAACGTAAGTCCACGAGTCTCCGGTACGAGCAGGTAGCAGAACAGGAATCCGGCCGCGCCGATGAGGGCATAGAATAGGAACGTCATGGTGGCGCCGAATGCCGCGACCAGGATCGGATACGTCAAGGCCACGATAATCTGACAGACCCAGTTCACGACGATGACGATGCCCATTGCCGCGCCACGAACCTGTTGCGGATAGATTTCCGAAACGATCAGTCCGCACACCGCGCCCAGGCTGAGCGCAAAGGCCGCGACAAAGATGAAAAGGCTGCCGACCACCAGATATCCGACGATAACATTCGAGCCGGCAACACCCGAAAAGCCGAATGCCAGAATCAGCAGGCACAGCATCATCACCGAGATGCCGTAAAGAAACAGCGGCTTGCGGCCGAGCCGGTCAATCAGTCCGATCGCGACGAGCGTCATGACCAGATTGGTAACGCCGACCCCGACCGTCAGAAGCGGCGCGCTCGTGGTTCCTGAGAACCCAACCATCTCGAAGATACTGGGTGCGTAAAGAATCACGATGTTGATGCCGCTGAACTGCTGGAAGATCATCAGTCCGAAACCGATCACCAGCGCCAGACGCAAATGCGGTTGGAGCAATTCACGCCAGGATCCGGTCGCGCCGGCTTCCAGGCTTTGCTTGATTTCGGCGATCGCCGCATCGATGTCCTGGATGCCGAGGCGCCGGAGCATGCGACGCGCGCTGCCCTCATAGCCCTTGGTCATCAGCCAACGCGGCGAGGACGGCAGGAACAACATGCCGTAACCGAGGACGACAGCGGGCGCTGCGCCCGCCATCAGCATATAGCGCCAGCCCTCTTCGGTCGCCGAGAAGGCGGCGCTGACGACATAGGAGCACAGAACGCCGATGACGAGGGCGAGTTGATTGAAAGAGACCAGCGCGCCGCGAATGCTGGCGGGGGCGATTTCGGACAGGTAAAGTGGTCCCGCCACTGAAACGGTGCCGATCGACAGTCCGATCAGTATGCGGCCGGCGATGAGCCATTCCGGCGAGGCCGCAAGTCCGGTCAAAAACGCGCCGACGACAAAGAAGGCCGCGGTCGCGCTGATCACGGCGCGGCGGCCAAACGCGTCGGCAGCCTTGCCGCCGATCGCCGCCCCCACCAGACCGCCGACCAGCACGCTGCTCACAATGACGCCTTCCGCCAGCGGCGAGAGAGTCCATTGCTTCTTGATGCTGACGATCGCGCCGGCGATGATTGCCTCGTTGAACCCGAACAACAATCCGCCGATGGCGGCAATGCCCGCCATGAAGATGACGCGGACAAAGCTTTGCGAAGAAGGTGTCGTGGGCTTGGTCATGCCGGCTCAGCCCCGTTCAGCCAGAGACGAAATCGGGGCCGAATGCGTGATGCCAGGCCGATCGCCAGCTTCGGCCGCATACGAATCCTGGATATCTTCCAGCGTCCGGCCGGCGGTTTCAGGGACATAATAGCGACAGAAGAGCCAGCCCACCGCGCCAAACAGCGCGAAAATCCAATAGGTCGCACGATGGCCGAATTCGTGCAGAAAGCCGATGAACAGGAATGACACGATCAGATTAAAGGTCCAGTGCGCCGCACTTGGGATCGCCATGGCGCGGCCACGCAGCGTGGTCGGATAAATCTCGGAAATCATCAGCCAGCCGGCCGGGCCGATACTGATCGCAAAGAAACCGATGAATGACAGAAGCGCGGCGAGGACCAGCCATTTCTGGACGGGCCCCGGGCCGCCGGTGATGAAGAACACCGCACCAACGACCACAAGACTGATCGTCATGCCTATGAAGCCGACCGACAATAGCGGCTTGCGCCCGACCCGGTCGATCAATTGAATCGCGACGATCGTGCCGATGACATTCACGATTCCAATCACGACCGCCGCCAGCAAACCCGCCGTGCTAGTATCAAAGCCGGCACGGTCGAAAATCGTCGGAGCAAAATAAAGAATCGCGTTGATGCCGACGAATTGTTGGAAAAAGTAAAGTCCGATTCCGGTCACCATCGCCGGACGGATACGCGGACCGCCGAAATCGCGCCAGGTGAGTCCGGCTTCGATTTTCAGGCTGGCCTTCATTGCGTTGATTTCGCGATCAACGTCTTCAATGCCGAACGCGTTGAGGATGCGCCGCGCTTCCTGTTCATCATCCTGCCACACCAGCCAGCGCGGCGATTCACTCAGAAACAGCATCGCGAAACCGAACAGAATGGCGAGCGCCGAGCCGGCCATGAACATGTAGCGCCAGCCGCCCTCGTAATCGTCGAGGATGGTACCCGCGACGAAGGCCAAGAGAATGCCGATGGTGATCGCCAGTTGGTTGAGGGTCACCAGAGCGCCGCGCGTTTTCGCCGGAGCAATCTCGGCAATGTAGAGCGGCACGCAGACTGATACCGCGCCGACCGCAATGCCGATCATCACGCGCCCGGCAACGAGCCATTCGATCGATGGGGCGAGGCCACTGATGAATGCGCCAAGCGCGAAAGTCGCAGCATTGGCCATGATGATGTCGCGACGGCCGAGGGCGTCGGCAATCGGGCCGGCGCACAAGCGCGCCGAGAATCGCGCCGACCAACACGGCGCTGACAACGATCCGCGCCAACGCGGCATCAAGGTGCCACGCCTGCGTGATCATCGGCAGGGCACCGGAAATCACGGCGGTGTTGAAGCCGAACAGCAGGCCGCCCGAGGCGGCAATGGTGGACAACCGCAGGGCTGCGTGATGGGTGCCAGGCGTCTGCGCGACCGTCATGTCAAGGATAGCCTGCAGCTTGAAGGGACCAGAGGGCAAAGTCGGTCAAGTTGCCGCACACCAACTCGACAAAAATTACGACGACGACCCGACATTTTAAACTATCGCACGATCCTCATGAAAAAGCCCACCCCTTTTCCGGATCGGCGTTCGTTGCCCGATTCAAGCATTTGCATCCGACCGCGGCAGCCACCGCAGCAAATGGCGGAAACAATAGGGCCACTGCTATTTGATTCGCGCTGGAACCGTTGAATTCTGACAAATAAGATCGTCGGCTGCCGGGATACGGATGGAAATTCAAATTCCGTTCACTGGGGAGCCATCGCACACGGTCCGGATTGTCTGCCAGCGCTGATTGTCCGGCGACGGTCTCTTTGTCTGATGGCTTGCGTTGTCCCACTGGTCGGGCCGGTCGCTTCGATGATCGGAATCAGCTTTTCGGTGTGGGCGTCGAGATTGTCGATCTCAAGCAGACCCTGCATATAATGACAGGTCTTGCAGGACGGATTTTTGTCCTTCTGCCCGCGCAGGTGCATGAGGCGGAATTCGCGCAGCCGTTCGCCGTGCCAGATGTCGGTGACGGTCTCGTGGTTGGTGTCACCGACGATGGTGCGCCAGGCCCAGTCGACACAGCACACCGAGACGCTGCCGTTCCAATTGACCGACAGGGTGTAGAACGGTGTCGGGCAGACCTTGCGATCGCGGATGACCGGGCTGAAGCCATCCGGGGCGACATCGGGATCAAATCCCAGCGTCCAATCGTAGCGCTCCGAATCGCTCCATCCGGTCAGGTGATCGATGAACACGGTGTCGGCATGGCCCTTGAAGTCGGCGTGAAACTGGTCGCGCTCCTCCTGGGTCAGGCCGGTCTCGATCGTCTTCACATGGACGCGCATCGGGCTGTTGTATTCCTGCTTCAGGCGGTGGAGACGATGAATGTTCTCGCGTACCTCTTCGTAATTGTCGTAGGTCTGGCACAGATCCTTGTAACCCTTCTTGTGGACATGGATGACCGAGATCCGCATGGTGTCGAGACCTGCCTCGATCAGCGCCCGCGCCTTGTCCTCGGTCAGCAGAGAGGCCTGGGTGTTGAAGACGATCTCGTCAAAGGCGTCGGAGCGCTTTGCGTATTCCACCATCTCGGGCAATTGCTTGTGGAGCAGGGGCTCGCCATCCTTGTAAAGGTTGAGCTTGCCGATACGGGATGGAAAATTGACGCCGTCAACCGTCTTCTTGAACAGGTCCATCGGCATGAAGCCGACCTTGCGGCCGACGGACTTCAGCAGTTGATATCGGACGTCGGGCAAAAGCGGCAGCGGAAGTTGCATGCGTTGGTCGGCTCAATCATGATTGTGAACGGCGTGGCATTCGGGATCGTCGCATGCATGGGACGAAACTTCTCGATACTGCGATGGTAAACGCTAACAGTGGACATGCAGCGATCCTCTTGATTGGTATACTCGGACAATGCGCACTCTTGCCTTCGCAGCCCGTGAAGTCTTTTCGAGACGGTGACACGATAGACCTAACGGCGCCGAATGGGCGAGGCTGCTTCCATTAATTCCGCTAAAAAGAAGGTAATTCAGTGAGGCAACGACGGATCGCGTTGGGGATCAATTGTGCGCACGATGCCTCCGCAACCGTGTGCGACCCGACCGGCGTGCTGGCGAGCATCGCCGAGGAGCGCTTGAACCGCATCAAGCACTACTGCGGTTTTCCGGCATTGGCGATACGGGCCGTCCTTGACCAGTGCGGCCTGACCATCGACGACGTCGATATTGTCGCATTCTCCAGCCAATATGGGGTCCTTCCGCAACACGACGACAGCGTGGTGGTGGCGCTCGACGCCCGCCCGCGCCAGCCATCGGCGGAGAATATGGCGTTCCAGCCGGACGGCGCCGACCCCGTCGCATCGGTTGAGCGCCAACTGGGCGAGATCTGGACCGGTTTTGGCGATCGCCATCCCTATGCCCGCGTCGACGACATGGCCGCGTTGGGCTTCTTCCGCAAGCATCTGCGGCACTATCACGTGCACCACCATCTTTCGCACGCCGCTTCCGCTTTTCTGCTCTCCGGCCTGAAGGAGGCCTGTGTCCTCACCGTCGACGGCAAGGGAGACAAGATCAGCGCCACCATCTATCGCGGCGCGCCGGACGGCACGCTCGATCTTCTGCGCGGCTCAAACTCCAGAGACAGCCTCGGCTGCTTCTATCAGGCGGTCACGGAGGCGCTCGGCTTCGTCCCCATCGACAGCGAATACAAGACCATGGGACTGGCCGCTCTGGCCGCCCCGGACGCCGGACCCAACGTTTTCGACGGCGTGGTGCGCTGCGAGGACGGCATATTCCACGCCGCCGAAAAATGGCAATTTCGCTGCTACAACCAAGCCAATCCCGACCGGCGGCTGCCCAATCCGATGAACTCGGTGGTGCAATCCGTCGCGTATGCGCGCCACCTCGACCGGATGACGCCGGCGCAATTTGCGCTTCAGGCCCAGATGCATTTCGAAGACAACATGTTGGCTTTCGTGCGCGACGCCATGGCGATCTCCGGTTGCAGGTCGCTGGCCGCGGCCGGCGGCGGCTTTCTCAACGTCAAGGCCAATCGACGCATCCTGGAAGAGCTGCGGCCTGACCATTTCTTTGTCTTTCCGGACGCCGCCGACAGCGGCAACGCGGCGGGGGCGGCGCTCATGGCCTTGCAGTTGGAAGGCGCGCTGGGCGCCCCTTTGCGGCTCCCGATGCCCTATTTTGGCAACGACTTCAGCCCGGACGTGATCGAGTCCGTGCTGACGTCGTCGGCCGATCTTGCGGTCAGTAGGGCCGAGCCGGACGACATTGCCCGGGCACTCGCGCAGGGAGAAGTCGTGGGCAGTTTCCAAGGCCGCATGGAGGCCGGGCCACGGGCGCTTGGAAATCGCTCGGTCCTCGCCGACCCACGCCACGCCTCGGTCAAGGACCGCATCAACGGCCTACTCAAAGGACGCGATCCGTTCGTGCCATTCGCCCCCATCGTGATGGAGGAGGACGCATCGCTGTACTGGTCGGGTCCGACCGACTACCGCTATATGACCTTCGCGGTGCGAAGCCAGCGACTACGCCCGCGCGAAAGTCCCGGCGGTGGTCCATGTCGACGGCAGCATGCGCCCGCAGGTCATGAGCGCCAGCGACAACCCGCTTGTCCACTCGCTACTATGCGCCTTCCGCGACGTGGCCGGTGTCGGCGTGATCCTGAATACGTCGTTCAACCGCCACGGTCTGCCAATCGTCGGGTCTCCGGAGGACGCGCTTTATCACCTTCGCCAGGGCTGGGTCGACAGCCTATGGATAGGCCCATGGCGGGTGGTCCGCCGCGAGCCAGCGGTCTGACTTGCCAATCCCGGCCAAGAATTTCCTTAAACAAGCTCAAGTCATCTTTGGTTTTTAGAAAGAAGAAATGGTAAGGAATTCGGGCAGACAAAGGCGATTGCAGCGCGCCAATGCCGCCGCCTATACTCAGTCTCAAGGACGATCCAGAGCCTCAAATCAAAAATGTTTGCGCGTGCCACAAGAATTTTGACGGCGGACAAACCTGCAATGCCAGGTTCGATCACGGGGCGCTTGAGTCCGCCAATCGCTAGGGTGCCGGCACGTCGTCAGGTCTCCAAGAGGTTTTGATGCAGAACGTGTCGCCAACAGCGCATGTTCTCGCGGAGTTGCGGACCGACTTAAAGCCTGTGCTTCTTCACATCACCCATCACTGGGGCGGCGGCACCGAGCAGCATGTCCAGGAAATCACCGACTATCTCGGCGACGCAGCCGCGCACATTGTGCTGCGCAGCCGGGCCGACGGCTTCGTGATCCTCAGCGTACCCGGCAAGCCGGACCAAACCTATCATCCGCAAGATGACTTCCCGCGCCTCATCAAAGAATTGCGCACCCAGGGCGTGACACGGGTTCACGTCCATCAGCTATTTACCGTTCCCGTCGAAGTTGGCCGGCTGATCGATGAACTTGACGTCGCATTCGATTTTTCCGTGCACGACTATCACACGCTATGTCCGCGCGTGCACTTCAAAACGCGCGACAGTGCCTATTGCCAAGAACCCGACGCCGCCGGCTGCACAGCGTGCCTGCATGACTGGCCACTCGCCGATGAGCGCGACATCAACGCCTATCGGGCGCGTTATGCCTGGGTCTATCAGCACGCGCGCCGCATCATCTGTCCATCGCGCGATGTTGCAGGCCGCATTGAGCGCTATTGTCCTGAAGCGAAACTTGTCGTTGCGCCACATCCGCGCCCGGTCTCTGAAAGCCCGTCTGTGAATGCTTCGCGGATCGCCGCGCCGGAACCGCTGCGGATCGCGGTCCTGGGTTGGGTCACGGCCTTCAAAGGTGCGGCGCGAGTACTCGGCAGCGCACGCCTCGCGGCGGCGAAGGACCTTCCGCTCCGCTTTCAGGTCATCGGGACAATAGACGGCGAGGCACCGCCCGGCCTGGACGTGACCGGCCCGTACCAGGCGAAGGATCTGCAACATCTGCTGATCGAATATCGTCCGCACATTCTGTGGTACGCCGCACAGGTGCCGGAGACGTATTCCTACATCCTGACCGAGGGACTTGAGGCCGGCCTGCCTGTTGTGGTGCCGCGGCTCGGAGCGTTTCCCGAACGCGTAAGCGGGCGTCCGTGGAGCTGGATCGTCGACTGGAATTCTGACTCCGGAGCAGGCCGTCACCACGTTGATGACCATCCGCGAGCACTTTGTTTCCGGCGTGCCTCCGACGCCGCCGATTCACGACGTCACAACGGGTGCGCGGTTGGCAACGGACGACTTCTACCGCAGCGCCTATCTGGACCGCGGGCCGTGACTGGCTTTCCCTTCCTGGAGCCAGCTCTGCCGGAAAACTCCCAATGTTCGGGGGGACCGGTCCTGTTCGTATTTCCTCATCCCGATGATGACGTCTTCGTGGGCGGAACGCTATCCTTGCTGGTTCGGGCTGGCGTGGTTGTCGACGCGGCGTGGATGACATCGGGTGGTTACGACGATCTGGATCGGGTGCGCGAGGACGAATTGCGGCGCGCGATGGACATCGCCGGCGTCGAGCGACGGCATCTCCTGCGCCTGCCCGACGGCAGGCTGGTTCGTGGTCTGGACGACGCATGCACGTCGCTTGCTGCCCTCATTGGCAGCGTTAAGCCCCAGGCGGTAATCGGTCCGGCGTTCGAAGGTGGGCATGCCGATCATGACGCAACGAGCTTTGCCGTAGCCGAAGCGTGTCGGCGGGCCGGGATGAATGTCCCGATATTTGAGTATCCCTGCTATGCGCCGGACGCCGATGCGCCGAAAGGACTACGCTTGAGCACCTTTCCCACACATTCGGCAGGCGTATCGTGTGTCCGCCTTAATGAGGCTGCGACACGATGTAAGGAGTTGATGGTCGAGGCTTATGCTAGTCAAAAGGCGGTTTTCGAGCTGCTCGGCTGGCGGCTGTCACGTGAGGAATTCTTCCGGAAATGTCCCCAAGATCGCGATCATCGGCGCCCCCCCTGCGCCGGCCTCGACAGCTATGCGCACTGGTTCAACTGGCGCAGCGCTGACCGCTTCAATCACCTGGCTGCAGCGGTCGTATCCTCAACACGCACGGAATGACGATCCTGCGGCGTCCTGGAAGAGCCATCGGAATTCTCCGGCCCACCCACAGGTCCTGGGCCACATGCAATCGGGAGCAATGCTTTGGAAGACTTCAGCAGACTTCAGCGGCTGTGCAAGCTGGAAACTGGACAGCAGCCGGCGAGTCCGGCCGATCCCGTCTTTCCGGCTTGGATGAAGACCAAGCGCCCCTTCACCCGCGGCGAAGTGGTGGGCTCCTACATGCTTAAGCTCGGCGAGTTGTGCGGCGGCTATCTCATCCGCTTCAATGCCGACGGCACCGTGACCGAGCGCTTTATGTTCCGTCCCGAGAAGTCATGGACGTGCCACTGGACGCTCGACGATGCCGGTGTGGTCCACCTCATATGTCCGGCCGAGAACGATCGCAAGGAGCCGGTTCGCTGCAGCCTGGACATCGTGGCAAGTGCTACCGGCACCGTCCACGCCGGTTGCGAGAATACCGACGAGGCCGACAGTGATGTCATCGAGCACTTCAAGGTGCTCTTTCTCGGCCCGACCATTTCGCTGCCCGGCATGGAGGAGAGCGGAGGCGGTTGATCATGAAACGCAAGGAATACATCGGCACCTGTGCAGGGTGAGATCCGAAGACATCGTTAAGAGAATGACTGAGCTAGGGCATCGGCATGAAACAAAAAGTCTTTATCACCGGAGGTGCCGGCTTCATCGGTTCGCTGCTTGCCGTCCGGTTCATCCGCAGTGGCTGGGATGTCGTGGCCTACGATGCCTTCCGCTCCTTCGTGCTGCCCCACGAGCGCACCGACTATCCCCGCCAAGTTCAGTATCGCCTGCGGCGCATTCGCGAGGCGGAGGTGACGCGGAACAACGGGGCACGGTTCGAACTGATCGAAGGTGACATCTGCAACGCCGAGCACGTGGCGCGCAGCTTGCGAGAGGCCGAGCCCGATGTCGTCATCCATCTCGCCGGGATTTCCATTGCCGACGCGTCGCAACGCTATCTCGAGGACGCTCTCGCCATCAACCAGACCGGAACGACGAACGTTCTCAATGCGGCGCGCCATTGCGAGAGCACGCGCTTCGTCTACGCGTCGTCAAGCATGACCTACGGCGACTTCGTCCACTTTCCCGCCACCGAGGAGCACCCTACCGTCCCTCTGGAGATTTATGGCGCATCCAAGCTGTGCGGAGAGATCTATGTGCGCACGTATCGGGAGATGTACGGGCTCGAATACGTGATCGTGCGCCCGTGTTCGGTGTACGGTCCGACCGACACCAATTATCGGATCGTTCAGCGCTTTGTTGAAAGCGGCATGCGGGGCAAGGAGATTTAGTTGTTCGATGGCGGCACCCAGCTTCTCGATTTCACCTGGGTGGAGGATACCGTCGAGGGCTTCTATCTGGCGGCCACGCATCCCGCAGCGGCCAACGACACCTTCAACATTACGAGTGGTACGGCGCGCACGCTACGCGACCTCGCCGATATCGCCCGCGGCCATTTCCCGGACCTGAAGGTGGTCAGTCGCGAAAACCACGACCCGGTGCGGCGCACCCGCCGGGGTGCACTCGACGTCAGCAAGGCGCGGCGCGTGCTCGGGTATGAGCCACGTACGATGCTCGACGAGGGTTTTGCGCGCTATGTCGATTTCTGTCGCGAACATGAACCTGCCGTCCGCTGATCCGCGCCGGATTTTGATCAGCGGCGCCACGGGATTCGTCGGCGCGAACCTGGTGCGGAGGATGATCGCGCGTGGGCATGAAGTCCACGTGATTGTGCGGCCGTCCGATCGCGACTTATCGCAATGGCAATTGGATACCTCCCGGCAGCCAGCCGCGATGTGGCGGATTGCCGATGTGGCGAATGCTGTGCAGATGCACCGCGCCGATCTGCTTGATGCGGAAGCGACGCGTCAGGCGGTGGAGGCCGCGCGTCCCCAGGTCGTGTTGCATTTCGCGGCGCATGCGGCACTTCCCCAGGAAACCGATGAGATGGCGATGATCCTGCACACCGTGCAGCCGCTCGTTCATCTCGCCTCGGCGTGCCAGGGCTGCATGCTGTTCATCAACGCTGGAAGCTCGTCGGAATATGGCTATCAGACCGCGCCCATGAGCGAGACCTCGCTGCCCGATCCGACGCGGGTGCACGATATCGCCAAGCTCACGCAAACACTCTACGGCACCTATGCGGCGCGCTTCAAAGGAGTGCCCCTGGTGACCTTGCGCCTGTTCTCGGTGTACGGTCCGTGGGAACAGGGCCGCCGGCTGATACCGCGCCTGATGCTGGCGGCGTTGCGGGGGCGGCCGATGAACCTGTCGTCACCTGATGTGAGCCGCGATTTCATCTTCGTGGACGACGTCGTGAGCGCCGTCGAACATTGCATGCAGCGGCCCGGCATGGGCGACGGGTCGATTTTCAACCTCGGCACAGGCGTGGAGCACACCATCCAGGAGGCGGTCGATCTCGTGCAGGACATCCATGGGGCGCCGCTGCCTGTGACGTGGGGCGCTGTCGAACGTCAACGGTGGGACTTGCCGCGCTGGGTCGCCGATACGACCCGGCAGACGACGGAACTGGGCTTTATGGCGACAACGGATTTTCGCGAGGGAATTCAGGCAACCTACCGGTGGTTTTCCGACAACGCGCACCGCTATGAGGAAGATGAGCAATTCAGATAATTCCAACACGACAACTGACCTCTTTGGTGACGAGGCTCGTGCGCTCGCGAACTGCGAGGCCGCATTGCAGTGGCTGTCGCAGTATCGCGACGCGCATGGCGGCTTGTTTCCCAAACGCATCTTCAATGCGCTGATCAGGCTGCGTCCGTCCTGTTCGCCGGAGGTTGTCGTGCACAAAATCGTCGACGGCGAAGTCTTCTTTTGGCTCACCTTGCGCGCCGTGGACGCTGCCGATCCGTTCAACGGCATGTGGCACTATACGGGCACCGTCGATCGCTGCGGCGACTATCTGATCGGCGGCATAATCCGGGTTCTGGAGCGTGAACTCGGCGGCGGTGCGCTTGCGACCTGCAGACGCGTGGCTGCGATCTATCCTCTCCACAGCCGGCGCTCCGATATTTTGAGCGTCCTCTTCCTGTGCACGATCGAAGGCGAGCCGTCATCGACGGAACGGGGCCGCTGGTTTTCCGCCGGCGAAGCGATGCGTCTGGTGCCTTTGCGCAAAGGTGAGGACGGTATCATTCCATCGCATCTCGTCGGCCTGTCGCTCTGTCTGCGCGCGCTCGGCCAGCCGCGCGACAGCCGCTACCTTGAAACCTCGCCAATCGGCATGCGGGTCAAGAACGACGACGGCTTCTGCCAGGACGTGTTGCTGGTCGATGACATTGACGCCGAGGTCGTAAACGCCTTTGCACGATCTCCTTGATTGTCTTGATCTTGCGATCAGCCCCGCTGCCAGGACCACAGCGATTTTGCCAATGGCGTCAGTTGGCGCTCTCGCGTTACAGTTCGACCTCCAACAGGTCGCGCGCGATCGCTACCGGTCCGGGAAAATCCTCGCTAACTTCGCGCAGCAGCGTCTCAAGCATCGCCGGCGGCTTTTCGCGATGATGCGTGAGGATCATCTGCTTGACGCCGGCCCGCGCCGCGATCTTGCCGACCGTATCGGCACAAGCCAGCGTGTGCTTGGCAAGATGCCGGGCACTGTCGGTGGTGATCTCCGCGCGGGCGAGATAGCAGCACTGGATGAGGAGATCGGCACCATCGGCGAGGCGATAGAGACCATCGCATTCGACCGTGTCACCGCTGAACGCGATCACCACATCGCCGACCTCAATGCGATATCCGAGACAGACCCAGCGGCTGCGGAAGGCATCCGACAGGCCAAGGCCAAGGCCGTGATTGACGACATCGGCCTTGATCCGCCAGCGCGCGGTCTCATAAACGGTGCCGGAAACGACATCCGTGGTCTCGACCGGCTTCCAGCCGCCGACCGCCGGCTCGCCCTGATCGCGAAATTCGATATCCTTGTCATAAACCTGGGTCAGCAGAGCGTTGACGATGCGACGTGTGTCCGGCGGACCGAAAATCTGCAGCGTGTCCTTCCGACCCTGCAGCCATGACGACAGAATGACGTCATGCAGGTCGCCGATGTGGTCATAGTGATGGTGGGTAATGAACAATTTATTGATATGACCGATCGGCACGCCCGCGCGCAACAGTTGCCGCACCACACCACGGCCGGCATCGATCAGGATATTGTCGTCACCGACTTGAATAAGGATCGAGGTTGCGCCGCGATCGACTTCCGGCCGCGGGCCGCCCGTGCCGAGCAATGTCACCTTGGCTTTCATGATTTTGCTTTCTTGTTGTCTGCGCGGTTGTCACGTGAGGCGTCACACAAGAATTTACAGCGCCGCGACAAGCCGCTTGAGCAGCGCGTCGCACTGTTTGAGCTGACCGGCTTCAACGTACTCATCAGGCCGATGAGCCTGTTCCATCGAGCCCGGTCCGCAGACGATGCTCGGAATTCCCGCGCGGGCAAACAGTCCTGCCTCGGTGCCGTAGCTGACCTTGCCGGCTCCTCGCGATCCCGTGAGATGATTGAACAGATGAACGAGTGCGGCATTGTTGGCGCTGTCGAGCGCCGGATAGGCAGCGATCTGTTCCCACAAAATTTCGCAGTCCTGGGATTTCGCGCGCAGGCCCGGCAGGACGTCGCGCGCGGCGAACTGGATGATTTCGGCCGCGATGGCTGCCGCATCATCGGCCGGAACATTGCGCACCTCGAAGGCGAAGGTACAGCATCGCGGCACGATGTTGAGCGAGGTGCCACCGTTGATCAGCCCGGTGTGGAGGGTCGTGAACGCCGGCTCGAAGCCGGCGACGCGCGTGCCATGCGCCGCATAATGATCCGCGCGCTGTTTGATGTGGGCCACAATCACGGCCGCCGCCTCAATGGCGTTGGCGCCGAGATGGGTCATGGCGGAATGGCCTTCGCGCCCGATCACTGTACAACGATAGGCGACCTTGCCCTTATGGGCATCGACCGGTTGAAGTTGCGTCGGCTCCCCGACCAGGCATGCGCGCGGCCGCGCGACGGACGCACACAGCGCTGCAATCAGATCCGGCGCGCCACGGCATCCAACCTCCTCGTCATAGGACATGGCGAGATGAACCGGATAGGGCAGCTTCGCCTCCACGATATCCGGCACTGCTGCGAGCGCGCAGGCGAGAAAGCCTTTCATGTCGGCCGTGCCGCGGCCGTAGTGACGCCCCGCGACGGTTCGCAATTCATAAGGACTACCGTGCCATTCGGTAGGATTGGCCGGCACGGTGTCGGTATGAGCGGACAGAACCAGCCCCGGCCGCGCGGAATCGCCAATGGTGGCAAGCAGGCTCGCTTTCGCGCCGGTCGCATCGGGAACGCGGCGCGAAACCACGCCGTGCGATGAGAGGTAGCCGGCCACGAAATCTATGCAGTCCAGGTTCGACCGGTCGCTCGTCGTATTGAAGGCGACGAGCGATGCCAGCAGGTGTTGGGCGCGTGTGGTCATTCGGCGATCAGGCCCGATCGATCCGTTTGCTGCGCGGCCATCTCACACGAGCAATTTTAGCAGCGCAGCGCGTCATGGATCGCCCGGCACATTGTAGGACGGAGCCTCGCGCGGATCGAGCGCACGGGCAACGTATGCATCCATCTGCGGCGCATAGACCTCCCAGGCCTTGGCCAGCGCGGCGATCGGATCGTCGTCGGCCCAGTCGATCCGCAGGCTGGCGACCGGCCAGGCCAGATCGCTGACCATCAGTAGGCCGGCCGAATGCACCGGTCCCTCCTCGCCGCCGGCCGCGAGCGCCGCCTGCAAGGCGCCGATCAACCGGTCGCCGAGATGCGCGTCAGGGTTTTCTTCGAACGCCTCGACCATGCGGGTGATCACTGCGGTCGCGGCGAGGAGATTGCCGGCAGCGACCGCGTCGCGGCCGTGCGCCTCGGCATAGCGGCCAAGGATATGATCGCCAGAGAATATCGCAGTCCTGCCTGCGCCGTCGATCAACGCTAGCTGGCGATAGCCGATGTAGGCGGCGGATTGCCGGACGATTGCGACCGCTTCTTCCGCGCTGGCGCCGAGTTCCAGCAGATCGAGCATGCGCGGCCCGAGCGAGGGATCGGTGATGTTCTGCGTTGCGGCCGCGCCTACGCCCGCTCGGGCAAAGACGCAGCGCGCCGCGACTGCTGGCGAAGACGAGGAAATCGCCAGGCCGAACATGCCGGTGCGGGCGCAGCGGGCGGCAATGGAGAAGGTCATGCGCGCTCCATCAGTCCGGGATCACCGCGACGACATCGATCTCAACCAGCCATTCCGGGCGTGCGAGCGCCGCAACGACAATGCCGGTCGAGACTGGAAACACCCCGCGCAGATGGCGGCCGACCACGCGATAGACCGCCTCGCGGTACCGCGGGTCGGTCAGAAAGATCGTAATCTTGCAGATGTGATCGAGCGCCGAACCGGCCTCCGCCAGCAATTGCGCGATGTTACGCATGGCCTGTTCGGCCTGGCCTTCCACGTTGCCGACCGCGACATTCTCGCTGGTGTCGAGGTTCTGCCCGATCTGTCCACGCACGAACACCATGGTGCCGCGCGCCCGCACCACCTGGCAGAGATCGTTGTCGAGCTTCTGCTCGGGATAGGTGTCGCGGGTATTGAATTTGCGAATACGTTCGTGAGCCACGGCGTGGGCCTCTATTCGGCGGCCGCCTTGGAACGGCCGAAGACATCATCCGAGAGACTTGCGGCTTCCTTGACCATGCGCAAGGGCTCATCCCAGTCGAAATTGCGATAGACCGCCGCGAGATGTGCAAACGGCGGCGATTGCGCGAACAACTGGAAGGTCAGCCGGTGGCCGGCATAGTCGGAGTTGAGCAGGTCACGCGCGAAGGCCAACAGCTTGCGGCGGTCGTCGGCGGTCCAGTTGTCATTCAGGGTGTAGTATTTCTGCATCCACATCGCGGTCTCGGGATCGCGGAAGGTTGCCGCGTCCGGCGTGACACAAATCTGCCCGCCGCAGAGTTCGCGCGCGAGATGCATCATGTGATGCAGTTGCGAACAAGCCAGGACCCGTCCGGTGAACAGCAGCGACTGGTTCGGCATCAACAGGCCCGCAGGGCTCGGCTCGGCCATGGCAATCGCGGCGGTCAGATGCGCGTTGATGCCTTCGCGATAGCAGGCGAGCGCGGCAAGCTTTTCCTGCACGGCCTGCTGCTTCTCCAGCCCGGTCTGCTTGACGTTCCAAAGCGCGGCACCGATCAAAAAATCGGCAAGCCGAAGATTGCGCTGCACGAAAGCGAAGGCGGAGTAGCGATGCAGGGTCGCGCGGATATAGGCGGCCGCTCGCGTGTGCTGATAGAACAGCACGTTCTCCCACGGCACCAGAACATTATCGAAAACGACCAGTGCATCGATCTCATCGAAGTGATTGGAAAGCGGATAGTCCTCAGCCGGTGCGCGCCCCGTGAAACCGGTGCGGCAGATGAAACGGATATTCGGTGATGACAGGTCGCAGACAAAACCGACGGCATAGTCGGACAGCTTGTCGTCGCCCCAATTGGCGATGGTCGGCTTGGTGAAGGCCTGGTTGGAATAGGGCGCGGCGGTTTCGTACTTCGCGCCGCGCACGATCAAGCCCTGATCCGTCTCCCTGACGACATGCAGCAGCATGTCGGGATCCTGCTCCTGCGGTCGCTTGGAGCGGTCGCCTTTCGGATCAGTGTTGGCGGAGACGTGAAACGGATCGCTTCGAATGACGTGGTCGATGTGATGCTTGATGTTGGCGGAGAAGCGCGGATCGACCTCGTTCAAGATGTCCTGGCCATCGAACAGCGACCACATCTCGCCGACGGTTTCATCACCGACGCGCGTGACGATGCCCCTGATGTCGTCGAGCACGTGATCGGTGGCGCGCCGCTTGGCGTGCCAGTCGTCCTGGCTGTAGGGCAGTTTCAAACCGACGGCGAAGCGTTCGCCGTTTTCCTCAAAGGTCATGACGTCGCAATGGGCATCCTCGTGCGCCATGTCGTATATGCGCGCGCGGATGTCGACCAGTGGCTTGAACATCGGGTGTGCGGTCACATCCGTCACCCGCTCGCCGTTGATCCAGACCCGGCGGCCGTCGCGGATGGAATCTCGATATTGCGATCCGGTACGAATCATCTCTCGCCTCTGCTCGCTAGTTCGCTACGGGCCAGTTCATATCAACCACACAATGGGCGGTCAGATTGGCCTGCCGCCACGGTTTGGTAAATTAGCTCTTGCCGGGGCATTGCTTTATGATTTCCTATGTTCAACAAAGCGGCAGCGCCCCATCGGCGAATCACGACCCGACCGAACTGGACTTTTTTCTGGTAGCGCACCGCAATTGCCTCCACAATGCGCCGTTGCGCCACTTGTCGGGTGACCGGCGGCGTATAATTCTGATCATTCCGATCGGGGAGCGGCCGTGCGGTTCACTTTGCGCCAGCTGGAATATTTCGTCGCGGTCGGCGAAAGCGGCAGTATCACACAGGCCGCGCAACGGGTGAACATCTCGCAGCCTTCGATATCGGCGGCAATTACCCATTTGGAGACCGAGCTCGGCATCCAGCTTTTTATCCGGCATCATGCGCAAGGCCTGTCGTTGACGCCCGCGGGGCGCACGCTGCTGGAAAAAACCAAACAAGTGCTGCAACAGGCCGAGTCGCTCCTGACGGCCGCCGCGGCGCTCGCCAACGACGTCGGCGGCCGAATCGACGTCGGCTTTCTGCTGACGCTGGCGCCGTTGATCATCCCGGAACTCTGTCGTTCGTTTGAGCAGAAGTTCCCGGCGAGCCGCATTCAGATCACCGAAGATAACCAAGAAGCGCTGCTGGCGCGGCTTCGTAACGCCGAAATCAGCATGGCCATCACCTACGATCTCGATCTGCCGGAAGATGTTACATTCGAACCGCTCGTCTCCGTGCCGCCCTATGTCCTGCTTCCAGGCGAGCACCCGCTGGCGCGGCAGAAGTCCGTGTCGCTGCAGTCGCTCGCCGAGGAGCCTTTCATCCTGCTCGACCTTCCCATCAGCCGTGACTATTTCATGGAGTTGTTTCACGCGCAGAAACTCGAACCCGCCATCCGCGAGCGATCGCAGTTTCCCGACGTGGTGCGCAGTCTTGTGGCGCGCGGGCATGGCTACAGCATTCTCAATGTCCGGCCGCGCAATGTCGCCTCGCTCGATGGCCTGCCGCTCGCCTATGTCGACCTGGCGGGCACTCACCGCGCCTTGCAGATCGGCATCGCCACCGTGAAGGGCTATCGCAGAACGGCGCTTAGCGAAGCATTCGAGGCGCATTGTCGAAGCCTGATCACCACACAATCAAATCCCGGAAGCCACGCACCGACAGCCACGGCCTCCGCAGTCGTGGCTTCAACACGTTGAGGCTAGAGTATGATCCGGAAAAGTTGCAGACTTTTCCGATTGGATCATACGACAAACAAAGACATTAATTGGTCACTGCGATTCAATCTGCCTGAATTGCACTCTAGTGTTTCGTATGAGCTTGTCGGAAAGGTCCGCAAACCTCGGGTCACGCCGGAGGGCATGCTTTTCCAAATCCTGCTCAAAGAATTCAGTCGCGCAACTTGAAGCCGCTCTCCTTGATGACCTTGCCCCAGCGGTCATAATCCTGCTTGACGATCTTGGCGAACGCCTCAGGTGTATCGGTGATGACCTCGATGTCGAGCTTCAGGAGCCGCTCCTTGACTTTTGGATTCTTGATCGCTGCAACCAGAATGGAATTCAACTTCTTCACGGTTTCGGGCGGGGTCTTGCCAGGCGCGAGGAAGCCGTACCAGAGATCGGCCGATTCGATTTCGCCGAGGTTCAGTTTCAGTTCGCTCAGGGCGGGAACTTTCGGCAGGTTCGGCGATCGTGAGGATCCGGTCACCGCCAGGATCTTGACTTTGCCGTCCTTGTAGAGCGGCAGCATGGCGACCGTGGTGTTGAAAGCGGACATCACGTCCCCGGCGAGGACGCCCGCGGCCGCCGGGCCGGACCCGCGATAGGGCACGTGCACCAGGTCGGTGCCGGTCGCCTTGTTGAACATCGCGCCAAGGAATTCGGCCGGCGTGCCGGCACCCGGGGTCGAAAAGCTCATCTTGCCGGGATTGGCCTTCACGTAGGCAATGAACTCCTTGACGGTATTGGCCGGCAACTTGTTGTTCACGGCCAGCGCGAACTTGAAATTGCCGAGCCGGGTGACCGGTACCAGGTCCTTCAGCGGATCGAATGACAGCTTCTTGAACATGAAGGGGGTGAATGCCGTCGTCACGATCGGCGCGAGCAGAACCGTCTGACCGTCCGGCGCGGCATGCGCCACCATATCGGCGGCGACGCGACCACCGCCGCCGGGGCGGTTCTCGATGATCACGGTCATGCCGGTGTCCTGGCGCACATGCTCGGCGATCAGCCGGGCAATGACATCGATGCCGCTGCCGGCGGCAAATCCAGTGACGATCTTCAATTGATCGGCCGCTGCCGCAGGTCGCGCCTGCGGCAGCATGACCACAGCGGCTAGCAAGGCTGAGAAAAGCCATGGCGTAAGGCGCTTCACGCGATCAGTGAAAAGTGCACGGTTGGGTGGCGTCATAGTGTCCTCCGATCATTCCGGGCATCATACCGGCAACAACGGCGCAAACTGACCAACGCCATCGATGCCGGTATCGGTGCCGGTGAAGACATTTGCCATCACGTCAGACGACCGAATGCCTTCGAATTTCAGTTCGCTGATCTCTGGTCTCAGCCAGCAAATCTCGGCCAGCAAATCTCAGTCAGCAAATTTCGCACCAGCATGACGAGACGATGGCGCGGGAACGATGCAATGCGGGTTGCGCAGTATCCCGCTCACAGCGTCTGCATCATAGCAACTTGAAAAACGCCAAGCCGAACATGAGCTTTCGAAATTTTGGAGGTTGTTCCTCGGAAATTCCGATGCTCATCGTATGCGACTAAGATCGCGGCATCGCTGCCTAACACGACGGCATGCGACCGGGGGCGCCGCCATATTGTCCGGATCGTCTGGAGATGACGGCAATCAGTTCACGGTGATCGCAATAGACACAGCGCGGTCGACAAACGCCGTCGTCATACCCGCCACCGCGACGCGTTACTCACATTCCGCCAAGGCGACGGTGACGGCCGCCAGCACCCGCGCGCCGGCGGCGAGATGGGCAGGCTCGGCCCATTCCGCCTCGTTGTGGCTGATGCCGCCGCGGCACGGCACGAAGATCATGCCGGTCGGCGCCAGCCGGTTGACCTGGCGCGCGTCGTGGCCGGCCGCCGACAAGAGATCGCGCAACGGATAGCCGAAAGCCTGGGCTGCATCGCGAATGAGATCGCGCACCCGCGATGAGAATTCAATCGGCGGCACGTCAACCAGACGTTCGACCTTGACCGCGCAGGGCCCGCGCGCCGCCTCGCAGACCGGCGCGATGCGATCGCCGGTCCGCCGCAGCACAGCATCGACCGGATGACGCAGATCGATCGAGAACACCACCTCGCCCGCCACCACGGATGGCGCGTTTGGCGTCACGACAAAGCGGCCTATGGTGAAACGGATATCGTCGTCGATCGCGGCGATCTCCGCCTGCATCGCCTGCGCCATCGCGGTCGCAGCCATCAACGCGTCGCGGCGCGCCGCCATCGCCACCGTTCCGGCGTGCCCCTCCTCGCCGGTCACGGTGACGCGGAAGGTGCGCTTGCCCTGCATGCCGGTAACGACACCGATGATGTTGCCGGTCGCTTCCAGTACCGGAGCCTGCTCGATATGCGGCTCGACACAGGCGGCAACCGGCCGTCCCAGCGGCAGCACCGGAAGCTCCGATAAGACGGTGCGGACCTGCGCCAGCGCCTCCGCGACACTGACGCCGTCAAGGTCGCGCACCGGCAGGATTTGATCGAGCGTGCGGTCGCCGGCAAAGGCCTCCGAACCCATCATACCGGGCGCAAAGCGCGAGCCCTCCTCGTTCATCCAGGAGACGATCTCGATGCTGTGCCTGGGTGCGAGACCGGCTTCCTGCATCGCCTCAACCGTCTCCAGCGCCGCCAGAACGCCGAATACGCCGTCGAACCTGCCGCCGGTCGGCTGGCTGTCGAGATGCGAGCCGATCAGCACCGGCGGCAACGAAGGATCGCTTCCCTCCCAGCGCAGGAACAGATTGCCGATCTCGTCGGTGAATGCCTTGAGACCGAGCGGCACGCCCCAATCGATCAATAACACCTGCGCGGCGGCATCCTCCGCCGACAGCGCCTGGCGATCGACGCCGCCGGCCGGCGTCGCACCGATCTCGGCCATCGCCATGTGGCGATGCCAGAGCCGATCCTCGCTGACGCGCTCGGCAGCGCGCCGTGCCTTGTCACCGATTGCCATCGCACCTGATTTCGCGCTGTCGCCTCAGTTCGTCTTCATGATTTCCTGCGGCTGTGCGCGCGGGTCGCGCGGCAGCCAGCGGCCGGCCTCGACCATGGCCAGGAACTCAGCCAGGATCGCATTGAACAGGGCCGGCTCTTCGAGATTGCAGGCATGCCCGGTCTTCGGCAACACGGCAAGACCGCTCGCCGGGATCACCCGTTTCAAGTACAGCCCCGGCTGCAGGCAATGATCGTCCTCGTCGCCGACGATGATCAAGGTCGGAACCGTCAGCTTACGGAAGCCGTCTTCCAAATCATAGAGCGAGGGCCGGCGCGCCTGCACGCCGCGCATGGTCATCGCCGCCCCCTTGGATGAATGCTGCGACAGCAGATCGGCGAATTCCTGGAAGCCGCGCGGGTCCTTGTTCTGCAATTGCACGCGGCTCGCGCCCAGCGAATAGGTCTTGGAGAATTCCGTCGCGCCCAGCGATTCGAACTTCTCCGCGACCTCGAGCGAGACATTGCGGAAGTGCGCCGCGAATTCCTTCTCGGCGCCATAGCCGGCGCCGGCCGCCGTCAGCGACAGCGCCTTGCCCGCGCAGTTCAGACCGAAATGCAATGTCGCAAAGCCACCCATGGAAAGTCCGACGATGTGCGCTTTGCCAAGTTTGAGCCCGTCGACCACCGACTCGATGTCGGAACAGGCGTGGGCCTGCGAGTAAGATTCGACATCCTCGGGAATGTCAGATGGCGGATAGCCGCGCGCGGCGTAGACAATGCAGCGATGGCGGCGCGAAAAATAGCGCACCTGCTGCTCCCAGCTGCGGTAGCTGCCGCCAAATTCGTGCACGAACACGATCGGCGTACCGCTGCCGGCCTCCTCATAATAAAGTTTCGTACCGTCCTTCGCCGTCAGATGGGGCATGATGCATTACCTCTAAAATTGCGCCGCAACGTCGTTGCGGCCGCGCGCGGTCTCGACCGCCGCCGGCAACAGCGCGCAGAAGGCATCGATCCAGTCGGCCGGCACACTGGTCGAGACCTTGATGAAACGGTCGCCGAACCGCGGCGTGTGATAGGCGCCCTGCCGGATCATGATGCCGTGCTCGCGGTAAACGTCGACCAGTGCTTCGGGGCGAATGCCGGCCTTGACGCATTCGACCACCAGGAAATTGCCCTGCGAAGGATAGACCGGCAATTCAAATCCTGGCACTTGCGCGATTGCGTCGCGGACCGCAGCCTGATTGCGCCGCTGCAGCGCCTGAACTTGCGGCATCCACTCGTCCTTCACCTTCAGGCCGGCCATGGCCGCGCTCTGCGCAATGACGCTGGCGCCAAGCGTTGCCGGCGAGAGCCGCGCCAGTTCCTCGATGATGTCGAGTGACGACACCGCGGCGCCGACCCGCAGGCCGGCAAGGCCAAGCCATTTGGAGAAGCTGTAGATCGTGATGGCGCGCTCGGGATAGAAGCGCGCCGCGAGCGTGTGATGATCGGCAAACTGGCGGTAGGTGCTGTCGTGCACGAACACCGCCTTGACGCTGCGCGCGATATCCGTGAACTGCCGGATTTCAGTTTCCGTATAGCAAATGCCGAGCGGATTGTTGGGATCGACCAGATAAATGATCGCGGTCTTGTCATCGACCGCGGCCGCAAGCTGCTCTGCTGTCAGTTTGTAGTTCGTTGCCGGATCGTAGATCGGAATTTCCCGCACCTCGGCGCCGGCCTGGCGGGCGAACTGCATCGGCCATTTCCAGCCCGGATCGGTGGTGACGAAATTGCTGCCCGGCCGGCAATAGGCGCGGCAGGCGAGAAACAAGGCGCTGACCGCGCCTTCGGTCACCAGGGCATGGGCGTCGGCAAGCCCAAGATCTTCGACGATGCCGTGGCGCAATTCCTCGAAGCCGGCCAG